>NZ_VTSX01000009.1 GCF_008329705.1 Chryseobacterium sp. SN22 | reverse complement strand
CTTCCATATCTTTAGCTATATGAAATAGTGGAAAATAAACAAATGAAAACAGGAAAAGAAACGGTGAAAAAATAAAGTAGAATGGTATTTTTGATTTCAAAAGTATATTCAAGACAATTAGTGATAAAATAATAAAAAATGAAACATAAATAAAGCGTAGGATATTAACAGGAGAGAAACCTGTCATTAATGTTATCATATAAATAATCTGTCCATCGAGTCCTCTTTTTATAAAGCCGGAAGTATAATTTATAAAGTAATCCGAATTAAAAATAAACTCGTCAAATGATTTTCCAGAAATAAAAGGAATGTTTTTATAGAATAAAAACAGTAAGGCAAAAAGACTAATGATGTTAAATATATTTACAAATAGTTTTGAGTTTAGTATTTTCATGTTTAATCTGCTAAATTAGGATTCAACCATTTTCTCGCTTCTTGTAAGGAAATCTCCTTTCTTACAGAGTAATCCTTCAGCTGGTCTTCCGCGATTTTCCCAAGTCCGAAATATTTGGCGTGCGGGCTTCCAAAATAATATCCGGAAACTGAAGCAGTGGGGAACATTGCCAAACTTTCCGTGAGATAGACCCCGATATTTTCTTCCACTTTTAAGAGATCCCAGATGGCATGTTTTTCCAGGTGGTCAGGACAAGCCGGATAACCCGGAGCGGGACGGATTCCTTTATACTTTTCGGCAATCAGCTCTTCATTGGTTAAGCTTTCCTGATTGGCGTAGCCCCAGTATTCGGTTCTGACTTTTTTGTGTAAAAATTCGGCGTAGGCTTCTGCGAAACGGTCGGCCAGGGCTTTTACCATAATGGCGTTGTAATCGTCATTGGCTTTTTCATATTCTGCGGCCAACTCATCCGTTCCAAAACCAGTAGTTACACAGAAAGCTCCCATATAATCCGTTTTCCCGGAATTTTGGGGAGCGATAAAATCACTTAAAGCCAGGTGGTCTTTTCCTTTGGAACGCTGCGCCTGCTGTCTTAGTGTGATGAATTTCACCTGCTGCTCATGGTTTTCGTCAAAGATGAGAATATCGTCCGTTTCAGTGGAATTGGCTTTAAAAATCCCAAAAACCGCTTTTGCTGTCAGTAATTTCTCATCTAAGATCCGTTTTAAAATCACCTGGGCATCTTTGAACAGTTCTTTTGCCTGCGCTCCGACCACCTCATCTTCAAGGATGTTCGGGTATTTGCCGTGCAGATCCCAGCTTCTGAAAAACGGGGACCAGTCGACAAATGGCAGCAACTCCCGTAAATCCTGGTTTTCAAAAACCTGAATTCCCAATTGGTTCGGAGTAAATATTTCTTCGTTTTTCCAATCGATTTTAAATTTATTTTCTCTTGCTTCCCCGATAGAAACATAATCTTTTTCCACCTGTCGGTTCAGGAATTTTTCCCGGAATTCAGAATAGTCATTTTTTAAGTCTTCAACATATTCTTTGTTCCGGTCGCCCAGTAATGAGCTGACCACGTTTACCGCTCTGGAAGCATCGTTTACGTGAACAACGGCGTTTTTATATTTCAAGTCTATTTTTACAGCGGTATGGGCTTTTGAAGTCGTTGCCCCTCCGATCAGAAGAGGAAAATTGAGGTTCTGTCTTTCCAGTTCCGAAGCGATGTACACCATTTCATCAAGACTTGGCGTAATCAGTCCGCTTAATCCTATAACATCAACCTGATGGTCAATAGCAGCCTGAATAATTTTTTCAGCCGGAACCATTACTCCCAGATCGACAATTTCATAATTGTTACATCCCAGTACAACGCTTACAATATTTTTTCCGATGTCATGAACATCTCCCTTCACCGTTGCCATCAGGATTTTTCCATTCGCCGGCTTTGATCCGTCTTTTTCCGCTTCAATAAACGGCTGTAAATAGGCCACGGCTTTTTTCATTACCCTTGCGGATTTTACCACCTGCGGAAGGAACATTTTACCGCTTCCGAAAAGATCACCGACAACCCCCATTCCTGTCATCAGATTTATTTCGATCACATGTAAAGGCTTTGCCGCCTGCTGTCTGGCTTCTTCCACGTCTTCTTCGATGAAGCGGTCAATCCCTTTGACCAGAGAATGGGTGATTCTTTCCTGTAAAGGTTTTGTACGCCATTCCAGCTCTTCGACTTTTTCTTTTTTGACAGACTTGTGTTTTTCGGAATAATCCAGAAGGCGCTCGGTTGCATCTTCCCTCTTATCAAGAATAACGTCTTCTACCAGCTCAAGAAGTTCTTTATTAATTTCATCATACACTTCGAGCATCGCAGGATTTACAATTCCCATATTCATACCTGCTTGGATGGCATGGTAAAGAAATACCGAATGCATAGCTTCCCTTACGGTATCATTTCCCCTGAAGGAAAAAGAAACATTGGACACTCCCCCGCTTACCGATGCATACGGAAGGTTTTGGCGGACCCATCTTGTTGCTTCTATAAAATCGATGGCATTCCGGCGGTGTTCGTCCATTCCTGTCGCCACAGGAAATATATTTAAATCGAAAATAATATCTTCAGCAGGGAAATTTAAACGATTGACCAGAATATCATAGGACCGTTTTGAAATTTCAATTCTACGTTCATACGTATCGGCCTGCCCAACTTCATCAAACGCCATAACAATCACTGCTGCCCCATATCTCTTAATCGCTTTGGCCTGCTTTATAAATTCTTCTTCTCCTCCTTTTAAACTGATGGAATTAACTACACATTTTCCCTGCGCCACCTGCAAACCCGCTTCAAGAATTTCCCATTTTGAAGAATCGATCATCAATGGGATCCGGGCTATATCCGGTTCGGAAGCTATTAAATTCAGGAACTTAACCATTGAAGCTTTTCCGTCAATCAGTCCGTCATCAAAATTGACGTCCAGAATCTGTGCCCCACCCTCTACCTGGTGGCGGGCAATATCGAGTGCTTCCCCGAATTTTTCTTCTTTTATTAATCTTAAAAATTTTTTAGACCCGGCAACATTGGTTCTTTCCCCAACATTGATAAAATTACTTTCCGGTGTAATAATCAAAGGCTCCAGCCCTGATAATCTTAAATATTTCATCAATTTATTATTCTTCTAAAATATAGTATGCGTTGTTCGCATTCTGCTTCAGCAAATCGACATGTTTGCCCAAAGCCGTAACAATCGGAAACCGTTTGTAGCCCAGATTATGTTCTCTGGAAAATTCTTCGATTTCCTCGGTAATTTCATTATAATAAGCATAACTGTAATTCGGGAACAGATGATGGGCCACATGAAAGTTGAAATTTCCCAACACATTCCTGACAAACCAGTTGTTTTCTTTTAAGTCATTAGTAACTTCCAGTTGATGACGGATCCAGCTGAATGGAAGCCCGTTTTTTTCATCCAGTTTTGGGAAAGCATTATCTGGAAGCGGATGCAGCGGCAACAGGACAAACAAGGCAAAAATACTCGCGGCAATCACCTGTAAAAACCAGGCACCTAAAGCCAGTCCTATTGAAACTTTAAAGAACAATACAGGCACCGCAATCTGATAGAAAAAATAAAACAGCTTGTAAGCCACCATTTTCACTTTTTCTTTTACCGGAATAGCACCCTGGGTTTTAAGAATTACTCTTTCATCATCAAAAAAATCCCTGAAGTCCCTGATAAACATCCAATTGAATAAATACAGAGGATAGACCAGAAAGAAAAACCGGTGCTGGTATTTTTGAATGCCTTTCGCTTTAATCCATGGAACAATCAGGAGCAACCCGCTTTGCTCAATGTCGGTATCCCAACCGTCTACATTGGGATAAGCATGATGGCTGGCAATGTGCCTTTTCTTCCAGATGTATGAATTGGCTCCTACAAAATCAAAGATCTGCAGCACCAGACTGTTGAGCCTTTTGCTTTTAAAAATATTATTGTGTGCCGCTTCATGAATGAGGTTTAAATAAATCAAAACCAAAGAAATTCCCATCAGCACAAAACCTGAAATGTATACCCACGGTTTATCCGCATTAAATAGGGCAAATACATATAAACCGAAATAGACCAAAGGCAGAATGACTGCTTTGATCTGAATATAAATATCGCGGTTTTCAGGAATGGCTTCTACTCTCCGGTTCACTTTCTTCCTTAGTTCATTAAACAATTTTGCATCTTCTGAATCTTTTAAGTAAATAGGTTTTTCCATTATATTTGATTTTTTATGATCATCTAAATACAACAGTAAAAACTGTTCCCTTCTGTTCTTAATTCATCAAAAATCAATTAATTTCAGACAATTTCTTTCACTTTTCTCGGCGGATATTGAGCCACTAAATCGGCAATCGCTTTAATGTGCTCAGGTGTGGTCCCGCAGCAACCTCCGATAATGTTAATCAGGCCCTTTTCAGCATATTCCCTGATCTGACTTGCCATATCTTCCGGTGTCTCATCATATTTCCCAAAAGCATTCGGCAACCCCGCATTCGGATACGCTGAAACATAGAATTCCGAATTGTGCGCCAGCGTTTCCAGATACGGTGTCAGCTGATTGGCTCCCAACGCACAGTTAAAGCCTACACTCAGCAGGTTCAAATGGGAAACGGAGATTAAAAAAGCTTCCGCTGTCTGTCCGCTCAGGGTCCTTCCGGAAGCATCCGTAATGGTTCCGGAAACCATAATCGGGATTTTGATTTCCCTTTCATCCTGGATTTCGTCAATTGCAAATAGTGCCGCTTTAGCATTCAGGGTATCGAAAATGGTCTCCACCAATAGAATATCAGAACCTCCGTCCAATAAGGCCTCACATTGCTGTTTGTAAGCCACTCTGAGTTCTTCAAAGGTGATGGCTCTGTACCCCGGATCGTTTACATCCGGACTTAAGCTGGCCGTTCTGTTGGTCGGTCCGATGGATCCGGCAACAAATCTCGGTTTATCCGGATTTTTAGCCGTGTATTCATCACAGGCTTTTCTCGCAATTTTCGCCGATTCATAGTTTAAGTCATACACCAGGTCTTCCATGTAATAATCAGCCATTGCAATCGTTGTTCCCGAAAAGGTGTTGGTTTCGATAATATCGGCTCCTGCCTCCAGGTACTTTTTGTGGACCTCTTCGATCGCGTGGGGCTGGGTAAGAGATAACAAATCATTGTTTCCTTTTACCGGATGTTCCCAGTTTTTGAAACGCTCGCCCCGGTAGTCTTCTTCCTCAAATTTGTACCGCTGCAACATAGTTCCCATTGCTCCGTCGAGAATTAAAATCCTTTCGGATAATGCCTTGTATAGTTGTTGTGAGTTTTTCATTTTTATGTTTAGGCTAAAGCCTACTTATTTCTTTTTATAATCAAACAGGCTGAAGCCTGTTCCTATTGAATTAATCCAATGCCTGTTTCAAATCCGCAATAATATCATCCACATGTTCCAAACCGACGGAGCAGCGAACCAATCCTGCAGTAATGCCGACCTCGTTTCTCTCCTCATCACTCAGTTTGGAATGGGTGGTTGAGGCAGGATGCGTAACAATGGTTCTGGTGTCTCCCAAATTGGCAGAGAGCGAACACATTTTAATATTGTTTAAAAAGTTTCTTCCGCCTTCAATACCGCCTTTAATTTCAAAAGCGACGATATTCCCGCCCAGCTTCATCTGCTTTTTGGCTGTTTCATAGCTCGGGTGAGATTTGAGGAACGGATACTTTACCAGCTCCACATTCGGATGGCTTTCTAAAAATTCAGCTACTTTCAAAGCGTTCTCGCAATGTTTTTCAACACGGACGGCCAATGTTTCCAGGCTTTTGGATAGCACCCAGGCGTTGAAAGGCGACATGGCCGGCCCCGTATTTCTTGCGAAAAGATAAATTTCACGGATCAGGTCTTCCCTGCCGACCGCTACCCCTCCTAAAACACGGCCCTGTCCGTCAATCAGTTTGGTAGCAGAGTGGACTACGATATCAGCACCGTATTTGATGGGCTGCTGCAGATAAGGGGTTGCGAAGCAGTTGTCCACAATAAAGACAAGGTTGTGTTTCCTGGCAATCTGTCCGAAAAATTCCAGATCCAATACTTCAATCGCCGGATTGGTTGGCGTTTCCAGATATAAAATTTTCGTATTCGGCTGAATGTACTGTTCTACATTTTCCGCATTTTCCGCTTTGAAATAAGTGGTTTCAATATTCCATTTCGGGAAATACTTCGTGAACAGGGTATGGGTAGAACCGAAAACCGACTGGCAGCTTACGATATGATCGCCCGCATTCAGCAAGGTGGCAAAAGTGGAATAAATGGCCGCCATTCCCGTAGCAAAAGCATACCCGGCTTCTGCACCTTCCATTTTTACGATTTTATCGGTGAATTCCGTTACATTCGGGTTTGAGAAACGGCTGTATAAATTCTTCGGTTTTTCTTCGGCAAAGCTCGCCCGCATATCTTCCGCATCTTCAAACATAAAGCTTGAGGTTACGAAAAGCGGCGTAGAATGCTCATCAAACTGGGTTCTCTCCGTCTGGGTTCTTATGGCAAAAGTTTCAAAATTTTCCATACTCTATTTTAGTTTGCCAATGTAGCAGTTTAGCAATATAACAATGATGTGTTGGCAGCATTGGCATGCCTATGGGCATTGTTATCGGTAAACCGTTCCACTGTTATATTGTTACATTTATTTTGTTTCACTTACTCTTAAAATATCTCCAAACACACCTCTTGCAGTTACTTTAGCTCCGGCTCCGGCCCCCATGATCACGATCGGGTTTTCACCATAGCTTTCGGTATAAATCTCAAAAATGGAATCCGAGCCTTTCAGCTGGCCTAAAGCGGAACCTGCAGGAACAGAGATCAGATTCACATCCAGTTCGCCTTTATCTTTCTGCAGATCTCCGTGAAGATCACCAACATATCTCAGTACATGTCCCGGCTCCTGATTGTCTTTAACTTTCTGATATTCTTCATCCAGTTCATCCAGTCTGGAAAGGAATTCCGGTTTTGAAATATCCAGCAGGTTTTCAGGAACAAGATTCTGGATTTTAATGTCACTGAATTCATTAATCAGGTCGAGTTCCCTGGCCAGGATCAGCAGCTTCCTGGCCACGTCATTTCCTGATAAGTCTTCCCTCGGATCCGGTTCGGTATATCCTTTTTCCAATGCTTCATTGATAATGGTGGAAAATTTTTCGTCTCTTAAGGAAAAATTATTGAATACATAACTCAAAGTTCCTGAAAAAACCCCTTTGATCCGTGTAATGTTTTCTCCTGAAAGATGAAGAAGCTTTATGGTATCAATTAAAGGCAAACCGGCACCCACATTGGTCTCGTAAAGGTAACGCCTGTTATTTTTGTTCAACGTATATCTTAGTTTACGGTATTCCTCAATCGGAAGGGTGTTGAATATTTTATTCGATGAAACCAAGTCAAACCCGTTTTCCGCCAATGCATGGTAGTTGTGGACAAAATCTTTACTCGCTGTATTATCGACTACGATTAAGTTTTGCAGTTGGTTTTCTTTTGAAAATCGTATCAGTTCCTGAACATTCGAAGGATGTTCCGCTGTTTTTACCTCATCAATCCAGCGATTGTCAAAGCCTCTTTTATTAAAGGCGATCTTTTTAGAATTGGCTACCGCTACTACTTTCAGGTCAATTTTTTTTCTTTTTCTGATTTCTTCCGACGATTCCAGGACTTGTTGTATCAGGGTTTTCCCGACGTTTCCATGACCGATGATGGCCAGATGTACCGTTTTCGGTTTTTTGGAGATTTCAGATTCGATGATATTTTTTGCTTTTTCATCCTGGGAAGAGGTTACCACAATGTTCACCCGTTTTTCCGCGGCAATCTGGTTCAGAAGCAACGGGAATACATTGTTTCTTGCCAGTTCCGCCAGTATTTTATTGAAATCTTCAGCAACAAAGCCCAGTACCGATACATTATTGATGCTGTAGATCTGGGAAACTTTCCCCGATTTTCTTTCCGCTTCAAATTCGTCAATCAGGCAATTTACTGCCTTTTCAGAGTCGCTTTCCTGAACCAGGATGGAAAGTCCGTTTTCGATAGCCTGCTGGGAAATCACCCCTACACTGATTCGCGCTAAAGTCAGCGCCTTAAAGATCCGCCCGTCGATTCCAATCTCCCCCAGGAAATCTTCTCCTTCAAATTTGATGATGGACCTGTTTTTCAAAAATTTTATTTCGTTTGCATTATTCTTCATCTTACAAAATATTTTTTATGATCGTATTCAATTGTTCGTATTCCATTAAAAAGGCATCGTGTCCATGAATTGATTGTATTTCGTGATAGAAAACATCGGCTTTCCTTTCTTTCAGTTTCTGATAACACATTCGCATTTCGGCCGCCGGAAAGAAAAGATCAGTATCTACTGAAATAATATATATTCTGGACGTAATGCTTTTTAACTTCAATTCATCGGCATTGATATTCATCAGCAAGTGATTCATCAACTTATAGGACATTAAACTAAATCTTTCGTTTAATGCATTACCATGATAAACAAGCCAATCTTCTGACTCTAACCGTTGTTTTTCCTTACTGTATCTGTTTTTAAATCTCCCATTTAATGATTCCGGTGTCCGGTAGCACAGCATAGCATGAATCCTGGCTTTCTGCAGCGGTTCCTCTTCCTGATTCAGTAAAAACTTCTGAACCAGGCATTGGGCATGGAGCCAGTCATGGGTTTTGAAATCGCAGGCAATGGGAATAAAAATTCCGGCCAGACCGGGATTCTTAGCCAGCATTTCCCAGCCGATCCCGCCTCCCAGGGAACCTCCGATAAGAACATGCAGCTTTTTAATATTTAAAAGTTCCAGGCCTTTAAGAAAGATGCCGGCAATGTCAGCCGTAGTGAAATCTTTATACGAATCAATAAAAAAATCATCATAACCGTTTCCGGGAATATTAAAACACAACACCGTATAGCGGTTCGTATCGATCACCTGATTTTCGCCAATTAATTTTTTCCACCAGCCTTTTTCTCCGGCAACTTCAGAGTTTCCGGTCAGTGCATGGTTTACCATGATAACGGGCGCGGAAAACAGGTCTTTCCCGAAAAGCTGATAGCTTAACGGGATATTGTATTCCTTACCGGAACCGGTTTGATACGAAAAGTTAATATAGTTTAGTTCTGTTTTCAATTCTATTATTTTAATACCATTGAAAATGCCACAGGAAATGGCTGAAAAGAACTTCAGTAAGTTATCTGTCCAAAAATAATTTTGGTAGAACGTAGCACCTTCTTTGCTTTCACAAAGGGTTGCTAAGGTTTCGCAGGGTCTAATCCCTCAACCTTTCTTGATAACATTTTCAATATTTGAATGAACGAATGGTGCAAAGATAGAACTTTTCTTTTAAATATTTATAAAAATTTAATTTAACATGAAAAGACGCATCAGCAGAAGGCTCCAGAGAAATATTAAGGATATTTTAAATGATAAGGGTTGGAATTTTTTTCAAAAAAAACTAACTTCGTAAGGAAACTGTTGAAAAATATGATTGCAGAAAAACAAAGATTACAGGACAGCAACTGGAAACACTGGGGACCTTATGTAAGCAACCGGCAATGGGGAAATGTACGTGAAGATTACAGCCCTAACGGCGATGCATGGAATTTTGCCAATCATAATTCCGCAGAAAGCTATGCCTACCGCTGGGGCGAAGAGGGCATCGCCGGAATTTCCGACGTCAAGCAAATTTTCTGTTTTGCCCTTTCATTCTGGAACAAGAAAGACAAGATCGTAAAAGAACGTTTCTTCGGGCTCAGCAATCCTCAGGGAAATCATGGGGAAGATATTAAGGAAATATTCTATTATCTGGACAATACGCCTACGCACAGTTACATGAAAATGGTGTATAAATATCCCATCAACGAATTTCCGTATGATGATATCCGTTCTGAAAATGCAAGACGGAGTAAGAAGCAGCCTGAATATGAAATTTTCGATACCGGTATTTTCGATAAGGATGAATATTTCGATATTTTCATTGAATATGCTAAGGCGGACCATAATGATTTTTTAGTCCGTGTTACGGTATGCAACAGAAGTGAGACAGATGCTCCGATCTTAGTAGTTCCGACTGTCTGGTTTAGAAATAACTGGAAATGGGGCTATAATACATACAAGGGGCAGACGAACGCTTCCCATGAAGGCTGCATCAATATCAATCATGACAGCATTGGAATTAAAAAGTTTTATTCGAGGAACATGCGTGCAGAAAGTGTTTTCTGTGAAAATGAGACGAACAACCCAAAACTTTACGGAACACCCTACCCTGGCAGTACGTACTTTAAAGACGGGATCAACGACTATATTATCTATGGAAGCAATACGGTAAATCCTGAAAAAAGAGGATCAAAAGCTTCTTTTCTAGTTGATGAGACCATTGGTAGCAGAGGATCCAAAGTTTTTGATTTCAGATTGTCGCCCAATGATTTGGATGAGCCGTTTAATGATTTTGATGACATTTTCAATACAAGGATTGCTGAAGCCCAGGAATTTTATGATGAAATTCAGAGCGACGTCACAGACAGCGATGAAAGAAATGTACAGCGCCAGGCATTTGCCGGACTTCTCTGGAACAAGCAGTTTTACCACTACAATGTAGGAAAATGGCTGAAGGGTGACCCTAATTTTGTGGCTCCCCGTGATTTTAACCATTATGTAAGAAATACAGAGTGGAACCACCTTCATAATAAAGACATCATTTCGATGCCGGATAAATGGGAATATCCGTGGTATGCCACCTGGGACCTGGCTTTCCATTGTGTCCCGTTTGCGCTGATTGATGCAGAGTTTGCAAAAGGGCAGCTTCTTTTGCTGACGAAGGAATGGTATATGCATCCGAACGGACAGCTTCCGGCCTACGAGTGGAACCTCAGCGATGTCAATCCGCCGGTACACGCCTGGTCGTGCTTCCGGGTTTTTAAAATTGATGAAAAACAGAACGGCAAACCCGACCTTCTCTTTCTGGAAAAAGTTTTCCAGAAGCTCCTTCTGAATTTTACGTGGTGGGTAAACCGGAAAGATAAAAACGGCAAAAATATTTTCGGCGGAGGTTTTCTCGGGCTCGATAACATCGGTGCTTTTGACCGGAATATGATCCTGAAAGACGGGCAGCATCTTGAGCAGGCAGACGGTACCAGCTGGATGGCAATGTACGCGCTGAATATGATGCGGATGGCTATGGAACTCGCCCAGTATTACCAGGTATATGAAGATATGGCTATTAAATTTTTCGAGCATTATCTTTATATTGCCGAAGCCATGGAAAACCTGGGTGACGGCACCGAAGGCCTGTGGAACGAAGAAGACGGCTTTTTCTATGATGTTCTTCAACTTGGAAACGGCGAAAGTACCTCGCTCAGGCTGCGAAGTATCGTAGGGCTGATCCCGATGTTTGCCGTGGAAATTATTGACCATCACCTCCTTGATAATATGCCGAATTTCGTGGAAAGGATGGACTGGGTGCTGAAAAACAAACCGGAACTGACAAAACTGGTATCCCACTGGGAAGAAGAAGGCCAGGGTAGAAAGCACCTGATGAGCATTCTCCGTAAAACACGTCTGACTAAAGTTTTATCGCGGATGCTTGATGAAAAGGAGTTTCTGAGCCGTTACGGAATCCGTGCCATGTCTAAGGTTTATGAGGAAAACCCGTTTAAATTTTCGGTGCACGGAACGGAAAATATCGTGTATTACACCCCTGCGGAAAGCGACAGCCGGATGTTTGGCGGAAACAGCAACTGGCGGGGCCCGATCTGGTTTCCCATCAACTTCCTTATCGTAGAAAGCCTGCAGCGATTCCATTTTTATTACGGCAACAGCCTAAAGGTTGAACTGCCTACCGGCAGCGGAGAAATGAAAAACCTTGATGAAGTGGCTCAAGATGTCAGCAACAGGCTCTGTTCCATCTTTCTGAAAGATGACGTAGGACAAAGACCCTTTAATGGCGGAAATGCCAAATTTAATTATGATGAAAATTTTAAAGATTATATTACCTTTTTCGAGTATTTCCATGGAGATAACGGCCGGGGGGTAGGTGCATCCCATCAGACCGGCTGGACGGCAACGGTAGCGAAGCTACTGAAGCCTAGACAAAACTAATTATAGTCTATTTACATAAAATAAGCCTTCTGTTTCCGGAAGGCTTATTTTTACATCTATTAATGGTATAAATGATTAAATAGGGATTCCATAGTCAACATCTATATAAAATAATAATTTCAATACTATCTTATCCAATTTAATTGAAAATTAACATTAAATATGAATGTATGCTACATTTTTATCACCAAATCCCTATATTAGCGCTACAAAAAAATAAAATTCTTTATGAAAGGAAAATTACTTACTTTTACCGGATTGATGGTAGCCGGCATCTTCACAAATCATCTGTATGCACAGGATTATCAATCATTTACAGTTCAAAGCGGTTTTAATGCCGATGTCATTGCCAATGGGGTTGGTCCGTCTGCTTCTTCTACTAATAGTGATGTAGATGGAGTAAATTATGCATTTATTTCACGTGACTTCCAGTTAACAGCGAGCAGCACGACACTTACCTACGGCCTTCCGGTTAATGGCATTATTAGCTCTGCGGTTGCCTCTACTTCCGGACTAACCTATCAATTGGGATCATACAGTGCCAATAACTCTTTAAGATTACAGAATGCAGGTGATAACGGAACATTACAGTTTTCAAATCCTCTTTCTGCAAGTGTGGTATATATGCTGGCAACAGGCGGAAGCGGAGACTGTACAGTAGATGCGACTGTGAATTTTACGGATAACACGTCACAAACCTTTACCGGCGTTGCTATTTCCGACTGGTATGGCGGTAGCAGTTACGCCATCCAGGGAATCGGCAGAATAAACAAGACCAATGATAATCTTGAGTCCGGGTCCGGAACGAATCCAAGATTATACCAGCTTCCTTTGACCATCGACGCTACCAATCAATCGAAGGTCGTGAAAAGCGTAACGGTTACCAAAACCGGAACAGGAGGAATTCCCAACATCTTTGGTTTTTCAGCTAATGCGTTCAACCCTTGTGGAAGTCCTACCAATATAATGGCAACCACCACTATGACAGGGGCTACGCTCAGCTGGACAGCTCCGGCGAGCGGTGCTCCGGCTTCAGGATACCAGTACTATTACAGTACCTCTTCCACTCCTCCGACTGCGGCAACAACACCAACAGGTTCGGTAACTTCAGGAACTTCGGTAAATTTAGGGAATTCCCTTACTACAGGACAAACGTATTATTTCTGGGTACGTTCCAACTGTGGCGGCTCTTCACAAAGTTTCTGGAGAATGACACAATTTACGCCGGGACAGATTTCTGCTACTTATACTGCCGGAGATATTAATACCAAGTATGAAAGTTCATCATCCGTAAGCACTACATCAACGACGAACTGTCCGGGGACTTTATCTATTACGATCCCTTCAGGATACAAAGTGCAATCCACAGACGTTACTTACAATATGACTACTGCAGGTAACGGCTGGATGGCTGAGCAAAGAAGTTTGCTGGTATGTACTACTAACGGAAATACTGAAGCTGCTTTAAGCGCAGGATCGGGCTCATCTACAGGAACCTATTCTTATAGCAGAACAGGTCTTACTATAGCTAACGATCTTACAGGAACCGTAAACTATGAACTTAGAGCATGGAGAACGTATGGTGGATCAGATTGTAACGCGGATTATAACAAAGTAGACAACGGAACTTATACGGTAACCGTAACTTTGCAGCCTGCTTCGGCTTTAGCCACCAATGAAGTAAGCACCAAAGGGAACGAAAGGATTGCGTATCCGAATCCGTTTGCTGACATCCTTTACCTTGAAAAAGCGGAAAACGTGAAAAAAGCGGTGGTAACCGATCCTTCAGGGGTTGTAGTAAAAACATTCGAAAATCCTTCTTCTGAGCTATTCTTAGGTGGTGCTAAATCAGGGATGTATATTCTTACCTTAACCATGAAAGACGGTTCTGTAAAGAGCATGAAGACGATTAAAAAATAATAGTTTACATATCCATACAAAAAAACCGGTCAGAATAATATCTGACCGGTTTTTTTTAATCTGAGTTTTATGCTTCTGCCATTTCTCCGTTTACGAAGACCTCATAACCGATTTCTACGTTCGGTTCCAGCGTTTTGGAGACGGAACAGTATTTTTCGAAAGACAGCTGTGCTGCTTTGTATGCTTTTTTAGGATCGACGTTTCCTTCCAGAAGAAATTTTACTTTAATGGATTTAAAGGGTTTTGCGTCATCCACAGGAATCCTTTCGCCTTCTACTTCAGCCTGGAATCCCGTAATTTCCTGCCGCTGCTTTTTCAGGATAGCCACTACGTCAATTCCGCTGCATCCGGCTACGGCCATCAATACGCTTTCCATCGGGGAAACACCTTTTGCTCCGGGCTGTGTGGTATTATCCAGTAAGATTGAATTTCCCTGGCCATTGGTACATTCAAATAAAAAATCGTCGTTGATTCGGTTCAGTGTTATTTTCATTATTGTTTATTGCTTATTGCTTCTTCAAAATTACAAAATACCCCGGGCTTTGATTTCCAGGTATTTATTGATTACATCCACATTCAGGTTTTCCGGAAGGGTGTACACTGAGTAAATTCCGTATTTCCTGAGTTCCTGAATAATCAGCTTCTTTTCAAACTCGAATTTTTCTGCGATAATCTCATCATAGATTTCCTGTGTGCTTTCGGGATTTTTATGAATCAGGGTCTGCAGTTCTGAGTTTTTAAAAAATATGACTACCAGCAAATGGTTTTTGGCGATTCCGCGAAGGTATTTCAGCTGGCGGTTAAGGCCGTCCAGGGTTTCAAAATTGGTAAACAGCAAAACCAGGCTCCTCTGGTTCAGAGAATACTTTACATCCTGATACAGCCTGTTAAAATCGCTTTCAAAAAAATCCGTTTTAATATTGTAAAGGGCGTCCGAAATTTTTCTCAGCTGTCCCGATTTATTTTCCGCCGCTATTTTATTCTCCGTTTTTTTTGAAAAGGTCATCATCCCGGCACGGTCGCCTTTTTTAAGAATGATATGGGATAAAGCCATTGTTGCATTAATCGAATAGTCCAGCAGGCTCAATCCGTTAAACGGCATTTTCATGGTCCGGCCTTTATCAATCAGCATAAAAATACGCTGGGCTTTTTCGTCCTGAAACTGATTAACCATCAAACGGGTTGTCTTGGAAGTTGCTTTCCAGTTGATGGTCCGGATATCATCACCCGGCACATAGTCTTTGATCTGCTCGAATTCCATGGTGTGACCCAGTTTCCTTATTTTCTTCATTCCACCAAGCAGAAATTCACTTTGTAAAGCCATCAGTTCATATTTCCTTAAATGGATAAATGACGGATAGGCGGGCAGATTCGCATCTTTCTGAAAGCTGAACCGTTTTGAAACCAAACCCAAAGGTGAAGAAACATAAATATGCAGACTTCCAAAGTTGTATTCCCCTCTTTCTTTAGGTTCCAGGATGTACTGGAAAAAAGTATTTTTTCCCGGTTCAATCTTTTTTTCAATTAAGAAATCCCTTTTCTGAAACTGAAATGGTATTTCATCAATGACATTGATATGAATCGTAAAGCCGTAATCGTTTTTAATATCAATTTTCACCGGATTTTCATCGCCGTTCGACAATTTTTCCGGAAGGATTCTCTGGGCTGAAATTCCTTTTTTCTGATTGAAGATAAGAAGTCCGTCGACCATTGCCGCCAGAAAGCAGAGCAGCAGAACGATATGAGCCACAACCATAACCCATGGCAAGAAGAAGGCAAAAACATACAGTATCCCCACTGTGATGAGTGCGAAGAAAAAGCGTGTATTAATGTATAAGTTCTTCATTGACTATATGTTTATCTAAGCTGCAAAACCTGCAGCAGGGTTCTATCTCGGGATTTCTATCCCTTCCAAAATCTGCCTGATAATTTCATCGGCCGTCAGGCCTTCCATTTCACGCTCCGGCGAAACGATTACCCGATGCCTCAATACGGCGTAGCTGGCTTCCTTAATGTCTTCCGGTGTCACGAAATCTCTTCCCCGTAATGCGGCAAATGCTTTGGAAGCCGTCAACAGCGCCAAACTGGCTCGCGGAGAAGCCCCCAGATAAAGGAACTGGTTTTCCCGGGTGTTGATGATAATTTTCGCAATATATTCAATCAGCTGCGCTTCCACAATGATTTCTTTTACCAGATGCTGGTAAGTCTTCAGCTGCTGCGCGGTAATTACTTTCCGGACTACATCAGTCTTATCTTCCTGTTTGCTTTCGTGCTGGTTCCTGATGATGGCAATTTCCTGATCAAGGTTCGGATAGCCGACATTGATTTTAAATAAAAAACGATCCAGCTGTGCTTCCGGAAGCCTGTAGGTTCCTTCATGCTCAATTGGGTTTTGGGTAGCCACTACCAGGAAAGGTTCTTCCATAATGTATCTTATACCGTCCATGGTAATCTGCCTTTCTTCCATTACCTCAAATAGGGCAGCCTGGGTTTTGGCCGGCGACCTGTTGATCTCATCAATCAGAATGAAACTGGAGAAAATAGGGCCCTTTTTAAATTCAAACTCAGAGTTTTTCACACTGAATACAGAAGTTCCCAAAATATCGGAAGGCATGAGATCCGGCGTAAACTGGATCCTGCTGAACCCGACATCGATGGTTTTAGCCAATAGCTTTGCCGTAATGGTTTTAGCTACCCCCGGTACCCCTTCGATCAGAACGTGTCCATTCGATAAAAGTGCAGCTAAAAGATGTTCAATCATACTTTCCTGCCCGACAATAACCTGGGCAATTTCGGATTTTACTTTTTCAAGACTCGTACGAAGCTCGATCATATCAATCCGCGATTGAAACTGATCTTCTTTTTTATCAAGATTAATAGAGCTCTGAGGCTCCGTATTCGGGTTATCTAAGTTTTCCATATTTTATAATTTTCAATGCAGTTTTTAATATAATAATTTACCAATGGACCGGTATACCGGTTTAGCAGTTATTCTAAACTATTACTCTTTTCTATTGTTACGTTATTAAACTGTTATATTGCTACATTATCATGTTGTTATATTTTAATTATTTCGTCAAGCAGCTTATTCATTCTGGCAAGGTCTTCTTTCATTACCAGTGCGTATGGATCCTGCGCTTTCCTGATCAGGACGATGGCTTCATCAATTGTTTCCATGGGCGTCCCGGTTTTCAGGTGAAGTTTTTTGGCAAATTCCGCATCGAGGTTCTGGGTATCGATCAGAAGGTCCATTCTTACTTTATTCAGGAAATACTGTCCTTTCTTAGCCATCATATCATGAAAATCGCCTTCCTGCAGATATAAATTGCCGATGCTTTTTACAAAATCCACCGAAGTATTTTTCAGCGGCTCTATCATAGGTACGATGCGTTGTTTTCTTTTGGTATTGAAGAAAATAAAAAGTGCCAGGCCACCCAGAAGCACCCACCATGCATATTTTAACGCAGGATTTGAAAGGATAAACCGCAGGAAAAACCGTGATTCTATGGTGTTGCTTTCATCAAACCACACCGTCTCTCTGTTGTCCAGATAGGAAAAAACAGCCTGTGCATATCTTACACTCCCTTTTCTCAACAGATAAAAATTGGTGATAAAAATTGGTTCACAATGTACGTAAAAATGGCCTTTACCATAATTTACCTTGATGAAATTCGCCTGGTCGGCATTGTTTTTTTCAACGGTTTTCCCGAGGACTTCTGTTCCCGGCCGGATGAAAGTGAATCCTCTCCCGGATGGAAATTTATCAAGCTGGATAAAATCGTTTTGGTATTTTTTATCCGTAAGCTTCAATACATTTTCGTCTTCAAAAGAGATTTTAGAGTCGTAATATCCGATGCTGTCGGAAATTTCTTTCGGAATATCACTGACGATCAACATCGCGTCCGAGCCTTTGGCAACCTCCTCAAAAACCCTGTTCCACGATTCGCCGTCTACTTCATGCTCAATAATCAGAATGTTATGCGGCTTTTTCGTTTTGTTCTGATTGTAATAGTCGTAAGGGGTCTGGTCGCTCTTTGTTATTTTATTTTTAAACAGATCCCTGGCTTCATTGTTAAAGACAAAGAGACCGAACGGTGATTTCTGGTAGGTTTTGAAGTTTTTCCGCCAGTCTGTGCTTTCCGTTTTATTGACCTCAAACAACGCCAGAATAATCATCACCACGATGAAGATTACAGCATATATTTTGAAAGTTTTGTTCATGATCAGGTTTAATTACGGTTTAAATGACTGGTATTGGTTCTTGAATTTCAGATAGCTTGTTTCATCAATGATGAATTCCCCATACCATACATAATCGAAAATATAGGCAAGATCATAAAACTGGTTTTTCAGGTGGGGAGCTTTCAGCTCTGCCAGATAATCCTTGTTTGTTTTTTCTGGATTCCAGGTGATGAGTTTTTTATCGCTCAGTTTTTTCAGGGTATACAGAAACTGGTACCGCACCGCCGAACGGAAATCGCCCGACTTCTCGAGCTTCAGGATGCTTTCGGGGAAGTTGATCTCATGGATGTTTTCATGAAGTTCTTCATCCCTGATGTCCAACTTACGGTTTTTCTTTCCGAAGAATGAAACCCCGCCGTTCGCGATTAAATATTTAATAATGAAATATAGGAGGAACCCAATCAGCAAGATAGCAAAAAAACGAATCAGAATACCCGCTATGCTTCCGCTTCTTGTGAAAATAGTTTGCCCGAAGATGGTCTCCATCAACCGGCCGATCTTATTCATTAATTTTTCCCAGAAAGACATGCGGGGCTTTACCGTTGTATAATCAAAATCCTTCCCTTTGTACCGCGAAGAGATATTGGGTTTAAAACTTTTAGGATAGACTGTATTTTCACTGACCGGATTTTTCTTAAGGATGGAATCCGCACGGTACATATTCCGGTAATGCCCGGTATTGATGGAATCTAAATAGACTTCCGCTGCCGGAGCAGGCGGATCATTTTCCGTCTGAGCAGATAAGCGTACAGCGGATAAAAAAATCAGTAAGAAAACGATCAGCTTATTCATTACTTCCGATGGTTTCTATTTCTGCAAGTTCCATTTTCTGGTGAAGGTCTGTCCGGCTGTCATAGTACATCAACCCTGAATTTACATATAAAACATTCATCAGCAAAGTAGAAACCAGGGACGAAATACCATACATGAAGAAAAATAATATCCCGAAACTTCCGTCCAGAGGATTCTGCTCAAAATTTCCGTCCGGAGCTGTAGTCGTGAGTTTTGCGAAGTAAATAATCATCGGCACAGCCGTAAAAATACTGCTCACAATATAAAACAGCAGCCCCATGATCAGGGTAGATCCCCAGTATTTCCAGTATGGCGAACTTTCCCGCCCGTTCGGATAGGAAAACTGTGAACGGATGGCGTAGCTCAGGCTCTCGAAGAAACCTCGGTTTCCGTTAAAATAATCGTAACAGAGGAAAGTTACGGTATTAAAAAGGTTGGGAACGACAAAAAGCATTAAAGCAAGACCGATGATAATGAGAATCAAGATATAGGAAATCCCGAAAAGAACGGTTGCAGCCGGCATTACCAACAAGATTAGCCCCAGATAAAGTTTAAATACTTTCCTGATGTGGGTTTTAAAATCACTTAAAATATCATCTGTTTTTATAAGGATGTTTCCTTCCGCAACCCTCTTCATATAAAAAACAGGAAAAAGAAGATTGATCGTTATCAGCGCTGTTGAAAGGATAAATAAAAAAATTCCCAAAATAACAAACAGTCCGACATTATCTGATAAATATTGTTCCAGGTAATAGCTCTGTCCACTGATATTGGACCCGAAAAGGACACCGAAAAATTCCCTGAATCCAAAGACCATAACGATCACCATCAGAATCAGCAGCAATCCGTTCAGAAGGATGAAATTTTTGAAGTAATTTTTTCCGTATAATTTGAAGAAGGTGAAACTGTCACTGATAAAAGTTCCGAAATCTCTTTTTTTATAGAACTGCATGATGAATCTGGTTATTGTTTTTTTTATAGACTATGGATGGATACACAAAATAATAAAATCCGATTACGGCCAGTGAGCCGAAGATGATGATTACATTCAGAAACAAAGGCATAGTCAATGCATGCCGGGTCACATATCCTTCGATAATGCCTGCACAGATCGTAAAAGGAACGGTGCTTAAAAATATTTTAAATGAATCCCTGAATCCGTTTTTGAAAGAGCTGAAGCGGGAATATGTTCTCGGAAATAAAATAGATGTTCCCAGGATCAGACCGCACATGGCTTCCACCACCATGGCAAAAATCTCGAATACGCCGTGAAGCCAAATTCCCCGTGCACTGTCTCCTAAAGCCCCGTAATCATAGAAAAAATACTGAAAGGAACCCAGCATGACGCTATTGGAGAGCAATGCATATAAAGTCCCTATTCCTCCGGTCACACCGTAAATATACAGCTTGGCACCAACCCCGATGTTGTTGAAAATAATTCCGATCGTACTGCCCCAGGTGGAGCCGCTCTGGTAAACCCCGACGGCATTTCCGCTTTTGATATTTTCGATGGTCTGATTCACGTAGTCTTCCCCTAAAATAATTTTGGCAAAATCTTTATCATAAACGGCCGAGAGTATTCCGATTAATGTAAACAATGTGAAAAAGAGAAATGCATATCCAAGGTACCGCCTGTACTGGTAAACCAACAGAGGAACTTCTGTTTTAAAGAAATAAACCAGCCTGTTCTCTTCTACCCTTTTCGTTTTATAGATCTTCTGGAAAATCTGGGCTGAAAGGTGATTGAGATAGACGGTCGTGTTACTTTTCGGGTAATAGGTCTGTGCAAAAGAAAGATCATTGACCAGGTTGATGTACAACGAAGAGAGGTCATCGGGATTTTTTTTGATTTTCCCCTGGATAACCTGTTCGATTCCCAACCATTTTTCTTTATTTTGTTTAATGAAATAAACTTCTCTCATAATTGTAAGGCTAAAATAATAAAAATTATGTCTCAAATCGCCATTAATACCTCACAAAATGTAAATATTAATTTCAATACGGCCAGCGTCGGAGACCGGATGATTGCATTTATTCTGGACCTTTTGATGAAGGTAGCTTATACCATTGCTGTTTTTTACATTTTCTTTAATATTCTGGATTTGGGCAGCCTGCTGAACGGCCTTGATCCCTGGTCTGTACGGGCAGTGTATGTTATCCTTCTTTTTCCGACCTTCATTTATCCCCTGGTTCTGGAAAGCCTGATGGAAGGTCAGACGCCCGGTAAGAAAATAATGAAGATCCGCGTGGTAAAAATTGATGGCTATCAGGCGGGATTCGGGGATTATATGATCCGCTGGGTATTCCGGATTATCGATACGACGTTTATGGGAGTGGTAGGACTGATTGCCATGATCGTTTCTAAAAACAACCAGCGGCTGGGCGATATCGCTACCGGTACCGCAGTGATTTCACTGAAAAACAGCATTAATATTTCCCATACGATTCTGGAAAATATCAAAGAAGACTATATTCCTACTTTCCCGCAGGTGATTGCCCTGAGCGATAACGATATGCGGATCATCAAAGACAATTACCTGAAAGCCATCCGGGTAGACGACCGGCAGATCATCAGCCGGCTTTCCGACAAGATCAAAAGCATCCTGAAGCTTGAAGTGGACGCTGCTAAAATGACAGAAAGGCAATTCATCGGCGTGGTGATCAAGGATTATAATTATTATACGGGAAAGGACAGCTAAGTTCAGGTGAAGTGTGAATTTTGATGCTCTTATAAATTTCATTGTTTAATATATTTCAAATCTAAAAATTTAAAACTAACGGCAAGGCTAATTCACTACTAACCATTCACCTAAATCCGTACGGTGTGGTTTTTGCATTTTTCAGATTAAAAATTTAATTATGCAGTTCGAGAATAACAAATCAGGAAACGGCGGATTGATTACGCTGAATAATGAAACCAAGGAAGTCGGAAGGCTGACCTATACTCTATTTCCACAGGATAACCGCCTGGTCATCTCATTTGTTCTGGTCCACCGGGAATTTGAAGGTCGGGGAATGGGGAAATACCTGGTGGAAGAAGCCATTAAATTTGCCCGCGAAAACAACTGGAAAGTTTATCCGCACTGTTCGTATGCAAGAGCGGTCATGAGAAGAATGAATGATGTAGAAGATGTGTTTTTAGAACGTTAAAACTTCTTTGGTAAGGATTTCTTCAATATCATCGGGATAATCCACTTTAAGGTGCTGATTTGAGTTTATCCAAGCCTGTATCTCTTCAAGCTTCAGGACTTTAGAATTCGATATCCCCATTTTGTCCAATGCGCAGGCATTGCATTCCTGTTCATATTGATTGTGAATAGGAATGACAAATAATTTTTTATCCATAAAAAGCGCTTCGGCAGGACTTTCAAAACCCGCATTGCAGAGAATTCCTTCACAATTTTCAAAAGCTTTTAAATACCGGAGTTCATCAATCGGAAAAATTTCAACATTACTTTCTCTGAACTGCAAATGGGAATACTTGGAAAAAACCTTCCATTCAACGGGAATCTGTTTTAAAATCTTAATAATATTTTCATCTGAGAAACTCGGCAGGTAAACTAGGTAAAATCCTTTTTTTTCAGGACAAAGATTTCTGATTTTATGTCTGATGACAGGTTTTTTGATCTGTGGATGGTAATTTTCGAAATGAAAGCCGATCCTTTTTTTGCTGGGAACGTAATATTTAAGCACCAGTTCTCCGAAGAAGTCCTTTTTTTCAGGCTTTGGCGTTTCTTTAAACAGCATGGAAACCTGATGACTCAGCTCAATCATGGGCAGCTTTTTTAAGGCACATGCCCAACCTGTCAGCGGTTCATAATCATTAATAATTAAATCATATTTTGAAAGCTCGATTTCCTGTATATTCTTAATGGCTTCCAGAAAATTATTATCGGTAAAAGTTTTGCGGTAAGATAACCCGCCAGTTTTGTTATAGAGCAGGGAAACCCCTTTGTATTGAAAATTGACATCAAAACCTGCCTTTAATTGCGATTGATGGCCACTAATTAAAGTATCAACTGACGCATACTTTTTTAAGATCGGAACGATTTCCTGTGCCCTTGCGACATGCCCGTTGCCGGTTCCCTGGAAAGAATAGAGGATTTTCATTTGGCAAAATTGGTTACGATTTTTAAAAGCTCCGTATTGTCAATGTCTTTAATTTCCTCAATATCATCTTTCAGCAAATGCTTGTGCTCATCATAATAAAAAATTTTCCATTCGTTGTCATGGTATTCCAATGCAGAAAGATTTTCGATCCAGTCTCCTGAATTCATATAAACACATGAACCTTTTTTATTAACGACTCTACGGATCTGAGGCTGATGAATGTGGCCACAGACAACGTAATCATAATGGTTATCAATCGCCAGTTCCGAAGCAGTAAGTTCAAAATCCCCGATGTATTTTACCGCCTTCTTTACATTATTTTTGATTTTTTTTGAAAACGAGTATTTTTCCCGGCCCATTTTTTCCAGAAACCAGTTTACCATATTGTTGATAACAATCAGCAGGTCGTAGCCTTTTCCTCCAAGTTTGGCGATCCATTTTGAATGCTGTACGGACGCGTCAAAAACATCCCCATGGAAGATCCAGGTTTTTTTATTATTAACATTCAGGCAGATTTTATTGCAGACTTTGAGTTTACCCAATTCGAAGTCGGTAAACTTCCGGAACATCTCGTCGTGATTTCCGGTGATGTAGAAAACATCGGTATTTTTTGTAGCCAGTGAAAGGATCTTCTTGATCACTTTCAGATGAGGTTTAGGGAAGTAAGACTTTTTGAACTGCCAGATATCAATAATATCGCCGTTCAGCACTAAAATTCTAGGCTGAATAGAATTAAGATACCTTAGTAATTCTTTAGCCTTACATCCATAAGTTCCCAAATGAACATCCGATATCACAACCAATTCAACGTTTCTTTTCATAGTTTTATGCAAAGAAACTACTTGAAAATTAACTGTATATGAATGCTATATTATTTTTTATAACGTTTCCATCAGCTCTTCGGTGATTTCCATATTGTGATATACATTCTGTACATCATCATCGTCTTCAAAACGTTCCAGCATCTTCATGTTTGCCTTGAACTGTTCTTCGTTTACCTCTTTGGTATTGTTAGGAATCCTCTGAAGTTCGGCACTTTTAGCTTCAACACCCAATTCGTCCAATTTATGAGATAACGAACCGAAATCTTCAAATGCCGTAGTGATCATTACTTCTTCTTCATCCTTTTCAACATCTTCCGCTCCGCCATCGATCATTTCCATTTCGAAATCATCCCAATCCATTTTGATCTGCGCCAGATCGATGGTAAAAATCCCTTTTCTGTCGAAGATAAAAGCCAGTTCACCGTTTTTACCTAAGTTACCGTCAAACTTATTGAAAATTGCTCTTACGTTGGCTACTGTTCTGGTAGTATTGTTCGTAGTACATTCCACAAAAAATGCCACTCCGCCCTGTCCATAGCCTTCGTATGTAATTTCTTCATAATTTTCCGCATCGGCACCACTTGCTTTTTTAATCGCCCTTTCCACATTGTCTTTTGGCATGTTGGCTCCTTTCGCATTCTGGATGCATCTTCGCAATGCCGGATTGGATTCAGGATCTGTACCGCCAGCTTTCACAGCTAATGCGATATCTTTACCTATTTTGGAGAAAGTCTTGGCCATTTTGTCCCATCGGGCCATTTTAGAAGCTTTTCTATATTCAAATGCTCTTCCCATTTTAAATTTTTAATTTTCAACAAAATTAATTAAAAGTCAACAAAAAAAAAATACCCCCAGAACACTGGAGGTATTTATATTCAGAAAAATTTAATTATTTTCTTCTTTTTTTAGCAGCCGCTTTTTTCTTAGCCGGTGCTTTTTTAACTTTTACCGGAGTCGGATCATCGTAATCTCTCTTTTTAAGAGCATTCCACTGAGCCGCATCTTCGATAGCTGTTACTACAACTTTTCTATCTACTTGTCTTTCAGCATCTGAAGCTGTAGCAGGTACGGTAGCTTTCGCTTTACCAACACCGATAGATTTAAGTGCGTTAGCATCTACACCTCTTGCATCTAAAGCAGCAACTACCGCAGCAGCTCTTTCTCTAGATAATTTCAGGTTGTAAGCCTCAGATCCTTTAGCATCGGTTCTACCTTCTAGTAAGTAGTTACCTCCGTCTTTTTTGATCAGGTCAGCAGCTTCATCTAAAGCTGGCTTAGACTCAGCTTTAATTGTCGCTTTGTTGAAATCAAAGAATACACTTCCTAATTTCTCTTCAACAGTTTTAGCTGTAACAGCTTTAGGCTTAGGACATCCGTTGTATTCAGGAAGACCTGGAACGGTAGGACAAGCATCGTCTTTATCAAGGATACCGTCACCGTCTGTATCTGGCCAAGGACATCCGTTGTTTTCAGCCGGACCAGCAACTGTAGGACAAGCATCATCTTTATCGATTACACCGTCACCGTCAGTATCTGGCCAAGGGCATCCGTTGTTTTCAACCGGACCAGCTACATCTGGACATTGATCGTCTTTATCTGGAACACCGTCACCATCTGTATCAGGACATCCCTGGAATTCTGGTAAACCTGGTGTATCCGGACATAAATCGTCTTTATCTAAGATACCATCCTTATCTCTGTCTCTGTTACCGAATCTGAAGTTAAGAGATGCAGAAGCTTGCCAGAAATTAGCTACGGTAGATTTATCACCCGGAGTAGATACATAATCTCCCTGGATCCCTAAACCAAAGTTCTTTGTTAACCAGAAGTTTGCACCAGCACCTGTAGCAAGAGCAAAGAAATTTGCTTTACCGTTTTCGTTACCGTTATCTCCATTCTGAACATAAACGCCGTTAGCATCATTTCTTGGAAAAGTTAGAGATGTATAGTCATGTCTTAAATAGTTGGCACCAACTCTTAAATATGGATCAAACCAAGATTCTTCGTTCCATAGAATCCCTGCTGCTTTAGCCTGGAAACCAAGACCTGTCATCAACATGAATTCTTTACCCATATTGAATCTCTTATTCTCAACATTACCAACGGTAGTCTGCCAGTCAATAACAAAACCTTTACCGATGTTCCTAGCTACGGTAAGTTTTGACAATGGTGGAGTAATAGAGAAATTGTTCACATTGAACATTGTTTTTGTCAAGTTTCTAGCAGAGAATGTATTACTGAAGTCTCCTGCCTGTGCAAGGTGATTTTCCGCATGAGCACCAACCCCGATCAACCACGGATTGTTGGTAGTCTGAGCGAACACAGTAGAAGCAACAGTAAGTGCCAATGCTGAAATTCCTAATTTTAGATTTTTCATAGAATTAAATGATTAAATAATTGATAATGCAAAATAAATATAATTTTTCTTTATATACAAAGTTTTGACGCTGATTTTTAACTTTTCTTTAATATTCTGTCGAGGTTTCGTTTATTTTCTCTATCTTTTATGCTTTCCCTTTTATCAAAGAGTTTTTTCCCTCTACCAAGCGCAATCAGGACCTTTGCTTTCCCCCTGTCATTGATATATAATTTTAAAGGTATGATCGTATTGCCTGCATCCTTTAACTTTTTTTCAAGTTTTTGCAATTCTTTTTTGTGCAAGAGCAATTTCCGTTCCCTTTTTGTTTTATGATTATAAAAAGTTCCCAATTTATATTCATCAATCATCATATTGATAATGTATAATTCCCCATCAATAAACTGGCAGAAGGATTCTGTGATGGAAGCTTTTGAAGAGCGCAGAGATTTAATTTCCGTGCCCGTTAAAACCATTCCCGCTTCAAATTCTTCAAGGATTTCGTATTCAAATCTTGCTCTTCTGTTGAATATATTTACTGTTTTTTCAATCTTCATTTTAAGTTGTTGTATTTTAGAATACATGCAAAGAATGCATTTTTCCGGCCAATCCGTATTATGCCTTTCTCACCATCAGGTTATTTATGATGGAATATATAAAAAATATCCCAATATTTAAGAACTTGACAATTACATTATTACGAAATACCCAAATTCTTTTCGTATTTTTGCGCCAAATTTACAAAACTATATGTTAACAGTATCTAACTTATCTTTACAATTCGGGAAAAGAGTTCTTTTTGACGAGGTAAACATTATGTTTACGAAAGGAAACTGCTACGGGATTATCGGAGCAAATGGTGCAGGAAAGTCTACCTTCCTTAAAATATTGACCGGAAAACAGGATCCAACGACAGGACATATATCGCTTGAGCCTGGAAAAAGAATGTCGGTTCTGGAGCAGGATCACTTTGCTTACGACCAGTATACGGTGCTTGAAGCGGTTTTGAGAGGTAACAAGAAATTATTCGAGATAAAAGAAGAGATGGACGCGCTTTATGCGAAAGAGGACTTCTCTGATGAAGACGGAATCAAAGCCGGGGAATTGGGCGTGATCTATGACGAAATGGGGGGATGGACTGCCGAATCCGATGCACAGACCATGCTTTCCAATGTTGGGATCAAAGACGATATGCATTGGCAGATGATGAGCGAGCTTGAAAACAAGGACAAGGTAAAAGTTCTATTGGCGCAGGCTCTTTTCGGAAACCCGGATGTACTGATTCTCGATGAGCCTACCAACGACCTGGATATCGACACGATTTCGTGGCTTGAAGACTTCCTTGCGGATTATGAAAATACTGTAATCGTTGTATCTCACGACCGTCACTTCCTGGATACCGTTTGTACCCATATCGGTGATTTGGATTACGCGAAATTGAACCTTTATACCGGTAACTACTCTTTCTGGTATCAGGCTTCTCAATTAGCCACAAGACAAAGAGCACAGGCTAATAAAAAAGCAGAAGAAAAGAAGAAGGAACTTCAGGATTTCATCGCCCGATTCAGTTCCAACGTTGCTAAAGCAAAACAGGCTACGGCAAGAAAGAAAATGATCGATAAACTGAACATTGATGATATTAAACCTTCGTCCAGAAGATATCCTGCGATTATCTTTGAAATGGAGAGAGAAGCGGGAGATCAGATCCTTGATGTAAAAAGTCTTGAAAAAACCAAAGACGGAGAATTGTTATTCTCAAACATCGACTTAAATCTTAAAAAAGGGGATAAAGTTGCGGTTCTGTCTAAAAACTCATTAGCCATTACTGAATTCTTCGAAATTCTTGCCGGAAATGTTGAAGCAGATAAAGGTACGGTTGCATGGGGAGTTACGACAACCCAATCGCACATGCCTTTGGATAATACCAATTTCTTCCAGGAAGATTTAAGTTTGGTAGATTGGTTAAGACAGTTCACGAAAAATGATGAAGAGCGTCACGAAGAATTCGTAAGAGGATTTTTGGGGAGAATGCTTTTCTCCGGTGATGAAGCTTTGAAATCATGTAAGGTACTTTCCGGAGGTGAGAAAATGAGATGTATGTTCAGCAGAATGATGCTTCAGAAAGCCAATATCCTTTTGCTTGATGAACCCACCAACCATTTAGACCTTGAAAGTATTACGACATTGAACAACTCTTTGTCCAACTTTAAAGGAAACATCCTGCTGTCCTCTCATGACCACGAAATGCTTTCCACAGTCTGTAACCGAATCATCGAACTGACGCCGAACGGAATCATTGACCGTGAAATGACGTACGATGAATATCTTGCTGATAAAAAAGTAAAAGAATTAAGAGAGAAAATGTATTCATAAAATACATTAAACAGAATTCAAAAAGCGTTTCCTTCCGAAACGCTTTTTTATTTATATCTTAGGGTAAATATCTGATCTCATGAAAAAAATATATTCGCTGATTATACTATTGTTTTTTCTGTCTGCCTACGGACAAACTAAGGATCCACGGTATCAGCCGAAGCCTTATGTGGAAATTAACCATCCGGAATGGACAAAAAATGCGACGATTTATGAAGTGAATATCCGGCAGTATACTTCTGAAGGTACTTTCAAAGCCTTTGAAAAACATCTTCCCCGACTGAAGAAAATGGGTGTGGATATTATCTGGCTGATGCCCATCCATCCGATCGGGAAACTTTACAGAAAGGGAACCCTCGGAAGCTATTATTCGGTAAAAGATTTTAAAGGGATTAATCCTGATTTTGGGTCTCTGGCTGATTTCAAAAGTCTGGTTGATAAAATCCACAGCATAGGAATGCATGTGATCATCGATTGGGTCGGAAACCACTCGGCATGGGACAATCCTTTAGCCAAGCAACATCCGGACTGGTATACCAAAACACGGGAAGGAAAATTTCAGCCGACGCCCTGGTACGATTGGGATGACGTCATTGATTTTGATTACAACAACCCGGATTTCAGGAAATACATGACCGACGCGCTTAAATACTGGATTTCCCAAACAGATATCGACGGATACCGATGTGATGTTGCCGGCTTCATCCCGGTAGATTTCTGGGAAAACGCAAGGGCGGAACTGGATAGGATAAAACCGGTTTTCATGCTTGCCGAATGGGAATCCCGTGATCTTTATAAGAAATCTTTTGACATGACGTATTCCTGGACGCTTTGGGATAAACTGAAGCAGGCGACTATAGAAAAGAAAGGAGCACCTGCCCTTTTTGAATATATGGCGCATGATGTCAACAGCTTCCCCTTTAATTCTTACCGCATGACCTTTACGGATAACCATGACAAAAATTCCTGGGAGGGAAACCAGTTCTCCAATTTCGGACCTGGGCTGGAAGCAGCCATGGTCCTGTGCAGTACCGTCAACGGAATGCCTTTGGTGTATAGCGGTCAGGAAACAGGCCTGGACAGGAGCCTTGCTTTTTTTGAAAAAGACCCGATCGTATGGAGAGACCATAAGTTTGCCCTGATGTATGAAAAACTGTTCACCCTTAAACATAACAACCAGGCATTGTGGAACGGAAAATGGGGCGGCGAAATGGAACGGGTGACCAATGATAACATGAATAAGATCCTGTCATTTTACCGCGAGAAAAACGGGGATGCCGTGCTCACGGTTATTAATTTTTCGGATCAGGAAGCGGATGTAACGCTGGATTCAAAATATATTAAAAGCAGCTATAAGGAATTGTTTTCAGAAAGTCCTCTGGTTATTTCCCAGAACAAAATCTCGCTGAAACTCAGCGCCTGGGATTACAGGGTTTTTATAAAGAATAAATAAATTTTATCCCGCCAAGCTGGCTGAATTTTGCCCGGTTCCTAAAAAAATTTTCCCTATTTTTGTGAAATGAGTCAAAAATGGATTTACAAGCCCGAACCCGATGAAGAAATTGTGGATGGATTAAGTTCGTCACTTGGTTTTGGTACTTTTGAATCTAAACTCCTCGTTTTGAGAGGAATTGACAATTATCAAAAGGCCCGAGAATTTTTTAAACCGAACCTTACCGACATCCACAATCCGTTTTTAATGGCAGACATGCAGAAAGCGGTAGAACGTATTGCAACAGCCATCGAAAACGGAGAAAAAATACTGGTGTACGGGGATTATGATGTGGATGGCACGACTGCCGTTGCTCTGATGTACCTGTACCTCAGCAAAATTGTTCAGAAAAAATATTTAGATTATTATATTCCCGACCGGAATTCCGAAGGTTACGGAATTTCGACAGAAGGCATTGATTTCGCCAAAGAAAACGGTTTCTCCCTGATTATCGCATTGGACTGCGGAATCAAAGCACTCGATATGATCAATTATGCCCAAAATCTGGGTATCGATTTTATTATCTGCGACCACCATTTGCCAGGCGAAGAAATACCGACTGCGGTTGCCGTACTGGATCCCAAGAGAAGCGACTGCCGCTATCCCTTTAAGGAACTTTCAGGATGCGGTGTCGGATTTAAATTATGCCAGGGACTAAATACCATTTATAAGCTTCCCGAAGCGGAATTGTTTGAACTCACCGATCTCCTTGCCATTTCCATTGCTGCCGATATCGTTTCGATGACAGGGGAAAACCGGGTTTTGGCTAAAATGGGACTTAAAACCCTGCGTAAAACGAGAAATTTAGGTTTACGGTTATTGATTCCGGAAGACAAACTTTCTCATTTCGAAATTTCAAATATCGTTTTTGAAATTGCCCCGAAGATTAATGCGGCCGGAAGAATTTCCCACGGAAAAGCAGCCGTTGAGCTTATGGTTTCCGACAATCTGAAGCATGCGCACCAGATTGTGAGCGACATCATGAACCTTAACGATGAAAGACGGGAACTGGATATGAATTCCACTCTTTCTGCCCTGAACCAAGTAATCGAATCCCAGCAGGAAACAAAATACACCACCATTGTTTACCATCCGGAATGGAACAAAGGCGTCATCGGAATTGTGGCTTCAAGGCTGATCGAAACCTATTATAAGCCGACCCTGGTTTTTACCGACGGCAATAACGGGGAAATGGTTGCTTCAGCACGATCTGTTTCAGACTTTGACGTTCATGAGGCTCTGGATATGTGTTCGGAATATTTTCTGAAATTCGGAGGACATCATGCGGCTGCAGGACTTTCGATGGAGAAGGCGAAGTTTGATGCTTTCAAGGAAAAATTCGAAAGGGTGGTTTCCGAGAAAATCAAAGACCATCAGAAAGAGCCGTGCATCACAATCGATTCTGAAATCCAGATCGATGAAATCAACCGCGAGTTCATTAATTTCCACAGGAAGCTGGCGCCTTTTGGGCCTCACAATATGAAGCCGATCCTGACGCTGACCAACCAGAAAGTTTCGGGTTACATTAAAACGATGGGGAAAGACAACAACCACCTTAAGTTTTACATCCGGCAGGAATCTACCGGAAGAAATATTGAATGTGTAGGTTTTAAGCTGGGTCAGTTTGCGGATGATTTCAGGAATAAATATTTTGATCTGGCCTTTACGCTGGAAGAAAACCACTGGAAAGGAAACGTTACACATTACCTGAATATCAAAGATGTGAAATTCAGAGATTAATTCATTTTATTAATCCTTCAACGTATCAATTAAAAATGAAAAAGATCGGACTTTTTTTCGGTTCATTCAACCCTATTCATATCGGGCATCTCATCTTAGCAAATTATATCCTGGAACATTCGGACATGGACGAATTGTGGTTTGTGGTAAGCCCGCAGAATCCTTTTAAGGAAAAAAAATCCCTATTGAAAGACCATAACCGGCTGGACATGGTACAGCTTGCGGTAAAAAATTATCCGAAAATGCGGGCCTCCAATGTTGAGTTTTCTTTACCGCAACCGAGCTATACCATTGATACCCTTACCTATCTTCACGAAAAATATCCCGATTATTCTTTCAGTTTAATCATGGGTGAAGATAACCTGGCAGGATTGCATAAATGGAAAAATGCAGATGCTTTAATCAAAAATCATCACATCATCGTTTACCCGAGAATTTTTGAGGGTGATAAAAAAGATCCCGATTTGCTGCAGCATGAAAACATTTCCCTGATCAAAGCTCCGGTCATCGAACTTTCCGCCACCGAAATCAGGAATATGATCCGAACCGGAAAGAATGTAAGGCCGATGCTGCCACCGGAAGTTTTTGAGTATTTGGATGGAAGCAGTTTTTATAAGTAAATTTGTTCATGTTTCAGGCTGGACGAAGGGAGATGGAAGCTGGAAGTTTTCTGAATACCGGTTATGAGATTACTACAGAACCGTCAATTGAACAATTATGAATTTCTTAGAAAAATTATTCTCAAAATATCCGCAGGAAAAAGTGATCAAATGGTTTAAAAACATCTGTCTGGCAGAAGCTGTTTCCTGGTTTTTCCTTTTTACGGCAATGATCTGGATCCGGACCAATCCTAAAGATATTTTCCCTATTGTGTATATCAGTACAATCGGCAGCATCCACGGTTTATTTTTTACGCTTTATCTTGTATTCCTGCCTGCCATAAGAAAAATATTTTCCTGGGACGATGAGGACAGTGTCTTCTCTTTAATTGCAGCATTCTTCCCTTTCGCGACCATCTGGATTGATAAAAAGCTTGCCCGCTTCGACCGGGAATGAAAAAATATCTCAAAGGACCATCACGGTCCTTTCTTTTTTCAACATTACTTGAAAGTTAACAGACTGGAACAGGAAAGCCGGATGATGGAAGTTTTAATATTGACACATAACAAGTGTGCCCAAATATTAAATTGATGTTGTTTATCCTACTATAAGCTGTATTTAAATGGCGATTCAGCTAATCCGTTTCTTGACCGCATTAACTGATTTATAATAAATTTATTACAAATGGCAAAAAGCTTTTATTAATTTTATGTAAATACATAAAGATTAAGCAACCCATTTCTTATCTCGAACCTAAAAAATTTTCCATAGACTCATTATTTTTCTGAAAATTTCATTCCGTCATGTAACAGAATGAAGTTGCGAATTGTTCTAATGAGTAATAAGACTAATAAAGTTAAAAATTCAATCTAAATTTTAGTTATTGAAAATCAAATAATTAAATTTAATTTAAAAACTTTTTAAGTACTTTGTATTGCATGATACTAAATTTATTATATATCTTTGCAATGTTAAATAATAACAAATACAAGCTATTAAACTCTTTAAAAAGATAAAGTCATGAAAACTCAGATTCTTATTGCCGCCATATTCTTCAGTGGATTCACTTTTGCCCAGGAAAAAAAACAGGATACCGTAAAAACAAAAAGCATAGAAGCAGTAACACTTACGAAACAGGTTTTTAAAAAGCAAAGCGACCGTTTTGTATATGATGTAGCCTCTTCTCCTGTAGCGAAAGGCAATACGACTTTCGATCTTCTTAAGCAGACTCCCCTGCTATCGACCACCGATGACAAGACTTTTAAAATTGTAGGAAAAAACAATGTGCTCATTTACATTAATGGCAGAAAAAGCAATATGGATGCGGAGTCCCTTACCCAGTTCCTGAAAAACACGCCAGCCGAAAACATCCAGAAAATAGAAGTGATCACGGTTCCGGGAAGCGAATATCAGGTAGAATCCTCAGACGGTATCGTCAACATTGTGTTAAAGAAAAAAATGAGCGACGGAACCAGTGGGAATATGAGAATGTCCAACACCCAGAATAAATACAATGCCAGCAACGCCAGTTTCTCCGTAAATTACAGAAAAGACAAGCTTGGAGTTAACGCTAATCTAAGCGGCGGTGAGAATATCAATCCACAGTCTTATGTTTTGAGAAACGGTATCGGACAGGTACGTAACGAATCGGTGGGAAACATCGATGACCCTAATAAAAATCTCGGAGGTTACCTGAATATCGATTATCAGCTGACTGAAAAAAGTAACCTCGGCCTTTCCTGGAATTCATGGGCCAATAAAAGCTATAATTCCACCATCGATTTACTGAATACCTTAACCATGCCGAATGACAAAGGGATCCTAGAAACCAGTTATACCAAAACTAAGAATAAAGAGGATGCGAGAAATTATAACAATTCGGTGAATTTAAACTATGAAATAAAACTTGATTCCCTTGGAAGTAAATTCAATGCCAATGCGGCTTATCTTATTTACAAAAGATTTCAGTATTCGGATAACAACACCATGTATTCCGATGTGAAGGGCAGCCCATCCGGTTTTTCAAGAACAGGCAGAAAAATCATCCAGAATATTCCGCAAATTGTCAACAACTTCTCCGGAACCGTAGATTATATCCAGAAGTTTAAAAATGATTTTACCCTTTCTGTCGGAGGTAATTTCAATAAAACCAAAACCGACAACGATACCAAAAACTATAATTCTGCTTACGATTACGACATTGCCACCGGTAATCTGACAGGTATTACGACCAACCCGGATTTCAATCACTTTATCTACGATGAAAACATCTATGGGGCCTACGTCACTTTTGAAAAGAAATTTTCCGATAAATTCTCCGGAAAAGTGGGTGCCCGATATGAAATTACCAATAGCCTGGGAACGGCAGACAGCCCGACGAATACGGTACCTGAACAACAACACCAAAGGATTGAAAGAAATTACAATAATTTCCTGCCTTATCTGAGCTTTAATTATGCCATTAATGATAAGAATAATATTTCCTATTCATTTTCCAGCAGGATGGGAAGACCGAGCTTCTGGGAACTGAATCCGGTAAGGAATATTATCACTGAAGACAATTATACTCAGAATAACCCGTTTGTAAAAGCTTCTTCAAATTACAATCAGGAGCTGACCTATATGTACAAAAATTCTTATTTTGTTATTCTGAACCACACCTATGAAAAAGACCAGATTACCCAGGTACCTTTACAGAGAGAATATATTGATGACAAAGGAATGAAAAGAGTAAAACTGGCCTACATCCGGACCAATTTCGGAGACAAGCAGGAAATGTCTGCCATGTTGGGAATTCAGAAATCGTTGTTCAAACAGTATCTGACGTTGAATTTCAATGCAGGGGTTCAGCATAACATCAACAACGGAACGTTAAGCACGGATCCTACGACAGGACAGGTTTTCGATACGTATATTAACAACAGAAAATCCACCAGCCTGGTTATTAATAGCAACAATACCCTGCGCCTCGATAAAAATAAAACATGGTTTTTGGGCGTGAATTTCTTTTATGTAGACAAACAGCAGATTGAACTGGGAGTTCTGAAGAACTTAATGAGTCTTGACCTGAGCATCAAGAAAAACTGGAATGACTGGACCTTTGCCGTGAATGTAAATGATGTCCTGAGAACCAATATTGTGGAAATTGAAGATTACCAGAGCAACGGCAACTACAATTACATTAAAAACGATATGTACAGGAGAAATATCACGGTAAGCCTTACCTACAATTTCGGAAATAAAAAGGTAAAGAAAGTACGAGAGATCAAAAGTGCTTCGGATGCTATTAAAAACAGGACCCGATAAGCCAATCATTTCTTCATATTTATATATTATTTTTGTAGTAACTCGCCGGGAAATCGGCGAGTTTTTTTATTTTTAGATTATTAATTCAAAATAAATCTGATGAAAAAGTGTCTGTTGTTTTTTTTAAGTGTTATGATCATTATGCTTTCGGGCTGCCGGCAGAAAACCGTTGATCTGGGAAATAACATTTCGTTCAGAGCAGAACAGAATATCGCCTATGGCCAGGATGCTGACCAGAAAATGGATCTCTACATTCCGGAAAAGACCGGGGACACCAACAATGTTTTCATCATCATTCACGGCGGAGGGTGGCGCGGCGGAAGAAAATCGCAGCTTACCAGCTTTACTTTCGACCTGATGAAGAAATTTCCCGATAGGGTTTTCGTTAATCTGGAATACCGGCTGGCTTCTACAATCCGTTTTGCGCTTCCCGACCAAACCGATGATATAAGAACCGCTATGAATTTTATTGAAAAGAAACTAAATACCAAACCGAAATATATTCTTCTGGGCAACAGTGCCGGCGGCCACCTTTCGATGTTTTATGCCTATCATGACGACCGGGAAAAGAAAGTAAAGGCGGTGGTGAATATTGTCGGCCCGGCAGATCTGAACGATCCGGGATTTAAAAATTACGACGATTACAGTTATGTTGAAAAGCACCTCATCAATCCGAAAATTGTTGAGAGTAAGCTTTCATTGATGGATTTCGGAAGCCCGGTGCATTGGATCACTCCAGCCTCAGCTCCTACCCTTTCATACTACGGAACGGCAGATCACGTGGTCCCGGTTTCTCAGAAGAAGATTCTGGATTCGGCATTAGTCCAAAACAAAGTATATCATGAATCGTATGAATTCAACGGCAATCATGTGGGATGGGAGCAGCCGCCTCATGCATCATTTTTAGTTGGGAAGATTGAGGATTTCCTGAAAAAGGTGGATAAAAAATAAACGCTCTGAAAATTTCAAAGCGTCTATTATTTGATAATCTTTTTGATCTTAAGACTATTTTAACACAGAGACCACAAAGTGTTTTTAAAGCTTAAGTGTTTTTAAGTCTTACAAAGCCGTAAACTTAACAAAGAACACAGAGCCTTTTATCACGAATTTTATTTAGTTTAATGAGAATATTCTGATTGTTTTATTCTGATTTAAAAATTTCTGATTTTTCTGAAATCCCGTTGGCATTGAAGGCTTCGATCCGGAAATAATAGGAATCGGTGCGGTCGGCTCCCGTGAAGAAATATTCGTTTTTACCGTACACCATAATGCTTCCGTATAGCTTATCCGGTGATTTTCCCCAATAGATCACGTATCCGTCAGCTTCGGGATTCTGCTGCCATTTCATCCAGATGCTTCTTCTTTCGCCGTACTTTTTAGGGTCTGCTCTCAGCGGGACGAAATTCTGAACTTTTCCCGGAACGGCTCCCGCTCCTTTTCCGAAAACCCTGAATCCGCTGAGGGCAAATTTTCCTGTCGGCATTTTCAGGTTTTCCATCTTCAGGAACCTGGCCTGGGCCGGTTTTTCCAGTTCTACGTAATCGTGCGGGACATCCTTTGTATTTTTGCTTTTATCCACAATCACCTTCCATTTTTTACCGTCATCGGAGCCGTAGATTTTATACTGATGCATTTTACCCATCGTTTTCCCCATAAATTCGGCATCCTGGTCTGCATAGTTGATCTGAATAGCATTGACGGTGGAAACTTCTCCCAGATCGGTCTGGAACCATTCGCCTTTATCGCCTGTTCTGGCACTCCAGTAGGTTTTAATATCTTCATCCACCGCATAGTTGGAATGGTAGCCGCCCAACGTCGAAGACACCTGAACCGGTTTGTTATAATTCAACAGCATCCAGCCGGCAAACAGCCCTTTTGAAAAATCTTTCCCCTGGGCATATTGCGGAAGATAGGTCGGATAATCACCATACGCCGTGTTGCAGTACATTACATCATCCTTATCGAATCCTGCAGGCCAGATTCCGAGCCTTCTTTCGAAATTGTTTTTCGTGGAAATGAAAATCGTGGAAATATGCCACCAGTTTTTATAGTTATCCTCAAAAGTCGCTCCGTGTCCCGCTCCCCTGGCAAAACCTCCAGGCTTGTAGGAAAACGGATTGTGCTGTTGGTATTCAAAACCCTCCAAAGGCTTGTTGCTGACATAGACCCCATCGGAATATCCGCTGAATTCAGTAGCCGGTGCCCCGTACTGCATGTAGTATTTCCCGTTGTGCTTTGTCATCCACGCTCCTTCTACGAAAGGTTGCAGGAAAACGTTGTCGTTGTATTCCCCGAACCGTTCCCAGCCGTGGTCTTCGGGTTTTAATCTTAAAATAGGTTTTACAAAACCTTCCGACTGCAAAGTATTTGTTTTCACTTCCGTACCCAACAAAGGCCATTCGTTGCTGGAACCCCAGTACAGGTACAGTTTGTTCTTGTCTTCATCATAATGAAAAGCCGGGTCCCATGCGCCTACCTTTAGCGTGTCCACGGCGATTTTCCAGTCGTCTTTGGTCGGGTTGGTACTTTTCCAGATCGGGAAATCCTGTTCCCAGGTAGAACCGAAAACATACAGCGTATCTTTCATCGCCCAGACGGCCGGCGCGTTCAGGTCGTGGATGTATTTGTTGTCTCTCAGGAATTTCCTTTTCACGAATTTCCAGTCGAGCATATCGTCACTGTACCAGTACCCTTCCTGATTGGTTGAAAAAAGAAAGAGCTTGTTTTTAAAATTAACGATCACCGGATCGGCTGTTGCCCGGTGTTTTCCCTGTTTGGAAAAGACCTCAAACGGGGTGTACCCGTAATCGATATTGATCGGGTTACAAAATGTCTTCTGCTGAGCTTTCAGGCTCAACGCTCCAAACAGCATCAGGAACATCAGGAAATACTTCTGCATAATCTATGGTTTCTTATTTCACAAAAATAGGTAAGTTTTTTTAATGGGTGTCAGGATTGTAATTTGTTATTCAAGAAAATAGGATCTGAAATTTTATGGATGACGGTTTAAAATGTAAATCCCTCACAGGTGGCGAGGGATTCGGTTTGGTAAAGAAGCAATTGAAATACTGGTCTTTTTAATTATCAAATAATTTAAATATTGATACATCATTAAAAGCCCGATTTCCAGAAAAGCTTATTTATTTCTAGCTCACTAATATCGAAATCATTAGAATACAGAATAAATCCATTTTGTTTTTCAATTTCTCTATTGCTTTCAGCTCTTTACTCTCAAAGAGAAAACACCTATAAATCTTTCATCATCCAAATATCTGTGGATCATATAGCTGTGACTTACGCTGAAACCTGATTCTAAATCTAATTCTTTTACAGATAATACGTTTCATTTATTGTATCACCTTCTGTAAGATAATCCCTTCCGATTTTTCCCACCACAGAAGTGAAACCATGCTCTATTTTCTTCTTTATTTTTAAATCTTAGTTCTAATTTTCCGAAAAGCAGGATCATTTAAAAATTAGTTGCTAATATCTCTTCCTTGTTTCGTTTATAATCATAAATTATAACCAAAAGAAAAGCTTATACCTGGTTTATAAATCAAAATTCCGGATCCAATCAGACGACATCCTGACATGATTCCGGAATTTTTATCAGTTCAGGTATAAACCTGGCTATTAAAATATTCTTTCAAACTTTCATTTTTTCGGCAGGAAAACCTCAGCCAGCATACAGCGGGCACTGCCTCCGCCGTTTACTTCGATGGTATTCAGGTCCGAGTAGATGATTTCGCAGTATTTTTCGATGGCTGCCACCTGTTCTTCACTTAATGATTTGTATGCGGTTTCGCTCATGATCAGGAATTTTTCACCGCCTTTGTTCTGTACCTGAAGCATATTCCCGGCAAACTGCTGCATCTGCTCTTCGGAAATTTCAATGATTTCTTTTCCTGAATTTTTAATGGTTTCGATCACTTTGCTTCTTTCCAGCTCATTATCGATGCAATCCAGGCAGATCACAACAAATTTGTCAGCTACACACATCATGACGTTGGTGTGGTAGATTGGCAGTCTTTCCTCGCCTACAGTCTGGAAAGAATGGAATACCACCGGTGTGAAACCATACTTTTCACAGAATTCCCTGAAGAGGTTTTCATCCAGCCTTAATGAAACCGAGCCATAAGCGATTCTGTTATCATGGTCGAAAATCATACTGCCAGTCCCTTCCAGGAAGTGTCCCTGGGTTTCGGGTAAAGACCAGTCGTCGATCTCAGCAACTTCAAATCCTTGTTTTTTTATCGTTTCAATAATGTCTTCTCTTCTTTCAACCCTCCTGTTGGAGGCGAACATCGGGTACAGTACGACTTTTCCGTCCCGGTGGAAGCTTACCCAGTTGTTCGGGAAAATAGAATCCGGTGTATGCGGATCCAAAGTATCTTTTATGGTAATGACATTGATGCCTTTACTCCTCAGCTTTTCAACGAACATTTTAAATTCTGACAAAGCCCTGAATTGGATGTCGAAGCCCTTCTGTTCGGTCTGGAAATAATTGTTTTTTGCGGTTTCCTCATTAAAGCCAAATGCAATTGGTTCTATCATGAGTACGGTATCTGTTGTCTGCATATGCGGGTAGGAGGGTTATGGGTTTAGTGTTTTAGTGCTTTAGTGCTTTAGTGCTTTAGTGCTTTAGTGCTTTAGTGCTTTAGTGCTTTAGTGCTTTAGTGCTTTAGTGCTTTAGTGCTTTAGTGCTTTAGTGCTTTAGTGCTTTAGTGCTTTAGTGCAAATTTACTTTTTATGGGTTTGTATACGATGAGAATCTGATAAAATTTAATTATCGTCATATTTGTATTTTAACTGAAATCAGAAAAATATCAATAATACTCTAAATTAACTTTCTAACTCCACAACACTCTCAAACTCTTCAATACTAAAACACTTCTACTCTAAAACCTCTATTGTTGATTGAAATTTATTTTATTGTTTTTATTATTAAAGGACACCAGTTTTTTGATTGACTCATCATATTGACCAGCATTCCAATTATTTGATAGTAATAATTATTTGATATTTTAAATTGTTCTTCGTTAATATATTGACAAGGTGGTGCAAAATGGAGCCATGTCTGAGTTTCTCGGGCTTCGCCTTCTGAATCTATGAGTTTGGTGATAAAAGACTTCTCATACTTTTCTTTTACCCCAGGCTTCACTAATGTTGGCAGAAACGGATATCGAAGATCTTCTGATCTGATCTGTAAGTGAGTAAATTTTTCTTTGGAATTTTTTTTTAAAATCCTGTAAATTTCTATGGCAGCCTCAAAAGATTTCTGATAAACCTTCAGATCCTGGTGAATTTAATTGTTGACATCTGTGTATTTTTAACTAAAATAAAAAATATCAATAACTTCTCACTAATCCTGTAACAACAGAAATACTCTTACCCTATTACCCTCTCACTCTATCACCTGATTACTCTCTCACCAACGGCATCGTAGAACACCTCAGCAATCCTCCCATCTTTGAGATTTCGCGGTACGGAATTTCTTCTACGGTGATGCCCCATTCGTTTCTCAAGTGGTTGTTCATTCGGGTGAAGGTCTTATCTGAGACAACGATTTCCGGGGAGATTGAGAAAATATTCGGGTTCATTTCAAACATTTCCTCTGCCGTTACATGGAAACAGTTTTCTTCCCCGAAAATATCAATGATCAGGCGGTAATCGCTTTCATCAACAAATCCGTCTTTGTAGATGATACATTTGTCTTTACTGATCGGGTTGAAAGTGCAGTCCAGATGCAGAATGCCTTCAAAGGGTACCTTATCATTTTTCTTCAGTTCCAGGTCGATGATTCTTTTCTTTGGAAAATATTCTTTCAGGATTTCAATCGCGTATTCGTTGGTCCTGGCTGTTTTATAGTTCCGGTAGTCTTCGCTGAAACAGGTTCCGATAAACAGGAAATCGTCCCATACAATCACATCTCCTCCTTCAATATGGGCAGTCTCCGGAAGGTTGATGATCTTCCTCCAAGCTACTTTTTCAAAAACGGTTTTATAGGCTTCCTGCTCATCCGCACGGTCTGCAATGACGTTGGAGATGATCATTTTATCATCAATTACAAAGGCCACATCCCTGGCAAAAACCTGGTTGTAATCTTCGATAATGTCCGGCCGGAATACTTCTACATCATACTTTTTCAAAACCGCTTCAAAAGCGTTCATTTCACTGATGATTTCCGACTCTTTCGGATATAGATTATTTTCAATTGAGTGATACGATTTTGCGTCATAGCTGTCCAACAGCACAGGCACCGGACCCATTGAATTGGGTTGCCCTAAAACCACCGACTTCAGCCTGCCTGTCTCGTTTTTTATATTTAGTTTCATAAAGATTATGCAATGCTACAAATATAAGTAAAGGGCTGAATCTGGGAAACTTTCAGGCCTTTTTTCAGGGCATACAGACAGATAATTCTACCATTGCCCGTGATGCCAGGTTGTTATTGTTGTCAGGTTAAATTTCTGTACGTTTTATCTCTGAATGAATAGGTTTTAGCAGATATTTTTTAACCGTTCTTTTTTTGATTTTTTTTGATTATGGTTAAATTAAAATTCATACCTTAGTGATATACCAAATATGGTAAATCACTAAACATCAATCATTAAAACCATTCAGTATGAAAACAAAGAATCCTGTGCTGAAAAATGCACAAAAACTCAGAAGAGATCAGCAAAAAGCAATTATCGGAGGGGCTTCTGCAGCAAGGCGCTGTTGCGAGTGGGACTTTGAAACAGGAGCCTGTACAATTTGGACCTGCGACCGCTGCCAATGTCCTTAATCAAATTAAACCTGCTATTTACGGCAGGTTATTTTTTGTTACTTTACGGTTTTGGAAATAATTTTTGGACAGGGCAATTATTGCAATGCTATTAAGGATCAGCTGTGCAGGAACAAAAGTTCTCCTGAATAAGGTACTGAAATCATTGGCTTCTTTATAGATAAACGGTACCCATCGTTCTTCGGTTTCATAAAAATAAAGGTAATAGACGCTAGATGCTCTGAAAAGCAAAAGCAGGATTGTTGTAAAAAGCCATGTGGTAACCGATTGTTTCGTAGAGATAAGAATGATAAAACTGAATGCACATACAAAACAGATGATCATTTCCATCTGGTAAAAAATAACATTTACCAGGTCATACGTTGGATGATGATCTTTAGGTTTGGTATGAAGCATTTCAAGGAAATCAAAGGTTTCAATCATAAGGATAAGCCCGTAAAGAATATACAGGGCAACGATAATGCGGATTGTATTTTTTGCCGGATAGGGCTGCAGGTTTTCCATACTTTAAATTAAGAAAATTCGGCAACATAAAAAAATCCCGGAACATAAGTCCGGGATTTCATATATTAAGATATTGATTATCTGTTTACCATATCGATGTAGTCTCTTTTCTGAGCGCCCTGGTATACCTGTCTCGGTCTTCCGATCGGGTCTCCCTTCATTCTCATTTCTTTCCACTGAGAGATCCATCCCGGAAGTCTTCCCAACGCAAACATTACGGTGAACATTTCCGTAGGAATTCCCAATGCACGGTAGATAATTCCTGAATAGAAATCTACGTTCGGGTATAGCTTTCTTTCTACGAAGTACTCGTCTTCCAAAGCTACTCTCTCCAGCTGCATCGCGATATCCAAAGCTTTGTCCTGAATACCCAACGCGTTCAGTATATCATCCGCTGCCTTTTTAATGATCTTAGCTCTCGGGTCGAAGTTTTTGTACACTCTGTGTCCGAAGCCCATCAAACGGAAGTTATCGTTCTTATCTTTAGCTTTGGCTACCCATTTGTTTACATCCCCTCCGTCTTTTTCGATCAGTTCAAGCATTTCGATTACCGCCTGGTTGGCACCACCGTGAAGCGGACCCCAAAGTGCGGAAACCCCTGCTGAAACAGAAGCGAAAAGACCCGTATGTGCAGATCCTACCATTCTTACGGTAGAAGTAGAACAGTTCTGCTCGTGATCTGCATGAAGGATCAATAATTTATCCAATGCCTGAACGACTACAGGATCGATTTCGAATTCCTGGTTCGGCATTCTGAAAGTCATTTTGTAGAAGTTCTCTACGTAATTCAGGCTGTTATCACCGTGGTTAAGCGGCAATCCCTGGGTTTTTCTGTACGTCCATGCGCAAAGGTGAGAGAACTTGGCAATCATCAGTTCTGCCGCAAGGTCCATTTCTTCCTTAGAGTTTACGTTAACCGCCTTAGGATTAAAGGCCGTTAAAGCAGAAGTTAAAGAAGACAGAACGCCCATAGGGTGCGCAGAACGAGGAAAAGCATCAATGATTTTTTTCATCTCCTCTGCTACGAAGTTATATTTTTTAATGTTTGATTCGAAAGAAGTGTACTGATCCTGAGTTGGTAAGTCACCGTGTAGTAAAAGGTACATTACTTCGGTAAAGTTGGATTTGTCTGCAATCTGCTCGATCGGATATCCTCTGTAGAACAATTCTCCTTTATCCCCGTCTAAGTAAGTGATATCACTAAGTGTAGCCCCGGTATTCTTATACCCTAAATCAAGCGTAATTAGACCGGTCTGGTCTCTTAATTTTGAAATATCGATTCCTCTGTCTCCGATAGTACTATCCACAATTGGATATTCATACGAATTACCGTTGTAATTCAATATTACTTTGTTGTCTGACATTATTTATTTTTTTTCTAAATATACTATTTATTATAAAATACGGCAAACTAAAAATTTCGCTTGCCGTAATTTATAAATTCGATTAATTATCTTTTAATTTTAAAAGCGTCCAGGCCGGGGAAAAGCGCTGTTTCACCAAGAGCTTCCTCGATTCTCAACAATTGGTTGTATTTGGCCATACGGTCTGATCTTGAAGCAGACCCTGTTTTGATCTGTCCGCAGTTCATGGCTACTGCTAGATCAGCGATCGTAGAATCTTCCGTTTCACCGGATCTGTGAGACATTACGGAAGTAAATTTGTTGTGCTGGGCCATCTGTACAGCAGCCATCGTTTCAGAAAGAGAACCGATTTGGTTTACTTTAACCAGAATTGAATTGGCAATTCCTTCATTTACTCCTCTTGATAATCTTTCAACATTGGTTACAAATAAATCGTCACCAACGAGCTGTACTCTGTCTCCGATTTTATCGGTTAACATTTTCCAACCTTCCCAGTCATTCTCCTGCATCCCGTCTTCGATAGAGATGATCGGATATTTATTTGCCAGTTCAGCCAGGTAAGAAACCTGCTCACTGCTGGTAAACTGGGCAGCGTCCGGCGTCTGGAATTTTCTGTAGTCATAAACACCGTCTTTGTAGAATTCTGAAGCCGCGCAGTCCAATGCGATCATGACATCATCACCAGGCTTGTATCCTGCTTTTTCGATGGCCTGAAGCAAGGTATCCAAAGCATCTTCAGTTCCTGAGAAAGTCGGTGCAAAACCACCTTCGTCCCCTACTGCGGTTGATAAACCTCTTGAATGAAGAATCGCTTTTAAGTTGTGGAAAATCTCCGTTCCTTTTCTCAAAGCATGCGAGAAAGAATCTGCTTTTACCGGCATAACCATAAATTCCTGGAAAGCAATCGGTGCATCAGAGTGGGATCCCCCGTTGATTACGTTCATCATCGGAACAGGAAGAGTGTTGGCATTTACGCCACCCACATATTTGTATAAAGGCATTTTAAGATCAGCGGCGGCAGCTTTAGCGGCTGCCAAAGAAACTCCAAGGATCGCGTTGGCTCCAAGATTTCCTTTGTTGTTGGATCCGTCAAGATCGATCATGATCTGGTCGATCAGGTTCTGATCGAAAACCGGAAGGCCTACCAGTTCAGGGGCAATGACCTCTCTTACATTTTCTACAGCCTTGGAAACTCCTTTTCCCATCCATTCCGAACCGCCGTCACGCAATTCCACCGCTTCATGTTCTCCTGTAGAGGCTCCGGAAGGTACCGCCGCACGACCCATCGCACCGCTTTCCGTGAATACATCTACTTCTACTGTAGGATTCCCTCTTGAATCCAAAATTTGTCTCGCTTCTATGTAAGAAATGTAACTCATTGTTTGTTTTTTTATAGTTCAGACAAATTTAATCAATTTTTAACGGCTGGGAACAGATGAAGGGTATTTTATAGGGTTGTTGTGAGTTAAATTTTAGTTAATAAATAGAAACTTTCCTCGCTACAGACGCGAAAGAAAACTATACTATCGATCTCTAACCGTATCCGGCTGAACTTCCGAGAGCACCTTCTTTACAATTGTGCTACTTCTGATACTTACTACAAACCTTCTTTTTATCGCATCATAAGACATCTGACAGTTTAAGGGGGTTGTCCATTTGTCCGAAGACTGTCCGGAGGTATGGCAGGCATATAAATAGCATCATGGCTAATATTGCCACAAGATCTTTTAGCTTACTGAAGAAAAAGGTAGATTGTAAACATTTTGAAATAAAAATAGCCCAAAGTAATAAAGTTCTACTAATTCAAAAGAATTTTGATTCTGCTCACAGTAGCATGCCTACTCGATAGTTGCAGCTTCCCTGATGTATACTTTAAATTCCAGAATCATAAAAGAGCGGGACAACTCCCTACTTTATGTAGGTTTAGAAGGTGTGAGTTCATAAGGGTTGGTTTAGTTTTTGTTTTTCATTAAATTTAGCAAAAATACTTTTACACCAAAAAATATTTAACAACCCTTATATAAAAAATAACGTCATGAAAAAGGTAATTTTAGTCGCAGTTTCTGGGGCTTTTCTCTCTATGGTAAGTTGTAAAAAAAGTGAAGGAGGCAATAAAGAAGTCATCAAATCGGAAAATTCCGAAACTTCAGTGGTGGATAACAACGGTAAAATAGATTCGGTAAGCACATTATCTTCCATGACGGACGTCAATGGCGAAAAGACGGAGAAAACCAGCAACATCTATAAAGCAACCGACGGAACTCTGGTAAAAGTAGTCTTTGAAACTACGCCGAAAGAAAGTACGCTTTCGATAAGAAACAACAATAAAACGTTTATTCTGAAGAAAACCGGAACCAGCGGTAATGAAACAACGTATATGAAAGATGATATGACGGCAAGAGTAACACAAGACAGTATTCATCTTATCCAGGGAAATAATATTATCGAGCTTAAAAAGACGAAAATATAAAGCAAAAAAAACCGTTCAGACTTCTGAACGGTTTTTCTTTTATATCTGATGAATATTATTCTTCAGTTTTTTCCTCTGTAGAATCAGCAGCTTCAGCCGTTGGCTCAGCAGCTTTTTCTTCTACAACAGGAGCTTCAGCAGCTACAGCTTCTTTTTTAGGAGCCGCAGATCTTCTGCTTCTTCTTGTCGTTTTCTTCTCTTCCGCATTCGGATTGTAAAGCTCGTTGAAGTCTACCAGTTCGATAAGAGCAGTATCAGCAGCATCACCTGGTCTGAATCCTGTTTTGATGATTCTTGTATAACCACCGTTTCTCTCAGCGATTTTCGGAGCTACCGTTCTGAACAATTCAGCAACGGCTTCTTTATTTTGAAGATATGAGAAAACAATTCTTCTGTTATGTGTAGTATCTTCTTTTGCTTTTGTTAACAGAGGCTCAACATATACTCTTAAAGCTTTAGCTTTAGCTACAGTAGTGTTGATTCTTTTATGCTCAATTAGAGAACAAGCCATATTAGAAAGTAATGCGCTTCTGTGAGAAGCCGTTCTTCCTAAGTGATTGAATTTTTTACCGTGTCTCATTATTAATTAATTATCAGCGTCTAATTTATATTTTGCAACGTCAAAACCGAAGTTAAGACCTTTTGAATGCACTAATTCTTCTAGTTCTGTCAAAGATTTTTTACCAAAATTTCTGAATTTCATCAAATCAGACTTACTGTAAGAAACCAGTTCTCCAAGAGTTTCCACTTCCGCCGCTTTCAGACAGTTCAGGGCTCTTACGGAAAGATCCATGTCTGCTAATTTAGACTTCAGGAGTTGTCTTGTGTGAAGAGTTTCTTCATCATATTGGATCGATGCTTTCACGGCTTCCGTTTCAAGGGTGATTCTCTCATCGGAGAACAGCATGAAGTGATAAATTAATATCTTGGAAGCTTCCGTTAAAGCATTCTGAGGACTGATAGATCCGTCAGTTTCGATATCTAATATAAGTTTTTCGTAGTCTGTTTTTTGCTCTACACGATAATTTTCAATGCTATACTGTACTTTCTTGATTGGCGTGAAAATAGAGTCGATGGCAATAGTACCTACGGGTGCATTGTTTGACTTATTTTGTTCAGAAGGCACATACCCTCTTCCTTTTTCTATGTTGAAAGTAATTTCGAAAGTTACATCATTGTTTAGGTTACAAATCACTAAATCCGGGTTCAATACCTCAAATCCGTTGATCGATTTTCCTAAATCTCCGGCAGTAATAATCGTCTGACCCGATACTTTGGCAACCACCTGCTCGTTCGTCTGGTTTTCTGCCGTAGCTTTTAATCTTACCTGCTTCAGGTTAAGAATAATTTCGGTAACATCTTCGATTACTCCCGGAATAGTTGAAAATTCGTGCTCTACACCTTCTATTTTGATAGATGAAATAGCGTATCCTTCCAGAGAAGAAAGCAACACTCTTCTCAAAGCATTACCGATTGTAAGCCCGAAACCTGGTTCTAGTGGTCTGAATTCAAACTGACCTCTAAAATCATCAGAGTTAAGTAAAATTACTTTATCGGGTTTTATGAATTGTAAAATTGCCATATTATTGGGTTGAGCAAAAATTTGATTAAAAAATTATTTAGAGTAAAGTTCGACGATAAGCTGTTCCTTGATGTCCTCCGGAATCTGGATTCTCTCAGGAGCAGAAACGAAAGTACCTTCTTTCTTCTCATCGTTGAATTGTAACCACTCATAATTTGCTTTTGAAGCCAATGCATTGGTAACTACTTCAAGAGATTTAGATTTTTCTCTTACGGCAATTACGTCACCAGCTTTTACCAAATATGAAGGAATGTTCAGGATTTCCCCGTTCACGGTGATGTGTCTGTGAGAAACCAATTGTCTTGCAGCAGATCTTGTTTTAGCAAAACCTAATCTGTATACTACGTTATCCAATCTTGATTCGCAAAGTTGCAAAAGAACTTCACCTGTTACACCTTTACTTCTGTGTGCTTTTTCGAATAGGTTAGCAAACTGTCTTTCTAAGATACCGTACGTATATTTAGCTTTTTGTTTTTCAGCTAACTGAACTGCGTATTCTGATTTTTTAGCACCTCTTCTTTTGTTAGGACCGTGTTGTCCTGGCGGTTGGTTTTTTCTTTTCTCGAAGTTTTTGTCATCTCCGTAGATTGCAGCACCAAACTTTCTAGCAATCTTAGTTTTAGGTCCAATATATCTTGCCATAATGGGTAAATTCTAAAAATTAAACTCTTCTTCTTTTTGGTGGTCTGCATCCATTGTGCGGCATTGGAGTTACATCAACGATTTCGCTAACTTCGATACCTGAATTGTGAATTGATCTGATGGCAGATTCTCTACCTGCACCCGGACCTTTTACAAACACCTTTACTCTTCTTAATCCCGCTTCGTGAGCTACAGCAGAGCAATTTTCAGCTGCCATCTGAGCAGCAAATGGAGTATTCTTTTTAGAACCTCTGAAACCCATTTTACCGGCAGAAGCCCAAGAGATAACCTCTCCGTTTTTATTTGTTAAAGAAATGATGATGTTATTGAAAGAAGCCTGAATATGCGCTTCGCCAATAGCTTCAACTTTTACTTTTCTTTTTTTAACTACTTTAGTTTGTTTTGCCATAATTCCTAACGATTATTTACTAGCTTTTTTCTTGTTAGCAACAGTTTTTCTCTTTCCTTTTCGGGTTCTAGAGTTGTTTTTCGTTCTCTGGCCTCTTAAAGGTAGTCCTAGTCTGTGACGTATTCCTCGTTGGCATCCTATGTCCATTAATCGCTTAATGTTCAATTGCACTTCAGATCTAAGTTCTCCTTCCACTTTAATGTTTTCGGAGATGTAGGTTCTGATGGCAGCCAATTCATCGTCATTCCATTCGTTGACTTTCTTGTCTTCGCTGATACCGGCAGCTTTAAGGATTTCAGAAGAAGTACTTCTTCCGACTCCGTAGATGTAAGTTAAACCGATAACACCTCTTTTGTTTTTTGGTAAATCAATACCTGAAATTCTCGCCATAATTTAATGTTAGCCTTGTCTTTGTTTAAATTTTGGGTTCTTTTTGTTGATTACGAACAGTACACCTTTTCTGCGTACGATCTTGCAATCAGCGCTTCTTTTTTTAATTGATGCTCTTACTTTCATTTTGTTTGATAGTATTTATTTTTTAACAACAGCCAAACGGAACGCGTGCTCCGTTTGGCATTGTTTTTAATATCTGAAGGTAATTCTCCCTTTCGATAAATCGTAAGGAGACATTTCCAGTTTCACCTTGTCTCCAGGTAAAAGTTTAATGTAATGCATTCGCATTTTACCGGAAATATGGGCGATAAGTATATGCCCATTTTCTAGCTCTACACGGAACTGGGCGTTGGAAAGTGCTTCCGTGATAACGCCGTCTTGTTCAATATGTTTTTGTTTCGCCATAAATTAATATCCAGTCGTTCTTGATAACTTAGACTGCATCAGCCCATCATAATGATGGTTCAGCAGATAAGTATTAATCTGTTGAACGGTATCTAAAATTACTCCTACCATAATCAATAGTGATGTTCCCCCGAAAAATAGGGCGAACGCGTCTGTCTGAACAAACGTTCCATGCACAATTGCCGGAAGGATTGCAAAGATAGACAAAAATATTGCACCCGGCAAGGTAATTTTTGATAAAATATCATCTAAATAATCAGCCGTTTCTTTCCCCGGTCTTACTTTGGGTACCAGACCTCCGTTTCTCTTCAAATCATCAGCCATCTGGTTCACCGGAATCGTAATTGCAGTATAGAAAAACGAGAAGATAATAATTAGTAGCGCGAACAATACGTTGTACTGCCAGCTAAAAACATTCTTGAAACCTGCAAGAAAAGTATTGGACTCATCTACTTTCGTCAATAAACCCGGAACGAACATCAATGCCTGGGCAAAGATGATCGGCATTACACCGGCTGCATTCACTTTCAATGGGATCCACTGTCTTGCTCCCTGCATGAGATTTCTGTTTACACCCCCTCTTGCCTGAGCTCTGCTTACATACTGGATCGGGATTTTTCTTACCGCAACGGATAACACCACTGCCAGAAGAACCACCAGCATCCAGAAGATTACTTCAATAAGGATCATGATTGATCCCATTCCCCCTTTTCCGTTCTGCACGGCCATTTCCTGTACGAACGCTTCCGGCAGTCTTGAAAGAATCCCCACCATAATCAGGATGGAGATACCGTTCCCGATACCTTTGTCGGTGATCTTCTCACCCAACCACATTGCGAACACTGAACCGGCAACCAGAATAACGATACTCGGCAGCCAGAACATGATGGAATTCGGCTCTACATAGTAGGCAGACTGGAACTGAGCATAAGGTAAAAACAGCTGAGTGATCGAGGTTAAGTAAGAAGGGGCCTGTACAAGACAAACGCCGATCGTTAACCATCTGGTGATCTGGTTCAGGGTATTTCTACCGGACTCTCCATCTTTCTGAAGCTTCTGAAGATAAGGAATAGCCATCCCCATCAACTGAACAATAATAGAAGCAGAAATATAAGGCATGATGCCTAACGCCATTACGGAAGCATGGCTGAAAGCCCCCCCCGTAAACGACGAAAGCAAGCCAAGGAGACCTGCTCCTTGCTTGTTACCGCCTTGATTTTTATAATGCTCTAAGAGATCCCCTACTTCTGCAAGGTTAATCGCAGGTAAAGAGATATAAGATGCGAATCTATACACAAGAATAATCCCTAAAGTGAAGATAATTTTATCCCGTAATTCTTTAAGGCTCCAAATATTTTTGAGTGTTTGTATAAATTCTTTCATTAGTGATTATTATAAGGTAATTGCTTTTCCACCTGCCTTAGAGATCAGCTCTTCAGCAGATTTAGTGAATTTGTCAGCAGAGATTGAAACCGCAGATTTCAATTCTCCTCTACCCATAATTTTCACTAGTTCGTTTTTCGTAATTAAACCGTTTTCAATCATCACCTCTCTTGTAATATCTCCGGAAATGGATTTATTTTCAATTAAAGTCTGGATGGTATCCAGGTTAATTCCTCTAAACTCTTTTCTGTTTACGTTTTTGAATCCGAATTTCGGTAATCTTCTTTGTAAAGGCATCTGACCTCCTTCAAAACCGATCTTCTGAGAATATCCGGCTCTTGCTTTCTGTCCTTTATGTCCTTTTGTAGAAGTACCCCCTTTTCCGCTACCTTGTCCTCTACCGATTCTTTTTGAATTGAAAGTAGATCCTGCAGCTGGCTTTATGTTGTTTAAATTCATTTTAAAATTATTTTAAAAATTATTTTTGAACTTCAAGTAAGTGACTAACTGCAGCTATCATTCCTAAGATAGAAGGCGTAGCTTCGTGTTCTACAACTTGGTGAAGTTTCTTAAATCCTAATGCTTCAAGCGTTCTCTTTTGGGTTTTTGTTCTTCCAATAGCGCTTCTTACTTGCTTTACTTTGATTGTTGCCATTGTTTTATATATTAACCGTTAAACACTTTACTTAGAGAAACTCCTCTCATTCTAGCGATTTCTTCAGGTCTTCTGATGTCCAATAACGCTTTGAAAGTAGCTTTCACCACGTTGTGAGGGTTAGAAGATCCTTTGGATTTTGAAAGGATATCGTGTACACCGGCAGACTCCAATACCGCTCTTACCGCACCACCGGCGATAAGTCCCGTACCGTGAGAAGCAGGTCTTAAGAAGATATCAGCACCACCATATCTGGCAGAAGTCTGGTGAGGAATGGTGTGGTTCATTACAGGAACTTTCACTAAGTTTTTCTTAGCATCTTCTACTGCCTTAGCAATAGCAGAAGCAACTTCCTTAGATTTCCCCAAACCGAAACCGATAGTTCCCGCTTCGTCTCCTACAACTACAATTGCAGAAAATCCGAAAGCTCTACCTCCTTTGGTTACTTTTGTTACTCTGTTAACAGCTACGAGACGATCTTTAAGTTCTAATCCTCCCGGTTTTACTCTTTCTATATTATCTAGTCCTAACATATTTCCGAAATTTAATGATTAGAATTTAAGTCCACCTTCTCTCGCACCGTCAGCAAGAGCTTTTACTCTTCCGTGGTATACGAATCCGTTTCTATCAAATACAATATTTTCGATTCCTGCAGCAATAGCTTTGGCAGCGATAGCCTTACCTACGGCAGCAGAAACTTCAGTCTTCGTTCCGTTTGCTTCAGCGCCTTTCTCTCTGGAAGAGGCAGAAGCCAGGGTTTTTCCACTGTTATCGTCGATTAACTGAGCGTAAATTTCCTTATTACTTTTGTATACAGATAATCTTGGCAATTCAGAAGATCCGGAGATTTTCCCTCTTACTCTTCTTTTGATTCTTATTCTTTTTTCTACTTTAGTTAATGCCATAATACTTATAATTTATTAAGCAGATTTACCAGCTTTACGTCTAACAATTTCTCCTACGAATCTTACCCCTTTTCCTTTGTACGGTTCAGGTTTTCTGAAAGAACGGATCTTTGCAGCTACCATCCCTAGAAGTTGGTTGTCGTGAGACGTTAAAGTAATAATTGGGTTTTTACCTTTTTCAGTCAATGTATCCACTTTCACTTCACCCGGAAGTTCCAATACGATACCGTGAGAGAATCCTAAAGCCAACTCAAGTTTCTGACCTGCGTGTGAAGCTCTGTATCCTACCCCTACTAATTCCAGTTTCTTTTCGAAACCTTGGTTTACACCAACAATCATGTTGTTGATCAGCGCTCTGTATAAACCGTGAAGCGCTTTGTGCTGTTTAGTATCAGATGGTCTGTTTACGTTCAGTTCCCCATCTTTTTGTTCAATAGTAATTCCTGCAGTAAGCTCCTGGGATAATTCTCCTTTAGGGCCTTTTACCGTTACTACACCGTTATTTTCGGTAATAGTAATTCCTGCTGGAACTGTTATAATTGCTTTACCAATTCTTGACATTTTCCTGTAATTAAAAATTAATAAACATAGCAGATTACTTCACCGCCTACTTTTTCTTCTCTAGCTTTCTTGTCCGTCATTACTCCTTTAGAAGTAGAGATGATAGAAATACCCAAACCGTTTAGTACTCTCGGAAGTTCAGTAGAACCTTTGTACTGTCTCAAACCTGGTCTAGAAGCTCTCTGGATAGACTTGATAGCTGGTTTGTTGGTTTGTTTGTCGTACTTTAAAGCGATTTTGATGTTACCTTGAACAGCGTTATCCTCAAACTTGTAGTTTAAGATATATCCCTGATCGAATAAAATCTTAGTAATCTCCTTTTTGATTTTTGATGCAGGAATTTCCACCACTTTGTGGCCTGCGCTTTGTGCGTTCCTTACTCTAGTTAGGAAATCTGAAATTGGATCTGTTACCATTTTTCTTTTATAAATTATTGGTTAAAGAACAATCAGTTTTGTTAAGACTTGAAGAGTAAAATATCAGACCTCAGAAATTTCGGTCTGATATTTTTATCTTTAGTTTCTGAACAACTTAATTGTTCCGATTTTTTTAGTAATAAATTACCAGCTTGCTTTTTTAACTCCCGGGATAAGACCGTTGTTTGCCATTTCTCTGAAAGTTACTCTGGAAATTCCGAACGTTCTCATGTATCCTCTTGGTCTTCCTGTTAATTTACATCTGTTGTGTAATCTTACAGGAGAAGCATTTTTAGGTAATTTCTGAAGTCCTTCATAATCACCAGCTTCTTTTAAAGCTTTTCTTTTATCAGCGTATTTAGCAACTAACGCTTCTCTTTTGCGCTCACGCGCTTTCATTGATTCTTTAGCCATTTCTTAGTTCTTTTTGAATGGTAAACCGAAGTGAGTTAATAATGCTTTAGCTTCTTTATCTGTTTTCGCTGTAGTAACGAAAGTGATGTCCATCCCCTGGATTTTTTTCACTTTGTCGATTACGATCTCAGGGAAGATGATCTGCTCGGTGATCCCTAAGTTGTAGTTTCCTCTACCGTCGAAACCATCAGCCTTGATTCCAGAGAAATCTCTGATTCGCGGCAATGCAGAAGAAGTAAGTCTGTCTAAGAATTCGTACATTTTGTGAGCTCTAAGAGTTACCTTAGCACCTACAGGCATACCTTTTCTTAATTTGAAAGCCGCTTCATCTTTCTTGGAGATTGTACCAACAGCCTTCTGGCCGGTGATGTTCGTTAATTCTTCAACAGCATAATCGATGATTTTTTTATCTGCAGTTGCATCCCCTAAACCTTGAGACAATACGATTTTCTCTAATCTAGGTACCTGCATTACAGATTTGTATCCGAATTCTTCCATCATTGCAGGAACAATCGTTTCTTTATATGCTTTTTTGGGTCTTGCTATATATTCCATGTGTTCTTAAAAATTATAAAGTTTCACCCGTTTTTTTGTTGATTCTAACCTTCTTATCTCCTTCGGTTTTGTAACCTACTTTGATGGCTTTTCCGTCTTTACCCACTAAAGCTACGTTTGAGATATGAATAGAAGCTTCTTTCTCAGTAATTCCTCCTTGAGGGTTGGAAGCTGAAGGCTTAACGTGTTTTTTAACGATGTTAAGTCCTGCAACAACTACTCTAGGGTCTTTCCCTTCTTTTTTGATCACTTCAATAACTTCACCGGTACCACCTTTAAGACCTTTCTTACCTGTAGTTACGATTACGTTATCTCCTCTTTTTATTTTTAACTTTGACATTTTTTTACAATTTTAAATATTAAAGTACTTCAGGAGCTAATGAAATGATTTTCATATATTCTTTGTCTCTCAACTCACGAGCAACCGGTCCGAAAACACGCGTTCCTCTCATTTCTCCCGCTGCGTTTAACAATACACAAGCATTGTCTTCAAATTTGATGTATGAACCATCTTTTCTTCTGACTGCTTTCTTTGTTCTTACTACGACAGCTTTAGATACCTGACCTTTCTTAGCGTTTCCTGATGGTGTAGAATCTTTGATAGTAACAACGATTTTATCACCAACTGAAGCATATCTTCTTCTGGTTCCTCCCAGAACTCTGATAACCAATACTTCTTTAGCACCTGTGTTATCAGCAACTTTTAATCTTGATTCTGTTTGTAACATTATTACTTAGCTTTTTCAATGATTCTTACTAGTCTCCATCTCTTGCTCTTGCTCATCGGTCTTGTTTCCTGGATCAGAACTGTATCTCCCTCTGTGCATTCGTTGTTTTCGTCGTGTGCAGTATATTTTTTCGTTTTCAAAACGAATTTACCGTACATCGGGTGCTTTACTCTTGTAGTTTCACTAACAACAATAGTTTTTTCCATTTTATTGCTGGAAACCACTCCGATTCTTTCTTTTCTTAAATTTCTATCCATTGTAAAATGAAATTATTGTTTGTTAGTTAACTCAGTGTTTAGTCTAGCGATTGTTTTTCTCAAATCTCTGATTTGGATCGGGTTTTCAACTGGGCTGATTGCATGAGCCAATTTCAATTTAGAATATTGAGCCTTTGCTTCAGTAAGTTGAGCTTGAATATCACCCGCGCTTAAATTTTTAATATCAGCTTTTTTCATTGTATTCAAAGATTAAAGAGGTTTAACGAAATCGTTAGCAACGATGAATTTGGTAACTACCGGTAATTTCTGTGCAGCAAGCCTAAGAGCTTCTTTGGCTACTTCGTAAGGAACCCCTCCGATTTCGAACATAATTTTACCAGGCTTTACTACAGCTACCCAATATTCCACGGCACCTTTACCTTTACCCATCCTTACTTCGGCTGGTTTCTTGGTAATCGGCTTATCCGGGAAGATTTTGATCCATAGTTGACCTTCTCTCTTCATATATCTTGTCGCAGCGATACGAGCAGCTTCAATTTGTCTTGCAGTGATCCAAGCACCTTCTGTCGCCTTAATCCCGAAAGTTCCATAAGCAAGTTGACTACCTCTCTGGGCATTCCCCTTCATTTTCATCTTATGAACTCTACGGAATTTGGTTCTTTTTGGTTGTAACATAATTTCTAAATTTTAGATTTTAGATTTTAGATTTTAGATTTTTTTTATTTTAAAAAAGTAACGGTAATTTAAAATTCAAAATTTCTATCTAAAATTTTTAATTATTATTGTTATTATTGTTGTTGTTTCTTCTAGGGCCTCTGTTGTCTCTTCGGTCTCCTCCTCTGTTATCCCTTCTGTCTCTGTCGCCTCCGGACTGACCTCCTTTTTTCTGCTGTCCCACTAATGGAGAAAGTTCTCTTTTACCGTAAACTTCCCCTTTCATGATCCAAACTTTAACGCCTAGTTTTCCGTACTGAGTCAATGCTTCACCGATATGGTAATCGATATCCGCCCTGAAAGTAGACAATGGAATTCTTCCGTCTTTGAAAGATTCTGATCTTGCCATTTCAGCACCGTTCAATCTACCTGAAATCTGAACCTTGATCCCTTCTGCACCCATTCTCATGGTACCGGCGATCGCCATTTTAACAGCTCTTCTGTAAGAAATCCTGTTTTCGATCTGCTTAGCAATGCTGTCAGCAACCAATACAGCGTCAAGCTCAGGTCTTTTGATTTCGAAGATGTTGATCTGAATATCCTTTTTAGTCAATTTTTTCAACTCTTCTTTCAGTTTATCAACTTCCTGACCTCCTTTACCGATGATAAGTCCCGGTCTGGCGGTAGTGATTGTAACTGTTACTAATTTTAATGTTCTTTCAATATAAATTCTTGAAATCCCGCCTTTAGATAATCTAGCTTCAAGGTATCTTCTGATTTTGTAGTCTTCCGCGATTCTGTCTCCATAATCGTTTCCGCCAAACCAGTTAGAATCCCATCCTCTGATGATACCTAATCTATTACCAATTGGATTTGTCTTCTGTCCCATACCTTGATTAATTTTCTTTTGTACCTAAGATTAGCGTAATGTGGTTCGATCTTTTTCTGATTCTGTACCCTCTTCCTTGTGGAGCAGGTCTCAGTCTCTTCAATTGTCTTGCACTGTCTACAAAAATTTCTTTAACGATAAGGTTGGCTTCTTCGATATCCGCACCTTCGTTTTTAGACTGCCAGTTTGCCATTGCAGAAAGAAGAACTTTCTCCAATTTGTTAGAAGCGTCTTTTTTAGAATATTTTAGAATATATAAAGCTTTATCTACTTCTACTCCTCTGATGATATCAGCTACCAATCTCATTTTTCTTGGAGAAGAAGGGCAATCATTATGTAATGCTTTTACTACATCCTGATTTGTTAATTTACGTGCTAATGCACTTTCTCTTTTTCTTGATCCCATGATTATCTGCTTCCTTTGTTTTTATTACCACCATGACCTCTGAAAGATCTTGTTGGAGAAAATTCGCCTAACTTGTGACCTACCATGTTTTCTGTAACGTAAACAGGGATAAAAGATTTCCCGTTGTGTACAGCAATAGTTTGTCCTACGAAGTCCGGAGAGATCATCGATGCTCTAGACCAAGTTTTGATAACAGTCTTCTTACCAGACTCAATATTTGCCTGAACCTTCTTATCTAAAGTATGATGAATGAACGGTCCTTTTTTAAGTGATCTTGCCATAATTATTTTCTTTTAGATACGATGTAACGGTTAGACACTTTGTTTTTCTTTCTTGTTTTGTAACCTTTAGACGGCATACCGTTTCTGGATCTTGGGTGACCTCCTGAAGAACGTCCTTCACCACCTCCCATTGGGTGATCTACCGGGTTCATTACAACCGCTCTTGTTCTTGGTCTTCTACCTAACCATCTGCTTCTACCAGCCTTACCGGATACCGTTAACTGGTGATCGGAGTTGGAAACTGAACCGATCATCGCCATACATTCCGTAAGGATCATTCTGGATTCTCCTGAAGGCAATTTGATGATGGCATATTTTCCGTCTCTTGAAGTAAGCTGAGCTGAAGAACCTGCGCTTCTTGCTAAAATAGCACCCTGACCAGGCTTCATTTCAACACAAGAAATTACAGTACCCAATGGAATGTTTTTCAATTTCATTGCGTTACCAACGTTCGGTTCCACGCTTTCACCTGAAACTACTTTCTGATCCACTTTGATACCGTTTGGAGCAATGATGTATCTCTTCTCTCCGTCTGCGTACTCTAATAAAGCGATAAATGCAGTTCTGTTTGGATCGTATTCTACAGATTTTACAGTGGCTTCAACGTTTGCTTTGTTTCTTTTGAAGTCAATAATTCTGTATTTCTTTTTGTGTCCACCTCCGGTGTAACGCATGGTCATTTTACCTGTTTGGTTACGTCCACCTGACTTTTTAATACCAACGGTTAGAGATTTCTCTGGTTTGTTGGTAGTAATTTCCTCAAAATTGTTTACAATTCTGAATCTCTGTCCCGGGGTGATAGGTTTTAATTTTCTAACAGACATTACTATTATTTATAATTATAATTAATTTACAGCAAAAATATCGATAACGTCACCTTCAACAAGTTTGATTACCGCTTTTTTCAATTTGTTCGTCTTTCCAACCTGAAGACCTTTTTTAGTGTATTTCGAAGAAACCTTCGGAGCATAAATCATTGTGTTAACGTCTGCTACTTTTACACCATAAGCTGCTTCCACAGCCTTTTTAATCTGGATTTTATTCGCCTTAGGATTTACTAAGAAAGAATAAGAACCTCTTAAATCCGTAAGGTAATTAGCCTTTTCTGAGATAACTGGTTTAATAATAATAGACATGATTTATTTCTTTAAATTTTCCTGGAATTTTTCAACTGCACCTTCGAAGAATACGATCTCACCTGCATTTACCAAATCGTAAGAGCTCACTTCATTGAAGTTCATTACTTTGGTTTTAGGTAAGTTTCTTGAAGACAAATACACATTCTTGTTAGCTTCAGGAAGAATGAACAAAGATTTTTTACCGTTCAGCGTTAATGCATCCAATAAAGTAATGAAATCTTTAGTCTTAGGAGCGTTTAAGCTCAAATCTTCTAAAACTCTGATGCTGTTGTCTCTCATTTTCTGAGATAAAACAGACTTCTTAGCCAATCTCTTAAGCGCTTTGTTCAATTTGAATCTGTAGTCTCTTGGCTTAGGACCGAATACTCTACCCCCACCTCTGAAAGTTGGAGATTTGATATCCCCGTATCTTGCAGAACCAGATCCTTTCTGCTTCTTAAGCTTTTTGGTAGAAGCGGTAATTTCGCTTCTTTCTTTTGCTTTATGAGTTCCTTGTCTCTGTGCGGCAAGGTACTGTTTCACTTCTAAGTAAACCGCGTGCTGATTTGGCTCAATTCCGAATACTGTTTCGTCTAGAGTTACTTTTCTTCCGGTCTCTTTTCCTGATGTATTTAATACTACTAGTTCCATTTTCTGATAATTACATAAGAATTTTTAGCTCCCGGAACAGCACCTTTTACTACTAAAAGATTTTGTTCTTGATCCACTTTTAACACCTGAAGGTTTTGTACAGTTACCTGCTTACCTCCCATTCTTCCAGCCATTCTCATCCCTTTGAATACTCTTGAAGGGTCTGAACCAGCACCGATAGAACCTGGAGCTCTAAGTCTGTTGTGCTGACCATGAGTTGCCTGCATTACACCTCCAAAGCCGTGTCTTTTAACAACACCCTGGAAGCCTTTACCTTTTGAAGTACCTGTTACGTCTACGAATTCTCCTTCGTTGAACAAGTCTACTTTTACTTCTTCTCCTACTTTTACTTCATCAACGAATTCTCTGTAGAATTCTACCAATTTAGCTTTAGGAGCAGAACCAGCCTTTTTGAAATGGCCAGCTAACGCTTTACCAACGTTCTTCTCACTCTTGTCATCGAAACCTAACTGAACTGACTTATAACCGTCTTTTTCAATGGTTCTGACCTGTAAAACCGAGCACGGACCAGCTTGGATAACTGTACAAGGAATGTTTTTTCCTTCTTCGTTAAACAAAGATGTCATACCGATTTTTTTACCAATAATACCTGACATTGTTTATATTATAATAAAATTTATCCTTTATTTATCATCATTTTCAGGAAGTCTGAAGTAATTTCTACGTTTGATATAGGCATACTACGCCCCTAAAATGAGAGTGCAAATTTATGAATAATTTTATAACTGACAAATATTTACAGCAAAATATTTTGATTTTTAATGATTTACATCAAAAAGAAAATTACAGAATCCCTTTTCTAATCTGACAGCCTAAAATTTTTCATTCTACACAATAAATTACAGCGCATGTATAACAAGCATTGCTTAGAATAAACCTCAAAATCATCCGATTTTTGATCATTAAAAAAAACGGTCTGTCTAAAGTAATCTGATATTCTGTAAATTATATAGCTATGGTTTCAGTTCAATAGGATTATTCCTTTTCTTTATTTTCTCCTTTACCTTGGCTTCGGCAGAAGGATCCAGTGTAAATCCGCTCCTGGAAATCTCTGAAACCAAATTCTCCTGGGAATTCCTAAGGGCTTTGTAAAAATCTGCTTTGGAAACTTTTCTTCCGTTGGACCTCTTTTCCGAAATCCACATGACAGATTTATGAGCCAGATTTTTATAACTTAACAACTCAAATTTATACTGTCTTCCGGAATCTTCCATTTCCACAATAAGCCCCGGCAGACCATAAAATTTATATGGTCCGTCTGAAATAGGAATATCATTGGTAAACCAGGCTTTGTAATCACGCCCTGCATAAGAAAGGACTGCAGCCTGGCATTTCAGGTTGCCAATATTTTTCTTTTCGTCTCTTATTTTCCATTTGAAATCAGGATTTTCTTCATAAACAAAATCATTTCTTATGATTCTATCGTAAAACAGGACCTGTTTCTTCACCGGGTCTTTGATGATCCGGTAGGTGAAATTGGTTTTGGGAATAGAGGTAAGATCAAGTTTTGAAATGCGGGTATTCGATCCGTTAGTTATTTCAGCCGTTACAGAATCTCTTTTGTAAGAATTCAGGCTCATAAATTGAGATCTGTCCTTACCGCGTTCCAGGATAAAATATTCTTCACCGATGTTTGCCTTATCCAGAGAATCTTTCTGGTGCGTCAGCAGATAGACATATCTTGATTCTACCTGATCCAGATCAACGTTTTTTTGTCCGTACATATTAGAAGCCATAAAAAAGAACAGCAGTACTGCTACGATGTCTCTATTCATATTTTCTTTTTTAAAAGACGAAAGAGGACCTAAATCCTCTTTCACCACTAATTTAATTAACATTTAAAAGTTTGTTGCCGGTTAATTACCGCAGTAAGCATCATCTGCCGCCAGAACAACGTCGATAATATCTCCTACTGTCTCACCACAAGCTACTCCGGTGACACCACAAGATAAAGTTACATCCACACACCCGTAAGCCTTTGCTTCAGTGGGTGCCTGTTGTTCTTCCGGTAAATTTTCTGTTTCTGCAATCGTGTTTGCACTCATGGTTCCGGCAACGGCGAACGCTGCCATGAAGACTAATTTTTTCATGATACTAATTTTTTGAATTTGATTTCACTAAAGTATGAATAATTATAATAGCAGACAAAAAAAATTAATGTTTTTCAAATAAAAATAAATTATTAAAGGTATACAATGGATTTATTTGAGATAAAACCACTAAAAACAACACGTCTTAGAATGAATCGTAAATACGCTGATGAGATAATAATTAAAGCTTATCGCCTTCTATCGGTAAATAAACATATGCATCTTCGGTAAATACTCCTTACTCTAATTAAACAAAGAGTAAATATGACCTACAGATCCTGATTGAACTTCAAATTACGGTGTGGTTTACGAAGCCTTTTTAAACTTAATCTCCGTGATTTTACGGTGTAATTTTTGCTTGAAAATTTTTATTTTTGAAGGAATAAAAAATGAGAAGACTATTACCTCTGCTTATTGCAGATCGAACCCATTCCATTTTCGTTTTTCCTGATCAAAGACATTTACTACACCTTATTAGCAATCACTGATACGGATCATTCATATTAAAGAAACCTTAATTCCCTGATGAAAATTTTACGTTTTCTTTTCATTCTGTTCCTTACTGTTTCCTGTAGCAAACCGCAGGAACACCGGTATACTTTCTATTACTGGAAAACCCATCTTTCCCTTGACCGTTCAGAAAAAGACGCCTTGCAAAAAGCATCTCTTCCTTATCTGTACACCAGGCTTTTTGATGTGGATAAAATGAGTGGAAAATTTCAGCCGGTTGGGGTGATTACCAGAAACAAGAGCTTCATCACCGGTAAACAGATTATTCCGACAGTTTTCATCACCAACCGGACATTCCTGAACATCACCCATGAGGAAACCAGATTCCTGGTGGAAAGCATCTACACTTTGATTGAGAAAAAGTCTTCGGAATATCATTTAAAAACAGGCAATGAAATTCAGATCGACTGTGACTGGACCGCCGGTACCCGCGACGATTATTTTAAATTTTTAAATGAATTAAAAAAGATTTCACGAAAATCCGTTACCTGCACGCTCCGGCTGCATCAGGTGAAAGATAAGAAGCAAATGGGTATTCCGCCGGTGGATAAGGTGTACCTGATGTGCTACTCCACCTCTTCCCCGCTGGAAGACTCAGACAAAAATTCAATCCTGGATGTGAATATTCTGAAGAGCTATCTTTCAAAAATTGAAGATTATCCGGTTAAAAGCATGGCGGTTGCATTACCGATTTATTCATGGGGCATTGTAACCAATCATTTGGGGAAGCACCGGCTGATTAACGCGCTCTCCGCAAAAGACCTGGAAAACCCATCCTTTAAAAAGATTTCCGATACGGAAGCCGAAGTCCTGAAAGACGGATTTTACTTCGGCCATTACCTGAATAAAGGATTCAGGGTTAAAGTGGAAGAAATTTCAGACGCGCAGCTTCAGGACGTCGTCGGTTTCCTTGAGAAAAAAATAAAGCCTTTCGATATTATTTATTATCAATTAGACCGTAAATTTGTTACAGGGCAGCCGTTTGATTTTTAAGTAATATTATGTCAAAATAAACATATGGCTGATCTTTCAGATAAAACCTATTAGATATAAACTAAAAAACACCATCATAAAATGAAAAAGTACTTGCTTTCACTTGCGGTTCTTTCGCTTTTCTATACGGAATCCCGCGCCTGCGCCTGGTCGGATCCGGATTATGAGTATTTCAATCTTTTTACCCAGAGCATTATCCGGGATAAATCCTACCTTCCTTTTCTGCACAGCTATTCCACAAGATTTTATTCGGATTTCAAGCCTTCGCAGATTCCGGATGACAATATCTACACCTGGAAAAAATTCTTTAACAACCAATTAAATTACGCAGAAACGGATTATCTGGTGAACAAGATGAACATCAGTGATTTGAATGCCCTTAAAAAAGGAAATCCATCCAACCAGTTACTGGTAAAGCTCGGTGCCGGTTTTTATCCGAAATACCGTGAGGCGGTCGATTACCTGATCGAAGCCAAGTACCTTGAGCCCTATATGAAGATCAACTACGTTGAGACCCAAGATTCCTTTTATTACAGGGAAAATGAAAGCGGCAAAAATGCAACCGAGCTGGATTACGGCAAAACAATTGCCGCCCTGACTTCTCTGTACAATGCGGCAAAAAATCCTGAAATCAAGCAGCGGTACGGTTATCAGCTGGTCCGTTTCAATCACTACACAAGAAATTACGATGCTGCGGTTCAGGCATTTAAAAATTATGTTGAACCGGTTAGGTTAAGAGGCTCTGCTTATTTCATGGCCTTGGATCAACTGGCGGGTGCACAACGTGGCCTGGATCTTAAAAGTGATGCCAACTGGAATTTTTTCCAGGTGTTCATGAACAGCAAAAACCGTAAGGAATCCGCTTTTGTATCGATGAAGCTTTCAGACACGGCTTCTTTTAATAATATCCTGAAAAGAGCAGGAACCAATCAGGAGAAAAACATGGCGTATTTCCTGTTGGGCTACGAAGATTTCAACAACCCGATCCCGACCATGGAAAAGATGTTTGAGATCGATCCGGATTCGGAAATCTTAAAAGTGATGGCTGTCCGGAGCATCAATGAGCTGGAGCGAAGCTATCTTCCGATTTATTATTATCAGGATACTGACGGAAACGCTTCCACCCAAACCGCCACTTCAGGTAAAGCACCGGATCAGGCGAAAGCCGCACCTGAAGAACCGAAAAAAGAAGAGCTTTCTTTCTGGCAGAAAATTGTCCGGTTTTTTAAAAATCTTTTCAGCAGCAAAAAAGATAAAAATTCACTGGAAAGCAAAGCCGACCAAAGCGACGATGAACTGCTGGACAACCCGAACCGGATTCCGGTATTCAGTAAAAACAACTATTGGTATGATGACAAAACCAAGGACTTTCTGGACGATCTGGAAAAATTCACCGGTAAAGCCAAAGAAAAATCCAAAGATGAATACTGGCAGATTGCCGATGCCTATTTAAAATTTTTAAAGAAAGATTATCAGGCCAGCACCGAGATCTTAAATGACATTACCACCACCAATCCGGAATACCAGGAACAGATCAAGAGAATGAAAATACTTAATGATATTGTTTCCCGGCCAAAGATTGATGCGGAATACGAAGATCATTTAATGACTGATTATGCTGAATACTTCGTTGATCAGCCGGAAGTAAAAAAAGACAGTACGGATACGGCGGATGATTATTATGGTGAAGTGCCTTCTACCAAAGACTTTCTGAAGGATGTTCTGGCCAACCGCTATTTCCTGCAGGGCGAAGACGGAAAATCTTTCCTGATGAACAATAAACTTTCCGATCTCCAGTACAATCCGAATTCAAGCCTGGTAAAAAGTGTGGAAGATTTCTACAGAAAACCCAGTAAGACAAAGTTTGAAGAACAGATCATTGCTAAAAACATTGATGATGTAGGAAACATCGATGCGTTTTTCGCTGTTATTTACGGAGACCGTGCTATGCGCCAGGCAGATTTTGAAAAGGCAAAATCGTATTATACAAAAGCCCAAGGCTTTAAAGGACTTCCAAGAACGGAATGGAATAATGACGCAAATAAAGTAACCCCGCTGCAATATCTGGCCAACACGTATAATGGGTTTACCAATATTTCAGATCTTGTCTTTGGACATAATGTGTGGGAAAGCTTCCAGAGTACGCCTGAGGAAAGTATGAAAAGAGAGGATTATTCCCAATTTCCTTTTATCAAACCCTCTATGAATAAACTGGAGCTGGCAGATGCTTTGCTTCAGCTTAAAAGGATTGGCTCCGGAAAAGATGCAAAGGCGGCGACCGCCAACCAGCTGATCGGAAACCTTCTGTACAATACTTCGATCTTAGGTTATTACCGTCAGCTTTTTGTGATGGATATTGACAATACGAATGGTGGAAAATATGATTTCTGGAGCACGGAACGTAAAAACCCATATCAGTATTATTACAAAAACTTCCCGGACCGAACCTACATCGAGCCGGATAATTTTGATCTTGCCATCGGCTATTACAAAAAAGCCTTCGACCTTTCCGCAAACCGGGAACAGAAAGCAAGGGCTCTTTTCCAGATGGCCAGTGCAGAACAGGGCAAGTATTACCAATACGAAGCAAAACACCCTTCTGCCATCGATTACTCGGATCCGAAATACAGTGAGAAAAGTGATGCTTATCAAAAGCAGCTGGATCAGATCAAAAACCAGAAGTACAGAACGAACTTCGCCTTACTGAAAAGCCAATATGCCGATACGGAGACCGCAAAAGACCTGATGGGAAGCTGTTCTTATTTTGGGTATTTTATGAGATAAGTTAAAAGGAATCAAAATTTTGATTCCTTTTTTTCTTGCTCTTCAAGCCATTTATCATGGTGCCTCCTAAAGATTTCATCTTTGTAATCCTGGTTGCGCTGCGCGGCATCGATAGAATGGGAAGCATGGATATCTTCATCCTCTTCAGCAAAATCGGCAAGCTTTTCATAATACTTGTGAAGCTGATCGAGTTCCTTTTCGGTAAGGTCTTCAATATCCACAATTCTGTTACTGGCCTTTTCGTGGGCGGCAATAAGCTCGTTCAGTTTGATCTGTATGGCTTTGGAATCTTTATTCTGCGCTTTCTGGATTAAGAAAACCATCAGGAAAGTGATGATGGTTGTTCCGGTATTAATGACCAATTGCCAGGTTTCGGAATATTTAAATACCGGTCCTGAAGCAGCCCAAAGGATTACAATTAGGGTGGCGCCGATAAAAGCGGCGGAACTGCCTGTAAATTTTGTTGACCAGTTGGAAAACTTTTCAAAGATATTTTTGTTTTTTGCTGACATCTGTATTCATTTTTTTGCACAGGAACAGCATCAAAAACTCCGCCGGAAATGTGGTACAGCACAATTATTATTTTACCGGATAACGGATAATCTTATCCAATTCCAGAGGGTTGTTATTTTTCCTGATGTTTTTCTGCATCATGTCCGATAATTCTTTCAGCTGCTCAGGTCTCTTTACTTCAATTCCCATCACCATAAAACGGGCATCCGGATTGATGTTGTTTTTATAATGTTCTTTGAATTGACGGAGCGGATCGTTGTAATAATCAAGCATCATTTTCCGCACTCTGGATTCATTGATTTTTACAGGTTTCTGGCCACCAAGATTTTCAAGGATGCTCAGGGTCTCATAGGTCTTAGGTAACTTATAGCTTTTTACCAGAGAAAATTTAAAGTTGTCTTTATCATCATAAATCTCAAAGACCATCCCGGGCAGCCCTCTGAATTTGTAAGGCCCCTCGCTTAAAGCAATGTCTTTCGTAAACCATGCCGTCCAGTTTCTGCCCCCGTATCGGGTAGTGGCTTTCTGTACATTGTATCCGCCGATGGTCTTTATCTCATCGGTCAGGTTCCAGGTTATCTTATCGTCCGTGTCGACAACAAACATATTCTGGATCATCATGTAATTGGAATTCAGTGTAGAATTTTTCTTGCGGATAAGAGCCGGGGTATCGTCCCAGATCACATTACTTTCTCCCCTTGTTTTGTTGACAGAATCCGTGACAACAAAATCGTAATTGTAAAACTTAACATCTTCCGGATTGACATCGAGCACCATGCTTACTTTTCTTTTCTCTGCGGAAGCAGAATCCATCTTAAAATGATATTCATAAATGAACCGGTGGGTTTGGGCGGTCATGCATAAGCTGAACAGAATTATCAGCAACAGGAATTTTTTCATAGTATAATTTTTAGCAAAGATACACATTAAACAGAACCTTGCAATACATAATACTAAATTTAACCATTTATCTGCAGTATAAATGATAGGACGGTGACTATTTTTTTATTTCAGGATAGCGTACAGCTTTATCAATCTCAATGGGATTGTTGTACTTTTTAATTCTTTGCCGTTCTTCAATACTGTATTGCCTGAGTTCTTCAGGCTTATAAATAATCCGGCCGTCATCCAGCCCCAGTTTATGGTCTTCGTTGATTTCAATCTGACTACTGTTTATAAATTTCAGCGGATCCCGGTAATGGCTTAAAAGCATCGACTGGTATTTGGAATAAGGAATATCGACACCCCGCCCTTTTGCGTTTTTATACATACTGTTGAGTTGGGTATCAGCAAAATTCTGTGATTTGTTTAGGGTAAAATGGTAATTCTCTTTATCGTCATACATTTCTATGATCATCCCGGGCAATCCGTGAAATTTGTAAGGGCCTTCCTGAAAAGGAAATTCTTTCGAAAACCAGGCCGTCCAGTTCCTTCTTCCAAATCTGGCAGTTGCTTTTTGCAGCTGCAGTGAAGCGGAAACTTTGGTTTCTTTTTCTATTTTCCAGGTAATTTTGGGATTATCTTTTAGCTGGTAAAGATCGAAACCCTGAAAGGTAAATAGCGTATACTGTCCGGTCTTCAAGTTCTTACTCAGAAGATCACTCAGCTTCCCATCAAACATTCTCATGCCCGTAGCTTTTTCGATTGAATCACTAACGAAAAAAGACCTTTCGTAATAAAAGGTTTCTTCAGGATTGATATCCAGATAGTAGTTTGTTTTTCGTACCTCTGCCGATGTAGAATCGGGACGGTACATCAGGTCATAAATAAAGCGGTGGGTCTGCGCATTTAATGTGATACTGATCATAACCAGTAATAACAAGAGTTTTTTCATCGTAATAATTTTTACGAATATACAGATAAAATAAGACTCTGAAATTTTTTGTCTGTGTTACAAAATAAAAATAGACTGCCAAAATCCGGGTCAGGGAAGACCGGAATATTCGATAAGCAATCCTATGAATACGATAATCCCCATGATCAGTATGGCAAAAAACAGTAAAACAAAAATGAGTAGGAAAATTGCATCTGAGTCGATTTTTAGTCGTGAGTTCTGAGAAACTTTACCCTCGCTGATTGCTGAAACCAGACCTTCAGCGGATTTTCCTCTTTTGGACAGTTCGTACAGAAGAGCGGTTCCGGGTTCCAATGAACCGGCCGAGAACTTTTTGCCGCCAAATGGGTTCCCTGAAAGATCCACTTCTCTAAGTGAAGGAAAATTTTCAACCGGAAAAGGATTTTCGATCGTATTGTTACGGAGTGAAAGCCTGACGAGTTTTTTTAGTTTGATAGCATGCGGAAGGCGGTTAATACAGTTATCGTCCAATTCCAGCATCCTGACATCAGCTTGGTTTTTCAGAAAATCAAGACGGGTGATGCCACATTGATTTGCATATAAAAACTTTAGCTGAGACTTAAAAGCAAATGTATTCAGGTCCTCAATCAGATTACGATTGCAGCTTAAATAATTAAGTTTGGAGAGTTCTTTCAGCGGAGATAAAGACTTAATCTGATTATGGGAAATATCAAGGTTCACGAGATTTTCAAGATTTGAAAGAGCCGAGATGTCCCGAATCATGTTGCTTTTTACATATACACTTTCGAGTGCGGTAAAATTCCGGATGTTCCCGATATCCTCAATAAGGTTATCGGAAAAATTAATCGATGCCAATTGTGGAAGGCCCCTGAGATTAGCGATATTGCCAATCTTATTGTGATACAGATTAATCTCTTTTAAATTCCCGAGATTGAAAAGGTCAGGAATTTCGGAAATATTATTCTGGGAAAACGTCAGATATTCCAGGTGCCTCAAAGAGCTGATCCATGAAATGTCTTCAATCCGGTTACTGTTGAAATTGATTGATTTCAAGGTTGCGGAAAGTTTTCGAACAGGACTGATATCTTTCAGCTGACTAGATGCCACAGCAAGATGCTGCAGCTTCTGCAGCCTTTCAATTCCTTCAATCGATTTGATTCGTGAAGATTCTATATAGAGAGATTCTAATTCGGTAAGATGCAAAAAGCCCTGAAGATCCTCAAACTGTGAATCGCAGTCCAACGTAAGGCTCTTAAGATATTTAAGCTTTTTAAGAAAAGACAGATCGGAAAGCCTGTAATCATACAATGAGACATCAAGTGTTTCAAGATACTCAAATGAAGAGGCAAAGCGCAGAAGATTCTCTCTGTCAGAGTCCTGCAGTTCATCATAATCCGGGTTATAAATATAAAGCGAGATTATTTCTCTATGATATCCTTCTTTATAATGATAGCAGTCTTTCGACACCTTATATAGCTCTGCAGTTTTCTCAACTTTTCTCTTCATGTCTGCTTTTAACAAATGCTTTACATTAATAAAAAAACAAAAATCCGCTCCTTTGCAAGAACGGATTTTTTATCATCATACAAAGTGTAATTATCACACTTTGATTTCAACGTCTACTCCTGAAGGAAGCTCTAATTTCATTAGGGCATCTACAGTTTTAGAAGAAGAAGAGTAGATATCCATCAGTCTCTTATGAGCTGATAACTGGAACTGCTCTCTTGCTTTCTTGTTTACGTGCGGAGATCTCAACACAGTGAAGATTCTCTTATTGGTAGGCAATGGAATCGGTCCGTTTACCACAGCACCGGTAGCCTTTACCGTTTTTACGATTTTCTCTGCAGATTTATCTACCAGGTTGTAATCGTAAGATTTAAGTTTTATTCTGATTCTTTGTGACATTTTAATCTAATTTAATATTAACCTTTAGCCTTAGCGATTACTTCTTCAGCAACGTTACTAGGAGCAGCTTCGTATTTTTCGAATTCCATAGAAGATGTTGCTCTACCTGAAGATAAAGTTCTAAGAGAAGTTACATAACCGAACATTTCGGATAGTGGAACGAAAGCCTTGATAACTTTAGCGTTGTTTCTATCGTCCATCCCGTTTACCGTACCTCTTCTTCTGTTAAGGTCACCTACGATGTCCCCCATGTATTCTTCCGGAGTTACTACTTCAAGCTTCATGATCGGCTCCATGATAACCGCTTTCGCAGCTCTACCCGCATCTTTGAATCCCATTTTAGCAGCTAATTCGAAAGAAAGCTGATCGGAGTCAACCGCGTGGAAAGATCCGTCTTTAAGGACAATCTTCATCGCCTCAACTTCGAAACCTGCCAAAGGACCGTTCTTCATTGATTCTTTGAATCCTTTTTCAACCGCAGGAATAAATTCTCTAGGAATGTTACCCCCTTTGATTTCGTTGATGAATTCAAGACCGGTCTTACCTTCGTCTGCAGGACCGATTTCGAATACGATATCGGCGAATTTACCTCTACCTCCGGACTGCTTTTTGTAAACCTCTCTGTGGTTTGCTTTCTGCGTAAGAGCTTCTTTGTACTCTACCTGAGGCTGACCCTGGTTAACTTCCACTTTAAACTCTCTTCTCATACGGTCTACGATGATATCCAAGTGAAGCTCACCCATACCGGAGATGATGGTTTGTCCTGAAGCCTCGTCAGTCTTAACCTGGAACGTTGGATCCTCTTCAGCTAATTTAGCTAAAGCATTACCCATTTTATCCTGGTCAGCTTTCGTTTTAGGCTCAACAGCGATACCGATTACCGGATCCGGGAAGATCATTGATTCAAGAACGATTGGGTTCTTTTCATCAGATAGGGTATCTCCTGTTTTAATATCTTTAAATCCTACAGCAGCACCGATATCTCCAGCCTCGATATACTCAACCGGGTTTTGCTTGTTCGCGTGCATCTGATAGATTCTTGAGATTCTTTCTTTGTTACCGGATCTTGTGTTCAATACATAAGAACCAGCATCAAGTCTTCCTGAATAAGCTCTGAAGAATGCCAGCCTACCTACGAATGGGTCAGTAGCAATTTTGAAAGCTAATGCAGAGAAAGGTTCCTGAACAGATGGTTTTCTTTCGATATCAGCGTCAGTTCTTGGGTCTGTTCCTGTAATATTGTCCTTATCCAATGGAGAAGGAAGATATTTACAAACAGCATCCAGCATGAACTGTACCCCTTTGTTTTTGAAAGAAGATCCACAAGTCATTGGGATAATAGAAAGATCGATAGTTGCTTTTCTAAGCGCTTCGTTGATTTCCTCTTCAGAAATTGAATCCGGATCTTCGAAGAATTTCTCCATCAAAGTTTCATCGTAGTCAGCTACCGCTTCTACCAGTTTCTCTCTATATTCAAGAACTTCATCCTTCATGTCTTCAGGAATCGGAACTACTTCATAAGTAGCACCCTGTCCTGCTTCATCCCAGATGATCGCTCTGTTTTTGATTAAGTCTACAACTCCTTTGAAATCCTCTTCAGCACCGATTGGTAAAACGATTGGAACGGCGTTTGATCCTAACATTTCTTTTACTTGTTTTACAACGTTCAAGAAGTCAGCACCCTGTCTGTCCATTTTGTTTACGAATCCCATTCTTGCTACTTTGTAGTTATCGGCAAGTCTCCAGTTTGTTTCAGACTGAGGCTCTACACCGTCTACGGCAGAGAAAAGGAATACCAATCCGTCCAATACTCTCAAAGAACGGTTTACTTCTACGGTGAAGTCAACGTGTCCCGGGGTATCGATAATGTTGAAGTGGTAAGGCATTGTTTCAGGTAATTTCTTACCCTGATCTGTTGGAAAATTCCAAGAACAAGTAGTGGCCGCAGAAGTGATGGTAATCCCTCTTTCTGCTTCCTGCTCCATCCAGTCCATTGTAGAAGCACCATCGTGAACCTCTCCAATTTTGTGGTTTACACCTGTATAGAATAAAATCCTTTCTGTAGTGGTAGTCTTACCTGCATCGATGTGAGCAGCAATACCAATATTTCTTGTAAATTTAAGATCTCTTCCCATTTCAGATTAGAATTTGAAGTGTGAGAAAGCTTTGTTCGCTTCCGCCATTTTGTGAGTATCGGATTTCTTTTTGAAAGCAGCACCTTCTTCTCTTGAAGCAGCTACTACCTCGTTAGCCAATTTCAAAGCCATTGACTTATCATTTCTGGCTTTAGAATATTTGATTAACCATTTCATTGCCATAGAAATTTTTCTGTCAGCTCTGATTGGCATCGGGATCTGGAAGTTAGCTCCACCTACTCTTCTGGAACGTACTTCTACGTGAGGCATTACGTTAGTAAGTGCATCTTTCCAGATTTCAAGGGCTGTCTTCTCGTTATCTCCTTTTTTAGTTTCTACGATATCCAATGCATCATAGAAAATTTTGAATGCGATTGACTTCTTACCGTCAAGCATCAGGTTGTTTACGAATCTTGTTACCAATTGATCATTAAATTTCGGATCTGGTAACAACGGTCTTTTTTTCGCTTTTGTCTTTCTCATTGTTTCTGTACCTTATTTAATGATTATTTTTTCTTTCCTTTAGCCGGTGCAGCCGGTGCCTGACCTGGCTTAGGTCTCTTAGCTCCGTACTTAGATCTTCTCTGTGTTCTTCCATTTACACCTGCAGTGTCCAATGCACCTCTTACGATGTGGTAACGTACTCCCGGTAGGTCTTTCACCCTTCCGCCTCTCACCAATACTATCGAGTGCTCCTGAAGATTATGTCCTTCGCCCGGGATGTAGGCGTTGACTTCTTTCCCGTTAGAAAGTCTTACCCTTGCAACTTTTCTTAGTGCAGAGTTAGGTTTCTTAGGGGTGGTAGTATATACTCTCGTACATACTCCGCGTCTTTGTGGACAAGAATCAAGGGCAGCCGATTTGCTCTTCTTGGCAAGCGTGGCTCTTCCTTTTCTTACTAATTGTTGAATAGTAGGCATTTAATTGCTTTTTATTTTAGGGTGCAAAAATAATAATATTTTTTTAATTAACAAGCAGTTATGGAGAAATAATATTTTTATTTAAAAATTAATTAACAGCAACTTACGGTTTAATCCACCACGGTAACCTGAACATTCCGGTTCCATTTAAATTTTCGGATATTCTCTTTAAGTTCAGGTAAGGCTGCATTATTTACAGAATAGATCGACACTTCGTCTCTTGCAACCGTAACGGGATTTTTTATTTTCAGGACGGCTGCTTTCTTCCAGTTTTTAGGGATGTAAGGCTTCAGCCATGCATCATAGATGACAGCAATATCATATTTCCGGTCAGCCGTATACCGGGTAAGGAAATATTCAAATGCAGGATCGGGTTTTCTTTTATTTTCATTAAAAGGAATGGTTTCTGTAGAACCCAGCCCCGCAGTATCCAGCAGGTGGATGTCCGTAAAATAAGTAACAGCCCCGATGTCATTGGCTACTACTTCTGCTTCATTATAATAAGCATGCAGGAATTTTGCCGACTGGATCTGCTGTTCGTAAATATTCTTCCCGCCTTCAGACAACATCTGGTGCGCACTGAAAGATTTATAGAACAACAGGAGCACATTCATCAGGATAAATACGGAAAGCCCTTTTTCTTTTTTAAAATAAGAACCGAAATCTTCGATAAAACCTTTTACTTCAGGAATAATGGCCATAAAAAAACCGACCAGCAGATAAGCTTCATACCGGAACAGCCCCTTCAGATCTGCGAACATCGAATGGCAGATCATGACGAGGGACATAACGATCAGCAGAAAATTATCCTGAACGGTACGTTGAAATTTTTCATTCTTAAAATCCCTGAATAACAACACCAGACCTATCAGTATCGGAAAAAACCCGATCTTATAAAAACTGATATTTAGAAGGAAATTATCCAGAAAAATCTGTTTCAGCTGATGCGGAAGATGGCTGTCAAATGGAAGCTTTGTTCCTTTTACTACCACCGAATTAGGAAAGAGGTATCCGTCATGCTGATAATTGATATAACAGAAAACAGCAATCGGAATAAAACCCGCCAATAAAATAAAAACTGCCCTCTCCCATTTTTTAAGCACCATAAAAGCAAAAGCCAGTACGGCAAAATAAAACATGCTCTCGAAACGGACCAGCCCCATCAATACTAAAGATAGGTAGAATCCTAATAAAGTCCGTTTATTTTCAAGACGGGTAAGGCAATAAATATTTAAAGCAAATAAAAAAACATGCAGCACATGCTCCATTCCGGATAAAACCTGAAGATGCAGCACCGAAATGAATAAAGTAAAAAGCACCGAAAGCACAACCGGTGTAACCTTGCTGAATAAACTGCCGAAATAAAGATTCAGAATATAAACGGTCCCCGCTCCGAAAATGAGATTCACACCCAAAGGAATCTGGTCATTATTTCCGAAAATTTTAATTAAAAAACTTAAAAGTAAGGTAAATAAAGGCGAAGAAGAAGTGGAAGAAAACTCATGCCGGGTAACACCCCACACTTCATAAAAGGCAAAATTTTTCGCCATTGCCAGATGAATATAAGCGTCATCAATAGGATACACATAATGTCCATCAGTTTTTGTAATTGATAAAATATAATATGCAGCACAAACCGCAAAAAATACGGACAATGAAATCCAAAGACTTTTTGAACCTGTGTCCGGAGACGATCTCATATTTACATTCATTCTAAAAATCTCAAAGATAAGTATCATCAATCACCCAACCATGTTTTCGGCACAATATTTACTTAATTTTGTTTTTAGAAATAATAAACTGCTTACTCACATGAAAAATGCTAATATTATCGGTCTTCAGGAAGAAGATTGTACAAAAATTGCAGAAAAACTGAATATTCTTTTAGCCAACTATTCCGTATTTTATCAGAACACAAGAGGTTCCCACTGGAATATCAAAGGGGATCAGTTCTTCACCCTCCATCCTAAGTTTGAAGAATTATACAACAGTCTGGTTTTGAAAATCGACGAAATTGCAGAAAGAATCCTGACACTGGGCGCTACTCCGGCCCACAACTATTCGGATTACCTGAAAGTAGCAACTATTCAGGAAAGCCAGGAGGTTAGTGATGGCACCAAAAGTGTGGAAAACATCCTGAATTCCTTTAAAGTTGTGATTGACCTTCAGAGAGAATTGCTGGACATTACCGATAAAGCCGGTGACGAAGGAACCAACTCCCAGATGAGCGATTACATTACCGAACAGGAGAAGGAAGTCTGGATGTACAATTCTTACCTTGGGAAGTAACCTGAAATTTTATCACGAAAAATCAAAAAAATCACCTTACATTTAGGTGATTTTATTTTTAATTACTAAATTTGCGTATAAATTACACAATTATGCACAACGTACGTTTAAACTCCATTCTGGATAACGACTTCTATAAAATAACCATGCAGAATGCCGTGGTAAAATTATTTCCCGGCTCCATTGTAAAATATGAATTTATCAACAGGGGAAAACACCAGTTCCCGGAAGGTTTCGATGCCGCTTTGTGGGAAGCCGTTAATAAAATGGCAGAGCTTAAATTAACGAAAGAGGAAAAGAAATTCATGGCCAGAATGTGTCCGTACATCGATCTTCCTTATCTGGATTTCCTGGAAGGCTACCATTACGATCCGTCTGAAGTAAAGATCCACCAGGAAGGCAGCGAGCTTTCCGTAACGGTAGAAGGTCTTTGGTACCGCACCATTCTTTGGGAAGTCCCGCTGCTGGCACTCATCAGCGAACTACACTATGAAATGAACCACATGGAAAGGGATTCCAATGAGGTCGTGATGAGCAAAACCCTCGAAAAAGCAGATGCCCTGGCCAAACTTGGGGTAAATTTCGCTGAGTTTGGAACCAGAAGAAGACATTCCCATAAAGTACAGAACCTGGTCATGGAAGCCCTGATGCAGAAGAAAGATTCTACTTTTATCGGGACATCCAATGTACATTTCGCGATGAAATACGGCGTAAAACCAATCGGTACCCACGCACACGAATGGTTTATGTTCCACGCAGCGGAATACGGTTTCAAAATGGCCAATGAGCTGGCCCTCGAACATTGGGTAGATGTTTACCGCGGGGATCTGGGTGTTGCTCTTTCCGATACTTATACCACCGATGTTTTCTTCCAGCAGTTTGACAAAAAATTTGCGAAACTTTTTGACGGTGTCCGTCATGACAGCGGCGATCCCCTGGAATTTGCAGACAAGACCATTGCCCATTACCAGAAACACGGCATCAATCCTTTATTTAAATACATCATCTTTTCCGACGGCCTCAATCTTGAGAAAGTGGAAGAAATCACCAATTACTGCAACGGAAAAATCGGGATATCTTTCGGTATCGGAACCAATCTGACCAATGACGTCGGTTTGAAGCCAATGAATATCGTGATGAAGCTGATCGGCGTTCAGGCTCCGAACAAAGAGCTCATCCCTACCGTAAAGCTTTCCGACGAGCATGGAAAATACACCGGTGATCCGAAGATGATTGAATTGGCAAAAGAATTTTTAAGAATTAAAGAATAAGGAATGAAGCGAATAGCCTGTCTGCTTATCACCGGAAGCCTGATGACGTCATGTGTCATTATGAAAGGAAAAAACGGAGCGCCGGGAAAACCGGGAACTTCAGCTGTAAGCAACAATAGCAGCAAGTAACTTTGTTTTAATAATAACTATCTTTAACTTCAATCTGAATGAAAAGCATTTCTCTTTTAGTCCTGCTATTAGTCTCGATTGGATGTAAAAAAGAGCATTCTGTATTTGAAATTAAAACCCGTTTTGTTAAAAAAAATATTGTTGATGAATTAAAACAATTACAATTCAAAGATGCGGCTTATTACGGCTTGCTGTATAAAGATGAAAAATATGAAGTCTGGAAAAGCTGTTCGGGAGAATGGGGAGGCACAATTTATTTTAAAAACAGAAAAAGCAGTCTTATTTACTATGCAATAGCGACCTGCCCTGTCTCGGTAAATAAAATAAACGGTAAGTATTATATTTCAAACTCTTTAGACCATCTGTGGGGAAATTCTTACATTTTAGAGATTTCAAATCCGGAATCAATGAAATTAACCGAGAAGATTCCACTCAATCTTCCAGGTATTATAACCAGACAATATGAGGCACAATCTGATCAGGGAACAAAAAAATTAGTTGATTCTTCTGGTGTGATCATCACGGCAAGTTTTGTTTATAATCAGAAACTATATTCTGTTCTTTCAAGCCATGACGGAAAAGAAACCACAATATCTGAATTGAAAGACAAGAAGTTCAAAACTATTTTAAAACTTCCAGAAAAGCTGTTTTATTCTGAACCGATTATTGTAAGGAAGGCAGACAATAATCTCAGCCTATACTTTCAAAATCCTAAAAGTGGGCTATTACATATTCAGGATAATAAAATTGAATTACTATATTATCAAAAATAAAACAGGCTGCCACATATTTAAGGCAGCCTGTTATTATTCAAGATTAGTCAAGACAAATAAATGGCTTGTTAGGAGGATAACAGCAATATGGATTACTGCAGAAAATGTATCCAGGCTTACTGCAGCCTCCGTCCACCGGCGCTTCACAAGCTAAAGTAGCCCCTCCTAGAACATTCTTTAATTCTTTTCTGTTTAATGTTTTTAAATTTTTCATAATAATTTGTTTGGTTTTGATTTTTCCTACTCTCTAAGATTTTCGGACGCCTCTATTTAATTCCATTAATGGAGATTTAAATATACACATTATTTCAATACAAAAAATAATACCAGTTTATAAACAATTCAGGCTGCACGCGTGTGTAATAATAAAAAGGATAGATTCACTCAATGATTATTTTACTATCTTAGGTGTATGTTTAAAAACCATACGATAAGACCATTAAAACAATATACCAATCATAAAATGTATTCCTATGAAAAATTCAAACGTAGTTAAACTTTCAAGAGAAGATCTTAAAAATATCTTTGGAGGGACATTGTATCCTGCCTTGGAATGCTATTCCAACAGGGATTGTGCCCATTACGGAGAGGCTTTAATCATGTGTTCTGACGGAACTTCCTCAATGACAAATTATACCTGCATGGGAGGAACGTGTATGATGAATACAGGAATCTGCCCGCCACCGGAAATCGGAGTTCCCACTTTAACACAACCTTAATCAAAAGATGAAGTGAGTCTGCCGGCTCACTTTTTATTTTTAGCTCATTTAAACATTCGCAGAAGCTTTTTCTTATATTTATCCAAACAAAAACATCATGAAAACTATCGAAGAAGTTCTTAAGAAATTAGACGGGATCATTGTCTGGGCTCAAGAAAACCAAAGTCCGGCCGGCTATTTTGCCTGCACTTACAGGATCATGACCGCACAGGTCCTTAAAGGGATTCAGCAGAAAAAGTTTGAAGATAATCCGAGGATGACTTTGTTGGATATTGCCTTTGCCACCCGCTACCTCGAAGCCTGGGATGCCTATTCAAAAGGGAAAAGATGCACCAATTCCTGGTATATCGCTTTTGAAGCGGCTAAAAATAAAAACCTGCTGATCCTGCAGCATATTTTTCTGGGGATAAATGCCCATATCAATCTTGATCTGGGGATTTCCGCCGCCTCCATCATGCCCAATCGGAAGATTGCTCCCCTGAAAAAAGATTTCGAAAACATCAATAATGTTATTGCCTCCATCAACCAGAAAGTACAGGATTCCCTGAACCAAATCTGTTATCCGGTAGAGCTGATTGACAAAATCTCCAACGGAAGAGACAACGCCGTGCTTGATTTTGCCATTTCAAAGGCAAGGGAAACCTCCTGGGCAACAGCCGTGATGGCTTCCAACGCCCCTAACCTTCTGAAAGAATCCGTTATCGGAATTGTGGATTATGCTGCCGCAAAAGTTGCTTCACAGATTATAAATCCCGACATCCTTACTCCCGCATTGCTGAAAGAATTAAAAAAATGCGAGAGCAGTGACGTAAGGAAAAATATAGAAATCCTGGCTGCTGCGAAAAACATTTAGTTAAAAGATATCTGTCTTAAATTTTGCTCAGCTTTTTCATGAGAACACCCTCCATTTTTTCATATCCTTTCTCAGTGGGATGGATTTCGTCTTCAGTATAGATTTTATCCAGGCCGTTTCGTGAATCTTTCATTTGGGAGTGGTAATCTACATAAAGAATGTTGTGCTTTTTGGCATACGCTTCAATCATTTTGTTGAGCGCAATTACCTTATCCGCAGGATGCATGTCTTTCCTCCAGCCGAAATCATAAGCCGGGAGAACGGAACACAAAACAACCTTGATGTTATTGGCTTTGGCCAGTTCGGCCATCGAAACAATATTTCCGAAGACCTTATCCAAAGAAATCGGTCCCTGGTTTTCCGCAATATCATTGGTACCGCCAAGGATAATTACCCGTTTCGGTTTCAGCTTGATGACATCTTCCCGGAATCTCAGAAGCATCTGGGAAGTAACCTGTCCGCTGATTCCCCTGCCGACAAAATTGTTCTTTTTAAAAAACGAAGGATCTTTGGAAACCCAGCCTTCCGTAATGGAATCGCCCATAAAAACGGAGTTGGGCGCGGTCTTTCCGGCGACAACTTCCTGGTTCTGCTTTTCATATTTTGCATAATTGGTAAAGTCCTGCCCCGATACGGCCGCTGAAAACAGAATCGCGGCTATGCTTAAGAATTTCATAGATTAAATTTTACAATTTGACTGTATGAAATAACGGAAAACAAATTGATTTTCCAAATGTACTCCTGAATTTTTGAGGTTTGCTACAAATTTTCTACCGGTAAACACTCAATTTCCTGCCCTGAATAAAAATTACGGGTTCCCGTAAAAAGAATACCCTTTCCTTTTTGTAATTTTGATCAATGGAGATAACCTATTTAATGATCGGATGTATAGCGGGAGGGATTATCGGAGCGGCTATTGTGTATTTCGCTTTGAGATCATCAAGCGTATCCAGAAGTTCTTATGACGGGCTGAACGGTTTATATATTAAAAACAATTCAGACCTGGAAAATGCAGGCCTTAAGATCGGGGAACTGAGCCGGCAGCTGGAACAGGAAAAAGAATATACTGTTCAGCAGACGGATCTTTTCAATGATCTGAAAAATGAATTTGCCAGAATTTCAGCGGAATATGGTTCCCTGCAAAAGCAGTTTTCAGAACAGAAGGAATTTACTGCCCGGCAGAATAACCAGATAGAACTTCTTTCAGATGAAAAACAATCGCTGTTTGCCAAAAACTCAGAACTTTCAGCCATTAATGAAAGCTTGCAAAAATCCCTGCAGACTCAGAAAGAAGAAATCGCTAAGATTCAGGAAGATTCCAAACTTCAGTTCGAAAATCTGGCCAATAAAATCCTGGAAGAAAAAACGGAAAGGTTTACCACTTTAAATCAAAATAATTTAAAAAGCATCCTTGAACCTTTTCAGGAAAAAATTACGGATCTGAAAAACCGGGTGAATGAAGCCTATGAAAAAGAAAACAAAGAACGTTTTTCCCTGGCCGAAAAAGTAAAGGAACTGGCCGAACTCAACCAGCAGATTTCCGAAGATGCCAAAAAACTGACCCGTGCCCTGAAGGGTGAAAGCAAAACCCAGGGAAACTGGGGCGAGATGATCCTGGAAAGCATCCTGGAGAAATCCGGACTGGTAAAAGGGAGAGAGTATTTCCTGGAACATGAGCTCCGGGATGAAGACAACAAAGCCCTCTTTTCCGAATTTTCAGGCAAGAAAATGCGGCCTGATGCCGTAGTAAAATATCCGGATGAAAGAAATGTGATCATCGATTCCAAGGTCTCACTGACCGCCTTTACGGATCTGGTAGATGAAACGGATCAGGATGTTTACCTGATGAAGCTCAACCAGCATTTATCGTCCATTAAGAACCACATCACCCAGCTCAGTCAGAAGGCCTATGACGATTATGGAAAATCACTGGATTTCGTAATGATGTTTATTCCCAGCGAGCCGGCTTACATTGCAGCCATGCAGGCCGATCAGAACCTTTGGAATTATGCCTACGACCGGAGAATCCTGTTATTGAATCCGAGCAATTTAATAACTTCCTTAAAACTGATTGCGGACCTTTGGAAAAGGGAATACCAAAACCGGAATTCTGTGGAGATTGCCGACAGAGGCGCCAAACTGTATGATAAATTCGTAACCTTTATGGAAAACCTGGAAAAAGTTGGAAAAAACCTGGATCAGGCCAAAAATGTTTATAACGAAGCTTACAAACAGCTCTCTACAGGAAACGACAATCTTATCCTTCAGACCCAGAAATTAAAGTCTTTAGGAATTAAAAACAAAAAAGACCTGCCGCCAAGCCTGGTGGAAAATTCCCAGATCACCCTGGAAACTTCGGAAGATTAAAACCTAAAACCTCAGATCAACCCTGAGGTTTTTTATTTAACTGTAAATTTTGACTAATTTTGCAGCATGGTTATAGAAAGTTTTCAGAACGAAAAAGTAAAACACATTACCAAACTCCTTACCGACAACCGGTTCCGTAAAAAATCCGGTGTCTTTGTGGTGGAAGGACAGCAGGAAAACGACAGGGCGCAGCAATATGGTTTCGAGCCTGTGGAATTTTTTGTCTGCGAAAGTATTTTTCAGCAGCAGCTGCCGGAAGGTAAAATCCATTTTGTCAGTGATAAAGTATATGAAAAAATAGCCTATCGTGGAACTTCTGAAGGGATCATCGGCATTTATAAAGCTAAAGAATCCGATTTATCATCATTTGAACCGAAAGAAGATGCTACTGTAATTATTGTGGAAGGAGTTGAAAAACCTGGAAATCTTGGCGCCATTCTCAGAAGCTGTGAGGCTTTTGGTATTGATGCATTGATTGTTGCTGACGGTAAAACGGATTTCTATAACCCGAATGTAATCCGCTCAAGTGTCGGCTGCCTGTTCGGAATGCAGGTTTTTCAGGCAGAAAACCATGAAACACTGGAATTCCTTCAGGAAAACCGCTTCAACATCTACACTACGATTATGGATGAAACCGCGGAGGATCTTTACATGAGGGATTTCAAACAAAGATCAGCTGTGCTGTTCGGTACTGAACATTCCGGGTTAAGTGATTTCTGGATCGGTAAAGGAAAGAATACACTGATTCCGATGGCTGGGAGCATTGATTCATTGAATCTGAGCAATGCGGTGGCCATTACCTGCTATGAAACCTTAAAACAGAAGAAATTTTAAGGAAGATCCGGTATAAAAATAAAGACAAAAAAACCGCTCACAAAGTGAACGGTTCTTTTATTTTAGCAGAGCCAGAATTATTTCTTAGCTTCTTCTTTTTTCTCTTCAGCTTTGATTTCTTCTTTAGCTACTTTACCTTCAGCTTTAACTGAATCTTTAGCGATTTCAGTAGTAGTGTTGATTGAATCTTTAGCAGCATCAGCTGTAGAATCGATAGCTGTAGTAGCTGAATCAGATACAGCAGCAACTGAATCTTTAGAAGCTTCTGTAGAAGTAGTTTCACCTTTTTTACAAGCTACTAGAGAGATTGCAGCGATAGCAGCTACGAATAATGACTTTTTCATAATAAATTAAATTTAATTTTGTTAATATTGTTTTATAAAATCTTTTCTCTGTTCCGTTATTTGAACAAGACAAAGGTATAGCAGATAGAAAATTTGTTTATGAAAAATAATTGTAATACCTTTGTAAAATCATTTTACAATTAAACATAACTGATAATCAATAATTTAATCACTTCAAAAGACATTGACGGATTTAGATTTATTACATTTTGAGCAGCTGAAAAAGGATGTACAGGCTCAATATTTGAAAGAACACACCCCTTCCTATGACGATATTTCGAAATGGAAGGGCATCGATATTATATATTTTCAGGAAGACCTCAGAAAAAAGGCAAAAGGAAACATCAGCGAAAAATCTTTTTATACCTATTTTAAGAATTCCCCGGTTACCAAACTCCCCCGAATTGACATGCTCAACTTACTCAGTATATATGCGGGTTACGAGTCATGGTATGAGTTTAAGAAACAGCATCTTTTTGCCGGAGAATTATTGCAGGAAAATGAAGAAATTGAAGATGAGGATTTAAAAGAGCTTGAAAAAACAGTTTCTGCATCTATTGAACTTCCTAAAGAAGATATCATCCCCATAAAAACAGAAAACAGGAGCCATGAAATTGCTGATTTACAAAAATCATACACTGATAATCAAACAGTTAATATAAACAATCCTTCATCTCAGATTACGATTTCCGAACCGGAAAAACCTAAGAAAAACTTCTTCAGAAAGAATGCCTGGGTGTTGGTAACCGCGATCCTGATTATAGCAACGGGGCTTCTTGGTTTCAAAGATGTTATTTTCCAGAAAACTTACGTGTATTGCTTTACGGATGCCGACCGGAACATGAGCATTCAGCGTGAGATTGAAATCAAAGTGATCAAAGAAAACGAATCTCCTATCCTGTACCGCATCAAACCCGGAGAATGTTTTAGGTATGCTACCAAAGACAAGATTCTTAAAATGCAGATCAGCTCTCCTTTTTACGAATATCTCGAAGTCAGCAGAAATCTTGAGAATGCTCCGGAAGAGGAGATCATAGAACTGAAACCGGATGATTATAAGATGGCACTTTATTATTTTTCGACCAAAGATATCAACGGGGGAAATCCGGAAGAACAGCTGAAGCTCATCCGTCAGAAAAGAAGGCAGCTGGAAGACCGGATCAGCGATAACGCTGTAATTACACAGGTGTATGACAGTGATATATATGGTCTTGAAACGTTGGATAAGCAGGACTACATTACGCTAATGACAACGCCGACCACATCTCTTAAAAACCTCAATGTGATTGAAATGAAGAAAGATAAAAAAGGAAAGATCGTATCTATTAAGTTTAAAATCTCAACCAATGAAAACAATAAGTAATATTTTATTTTTTGCGATACTTATCGGAATTATCATGACTTCCTGCGTCAAAAAAGAAGACAACGCAGGACCTAGCGATCTTGAAAAGCTTAGAAATACCAACAACATTACCGTAAAAATGGACAGCACCCAGGCAATCAATTCGATTACCATGCAGAAAGTGCAGGATGTACTGGATCTTTCCACCCTCTATCTGTCCGGACAAAAAAATACTGAAATTGATACGGCCATTTACTCGAAAATTGAAAAGTACTTCCAGAAATCGGATTCCACAACTTTCAAAGATCTGTTTAAAGAACTGGAAAGCCTGAATGTAAAAAAAGTAAAAGTCAGCAACATCAATGTGTTTCAGAAAATAAAGGAAAAAGACACCCTGCATTTTGCCAAATTCAGCGTGGAATATACCGGCGATAAGAATAGGAAAATCGGAAATTTCGAGAGGAATGCACAATACACGCTGGTTTCAAAACCTGACCAGAAAAATAAAGAATTCAAGTTCTATTTCGTTAAATTCTATTCGGACGGGCCTGAAAAAGACAGCACAGCATCCGGAGTAACCAGATAGTCCACGGGAATATCGTTTTCCCAAATGTCATCGATATTTTTATCGGGGTTAAAATAATTAACTCCGATTTTTTTTGTACTGACTGAAATACTCTCAAAGAATCCGTCATAAAAGCCTTTACCGTAGCCTACCCTGTTTCCTTTACTGTCACAGTACAACAGCGGGGTAATCACAAAATCAAAGTCCGAAATCCCTGAATCTTCATCAGAAACCGGCTCAGAAATATCCCAGGTATTGATCTCATAGTCTGTATCGGCAAAAATTTCGACAGAGATCAATTCCGTACCGACCACTTTAGGGGCAAAAACCCTGATCTTCCGACTGAGAAAATAATCAATGAACAATTTCGTATTAATTTCCCTGAACTTCTGAATCGGGATAAAAATATGAACCTTCTGACCCGGAAGCGGTTTAAAATATTCAATAAAATTCCTGAAAATCTTTTCAGATAAGAAAAAAGCCTCATCATAAGACAAGGCTTTTCTTTTTTGCATATATTCTTTTCTGAGTTCAGCTTTCAACATGATTAAGCATTTTCAGAAGGTAAAATTTTGTACACTTTATCAGACAAACGCACCCTGAACGGAAGTTTAAAGGTGATCTGGTCTCCCGGTACGGCTGTATTTACAGGTCCTCCGTTAGCATGGATTTCCGTAACGGTAATTTCCTGCTCTCCGGTTGTAGGTCCAGAAATCAGCACCTTATCCCCTACAGACAGTTCGTTGCTTTCAATGAGGAACTGTGCAATTTCAGACTTTGTAAAGTAATGCTCGGCCTTTCCGATCAACGTTTTTTTGATCTTTATTTTCTGACGGATATCTTTTGTTTCCGCTTTAGCCAGAGGTTTATTCGGAAGGTCTCCGGATTTTTTAAACTTTAAAGCTTCGGACTTTCCTTTTCTGAATACTTTATTTCCAACCTGCAGGCCCTTTCTCAATTTCAACTGCTCTTCCCAAGGCAAATGAATGGTTTCCAGACATTCCGTAGAACAGCAGTTTTCCATAGCCGCCTTACATTCGTCACACTGGATAAACAGCAGGTGGCACGCATCGTTGGCACAATTGGTGTGGTTATCGCACGGCTTTCCGCACTGGTGGCATTGGGCAATGATATCATCGGTAATACGTTCTCCCAGACGGTGGTCGAATACAAAATTCTTCCCTATAAATTTACTTTCAATCCCTTCTTCCTTAATCTGCCGGGTATATTCGATAATTCCTCCTTCTAACTGGAAAACATTTTTGAAACCCTGATGCTTAAAATAAGCACTGGCTTTCTCACAGCGGATTCCGCCGGTACAGTACATCAGAAGGTTCTTATCTTCTTTGTGGTTCTGCAGCTGTTCGTTAATGACCGGAAGGCTTTCCCTGAAGTTTTCTACATCCGGGGTAATAGCCCCTTCAAAATGGCCGACTTCACTTTCGTAATGGTTTCTGAAATCCACAACAATCGTATTCGGATCCTCCAGCAGCTTATTGAATTCCCTGGCTCTTAAATGAATCCCTTTATTGGTTACGTCAAAAGTTTCATCATTCAGGCCGTCGGCAACAATTTTATTTCTAACCTTAAGGGTTAATTTTAAAAAGGAATGGTTGTCCTGCTCTACGGCAACATTCAGCCGGATACCTTTCATGAAATCGTACTCCTCCAGCGTATTGCGGAATGCCTCAAAATTCTCTGCCGGAACACTCATCTGGGCATTGATTCCCTCATGGGCTACATAAATACGGCCTAGGGCATCAAGGGCATTCCAGGCTATAAATAAATCGTCACGGAATTTTTTGGGATCTTCAATTCGGGCATACGCATAGAAAGACAGGGTAAGGCGCTCTTTTCCGGCCTCATCGATAAGTCGAGCTCTTTCTTCTGCGCTTAAGGTGTTATACAGTTGCATGCTATAAACGTTTTAAGTGAGAAAAATTAAGGTGCAAAGATAAACATTTTAGATTTATTAAATTTAAAAAACCCAACCTGGAATTCATGTCATTTTATATCTATTTAAAAACAGACGATTTAACCTTTAGCATGACAATTGTATCTTACTTATGACATTTTGTCTTTAATATGTTTTTAATATTCGTTAATAAGGGTTTTAACAATTATGACATAATCCATAAAGTATTGCTATTCTCGTTAAATTTTAGTTAAAATTGAAACAATGTATATTAATTGCATACCTATTTAGCATTAAATTTGTTTTAGAATAAAACGAAAAAGTGAATAAGATAATTAATCAAATAAAGAAAGATATACAATGAAGAGTACTTTAAAAAAACTATTGCCATTTGCTGTGGTGGGTGTTATTTCAGGAGCTACCGCCGTTGGTGGAATACAATACCTGAATCATCATTCCGACAGCACAGACCAATCCTATTTTACAAAAGCTTCCAACGTATCTTTTGCAGGGATGAACTCTTCTGCAGTGGGTGACGACTTTGTAAAAGCAGCCAAGACAACCGTTCCGGCTGTGGTTACCATTAAGAATTACCAATCCAGATCCACCAGCAGGGCTTCAGAGCAGGATATGTTCGATTTCTTCTTCGGTGATCCTTTCGGAGGAAGAGGCCAACAGAGACAGAAACAACAGGCTCCCGATAACATGCCTTCCGGAATGGGATCAGGAGTAATCGTTTCTCCGGACGGATATATTATTTCCAATAACCACGTGGTGGCAGGAGCCAATAAGCTTGAAGTGGTTTTAAGCAACAAAAAATCTTACATCGCAACTCTAGTAGGTACTGACCCTAATACCGATATTTCCTTACTGAAAATTGAAGAAAAAGGATTACCATTCTTAAATTTCGCAAACTCCGATAATATTGAAGTAGGACAATGGGTATTGGCTGTAGGGAACCCGCTTGGGCTTAATTCTACCGTAACAGCCGGAATCGTTTCAGCAAAAGGAAGAGGAATCGGAATCCTGGGCTCACAGGGCAAAGCGGCCAACCCGATTGAGAGCTTTATCCAGACGGATGCGGCCATTAATCCAGGGAATTCAGGCGGAGCATTGGTAAATACAAATGGCGATTTGATCGGGATCAACTCAGCGATCCAGTCTACGACGGGATACTATCAGGGTTACGGATTTGCCGTTCCTTCCAATCTGGCAAGAAAGATTATTGAAGACATCAAGAAATTCGGAATCGTACAGAGAGGATTCCTGGGTGTAACTTCCCTGGACCTTTCCAACGATCAGCTGGTAGCAGCTTACAATAAAGAGAAGAGAACAAATTATAAAGCCGGTTCAGGAGTTCTGGTAACAGGATTCGGGGAAAGCAGTGGTGCAGAAGATGCCGGACTAAAAACCGGTGATATCATTACCCAGATCGATACCGTACCCATTACTGATTTTGCTGATCTTTCAGTGGCAATAGGAAGCAAACGTCCGGGAGATAAAGTTAACGTAACTTATATGAGAAACGGCAAATCTTCAACCACTAGCGTTACTTTAAGAGACCAGAAAGGCGGTACTTCTACCAGAACCAAAGCGGATCTGAGCGTAACCGAAAAAATAGGAGCCGATTTCCAGAGCATTGATGATAAAACAAAAGCCTATTACGGGCTGAACAGCGGAATCATCGCCAAAAATGTAATCGAAGGAAGCGAAATGGCTAAAGCGGGAATCGTAGACGGCTACATTATTACCGAAATCAATGGCAAACCTGTAAATTCACAAAAAGATGTGGAGAATATATTGAATAAGTTTTCCGGAACCGTACAGGTGAAATACATGGATGACTACGGAAGAGGTTATCAGAGAGGCTTTAAAATGCCTTAATTAAGAGAAACTAAACTTTCACTTCTATATTAACAAAAGCCGCTGCAAATTCCAATTTGCAGCGGCTTTTTATTCTTTATGACCTATTTATTTTTTCGGCAATCCTTCTTTTCTTCTTCCTTTCATAAATTACCTCTACTATTTTTCCTCCGATCCACGAAAAAGGAAAAAAAGTAAGAAAAATGGATACTTTATAGAATGTAGGATGATAAGGGAAAACAATAACGTCCAGCATGGCTATAAAAAGCATGATGAATCCGATAAGGATAGCATAGGCTACTTTGGCATACTTAACGATAATAGCTGTCGCCACACCGCCAACGGTAGTTCCCAGGCCTGAAATAAACAGCAGGAAGCCGAAAAAAGCTCCGTCTTTCTGCATGCTCTGAAGGAATTTTTGCCAGTGCTCGAATGGAGCAAAAGCCTCGAAAGTCACCCATTGCGGAAACATCCTGATGCCAAGAGTGATAATAAGCCCTGCAATACCAAGGCCTACAATAACCGCAATTGTATTTCTTATAAAATTCATTAATCCTGGTGTGCGATCATGGAAATTTCAATATCAACATTTTTCGGCAGGCAGGAAACCTGTACGGTTTCACGGGCAGGATAGCTTTCTGCATCCAGGTAAGATGCATAAATGTCGTTCATTACTGCAAAATCATCCATATTTTTGAGAAAGATCGTTGCTTTTACAACATTTTTAAAAGTCATACCGGCTTCTGTAAGAACAGCCTCAAGGTTTTTCATTACCTGATGTGTTTCTCTTTCGATTCCTTCTGCCAGTTTGCCTGTTGCAGGATCTACCGGGATCTGGCCGGAGATATACAACACACCGTTAGCCATATTAGCCTGTGAATAAGGTCCGATGGCTGCAGGTGCATTTTCGGTACTGATTATTTTTTTCATTAGAATTTATTTTGGGTGCAAATATAAAATTTATATTCTATAATCAAATATCAAATCTGATGCTAGAATGGTGCATTCGGCTGTGTAAAGCTTCGGTCTTTATATTTCAGCGCATCGCTCAGGATATTGGCCTTGATTCCGATGAAGAAATCATATACTTTATACTGCCCGAACGGCACCCAGTTAAAATTGATAGTAAAACTTCTTTGATCCCTTGAAAACCCTATTCTTGTATACGCCAGCTGCTGCGTTACCATATCGTAATGCGTGCTTCCGTTGATGTTCCAGTAAGGCGTCAGCTTGATGCTTCCGTCAAGTCCTACAGAAGCCAATTTAGTTGGTGTTCTTGAAGCCGAGCTTCTGGTATAAGCGTAGTTGGCATTTACATTCAAAGTCCAGGCCTGATCAAAGTGGGCATAATTATCATCGTCAAAATAATAATTTTCATTTCTGATCTCTCCTTTTTTACTGTACTTTTTACTGTAATCCGTCTTTTCGCCGAAAATTTCGCTGCTTAGAGGATAGGACATCTGAACATTGAAGCCCTGCACGCTGAAGTGTCCGAAATTTTCTGTCCTGATCCCGGCTTCCTGTCCCGGAATATAAATGATACGGTAAGGATCAAGGGACAAACTGGTATTTACACTCAATTTGTTATTAAAGAAAGACGACTGCCCGTTGATCGTAATAATGGAAAACGGATGATCTTTTGCGGCAAAGTTGTAGTTTCCGGCAAGGTTTAAAGATTCAAACAGTTTTATTTTTTTTACCCCGGTAGAATCTTTTTTAGACCGCACTTTCATTTCAACATTGTTTCCGATATTGAAACCCAACGCACCAACCAGTCCGCTCGAAGGAGATCCGATAATCCCGCCTTCAAAGATGGAATAAGGCGTCAAAGCACCGTTGGCATCATAATAATTCCTGAAATACCCGAATCCCGAACCCCCGAAATCCGGAGAATAGGTAAACCCGATACTTGGCGTCATCATATGCCTGATGGCTTCAATCGCTGACCCTTTTTTAAAGTTCAGCATTCCATATAAAGTCGTCTGAATACTTGCCGTAGTAGAAAAAGTAGAATATCCGGAAACGCCTTTATTGGTTTCGGTTACGACCTTGTTCTGGATCGGATCATAAAATTTATCAATCGTTTTTGTCGTCAGGGCGTTATCGATATTCGCCCCTAAACTGAAGGTAAAATATTTGGCAACCGTAGTATTGGTTCCTAAAGTAATATTGTTTCTAAGCCCCGTCTGCATCTTGTCCCACATGGCCGCTTTAAAAAGCTCCCCTTCCTCAGTCTGAACAAAGTTCGTTAAATTGATACCGGTATTCACCGTCAGGTTTTCCAGCAACCCCGATCTTACCCCTGTTTTGGAACCGAACAGATAAAACTGATTGATGGCGATGTTCATCTGTGGAAGACGAAGATCAGAAAGTCCCGTTGCGAAATTCTGTGAATAAGAAGCGGTTCCCGTAATCGTCACCGGCAGCTTCAGGAATCTTTTGGTAAGCGTTACCGTAGAGTTCTGCTGGGTATTCAATACATTCTGATTAAGAATATAATTGTTGTTCAGCGTATTGTTGTAGAATTTCGTACTTACCACGTCTACTGAAGCAGAGAAAGTAAGGAAAGGATTGGCTTTGGTATCCTGCGTATGTCTCCAGGCGATCCGGTAAGTTCCTGTTTTCCCATAGTTATCAAGCCCTTTGATTCCGCGGACCATGGTTCCGATATCGGCGGAGAAATTCCCGGAATAGCGGTACTTTTTAATGTAATTCATTTCCGGCCGCAGGTTCCAGCTTCCTTTGGTGTAAATATCCGCAAGGACCTTGAGATCGAAATGTTCCCCGATCGGCTGGTAATAACCCAATCCATTCAGGAAGAACCCGACGTCCTGCCGCTCCCCGAAACTGGGGATCAGGATACCGGCCGATCTTTTGTCTGAAAACGGAAGAATGGCAAAAGGCATAATCAGCGGAGTCGGAACTTCTTCAATGTACATCTGGATAGGTCCGGAAATGATCGATGATTTGTTTCTTGTCTTTACCAGTTTGATGTTGGAAGCCCGCAGATAGTAATCTGCCGCGGTATCTTTTTTCTTAATGAAATAATCGTCGGTCGTATAGATCGCACGCTTCATCGCAAAAACCGAATCGTTATATTTTTTAGTTTTATTAGCTACGATAACCCCTTCATTCTCTTCTGTTCTCGCATTAAAAGCAATTGCCTGCCTGGTTTTTGTATTGTACTGAAACTCTGTTGTTTCATACACCTTCCCTGCCTGGGTGGTAATCACAGGTTCTATGATTTTCCCCAGAGAATCCTGCTTTCCGCGGGCATACATGATGTTTTTCTGCTCATCGATGGAGATATAATCGGCATCGATCTGCATATCCTGGTATTTTACCTGCGCATTCCTGTTCAGGTAAATCATTTTCTTCTGGAAATCCCTGCGTTGAACATCCGCTTTGGTACGGAGAACATCTTCAAGGGATTCCTTTTTCACCACAACGGTATCCTTTCTGGAAATGGTATCATTAACCGCATTTTCAGGCAATTTTTCAGGCGTCTGCTGTGCTAAAAAACTGTTAAAAATTAGGATAATTAAAATTTGTAATATATTTTTGGAGACGGTTTTGACCAATTTTTTCGTTATATTTATAGGTATAATACTAAGGCTCAAAATTAATATAATTTTTAAAACTGTAAGATGCACAAAGTAAATTTTAAAATAATTTTATCATTTCTCTTCCTACTCCTTACCAACTTTATTTTTTCGCAAAAGAAATTCATCGTTGTGTTAGACGCGGGACACGGGGGAAGTGATCACGGAGCAAACCGGTCCTACGCCGATATCGGAAGGGTTGCCGAAAAAGACGTTACGCTCACCATTACCCTGAAAGTAGGGGCTATGCTTGAAAAAAATAAAGACTTTAAAGTAATCTACACCCGAAAAATCGATGAGTACCCTTCTCTGTCGGACAGAACGAACCTGGCCAACAGGAGCAAAGCGGATCTTTTTGTATCCATCCACTGTAATTCTTCGAAAAGACCGACTGCCTATGGAACGGAAACGTACGTACAGGGGCCCGACCAAAACGACACCAACCTGGAAGTCGCTAAAAGGGAAAATGACGTGATCTTTCTGGATGAAAAGGATAAACAGACCTTTGGTTCTTATGACGCAAGCTCGCCGGAATCCCTGATCGCTCTTAAACTTCAGCAGAGTAAATATCTTGAGTCCAGCCTTTTGCTTGGCGGACTGGTAGAAAATAATTTCGTGAATAAAGACAAAAGGTTTTCCAGAGGGGTTTTCCAGAAAAACCTGCACGTACTCCGGATGAATGCTATGCCTTCGGTTCTTATTGAAACCGGATTCATCAACCATCCGGAGGAAAGCCACTATCTGGCTTCGGAAAAAGGCCAGGAAGAAATCTCACAGAGCATTTACCAGGCGATCATCGATTATAAAAAAGCCATTGACCGGAAATCGGGGATATCGGCTACCGTAAAAAAACCGGAACCTGAAAAACCGGTGGAGGTAGCCCTGAAAAATGATTTCAGAATTCTGCTCTTAAGTTCCCCTCAGAAATTCAACGACGGCGACCCTGCCCTGAAAGGGTTAAATTATATTTTACCGATCAAGGAAAACGGGCAGTATAAATATTACTATGGTGTCACCAATCTGGCTTCAGTGAGGGATATCAATATCAGGACGTCCAAAGATGCAGGATTCAGGAACGCCTATGCGGTCGGATTTATGCCGAACCAGAAACTGAACTCAGGATATTACACAATTGAAGTATACGTAGGCGATAAGCTGAACGGAAACTCCCCGATTCTCCAGACCCTGAAAGATGTGGAACGGAATAAGGAAAGCGGCGTTTTCTATTACACCTACGGAAAAGTCTATACTTTGGAGGATGCTGTAAAGCTTCAGAAAGATATTGAAGCTAAAGGAATTAAGAATACCATCATCCAAAAAGTTTTCAAATAACAAAAAATAATTTTGAAGTTAAAAAGTTAATTGTTACTTTTGCAACCTCAAAATTTGGCCTATTCGTCTAGTGGTTAGGACTCAAGGTTTTCATCCTTGCAACAGGAGTTCGATTCTCCTATAGGCTACCAAATTTATATCATGCCGGATTAAAATACAGAAGCAAAATTGCTTTAAAAAAATCCACTTCAACCCAAAAAGTTATGATTTAAAAATCAATAAATATGGGGATTGCAGGCAATGATGATGAATAAGTTCAGGTTTTAGCGGAGGAGAAAGACTTCATTTGTAGTAATGATTAACGGACTTACCTTCAATAGCACTGGACCGAGGTGATGGTTATGCTGAAAAGCACCATTAAAAAATAGAAAGAGAAGAAGAGAATATTAAAATAGAACAGGCAATAGATAAACTTCGAAAATATTTATCTGAAAAAAATTAAAAATTTTTGAAAATAAATTTGGAGGATAAGAAAAAAGGTTTTACTTTTGCACTCACATTTGAACGATATGGCAAATCATAAATCAGCATTAAAAAGAATTAGACAAAACGAAGTAAGAAGACTTCGTAACAGATACTACCATAAGACTGCTAGAACAGCAATGAAGGTGTTAAGAAATGAAGAAGATAAAGCTGCTGCTGCAGAACAATTGCCAAAGGTTATCTCTTTGTTGGATAGATTAGCGAAGAAAAACATCATCCACAAAAACAAAGCAGCTAACTTAAAAAGCAAATTAACTAAGCACGTTAATAAACTGGCTTAATAAGTATAGTTGGCCCGTTCGTCTATCGGTTAGGACCTCAGATTTTCATTCTGGTAAGAGGGGTTCGATTCCCCTACGGGCTACAAAACTTAATTACTACTCTAACCTGGTAATTAATAAGAGTTGACACTTATAAAAACAAAAAACTAACACGCTATTTATTTAGCGGAAGACAGATGGCCCGTTCGTCTATCGGTTAGGACCTCAGATTTTCATTCTGGTAAGAGGGGTTCGATTCCCCTACGGGCTACTTTAAAAGAGATTCAGTTTTGAATCTCTTTTTTATTTTGTATCATTTTAAACCCCGGTTTTAAAGGCATGTTTCAATATAGAATTCTGCGAATAAGTAAACCCGTCAGGTTTGCAGGACCAGCTTAAAAACTAAAAAGACTTTTGACGTTCAATCCCAAAATCTTAGAACTGGGCAAACATTTAATTAATCTGAAGAAAATAAGGCGAGCGTTATCAGATTATCCTTACGGGCTTATTAAAATCGATAACTTGCAACTGTTGACAGTAAGCTCTTATAGAGCTCAGTTTCTTAATGGTTTTACATTTTAGGACAGGTGCTGACTTTTTCAATGCTTTTCTTTATAATTAGAACCTCTTTAATGGTTGATAAATACCGTTCAGTTACAGCTATTTTTTATAGGAGATTCCGTTGGCATATAACAAAAGTAAATTACATTTAAATAATTTCCTTTCTGGCTTTTGATATCCCCAAAAACCCGTTCCGCGCATAGATTATTCAAAATAAAACCTCCGCTAAACAAATGGCAGAGGTTAAATAAAATGGGTATGCTGAACTGAAGCGTTAGTTCTTCATCAGTTTCTGCTGATATAATGCTTTTTCAGTCTGGACTGTTACCATGTAAATTCCTTTCGGAAGCATGCTGACGTTTACCTGTCCGCTGCTTAACGGAGCATTTACCGATTTACCGGACATATCAGAGACGGAAACTTTTAAAACTTTTTCCCGGGTCTTAATGTTAAGGATATCAGTCGCCGGATTGGGATATATGCTGAATTCCAGTTTCCTTGTTTCAGCAGTTGCCAGTACGGACGAAGAGCTGGTCACCGAAAGAATTTTATCAACTATTTTTCCATTAGAATTAAAGCTTACCATAATCGTTGCCATACCGCTTCCCTGAGGAGTTATGACCAATTCGTCATCAGCATTGATCGTTGCTGAAACGGCAGCCGGATTGGTATTGGACTTCACCGTTTTCACAATGGCGGCAGAAAGGTTATCATTATCGGTAATCACCGTTTTCAGATCGATGACGGTGCTGCTGTTTACTGTCAGCTGACTCGGAAATGTGGTGCTGACAACGGGCATGGTATTATCCGGAAAAACAGTCATGGCCGGGAACCAGTAATAATCATCCAGCTTCCTGGTATTCGTCAGGTTTCCGTTATTGTCATAGGTATGGATCCAGTTGTTCTGGTAATGCGTTCCGTATCCGCTTTCCGTGGTATTTAGAATTAATTCATCCGTTACAGGATTCACACGTAAGGCCGCACCGTAAGGAATCTGCTTGTAGGTTCCCGTCTGTCCCGGAATTGTGGCAAAGGTTTCATTGAAAGTACCGTTCGTCACATCGAATTTTACGATCTGGGTTCCGGAAACAGAACTGTTGATTGAATTGATCCAGTACAAAACATTATTCTGACTGCCGGCCGTAAAGCTCCCCGCATTCCACGCTCCCCAGCTTCCGGAGTATTTGGTTGTCGGAATATTAAAAATAGTGGTTACAAAAGTCGTGGGATTGATCTTCACCAGCTTCTGATCCTGGATTGCCCATACGCTGCCGTCTTTTGCCTGCACCACCGAATTAAATGCTCCTGAAATTGTTGATACCACCGTATCGCTGCCGGGATCGATTACCAATACCCCTACCGACTGCTTTACCGCAAAGACATATTGAGAGGTCCGGATCATGTTTCCGACCTGGCCATTTCCTGTTGATGCAATCTGATTTCCAACCTGCAGATTATCGATATCAAAAAGGAAGATCCCATTGGAAGTAGCAATATAGCCTTTGTGCTCATTTACTCCGACAAAAGACCGCCCGTCTCCTCCGATGGTGTTGAATCCGGCAATTTTCTGCAGGGTGTGCGCATTGGCTATCACCAGTCTTCCGCCGGGCACATACTGGGTATCCCCGCCGTCGGCTGCCTGCTTGGAAATAAAATAGAATTTATCGCCGTAAATAGTTCCGTACTGGGTGGTCGCTCCGAAAGCCTGACTGTTGTTGACGGTGCTGTATACTCTGTAATTTACCGATCCGTTGTTGTTGATGAAATTCACCGATCCGTTGGTATGGCCGAACCACTCTTCATTCACCATAAAATAACCGTCCGTGTAATTCGACTGAGCCTGCGCAAAGGAGCCTGCCAAAAAAAGCGATGCGAAAAGATAAAACTTTTTCATTGTAAAATGTATTAATAGATATTATTGAATTTTAATTGAGATGAAGATCATAAGCGCCGGCAACTTCTGTGGAGACCTCTCCTATCCATCCGGCTTCCTGGTTTATTCCGGTATAGACTTTCACGAAATCGATGCCCGGAAGCTTTACATACTTTCCGTTTTTGTCGACCGCCCAGGAAATGTCAATATTGGATGCTCCATCATTGTTCGGGGCATTATCGGCATATCCGTAATCGTAGGATTTTCCGGCCCAATAGGATCCCGTTCCGCTCTGGTCGGAATAATTGTTCATTAACCGGGTTCCGGTAAAAGTATAAGAAGCATCACCCAGCCACAAAGGATAATAACTCTGGGCATGGAAGACAATCTTCGATTTGAATCCTGAATTCCCGAGGTTATCGTGCCATTTGATATATTCCGTATCGGTTTGCCAGAAGTCAGCTCCGGGAACAAGAACTTTATTTTCATCAGGCTTAAAATACGTGATGCTGTAGTCTTTTACCGTTGTATTTTTAAAATATTCACTTCCTGCGATTTCATACCATTCATCTGAGTCAGGTTTTCCGTTTTTATTCCTGTCGTAAGCAACCATAATAATTCCCGGCTCGCATGATCCTGAGCGCGGCTGGCTAGCATCACTTCCGAAAAAAGCATTTCCAAGGATCTTAAAATCCCTACCGTCCATATTCGGGACAGTATGATCGAAGCCAAAGACTATATATCCGCCAAATCCACCCAACGTCAGCATCGAAGAACCCTCGCCGATTAATGAAGCTTTTGCTTTCTGGAGCATCGTGCTGAATGAATCCCCGTTCTGAAATTCCGGCATTTCATTGGTAAACTGGCCTACCGCAGGACGATAGTCAAGCACATCGGAAATGTACCGGCTGTAGGTTCCGGCTTCTTTTTTTACTATAATTTTCGAATGATACGTCTTCGTAGTTCCCCCGGATTCTATTTTCAAAGTCAGAGGGTATTCTTTTAAGACCGGACTGATAAATTCCAGCTGCGAATCCTGGGAAATCAAAGAATCGTTGATGCTCCAGGCAAAATTACCGCCTATTTGCGGGTCAATGGTCAATACTTTAAAACGATCAATCGTGTAAGATTCCTCCAGGCCGCTGAAGCTGAAGCTTTCTTCTTCTGCATCGCTTTTACAGCCAGTTATTCCGACGAGAACAGCCGAGAACAAAACGGTTTTCAAAACTGCAATGGTGTTTCTTTTCATATTATATTCTGATTATTTGTATAAAAAAGTAAAATGGGCCGGGATATTTCCACCTTCGGTCTTCCATTTGAAGTGTCCGTTTTTATCGAAACAATACACATAGCCTGTGGAGACATAATTTCTGGCATCGGTTATGTAAATGTCTTCGGTAACCGGATTTACCGCAATTCCGTAAGGCGTCTTGATGGCACTTACATATTCCTGATCGATCATTGAGTTGGAAATGACCTGCTCGGTTTTCACATCAATGATCCCGAAGTTTTTTTTATAGGTATGGGTATTGTAGTTGAATTCGTTTCCGTAGTAATACAGCTTGTCATTCACGATCACCATTTCACTTACCGGAATGTGAAAGTCTTTCTTTATCTGTCCTGTCACAGCATCAATGACGAACAGACTTGAAGGTACGTTATAATAATCTCCTCTGGAGGTAACATACAGATCGCCATAGCCATCTTTTTTAATCCGGTGAAGATTGATCGCCACGTCTATCTTTTTGGTTTCCGTAAAAGAAGTCAGATCCACCACGGAAATCGTTTTATCATAATCCGGAAATTTATAGCCTCCTGAATTGGCTACAAAGAGCTGATTTCCTACAATTTCTATTTCCTCAGGCTGGTATCCCACCACGGCAGAACGCTGAATCGTCAGGGAAGCCGTATCAATTTCCACTACTTTTCCCAGCGGTGCGTTGGGATTTACTGAAACCGGGCCGGCATAGCTTGATGCGTAAGCTTTACCATTCTTAAAGGCGAGGTACCGGCAGTTTTCGAGATTGATGGTTTTAATTCTTTTAGCTGTTCTGGCATCCAGCACTTCGATCTTATTGGATACATTGATGACGGCATACAGTTTATTCCCGTAAATCCGGATATCGTTTCCCACATCGCCCAGCTCTTTAACGACATTCGGATTGATCTCGGCATAGATATTCCGGTGATAGGTCCCGGTAGTATAATCGAAGAAATCGAGCGTTGCCTTGTTGCTGCCCATATTGCCTTCATTCAGCAGATAGAATCCTTTAATGGCGGTATCTTCCGGCTGTGCCAATCCGCTTTCGGCCTCTTCGCGGTCGATGTATTCATCCGTCCTGCAGGAAACGAGGGTAACCAGCAACATAAGGATCAGGTAAAAGTTCGTTTTTTTCATAAGGTAAAGCTTAGAATAAATCTGAAGGTCCGGCCTGGCATCGGGTAATTCAGCACCACGTCATAGTATTGGTTGAAAATATTATTGATTTCAAAACTGGCTTTAAACTGATGCTCTCTCCATTCTATTTTCCGCTGAAAAGACAGGTCATGCGTATACCAGGGCTGAATATAATTGTATTGAATGTTGTTCTGGTTCACGTCATAACGCTCCCCGACATAGATAAAACTGTAATTGCAGCTCCAGTTCTTATAAGCCGCCATCATAGAAAATGAACCGCTATGCCACGGAGTATACGGAATCTGATGCCCGAAATACGATTCTTCCCGATCCGAAAAATCCCTTGCTCTCTGGAATGTATAGCTCACCAAAGGATGGACTTTCACTTTTCCGAAAAGCAGGTCAGCCTGAAGATTGAGGTCTGTTCCTATGATTTCGACTTCTCCCAGGTTCAGCATCGTCCACCGGAACATGCTTCCGTTCGGGGCAGCGATAATTTTATCTTCCACTTTGTTGAAATATCCGTCCGCCTTAACAGAAATCCTTTGCAGGACAGATTTTGAAAACCCTCTGGAATAGGAAAACCCGAGATTGTACTGATTGGTGAATTCCGGTTTTAGTAAACTACTGCCGATCATCGTGTAATACAGATCATTGAAAGTGGGCATCCTGAAAATCCTTTTGTAAAAAGCGCGAACCGTAAAATCTTTTCCTGCAAAAGGCTGATAGCTCAGGAATGCTGAAGGGGTCCATTCCGTCCTGTCCGGTGAGGCCGCATTTTTTTCCACGGTTTCGGAAATAAAAGTTCCGAGCACGCTTCCCAGGAATTTCAGGCGGTTCCAGCGGTAGGTCGTTGCAAAAGCAGCCAGGGTCGTATACCGGATCGGATAGGAGAAATTAACCAGATCCGCGTTAAGATTATTATACTGAAAATCGATGCTTGCACTTACGTCCCAATCTGAAGTGAGCGCAAGTAAATTTGAGTTGGATACATAAAGTTCCCTCTGGATGTACTGGTTCTGAATTTTTATGGACGAAACCGTATCGATATAATGGGTGTAGTCATAAGCAAATTTGGCCTTCAGCTGCGTTTCAAGTTTCGGAAATATTTTTTTCCTGAAACTTCCCTGAACGAAAAAATTTTCATCCCTCTGTCTTTGCCCGCGTCCGTCGAAGCGGTTGTTGACAATAGCAGCCGGGATTCCGCGGTCGGACAGGTATCCGTACCCTCTTACATTCCAGCTTCCGTTGCTGAGGCTACCATTCAAACCTGTTTCAAAGCGTCTGGCCCGTATATCTGAATCCAGCCTTCTGGCAATTGTATCGTAAGCGATTTCGCCGTCAGGATATTTTTTCCGATACCGGTATTTGTAAATGCCGTCACTCTGCAGGAATTCCGAACTGAAGCTTGCTGAAATTTTTTCTGAGATTTTCTGTTCCAGGCGAAAGGATGGGTTGAAAAGATCAATCGAGCTGTTCTTGGACCTTATAACGAGATTTGTTTTTCTTTTAGCATTAAACACCGGAATTTTTGGCTGTAGATAAATGGATCCTGAAGAGCCGAAATCTCTGGCAGGCTGAAAAATTTCACTTTTTTGTCCATTGTATAGAGAAATTTCTTCCAGGTCATCCAGGGAATACCTTCCCAGATCCACAATCCCGTTCTGCGCATTCCCGATCTGGATCCCATCGTAGAAGACTCCGACATGCTGGCTCCCCATGCTCCTGATGTTGATGGTCTTCAGGCCGCCGATCCCACCGTAATCCTTGATCTGGACCCCGGAGAAATACCGCAGCGCATCCGCTACCGACTGGCTGTTCAGCCTTTCGAGTTCCTCCCCGGACAAGACCTGTGCAGGAAGTATTTCCTTAAATTTTTTTTTCTTCAGGGTAACGGGAACAATGGTCTGTTCCTTAACGGTATCTTTCCTTGATTGTGAAAAAATAAAGGTAGCAGCCAGTACAAATATTGCGCAGGCCATCTTCTGAAATGAGGATGTAAAAAATGTGGTCACCATTAGCTCATTAGGGATAATGATGACGCTAACGGATATAAGAATACAATGATCAGGCACAGCTGTATCCTGCACAGAATCAATGATGTCCTAAGCTTTATTCCACGAAAGCGTCAAACGATAAATGATCCGGCAGGTCTTCTGACTTACTCCGTTTCCGAAATCCTTCCCGTAAAAAACAGTGGATGTTGTCTTCAGAAACTTTATGATGGAGCTTACAGCAGCGGGTCTGTCCCGGATTTTCACCGGATTCCCTTTTAAGCGCTTTTTACGGCTCACCAGACTGCGGCAAAGATAGAAAAATAATTCACAGATGCAGTATTTAAATTAAAATATTGATTTTCAATCAAATTCATTTACTAAAACGTTCTGTTTCAATGATAAGCTAAGTCTCCGGTAATGTTTCGACGTACAGAATTGAAATTTTCATGATACGGTTCGGTTCCTGATTGCTGCTTCACTTTTTAAAAGGGCCGGCTTCAGATAAGTAAGCCGGCCGACTTTAAAACTTTTTGGTGATTATTATTATTATTTCAATCCTTTGTTCCAGCCTCTTAAACAAATGCTATTATTAGTGGATAAACATTGCCTAAACATTTCAGATCCCAATATTCATGAAAAGGCTGAAACGGGATTTTGCTTCAAGATCCCCTCCGGCCAGATCAGAATAAACCGGAAGCATAATTTCGTTGCCGAGGCTGATCCTTTTATAGGCTGCCTCGAACCCAAACTTTCCGTATAGTGCGCTCCCGGCGGTATTGGGCAGGATCTCGCCGAACTGCCTGTTCCGGTCGTACACTTCCCCCTGCATTCCTGCTTTTCCGGAGAAAATGATATCCCCATTTCCCGAAATCTGATAGAAGCCTGTGGCTGAATAGTTCCATTGGTTCCCAAAACGATAATGTTTCCGGTTTTCGGTTTTTACCGTATAATCAGTATTCAGCAGGAACGCTGCTCTGCCTTTCTGAAATTTATAATTCAGCATCATCTGATAATCCCAGCTTCCGGTTCCCAGCTGAAAACTGGGGTTTACACCGGAAAGTCCTTTTTCATTAAATTTCCCAAGCGGAATTTTCACTCCTAAACCACCATTTAGCTGGTGAGAACTGCCTGAGTTGATCAGCTGATAAATGCCCATAACATTTGCATCACCGATTCCATGGATGCTGATGTCTCCCTGTAACGTTTTTTTCGTGTGAAAGTGAAACGGAACATTTGCATAAACACTCAATTTTTCAGCAACCGGAATCTTTCCCCACAGCTGAAGGGTATTGAAATACTGATCCTGGGTTAAGTCATGAACAAATAGATTCTCCTTTGCCTTATAATGCTGGGCAAAATATTTAACCCCGATAAACTGCGGATTCAGCAAAGATTCAAAACCTGAAGATCCGTTTCCCGCCGCACAGCCACAGGCATCACAGTCCTCGAAAACGGCCGCCTTAAATGGCTTGGGAAAATATAAACTGTCTCCTGGTATTCTGGCCTGACTTAAGAAACAGATCACCAGACTTATAATCAAAAATATCTTCTTCATGGTATACTTATTCTGCAAATTTTGGATTGGCAATGAAATTTTTATCGCTCAATGTTTTCAGAAAAGCAATAATAAGTTGTTTCTCCTGGCCGGTCATGGGAATTCCGAGATGACCGTTCTGTTTCAGCAGAGGATCAATATTCGGCTGATTTTCCACGTTATCAGAATAAAAATTCATCACCGCTTCCAACGTGTAAAATCTTCCGTCGTGCATATACGGCGCAGTATATTCTACATTTCTTAAACTTGGGACCCTGAATTTCATATTGTCATTCCAGTCCAGCGTTACCCTGTATCTTCCCCTGTCGCCGAACTGTGCATTATAATACATCCCGGTATTCCGGTAGCTTTCATCCGTAAAAAGTCCGCCGCTGTGGCAGGAGGCACATTTCTGCTGAAACAGAGCCATTCCCTGGTTTTCTTCTGTTGTAAAAGCTGCTGTTCCTTTTTTCATCCGGTCATACTTTGAATCGGCTGAAACCATCGTTGCCATAAACTGCGATAAGGCCTTCAACACTTTTTCCCCCGTAATATTTTCATTACCATATGCCGCTTTAAACAGCTTTTTATATTTCGGATCGGCATTCAGCTTCCCTACAGCTTCAGGAAGAGAACTGTCCATCTCAAAATCTGTGGTAATGGGAACCAAGGATCTTTCGTCCAAATGATGGCCTGCACCGTCCCAGGTATAATTTTTAAGAAAGGCCATGTTCTGAAGGGGCGGGGCATTCCGAATGCCGAGCCTGTCATCGATTCCGTGGCTTACGTTATGGCCGTGATGGGTAAAAGCATATTCCTGAATATGGCAGAAGCCGCAGGAAATCGTGTTATTCCGGGATAATCTTCCTTCGTAAAACAGTTGCTTGCCTAAGGCGACTCCGTTAACCGTAACCGGGTTTTCTGTGACATCAAAAGTTATTTCGGGAAATCCCGAAGGTTTTTCAAGAAGATAAACCTCATCTTCTGATAACGGTTCCATAGGGTCATCAGCGCACGAAAATAGCGTAAGTACGCTTAAGAACAGCAGAAAACGAAGAGCAGTTTCCCGCTCCGTCCTGGATGGTTTAAAGAATTTAATCATTATGAACATGATCTACTTTAAACATTTTTGCCAGATTGTTGGTAACATTCACCAGATGTTGGTTGGATCCCATAGCCATATCATTGGAATTATCCAGTATTAAAGCGGTTTCTCCGCTGAGGTATTGATTAAGATCCGCCAGAATATGCACAGAAGGCGTAATGTCTCTTGAAACACGTGCAGCCGTAGGCAGATCAAGGGTGATTTCACGGTAAAGATCCGGGGTATTGTTGGCCGATGTATTTCCCATATTTCCACAATGGTTCATAAATTCATTAGTGGGTAAAGCGGTTCCGTATCTCCCCTCAAGTTTCGTAAAAATATATCCAGCCGCCCATGACCAAGCCATGCCTGCCTTTTTCGCCTTCTGCCAGAAAATCCCCTGGCCGTCCTGCCCGATGAGATAAGCATTCCGGCTTATCCCCAAACCGATCTTCACTTTTCGGTAATTGTTTTTCGGAATTTCCGTAAGATTAATGTAATTGATTCCTGCAACCGCTTCTGCCTGATCGATGATAAAAGCCCCCTGATCCGGATCGTTGTAATGATATCTGAAGACCCCGCCGTTTTCATCGATGAGCGTAATATTGCTGATTACGTACTTCAAGGCAGAAAACTGATGCTTTTGTCCGTTAAAAGACGTCTGTATGGTCTGGTTCAAAACAATGTTACCGAGATTGTTGAATCCGTTCTCAAATTTCAGCTGAAGATTTCCAAGGGTTTCCTGTGATGAATCGTCATCATCATTGCTCCTGCAGGCGGTAAGAGTAGAAAATGTAATGGCAATAAGTAATGAATACAAAAATTTATAAATTTTCATTGTTGATTTTTTAAGTTGATTTTTTTAAATAGAAGTATTGATTGAATGAAAACATTCAATTTTATAGGGACAAAAGTGAGATTTACACGATAGAAAATATCCGCGCCGTCTTTATAAAAATTAAAGCGGAATATTGAAAATCAGCAGGTCAAAGCTTCGCTGAAATTCATTGAAGTAAAGACCGACAGATTAACCGTGAAACTTTTGCCGTTAAAGAGGTGAAAAGTAACTTAAAAAACCGGTGGCCTAAAAATGTGTTGTAAGAACAGGAAAGAGTAATCTGTTTTGTAAAGAAAGCCGGACTCTGATGAAAAGGCTTTATTTTCCTTTGTAATACCGGCTGTTTCAGGAAGAATATAAATATCCGATAGCTTCTGTCCTGTATTTTTGGATTTGTTTAGAGGAAGGGAATCGGTATCGTTGGTTTTTGCTAATTCTTTGCCGAGGTAACACTTTCCGTTGCAATGAAGGTCAGGCCTGCTTTTGTTGATACAGAGTCTTTCAACGATATAATCATAATTTACAGCATATTCCACCAGTGGGATCAGAGGCCTGAACACCACAAATAAAGTGAGGAATATGCTGCAAATCAAGTTCATTTATTATCTTTTGCCGATGGCTTCTTCGTACCTTCTGCTGATTTCTTTCCAGTTGGTTACATTCCATATAGCAGTCAGGTAATCAGCTCTTTTGTTCTGGTATTTCAGGTAATAAGCATGTTCCCAGACATCAATCCCGAAAATAGGGGTTCCTTTTTCTTCCACAACGTCCATTAAAGGATTGTCCTGGTTCGGCGTTGAAGAAACAAAAAGTTTTCCGCTTCTGTCAACGGACAGCCACGCCCATCCGGATCCGAAACGGTCGGCTCCTGCTTTTGCCATCCTTTCTTTAAAGGCATCCATGCTTCCGAAAGCATCATTGATGGCTTTCGCCAGTTTTGCGGAAGGCTGCGTATTCTTTACCGGCGTCAGCACCGTCCAGAACAGTTCGTGGTTGTAATGGCCGCCGGCGTTGTTTCTTACGGCCATCGGCAGTTTTGATGCCGTTGACATAATTTCAAACAGGGTCTGCTTTTCCTGTGGTGTTCCGGCAATCGCTTTGTTCAGGTTGGCTACATAAGCTGCTGCATGTTTGGAATAATGGATTTCCATGGTCTTGGCATCGATGTTTCCTTCCAATGCATTGTATGCATACGGCAAAGGCGACTGCTTAAACTGGGCAAACGCAAACTGCGCCGCAAATACTGCACTTAGAGCAGCTACTTTCATAATCTTCATAACGTTTCGTTTTTTGTGGTTTGTATTTTTCTTTGTTGGAAAATGAGTGATGGAAACTGGAAGTTTATATACACTTCAGGTCCCTTCTTCACCTTCTTCTCTATCTTAGCAAATTTAATGCTTATCAACCGTTTGATGTAAAATTGAATATTAAACTATAACTTCCGGCGTCCTGCATCCTGCATTAAATTCAATAAATTGCTAATATTCCTGTACAGGACAACAAGCTGTAATTAAGTAAAGCAACTTCCATCATCCATCATCCAGCTCTCACTTCAACAGCTTCCTGATATCCTCGATCAGCATTTCCCGGTCGGGATGGTATTTCCCGGTGAGTTTCGGCGTTTTTCCTTCCGGATCCTCATAATTCAGTCCGGAGTAATAGAGGATCGGCATGTTCTCTTTGTTGTACCGGCAACGGATATTTCCGTCTTTATCAACCAGTGCAATCATTCCGCTATGGTTCAGGCTTTCGCTTTCGTCTTCTTTATCTCCGACATAAATATTGAACTGATCGGCCAGTTTTCCGATATAATCCCGGTCGCCGGTAAGAAAATGCCAGTTTGGAGATTTTACGCCTATTCTTTGAGCATGCTCTTTCAGCAATTCCGGTGTATCATTTTCCGGATCGATGCTGATGGAAATAATCCCGAAATCAGGATGGTCGATCTTGTCTTCAATGGCTCTCATATTGGTATTCATCACGGGGCAGATCGTCGGGCATCTGCTGAAGAAAAATTCCACCAGGTATACTTTTCCGAGCATGTCCTTATTGGTGACCTTTTTATTGTTCTGATCCGTCAGCTGAAAATCCGGAACCTTCATCACGGTGTACAGATTCTTTTTGAAATAACCCATTCCGATTCCTATTCCCAGAAAAAGCAATGCCATTACCGCCAAAGGGATGATAATCCTGCTTTTTGATTGGCCTGGCTTTTTATTTCTGGACATATTTCTCAGGATTCTTTTTAAATTCATCTTTGCAGTACACACTGCAAAAACCGTACGTTTTATTTTTATACACTTCCGTATCTTTCATATCCGGTTCGGTCGGCATATGGCAGATTGGGTCTACCGCATTGGCAAACTTTACCGTTTTGGTATTTGACTTTACGGAGGTCGGTTTTTTATGTTTTATTTTAGGGGTCTCCTGCGCGCACGCCATCAGGGAAACCGCCAGGAATGACGTTAAAACAAGTTTTGATTTCATTTTTTATTGAAATTGAAATTAATAATCAGTAAGGAAAAATTTTAATATGAACTGAATTTAATCTTATCAGTCTGTAAACATCACAAAATACAACCTTCTTAAACGATTTTTTATCAAGCGGTGTATGATTGCAAAAGTCATAAAGTCTCCGAATGGATTGTATAAATTCAGTTAAATCACTTCAGCCAAAGGAGGATGGAATATCCGGGAATGATATTCTGAAGTATAAAAATCAGTAGAACCGGATTTGATTTTCTGGTTCTCAACATCAAACCGGTTAACTGAAAAAGAAAGAACGTCATGAGACAGAAAAACATCCAGTCCGGCAAGCTTTACATTCTGGCCGTTGTTCGATTGTTTCTCCGTTTTTGAGAGTTCCTTTTCCAAGTAGCATTTTCCTTTACAGGTAGACTGCGGAATGTCTCTGTTCTCACAAAGGTTGTCCACAATATATTCGTAGTTCACCGCATAGTCGATCAGTGGCAATACCGGACGTAATGCAATGGTAAAAATGATAAATATGGAAATGAAAAATTTCAACCGATGATTTATTCTCGCAAATATACTATTGAAATTTGTTTTATAGTTACTTTATGATGAAAGTCATTTTCAGGAATACTGCAAAAGCAGATTTTTGCACATGAGAAACGTCATGAAAATACGTGGCAGATTTTACCGCAAAGAATAAAAGATATTCATACCGGATAAAAGAAGTTGGCTGCCTCATGCCGCAAAAGCATTCAAAAGTTTTAATAATCTTTTATTTTTTAACGATTCTAAGGTATAGCTAATCCGGCGGCTGAGGGCCTCGAAGCCACGCCATCATATATGAAAATCTATAATTCAATAAAACTTATGTTAAAGCCGAATGGAATATTTTTCCTGTAAAACGAGCTTCTCTTAATAAGCTCAGGATAACATCTACCGTTCCTATTGATTTTCCATGATTCTAAGAAACGACCATCCGGCAGCTGAGGGGCCCGAAGCCACGCATCATCCGTGAAAATCCGTGGGACTAAATAAGCAAACTTCCAGCACCCAGCTTGTATTCTTCAGTTTTTAAAATTTCATCCGCTGGATCCTCACTGCATTCAGGATCGCAAGCAATGCGACCCCGACATCGGCGAAAACCGCTTCCCACATTGTGGCCATTCCTCCGGCTCCGAGAATCAGCACGATAGCTTTTACCACAAATGCCAGCACAATATTCTGCCAGACAATCTTTTTGGTCTGTTTTCCGATTCTGATGGCCATAGGAATTTTGCCCGGCCGGTCATCCTGGATCACAACATCGGCAGTTTCGATGGTTGCATCGCTTCCAAGCCCGCCCATCGCAATTCCGACATCACTTAAGGCTACCACTGGTGCGTCATTTACGCCGTCTCCTACAAAAGCAACCGTCTGCTTTTGAGCTTTAACCTCTTTCACTTTATTGACCTTATCCTCAGGAAGCAGATCACCGTATGCGTTCCGGATTCCCAAAGTCGCGGCAACATGCTGTACCACGGAAGATTTATCGCCGCTCAGCATCGTAGCTGTTACGCCCAGGGATTGCAGCTCAGTAATGGTTTGTTTTGCATCTGCCTTCACCTCATCGGCAATGGTGAGATAGCCTGCAAACTTCTGATTATAAGCTACGGCAATGACTGTATAAACGATATCTTCCGGATTGAAGTCATACCTGATGCCGTATGCATCCATCAGTCTGAAATTCCCGACCAGCAGTTCTTTTCCGTCAACAGTCGCTTTCAGGCCCTGTCCGGCAACTTCCTCTACATTTTCCAGTTTTATGGAATGATCAACTTCTCCGGCGTATTCATGGATAGCTGTAGCTACGGGATGTGAACTGTTGCTTTCCAGAGCATTTATCAGCTTCAGCAGTTCATCTTTGTTAAAATCAGAATTGAAATTCACTTCCTGCACTTTGAAAACACCTTCCGTCAGCGTCCCGGTTTTGTCCATCACCACCTGCCGAACCGTGGCCAGCACGTCCAGGAAATTGCTCCCTTTAAACAAAATCCCGTTCCGGCTTCCAGCTCCGATTCCCCCGAAATAGCCCAGCGGAATGGAAATCACCAAAGCGCACGGACAGGAAATCACCAGGAATACCAATGCCCGGTACAGCCAGTCGCGGAATTCATAATTCCCGACAAAGAAATACGGCAGCAAAGCAATTCCGATGGCCAGGAATACGACAATCGGGGTATAAACTTTAGCAAATTTACGGATGAACAGCTCAGTAGGTGCTTTCTGGGCCGTGGCATTCTGTACCATTTCCAGGATCCGGCTCAACTTGCTGTCTTTGTAATCTGCCATCACTTTTACCTGACTGACGGTATTCAGGTTAATCATTCCTGCCAGGACAACAGCTCCTTTCGTTTTGGTATCGGGCTTACTTTCGCCGGTCAGTGCCGCCGTATTAAAGGAAGCGGTTTCCGACAGCAGTTCACCGTCCAGCCCAAGCTTCTCCCCGGATTTCAGCTGAATAACATCACCGATACTCACTTTTTCAGCTTTTACGGTTTGTGCTTTTCCATCCCGGATAACGGTTACCTCATCAGGACGCTGATCCAGCAGGGTCTTGATATTGGTTTTTGCTCTTGTCACAGCCATGGCCTGAAAGACTTCCCCTACCGAATAAAAAAGCATTACTGCAACTCCTTCCGGATATTCACCTATGGCAAAAGCACCGACGGTGGCGATTCCCATCAGGAAAAACTCAGAGAACACATCGCCGTTCCTAATGCTTTCGAAAGCTTCTTTCAGTACGGGCCATCCTACCGGAATGTATGCAATAAGATACCAGCATAACCTGATCCAGCCTGAAAACCAATCTGGCTTGATAACATGATCCAATAGAATTCCTCCCAACAGAATGACAAAAGATACAATGGCCGGAAGAAACATCTGAAATGCAGATTTGCCTTCCGTATCATGGGAATGACCGTGGTCATGATCATGGCCTTCGTGATTATGGCTATGTTCTTTTTTCGGTTTTGTGTTGCAGCATTCTTCCATAAGGATAATTTTAATCAAAGGTAACGGTAAAGCAAATGCAATGCTATTGCAAATTTTCGAGGCAGTGCTCGCAGATTCCTTTGGCAAAAAGCCGGATCTCATCAATCCTGAAATTCGTATTCAGGGTTTCCGGGAAGGAGATTTCCTCTTTGCAGGTGGTCTGCTTGCAGATTTTGCAGTAGAAATGGAGATGCCGGTCTTTATGGGTGCTTTCGCTGCAGCCGTCGTGGCAAAGCTTGTATTTCGTGGTGGTATTTTCCTGAATGCTGTGGACAATTCCTTTTTCCTCAAATGTTTTCAGGGTACGGTAAATCGTGGTGCGGTCGGCATTTTCAAAATGGCTTTCCACTTCGGATAAAGACAGGGCTGCTTCCTGAGAACTCAGGAAATCATACACCAGGATCCGCATGCTGGTGGGTTTGGTATTCTTATCAAGTAATCGGCTTTCGGTATCTTTTTTCATATTCCTGTTTTTAATGTTCATGTTCTCCGGAATTGGTCAGTTTTGCATTGATGAAATAAGCGCCTTTCACAGCAATTTTTGCATCAGGCGAAATCTCTTTTACAGGTGTCACTGCCGTGTAGCCCATATCAGATGATCCTTTTACCACTTCTACTTTCTTAAAGTTAAGGCTTTCCGGGTTTGTTTCAACCGGCTTTCCGGCTTCTTTCTGATGACTTTCGTAGGCTTCACGCTTTTTATCGGTCCGTATGAATACATAGAATTTCCCGTCGGCTTCCACGATGGCTTCATCGGGAATGGCCGGGGTTACGGTTTTATTAAGGCTTACGATTCCGGTGATGTTCATTCCGTCGATCAGTCCGGTTTTGTTGCCGGTGACATCGGCATGAACGGAAATCGTTTTGCTGTCATTTTCAAATGAGGAACCGATGCTGTAAATTTCCGCATCATATTCCGTTTCGGGATTGTTGGTGAGTTTAAAATGTACCACCTGTCCTACTTTCATCTTCGGAAGATCCTTTTCAAACACCTGGAGATCGAGGTGAATGGAATTGTTATCGATGATTTCCGCCACCGGCGATGAGACATCCACATAGCTTCCGATCTGCGAAGCAATGCTGCTGACCGTTCCGCTGATCGGTGCCGTGATGACCAGGCCGGATCTCATATTGCCGTTGCTTACCGAGCCAGGGTTGATCCCCATCATCTGGAGCTGCCGCAAAAGCGATGCCTTTTTGGTGCGCAGGGTTTTGAGTTCCGCATCGGCACTCTGCAGGTTCTTTCGGGCTCCGGCGTCGTTGTCGAACAGTTCCCGCTGCCGCCGGTATTCCTGTTCGGCGTAAATAATCCGGCTGTTGGTGTTTAAATAGTCTTCCTGAAGCCTGATGAATTCGGGATTGGCAATGGTAGCGATCACCTGTCCTTTCTTCACGGAACTGCCAACCTGGATGTTCAGGGTTCTGATGATACCTCCATAGAGGGAAGTCACCGTCGCTTTGTTGTTATTCGGGACCCGCAGCTGGCCGTTGGCTTTTATGGTGGCCGTCAGTTCCTTCATTTCAATATTGCCCAAAGTAATGCCGACCGCTTTCATCTGTTCTCCCGTTAATGAAGCGATGGTTTGCAGTGTTTCCTGATGCTGTTCTTCCGGCTGTTCCGTTTTATCTTCACTTTCTGCTGATTGTTTCTTACCGCAGCTGAAAATAAAAACAGCCGAAAATAAAAGCAGTATGATGTTATATCTTGATTTCATATTATTTATTGATGATTGAATTGATGAGAATAACCGATTGGTTAACCTGCTGAATGGATTCCAGGTATTTCAGCTGGATGTCTGTGGCGGTCCGTAAGGCGAACAGGTATTCTATATAGGAAATTTCGCCCGTCTTGTAGCCCAATTGTGCTGCTTTTACAATCTTTTCAGCATTCGGAACCGCCTGTTTTATGTAGTAATTATACTGTAGTACATCCTGTTCGTACTGGCTCCATGCATTTTTAAGCCGGATGAAAAGCTGTTTTTCCTGAAACCGGGCATTCGCTTCTGCCGACTGCTTCTGATATTCCAAAGATTGCATCCGTGCTTTTGTGGCTCCGAAAGTAAGCGGGATCGCGACACCTAAGGTTACCGAATGAAAACGGTCTCCCGAATTGTAAAACTGTTCCTGCCCGTTTCTGGTATGGAAGCCGATCAGCGACTGGTTCGTATAGCCGATGCTGAGTTCCGGAAGGCCCTGGGATTTTTCAACTTCTTTATTTTTCTCCGCAATTTCCATTTCCTGATAAAAGGATTTTACGGTAGGATTATTTTTAATTGCCATACTGTCCAATACATTGACCGCTTTCAGAGGTTCGTAGTTTCTGTTCAATGGAACCTCAACGTTTTCCGGAGTATTTAAAAGGATCTGTAAACTGTTGTAGGCATTTTTCAGATAGACTTCATTCTGATTCAGCAAAAGGCTGATCTCCCCTTTCTGGGTTTCCGCGGTGTTGATCTCGATTTTCTTAATATCCCCTGCCTTGAATCTGACCGTCGCAATTCTGATGAAATCCTGATATAAGCTGTCGAGGCTTTTCAGTTTCAATTGGTTGTATTGCAGATATTCAATCTGATAATAATACGTCCGCACCTGCTTCATCAGTTCATTCAATGTAATTTCTTTATCAATCTGACGGCTTCTGATTGTTTCGTTAATCAGTTCTTTCCTTGCTTTAAATAATGTCGGGAAAGGAATGCTCTGGGAAACGGAAAACGACTGGTCGAATTTCGGGCTGTTGTATTGTCCCAGCTGGGCATCAAAACTGAGCTTCGGAAGTTCTTTTGCCGTTCCTCTTAAAGCTTCCGCCGATTGTATGCTTAAATTTTTCGACTGTATATTTAAATGGTTTCCGGTAGCCATGTCCATCGCCTGTTCAATGGAAACAGATCTTGTCTGTGCATTTATCAGTTGCCCGGAAAACAAAAATGCCAGCATGAAGACTGCCGTTATTGGCTTTGGTTTGAATTTCTTCCATGAAATACCGTTATTAAAAATAAGATACAGCATCGGCAGCACGAACAGGGTAAGGAAAGTTGCTGTTACCAGACCACCGATTACGACAGTCGCCAACGGTTTCTGAACTTCCGCTCCGGCACCCGTAGAAACAGCCATCGGTAAAAATCCTAAAGAAGCAACGGTAGCTGTCATGAGAACCGGCCTCAATCTGATTTTTGTTCCTTCAAACACCCTTTTCAGGATATCCTTTTCCCCTTCTTTTTCCAGCTGGTTAAAGGTTCCGATCAGTACAATCCCATTCAGCACAGCCACACCAAACAGCGCAATAAATCCAATTCCTGCACTGATACTGAACGGCATATCCCTGATGACCAGAGCAAAAATGCCTCCAATAGCACTCATTGGGATAGCGGTAAAAATCAAAGCGGCCTGTTTAAAGGAACGGAAGGTAAAATACAGCAGCATAAAGATCAGCAGCAGGGAAACCGGAACGGCAATCATCAGCCTTTTGCTGGCTGCCTGTAAGTTTTCGAACTGTCCTCCATAGGTAAAGTAATAACCTGAAGGCAATTTCACATGATCCAGTTTCGCCTGAATATCTTTTACCACACTTTCCACATCGCGGTCTTTTACATTAAAGCCAATGACGATCCTCCGTTTCCCTTCCTCCCGGCTGATTTGTGCCGGCCCTAATTTATAGCTGATATCCGCAACCTGGGAAAGCGGGATCTGGGTTCCTGAAGCAGTGGCAATCATCAGATTATTTACATCCTCCATATTCGTCCGGTGCAGACTGTCTAGGCGGACAACGAGATCAAAACGCCTTTCATTTTCGAACACCTGCCCGGCACTTTTCCCGGCAAAAGCCGTGCTTACTGCAGCGTTGACGTCTTCGATTGTCAATCCGTAGTTGGCCATCCGGATCCGGTCATATTCCACATTGATCTGCGGAAGCCCGCTGATCCGTTCAATTTGCGGAGCCGTTACCCCTTCCACCTTCTGAATAGTCTTTCCGACTTTATCTGCATACATGGATAAGGAATCCAGATTTTCCCCGAAAATTTTCACGGCCACATCCTGGCGGACGCCGGTCATCAGCTCATTGAACCGCATCTGGATCGGCTGGTTCTTTTCGAAAAAAACGCCGGGAATTACCTCCAGCTTTTCCATTATTTCATCCGCTAATTCTTCGTATGATTTTTTGGATTTCCATTTATCCTGCGGTTTCAGGACGATAATTAAATCTGAAGCTTCAGGCGGCATCGGGTCGGTCGGGACTTCTGCAGAACCGGTTTTCCCGATGACCATTTTTACCTCATCAAACTGTTTGATGATCCCTGAAGCCTGCATCGAGGTTTCTATGCTTTGGCTTAAAGAACTGCCCTGCGGCAAAATGCAGTGAAAGGCATAATCTCCTTCCTGCAGCTGAGGAATAAATTCACCGCCCATATTTTTAAAAATGAACAGCGCGAGAATAAAAACGGCCAGCGTTGCTGAAACGATGCTATATTTAAACCGGATAGCTTTCTGTAACAAAGGCTGATACCTCTGTTGAAGACTGTTCATCATTTTGTCAGAAAATGTTTTCTTTTGGGTTATTTTTTTATATAAAAACAAAGCGCTCATCATCGGAATGTAGGTTAATGACAAAATCAGCGCACCGAGGATGGCAAATCCTACCGTTTTAGCCATCGGCGTGAACATTTTTCCTTCTACTCCCACCAGGGTAAGAATCGGAATATATACGATCAGGATAATGATTTCCCCGAAAGCTGCACTGCTCCTGATTTTGGAGGCAGACCGGAAAACTTCTTCATCCATTTCCGCCTGGGTAAGCTGTTGTGCAGATTTCCTCAGTCCCAGATGATGAACGGTGGCTTCCACAATGATGACCGCGCCGTCTACAATCAGCCCGAAGTCGATGGCTCCGAGGCTCATGAGGTTGGCACTCACGCCAAAAACATTCATCATTCCCAACGCAAATAACAAGGAAAGCGGAATGGCTGAAGCTACAATAAGACCTGCCCTTAAGTTTCCAAGGAAAATGACCAGTACGAAAATGACGATCAGAGCCCCTTCGATGAGATTTTGCTCAACGGTTTTCATCGCCCTTCCCACCAGATCGGTCCTGTCCAGAAACGGTTCGATCACCACATCTGCCGGGAGCGATTTCTGGATGACCGGGATTTTAGCTTTGATGCTATTAACGACTTCATGGCTGTTGGCCCCTTTCAGCATCATCACCACACCTCCTACGGCATCTACCTTTCCGTTGTAAGTCATGGCTCCATAGCGGACGGCACTTCCCAGCCGGACCTCGGCAACATCCTTGACGAAGATCGGGACGCTTCCCGTTTCATTTTTTACGGAAATATTCCTAATGCCTTCGAGAGACTTGACGATCCCGATCCCGCGGATGAAATAGGCATTCGGCTTTTTATCAATGTACGCACCGCCGGTATTCTGATTGTTTTTTTCGAGTGCGGTAAAAATATCGGTAATGCTTACGCCCATGGCTCTCAGCCGGTTGGGGTCTATGGCAACTTCATATTGTTTCAACTGCCCTCCGAAGCTGTTGATTTCCGCGACTCCCGGCGTTCCGTTCAGCTGTCTTCTGACGATCCAGTCCTGCATGGCACGGAGTTCTTTGGGATCATATTTCTTTTCGCTTCCTTTTTTCGGATGGAGAATGTATTGGTAGACTTCGCCCAATCCGGTGCTTACCGGTGCCAGCTCGGGTATCCCGGTTCCTTTGGGAATTTCTTCCGCCGCTTCTTTCAGTTTTTCACTGATCAGCTGACGGGCGAAATAGATCTCGATGTTTTCTTTAAAAACAACGGTTACCACCGACAGTCCGAACCTCGAAATACTTCTGGTTTCTTCGATACCGGGGATATTGGCAATGCTCTGCTCGATGGGAAAAGTGACGAGCTGTTCGACTTCCTGTCCTGCCAGTGTAGGACAGGAAGTGATGATCTGTACCTGGTTGTTGGTGATATCCGGTACCGCATCAATAGGTAACCGGAAAGCACTCCAGACGCCCCAGATAACCAGAAGCAACGTCATGATACCAACAACGGTTTTATTTCTGATACTGAATTGTATGATTTGATCTAACACAAATTAAAATTTAATTGACGAAATCTTTATTTTAAATACAGCATCTGATGAACGGCCAGCACATTTTAAAAATGAACTCACTTTCATTCAGCATGCCTGCTAAAAAAAGACAGTCATAAGTTGAAAAATAGAGATAGGCTGACATTTGAAAATGACAGCTGTAAGAATAACCTGTGGAACCCTGCAACGGAATTGCAAAGTTTCAGGAATTTTAAAAATCAGAAGGGTTAGATCTTAGGCGGCTGCCAGATATGGTCATACACTTGGTAGGCGAAATCATTCGTACGAAAAAGGATTTTCTTTGAAAAATAAGACTGGACATTCACCGGTGTCTCCAGCAAAGCATTCATCTTAAAAGCAGCTACCGTGATCTGGCAACAATTGCAGGTGCATAAAGGGGAACAGATATCTCCTTTGTCTTTCGAATGGGAATCATCAGCTATGAAAGAAAGCGGTGCCTGCGCGGAACCGGATTCTTTGTGCACGTCTTCACACGGCATCATTGACAACGCTATGAAATAGAACGCTAATAAGAATCGAAAGAGGTTCATTTCAACAAAGGTAGGTATTTTTACTTCATGTTGATCTTTCCTTTTTAAATAACCTAAGCACGGACAATAAATCGGATCAGCCGGCGGTAAGAAGGAAGCCGGGATTTTAATGATCAATTGCATCTTTATCAGTTAAATTTATATAAAACTAAATACCGCTGAATTAACGATAAATAAAAAGCCGCTGCAATACACAACGGCTTTTCTTCAGTTTTATAAAATTACAGATTCGGATTGTTCTCTATTTCCTTCTGCGGGATTGAGAACAGGTAATATCTGCTGTTGGGAACAAATGCTGATTGGTCAGGGAAAGCAAAAATGCTGTGCCCCCTTCCGTTGACGGTTTTTACCGTTCCGTCCGGAGTGGTTACCTGCACTTTAATGGCCTGTCCGGCTGCATCGGTATAAGGTTTTCTTACCACGGTTCCCTGGGTCCGGATGATGTCGGACAAAGCAAATCCTTCCCCGAAGAGTTCTTTCCTTCTTTCAATAAGAACTTCTTTAATCACGTCATTCTGGGCCGGAGATCCATTATAAAGATTTGCATTTCTGGTTGCTTTAAGCTGGTTCAGAACAGTGATTGCATTGGCTACATTTCCGTTTCTGGCCTCCGCTTCCGCTTCAATCAGGTACATTTCAGCTGCCCTCATATAGACGATATCGGCAATCAGGTTGGCTTTGAATTTAAATTTGGCATATCTCAGCAATCCTTCCCTGCCCGGATTTCCATCCCATGAAAATAGAGAATAACGGATGTCATTGGTATCAAACAGGTTCTTGAAATACGGATCAGCCATAAAGCTGTAGTAATAGCTTCCCGATGAGGAAACATCCAGGAAGTGGAACGCATAACTTTCTCCCGACTGCTCCTGGGTCTGGCCGTGTCCCCAGATCCATTCCCCGTTGCTGATATCATTGAAGCCCTGTCTGTATTTTTCAGCGGTCATCAGGGCATATCCGTTTCTTGCCAGCTTTGCGGAGGCAGCAGCTTGCGTCCAGTCGCCGGTATTCAGGTAAACCCTTGCCAAAAGACCATTGACTACCGACCGGTCTATTTTATCTTTGTTATTCCTCGAATATTGCTGAAGCAGCTGGTCGGCATCCGTTAAATCGCTTTTGATCAGCGTATAGATCTCTTCCAGGCTCGCTTTTTTCTTTCCCACAGAAGCGGTTGTCGTAGGTTCGGTATAGACCGGAGCCGTCAAGGCTGTTTTATCCTTAAGGTAGCTGAACTGGTAAAAGCTTGCGAGGTTCAGGTAACAGAAAGCCCGTAATGCTTTGGCCTGGCCTTTTACCTGGTTTTTCTTTTCTGGGCTTCCTTCCGCTGCATCAATTTTAGCGAGTACATTATTCATGTTATTGATCGTAGAGTACAATAGGCTCCAGATGAACAGCGGCCGGCTTCCGGTATTGTTCACCAGATCGGTAAAAGCATAGGCTCCTGGGAAACCATATTTGTTGGTTAATACGGCAACATCGCTTCCCATGGCATCGCTGGTCCTCAACACGGTCGAATACCCGATGTTGGCATAAGTAGGCCCGTCATCATTAAATTTGGCCCAGGTCCCGTTGATAACTGTTTCCGCGCTTTCCGCTGTCTTGAAGACTTCTTCCTCATTGGCCTGATTGGTAGGTGCCGTTTCCAGTTCGCTTTCACAGCCTGTAAAAGACAAAGCAGTGATGATCAGTAAAGACAGATATTTCAGTTTTTTCATTGTTTTCAATTTTAAATATTAAAGGGTTGCCTGCAGGCCGAATGTTACCGTTTTCATCGCCGGATACCGGTAATAGGTGGTTCCGTCTAGGGTTTGCTCTGGATCCATTCCTTTGTGTTTATAGAAGGTCAGGAGATTTTCCGCCTGGATGTAGATCCTGAATTTCTTCAATCCTATTTTTTCAAAATAATCCGACGGCAAAGTATATCCGAGGCTTACATTTTTCACTCTGGCATAAGTACCGGAATATAAAAACCGGGAGGATGCTGAAGTCCAGTTGTTGGTGGTGGTGCTTAAGCCGGGAACGTCGGTATACCGATTTTCAGGTGTCCACCGGTTGAGCATTTCCGCGCTCCACGCCCTTCCCGCAGAACTTCCGTTATGCATCAGCATGGTATAATCGGTATCCAGGATTTTACCGCCGATAGCAAATGACACCAGTGTTGAAAAATCAAAGTTTTTATACGCCAGGCTGGTCGTAAATCCGCCTATTACTTTAGGAAGCGATGAGCCCTGTAACGTTTTTGTTGCTTTTGCATATTCCGAAGTTGTTCCTTCCACGGTATTGCCGCCGGCATCTGTTGCGATCGTTTTCCAGAGAGGTTTTCCGTTTGACGGATCTACGCCCACCCATTCGGGGATAAAGAAATCATAAACGGAGCCTCCGACCTGTAATAATTTGGTACCGGTAACTACCGATCCTTTCGGGAGCCTGGTGATTTCATTTTTCAGGGTACTCAGGTTTACGTCCACGTTCCATTCGAAATTTTTGGTTTTAACCGGTGTCGTAAACAGGGAAAATTCGAAACCCGTATTTTTAAGCTCGCCGATATTCGCCTGGTATTCGCTGAATCCTAATGACGGCGCCAGCGGCATCCCGAATAGGAGGTCTTTACTTTTCCGCTGGAAATATTCCACATTTCCTTTGATCCTGTTGTTTAAAATTGAAAATTCAAGGCCTGCATTAAAGTTAAGATTGGTTTCCCATTTCAGGTCCGGAGTCGGCAATCTGCCGGCCACGGTTCCACCTTCTCCCAGGTTGTTGTAAAAGGTATACAGGCTCTGGTAAGCGTAGTAGGTATTCAGTTTGTCATTTCCCTGTCCGCCGTAGCTTGCCCGGAGGGTCAGCTGGTTAAAAACGTTGAGGTTTCTGATGAAATCTTCATTGGAAGCTTTCCATGAGGCACCGGCAGACCAGAAGGTTCCCCATCTGTTTTCGGGAGCGAACCTTGAAGAGCCATCAGCCCTTACGGATCCGGAGATGAAGTATTTATTTTTAAAATCATATTCCGCTTTTCCCAGGAAACTCAGCAGTCCGAGCTGATCGCTGTTTCCCGTAAAGCCTCCCAGTAAAGCAGCAGCATCCGGCTCATAATAATACGGCAATGAAAACTGGCTCCTGTTTCCCGAAATCGTCTGGTATTCGTAATGGTAAAATTCCTGACCGCCCAGAATATTGATGTGGTGCTGCCCGAATTTTTTATCGTAGTTTAAAATATTGCTGGTGGTATAAGATAAGGTCCTGGAATTGGTCTTGGTAACCGAACCGCCGATCTCTGAGCCTTCGCCCAGCAAAGGATTCGTATAGTAATGTCCATTGTAATTCACGAGATCAATAGAGAAACTGGACCTAAATTTAAGTTCGGGTAAAAAGGTAAATTCGGCAAATCCTTTTCCGGAAAAGTTATCTTCCCGGTTTTCATTTTTATCCAGTGGGAGCGTTGCGGCGGCATTTTCATTCTGCAATGCGCTGGTCGGCCTGTATTTTCCAAAGTCGTAGAGATAGTTCCCATTGGAATCCAGCCTGTAGCTTCCGTCAGCATTCCTTTCGTAATAAGGGTAGAACGAAGGGATGATCCGGGCTGCATTGATGACATTATCGGTTCTGGAATCAGAGGATGGCGGCGCCTGCTGAAGGCTGTTCGTGTATGCCAGGTTAGCCCCGACATTCAGCCATTTTTTTACTTCAGAAGTGAGCTTTAGCCGTGTACTGTATTTCCTGAAACCGGATTCGATGGCAATTCCTTTGTCATCCAGGTAGCCCAGAGAGAAAAAGTAATTGCTCTTTTCATTTCCACCGCTGAAATCCAGATCGGCCTGGTTTCTGGATGCCACCCGCTGCAGGATGTCCTTCCAGTTGTCATTCCATAAAGCGGTAGCACCCGGCAAAAGCCTTCCGTCTGTTCCCACAGGTTTTTCATACTGTGTCCCGTAAGGATTGATTCCTAAAGCATTCACCAGATTGTCCGTTGCCATCTGCGCAGCCTGCTGACCGGAGATCTGTCCGGACTGATAGCCGTTCCTCAACGCTTCCCAATACAGCTGGAAATACTGATCCGTTGTTACCTGTGCATAATCCTTTACTGCTCTGCCTGAAAACCCCTGGCTTATATTAAAGTTTATTCTGGCTTCGCCTTTTTTACCGGATTTTGTGGTAACAATAATCACTCCGTTTGCTCCCCTGGAACCGTATAACGAACTTGCCGTCGCGTCTTTCAGAACGCTGATCGATTCAATGTCATTTGGGCTGATGGAATTGATGTTTCCGTCGAAAGGAATCCCGTCTACTACAAACAGCGGATTGCTCGATGCGCTTACCGAACCGATTCCCCTAATCCGGATGGAAGCAGTGGAACCCGGCTGACCCGAAGCACTGACCGCCTGAAGTCCCGGAACCTGGCCTTCCAGCGCTTTTGTAATATTGGTAACCGGCCTGTTGTTGATTTTTTCGCTGGAAATGGTTGCTACCGAACCGGTATAACTGTTTTTCTTCGCTTTTCCGTAAGCCACCACTACCACTTCATCAATCTCCTTCTCATGAAGGGTGTCTTTTTTGATCTCCTGCCCCTGAACGTGCACTATCCCGAAGAAAAATGCAGCTACCGGAGGAACCAAAGCTTTAAGACCGATTAAATCTTTGTTAATCATAATCTATTTTCTTTACTGTTAATTTAATTTTTAAATTTTATAGAAAAGACAGCAAAGAGGACCATTGATCATGATTAACCTATTGCTTATCTTTCCTTTTTTCAAGGCTGAATGTAACACCTTACCATATGCAGGTTGTTAAGATTTCATCGGGTCAGTTCCCTCCATCTTTCTTTATAAGCCGTTGCAAATCTAAAAACAAAAAGTCTACAAAACAAGTAGACTTTAAAATTACCCGTATAAATTTTATAAAAATTAACATAATTTTATTTTAAAAACAACAAATACAAGACATTACAAAAAATGTTAAATTTTCAAATATGAGAAATATCATTAAACATTATGCAATCATCAATCTGATGTTCTAAATTTTAAGTTCCTGATCCAAAAAACTTATTAATTTTACAGGATGAAAATTCTAATCATCAACGGCCCGAACCTTAATCTGCTGGGAACAAGAGAGCCGGAAATTTACGGAACCGTTTCTATGGAGGACTATCTGGATACTTTAAGATCCGAATTTTCTTCTGTGGAACTCGAGTATTACCAGTCGAATATCGAAGGGGAAATTATCAATTGCCTTCAGAAGGATGAATTTGATGCATTGGTCATCAATCCCGGTGCATATACGCATTATTCCTATGCAATTGCGGATTGTTTGAAGAATATCAGTAAACCAAAAGTAGAGGTTCACATCAGCAATATTTACAAAAGGGAAGAGTTCCGACAGAAGTCGGTGACGGCGGCCAATACGGACGCAGTGTTATCGGGGTTCGGAATGGCCGGATATCGGTTGGCGGTGTTGAGCCTGATATCTGCTTAGTTAATTGTAGATTTATTTTCTCACGGATGGCACAGATTTTCACGGATATATGATTGCGATTTCATCTTAACACATAAGTCACAGAGAGAATTTTAATAGTTTGAAAATATTTCAGAACACATGAGATTAAAAAATCTAAGATTTTTTAAAAACTTTTGTGGTGAAATTTTTCGGTTAGATGTAAGCAGAGATAATGTTGCTTCAAGGCCCTCAGCTACCGGATTGTCGTATATAAGAATTAAAAAAAATCCTCAGCATTTTGTTGCTGAGGATTCTGTATTTTAATTAGTGGTTCTGCGTCTGTAACTGCGGACCTGAAGGAATTAGCTTCTTCCCTTCTTCGGTGTTGCAGTACTGCTCGAAGTTTTTGATGTACTTGGCAGCAAGGTCTCTTGCTTTTTCTTCCCACTCTCCTGCATTGCTGTAGGTATTTCTAGGATCCAAGATGCCTTCGGAAACATTAGGCAATGCGGTAGGAACTTCAAGGTTCATGATCGGGATTCTTGTTTTCGGAGCATTTTCGATAGAACCGTCGATAATGGCATCAATGATGGCGCGGGTATCCTTTAAAGAGATTCTCTTGCCGGTACCGTTCCAACCGGTGTTTACCAGATAGGCTTTTGCGCCGTGCTCTTTCATTTTTCCGATCAGGGTTTTGGAATACATGGTCGGATGCAATGTAAGAAAAGCTTCCCCGAACGCCGGTGAGAAAGATGGTTCCGGCTCAGTGATTCCCCTTTCCGTTCCGGCTAATTTTGAGGTATACCCGCAAAGGAAATGGTATTGTGCCTGGTCTTCATTCAGTATGGAAACCGGAGGCAGTACGCCAAATGCATCGGCAGAAAGGTAAACGATTTTTTTCGCATGCCCCGCTTTTGAAGGCAATACGATTTTATTGATATGGTAAATCGGATAGGAAACCCTTGTATTTTCAGTGATGGACCCGTCGGTATAATCGGAAACCCCGTTGTTTACGACAACGTTTTCAAGAAGCGCGTCTCTTTTGATGGCCCTGAAGATATCCGGTTCTTTTTCTGCGGAAAGGTCAATTACTTTGGCATAGCACCCTCCTTCGTAGTTGAATACACCGTTGTTGTCCCAACCGTGCTCATCGTCACCGATCAGGTATCTTTTCGGATCTGCAGACAAGGTCGTTTTTCCGGTTCCTGAGAGACCGAAGAAAAGGGCAACATCCCCTTCTTCGCCTACATTGGCGGAACAGTGCATGGAAGCCATGCCTTTTAACGGCAGGTAATAATTCATCATCGCGAACATTCCTTTTTTCATCTCGCCGCCGTACCAGGTACCGCCGATGATCTGAAGCTTTTCCGTCAGGTTGAACATCACAAAGTTTTCAGAATTCAGTTCCTGCTCTTTCCAGTTCGGGTTGGTGGTTTTGGAACCGTTAATTACCGTAAAATCCGGCTCGCCGAAGTTTTCAAGCTCGTAGTGAGAAGGACGGATGAACATATTCGTCACGAAGTGTGCCTGCCAGGCCACCTCAACAATAAATCGCACTTTTAATCTGGTATCGGCATTGGTTCCGCAGAATGAATCTACAACATAGATTTTCTTAGCATCAGAAAGCTGGTTCAGCACTAATTCTTTACAAGAGCTGAAAGTTTCCGGTGTCGTCGGCAGGTTTACTTTACCGTCCCAGAAAATAGTTTCTCTCGTAACATCATCCTGAACTATATACCTGTCTTTAGGTGAACGACCTGTGAAAATCCCTGTTTTTACTGATACGGCACCAGATTCCGTAAGCTCAGCTTTTTCAAAGCCCTGGTTCTCAGGAGAAATTTCAGCCTGATACAATTCCTCGTACGACGGATTGTACACAACTTCAAAGTTTCCCTTAATCCCTAATTTTTCTAAATCCCGGATGATTTTAGTGTTTTTCATTTTACTTATATTTCTATTTCTTTTTTGGAGTCTAACAAAATTAATATTAATTAATTGTTAAAAGTGGTTTAAATATAATGATATAAGTCAGAATGACAAATAAAAAAACAAGTTTATAAACAACTGAATATCAATAAACTAAATCGGAATAGTTGAAAATTGTGTTAAAACCTTTTCCCCAAAAATAGTCCTTAAAGCCGTCAAATTTTGCACTCATTACAAAATCTCCGCCCCATGCCCCCAGACTTTTAACAAAAACAGGGCAATCCGCAAAAAAACGAGCTTTAACTGTGGGAATTTCAAGGAAATCCGAAATTTTTTGCTCATGAATTAACATTAACCTTGAAAAATTTTCCAATTCGTTACATAGTAAAATATTTCTTGTAAGATCCGAAAATCCATCAACGTGCTTTTGAGACTTATTTTTTGAACGGTAAAAAGCAATTCCTTCCCGGCTGTCCTGTTTCTGATTGAGGTGAATAAAGATCAGCTGATTTTTAAAGGAAGGGTCGAAATTTACCTTCTCATATTTAATCTCAGGAACGCTCTGGTAAAGAACTGCCGATTTCTCTTTTGCTACAGCAATATCGTATCCGCTTCCCCCAAGGCTTATCTTATTTAAATGGAACGGATCGATCTCTGCCCATTGTGCAAGATTGGTCATTAGGGTAGAACTGCTGCCTAAGCCATAGTCGGCCGGAAACTGAAGGTTGGTGGTTAAATGATAGGAAAGATTATGTTTGAATTTAACAGAAGAGAGCGCCTGAACATTTTTTAAGGTTTTTAAAATAAACTTAGCGCTTGAAGGGATATTGGTTTCCAAAACCCGCCAGCTTTGGTAACAGATGACTGCTTTCAGCCATAATTTGCCCTGATGAAAGGCCTGCCAGAAGATAAGGGAATGTCCGTCCGGCTTTTCTTCAAAAGAAAACTCTTGTCCCAGCCGGGTTGGTACGGCTAAGACAAGAGCTCCGTCCATTGCGAAATATTCTGAAGTAAGCATCAGCTTTCCCGGTGAAAATATCTCGCCCATGATTTTTTCAATTAATTTTAGATGGCAGAAGCCATATCTACGGAAGCATCAATTTTCTTGATAAGCCCCTGTAGCGTTTTTCCCGGTCCTACTTCTACAAATTTTGTAGTCCCGTCTTTAATCATATTCTGTACGGATTGTGTCCATTTTACAGGTCCCGTAAGTTGGGCAATCAGATTTTTCTTGATTTCTTCCGGATCGGAAACTGCTGTTGTGGTAATATTCTGATACACCGGAATCATTGCTTTTCTAAATTTCGTCTGCTCAATGGCTGCAGCCAGCCTTTCCTGTGCAGGCTGCATCAATGGCGAATGAAATGCCCCGTTTACAGGCAGTACCAAAGCTCTTTTAGCACCGGCTTCTTTCAGTTTTGTGCAAGCCTCTTCCACGGCAGATGTTTCACCCGAAATTACCAGCTGCCCCGGACAGTTGTAATTGGCAGGTACTACAATCCCGCTAATCTGTGCACATATTTCTTCAACTTTAGCATCTTCCAATCCTAGAATTGCGGCCATAGAGCTCGGATTGGCATCACAAGCAGCCTGCATTGCTTTTGCTCTTTCGGAAACCAGCTTCAGCCCGTCACTGAAAGACAGGACGCCGTTGGCCACCAATGCTGAAAATTCTCCTAAAGAATGTCCCGCTACCATTTCAGCGCCCAAACCGTTTACGGCTTTCAGCGCAGCAACGGAATGTATAAAAATTGAAGGTTGGGTAACCTCGGTTTTTTTAAGATCTTCATCCGTTCCGCTGAACATGATCGAAAGGATATCAAACCCTAAAATTTCATTGGCCGATTCCATCAGATCCTTGATGTCTTTTCTGGAATCATACAGCTCCTTCCCCATTCCTACGAACTGAGAACCCTGACCTGGAAATACAAGTGCTTTCATGTATTAATTTAAATATTATGCAAATATAACTATAATGTTAAAAATATTCTTTAAAAGCGATTCAAATCATCATTTTACGGAAGTAATCTGATCACCCGGTAGCCCGTATTTACGTACGCTCCGTTTGCTTTGGCTTTTACAAACTCGAACTTTGTTGCCAGCTGAGTCTGCACTTTATTCATCTGCCTGAAGATTTCTCCTTTTCTGTTTTCCCGGGTCAGCATATCGTTGACGATATCGAAACCTACAATGGCAAATTTTGGAGGCGTCTTGCAGTATTTGTTTTTATAGGCAGCAAGAATTTCTTTCTCGAAGCTGCCTTCAGTATTGATCTTCCGGTCCATCAGATATACCAGGTGGGCCTGGCTGAGATCATCTGCTTTTTTCTCAAATACCGGCGCGTAATACATACTGAATGCCTTTACACCCTGTACTTCTTTAGATAAAGCAATTACCCTATTGGCAAACCCTTCAGCAGCAGCATCGGTATCATTTGATAGAATTGCAATCACCGGAGCTGATTGGCCAGTCATCATGTTTTTATCCAGCTGGATATCCGCCGGAGTATTAACGATGGTAATATTTGGATTTTTCAGCGTTTTTTCAAGCCCGGCTTTGATGTAATTGGCATTTTCTTTCTTGGCATCGGCAACGATATATATTTTCTGGTCGGAAAAGGTGGATTTTACTTCATCCACAATTTTATCGGCATAGGTCTGATCGTTGGTTTCCACAATAATCAGGTTGCTGTAGTTATATAATTCCGGAGAATTGGCAAACGGAGCAACAATCGGGATTTTCTGGTTTTTCGTAAATTCCAGAACATCCACTACATTCGATTTGAAGAACGGGCCGATGATCAGATCCGTGTTATTCGGATTGATCTGGGTAAGTGAATTCTTGAATGACGCTTCATTTCCCGAATCGACGATCTTAATATCCAGTTTTTGCCCGTTGGTGGCATTTCTTTCAATGGCAAGCTTTGCTCCCGTAAGGAAATCCAGCGCCATAGCACGGTATTGGGTTTCGCCTGTACTATATCCGAAAGGCAGCATCATGACTACGCTCAGTGCGTCACCGCTTTTCTTCACATAGGCCGGATCCAGCTTTTTTATTTTTAATACCATTCCGGATTTCAATCCTTTGGAAAGTTCCGGATTCAGGGCAATCAGCTCATCAATGGTAATTCCGAACTTATTCACGATGGAAAAGACGGTATCTCCCTGCTGAACGGTATAGGTTACATAATCATCAGCTTCCGCAGTAACTGTAGCAGATGATGATTCTTCGTTTCCGGTATCAACTTTTGCCTTCGGATTGGTGTTTTCTTCAAAGACATCAGCACCGGTACTTCTGTTCCCTGCTTTTTTTACTTTGATTGCTTCACCCGGTTTTAACCCGCGTTCTTCCAATCCCGGATTTAACGCAAACAATTCTTCTTTGGAAATGTTGAACTGTTTTGAAATCCTGTAATAATTGTCTTTCGGCTGAACAGTATATTCGCCTTCCGAAGCAGCAACAGCAGGTATTTCAGCAACCGTTTCCACAGGCGTTGCCGGTGTTGAGACAGCAACCGCTGTATTTTGCTGGGTTCCGCCGTATTTTTTTATGCTTTCAAGAGGAAGAATTACTTCATCTCCGATTTTCATATTGGAATCCAGCTCCGGATTCAGCTTCCGAAGATCGGTTTCCGAAATTCTGTATTGTTTTGTAATTCCGTAGATGGTCTGTTTCGGCTGAAGGATGATCCTGCCGGTCTGCGTATTGCCCGCCTGTCTTGAAGGAGCTGCCATTTTCGGAGCAGCAGCGGCCGTTTTATCATTTTTAACGGTTAAAACCTCTCCCAAAGCCAGCTTTCCGTCTTTCACAGCCGGATTCATCTTCAATAGTTCATCTACCGTAAGTCCGTATTTTTTTGCAATGTTGTAAGGCGTATCGCCTTTCACAACGGTATGCGATCTTTGGGCAGAGACACCCAAAACCATACATAAACTGGATAGTATAAAAAACCTCTTTATCATATTCGGTGATTATAGGTACAAAAATACTTCTTTAAAATTAAATGGCAACTATTATTAGTTTGGACTCCTCAATTTGCATTTCTTCTAAACAAGTTTCCAGCCAAGAATAGCCGTGATCTGCAAAGAAGACACTGAAGTTATACACCCTTTCCTGCCAGTTGCCTGCAGGATTTACTTCCAGAAATAAGTTCTCCAATCTTTCGAGCAGTTCGCTTTTTTTTATTTTTTCGGCATGGAGCAGCCGTTTCTTCATTCTTTTAAAGGATTTCAGCTGCCGTACTTCTTCCGCTTTTACCATATTGCCGAAAGACTTCTCAGTTGTTTCCGCCATGGCTCTTAATTCCGAAAACTGGGTGAGCAATAGGGTTTCCTTTTGCTCCAGTGCTTCAAGAATGGCATTGTTTTCCAGTATTTTATTGTTGCTAACGGCAGCGAAATTCCTGAAAAAATCTTCAATTTTCAAGTTTAGCCTTTCGATTTTCCCTATCGTTTTCTCCTTTAAAAACAACATAGAGTTCCGGGGAATCAGAACAGGAAACGGAATATTAATTTTTGAAAAGTAGTCTTTCAGTTCCAGCCAATACATGATTTCGGCATTTCCCCCGATATACGCCAGGTTCGGCAAAATGGTTTCCTGGTATACCGGGCGCATCAATGCATTCGGGCTGAATTTTTCAGGGTGATTATTCAGTTCATTTATAATTTCTTCTTCCGTAAAAGAAGTGTTTTTATCTACAATAATGTATTTTTTACCATCGAAATCGATCCGGTCCCTGGTTTCTGAAAGGTAAAATAAATTAATTTCACGCGGGTTGACCTGAACTTTCCCGTATTTCTCCGTAAGGAAATTTACTTTGTCTTCAGAGTTCTTATATAAACTGAAATTCAGAAGCTCATCTTTAAAGGTTTCTTTAATCTGCGCTTTCAGCTCTTTCGAATCTCCGTCCAAGATCAGCAATCCGAATTCCGAGAACAACCTATTAACTAAGATCCTGATGGCTTCCGTTAAAGTATTCCCGGGTTTATAGGCTTCTTTCAGCATTAAGATCAGCTCGGTTCCAAAAACACAGTCTTTAAATTCTTTCTCAAATTCAGAAATGAAAAAGGTATCGTTGACGGTAATTCTTCCGACCGCCCCCCCAGACTTTTCATTGGTCTCATAAAAACCGGACTCGGTTTTAAAATGGTTGATTTCCGCAAAATCATGATCTTCAGAAGCCATCCAATAGACCGGAACAAAATTAAAATCCGGAAAGCTCTGTCTTAGATAAGAACAGGTTTTAATGGTCTGCAGAATTTTATATACAAAGAAAACAGGTCCGGAAAAAAGGTTGAGCTGATGCCCGGTCGTGATTGTAAATGTATTTGAAAGTCTGAGATTGCTTAAATTCTCCTTCTGCTTCGATGAAAGTTCAAGTTGCGTAAGCTGTTTTTCCAAAGCATCCGCTAAAATATGTCTTTGCTCTTCCGTAAAAGAATTTTGCTTTTTATGAATCTGTTTTCTGAAATGATCCAAAGAAAAAGTGTGTTCTTCAAAACCCTCAATGTTGTGATTCAGAAAATCCTTTACCAACTGAGGAATGCTTTCTATATCCTGAAAAGATATTTTATTAATCGTTTTCAACGCTGTAAAATTTTAGTTGAACAAATACCATACAATCCCAAGATTCAGCCTGAAATCGTATACAGGATAACTTGGAAATGCATAGGCTTTGTTATGTGAAAGGAAAGTCCCGACCTGCTGCCCTTCGATAAAGAAAAACATTTTTTTCACTTTCATATTGAAATAAATATCGGCAATCGGCTGTCCCCCGATGGAAAATGAATTGGCATCCGGAAGGATATATTCGTTGAGGATCGGGAAATACCTTCTTGAGGCAAACTTCGAGAAATAATATACCTTGATCCCGGTCTGAATCTCTGCTGCTTTTTTAAATGCTTTGGTCTGATAAAAGAAATTGGCGCGGCCGATGAATTCCGGCAGCGGCAAAAGGTCTTTATTGGTCAGAACATTCTGGAACTGCAGCCTTGTATTGAGATGGAAATCTCCATAGCTGAATGTAGCATCACCCCCGATCTGCGAAATATTCACCGGGCTTTCGCTTTGCTGCGGCATTGCATTCGAGTCGAAATAGGTATAATTGTCGATTCTGTAATAATTGGCAAAAAGTTCCGTTCTGAACCACTTTAACCCCAAGCTCCCTCCGATTTCCGAAACCGTCTGATTCTGGGCATTCTGAAGGTAATAATTGTAATTGTTGTAAATGGAAGTATTCAGGATGTAGTTGAATGACGGATATGCACTCTGGAAATTCACCTTGGCATTGACAAAGTAATCTTTTACCGGTTCAAACTTTAAGTTGTTGGTAGTTTTCAGATAAGTGCCGAACTGACTTCCGTTTGAAAATTCCAGGAATGAATTCAGCTGGATTTTATTGAAAAGCTTAACCTGTAAATTTCCTACTGCTCCGAGCCGGCTTTCCTTGATCTCAGTCGGAATCTGCAATACCGGTAAATTGATTGCCGTGGCTCCGAATTTCAGCATCTGATACCGGATCCCTGCGTCAAGCTTAAGTTTCTCATTATCCCAAACCAGGCTTACGGTATTGCTTAAATTATCTGAATACTTTCTCGAGCTCAGCGGCGCATCAGGCACCAGCTGCTGTGGAACATCGTACCAATAAGCCTCCGGTGCATTCTGGCTGTAGTAATATTTATTTCCCTGATGAGAAATGGTATGTCTTATCTTAAAAGGAATTTTTTCTGAGTTGAACGGTGCAAACTGATGCGTCAGATAATATCTCCTGTAGGAAAACTGTGAACTTGATGCGGCGAGGTTTACCTGCATGTTCTGGCGGTTCCTTGAATTGCTGTCACCCTGCTGGAACAGGCTGTCTACAGCAATGCCTCCATTTTCCTGGTTATTGACATTCTGGTGCAGGTAATGCGCAAATAATTCATAATTTCCTTTCTTTGAAACGTAATGCCCTGTGAACAAGGTATTGTTGTTAGAAGCCAGCGAGTTTCTGTACATACCCTGGGAACGCAGTCCGCTGTACTCTAAAGAAAAGTTGAACCGTTTTCCGATATTCTGGGTATACATGGACTTTAAAGCCGCTCCGTTCTTCATCGCGTTGTGGTAAATAAAGGTGGCCGTCGGTGTTTTGACGTCGTAATAATTGATATCGTCAGCGCCAAGAATCCAATACGATTTGTTGGTTGGCAGCACAGCCAGATTCTGTTCCGGAATGACTTCATACGTCAACAGGTTGAATCCCGCCCCGATGTTGGCTACCTGTACCCTTCCGAAGTTGTCGCGGTTGTTATACTGGGAAAAAATATAGGTTTTGTCGTAAGTCATTACGGTATCAAAAACCTTTTTCTCTGAAAATTGCTTCTGGTACAGATAATCGTTAATTGTCGGTTTAAATATTTTCAGGGAGTCCTTCTTTCCCGAATCCACCACCAGGGTATCTTCTTTCGGAAGCTGGTTGGAATCGGTTTTGTTTCTGACCTGAGCACTTACTGTAAAGCTGAAGAAGAGTATTATTGAAAGTATATACTTCATGTGTTGATTTTTATACAAAAATGCAAGTGCAAATTTTGTAAGGCAAAAATAAGAAATAATGGGGAATAAAAACCCGGTACTTTTAGATACAGGATACAATAAATTAATTAGTTTAATTTATTGTGATTTCAATATATTATTTGAACACATTTCATTTCACTAAAAAACAAATTCGAACAACTTAGGATTTAAAAAACAGAATTACTATTAATGAAAACATCTCTTATATTCTAACCAACGCCACTTCTAACAATCTGAAAAATCGTATCGAGAAGCTTCTGAACTATCAATTGAATGTCGCATTTCAAGTTTTTAATACATTTACCCACTGCGCTGCAAAAACACTCAAATTTTCGCTAGTTGTTCACTATAACGGATCAGAGATAAAGCTTTTCGCTATTATTTAGTCTTTTTTGTTTCTGAAATCGAACTTATGTTAATTAGTATTTACAAATCTTTTTGAATTCTGAACATTTATGAATGCATTATTTACAGATAAAATCATTAAGAGTTTAATCATTGTTGCATGATGTAAAGTTAATTGCTACGAATTGTGATCCCCATTTTCAGCAATTACTAAATCATTCTTTTACATCAGCAAATATATTAATAAAAAATCCGCCTCACATGGTTGTGAAACGGATTATATTATAATGAATTAAATTTAGTTTTTAACTAAAGTAAATTTATTATTAAGTGAAGATCCACCAGGTCCTGAAAAATCAAGATCATCGATATTGATAGCACCAGTACAGAAATTAACTGTTCCACTTCCACTTATACCTAAAGCCCCAGTTGAACCACCATAATTAAATGCTTCGTTTGATGCTACTGTGATTTCCCCGTCAGTATTAACAGTTACAAGCATGTATGCCGTACTAAAGTTAGAAATATATGGGTTGTTGCTAGCCAGTATTTTAAATTGGTTAGGTAGTGGCCCCTGTTGCAGGACAACTGTATCTCCTGGGTTATAATCTGCCCAAGTATCAGTTACAACTGTATAGGTTCCGGAAAAAGGAGTTATGCTAAACAAACAGGACTTTGTATATCTTAAAATATAAGTCTGGTCAAAAGTAGCATTCGGAATCGTTCCAGACTGCAATTTAAATACGATTACTTTAGGCTCAACAGTTGCAGTAGCTTCAAGAAGCTTAACTTGAAACTGACCACTGATCTGACCTGCATTTACTGTAACTTCAGGAGTTAAAATCTGAAAATCTGTTCCTTCTACAGCTGTAGAAACAGTTTTATCTACCACCAGTTTCACTTGAGCTGCGCCTGATAGTGACTGAATAGTACCAAAATCGATATTTACCGTTGTAGATCCAGTTCCTTGTTTCACAACAGCCTCCCCGCTCGTACCTTTATTGAAATGCAGGAATGGTTGACCATCATATACCTCTGCCTCATCTTTACAACTGTTAAGCAAGAAGATAAAAGAGACTAATATTAAAAATGCTATTTTTTTCATAAGTTTTGTTAAAATTAATTATAACCAGGGTTTTGTTGAACATTAGGATTAGCATTAATCTCATCCAATGGAATAGGAAGCGAAGTAAATCTGTAATCACTAGCAGGCAGCGTTAACGGCAGTGTCTGATTATCATCATCATATTTATCTCGGTCCACTCCTGCACCTGCAGCTACACCCATTCTTTTTAAATCTAAATAACGATGCCCTTCAAAACAAAGTTCTCTTCTTCTTTCTAAAAGAATATCAGCATAAGCCTGCTGAGGAGAAGTATAGGTAATTGTTGCAGCCAACCCTCCTTTAGATCTATTTCCTCTAATTGTTCTGATTCTTGCAGCAGCAGTCGCCAGATCACCTTCACGAACGGCAGTTTCAGCTAAAATGAAATACATTTCAGACAATCTGAACATCTTGATATCATTTCTCAATTGAGTAGTAGCAGCAACGTTAGCAGGTGTTTTTCCTGGATACTTGTTAATGACAATTACATCTTCTTCCCTAGGATTCGGACCATTAGGATAAAAATTATCAAAGATAGATGATGGATCAACAAAGGCATCCTTTCTAATATCGTCTCCCGGAAGTTGATTATTGATTAAAGAATAGAGTTTTCTACTCATATCAAAGTTTACAGATCCGTTAATATCTGTAGAATTCGTTGTAAATAAGGCTGCAATATTTGACCATGAACCTACAGCACTATTAGGTCTGGATAGAGACCATAAAATTTCACCCCTTGTGGTGTCCTGCCACATCGTAAGATATCCAGTTCCTGCGCTAGCAGGTTGTAGATTTAAACCGCTGGTATTAATAGCTGTTGTTGCATTTAGTTTTGCATTGGTATTATCACCTCTATAGTTATAATATCGTGCTGCAATAGCATAGAGCGCAGGTTTCTGCAAATAATGTTGTGCTAACAAAAGTGATCCTCCTGCTGAAACGCTTGTAGTAGAAAAATTGGTAATTGCATACTGTAAATCCGATTCAATTAAAGCAAAAACATCAGAATTTTTCACTCTCGGTAATTTTGTATTCAATATATTTGCCGGCTCAGTACTTAACATTACCCCTAAAGCATTAGGATCTTTCATATCCGTTGAAAAGTAAGATTCTAAAGTTATATATGCATAAGCTCTCACTGCTCTTGCATGAACTAATATAGCAGTATATAATGCTTTGTCACTATCACTAAGATTATTGTAATTAATCAGCTTACTACCATTCAATAAAATATTTACTTTGTTGATAATATTATAATTACTCACCCAAATTCCTGCAACATCTCCATTAGTTGAATTTAAAACCCATCTATGTGTCTGGATATCGGTTGTACTGACCCCTGCAGGACCGTATCCCACCTCATCAGTAAAGATTGATGTGAATGATATTTCATTCAATGGATCTACTGAAGGATATACGGTTCCATTTAAAAACAGCTTCATATCATTGACCGTTTGAAATGCTGTTGTCTGATCGTTTATCTCACCATCCTGAACGATGTCTAGTGCATCATTACAAGACGTCATCACTAAAAATACTGATAGTATATAAAATATTTTTTTCATTTTCTTAATTTAATTTAAAAATCAACTTTAACTCCTAATGTATACATCCTTGGATTCGGATAAATACTTAAACTCGATCCAACCAAAGGTTCAGGATCGAAACCTCTCCATTTTGTCCATGTAAAAATGTTTTCAGCCTGAACATATATTCTAAGACCTGAAATAGGCATATTTTTTAACATGTCTTTATTCAATTGATATCCAATTGTTGCAGATCTTATTTTAAGGAAAGATGCATCTTTTACAAAATAATCGGAATCCGCTGTATAGTCCCAATTGGTAGCTCTTAAACTCGGCGTATCACTATTTGGGTTGCTTGGACTCCATGCATCTAGCAAGTCAGTGGATAAGTTACCTGAACCTACTGCATTGGACCCTAATCCCACTGGATTTGCTAACCAATATAATGCATTATCAAATTTCTTTACTCCCTGCTGGAATGTAAATAAAGCATCAAAGAAGAAACCTTTGTAAGAAGATTCAAAACCAAAACTTCCTGCATACTTAGGAACAGTACCAACTTGTAAATATTGTGCATCACTTACATCTGGTTTCTCTGTAACACCGCCATCTTTTGTGTAAAACAAAAGATTACCATTGCTCTTGTTAACACCTGCATATTTGTATACAAACCATTCAAACAATTGATGCCCTGCAATTGTAGTCGTTGTTCCTGGTTCCGGATCTCCATTGATTCTGTACTCATTAATTTTGTTATCATTGTAAGAACCATTTGCAAATATACTAAATCTTATATCGTTCTTATTAATAACATTATAACGTAATCCCAATTCAATACCTTTATTCGTCATCTTTCCGTTATTACCAGATACCGAATAAGCTCCTGATACTCCTGAAACAGGGATAGAACTAAATAAGTTTGTTGTTACTTTATTGTAGACATCAATAGTACCTTCTAATTTATTATTCAGTAAGGTAAAATCTAATCCGATGTTTGCCTGTGCCACATCTTCCCATTGTACCGTAGGATTTCCATATCCGAAACCTGAGCCTAATGCATTTCCATACCCGGTTGGTGTAGTATACTGATCCCTTACAACAGTGCTTGCAGTAAGTAATGGATTAGCACCTGGATTACCAGCAAGGATATTTTGGTTACCATTTGTACCATAAGATGCTCTAAGTTTCAAATTACTAAAGGTAGACCCTTCCATGAAAGATTCTTTATCAATATTCCATCTTCCTGACACAGACCAGTAAGTAGCCCACTGATTATCTCCGATAAATCTATAACTTGCGTCTCTTCTAATTGTTCCATTAAAACCATATTTACCTGCATAATCATAATTGGCTGTTAGAAAATATCCTAAGGTACCAGCAGTAATTCTTGATGCGCCCACAGAAGGAAGGTAATTGGTACCATCAAATGGCACATAACCAGTACCAGATCCAGGAACATATGTTCTTGGGTCAAGACCATTTTGATTCCTGGTAGTCGTTCTGTAATAAACTTTGTTATATTCCAAACTGGCCGTAGCATCTACAGTATGTTCACCAGACTGGCCGTTATATCCTGCAGATACTACGTTATTGATACTTAAATCCCTGGTTGTAGTCTGCGTTTCGTTACCTGTATATGTATTAGCTCCTTTGGTTGCCTGAGCCAAATAAGACCATGGCGCACGCCCTGAAATTCTATCGCCTTGTCTATAATCTACACCCAATTTATTATTTAAGCTAAAATTCTTAGTAATGTTATAAGACGCTCCTAAGTTACCTGTAATTGAGACTTGATCAACAAAATTAGGCAGATTGCCCTTAGTTAATAAATTCTCTAGTACATATATATTGTTTCCATTATTGAAATTCGTACCAATTGTATTGAATAAATCTGTACCGTTAGCATAAACTCCAGGAGCTAAATACGGCAAACCTTGTAAAACACCTAAAAGTGGGTTTTGTATGGAGTTGTTTCTAATTGCCGTACTGGTTTCTTCAAACAATTCATTTCTTCTTGAAAAAGCAAGACCAATCTGAGAATTTACTGTTAACTTCTCGTCTTTTGATTTAGCCTGAATATTTGATCTTACAGTAAATCTTTTGAAATCTGTTGTTGGAACAGCACCACCTTGCTCCATATATCCAAAAGAAGTATATGAATTTACAGTACTTCCACCTGCCGAAATAGCTACATCATGAGACTGATACAATTCAGGCTTAAAAAATACACGTTTCCAATCCGTATCAATTCCAGCTGCCTGTCCCGCCAATGCTATATCATAAGAGTTAGGGGTTGCAGTTGTACTTGGCGTCAAACCATAAGCCCTCATAATATCCAAATACTGATTGGTATTAGCAAGATTATATTTATCCAATGGTCTTAAAGACATACCTGTCATACCAGTATATGACACCTTAAAACCACTATTAAATCTTCCTCTTTTCGTTCTTATAACAACAACGCCATTCGCACCTCTGTTACCATAAATAGCAGTCGCTGCGGCATCCTTAAGAACAGTCATCGACTCTATATCATTTGGATTTAAGTTTCTGTATTCAGAAGCATTTGAAGGTACGTCATCAATAACAATCAATGCATCTGTATTACCATTAATTGAACTTGTTCCTCTAATAAGTAGACTGAATTTAGCAGATCCTGGGCTACCTGATCCACCATTCATTAATACACCTGGAGCAGCTCCCTGCAATGTTGTCAGTACATTGGTAACGGGTCTATTTTCAAGAAACACATCGGCTACTGTATTGGAAGCAACTGTTGAGTTCTTTTTTGTAATAGTTTTGGAATAACCTAGTACAACAACCTCTTCGATCTTCTGCTCTTTAACCGGCTTGGTCTTGGTAGAATCTTGAGCAAAAGCCAATTGTCCAGTGAAAAACAGCACACCAGCCGTTAACACACTTAATTTAACATTCATATTAACAAATTTTAATATTATTTCGTGCAAATATGTTAATAAATATTAAAACAGCCAAATTTTTTAAATAAAATTTGCATAAAATAATTTTATGGATTAATGATAGCATATTTTACATATATTTGCCAAAAATATTGTTAAAATGAAAAAATATACTCTTTTTGGATGGCTAGTTTTTGCATCCCTTACAGCCAAAGCTCAAACACAGGAAGAAAAAAGAGATATTGCTAGCCATTCTGACCAGATTGCTAATCAATTACTATTAAAATCTCTAAATACTGAAGAATATCATCGTAGAATCAGAATAGAACAATATTTACAGCAAAATCCAAATATTAAAAAAACAATAAAGTTTGGAGAAATAGGAATACAGGAATTGATAGATGTATTACCTAATGGAGAAAAAATATATGCAAGAACTACTAATTTGGGCGCTGCCTTTACTGCAAGGGCAAATCAGTTATACGGCGGAGGAAGCTTAGGTATAAATGTTCAGGGTCAAAATATGACTGCTGCTATTTGGGATGGTGGTAATGTAAGAAATACACATCAAGAGTTTATGGTGGGAACAAACAGCAAAATAACATTATCTGATGGTTCAAATTTTCAAAACCATCCCACGCATGTTGCAGGTACGATTTGCGCCCAAGGAATAAACGCTGACGTAAGAGGACTTGCATTTAACGCCTCCCTATTATCTTACGATTGGACAAACGATTTAGCTGAAATGTTAGACCAGGCATCCTCAGGATTGCTAGTCTCTAATCATTCATATGGAATAGGGCAATTAAGTAGTTTATGGTTTTATGGAGCTTATGATTCCAGAGCTCGCCAAATTGATAATATCTGTTTTAATAACCCATATTATCTTCCAGTTGTTTCAGCTGGTAATGATCGTAACTCGACTACAGCTCCAGGATCAATTCAAATTAATAGCAAAGAAGGTTATGATATGATTTTTGGTCATGGAAATGCAAAAAACATTATCACCGTTGCGGCCGTAAATCAGATTTTGAATTATGTTACCCCATCTAACGTTGTAATGTCTGCATTTAGTAGCTATGGCCCTTCTGACGACGGTAGAATCAAACCAGATATTTCAATGAAAGGAGTAAATGTTTTATCTACTTTGTCTACTTCTGACACTGCTATCGGATATATGTCGGGAACTTCAATGGCGTCACCCGGAGTTACTGGGGTAGTTCTTTTATTACAGCAATACCATAATCAACTTTATAGTAATTTTATGAGATCAGCAACAGTTAAAGGATTAATTCTCCATACAGCGGATGAGGCAGGAACAACGATTGGTCCGGATTATCGATTTGGCTGGGGGTTGATAAATGCACAGAAGTCTGCAGTTGCTATCCGTGATAAAAATTCCAGTACAAATTCTAAAAGTGTTATCGAAGAACTTACTCTTAACAACAATGCAATATATACTAAAACGATAACTGCCAGCGGAACAACCCCTTTAAAAATATCGATTTGCTGGACAGATCCACAAGCTCCCATTAGCAATAACGGAGATACGGACCCAACTACAAAATATTTGGTTAATGATCTTGATATTAAAGTTACTCAAAATGGTGTAAATTACTTCCCGTGGAAGCTTCAGGGCATGTCTAATCCATCTATGCCTGCTACAAACACAGGAACAAATGATGTTGATAATTTTGAAAGAGTGGATATTAACAATCCTTCCGGAACGTATACAATTACCGTTACACATAAAGGAAATCTATTCGGAAATAGCCAAAGGTTCAGTTTAATTGCTACCTCTGATAATCTGGGCACTCTGTCTACCAATGAAGTAATTAAAGCCAATGATAATAAAGTGGATTTCTATCCTAATCCAGCAAAAGATTATATTCAGATTAATGAGAAAGATAGTGATTTGTTAATTAATATATATGATGCTTCCGGAAAGTTAGTAATAACTTCAAAACTAGTTGATAAAAAAGTAAACATTAGCCACTTAACAAAAGGAAATTATATAGCAAATTTCATTAATAAAAAAGGAGAAATCAAAAGCTTCAAGTTTATTAAAGAATAAGGCAATCTGTTTAAAATATAAAAGAGTTTCTTGCATTGTTGGGAAGCTCTTTTTTATTTGTTTAATCCATTATTACTTTTCAGACGTTACAGACCCAAATAATTGATACTATTAAGTATAATCTTTTATTTATGCCAAGATAAATCAAGAATTGAATCCACTAAATATCCAAGAATCTTTACATGAATTTATATAGAAAAGATGTTTTTTACTGCTGAATTTAACCTTTAACAGATTTGCTATCTCAATATTTATCTATTAAAATGATATTTTGATTTTTAGTCATTTATATAGAAATTAAAACCTACTTACAATAATATATTTTTGTAATTTTACAACAAAGTTTAGAAAAATGACAAAAAATATTATAAGTATTCTCATATTAATATCATCATATACTGTATCAGCACAACAATTAGCCGCATTATCATATAGTGGTGGCCAATTATCAACGGGAGGTACAATGTTTAAGGTAGATTCTCCGGGTTCAAAAAGAGGGTTATCATATGATAAAATCAAAGGTACACCGTATTTAGACAAGACATTTTCTCCGGCAAGATTTATTATTTCTGATAAGATGAATGCTGAAACAGCACCTGCACGCTACAATGCCTATTCTGATAATATAGAATTTAAAAAAGGAGATGAAGTCCTGGCTCTTCTACCTGAGAATCCTTTTACAAGAGTTGAATTCACCGATACGAAACAAACATTAGTAAAATTAAATATTGACGAGGATTTGAAAGGATATTTTTTTGAAGTAGAAAGTGGTAAAAATGCACTATATAAAAAGGTGAAAGCTAAATTTAATGATTTTGCACCTGCCCCAAATTCTTACGCGACGGATAAGCCTGCTAATTTTAATATTTTACCACCTACTTATTATATTAATACAGAAAAAGGATTTATCAAGCGTCCAAATAACAAGAAAGAAATTATTGCACAATTTCCTGAAAAAACAGAAGCTCTAAACAGCTTTTTTAAGGAAAATAAAATTCGATTTGATAAAGAAGAAGATCTGAAAAAACTGGTTAGTTTTCTAAATCAATAAAAAGTTTATCCGGAAATTATAGTGGTAAATTTTCCTTCTGGATTATAGAAAGAGATTGTTTCTTATGAGACAATCTCTTTTTATTCTACTGCTTTGTAAAAACCATTTCCAAAGGAAAAATGCTTCCCAGATAAACTGTAGTTGGTGTTCTCTTAGTAAGATAATTTATCACTCTCACAAATATCTTTTTTCTTAAAATTCAGAAAACAAATCCTTGAGTGACTGCTATATATTTTTTCTTTTTTTTATAGTATGGTTTTACAAACTCAGGCATAGAGTAATGTTTTGTTTTATAAAACGAGTCGTTGATTATAATTTTTACCCTTTCAGAATTTTTTATTTTCTGAGGAAATACCTTTTTATAATTAATAAAAGGGTAATTATTTTTATAAGGCAAAACCCACTTATTATTTTTAATCGGGTAGACTTTCTCTACAAAACTTTGACACCACATATTTTCTAATCTTATAACACCAATAAGAACATATTGACTTTTTTTGGCTTCTTGAATTTCAAAGATTGGGGGCTCAGAGATATATGTCGTATGAACAGAACTTAACAGTTTTTCAGCATACTGTCCTTTTATTACTTTTATGACCTTGTAAGTTTTTTGGCTTTCAATACTTTCTCTCAAAGGAACATTTCTTTTCATTAACGGTAAAAGAACAGCATCATCATCTATTTTAAAAAAATCATGCTCATATTTATAACTGGGAATAATAATTCTATTGCTAAGTTTTAATTCTTGTTTTTCTTCTATTTTTTCTCCTATAAAAAAAAATTGATATCGATATTCATATTTCTGTGAATATGTAAAAACAATAAATAAAGCTTAAGATAAATATAGCAATCTTCATATTCTTACTGCTTTTTGAAAACCATCTCCAAAGGAAATGTACTTCCCAGATAAACCGTAGTTAGTGTTCTCCCAATCTGATAAGTACCTTCTCCTACTTTACCCTTAAACTTCATTTGTGTGGTTGAGAGTTTTTTTAATACTACTATAAAACTTTTCTCTTTTTTGACATCCTTAAAAAAAGAAGCTACAACGCCGCCTCCACATTCTATGTCAAATTCAACTTTCAATCCATAGTCATCCATCAAATTATCTCCAGAAGTATCTATAATTGTGAATCCATTTTCTTTGTAGGTATAATAGCCAACCAATCTGTCAGCGTAGTAATTATCTGTACCCGAAGTATAGTGATATTTAGTCTGCTTAATCAATGTTAGAGTCATTTCTCGATTTCCTGACATCTATTTCCATACACCTAAATAAGGCATAATTATATCGCTTATATCTTTCAAATACAGACTTCCATCATTTAAGTTAATAGAATTATGATTGCAAACATCAGCAGCGTCAATAATATTAGTCTGACTTTTACAATTAACAGTTAGCAGTAATATTATTAATAAAATTATTTTGCTCATTTTTTTGTTTCTTAAAGTTATAAAGGGCAGTCATCTTTCTTTACCGTTCCATCGGGATCTAATCTCAGCTTGCCCCATCTTGAATCATCTATGCGGTATAAACTGATTCCGTTACCAAAATTCTTGGTAATATTCAAAAATATTTTTTCAGACTTGTCTTTGTACCTTTAAGACTTATCTCTCATAACTAAAAACTCCAAAACAATTTGGAGTTTTTTATTTAATTACCTCTAGCTGGATATTAATATTCTACTGCTTTGTAAAAACCATCTCCAAAGGAAAAGTACTTCCCAGATATACCGTAGTAGGTGTTCTCCCAATCTGATAAGTACCTTCGAATACTTTGCCTGTAAATTTCATTTGGGTTGGAGAGAGTTTCTCTAGTTTAACACTAAAATTTTTATCTTTTTTTACATCTTTAAAAGATGCTCCCAAAACCCCACCACCACATTGGGTATCAAATTCAACTTTCAATCCATAATCCTCCATCAAATTATCTCCAGAAGTATCTATGATTATCAACCCGTTTTCTTTATAGGTATAATAACCAACCAATCTATCGGCATAATAATTATCATTACCTGATATATAGTGATATTTAGTCTGTTTAATTAAAGTAAGAATCATTTCTCTGTTTCCTGACATCCATTTCCATACTCCTATAAATGGGCCATATTCATTACTTATATCTTTTTTATACAATGAACCATTCGTTCTATTCATTGGATTATAATTGCACCTATCCTTTAAGTCAATAATATTTGTTTGGCTTTTACAGCTGATTGAAAATATTAAAATAAATATTAAAGCTATTTTGTTCATTTTTTGTTTTTTTTTAAAATTATAAAGGACAATCATCTTTCTTTACCGTTCCGTCAGGATCTAATCTCAGCTTTCCCCATCTTGAATCATCTATGCGGTATAAGCTGATTCCGTTACCGAAACTCTGGACAATATTCAAAAATATTTTTTCAGACTTGTCTTTATCGTGAGGATTATCTCCGTTCATTCCATTATCAATATAAAACCCTCTCATTTTGCTATAAGCCTTTGTTTGTTCATCTTTAGAAAAATTTCCGCTTCCAATGGTGGTAAAATCTGCAAAGAAAGCATCTAAAGCAGCCATATCATCTGCCTTCAGGGCATAGACTTCTCCATTGTAGCATGCAAGGTAATAAATATAATAGGGTTTTACCGCAGCATTCAAAAATTTGTAATGATCATAGAAGTCTACCAGATCAAGATACGAAGGGGCCAGAAAGGCAGATTTCACCGTATGGTTATGCATTACCGCAATATCAGAATCGGTAACTTCTATTTTTACAGCTTGTACATTGGGGCCTATTTCTTTTGGCATAATATAGGTGTTATAAACCAGCTGCCCGTGATCATTGGTTACCACAACAGCCGTTTCATGCTCGTCATACCCGTTTGTTGATGGAATCACCCGTGTTTTTAAATCGTCAAGCTTATCCCGAAACACCGTATCATTAGAGTTCCTTTTGAGCATCGTACAGGGTGTTATATTTTTAACAGGCAAAGTGGGCTGTGTAGGTATTCCGCCGCCGCACCCTCCGTCACTTATATCGTAATTAGGCGTTTGGGGAGCCGTAAGGCCACCGTTGCAGTCTCCGGGTCCGTTGGATGGGGAGCCGGTGTTTCCGCTGCCGTCATTTTCACCGCTGCCCAATCCTCCCGGTGAGGTTCCGGGGCCGGTTGTTCCCGGACCGGTAGATCCTCCGGGAACACCGTCGTCGCCTATCGATTTACAGGCGCCGACCACCAGTACAACCAATTGAGACAATGTTTCCGCATTACAGGTGCCGCTGCCGGGCTCTCCACTTCCCGCAGTCTCACCATGGGAGTGCAGCCCTTCGCTGCAGGTCGTATAATGGGTGTCTATGGTCCAGGTGCATACCGTGCTTTTAGCAAGCTGGCCGCCAGTGTTGAAAGTATCTTTTTGCAGATCGGTAACGGTGACTTTATTTTTGGTATCTACAAAGCCTCTATCCATCAGGATCTGCTTTTCCTGCGGACTAAGACTGTAAGAAAACAGAAGCTCTCTGTAAGTGCCGTCGGTAAGAGGGCTCAAGACGAGATTTTCTACAGGAGCATCTGCCGGAGCATTTTCCCGCTTGATGTTGAAGGTGTAGGTATGGTAATTGGGTCCGTTTTCAATATACGTTACATCATCGGTGTCGATGGAGATACCGTTTCCGTAATTTACGGTTTTACCCTGTGCAAAGCTTTTTTCCTTAAACTTCGCCTCCGCCTTTTCCAGCTCGGGAAGAAGCTTTGCTTTGTGCCTGGCTTCGTCCAGGGAAATTCGCTTTGAGATAAGCTGGGATTTTGAGCTGTCGCGGTAGTGGTCGTTTTCATTAAACTGGTCGGTCCTGCAGGAGTACGCAGAAAGGGTGACCAGAAGAATCAGGCAGAGCCTGAAAAATAGTTTTTTTTCTATCATTGTTTTTTTTTAAATTAAAGGTTAAAAATATAAAATTTTAATTACTCTACAAACAGGTGACAAATATTCTAAAAACAAACGGGAGAAAACTACTGGTTTCCGTATTATGTTATTAAAAGAAATTTTTATGTACTTAAAAAAAACAGTCCACTATGATATTCATTAGAAAATGAAAAAGTGGAGTAAACAAGAACACATTGCAAAAACGTTTGATGCAGCCGTCCTCGGTTTATGAATAAAATTGAATTACAGTTACTTATTGCTTCGAATAGCTGTAATAATTAAAAACATAATAACTGATATAGAAACTACTTCGAGACCCGGTAAAACAAGCTCCGCCCGCATCGAAGATGCGGGCGGAGCTTAAAAATATATAAAATTAAATTACTTCAATTTCTTCTTCACAGCAACCTCTTCATAAACCTCAAGAATGTCGCCTTGTTCAATGTCGTTATAGCCTTTCAGGTTCAATCCGCATTCGTAGCCCTTCGTCACTTCTCTTACGTCGTCTTTGAAACGTTTCAAGCTTTCCAGTTCCCCTTCGAATTTTACGATACCGTCTCGTAGCAAACGTATTTTCGATTGACGAGTCACTTTTCCGGTAAGAACCATACAACCTGCAATGGTACCTACTTTGGAAATCTTGAATACTTCACGGATTTCTACGTTACCGATTACCTGCTCCTGAATCTCCGGAGAAAGCATTCCTTCCATCGCTTCTTTTACTTCATCGATGGCTTTATAGATGATAGAATACGTTCTGATCTCGATTTCCTCACGGTCGGCAAGCTCTTTTGCATTAGCACCAGCTCTTACGTTGAATCCGATGATAATGGCGTCAGATGCAGCGGCAAGGTTGATATCGGACTCTGTAATCTGTCCTACACCGGAGTGAAGGATTTTTACGCTGATTTCTTCCGTTGACAATCTCTGCAACTGATCCGAAAGCGCTTCTACCGAACCGTCCACATCACCTTTAAGGATAATGTTCAATTCTTTGAACTCACCTAAAGCAATACGTCGGCCCAGCTCTTCAAGCGTCGTATGTTTCTTAGTTCTGATCGATAATTCTCTCTGAAGCTGCTCTCTCTTATTCGCAATGGCTTTACCTTCACTTTCGTCAGCGTATACCCGGAATTTATCTCCCGCAGTAGGTGCTCCGTCAAGACCTAAGATGGTAGCAGGAATCGAAGGACCTGCTTCTGCAAGGTTTTTCCCTCTTTCATCAAGCAAAGCTTTTACTTTACCGTGGTTTTTACCTGCTACTACATAATCTCCGACTTTCAAAGTTCCGGACTGTACCAGCATTGTGGCCACATATCCTCTTCCTTTGTCCAATGATGCTTCAATGACCACTCCGTTCGCTGAACGATCCGGATTGGCTTTTAATTCCAGTAATTCTGCCTGTAACAATACTTTCTCCAATAAAAGATCCATATTATTACCCATTTTTGCAGAGATTTCCTGAGCCTGAACGTTTCCACCCCACTCTTCTACAAGAACCGGAGGATTAAGGCCCGAAAGCTGCTGACGGATGTTATCCGGATTGGCATTCGGCTTATCTACCTTGTTGATGGCAATGATCATCGGTACTCCTGCAGCCTGTGCGTGAGAGATCGCTTCTTTGGTCTGAGGCATTACATCATCATCGGCAGCGATTACAATAATCGCAATATCCGTAATCTGCGCTCCCCTCGCCCTCATCGCCGTAAAGGCTTCGTGACCCGGAGTATCCAGGAATGTAATTCTCTGTCCGTTTTCCAGCTTTACGTTATAAGCTCCGATATGCTGGGTAATCCCTCCGGATTCCCCTGCAATAACATTTGTTTTTCTGATATAATCCAGCAATGAAGTTTTACCGTGGTCAACGTGTCCCATTACAGTAACTACCGGTGCTCTCGATACTAAATTCTCTTCATTGTCGATTTCCTCATCTGCTTCCGCCTCTTCAAGATCAGCATCGGAGAATTCAATTTTATATCCGAATTCATCCGCTACCAATAGTAAGGTATCGGCTTCAAGCCTCTGGTTCATCGTCACCATTACTCCCAGGGAGAAACATGCAGAAATTACTTCCGTCGGAGACACGTTCATCAAACTTGCCAATTCACCTACCGTGATGAATTCGGTTACTTTCAATGTTCTGTCTGCTGCATCAATCTCCTGCTGACGCTCATCCTGTTCCCTACGGAAATTTCTTTTGTCTTTTCTGTGTTTTGCAGATTTGGATTTACCTCCTTTATTGGTTAACTTCTCAAGGGTTTCCTTGATCTGGTTTTTAACCTGTTCGTCAGTAAGCTCAACAGGCATGGTTCTTTGTCCCGGTCTGTTGTTTCCGAAACGGTTTCCACCCTGGCCCCCTTGTCCCGGCGGGCGATTGCCCTGTCCCGGTGGACGGTTGCCCTGATTGTTTCCGAAACGGTTTCCACCGCCTTGGCCTTGTCCGCCCTGACCCTGAGGCCGGTTGCCTTGTCCGCCGCCCTGGTTGTTGTTGCCAAAACGGTTGCCGCCTTGTGCACCTTGTCCCTGGTTACGGTTTCCACCTTGTCCCTGGCCACCCTGACCCTGAGGCCGGTTGCCCTGCCCCTGGTTATTATTGCCTCCCTGCTGGTTGTTGTTACCTCCCTGCTGGTTTCCGCCGCCTGGCTTCTCGATTCTTTTTCTTTTCTTCTTAGCTCCGGCTCCCTGTTTAGGGGCAAACTGAGTTAAGTCGATTTTTTCACCGACAATTTTAGGTCCGTCAAGTTTCTGATAAACCGTTTCAATTTTTTGTGGTTCCTGAGATTCTTCGCTTGCTTTTGCAGGTTCAGCCGGCTTTTCTTCTGCTGGCTTTTCAACAGATTTTTCTGCTGCAGGTTTCGGTGCTTCCTGTACAGGAGCTGCCGGTTTTTCTACAGGTTGTTTTTCCTCTTCTTTTTTATCCTCCACCTTTGGCTTGTCTTTTTTCACGGGTCTGTTTCTGGACTCGATCTGTGACAAATCTATTTTATCCAGGACTTTGAATTCCTGTTTTTCAGGAGTTGCCTTTACTTCGGGAGCAGGGGCAACTTCTTCTTTTTTCTCTTCCACCACAGGCTGCGGTTTCGGAGCCGGAACTTCTTCAACTTCAGGTTTTTTAGGCTCCAAGTCTATTTTACCTAAAATTTTAGTTTCCGGTTTGTTAGCTTTAGCTCTTATTACTTCAGGGGTTTTCTTTTCCTCGATTTCCAGCTTTTCTTCCGGAACTTTGGTAATCACCACCTCATGGGAAGCTTTACGCTGTTCGCCGTCCTTGGCAAACTCAGCCTCCAATGCAGAATATGCCGCTTCTTCTAATTGAGCGTTAGGATTGCTTTCAACCTCGATACCCTTAGCCTGTAAAAATTCTACTAACCTGGACATCGAAATATTGAATTCCTTAACCGCTTTATTTAATCTAATTTTTGGCATCTATATTATTTACTATTTTTTAATTCTTAAAATTAAAGTATTTCTTTTTTACCCGTTTATTAAAATTTACTTAAAAATCTTAATCTTCGAATTCTTCTCTCAGAATACGTTTCACTTCTTCAATCGTTTCTTCTTCCAAGTCTACCATGTTGAGTAAACTTTCTGTTTCCTTATCCAAAACTGATTTTGCAGTAGTAAGACCTACTTTCCTAAATTCATCCAGAATCCACTGATCGATATCATCATTAAATTCTCTTAATTCAACATCATCGTCTTCACTGGCCTCCCTGTGCACATCAATCTCATAACCTGTCAACCAGGAAGCAAGCCTGATATTCTGCCCCTGTTTTCCGATGACTTTGGAAATTTCTTCAACCGGAGTATATACCAAGGCATATTGCTGCTCCTCATTGATGTCGATTTTATTAATGGTTACATTTCCTAAAGCTCTTTTCACCAGGATTTCAGGGTTTTTAGACCACTGAATAACATCGATGTTTTCGTTTCTCAACTCTCTTACCACGCCATGAATTCTTGATCCTTTCACCCCTACACAGGCTCCTACCGGATCTATTCTGTCGTCGTAAGCATCCACTGCAATCTTCGCTTTTTCTCCAGGAATTCTTACTGCTTTTTTAAGCATAATCGTGCCATCCTGGATTTCAGGAATTTCCAGCTCCAATAGTTTCTCAAGGAATTTTGGGGCAGTTCTGGAAATAATAATCTGTGGCTTTGAACCTTTGAAATCTACTGTTTCAACAATAGCTCTGATGTTTTCACCTTTTTTAAAGAAGTCGGATGGAATCTGGTTTTCTTTCGGCAAAATGAATTCGTTATCTTCATCATCCAGCAAAATTACATGCTTATGACGGATATGATGGATTTCCCCAACCACAATCTCCCCGATCCGGTCTTTAAACTGCTCGTACAACATGGCATTATTGTGCTCCTGCAATTTTGTAGCCAAGATCTGCTTCAGGGTAAGAATATTTCGTCTTCCCAACTGAGCAACAGGAATTTCCATGGTAAAATCTTCACCTACCTCGAAAGTCGGATCGATTTTTTTGGCTTCGGAAATTTCGATTTCCAGGTCATCGTCTTCAGACATTTCGTCTTCCACAATGGTTTTATTTAAAAAGATCTGAAAATCCCCTTTGTCAGGGTTTACAATCACATCAAAATGATCATCCGAATCATATCGTTTTCTCAGAAGGGTCTTCAGAGAATCTTCAATAATTGCCATAAGATCAATCTTACTGATCCCTTTTTCGTCTTTAAAATCACCGAAGGATTCAATCAACGCTATATTGTCCATTTACTTTTTTTCTTTTAAAATTTAATTGTTACTAATGCTTTCTTAATCTCAGAGTACGGAATTTCTTTTTCCTCCTCCACATCCACTTTTCCTTTGCCGATGTCTTTTGGCTTTCGGTACCGCAGGATCAGTGTGATTTTTTCTTCATCTGTCTTCGCCAGTTCGCCTTCAATTTTTGTATCGTCATTCAGCAAAACCTCAATTTCGCGGCCGAGATTTTTAGCAAACTGTCTCGGAGTTGCCAGAGGTTCGCTTAATCCGGCCGACATTACCTGCAGGCTGAAATCATGTTCTTCGCGATCCATATTGAATTCTATGGCCCGGCTTGCATCAAGGCAGTCCTGTAAAGAAACCCCGTTGTCACCATCTAAAATCACCGTAATGTCGTCCCCTGCAGAAAATTTCAGATCAATAAGAAATAAATCTGTTCTGGTGTCAAGGAACTCATGTAATAATTCTTCAATTCTTTTTCTAAACTCCATATATGTTATAAAATCTTGATTTACCTGTACGAAAAAAGGCTTTCTTCCGAAGGCCTTCCCATGTTTTTCCGTAAATCCATTGCAAATATACAACTTTTTATTAAAAATGCAAAATATCTTATTATCAACAGGATAAGTTAATTTGCATTTGCATTAATTTAAAGATCCGGATGATGGTATTTTTACTACTTTTGTGTCTTAATTTTAAAAACATACATTTTGAACATTACTATTGTAGGAACAGGCTATGTAGGTTTGGTTACAGGAACCACACTGGCAGAACTTGGCAATTCAGTATACTGTGTGGATATTGATGAAAAAAAAGTAGAAGGTATGAAAAACGGCATCGTTCCCATTTATGAGCCGAATCTTGAAGAAATGTTCCTGAGAAATATTCAGGCAGAGAGATTGTTTTTCACCACCAATTTAAAAGAAGCATTAGATAAAAGCGAAGTGATTTACCTGGCGTTGCCTACTCCCCCGGGGGGAGACGGATCTGCTGACCTTTCCTATGTCCTGAAAGTAGCCAATGATATTGGGGAAATGATGACTGAATATAAGGTGATCGTTAACAAAAGTACAGTTCCTGTAGGTACGGCAGACAAAGTACGGAAAGTTATCGTTTCCAAAACCCGGATTCCTTTTGATGTAGTTTCCAACCCTGAATTTTTAAGAGAAGGTTTTGCCGTGGAAGATTCTATGAATCCTGCCAGAGTAGTTGTAGGTTCGAGTTCCGATAAAGCACGGGACATCATGGCTAAAATTTACCAGCCGTTTACCAATACCGGAATCCCTATTATTTTCATGGATGAGAAATCCTCTGAGCTTACAAAATATGCGGCTAATTCATTTTTAGCCGTAAAAATCACTTTTATGAACGAAATTGCCAACTACTGCGAAAAAGTGGGAGCTGATGTTGATAAAGTAAGGCTGGGAATGGGAAGTGACGACAGGATCGGCCAGCGGTTTTTATTTCCCGGAATAGGATACGGAGGAAGCTGTTTTCCTAAAGATGTGAAAGCATTGATAAAATCCGGGAAACAGGAAGATTTCAACTTCCAGATCCTTGAAGCGACAGAAAATGTAAACCTTGCCCAAAAAGTAATCCTTGTTTCGGAAATTGAAAAGTATTTCGGTGGAAATATCACAGGAAAAAACATTGCCGTATGGGGACTGGCTTTTAAAGCCAATACAGACGATATCCGCGAAGCTTCTTCACTGGACAACATTGCGCTGTTGCTCGAAAAAGGCGCTAATATTGTGGCCTACGATACGATTGCAGAAAGCAACGTTAAAAAGCTGTTGGGAGATAAGATCCAATACGCCAAAAGCATGTATGAGGCCCTGGAAAATGCGGACGCTTTGCTGATCGCCACCGAATGGCCTGAATTTAAAAACCCGAATTTTGAGCTGATGGCTCAGAAAATGAACGGCAAAGCGATCTTCGACGGCAGAAATATGTATCCTCTGGAAATCCCGGAACAGAACGGTTTTTATTATAAGAGTATCGGACGTAAAACAATTGCTGCCCATGGAGCCTCCTAAAATAGCAGTGCTTGTCCCCTGCTACAATGAGGCCTTAACCATCGGAAAAGTGGTAAAGGATTTTAAAAGCTTTCTTCCACAGGCAGACATTTATGTTTACGACAACAATTCGAAGGACAACACGATAGCCATCGCGCGGGAAGCCGGTGCTATCGTACGGCAGGAAAAACGACAGGGAAAAGCCAACGTCATTTTTAAAATGTTCAGGGAAATTGATGCCGATGTCTATATCATGATTGACGGCGACGATACTTATCCTGTAGAATGCATCCGGGAAATGGTAGACCAGTTCATTGAAAACAACTGTGATATGCTGGTCGGCGACCGGCTTTCAAACAAAAGCTACAAGAAAGAAAACAAAAGGGCTTTCCACAATTTCGGGAACAGCCTTGTCCGAAACCTCATTAATGTATTTTTCGATTCCGAGCTGAAGGATATTTTATCGGGTTACCGGATTTTTTCCAAGAAATTCGTCAAGAACTATTCAAGTTCTATTAAAGGATTTGAGCTGGAAACGGATTTGTCTGTTTATTCTCTGCATTACGGAATGGCCATTGAAGAATACTCAATCAACTACAGAGACAGGCCCGAAGGCAGCGTTTCCAAACTCAATACGTTTACTGACGGCTTTAAAGTCATAAAACTCTTTTTCAACCTGGTAAGGCTTTATAAACCATTGTTATTTTTCGGATCAGTTTCCATTGTTCTCTTTATCGCAGGCATCATCTTCATGATCGTTCCCATCCGGGAATATTTTGAATATAAATATGTATACAAGGTTCCGACACTGATTTTCTCTATCATGCTGACCATTGTCGCCTTACTCGCCTTTGCTACAGGACTGATCTTGGATAACATCAGCATTATTGATAAAAAAAATTTTAAAGTGCGCTATAACAACACAAAATGATCCATGAAAGAAAAATTTATTTTTTTTCTTTTTACCGCTGTATTTTTCCTCAATACCCAATTTAACCTGTTTTATCTGATCCCTCATGATAAATTTGAGTACAGCAGGCTCGAAGAATCGGAAACTCTGGTAATAGGTAAACTGATCGATTCACAACATGGATCCGTATTCGATGACGGAGGATTTACGGGGACGTTTTATTATGATAAAATTTCAGGAAGAAGTACCGGTGGCAAAAAAGCTTATGATAATTACCTCAATCATGTTGTTTCACCAAAATTTTATTACGAGCCTTACAAATCGCAAATCGGTGGACAGGCTATTTTATACAGTATCTTTGATAAAATTTTCAGACTGGACAATAAAGTAAACCTCTTTATTTTCCGGATGTTTAATTCTTTAGCTTTAAGCATTCTTCTTGCATTTTTTTTAATCTGGGCTAAGAGAAAATTCGGTATGGCTGCTGCTGCACTTTCGTTTGTCCTGATTCTCCTGAATTACTGGATATTCCTTTATGGTAAGAGCACCTGGTGGTGCAGCTGGGTATATTTTTCACCTTTTGTATACGGCTTGTTTTTCTTCGAAAAGTACCGTTCGACAGAATACAGAAACTACATCATCCGATTTTCATTTCTATTTTTTGTTAAATTCTGGTTTACGGGGTTCGAGTTTATTACCGTATTCCTGATCTGCTCGGCGTTGCCTTATCTATATTATACTTTTGAAAATAAAGTTTCTTTTTACGTCCAGTTTATCAGGAGGCACTTGATCATTACGGCAATACCCCTGCTCCTATCCATTGCTTTCCAACTGTTCCAGTTTAAGCTTTTAACCGGGAATTTCAAAGACGGGCTCAACCATTTAACCTCAGCTTACCTGAGAAGATCCAGCGGAGATTACTCTTATGAAAAAGAATTTGCCTATCTGAATACCTTAAAAACATATCATCTTGACATCATCATACGATATATGGGAAACTCCTTTATCAATGAAGACCTGACGCAGATAAAAGCTCCTTTCGCAGTTCTCTTTGTTGCCGGAATCATCTGTTCCGTACTGTTGTATAGAAAGAAGACGGAAAGAAGACTTATAGGAGCAACATGGTTTTCCGCCATTGCCCCGCTCAGTTGGCTTATTTTATTTGAAGAACACGCACATATCCACAAACACATTGATTTCTTTATCTGGTACTGTCCGTTTCTTCTATTAATTATACTTTTAATATCTTTGACATTAACTTCGTTTTTTAAAACAATAAAATGAAAAATATAATCATCACCGGAGGAGCCGGATTTATTGGCTCCCATGTTGTAAGAGAGTTTGTAAAGAACAACCCTGACACAACGATCATTAACCTTGACGCGCTTACCTATGCCGGAAATCTCGAAAATTTAAAGGACATTGAAAACGAGCCGAACTATGTTTTCGAAAAAGCAGACATTACCAAGCCTGAAGAATTAAGAAAAATATTCGAAAAATATAATCCGGATGCGGTAATACACCTTGCTGCAGAAAGCCACGTAGACCGCAGCATTACCGATCCGATGGCATTCATTAATACCAACGTCAACGGAACTGCCAATCTTCTGAATCTGTGTAAAGAATTCTGGACCCTGAATCCTGATCATACCCACGGAAGATTCCCTGATGAAAAAAGAACAACCCTTTTTTATCACGTTTCTACGGATGAAGTCTATGGAAGTCTGGGAGAAACCGGATTTTTCCTGGAAACAACGGCTTACGATCCGCAATCTCCGTACTCAGCGTCCAAAGCAGCTTCCGATCATCTGGTAAGAGCTTATGGGAATACCTATGGCATGCCGTTTATTATCTCCAATTGCTCTAATAATTATGGGCCGAACCATTTTCCTGAAAAACTGATTCCTCTTTGTATTTCTAACATTATCAATGAGAGACCTTTACCAATTTACGGTGATGGAAAATATACAAGAGACTGGTTGTTTGTCATCGATCATGCCAAAGGGATCCACCGGATTTTCAATGAAGCCAAAACAGGTGAAACCTATAACATCGGCGGATTCAACGAATGGCAGAATATCGATCTGGTAAAAGAGCTGACCAAACAGATGGATGCCAAGCTGGGAAGACCGGAAGGTTATTCTGAAAAACTGATTACTTTTGTAAAAGACAGGCCGGGCCACGATAAACGTTATGCTATTGATGCCACGAAACTTAATAAAGATCTGGGATGGAAACCGTCGGTAACGTTTGAAGAAGGACTGGGAAAAACCATCGACTGGTACCTTGAGAATAAAGAATGGCTGGAACATGTAACAAGCGGGGATTACCAGAAGTACTACGAAAAACAATATAATTAATACAACACAAAATATAGATGAAAGGCATAATTTTAGCCGGAGGTTCCGGAACAAGACTTTACCCTCTTACTATTGCGGTCAGCAAGCAGCTGATGCCCGTTTACGACAAGCCGATGATTTACTATCCGCTGTCTACTTTATTACTGGCGGGGATTAAAGATATTTTAATTATCACAACGCCGCACGACCAGCCGGGTTTCATTAAACTGCTGGGTGACGGCTCACAGATCGGCTGCAATATCGAATATATAGTACAGCCAAGCCCTGATGGATTAGCGCAGGCATTCATTTTAGGAGATCAGTTCATAGGAGATGATGCAGTAGCTTTGGTTCTGGGTGATAATATTTTCTACGGTTCCGAAATGGGAACATTGCTTAAAAATAAAACAAATCCGGAAGGAGGCGTTGTTTTCGCTTACCACGTTTCAGACCCTGAGCGTTACGGAGTGGTAGAGTTTGATAACGATTTCAAAGCCGTTTCCATTGAAGAAAAACCTCTACAACCTAAATCCAATTACGCAGTTCCGGGATTATATTTTTACGATAATGATGTGGTGGAAATCGCCAAAAACATCAAACCTTCTCCACGAGGCGAGCTTGAGATTACCGACGTGAACAATGTGTACCTGCAAAATGGCAAACTTGAAGTCGGCGTACTCGACAGAGGAACGGCATGGCTTGATACCGGGACTTTCGATTCTCTAAACGACGCCTCTGAGTTTGTCCGGGTTATTGAAAAGAGACAGGGATTCAAAATCGGATGTATTGAGGAGATTGCTTTCAGGAATAAATTCATCAATGAAGAAAAATTACTGGAAACAGCTGCAAAATACGGAAAAAGCGGCTATGGTGAATACCTGAAGCAGCTGGTGAAAGTATAATTGATAACCTTGAATGGCCGGCAGAACTGTTGTTTTATTTATAAACAAGGCTCTGTTCTGCTGAAAAAAATTTATTTGAACCCTGCTAAAAAATTTATTTTGAGAACCACGGTCTACACTTCTGATAAAAAAACCCATTTTTTTCAGGAACTTAAAGCTATATACAGAGATACACGATCTTCCAACTTTCTGGCGTACCAGATGGCAAAGCGGGATCTGCAGTCACAATACCGACAATCTCTATTAGGCTTTTTCTGGGCATTTGTCCCTATTATTACCAATTCTGTAGTATGGCTGTTTTTGAACAGTTCCGGTACAGTAAATGTAAATGCAGAAAGCAGCGTTCCTTATGTTGTATTTGTGATTATCGGTACAACACTCTGGAGCATATTTACCGAAAGTCTTCTTATTCCGCTTACTTCCGTAAATGCGGCAAAATCAATTCTTTCAAAAATTAATTTTCCTAAAGAAGCCCTTTTAATATCCGGATTATACAAGATGGTTTTTAATCTTGTGCTCAAACTGCTTCTTATTGCTGCCATCTTGTTGATTTACGGAATAAAACCGGGAAGCAGCCTTATCGCTTTTCCTTTTATACTGCTGGTAATTACAATTTCTTCTTTTAGTCTGGGACTTCTTTTGACTCCAATCGGCCTGATCTATACGGATATAGGTAAAATGCTAACCACAGCTGTAGCTTTCATTATGTATATTACCCCTGTAGTATATGCTGTTCCTAAACAGGGGCTTTTTAAGAAGCTTTTTGAGCTCAATCCATTAACCTATATGTTTAATGATGCAAGGAGCAGCCTTATCAATCTACCATTGGAAAACACTTCTTTTATCATTATTTCAGCAGCCGTCAGTTTTTTGGTGATGCTGATAGGCCTGGTCATTTTCAGGAAATCCATGCCGATAATCATAGAAAAAATAGGAATGTAGGATGAAGAATCAGGAAAAAGAAATACTGGTATCGGTACAGAATGTCTCCAAAAAGTTTTCGATGGACATGAGATCTTCTTTAAAATACGGTGCGCTCGATATTATAAAAAGTACTCTGGGAATAAAGATTAAGAAAGATCTTCGTCCTAAAGAATTCTGGGCGGTGAAAGACATCAGCTTTGAGCTGAGAAGGGGAGAATGTATTGGACTGATCGGACACAACGGGGCAGGAAAGAGTACTCTTTTAAAAGTCCTGAACGGCCTATATGCCCCAGATAAGGGGCAGATCGTCATGAAAGGCAAGATCGGAGCCCTGATTGAATTGGGAGCAGGATTTAACCCGATTCTTACCGGCAGGGAAAATATTTATAACAATGCTTCAATTTTAGGATTTACCAAGAAAGAAGTTGAGGAGAAAATGGATTCCATCATCAAATTTTCCGAAATCGAACAATTCATCGACATGCCGGTGCAGAATTATTCTTCGGGAATGAAAGTGAGGCTGGGCTTTGCCATCGCCGCACACCTTGAGCCCGACATTTTAATTATTGATGAGGTTCTGGCAGTTGGTGATTTGGGATTTGTTTTAAAATGTTTTAAAAAAATTGATGAATTGCTTCCTAACACCGCTTTAATTTTTGTTTCACACAGCATGCCGATGGTTTCCAGAATTTGTAATGAAATTATCCTGATGGATCATGGTAAGGTTGAATATTATGGAAATGATATTGGAAAAGGTGTACAATTATACTACAGTAAATTTGCTAATAATGATGAGAATATAGTTTTCGATAATGGAACTTTGGAGCTTGTTGCAAAGGATACTAACCTGATAAGTAATACCATTCACCGTAATGAAGATTTTATATTAACATTTAAAGTTAGGATTAAAAAAAATATTCTTAAGACCCCTGCATTGTATCTTGAATTTAAAGATAAAGAACAGAAACCAATTGCAGGTAACTATATAAAAGATATTATTGATTGTACATCTGAAAAAGATATTATTACCTATAAGGTAAAGATCAAAAATCCTTTATTTACATTAGGAAAATACAATATTGATATAAGTTTTTACGATCTGAGTACAACGGCTACTCTATTAAGAATTAATAATATATTTGAATTTATTGTCAGCGGAAAAGAAGAGTTGTGGATACCTTTTGAGCTTGAATCGGAAAATGTAATAACCTTAAATTAGAGACACTATGATACCCGTAACTCAACCTTTTCTCCCAACAAAGGAAGAATATCAAAAATATCTGGAAGGCATCTGGAAAAGAAACTGGCTTACCAATATGGGACCTTTAGCCAGCCAGCTTGAAATGGAATTGAAAGACCATTTAAAGGTTAATCATCTGCTTTTTGTTACCAACGGAACAGTTGCCATACAGATGGCGATAAAAGCCCTCGGCATAAAAGGTGAAGTGATCACTACACCTTTTTCATTTATAGCCACAACTAGCTCAATTGTCTGGGAAGGATGTACACCTGTCTTCGTAGATATAGATCAGAGCAGCCTATGTATTGATGCCAAAAAAATTGAAGAGGCTATTACTGAAAATACAACAGCAATTCTTGCTACTCATGTCTATGGAAATCCTTGTGATGTTGAAGCTATCGACCGTATTGCAAAAAAATATAATCTTAAGGTAATTTACGATGCAGCCCATGCTTTCGGAGTAGAAATAAACGGAAAATCCATATTTGAATATGGTGATATTTCAACCTGTTCCCTACACGCCACCAAACTGTATCATTCGATAGAAGGAGGTTTAATTATCACAAAAGATGCTTGCCTTTTAAAAAAGCTAGCTCATATCAGAAACTTCGGAATATCTGGATTTGATTCTTTTTCAGAATTAGGACTTAACGGAAAAAATTCTGAATTCCATGCTGCCATGGGTTTGGCTAACTTGAAATATATATCTCAAATTCATGAGAAAAGGAAAGCGCTTACTCAACTTTACGATGAAAAGTTAAAAAATCTGAAAGCTGTGAAACCCGTTTGGCATCATAATTCAAAAGAAAATTATGCATACTATGCTATTGTGTTGGAAAGTGAAGAACTTCTCCTGCAATTAAAAACAGAAATGGATAAATATGAGATCTTTACAAGAAGATATTTTTATCCAAGCTTGGCTTCGGCTCTGCCATATTTACCAAAACTAGAATTACCTATAACAGAAGATATTTCGCAAAAAGTTTTATGCCTTCCATTATATTATGATTTAACTTTTGAGGAAATAGAATTAATTGCACGTATCATGTTAAGAATTCAAAATAATTAGTATGAAAGTCGCTATAATGCAGCCTTATTTTATGCCGTATATCGGGTATATAAGTTTAATCAAACATTCTGATTTATTTATACTTTTTGATCCTGTTCAGTTTATCAGACATGGGTGGATCGAAAGAAATCGTATCCTCAAGCAGAATGGCGGATGGCTTTACATTCAGGTGCCATTACTCAAAAGCAGTAGAGATGTACTAATCAAAGATTGTTATATCGACCATTCGAAGGACTGGAAAAATAAAATTCTTTCTCAACTTCAGATTTATAAAAAACAGGCTCCCTATTATTATAAAGTACAAAATTTGATTGAGGAAATTTTCGCAAAGGATTTTGATACTATTACGGCGTTAAATCAATATGCACTTGAAAAGATTTGTCTCTATCTTGGGTTTCAAAAATCATTTCCTATATTTTCAGAAATGGATATGATTATTGATTTACCAAAGGCACCAGATGAATGGGCCTTAAATATATGCAGAAATATTGCTGGAGATATTCATTATATAAATCCAATCGGAGGAAAAGATTTTTTTGATATAGAGAAATATTCCGATCACAATATTGAGATTTCATTTCAGAAAATGATTCCCGTACAATATGATCAGAGAAGAAATGGATTTGAATACGGATTATCTATTATTGATGTAATGATGTTTAATTCACCAGAAGAAATTAATATAATGTTAGATCAGTTTGAACTTATAAA
>NZ_VTSX01000008.1 GCF_008329705.1 Chryseobacterium sp. SN22 | reverse complement strand
GTATTTCTACTAATTTTGCAGCTGTATAAATGCTTGTTATTTTCGTTACAGACTGGAATAAAAATATTAATCTCATCTATCTTTTCAAAATCTCTCAAAGTTCTTATAGAATTTTCTAATAGCTTTTTAAATGCGTAATATTCAGTTTCTACATATTTCTCTTTGTAACAAATAATTCTTTTAAAATAATCTGACTTTTCGGGGTCAAAGAAACCTGTATTTTGTTTATTTCTTCTTACAAATTCATATTTGGACAATTGTAATCCTTTAATATTCTGATTAAAAAAATAATCAACAGGAATATCAATTTTCCCAAACTCATTAAATTCTAGAATATCTAATTTTACACTAGAATATTTTATCCTATTTTTTGCTGCCTGAGAATATCCATTATTTGTAATTATAAAACCAAAATTCGCATTAACATCTTGGCTCATTCCTATAAAACTTTCTACTCCTTTTACATCAATATTTTTATTATAAAATTTACAATCTACAATCCCTAGTATTCTCTTTCCAGCAACTGTTCCTCTAATAGAAAAATCAATTTGCCTTTCAGCCTTACTATAAATTCCTAAAATAGAATCATCAAATTCTATTTCACATTCCGGATAAGCTTTTTTCAAAGCCTGATATACTTCTCTTTCGTATTCTTTCCACATAATATTAAATATCCGCCACGGCCTTCAGCATTTTCTGTTCCCATTCCGGATCTTTCGGATCGAAGAACAGTCTTTTCCCGGTATCCATCGAGCGGACCATATTTATTTCATCTTCCGTTAATTCAAAATCAAATACGTTAAAGTTTTCCTCAATTCTTGAAGGTGTCACCGATTTCGGAATGACGCAGAATCCTTCCTGCAGGTGCCACCTTAAAATCACCTGCGGTACGGTTTTTCCATATTTTTCACCGATGGACTGCAATTCCGTATTCTTCAGCAGTCCGGCGTTGCCGTTTCCAAGCGGGCTCCATGGCTGCGTAATGATGTTATTCTCCCGATTGTACTTCTGCAGTTCCTTTTGCTGGAAAATCGGGTGAAGCTCGATCTGGTTAATCACCGGAAGAACGGTTGCAGTAGCTTTCAGTTGTTCCATCTTATCCTCCGGAAAATTGCAGACTCCGATTGCTTTGATCTTTCCTTCCTGATACAATTCCTCCATTGCTTTCCATGCGCCGGGAAAATCGGCATACGGCCAATGGATCAGATACATATCAAGATAATCCAGCTGCAACCGGTCCAGTGTTCGCTGAAAAGCGCCTTTTGCCTTTTCATAAGATGTATCCTGGACCCAAAGCTTCGATGTAATAAACAGCTCTTCCCGATCCGTTCCGCTGTTTTTAACCGCATTTCCGACTGCTGCTTCATTCTGGTAAATAGAAGCCGTATCGATCATCCGGTAACCGGTTTCAATGGCTTTGGTAACCGCATTTTCACATTCCTGCAGGTTTTCCATCTGCCATACCCCGAAGCCAAGCGCCGGGATATCTACTCCGTTATTTAAGGTAATTACAGGTTGTCCTGTATATGTTTTCTGTTGCATATTATGTAGTTTATTATAGGTTACAGACAAAGTTCGATAATATTTCGGGATTTTTTACTACCCGTTTTACGGTTAGTTTGTTTCTTTTCTACCGATATTACCTGTAAAACCTGGTTAATTCGGCAAAAACCAATTTGGTTTTTCTTCAGATTCATGTGAAATTAAGTTTCTGTGGCGGTGCAGCATTTAATTTCTAAATTTTACCTTTGTACAAATTCAGGATATGGAACATCAGATCAGGCCGGCCACTTCAAAAGATTATCCAAGGATTATGGAAATCTGGGAATCTGCCGTAAAAGCTACCCATGACTTTCTTGCTGAAGAAGATTTTAATTATTTTAAAGAAGCCATTCCAGCCGATTACCTTCCGAATCTGACCGTCTATCTTATCATCGAAAATAAACAACCCAAAGGTTTTGCTTCCGTTGCGGAAGAAAACCTGGAAATGCTTTTTATTCATCAGGATGTACGGGGAAAAGGCTTGGGTAAAATGCTATTCCGGTTTATGAAAGAAACAACATCACTGAGCAAAGTGGATGTGAATGAGCAAAATCCACAGGCGATCGGTTTTTATGAAAAAATGGGTTTCAGAAAAATAGGAAGATCCGAAAAAGATGGTTCGGGAAAGCCCTATCCGATTATTCATATGAGCCTGTAAAGAACTGCAATCCGTAAATCCTCATCGTAAAGATGCTCTAGCCTGCCAAAATATTTTCTTTCCCCATCACTTTCCGGAATAATCCTTTGATGTGATCAATCTCCTGCTGGTAATTTGTCTTCTTCCGACAACCGAAGTACAAGGTATTCTCCAGCTTCTTTTCACCTCCCCAGATCAGTTTGATCTCGCCGTCTTCAATTTCTTTTTTACAGAGGAAATCCGGGACGACCGCTACACCAGAGCCTCCTTTCAGGCAACGTACAATGGAATTAAGGTTGGGAACGATATAATTGGGTCGGAAATCCGGCTTGTGACCGAAATTCAGGATCCAGAACTGGAAAAGATGCTCCATATCCCCGGCAGTCCCGTACCATTTCTCATTTCTAAGCCACTCCTCAGCATATTCGGTTCCTTTACCGTATAAAGCTTTTTCAAATCCCTGTACATCAACATCCCTGCCGCCCACCAGAATAATCTGTTCCGATGAAAATGCTTCATGCTGAATGTTTGGCGAAACGCCTTTTTTCGGAGTGATAATTAAGTCTAAAATTCCTTTATCCAGCTGATCGAGCATTTCCCGGTATTGCCCGAAACTGATGATCAGGTTGAACGGCAGGCTTGAAACATACTGCTCCAATGTCGTCTGGAAGGTTTCAAAGCACATCCCGACACTGATGGTAGGCGTAAGTTTCTCCGTAGATTTCTGAAAGTTCTTTTCTACTTCTTCCAGTTTGGTCAACGGCTCCGAGATCGCATTGAATAAAACCTTTCCCCTTTCCGTAGGAATCATTTTTCTTCCCGTCCGGTCGAACAATTTATAGCCGACGTAAGCTTCAAGCGAACTCAGATGTAGGCTTACCCCCGGTTGGGAAATAAACAGGGTATCGGCAGCTTCGGTAAGCGTCCCGGTTCTGTAGATCGCCTTAAAAGTCCGGTACCATTCCAAATTAACCATAGGTATTATTTTTATGATGCAAATTTAATAAAACAAAGATAATTATAATGTCATTGAGAGCGATAAGAGTAATAAACGCAGCCCATACTATGATTAAAATATTTATTATCAAATCATTACACATTAAATCATTTAAATAATACTTAACTATAAATTATATTATTTTTCTGATATCAATTTAGCAGATACCTTTGTCCGGTAAAATTTAAACCATCATAGAACAATGAAAAAAGTATTGATTATCAATGGAGGACAGAACTTCGGGCATTCCGGAGGAAAATACAACGAAACGGTTACGGAGAATACCCTGGAAATATTAAAAAATTTCGGAAATGTAGAAATACGGATTACTTATGTCGATCAGGGCTATGACAAAGACGAAGAAGTAAACAAGTTCGTGTGGGCAGACTATATCATTTACCATACCCCGATCTGGTGGTTCCAGCTGCCTAACGGATTGAAGAAATACATCGACGAAGTTTTCACGGCAGGCCACGCTAAGGGAATTTATATGAGCGACGGCAGGACTTCCGAAAATCCTGAAATCAATTACGGAACCGGCGGGATGCTCGGCGGAAGAAAATACATGGTGACCACCAGCTGGAATGCTCCTGAAACGGCCTTTACCCTTCCCGGAGAGTTTTTCAATCAAACAAGTGTAGACGAAGGGCCGCTATTCGGGTTCCACAGGATGAATGCGTTCGTATCCCTGGAAAAGCTGGACAGCTTCCATTTTCATGATGTGGAAAAAAATGCGGATGTAGAGCGTGACATGAAACGGTACCGGGACCATCTTACCGCGGTATTTGGAAAAGAACTGAAACCTCATTTTGCCTAACGGGATGAAAAAGATATTAATTACGGGAATCACCGGATATATCGGCGGAACCATAGCCCAAAAGCTACTGGATAAAAAATACACGGTAATCGGTCTGGTGCGTAATGAGATCCATACTAAGGAACTGAATGCAGCCGGAATTGAAACCATTACAGGAAGCATTCATGATGAATCGGTTTTGCAAAAAGCAATTTCCGGGGTGAATGCTGTTATCCATAATGCCGATTCTGCAGATGACGCTTACGCGGCAGACAGTATTGTCAATGCTTTGGAAGGAACCGGAAAGACTTTTATTTTCACCTCCGGCTCAGCCATTTTCGGAGGAAAGGAAAATGGAGAAAGAAATGATTTTGTATTTACGGAAGATTTTCCATTGCAGCCGAGACTGGAAATGGCTTCCCGGGTTCTTATCAACCAGCATATCCTCCGGTCTGCCCAAAAGAACATCAGAAGCATCGTTATTGTCCCTACGATGGTATACGGAGAAGGCCTGGGGCTGAAAAAAGACAGCATTCAGCTTCCGGCCCTGATCCGTTTCTCGAAAAAAAAAGGATTCGGCGCTTACTTCGGGAAAGGGGAAAATATCTGGTCGAATATACACATTGAAGACCTGGCCGATTTATACGTTCTCGCGCTGGAACAAGCCAAAGCCGGAGCTCTGTATTATGCAGAAAACGGCGCTTCAACGATAAGAAACCTGGCAGAAAAAATAAGCGACCGTTACAGCCTGGAGCCTGCCCGATCGGTAACTGTTCAGGAAGCGGTGGATACCTTCGGCCCTGCGGGAGGCTATTTCGGTTTTGCTTCCAACAGCCTTTGCAGTTCAGACAAAGCCAGAGCGGAACTGCAATGGAAACCCCAACATCAATCGATCGAACACTCTATTTAAATTATGAAAATCTACCTCACCGCCGTTATTAAGGCAAAAGAAGAACATCACGAAGAAGTTCTGGAAACACTTCAAAATATGGTCAGAGAAACCCTCCAGGAAGAAGCCAATGAACAATATACGCTCCATCAGGGAATTGAGGACCGCAACCAGTTTGTGTTCTACGAGATCTGGAAAAGTGCTGAAGGCCTGGCCAAACACAATGAGCAACCTTACATCAGGGCCTTCGGAGAGCTGATTGATGAAAAGCTGCAGGAACAGCCACAGATTTATTTAACACAGATTATCTGACGGCAAAACCGCTGGGAAATGATGATGTAAAGATTTATTTTGGTTCGAAAATTTCATATACCATTAAAACAAGCTGAATATGAATATATTGAAGAATATTATAACCGTTTTAATTTTTGTATTGATGAATACCATTGACGCACAACAGAAAGATCAGTGCCGTTACATCAAAACCCCGACCGGCTACCTGATGGTGCTCCGGCAGGGCGATGATGTGCTGGCTCATATTGAAAACATGGCAAAAACAGAAAATATCCTTTCGGCCAGTTTCACGGGAATCGGTTTTGCCTCGGATGTAACTTTCGGATTTTATGATTTTCAGGCTAAAAAGTTCAACCCGAAAACCTTCAGTAAAGTGGAAATGGGAAGTCTGACCGGATCGATTGCATGGAATGAAAGAGGGCCGTCCATCCACGTTCATGGAATCGCTGCCGATGATCAATTCAATGCCTACGGAGGCCATATCCTTTCGCTTCATGTCGGCACCGGATCGATAGAAATTTATGTAACGGTCAACGACCAAAAGCTGGAACGGAAAATAGAACAGCCGCTGAATGCCAATGTCCTTCAGCTCAACTGCAAGAAATAACAAAGCGCTTCTCATACCGGGAAGCGCTTTTTAATAACTTTACTTTTACGTTAAGAAATCTTTATCTTACCTCTACGTCTACCTCAGTTCCCAATTGGCATGTGGGTGGAAATCGCAATCCGGTTCCACATATTGATCGTAACTGCTGCCATAATGATATCCGCAATCTGGGTTTCGTTGAAGATCTGCTTCGCCTTCTGATACACTTCTTCTGAAAGTCCTTTCTGGCTGATCAGGGTAACTTCTTCGGCAATGGCCAGTATGACCTGCTCTTCCAGAGTATACAGTTCACGGGCGTCTTTCCAGGCATTCAGCAGGAAAATCCGCTGTAGGGTCTCGCCGTATTTCAGGGCATCCTTGGTGTGCATGTCCAGACAGAAGGCACAACCGTTGATCTGCGAAGCCCTGATCTTGATCAGTTCTTTCTGGATAGGGGTTAAAAAGCTGTTCTGAAGGGCTTTTTCCATTCCTATTCCGGCCTGATAAGCGGCGGCATTAACAGTTGCCATGTTGAATCTTGTACTCATTTTATTTTGTTTAAAAGTTCTGAGGCAAAGTTCCTGCTTGCAGATGATAAAAATCTTAAACGGGTTTAAGAAATGAATTTTTACAAAGTTGATGTTGGAAGCCGCAAGGTGCGAGGAGTTTCATGGTGTCATATTCTGTATGCATTACATTAATGCTGCTTTACAATTAACGCAAAGATTGATGATTATTGCGCATATTTTAAAGTAAGCAAGGGCAAATAAATTTGCTGCGCGAAGCTGCTGTTACCATACATCCTTTTTAGAACGCATGGATAAAAAGCACGCTTTTTCAAATCAGCTTGCTGATTCTTCTTTGCTCCCTTGAATTATGCGTCAAGAAAATGAAAACTTTGTGTTGAAAAATCTTTCAGCAATACCGATTTTAGTTTCAGGGACGCAGTTTCGCTCTAATTTCACTCAGATATTCCGGGGTGAATCCCAGAAAGGAGGCCACCAGATACTGCGGGATCCGCTGAATAAACCACGGATATAGGGTGCTGAACTGGATATAGGATTCTTCTTTGGATAATTCATAAAGATACCGGATCCTCCGTTCTGCAGCAGCCGAAGACCGCTGATAGACCATCCTGAAATACCGTTCCATCACCGGATGCTTTTCCAGCAGCTTTTCCCGGGCATGAAAATCAATAGCCAGAACCACAGACCGCTCCACAGCCTGGATCCCGAAATCCGTTTTCGACTGTCTTTCGTAAGCAAAAGTATCGGTAATCCACCAGTTTTCAATGGCAAATTCGGTAGTCTGCTCAATGCCTTTTTCATTGATGAAAAATTTCCTCAGGCAGCCTTTCACCACAAAGAACATCGACCGGCAAATTTCCCCTTCGGACAGCAGATTCTGCTTTTTCTTCATTTCCAGCACCCGGAAATAAGAAAAAACGAAACCTAATTCCTCCTCATCAATACTGATCAACTTTTCCAGATGTGCCCTGAATGCTTCCATGACTAAAATTATATCACCAAACTTACTTAATTTTACCTTTACCCCAATCGATTTAAACAAAATCATTCCATCAACGGCAGATGGTAAAATTGAATATTTAAAAGTGAATGGGAATGTAGATAAAATCAAAGATTTTTTAAAACTTTTATGGACTTATGAGCATAAATAATTACCTTTAATACCCAACAGTATTGTCTTTTGTGATTAATATAAATAAGCACGTTAAAAGTAAAATGGAAATAATAGCCAAAATCCTAATCGCTGCCGTTGCGCTTGAACATCTTTACATCCTGTGGATGGAAATGTTTGCCTGGGAAACCAAAGGAAAAGAAGTTTTCAAGAATGCCCTTCCGGCAGAATTGTTTAAACCCACAAAAGGCCTGGCCGCCAATCAGGGACTGTACAACGGCTTCCTCGCAGCCGGTTTAATCTGGTCCCTGCTGATCAAAGATCCGGAATGGCAGACGAATGTGGCCCTATTTTTTCTCGGTTGCGTAGCTGGGGCCGGAATTTACGGAGGTATTTCCGCCACAAAGAAAATTTTTTTTGTGCAGGCTTTACCCGCTATTCTGGGGATGGTGGCGGTGTTGCTGAAGTAAGAATAATAACTAAATGGCTCGCCATTTACCCTTAAACCGAAATAATTTTCAGTTAAAAATATGATATTCAATAGCGTCGGGCTTTAGCCCGATGTCATTATTGTAAATAGGATTCGGCTAAAGCCGATTTAAATAATTTATATTAGAACGGGTTTTAACCCGTTCCTATTTATACTTGTCCTACATCAGACTTATTTAAATAGAGTAGAGATTGAAAAAATATATTAAACGCAAAGATCAATGATCATTGCGTTTAATTTAAGAAGACAAAGCAAATAAATCTGCCGCGCGAAGCGAACCTACAGCTTCATCAAATCAGCCTGCTGATTTACTCTTTGCTCCCTTAAATTATGCGTGAGAAAAATAAAAACTTTGCATTAAAAAAGACAGAATGTCTTTCGGAATAAAATTACAAGCTGCATAAAGTTAAAAGCTATACTGATTTAGTAAAATCAAAAGCAAACTATTTTATATCTCTCATTTATCATTATTCGGACAGCAATTCGCTAATTTCACAAATCATTAAAAATCAATTACTTATATTTTAAAAAATCCATTTAATATAAATTTCTTAAATTTGCAGAGTCAATAATTAACAAAGCACTGTTTTTATATTGGCCTGCATTTTGTCAAAATGTAGAAATTCCAGTTGTGTAGCACATCTATCTGATCATTATTTTAAGGAATAATGAACATCTGTTTAAAAGAAAATTTTCTTTTCTGATCTTCTTTTAAGAAGTAAAACCTGCAACCGTATATAAGCATCACGCTTTATATCGTCATTTGCATTAAGGTCATCATCAACCTTTCATGGGATGCTATTCAACAGCTAAAATTTTACAATAGGTTAAACGTTTAATTTGAGCGTTTAAATCTATGTTAAATACAAAACATCTGATATGAATACAATTGAAAATAAAAAGAAAGTAAAACTTAAAGTCGAAGATCTTACAATTATCTTCGGCAAAAACAAGGAAAAAGCCTTGGAGCTTCTCGACAAAGGCTTTTCGAAAAAGGAAATACTTGAAAAAACCGGCTGTACCGTCGGAATCAACAAAGCGAATTTTGAAATTTATGAAGGGGAATTTTTTGTTATTATGGGATTGTCTGGAAGCGGTAAATCTACCCTTTTACGCTGTCTGAACCGGCTGAACGAGCCGACTTCGGGAAATGTGTACATTAACGATGACAACATCACCGGGAAAAATAACAAAGACCTGCTGGAAGTACGGCGGACGGAAATGAGCATGGTATTCCAGAAATTCGGCCTCCTGCCCCACCATACGGTGCTGAGCAATGCTGCTTTCGGACTGGAGATCCGCGGTGAAGACAAAGTTTCCCGCGAGGAAAAAGCACAGACGGCTTTGGATATTGTAGGACTGAACGGTTTTGAAAACCAATACCCCTCACAGCTGTCCGGAGGGATGCAGCAACGGGTCGGCCTGGCAAGGGCATTGGCCAACGATCCTGAAGTCCTGCTGATGGACGAGGCTTTTTCAGCTTTGGACCCTCTGATCAAATCGGAAATGCAGGACCAGATGCTAGAGCTGCAGGATACGCTTCAGAAGACCATCGTTTTTATTACCCACGACCTCGATGAAGCTATCAAAATCGGCGACCGTATCGTGATTATGAAAGACGGCGTGATCGAACAGATCGGGACGGCGGAAGACATTCTTACCAATCCGGCCAGCGATTACGTGAAAGCCTTCGTTGAAAAAGTAGACCGCAAAAGCATCATCACGGCGAAATCGCTGATGTTTGACAAGCCGACCGTGGTACGCTTTAAAAAAGACGGTCCGGAAGGCGCACTGCGGAAAATGAGGGTCACCGGCCTGGAAAACTTACCCGTAGTGGATTTCCAGAACACCTTCCTGGGATTTGTAAAGCTGGAGGACATCCTGCAGATCGCCGGAAAAAAAGAACCTACTGTGGAATCGGTAATCAACAGCAATGTCCCGTCGGTATTCCCGGAAGCAACGGTGGAAGAAATGCTGCCGCTGATTTCGGGAAGCAAATCCTCGATTGCCGTGGTGGATGGGAACAATAAATTCCTGGGGCTGGTGACGCAGCTGTCGCTGGTGATTGAAGCCACAAGGTTCAACAAAGAAGAAATCATCGAATTAAAAGAAATTGCAAACAATCAATAAAATCAAATGCATAAAATTATAAATATAGGGCAATATGTGGAAACGGCCGTCAACTGGCTCACCGACAATGCCAAACCATTTTTTGACATCATTAAACACATCGGCAATGCTTCCATTCTCGGAATCGAATGGCTGCTGACCAACACGCCGTTTTACCTCATCATCCTCCTTTTTACCTTACTTGCCTGGTGGAAATCCGGCAAAGGAACGGCCCTTATGACCGCCGGGGGACTGACGCTGATCTACCTGATGGGATTCTGGAAAGAAACCATGGAAACATTAGCGCTTATTTTCGTGGCTACGCTTACGGCGCTCCTTCTTTCGGTTCCGTTGGGAATCTGGGCAGCGAAAAATAAATTTGCAGCAAAGATGATCCGTCCGATGCTCGACCTGATGCAGACAATGCCCGCCTTTGTCTACCTGATACCGGCTGTACTGTTCTTCAGCATCGGTAAGGTACCCGGTGCTTTTGCCACGATTATTTTCGCCATGCCACCTGCCGTACGTTTAACGACGCTGGGAATCGATTCGGTTCCCAAAGATATTGTGGAAGCCGCAAGGGCTTTCGGAGCCACCAGCCGCCAGATTTTATTTAAAGTCGAACTTCCTCTGGCTATGCAGACGATCCTGGCAGGTGTGAACCAGACCATCTTATTGTCACTTTCCATGGTGGTAATTGCCGGAATGATTGCCGCCGGCGGACTGGGTGAAAAAGTACTGGAAGGAATCAACAACCTGGATATCGGATTGGGATTTGAAAGCGGGTTATCCGTAGTGATTCTGGCCATCATCCTCGACCGTATAACCCAGGGATTTGTAAAGAAAAAAAAGTAAAATGAAACATTTAAGATATTTAATACCCGTTTTTTTAACCGTTATCACAGACATGCTGATTTCCTGTAAGCAGTTAAAAAGTTCAAAATACATCACCATCGGCATGGTAGACGGCTGGGCAGAAGATGTTGCAATGACGCACGTTGCCAAAGCCATCCTTGATGAACAGGGCTATCATGTGATCATCCAAAAAGCTTCTACCGATATGATCCTGGCATCGATGAACAATGAAGATACCGATCTTTTCATGGGTGTCTGGCTGCCTTACACCCACGCCTTAAAAGTCAGCCGGTTTCCTGATCTGAAAGCGATCGGAACGAATTACGATGCCGGGCGCATCGGACTGGTGGTACCGGATTATGTTCCGGTAAGTTCCATCGCAGAATTGAACCGATACAAAGACTGGTTCAACTACAGAATTATCGGGATCGAAAGAGGAGCCGGAATTACAGCGGCTACCGACAAAGCCATTCAGGATTATCATCTGAGCTACCGCCAGGTAAATTCCTCCACAATTGCCATGATTACGGAGCTTCAGAATGCAATCCGCCAAAAACAATGGATCGTCGTATCCGGATGGCAGCCGCACTGGATGTTCGGGAAAATGAAGCTTAAATTCCTGGAAGACCCGGAAAAAATATTCGGTAACGCAGAGCAGATCAGGACCTATAGCCGGAAAAGCTTTGCCCAAGACCATCCGGAACTGGTAAAATTCTTCTCCAACATGCATTATACGGATTCAGACATGACGGATCTCTTAACGAAAATGGAATACAGCAAGGATAAGGAAAAAACAGCAAAACTGTGGGTAAAGAGCCATCCTCACCTCATCACCTCATGGCTGAATAAGAATTAACGATTCGCTTGTTGTAAAAACTCTTACATATTCTGTTTTTGATTTTCAAGCTAAGGCATTCTGCTTATAAGGAATATAAAGTGAGAATTCTTTGTGTTATTTAATTAAGTAGAATGCCTTTGTTTCTCTTATATCCGGTGAGATTTATTCTTTGTTAGGTTTGCCATTTAAAAAATTACACAAAGAATGATTTATTTAAGATAGAATTAAAAGTAACTTCATAAATCCGGAATTTCCGACAACTTTTTCTTTAATTTTTCAGGAGTAAAAATACCTTCATGATAATCAACGAGATTCTGATTTTTATCTAAAATAATCCACAGCGGATACACCGGCCTGCCCTTGTTCTTCGACAGTGCCAAAGCCAGTTCATGAATCCCGGAATTGCCGTTCGGAAGGTAACGGAATGTTTTCCCCTGAAACCTGACTGTCTCCGTCATTTTTTCTGCTTCAAACGCAATGAAATAACAATTGTCATTAATGAATTCCAAAAGCTGTCGATCTTTATTTATTTTAAATTGTTCAATCTTACAGACCGGACACCAATCCGTATAAATATGGATAACCGTCGGCCTTGGTTCCTGCTTCTGTTTCATTTCCCAATCTGCAAAGCTGACCGTCTTAAGCTGGGAAAAACAGAGAAGCGGAATTATCATTAAAAAGAGGCTTATTGATTTCATGTTATCTTTTTTGACTTTATAAAGATGAAAGCCGGATGATAGGTGCCGGAAGTGGCTTCGGCTCCGCTCAGCTACCAGCCTATAGAGAACCTCAACTATTTTCCTTTGGTTAAATTGAACTCAATTAAAAATCTTCGATTTTCTTTTTATGTGCTCTAAATATGCGCAATATTTTGAACTTAAATCTAATGTGCCTCATGTGTTAAGAAGCTTTTGTGGTTAAAATTCATTTATTTCAAAGTATACTTCACACCCAGAAATCCTCTGATTTTCTGCATCGGCGCATAGCCGTAGGTTGTATCAAACGAATAGCCGTTCGGATTGGTTACCGGATCATCCACGGTACGGTCAAACGGATCGAAGGGGCGCATCAGCGGATCTTTCGGGGTAAAATTGAAAAGGTTTTTGATGCCACAGTACACCTCAAACCCGGATCTGAAACTTTTGGAAACCTGGATATTGGCCAGGGAATACCAGGGAGAATATTCCGGGCGGTAATCGTCGGGCAACACCGGCAACCGCATCGGGCCGTAAAACTGTCCGGTAAAATCAATGGTCAGGCCATCCGCAAACCGGTAGGTGAGGTTATAGGTTCCGCTCCATTTCGGGGCATGCAGCTGCTGCGATTTTTCCCTTTCATTATCAAATTTCTGGTAAACATCAAGATACGTCACACCCAGATTAATGCTTAGTGGAAAGCCGAAACTGTAATCAACATTTAAAGAAGCCCCTTTTGAAATTCCGTATCCGTGAAGATTGTCATAAATGATCTTCCCCGGATCGGTATCGAAATCCCCGACAATTTTATTGCTGAAATAGGTGTAGAAAGCTGAAGCATCCAGATTGACCAGCCGGTCACCTGCCGGAATCTTCCAGATATAGTTCAGGTTTCCATTAACGGATCTTTCCGGCTTCAGATCAGATTGAATCACCACTTCCCGGGAACCCGTCAATGCCGCGTGGTCCTCCGTAAAAAGATTCACTACCCTGAAACCCGTCCCGAAATTGAAGCGCAGCGTATGATATGGATTCGGCGAAAACTTCCAGGCAAAACGGGGTGAATGGACCGCATGATGGATTTTATCGTAATCCAAACGGTATCCCAATAGCAATGTATTCTTTTCATTCATCTCCCATTGATCCTGAATGAAAGCCCCTAAAATCGGCGACCTCATCGGTTCGTTTGTAACACCGTCTGCTGATAAGGTTCCCGGGGTATTGTCATCATAAAAGGTTCTTTTTATCGTGGCTCCTAAAATCAGATCATGGTTTCCCAGCTTTTTATCCCAGTAGGTCTGTGCAAAGGCCACTTTCTGGATTGCCAGGAAACGATTATCTCCGTAAAAAGAATTCTGGTCATGGAAATTGTAGGAAAACTGGGTCATGATATTCTCTTTCAACGGCCACTGATACATCCCGAATGCTTCTACCCTGTTGGTATAAATGCTTTCGCCATATACCTGATCACTCCCGCGGTAGGATCGGTTCCACTGCATTTCCCCGCCGAAACGGTTTTCATAAAGGTACCGAAGGGCAAAACTGGCCTGCCGGTTTTCCTTCCGCTGAAAATCCCATTTGTTGAATATCGAAATCCTGTTCTGTAAGGCACCATCCGTAAAATGATCATGGTTTTCATCGAACCTTTGGGTAGCATTGAAATAGTTAAGGCTTAATAATGAAGCTGCTTTTTTGCTTAAATTAAATTTCGTCGAAAGATCCACATTGTTTTCATTCCAGGTGGTGGTCATCAGATCAACGCTGAGTTTCGGTGCAGTTAGTGCATTTTTGGTAATGATATTGATAACACCGCCCATGGCTTCAGAGCCGTAAATCGAAGAAGCCGGTCCCTTCACGACTTCGATCCTGTCGACGAGGCTGTTCGGGATTCCGCTTAGTCCGTAAACCGTGGAAAGTGAGCTGACGATCGGCATTCCGTCAATCAGGATCATGGTGTAAGGTCCTTCCAGTCCGTTGATGTGAATGTCGCCCGTATTGCAGACCGAACAGTTGAGCTGAGGTTTTACGCCGTTTATCATGGCGATGGATTCAAAAATATTCGGTGTCGGATTTTTCTGGAAGAATTTCTGGCTGTAAATTTCCACCGCTACCGGACTTTTGGAACGGCTGACCGGCTTTAGGGTTCCGGTAATCACAACATCATCAATATCCCTCGTTTTCATTTCTTTTTTCTTCAGGATACCTGTCGAATCTTCTTTTAAAGGCTGATTTACATTCAGGCTGTCCGTTTCCTGAGAAAAACAGAATGAGGAAAACAGAATAACAAAAAGTAATATTTGCTTCATGAAATTATAATTGTTAGACAAAGCTAACAATTATTTTTTTAAAAGAAAAACTTTAATTTTGAAATTTAATTAATCAACTGATTGATTATTCCTGAGATGAATTCAATGGCAATAGTAAATCTGGTTTAGCTATGAACTTTTATATGTTTTAATTGATCATTATTTTCCAAAATCCATCTAAAGATAAAAGCTGAATCCTTAATCTGCCCCTCTCCGGATCGTGTAGGGTGACGAAAATTCAAATAATTTGACGGGGTGGTTCCTGAAGTGAATTTTGCTTTGCTAATAAAAGATAGAACTTCTCCGGAGTTCTGATATTTTTCTGATACTTTGCCCAAGATATTGCTCCTCAGAAGCAAGTTTATATATGCTTGAATTAATGTAAAATGAATCCTAAAATTTAATTATTCTTCCCACTTCCATCCAGTCTCTACTGAAAAAATGATTTTCATAAACAAAAAATACCCGCTATCCTTCCAATCAACTTTGATGAATCCTGCATTTAAATAATCCTTCTTTCCGTTTCATTAAAAATTATTACATTTGAGAATCCACATATAAAAGTAAAATGAGATATCATCAGTCGGGAAATATCCCACCAAAAAGGCATACGGTTTTTAAATCTCCGGAAGATAAATTCTACTACGAACAGCTGTTCGGGACGGAAGGATTCCATGGGATTTCTTCTTTGCTGTACCACGTCCACCGCCCTACCCAGATCAAATCCATTGGGGAACCGAAAGATGTGTCGCCGAAGATCGCCATTGACAAAAATGTGACCCCGAGAATGTTCAAGGGGATGAATGTAACTCCGGAAGACGATGTGCTGGACAGCCGCAAATTCCTGATGGTGAACAACGACCTGAAAATGGGATTGTCCAAGCCAAGGAAATCCATGGATTATTTTTACAAGAATGCCGAGTGCGACGAACTGCTGTTTGTCCACAACGGAAACGGGACCCTGAAGACATTTGTCGGAGACCTCGAATTTGCTGTCGGCGATTACCTCATCATTCCGAGAGGGACCATTTACCAGATTGAGCTGCAGTCGGAAGATACGGTTTTCTTTATCGTGGAAAGCCACTCTCCGATCTACACACCGAAACGGTACCGGAACGAGTTCGGGCAGCTGCTGGAACATTCGCCGTTCTGCGAAAGGGATATTGTCGCGCCAACTTACAAATCCCCGAAAGATGAAAAAGGGGAATTTATAATTAAGGTAAAAAAAGAAAACCAGATCACCGATTTCATTTATGCTACCCATCCGTTTGACGTCGTAGGCTGGGACGGGTATTTTTATCCTTATAAATTCAACATCAAGAATTTCGAACCGATTACGGGAAGAATCCACCAACCGCCGCCGGTCCACCAGACTTTTGAGGCCCATAATTTTGTGGTATGCTCGTTCTGTGCAAGAATGTACGATTACCATCCGCTGGCGATCCCGGCACCTTACAACCATTCCAATATCGACTCCGATGAAGTGCTGTTCTACACCGAAGGGGATTTCATGAGCCGTAACCATATCGACCTGATGGATTTCACCCTGCATCCGGGAGGAATCGTTCACGGCCCGCACCCGGGAGCGATGGAGCGAAGCATCGGAAAGAAATTTACAGAAGAATATGCAGTGATGGTCGATCCGTTCCGCCCGCTGAAAATTACGGAAGAAGCCTTAAAAGTGGAAGATCCTTCTTACAAAACTTCGTGGCTGGATGAGGAAAATCCTGCCCTGAAGGACCGTCTGCAGGAATAAATATAAGTACCCATAAACCTCAAAGGTTTTTAGAAACCTATGAAGTCTGAGATCGATATAACCAAAGGATTAAGTGCACTGCATTTAATCCTTTTGTATGTAGGATTTTACCAAAACATGACAAAAATCTGTGCCTGTTTATCCCATATCCAAACAATATGAACTATCTTTAAGAAAAGAAAAAATCTGTAATCCAAACCAAATCTAATTATGGATCAATACATCAGTGCAGAAGAGGCCATCTATACCATCAAGAGCGGCAACCGTGTTTTTTTTCACGGAAGTGCCTGTACCCCGAATTACTTAATCGACGAACTCGCAAGACAGGCCCACCGCCTGGATAACGTAGAAATGGTTTCCATTACCCAGCAGGGAAATGTGGAAATTGCCAAACCGGAATATGCCGGAAAGTTTTTTGTCAACTCTTTATTTGTTTCCTCACCGGTGCGGGATGCCGTCAATTCCGAAAGGGGAGATTTTGTACCGGTTTTCCTGAGTGAGATCCCTATCCTGTTCAGAAAGAACATCCTGCCGCTGGATGTTGCCCTGATTACCGTTTCCCCTCCTGACAAGCACGGGTTCTGTACTTTGGGAACTTCGGTAGATGTTGCCCGGGCCGCCGTAGATACGGCAAAGATCATTGTAGCGATTGTCAATCCGCTGATGCCGAGAACGCATGGCGACGGGATGATCCACATTAGCAAAATCAATAAGCTGGTGTGGCATGAAGAAGAACTTCCAACCGTGGATTACGGGTCCAAAGTAGGTCCTGAAGAAATGGAAGTGGGAAAAAACGTAGCGGAACTGATTGACGACAGATCCACCCTGCAAATGGGAATCGGAACCATTCCGGACGCGGTATTGAAATGCCTGCATAACCATAAAGACCTGGGAATCCATACGGAAATGCTGAGTGACGGCGTAATCGATCTGATCCAGAATGATGTGATCAACAACAAATACAAGGGCTATAACGACAATAAAACCATCACCAGTTTCTGCTTCGGCACGAGAAGGCTGTATGATTATGTAGATGACAATACGGTATTTGCCTTCAAGGATGTCAGCGACGTGAATTTCCCGATCAACATCATGCGGAACAAAAAGATGGTGGCCATCAATTCGGCTATTGAAATCGACCTTACGGGGCAGGTCTGTGCCGACTCTATCGGAACCATGCAGTACAGCGGGATCGGCGGACAGATGGATTTCATGAGGGGAGCCGCCCTGAGCGAAGACGGAAAACCGATTATTGCCATTACCTCGAGAACGAAAAGAGGCGTTTCCAGAATTGTCCCCTATCTGAAACAGGGAGCCGGTGTGGTTACCACAAGAGGTCATATCCATTGGGTGGTTACCGAGTACGGAACTGCTTACCTGTATGGGAAAAACCTGAAACAGAGAGCACAGGAGCTGATCAGCATCGCCCATCCGGATGACCGGGAAATGCTGGAAAAAGCGGCTTATGAACGGTTTAAACTTTAAGTAATTGCAGTTTGTAACATCGTAAGTAAAAATATAAACATGAGCGGGCCTTTAGTCCGCTTTGGCATCTAATATTCAACTTTATTTTGAAACAGGCCTGCCTCCTGTATTGTTTTTACAACTGTTAATGTATTAAATACAGATAAATTTCCCAATCATCAAACATATTTACCGCTTACCTAACGTTTGTTTGTATATATTTTCCGTATTAGCGATAAATTCGTAATTTGCAATCCTAAATATAAAAAGTAAAAATAGAATATGTCAACACTTACATTTGCCGAAAAGATTGCTCAGGCAGAGAATTTTTTGCCGATCAACGGCACCGATTATATTGAGTTTTATGTAGGGAATGCCAAGCAGGCTGCGCATTACTATAAGACTGCTTTCGGGTTTCAGTCTGTAGCATATGCAGGTCCTGAAACAGGCGTTAGAGACCGTGCGTCTTATGTTCTTCAGCAGGGAAAAATCAGACTGGTGCTTACCACCGGGCTGAAATCAGATTCTCCAATCAACGAGCACGTAAAAAAACACGGTGACGGCGTAAAAATCCTGGCGCTTTGGGTAGATGATGCATACTCAGCTTTTGAAGAAACCACCAAGAGAGGCGGAAAGCCGTATCTGGAACCGGTTACCTTGACGGATGAGCACGGTGAAGTAAGAATGTCCGGAATCTATACCTATGGTGAAACGGTACATATGTTTGTAGAAAGGAAAAACTACAACGGTGCCTTTATGCCGGGTTACGAAAAGTGGGAAAGCACTTACCAGCCTGAAGAAGCCGGACTTTTATATGTTGACCACTGCGTAGGAAACGTAGACTGGGACAGAATGGTTCCTACCGTTGAATGGTATGAAAAAGTAATGGGATTTGTAAACATCCTTTCTTTTGACGACAAGCAGATCAATACAGAATATTCCGCTTTGATGTCCAAAGTAATGTCTAACGGAAACGGATTTGCAAAATTCCCGATCAACGAGCCTGCCGAGGGTAAAAAGAAATCTCAGGTGGAAGAATACCTTGATTTCTACGAAGGGGAAGGCGTACAGCATATTGCCGTTGCCACAAAAGACATTATCCATACTGTAACAGAACTTAAAAAACGTGGTGTGGAATTCCTTTCTGCTCCGCCGGAAGCGTATTACGACATGGTTCCTGAAAGAGTGGGACATATCGATGAAGATCTTAAAAAACTGCAGGACCTTGGAATCCTGATCGATCATGATGAAGAAGGATACCTGTTGCAGATCTTCACAAAACCGGTAGAAGACCGCCCTACCCTGTTCTTTGAAATTATCGAGAGACACGGGGCACAGAGCTTCGGAGCAGGAAACTTCAAAGCCTTGTTTGAAGCCCTGGAAAGAGAGCAGGAAAAAAGAGGAAATCTCTAATTTTAACAATCATACAGAGTTTTGTCAGGATGTACCGTTCTGGCAAAACTTTTTTATACAGCTACACATATGAGAAAATTATTTATCAGCGTGGTATTTTTTGCAGCCACTGCCGGCATGAAAGCCCAATACAGTTCTATTGACCGTATCATCAAGCGTCTTGAAGAAAGAAAAGGCATCAACCAGAACCTGGAAGATGTAAATATCGACAACAAAAAGTTTGTTTTCGTTAAAGATGAGGCCGACCATACCGAACGGGATTTTATCGTCATTAAAGGAAATAAGGTCACTTATGTGGAAGTTTTTGATGACAAAGCCAACGGGGAAAGCAGTTCCAACGTATTTTCAGGAGATGTCGTAAGAAGCAGAAAAAACATTATTTCGCTGCGGGCTGATATGCTTGAAAACAAAAAAGTTCCGGTGCCCGTGGCTAAAACTTTGCTCCTGACCCGCCAGGACAATATCCTTTATCTGATCGATATCAATACCCGCGACCGATGGATCGACGAGGAATCCTTCTCAAAAGTCAGATCTAAAAAATAGTTATTTCCTTGAGTTACCGTCTTATCAGGAAGTTTTTGAAATCTTCTTTCCGGTATCCTTGAAATACAACGGTCTTAAATATTTCACAAACCGCAACTTCTGTCCTGTACTTACGCCAGAAATTGTGTAATTTGTGTTAGCATCCAATCAAAACACATTATTGTAATCCAAATTAAAATTATAAGCTTATGAAATCATTTGTAGAATATGCAGCAGATTCAGATTTTTCCATACACAACATTCCTTTCGGGGTAGCCGTGTTTAATAAAGAATTTATCGCCTGTTGTACAAGAATCGGGGATCAGGTGATCGACCTGGCCACCCTATATGATCTGGCCTATTTTGAAGAGATCGAAGGTCTTGACGATAACATCTTTGAAGCTTATACTTTAAATGAATTTATCGAACTTGGAAAACCGGTAACCAACGCAGTACGGGAAAAAATCCAGGAACTGCTAAAGGAAGGTTCCATCCTTTCCAAAGATGAAAAAACCATTGAGGAAGCTTTCTATGACCTTGATCAGGTAAAAATGATGATGCCGGTACACATTCCGAACTATACGGATTTTTACAGCAGCATTGAGCACGCCACCAACGTAGGGAAAATGTTCAGGGATCCTGCAAACGCCTTATTGCCAAACTGGAAACATTTGCCGGTAGGTTACCACGGAAGAGCCTCTTCCATTGTGGTTTCAGGGACAGAGATCAACCGTCCGAAAGGCCAGATGAAGCCTGCCGATGCCGATCAGCCGGTGTTTGGCCCATGCAAACAGCTTGATTTCGAGTTGGAAATGGCTTTTATCATTAATAAAAATACCGAGATGGGGGAAAGTATCTCCATTAAAGATGCTGAGGATGCAATCTTCGGAATGGTGATTTTTAACGACTGGTCCGCAAGAGATATCCAGTCCTGGGAATACGTTCCGCTTGGTCCGTTCCTTGCTAAAAATTTCGGTTCATCCGTTTCTCCGTGGGTGGTTACCCTGGAAGCGCTGGAACCGTTCAGAACGGCTTCTCCGAAACAGGATCCTGAAGTACTGGATTACCTGAAATTTGAAGGCGAGAAAAATTACGATATCAATCTTGAGGTTTACATCCAGCCTGAAAACGGTGAGCATAACCTCATTTCCGAAAGCAACTACAAGCATATGTACTGGAACATGACCCAGCAGCTTGCCCACCATACGGTAAACGGCTGTAATGTGGAAGTCGGTGATATGTATGCCAGCGGAACCATTTCCGGGAGCGACCCGAAATCGTTCGGTTCAATGCTTGAACTCACGTGGAGAGGCCAGAACCCAATCCAGCTAAGCAACGGGGAAGAAAGAAAATTCATCAATGACAACGACACCGTAACCATGAAAGCTTGGGCTGAAAAAGACGGGGTAAGAGTAGGCTTCGGTGAAGTTTCCGGTAAAATTATTCCAACCAAATAAATTTATCCACAAAAGTCACAAAAGATCTTATGTTAAAATCTTTTCAACATATTCATCTAAACCTGATGTGACTTATTTGTTAAAAGAATTAATGTAATAATGAAGACACTCATTCCATCCGAGATAACCCCTGTGCAGCTGCAGACGGTAATGCAGACGGCCATATCACCCCGTCCTATTGCGTTGGCTTCGACTGTTGACAAAGATGGGAATAGCAACCTGTCGCCGTTCAGTTTTTTTAATATGTTCAGTACAGTGCCGCCGGTGCTGATCTTCTCACCATCCAGAAGGGTCCGGGACAACACCACCAAACATACTTTGGAAAATGTGCTGGAAGTGCCCGAAGTGGTCATCGGAACCGTAAATTTTCCGATCGTACAGCAGATCTCGCTGGCTTCCACCGAATACGGGGACGGCGTTAATGAATTCATCAAATCCGGTCTGACCATGAGAGAAGCCGATCTGATACAACCTAAACTGATTGAAGAATGTCCGGTGAATTTTGAATGCAAAGTTCTGGAAGTAAAATCTTTGGGTAATCAGGGTGGTGCCGGAAACCTGGTGATTTGTGAGGTACAGAAAATCCATGTCCGGGAAAACTATCTGGATGAAAACGGAAACCCGGACCAGGCAAAGCTGGATATGGTTGCCCGGCTCGGCAGCAACTGGTATTCCCGAAATAATGAAAACAATCTTTTTGAAGTCCCGAAACCATTGGTGACCAAAGGCATCGGTTTCGACCAATTGCCGGAAGAAATCAGGTACAGCCGCATTTTCACCGGAAACGATCTGGGCATGCTGGCCAATGTGGAAGTGCTGCGTGAAGGAGCCTATCATTCTGACGAGAATATTCATCGTGATGCTCAGAAACTATTGCTGGAAAGCAAAATTGATGAGGCCTGGAGGATATTAATCAAATAGTAAAAGTTATAAATAATAAAGGAGTGAAATTTTCACTCCTTTATTATTTACTTTAAAAGCTTAATAGCAACATTGCCAACGTCCGTTAGCATTTTTTACTTCTACCCCCAAATTAGGAGGTGCACATGGAGGTACCACGCAGCCCCCCTGCCCGTCGCTTATGTAATCATTAAAACATCCACTTAGTGAGCAGGTTTTTCCTGATCCCACGATGTGTCTTTGTGCTTCACGGCTCAGCTTCTGAGCATTTTTTAGATTTGAATTTTTCATAGGACGTTAGTATTTTATTTATTAACTGATTGTATTTTAATTTGGGCAAGCCATTTCGTTAATGAAAAGGCCTATTTGTATTTACGGTTAGAAGCAGCACTGTGTCCGTCCGTCAATAACGACTTCACTTCCCGTTAAATCGTTACATGGCGGAGCTTTACAATTTCCCTGCCCGTCGCTTAGATAATACTTTACACAGCCTGACTGGCAAACTAATTCTTTGTCCCCTCCCGAAATATGCTTCTGGGATTCTCTGCTCAGTTTCTGAGCGTTTTTAAGTTTTACGTTTTTCATAGTAATCTGAATTTAGATGTTTTATTTAAATTTTGTTCATTAAAAGCTATTAGAATCTAAAAGAAACAACATTTACGGGTTCCGTTGATGGTTTGCATATAACCATATACCGAAGGACAGGAAAGGATAAAGCACCGGTCATTGCTGTTATTGATAGATTGATCATAACATCCGGTCGGCGCACAGGAAGGAGACGTCGGTCCCATTCCCATAATGTTTTTCCGAGCTTCCCTGTCTAATTTCTGAGCTTGGTGTAGCGATTTCATAATAATCTGGATTTTAGGTTGATAATTTTAATCACCAAGATATGAATTTATTTTCATAAAAGATCTATAGCTAAAAAAAATACCACATTTTTATAAATCTATATTTTTTCTTTTAAAAAATCTATACACTTTTCAACGACATTATTAAGGTCCGCCGGAAGTTCAGCCTGTTCCCAGGGCTCTCTTGATCCAAAAGTGTGATCGGCATTTTCAATTAAATACAATTCGGAATTCGGGTGCAGCAGGTGAAGATGCTCGGCATTTTTTACCGGTACACTTTCGTCATTTGTTCCGTGAATGATTAAAAAATGAGCTTTTGCCATTTCGGTAGCGCGTTCCACATCAAAACGGTGTACATCTTTTTCATAATCTTGATAGAACTGGTAATAATGCGGCATTTCCTGTTTGGTTCTCCCGTTCATTACATAATATACTCCTTCTTCCTTCCAATTTCCTAAAGCTTCATTTTTCGGAAAACGGTCCAAAGTATCAACGCTGGCTAATGTAATCAGGCCATGGATGCGCTCATCTTCGTAGGTTTTAATAATGGAAATCCCTCCCCCTCTGCTGTGGCCTATTAGTACAATTTTATCCTTGTGTACTGCATGATCTGCAGCAAAATAATCGATAACCATACCCAAATCGGAAAGCTCTTTGGAGTAATTGTTATTGCCGAAAGCTTCGAGATCACCGAAATTCAGCGGATCTCCGACCGTAGTCCCGTTATGCGAAAAATTAAATTTAACAAAGAAAAAACCGGCCTCTGCAAACTTTTCCGCCATCAGGTTCCAGGCGCCCCAGTCTTTATAGCCTTTGTAGCCATGAACAAATATGACCAGCGGCAGCCTGCTTCCATTTTCAGGATAAAAGGCGTCGGCAAGAAAATCCCTTGTCTCCGGATTTGAAATAACGATATTCTGCTTTTTTACAATTCCCATATTTTACTTTTATTTAATTTATTATTCACGTCTGCTTTCTCTGGATTAAATTCCATTTAACCTAAATAAAAAACAGTACTTATTCATTAGGCTTTCAACCCCAATTCTCTTTTAAAAATATTAAAAATAGAGTAAAACACAAAGGAAAACCTTATTTTTGCTTCATGTTGGACTTAAGAACGGTAACGGTCATGCGTTATATCCTGCCGCTTCGTGAGGGAGGTTCACTCCCCGCTTTGGCAGAAGCTGATGATGATTTTAAATATGTACTCAAATTCCGCGGCGCAGGACATGGCGTAAAGATGCTGATCTCCGAACTGCTTGGCGGAAAAATCACGGAAGCCCTCGGGCTGAAAATTCCGGAACTTGTTTTTGTAAATCTCGACGTGGATTTCGGAAGAACGGAAGCGGATGAGGAAATCCAGGATCTCCTGAAAAATTCCGAAGGGCTGAATCTGGGACTGCATTATCTTTCGGAATCGATCACCTACGATCCCAGCATTTCCGTAGATCCGCTGCTGGCATCAAAAATTGTCTGGCTGGACGCCTTCATCACCAATATCGACCGTACCTTTAAAAATACCAATATGCTGATGTGGCATAAGGAATTGTGGATCATCGATAACGGGGCTTCTTTTTATTTCCATCATTCGTGGCAGAATTTTGATACGGCCGCTAAAACGCCTTTTAAATATGTGAAAGACCACGTTCTGCTTCCTCAGGCTACCCGGCTCGATGAAGCCGATAAGCTGGCCAAAGAAGTTTTAAATACTCATATTTTCAGGGAAATCGTAGACCTGATTCCACAGGACTGGCTGCATTGGGAAGATGCTGAAGAAAGCCCGGACGAAATCCGTGACGTCTATTTCAACTTCCTGAAAACAAGACTGGAACATTCTGAAATCTTTTTAAACGAAGCCAAAAATGCAAGAGGATAAAATTTACGAATACGCCGTGATCCGTTTGGTTCCGAAAGTGGAAAGAGAAGAATTCTTCAACATCGGACTGGTGATGTTTTCGAAAAAAGAGAAGTTCATCAGAGTAGACTTTTACCTCTGTCCTGATAAATTCCGGCTGATGAGAAGCAAACTGGACTATGAAGACGTACACCGGAATCTGGAAAGCTTCAAAAAAATTGCTGAAGGGAAAAAAGACGGCGGTCCGATTGCCCTGCTTGACATCCCGGACCGGTTCCGGTGGCTGACAGCTGTAAGAAGTGCCTCAGTACAGACATCAAGACCCCATCCCGGAAAGTCTAAGGATCTCGAAAAAACTTTTGATAAACTTTTTCAGGAACTGGTTTTATAAAGAATGACCACCCTTTATCGGGACTGAGAAAATAATAATTGGTAAGACTTTTGATAGCCTTTTCTGCAGAGAAAAATCAGATCTTCTCCGTATTGAATTTATGAAAAAATTTCACCAAAGTATACTGTACAGGTTTTTTTTAAACCTGTTTTTTATTTTCCTTTTAACCTCCTTTACCTCAGGATTCTCTCAGGATTTTCCGGAAAATAAAGTTCCTCCCAGTACAATTCTTCCTGAAAAAACGGCACTTATCGAAAATATCATGTATAAAACCAACACTCTGGGAAAACGGGTTGCTCTTGACCTGTACCGGCCTAAGCATCAGGTAACAGGAAAACTTCCGGTAGTGATCTATGTTCACGGCGGTGCGTGGGCCAAAGGTGACAAAGTGGTGAGAGCCGGTAATTATATTGAAAGTTTTATTTTAAAATTGGTAGAAAAAAACTATGCGGTAATCAGTATCGATTATACTTTGGTTAGCGAAACGGTACACTTCCCGTTACCCATTGAAGATACGAAAGATGCGGTAAGATGGGTACGGAAAAATGCACAGCAGTTTAACTTCGACCCTGATAACATCGGTTTTTTCGGAGCGTCTTCAGGTGCCCATCTTTCCTTGCTGGCGGCCTATACCCCTGAGAACGAATATGTTGGAAGCCCGGAACTTTCATCTTATTCCTCAAAGGTAAATTATGTGGTAGACAATTTCGGGCCTACGGATCTGAATAAGCTTTTACATACAAGACTGGGTAAAGTTCCCGTTGCTATTGTGGGTTTGTTTTTCAAACCGATTGTCGAAATCAGGGAAAAACTGGTGTACGGAATCTCAGGTTATAACATCAACAAAGAAAAAAGAGATGCCATCGACTATCTGGAAACCGTCTCACCGATCAATAATACTGAAAACGGAATTCCTACTTTTATCCTTCATGGCAATAAAGATAAAGTAGCCCCTTTGAAACATTCTAAAAAACTGGTCAGAAAGCTGAAAAAACAAAATATTGAAGCAAATCTGGTCATTGTGGAAAATGGTGTGCACGGCTTTGGAAAAACAGATAAAGCTTACATGGACCAGCTAAATGAAAAAATGCTGAATTTTATAGAAGCTCATAAAAAATGATTCCAATCCTGTTAATAAAGCAAATTTAATACAGATAAATCATAACAGAGATACTAATTGACATATATAATAATTAGTATTTCCCTAAAATACAATAAAATATACCTGACCAATGGATTAATTTGCTAAATTACTATATATATCGTGGTATTATATCTCTAAAATAATTAACTTGGCCATTGTTTAAATTATTCAAATTAAAACAAATCGAAAATTAAATTATTTATTGATAAAAAACCGGAATGATATGGATTCACTAAATAACATCAATGCCTTAACCATCGTCTTTGTTTCTGTACTGATTTTTGCCATCGCCTACCGTTTCTACGGTATTTTTATGGCTAACAAAGTGCTAAAGCTCAATGATCACAATACCACACCGGCCGTAGAATTTGCTGATGGAAAGGATTATGTGGCAACCAATAAAAATGTGCTTTTCGGGCACCACTTTGCCGCCATTGCCGCAGCTGGGCCTTTGGTAGGGCCTGTTTTGGCTGCACAATTCGGGTATCTTCCCGGTGCCTTGTGGATTCTCATCGGCTGTGTGCTGGGCGGCGGGGTTCATGATATGGTGGTTCTATTTGCTTCAGTGCGCCATAAAGGGCAAAGTCTGGCAACCATTGCTTCTAAGGAAATCGGCAAGACAACGGGAACGGTAGCCGGTTTTGCTATTTTATTTATTCTTATCCTTACGCTGGCCGGATTGTCATTAGCATGCATCAATGCCATGCATGAAGCTTCCTGGTCACTGTTTACGGTCATTATTACCATGCCGATTGCCATTATCATGGGACTGATTATGCGATACCGAAAAAACTCGGTGACTTTCGCCAGTATTTTAGGCGGGATTCTGCTGATCGGCGGAATTATCGGCGGACATAACCTGATGCAGAATGAGACCATGAATAATCTTTTCTCATGGGATATTACAACCATCTCCATTGCCATTCCGTTATACGGATTTTTGGCTTCAGTACTGCCGGTCTGGCTGCTTCTTGTTCCAAGAGATTATCTTTCAACCTATCTGAAAATCGGGACCATCATCATGCTGGCTATCGGCGTGATCGTGATCCACCCTACAGTGCAGATGCCGGCTCTTACGCAGTTCGTTAACGGCGGAGGACCGGTGATTGGCGGACCGGTGCTGCCATTTATTTTTATTGTGATTGCCTGCGGAGCGATTTCAGGATTCCATGCTGTAATTGCTACCGGAACCACTCCTAAAATGCTGAATAAAGAAAGGGAGATCCTTTTTGTAGGCTACGGCGCGATGCTGGTAGAAGGATTTGTAGCTTTGATGGCACTCATTGCAGCATGTACTTTAATGCCCGGAGATTATTTTGCCATCAATACCCCAAAAGAATCTTACGACGCTTTTCTGGCCGCTCACCCTGCCCTGCACGGTGTTGATATTGATTATTTTTCACAAAAGATCGGGATTGACCTTCATGGAAGAACAGGAGGTGCGGTATCGCTGGCTGTCGGCATGGCGCATATCTTCAACAAGATCCCTTATATGGACCAGCTGATGGCTTACTGGTATAATTTTGCCATCATGTTTGAGGCCGTGTTTATCCTTACGGCTATCGATGCAGGAACAAGAGTCGGCCGTTTCTTTTTACAGGAAATGCTGGGTTCCGTTATTCCTAAATTCAACGACAAAAACTGGACCCCCGGTATTATCATCAGCAGTCTGGTCTTTACTTTTGCCTGGGGATATCTGGTTTTTACGGGAAATGTAAGCAGCATCTGGCCACTGTTCGGAATCAGCAACCAGCTTCTGGCTGCTTGCGGTCTGATTGTCTGTACAACCATGCTAATCCGTCTGAACCGCGGGAAATATGCCTTATGCTCAGCCATTCCCGGCGTTTTTATGGCGATAATTACGTTTTGGGCGGGATATATCCAGGTAACATCGATTTATATTCCCAAAGGACAGTATCTTCTGGCATCTTTGGCGGTAATTGCAATGCTTCTGATGCTGGTCGTCTTCATCGGAGCGTTCCGGAAATGGTACCAGTTGCTGAAAATAAATAAAGCGGAAACCGATTTTTACGGGGAACAGGTAAAGGAGCTGGTGGAGCGGTAAAAGTAAAGAGTGAATGGTGAATTCGATACTGTATAGGGCTGAAATTCACCATTCGTCTATCAGGCAAAGGTGGTTATTATTTCAACAGTCAATGGCCAATGGTGAATCCGCTGCGCTTGTCAATTTAATTCACATTAAAATAAAGGGCAACCGCTTAAACCCTTAACCGCAATTCCACTCCTTTGGAGGGGTGGCGAAAATTCCAAAGGAATTTTTGACGGGGTGGTTTTTTGCAGCATAATGCTAAAAGTCAATGATGAATGTTCAATTCGCTGCGTTGGCCAGTTTTTTGCATCCCTAAAATTCACCATTCACTTGCGGAGCAAAATTCATCATTAACCATTTACCCTAATTACCAGGTTCTTCATACAGCTGGCTCCCCCAGAACTGAATGTCCCTTTCAGGCAGCTTGGAGTGATAAAAGACTTCTTTTACCTCTTCTATAATTTTGGCCACGGCCTCCGGATCGGTCGTTCTGATCCTGGTTTCATGGTTATCCCGCATTCCGCTTTTGGTAAAGTTAAGCGAACCGATATAGGCAATCTCATCATCGATGATGTAAATTTTGCTATGGACAAAAGTTTTGTGGGTAGAATTTCCACTATTAGGAGAAACAAAAACCTTAAACGGGAAAAGCTGTTTGTAGGTGTAATGATAAACCTTTGTTTTTTTTATCTTTTTTACTACAGCATCTCTTACAAAAAACATCAAAACCACAGCGATAAATCCGTATGCCAGTTTAAAATTGTTTAAAAGGTACATCAAAGGCAATAAAACCACACCCAAACCGATCATGGCAAAGAGAAGGGTTCCAGATAAGCTAAGAAGATTATCCCTTGTCTGTTTTGCATGTTCATCAACGTGTTTATTCTGAATAATAAGTTTATGAATATTTTTATCGTATCCGTAAAAATCCTCGATTTCATCGCTCGTGATCAGTCTGATCTTGATTCCTCTTGCATGGAGGTCAATGAGTTCTTTAATGAGGACAGGCGAAAGATAGGGTGAAACAATCTTTACATTTTTACGGGCGCTTCTGATGTCCTGCATTACTTTGACCCCTGCACTTTTTCCTATATAAATATCGCAAACCGCATTGTTGTAAAAAATTCCCATACCGAATATATTTTAATTCATATTTAAAAGAATAAAAAGCTTTGCAAAATAAATTCTGCAAAGCCCGTGTTTAATTTCTTAGGGAAGTTTATTTTTTCAGCTTCTCCACTCTTTTCATCTCATCGATTAGCAGCGGAAATGCAGGCTGCGCCATTCCACCGTGATCAAAGCCCTGTAGCTCGTATAAGGTTGTTTCTTTATTGCCCTTCAACTTCATCATCCTTACCATATAGGCGTTTTCCTCGTATCTTCCCAGGAGTTCTTTTTCGCGGTCTCCTGTAATCAGCAGCAACGGCGGCGCATCGGCGCGGATAAAATGAAGCGGTGCATATTCATCGATCCTGGCATCAAGTTCACCAATCCCTTTTTCTTTCCTGATGGTAAAGTGGGAAATCATCTGTCCGCTGAATGGGATAATTCCAGCCAGTTGATTGGCATCAATTCCGTATTTTTCCAGATACATTTTGTTTAAGCCTACCATAATCGCAAGATATCCGCCAGCCGAATGCCCCGAAATAAAAACGAGATTTTCTTTTCCGCCGTAATTTTTAATATTTTTAAAAACCCATGCAGTGGCTGCTGCTGCATCTTCAATGTATTCCGGAGCGTTTACTTTGGGTGAAAGCCTGTAATTTACTCCGATCACGGCGACTCCTTTATTTTTTAATCCCTCCGGAATTTCTTTCTGTCCGCCCGTCAGTCCTCCTCCGTGAAACCAGATAACGGTAGGAAAATTCTTTACATTTTTCGGAATATACACATCCAGCACACACCTTTCGTTGATGTACGCGTTGGATCTGTTTGTTTTATCATCGTAATAATGAATGTTCTTAACGATATTGTCTTCCTGAGAAAAAAGAGGTGCCGAACATAAAATAAAGACTAAAAATAAGAGAATCCTTTTCATTGTAAAACTTTTATGGCCTAAAGATACGAATCGATATTGTCTCATTCTGATGATTGTTTATGAAATTTCCCGCAGATTTCCACAAATGATTGCAGATATTATTTATATAAAATGGATTGATTTGAGTAGGGTAGATTTATTCCCACAAATATTTAAGGGTACTTTCCCTGATGCAGCGCTTAAAAACAGCAATGGGTTGTGTGAGTGTAATTATATACGATCACAAGGACTTAAAAACAATAAATCATTGGCTGTTAAATCCTCGCGATCTTTGTGGAGATTTAAATCTTCGTCAGTTTGGCATATTTTAAGATCAGGTTTTTCTCGCCTTCATGCTGGAAGACCACTTTGGCTTTAATATTCTGCGGATCGGTTCCGTCCAGGAAAGTAACTTCCCCGACTCCGAAACGGTCGTGTCTTACCTTATCGCCCACTTCAATATCCTGTGAAGAAGCACCGCTCGGGTTAACGATTCTTGCGGTACTTACCGGCTTCAGCTTTTTCGGTTCCGCGATCGGTTTATTAGCTTCATTTCTTTCGATGCTTTTCTTTTCCACTTTCTTGAAGCTTCTCATTTCCGAAGGATGCTCATCAAAAATATTGGATCGGATCCCGGAATTATTGATAAACCTTTTCTCAATCGCCGGATTTACAAATTCGATGTACTCGTCATCGATTTCACTTAAAAATCGTGAAGGCTCCGCATCGGTAATTTTTCCCCATTGGAAACGGGATACCGCATAAGAGAAAAAGGCCTGCTTTTCGGCTCTTGTTAAAGCTACATAAAACAAACGTCTTTCTTCCTCCAGATCTTCCCTCGTGGCCGAACTCATAAAGCTCGGGAAAAGGTTTTCTTCCAGGCCTACCAGATGCACAACCGGAAATTCAAGCCCTTTTGAAAGGTGGATGGTCATCAGAGAAACCATATCCTCATCATTATTCTTTTTATCCTGCGTATCGGCAGATAAGGCAATATTTTCCAGAAAGTTCGGTAAGCTCGGATCACCGTCTTCCAGTTGCATCTGCTCTTCGATGAATCCCTGCATTGAGTTCATCAATTCCTGAACGTTTTCCACTCTCGAAATACCTTCCGGCGTCTGGTCATCTTTCAGGAATTTGATCAGACCGCTCCGTTTGGCTACTTCCATCGCAACATTATAGGCCGTTTCGGCTTTCAGCAGTACCTGAAACGCTTTGATCATAGACCAGAAATCGTTCAGCTTGTTTAAAACACCGTTATTTAAGCCTAATTGCGGCGCGTACATCGGAAGATTGGCCAAAACTTTTGAAACGGAAACATTCTGGGCGTCTGCAAAAACCACCAGCTTATTCTGCGTCGTCTCACCGATTCCCCTTACCGGATAATTGATGATTCTCATCAACGCCTCAGAATCATTTTCATTCACCAGAAGCCTTAGGTAAGCGATCAGATCTTTTACTTCCTTTCTTTGATAAAAGGACAAGCCTCCATATACTTTATACGGGATATTTTTACGTCTCAGCGCATCTTCAAAAGCACGCGTCTGGGAATTTGTTCTGTATAAAATTGCAAAATCGCTGTATTTCCGCTGATCACGGTTGCGGGATTCCCAGATGTTCCCGGCTACGAAATTGGCTTCATCGGCATCCGAAAGTGAACGGTATACTTTAATTTTTTCCCCTTCTTCATTTTCACTGAACACATTTTTCTTGAACTGCTGAAGGTTTTTGGCGATCACGACATTTGCCGCGTTCACGATGTTCTGTGTGGAACGGTAATTCTGTTCCAAAGCTACCGTAATAGCATCGGGATAGTCTTTTTTAAAGTTTAAAATGTTGTAAATATTGGCTCCACGGAAAGAGTAAATGGACTGGGCATCATCTCCCACTACGCAGATGTTTTCAAATTTTGAAGCCAGCGCTTTTACAATGAGATACTGGGAATGGTTGGTATCCTGGTACTCGTCCACCAGAATATATCTGAACCGGTCCTGATATTTTGCCAGAACCTCCGGGAAACGGGTAAGCAATTCATTGGTTTTAAGCAACAAATCATCAAAATCCATCGATCCGTTTTTATAGCACTGCTCCACATACCGCTGATAAATCTGCCCGATGAATTTCATATTGGCTTTTTCGTCTGCTTCAAGCAATTCCGGATTGTTAAAATAGGCTTTTACAGTGATCAGGTTATTTTTGTAGGTGGAAATTCTTGCCTGAACTTTTTTGGGTTTATATAAATCTGCATCGATGTTCATGTCTTTCAGGACTTTCTTGATGACATTGAGCGCATCCTGCTGATCGTAAATCGTAAAGTTGGAAGGATAGCCCAGGTAATGCGCTTCACTCCTGAGAATCCTTGCAAAAACGGAGTGGAAAGTTCCCATCCATAAGCTCCTTGCATTGCTCTGCCCCACCACTTTGGCAATACGTTCTTTCATTTCCTTTGCCGCTTTGTTGGTAAAAGTCAGCGCCAGAATATTGAACGGGTCTATGCCATTGGTAATCAGATGGGCTATACGCATGGTAAGAACACGCGTTTTTCCGGAACCTGCGCCTGCCAGTACCATTAATGGCCCTTCAAGTGAAGTAACGGCATCAAATTGTGATTCATTCAGTCCTTTCAAATAATCCTCCATACAGCAAAAAAAATTAGGAATACAAAATTAGTGTATTATAAGGAGAATTCAAATTCTGATCCATAAACATCTATGCATTAGCCGGATCACGGCTTAATAATAAATTCTTATTTTACGGGTACAATAAAGCTTCAAAGTCTGAAAACCCTGAAGCTTTATCTATACAAATGAAGGTAAATTGTTTAATTTTCTTTAATATAAGTCCTCACGCGGGTGATCATATCCCCCATATCAAAAGGTTTTGCAATAAAATCATTGGCACCGGCATCCAGGGCAGACTGTTCCAGTCCACGGCTGGCCGACATGATAAGTACAGGGATATTGCACAGGTTTTCATCAGCCCTTATGGTGCGGCAGATGTCCCGTCCGTCTTCACCGGAAAGCCACATATCCATCAGGATAACATCCGGCTTAGGCTGTGAATTCAAGGCGTTGAGCATATCTGATCCTTTATAGAACTTGGCAACGCTTAATCCTTCGAGTTCCATCATCATTTCAATAGAGTCAACAATTGCAGGGCTGTCATCCAAGACTAAAATTTGTGTAGAAGTAGACATGTTTTATATTTTAATTTTAGGTATCTCGAAGCAAAAATCAGACCCATTTCCTTCGACGGAATGAACATAAATTTTACCTCCGGTTCTTTTAATGATTTCCGAAGAGATATAAAGTCCTAATCCTAAGCCCGGAAATGTATGTTCCTTAGTACCACTCACCCGGTAATATTGCTCAAAAACTTTTTGCTGCTTATCCTGTGGAATTCCGATCCCGAAATCCCTGACACTGAATTTTACCATACCATCCTTCAGTTCCGTAGATACAATAATTTCATCGGCGTCAGGAGAATATTTGATGGCATTGCTGATGAGGTTGGTCATAACCTGGGAAATCCGGTGCCGGTCTGCCGTTACTTTTCCGATCTCTTTTTTATAAAAAATAATTTTGTGCCTTGCTGTCATCTGCTGTTCAACAATAACTTCTTCGGTCAGCTGATCAAAATCAAATTCGGATTCGTTGAGCTGGATTTTTCCGTTCTGGATTTTGGTAACATCCAGTAGATCGTTTACCAGCTCGGTAAGCGTATCGATCTGACTGTTCATCCTCCTGGCAACCTCAGCATTTTTAAGGTCTCCCTGTCTACTGAAATTGGTTTCAATAAACTGGGTATATAATTTAAGGCTGGTAAGCGGCGTTTTCAGTTCATGGCTCGCAATTCCCAGGAAATTGTCTTTCTGGGTCTGCAGCTGCTTAAAATCATCAATATCTGTAAAAGTTCCGATCCACTGACTGATTTCTCCGTTCTGATCGAAATTGGCAACCGCCCTTCCCAGAAACCACCGGTACACCTCAGGATTATTAGGATCGGCAAACTCATATTCCACTTCAAAGGGCTTTCCTGTTTTCAGACTTTCCTCCCAGATTTTTATAATCCCGGGATACACTTCCGGCCTGATCACTTTTCTTATTGCTTCATTGGGATCATCATCCTTATGAAAACCCATATGCCTGTACCAGTTATCATTCATGTAAGTAATCTTTCCTTTTGCGTCGCTGGTCCATACAAACTGGGGCATGGAATCGGCAAGGTCACGGTATTTCTTTTCGCTTTCCTGTATCTCTTTTCTGGCCTCTACCAGATCGGTAACATTTACTGCCATATTGAGGATGGCATATACCTCACCGTCGGAATTTTTCAGCGGCTTGTAAGAAAAATTATAATAAAAAGTCTGGAGTTTTCCGTCTACCACAAGGTCTACCCGGTCTTCTTTGGCCGTATAGGTTTCTCCTGTTTTGAATATATCTTTTAAAATACCGATAAAAGGCTGTCCTTCCAGTTCAGGAAGCGCGTCTTCCAGCTTCATCCCCATGACCAAAGCATCTTTCCCCCAGGTGCGGAGCATGGGTTCATTGGCGAGTTCGATATAGAGATCTTCCGAACGGTAGATCGCAATGGAATAATCTGATTTTTGGATAAGGTCCTCAAAACGGTACTCGCTGTCGATCAGCTTGCGTTCTGAGATTACCTGATCTGTAACTTCCGTGGCAGCAACACTTACACCTATTACATTTTTATCGTCATTATAAACCGGGGAATAAATAAAGTTGAAAAAATGCTCTTCGTAGTTTCCGTATTTATTCAAAAAAACAGGCCATTTATTTCCGTTAAAAATTTCAGCTTTGTAGTAAACATTGTTCAGGATTTCCTCAAATCCCTGGGATTTTATTTCAGGTATAGCCTCGAATATTGATTTTCCGATTACCGAAGTATCTCTTCCCCAAAGGCTGAGCATCTGCTCATTGGCATTGCTGATGATAAAATCGTTACCCATCAGCAAAGACATGGCTACAGGAGCCTGACTGAATAAAGTAACCAGTGAATCATGAGAAATATTCTGGTCTAAAATGTTTTTCATTACAATAAGGGTTTCTTACGTACAAAAATAATTTTTATTCTAATTTTTACCACTAAATTCAATACTACTTTTCACAATTTGTGAAAATTTATGAAAGAAATACTTCCGGATACAAATTTTATTTTGAAAATGTAACAATTAGTGTAATTTTGAGACCTATTGACAAAACAATTTCTACTTTATGAAAAAGCGACTTCTTTCTGTTGCTGCGGCGGCTTTCTTCGGAATGGTCCTGAATGCACAACAAATTAAATTCGAAGAATATGACCTGCCAAACGGGCTTCACGTAATTCTTCATCAGGATAATTCTGCTCCGGTAGTTACAACAGGAGTAATGTACCATGTAGGTGCCAAAGATGAAGTAAAAGGAAGAACCGGCTTCGCACACTTCTTTGAGCATCTTTTATTTGAAGGTACCCCCAACATCAAAAGAGGCGACTGGTTCAAAATCGTTTCTTCAAACGGAGGGCAGAACAACGCTAATACGACAAACGACAGAACGTATTATTATGAAACTTTCCCCTCCAACAACGAACAGTTAGGCCTTTGGATGGAAGCGGAAAGAATGCGTCACGCTGTTATCAACCAGATTGGGGTTGATACCCAAAGAGAAGTTGTAAAGGAAGAGAAAAGACTGAGAATGGACAACCAGCCTTACGGAAACCTTTTTACAACGATCCAGAAAAATCTGTTTACCAACCACCCGTACAACTGGCCGACTATCGGTTCTATGGAAGATCTCAATTCTGCGAAACTCGATGAGTTCCAGGCTTTTTATAAGAAATTTTATGTTCCTAACAACGCGACCCTGGTGGTAGCAGGAGATATCAAGCCTGAACAGACTAAAAAATGGATTCAGGAATATTACGGAGGTATTCCGAAAGGAACAGTTTACCCTAAAAACTACGCGAAGGATGCGCCGATCACCCAGGAAAAAGAAGTTACGGCAACGGATCCGAACATCCAGCTTCCTGCTTATGTATTCGCCTACAGAACACCGGCCAACAAAGAGAAAGATGCTTATGTTTTAGACATGCTTTCTTCTTACCTGAGCAACGGTAAATCTTCCGTTCTCTATAAAAAACTGGTAGACCAGGATAAGAAAGCCCTGCAGGTACAGGCCTTCAACCAGGGTCTTGAAGACTACGGAATTTTTGCCTTCTTCGCCATCCCGATGGGACAGACGACCAAAGCAGCCCTACAGGCAGATATCGACGCAGAGATCAAAAAGATTCAGACGACATTGATTTCCGAAGAAGATTATCAGAAGCTTCAGAACCAGTTTGAGAACCAGTTTGTAAACGCAAACTCCAGCATTCAGGGAATAGCCGCTTCACTGGCTACCAACCACGTTTTGATGGGTAACACAAACCTGATCAACAAAGAAATCGATATTTACCGGTCAATTACCAGACAGGATCTTCAGAATGCGGCTAAAAAGTATCTTAATTCCAACCAGAGAGTAATCATTAACTACGTTCCTGAGAAAAAGTAATCCACCGGGATTTTAGTTTAAAAATGATTATCAAAAATTAAATTTTACAAATGAAAAAGCAATTAACATATATAGCTGCAGCATTTTTCTTCGCAGGAATGGTTTCAGCACAAAAAATAGATCTTAATGCAATGCCGAAGCCGGGGCCAACGCCTGCCATCAACATTGCAAAACCGAAGACTTTCCAGATGAGCAACGGCCTTACCGTAATGGTGGTGGAAAACAACAAGCTTCCGAGAGTAAGCGCGAGCCTTACGATGGACAGACCTCCTTATTATGAAGGAAACGTTGTGGGCGCAAGCGAAATCATGGCAGAACAGTTCGAAAACGGAACGATGAACATGAGCAAGGATGCCTTCAACAAGAAAGTGGATTATCTTGGGGCCAACCTGGATTTCTCTTCCAGCGGAGCTTTCGCCAACTCGCTTTCCAAGTATTTCCCTGAAGTATTGGGACTGATGGCTGACGCTATCGTTAATCCTAAATTTTCGGCTGAAGAAATCCAGGATTCCAAAGACCGGGCGATTGAAGGACTGAAATCCGAAGAGAAGAATGCTTCTGCGATTGCCTCAAGGGTTTCCAATGCTTTGATGTACGGGAAAAATACCTCAAGAGGTGAGTTTGAAACCGTTGAAACCATCAACAGAATCCAGCTGGCTGACATACAGAATATCTACAAAAAATATTATACTCCGGACAATGCGTATCTGGTAATCGTAGGGGATGTAAAGTTCGATAAAGTAAAGCCGATGATCGAAAAGGCTTTCAGCGGGTGGAAGAAAGCCAATACACCAATCACTCCGGTAGAACCGGCTGCCAATGTGCCTAAGACGGAAATCAATGTAGTGGATGTTCCTTCTGCCGTACAGTCTGTGGTTTCAGTAAACAACCTGAATACCCTAAGAATGAAAGATCCGAACTACTTCCCGGCAACGATCGCCAACTACATTCTTGGCGGTGGCGGTGAAGCAAGGCTTTTCATGAACCTTCGTGAGAAAAACGGATTTACCTACGGAGCGTATTCCAACATGAGCTCTAGCAAGTATTCTCCGCAGTTTTCTGCAAGTGCCAGCGTACGTAACGAAGTAACGGATAAGGCCGTAAAAGAGTTTATGAATGAACTTAATGCGATTTCTAACGTAAAACCGGAGGAACTGGCCAATGCCAAAGCCAAGCTTAAAGGTTCTTTTATCCTGTCTCTGGAGCAGCCTGCAACGATTGCAAGATTTGCCCTGAACCAGAAAATCCAGGATCTTCCGGATGATTTCTATACGAATTATCTTAAATCGATCGATAAAGTAACCGCTGCTGACGTTTCGGGTGCTGTAAATTCGACCATTATGCCGAACCAGAGCAGAATTTTCATTGCCGGGAAAGCTTCCGATATTTCTGAAGGGCTGGAAAAGTTAGGCTATCCTGTAAAATATTACGATACACAAGCCAATCCTGTAGCAAAGCCGTCTGCGAAAAAAGTAGACGCCAATATAACAGTAGCATCTGTTGCTGATAAATACATCGATGCGATCGGCGGAAAAGCAAATGTTTCCAAAATTTCTTCTTATACCATAAACGCAGGCATGTCTCTTCAGGGCCAGAACCTCGAGGTGAAAACAGTAAAAGCACAGGGCGGAAAAGAGTTGACTCTGGTAACTGCCGGGGGACAAGTTGTTCTTAAAGATGTTTTTGACGGGAAAACCGGATATGCTGAGCAAATGGGCCAGAAAGTTCCTATGAAACCGGAGCAGATTGCTGACAAACAGAAAAACAATGAGCTTTTCGAAGAAATGGCTTTTGCCAAATCTCCTGAATACAAACTGACAGGTATCGAGAAAATCGGCGGTGAGGATTCTTACGCCATCAAAGGTCCTGAAACCACCTATTACTACAGTGTTAAAACCGGATTAAAGACCGGGGAAACCAGAACGGTAAAGGCTCAGGGGCAGCAGATCAGTGTTCCTACCGTGTTCTCGGATTACAAAGATGTGGCAGGTGTAAAAATGCCTTACACGATCTCTGTGAACCAGATGGGAATGGACATGACGATGAACGTAAAATCATACGAGATCAATCAGGCAAAAGAGTCTGATTTCAAATAAAAACCTTCTGATTTATAGAAAAACGGCAGCTTCGGCTGCCGTTTTTTATTTTTGGAATATTTAAAGGGTTCTTTCTTTGCTATTCCGCAAAAAAAGATTAAATTTGCCCATTCAAAAAGATATCAAATTAATGGATTCTATATTTATACTATTGATGGTTCTTATTATGATCGCCAGCATCTTACTGGTTATCATCGTTATGGCTCAAAACCCAAAAGGCGGAGGCCTTTCCAGTACTTTCGGAGGTGCATCTTCGGCTCAGTTTGGGGTACAGAGAACCAACGACTTTATGGAAAAAGCAACATGGACGCTGGGCGGAACAATTATCGTCCTAATCCTGTTAAGCGTTGTCATTACAGGAAAGCCATCGGCGGCGGCACCGGTTCAGGTTCCTGCTAAAAAAGAAGCTCCGGCTAACCAGACGGCTGCTCCATCTTCTACTACAGTTCCGGTCCAGACACCTGCACCGACTAAATAAGCAAATAATTATTTACATAGAAAAAGCAGCTCTGTATGGAGTTGCTTTTTTATTTTAGTGTCATTTCGATGATATTCAATTTAATTATGCTTAAAATCCTGAAGTCCCGTGAAAAACTTCCTGCCTCCAGCTTCCCTCTTCCAGCCCGACTCCCGTTACTTCAATTTGATCTTTTCAATTTTATGCCTTAGGTTCAGTCCGGCTTTTAAGAAGGAATACTGCACCGGCCTGGAGTTTTTGTAATATTTATTAATGAAAATGTGCATCGCTCCGTAAAAGCGTTCCAGATACACTTCGTTTTTTACCGTACTTTCGCCTTTATGGTGAAGAATGGAAGCTTTACCATAGTAAAAATTTTTAAAGCCTTTCCGCAGTAAAGTGTAACATAGATCAATATCTTCCCCGTACATGAAATAAGATTCGTCCAGCCCTCCCACTTCCTGATAAACCTCTTTTTTCACCAACAGAAACGCCCCGGTAACCACATCCACCTCCGCTATTGCCTGTTCATCGATATCACATCGGTAATACGACTTGGAATTGTTCTTTTTAAAATTTGTAAAAAGCTTTTCGAAAGAATTGAACATGTCCGGGACCGAGCGTTTGCTCTCAGGGAGAAAATAGCCTTCTGCATCATGCATCCGTACCCCCAGGCATCCGAAATCTTTACAGGAGTCGGCAAAGTTCAGGATCTCGGGCATATACAACCCTTCCAATTCCGTATCGGGGTTCAGGAGAAGAACGTATTCACCCTGTGCAGATTTAACGGCTTTATTGTTGGCTTTGGCAAAACCGTCATTCGTTTCGGATGGAATGAATAAAACTTCCGGAAATTCGGAGATCAGCGCTTTCCAGGAGGAGTCCGTAGATGCATTATCCACCACAATCGTCTCATGGTCTGCTTCCGGCAAATATTTCCGTAATGATACCAGACAGTTTTGAAGTAATTGAGTGACATTATAGTTGACGATAATGACTGACAACTTCATATGAATCTCCTTTGGTTATTTTTTTAAATTGTAATAATATGTTCTCGTCAGCAAAAATAAGTATTTTGCTTTATAAAAAACCTTCAGCAGGAGATATTGAATAAAATTTATATTTTTTACATCATACATTTCTTTCAGATTCCGCTGAAATCCCTTTTCCATCGCTGAAAGATCGGCAGAAAGCCCGGAAACACCGAATGTTCTTCTTCCTTTGTCAGCGATCAGCAGGCTTTCGTCGAGAATATACATGCTGTTGCTTTTTGAAATCTTCATCCAGTAGTTCAGGTCTTCCGCATACCGCTGGTCTTCGTTAAAAAATCCCGTATTTTCCAGCACCTTTCTTTTAAAAATAACCGTTGAAGGCTGCGCTTCGTTGCGCAGCAGTAACTTTTTGAAGGTAATTTCCGCCAAGTTATTTTTCACCCGGTAAGGCGGCAGAATTTTGCCGTTATTCCGGCGGGTGGCAATAAAATCGATATTTAAATTTTTATCCGTAAGAAGTTTCAGCTGTTTTTCGGTTTTTTCAGCAAGCCATTCGTCATCCGAATCCAGTAAGGCAATAAATTCGCCGGTCGCTGCGTGTAAGCCCAGATTCCTGGCTTTGGAAACCCCGCCGTTTTCCTGCTCAAAATAAAGGATATTTAAGTCCTGATTATTATTAATAAATAATTCCACAACTTTCTTACTGCCATCCGTAGAACCGTCGTTGATGATAATGATCTCAAATTCACGGTGGTTTACCGTCTGTGCTTTTACAGAACTAAGGGCAGACAGGATGGTTTCTTCAGCATTGTATAAAGGAATGATAACGGAAATCATCTGATGCGCTTAAGAATTTCCTTCGCTGTAAGGAAGCCTGTTCATAATTGATCTCCCCAGTGAAATCTCATCGGCGTATTCCAGTTCATCCCCTACCGAAATCCCTCTTGCAATACTCGAAAAATTAATGTCGGGATTTTTGAATTTTTTATAAATATAATACGCGGTGGTATCCCCTTCCATTGTTGCGCTCAGTGCAAAAATAAATTCCTTTACTTTTCCTTCGTTCAGTTTTTTTTCGATGCTTGGGATATTCAGCTGGTTAGGGCCTACGCCTTCCATCGGGGAAATTTTACCACCCAGGATCAGGTATTTCCCGGTATATTTCCCGGTATTCTCGATTGCGATTACATCCCGCACATCCTCCACGATACAGATCAGTTCATCGGTCCGTTTATCATTGCTGCAGATCTCACAGATTTCAAAATCCGAAAAATTATGACATTCTTTACAGTATTTGATGTCGTTGACGAGGCTGATGAGGGAGTTCCCGAGACTCACCGCTCTGGAATTGGGCTGCTTCAATAAATGTAATGCCAGTCGCAAAGCGGTCTTCCTTCCGATTCCGGGAAGCCCGGAGATTTCATCTACTGCTTTTGCCAATACTTTACTTGGATAATCCATAATACAAAAATAGTGATAATTGTTGAGAGTTTTACGGAAGAATTAGGATACGCCTTTCAGCTTATGAGCTAACTGAAAATCAAATTTACATTCCATCTAAAAACTGAAATCCACCGCTTGCCATTTCCTTCTTCCTCCCTTCAATTAAAAATCTTATCTTTGATCTACTCAATATTAACTGAAAAAATAAACCAAATGGTACTTAACAATTTAAATTATCCGCTGGATTTTAAATTTAAAATTACGACGCTTGCGAGCGATTTCAACATTACCGACAAGAACGGAAATTACGTAGCTTACGTTCGGCAGAAAATGTTCAAACTGAAGGAAGATGTCATCGTTTTTAATGACGAAAGCAAATCCAAGGAACTTTTCAGAATCAAGGCCAACCAATGGATCGATTTTAACGCTTCTTATTCTTTAAGCGAAATTGCTACCGGCCGAAGCTTCGGAAGGCTGGCAAGAAAAGGGATGCGTTCCATTTGGAAAGCAAGCTACGACATTCTGGATGCGAACGATCAGCCGAAATTCAAAATTCAGGAAGACAACGGCTGGGTAAAGGTTTTTGATAATATGGTAGGAGAAATCCCCGTGATCGGAATGTTTACCGGATATTTCCTGAATCCTTCCTATACGGTAACCGGAATGGACGGAAAAGCTTATTTCAAACTGAAAAAAATGCCGTCTTTCTTCGGAAGGAGATTCCAGCTCGACCGCCTGATCGATATTGATGATGAAGAAGAAAGCCTGGTGATTCTTTCCTTATTAATGATGACCCTGCTTGAAAGAGCAAGAGGATAACCAACAGACCGACTTATGAAATATATAATCATTTTTGCTTCCGCAATACTCCTGGTAGCCTGTAAAAAGGAACAACAGACCGTTTCAACCCCCAAATCTGGCGATTCTGCCCAGGTGGCTCAGGATACGGTAAAAGCTGAAACTTCCTCAGGTAAAATTGCAGTGGAAACCTTCCCTTTTCCGAAAGAAATCAAAGAATGTTCCTGTTATTTTGCAAAAAACAAGGCGGATTTTGAAAACGAAAAGTACATCTACGCTGATGATGCCGGGAAAACCGCTTATATGAAACTCGACGGAAAAAGACAGGCCATGAACCTGATCTCTTCCAGCGATCTGGAGGTGGATGAACAGCTGAGCAAGGAAATAGAAAGCGGTGATTATAAAATTTCCGTACAGGGAAAAAAGATAAAAGGAGAAGAAGCCCTGCTGTTTGAAGGAACCATCAGGATCGAAAAACCGGATGGAACCGCTGTAACACTCCCGATCTACGGAGAATGCGGATGTTAGACGGCTAATGGCTAATGGCTAATGGCTAATGGCTAATGGCTAATGGCTAATGGCTAATGGCTAATGGCTAATGGAAAAATACAGCTTCTGTTTTTACAGAAGCTTTTTTATTTTGTAATTTTGAGAAAAATAAATTCAATGGAACTATCGAATATTGAACCGCAGATTATCTGGAAGAATTTTTCCCGGTTAAATGCAGTTCCGAGACCATCAAAAAAAGAAGAAAGGGTCATTGCCTTCGTCAAAGAATTCGGTGAAAATCTGGGACTTGAAACAACAGTGGATGCCGTAGGAAACGTGATCATCAGAAAACCGGCAACGCCGGGAATGGAAAACCGCAAATCTATTGTCCTGCAGTCTCACCTGGATATGGTCTGCCAAAAAAACAATGATGTAAAGTTCGACTTTGAAACAGAGGGCATCAGAATGGAAGTTGACTGCGACTGGGTAAGGGCGAAAGGAACTACCCTGGGTGCCGATAACGGACTGGGCGTAGCGACAATCATGTCCATCCTGGAAAGTTCTGATCTTCCTCATCCTGCTTTGGAAGCCCTTTTTACCATCGACGAAGAAACCGGAATGACGGGTGCGTTAGGCCTGAAGCCGGGACAGCTGACCGGCGATATTTTATTAAATCTGGATACGGAAGAAGACGATGAAATCGATATCGGCTGTGCAGGAGGAATCGATGTTACGATTTCCCAGAATTATGAAACCGAATCTCCAAAAGGCCAGATTATCCGGTTTGAAGTGAAAGGCCTGCAGGGCGGACATTCGGGAATGGACATCCATAAAGGTTTCGGGAATGCCAACATCATCCTGGGACGCCTTTTATACAAAGCGCTGGAAAAAGAAAACATCCAGCTGATCTCCATCGACGGCGGCGGATTGCGGAATGCCATCCCGAGAGAAGCCACAGCAACTGCCTCCGTAAGAAATGCACAGGAATTCATTGATGAACTGACGAATGGCCTTAAAAATGAAATTCTGGAGGAGTTCGCCGGCCTAGAAGCAGGACTTGAGATCAATATCGAACATGCGACAAGTTCCGACCATGCTCTTTCCGAAGCAGATTCAAAAAAAATCATTCTTGTCTTAAAATCCCTGCACAACGGGGTTTACCGGATGAGTCCCGATGTGAAGGACCTGGTGGAGTCTTCAAACAACGTGGCAAGGGTTGAACTGAAAGAAGGGGCTTTAAAAATTTTAAACCTTTCCAGATCATCCGTAGAATCTTCAAAGGATTCGGTGGCGGAACAGTTGAAATCCGTGGCAGAGCTTGCCGGAATGAATACGGTTTTCAGCGGATCTTATCCTGGATGGAAGCCGAAGCCGGGTTCTGAGATCGTTCAGCTGATGGAAAAGATTTATACCGAAAAGTTTATGGAGAAACCTCACGTTGTAGCCTGCCATGCCGGGCTGGAATGCGGCATCATCGGGGCCAATTATCCTGAAATGGAAATGGTAAGTTTCGGGCCGACGATCCGTGGCGCCCACTCTCCGGACGAAAAGGCTAACATCCCTTCCACCCAGAAATTCTGGAGTTTCCTGAAAGACATTTTAGCGAATATTCCACAGAAATAAAATTGTAAAATTGCTATACTGAAATATCCAAAGTCGCCTGATTTTGGATATTTTTGTTTTTAATTTATTAAATACATCATGAAAAGCATCACCGTCTTCTGCGGATCGAGTTTCGGTTCGGACGATATTTATAAAGAACAGGCAACCTTATTGGGACAAACCCTGGCCAAACGGGGTATTCAATTGATCTATGGCGGCGCAGATGTCGGCCTGATGGGTGCTGTGGCAGACGGAGCCTTAAACGCCGGAGGAAAAGTCACCGGTGTTCTTCCCCACTTTTTACAATCCAAAGAAATTGCCCATAAGCAGCTGACCGAACTTGTTCTGGTGGAAACCATGCAACCAAAATGAATGAACTCTGCGATGGTGTGATCGTTCTTCCCGGCGGGTACGGAACACTGGAGGAATTCTTTGAAATGATCACCTGGGCACAGCTCGGCCTTCATCAAAAACCGATCGGTCTCCTGAACATCAACGGCTTTTATGATGATCTGATCCTGATGGTTCAGACCATGGTGGATAAAGGCTTCTTAAAACAGGTCAACCGGGATATGCTGCTGATCAGCGAAGGTATTGAAGAATTGCTCGAAATGATGAGGAATTATAAAGCACCGACGGTTGGGAAATGGATTTCAGAAAAAGAAATTTAGCCGGCTTTTCCTTCCAGCTTTTTAAATCTAAATTCTGAAAATTTTCATTTTAGCGTAAAATTTGCAGATCCATAAGTGATCCGATTCATTAAAAATTTATCTATTTAAAAATACGAGTTTACCCCTATGGCTGACGAATACCTGAATAAAATTCTGGCAGAATATAAAGAATATCATTCTCTATATTCCGGTTTAGGCTCCAAAATGGAGCAGATGTTAAGAAGGTTATGCAGGAAAATTCCTATCCATCAGATCAACAGCAGGGTGAAGGCGAAAGCAAGCCTTGCCGAAAAAATCATTAAGAAAGACAAATATAAGAGCCTTGATGAGATTACCGATATTCTGGGATTAAGGATCATTACCTATTTTGAAGATGACATTTCTAAAATTGAGGAAATCCTCAACCGTGAATTCACGGTGGACTGGAGCAATTCCGTTGATAAGGGACACATCGAGATTGATAAGTTCGGATACAAAAGCATTCATTTCATCCTGCAGATCAATGAGGAGAAAGCGAAGACCAAAGAATATGCAGACTACAGAAATATCAGGTTTGAAATTCAGATCAGGAGCATCCTCCAGCATTCATGGGCGGAAATCGAGCATGACCTGGGTTATAAATCGGTAACCGATATTCCTGAAAAGGCCCAACGTACCTTCTACCGGGTTGCGGCCCTTCTGGAGCAGGCAGATATTGAATTCACGAAGCTGAAAAAAGAAATTCACGAGTTTGAAAATTCGGTCAGCAGGAATCTGAAGAACAAACGGGAACTGATCAACATCAATGAATCGACGATCATCGCCTTTGTAAAAAAGAACCCCTTGCTTCGCGAAATTGAAAGCAAGGTTAGAAAAGCACTCAGAACGCCCGGACAGTCAAGATTCGATACCGCTTACATCTCGGCAAATCATTTCCCGGCACAGCTTAAAGATCTGGGAATCCTAAACCTTATACAGCTTGAAGACCAGCTTTTACAGCATAAAGATGAAATCATCACCAGTGAAATCAGCTATCTGAAGTCGGTGAATAAAAACCTGACCGACCGGAGCATTAAGTTCGCCATTCCGCAGGGCGCCCCTATCCTCTGGCTGATCCATTACTTTCAAAGCAAGCACAATACGAGATAATAAAATACCTCCTGAAGATTTTCTTCAGGAGGTATTTATATTTTGGTTTAAAATACATTAAGGATAAGGAGCGATCTCTACTTCCAGCCCTTCCATTTCAGGAACGATATGCAGCTGGCAGCCCAGTCTGCTGTTGGATTCTACATGGAACGCTTCGCCCAGCATGGCATCTTCTTCATCGCCCATCGGCTCAAGCCCGGGATCGTTAATCACATACACCTGGCAGGACGCACACATGGCCATTCCTCCGCAAACCCCGATGGTCCCTTCTTCCGCCAACTCGTACGAACGAATGATTTCCATTAGGTTCATAGACATATCCGTAGGTGCTACAACATCATGGGTTACCCCTTCCCGATCGGTGATTTTTATGTTTATATCGCTCATTCTCTGTTGATTCTTATTGTTGATCTCTGCTGATGGCAGTCTGTTTATCACAGTTTATAGCCGCAAGCCGCAACAAATTTAGTCAATTTTTTTCACAACCGCTTTCTCGGCTTCCTTTCGGCTTCCGTCGAAACCGTCTACACCGCTTACCGTTGTATATTTCAGAACGAATTTTTTACCCGGATTCAATCGGTTATACACACTCTGGCACATTAACGTTGCTTCGTGGAATCCGCAAAGGATCAGCTTTAATTTTCCCGGATAGGTATTAATGTCACCGATGGCATAAATGCCGTCGATATTGGTCTGGTAGTCCAAAGCGTTGTTTACCACAATAGCATTTTTCTCGATATTCAGTCCCCAGTTCCCGATCTCTCCCAGTTTAGGAGTCAATCCGAATAACGGGATAAAATAATCCGTTTCCATATCGTAAGGATCCTGTCCGTCTATGGCTACGGTAATGGCTTCCACTTTACCTTCCCCTTTGATGGCCGTTACTTCTGCAGGCGTAATAAGTTTGATCTTCCCCTGATTTTTAAGGTCCTGGACTTTTTCTACGGAATCCAGGGCTCCGCGGAATTCATTTCGTCTGTGGATCAGGGTCACTTCGCTGGCTACATTGGAAAGGAAAATACTCCAGTCCAGTGCAGAATCTCCTCCACCGGCAATCACTACTTTTTTATTTCTGAAGTGTTCAGGCTCTTTTACAAAATATTCAAGCCCTTTTTCCTCATAGTCTGCAATATTTTCAAGAGCCGGTTTTCTCGGTTCAAATGTTCCCAGCCCGCCTGCAATGGCAATTGCCTTTGCTCTGTGTACGGTTCCTTTGTTGGTCAGCACCTCAAACCATTCGTCATCAACTTTGGTGTACGAAACTGCGGTCTCTCCAAGGGTAAATCCAGGCTGGAACTGCTTAATCTGCTCCATCAGGTTATCTACCAGCTCGCCTGCATTCACGGAAGGATAACCCGGAATATCGAAAATAGGTTTTTTAGGATAAAGCTCAGCCAACTGTCCTCCCGGTTGAGGAAGTGCATCGATGATGTGGCACTTCATTTTCAATAAACCTGCTTCAAATACAGCAAAAAGTCCAGTCGGGCCGGCTCCTATGATCAATATATCGGTCGTTATCATAATTATAAGATAAATTAATTATACTTGTGATTGCAAATTTACTAATTTTAATGCGAAGCTTATTTAATTCATTCTAAATAAAAAACTGAGATTTATCAAACCTTTGCCCTTTTTTTCAATCTAAGAGTTGGCAACCTTTTTGTAAAATTGTAATTATGAAGAAATTTTTTAATGTAATTTCCTTTTTTTTATTCTTTCTCGGCTACGGCCAGATCACCAACATCAATAACGGTGAGTCGATTACGCTGAGAATCCACTATGGATTTCTGAACGCGGGCTATGCTAATCTTACTGCGCAGAAAACCAATTATAAAGGAGCTCCCCACCTTCATGTAAGAGGAACGGGGCAGACCAGCGGTGCGGTAAAGGCCTTTTTTAAAGTAGATGATTTCTACGAAAGCTATATCAATATGCAGACGGAGCTTCCCAGTTTTTATGTAAGAAATGTAAAGGAGGGCAGCTACAGGCAGCATCTTGAAACAGTCTTCAACCACAGCAACAATACCCTGATTTTAACCGATAAAAAAACACCCGCCAATGGCTCTAAAGTAATAAGGTCGGTAAAAGGGGTACAGGATATGCTTTCCTGTTTTTACTACCTGCGCAGCAAAAGCCCGGCAGAACTGAAAGTCGGAAGCGTGATTAATATGAATGTATGGATTGATGACGAAATGTTCCCTTTCCAGCTGAGAGTAACGGGTACGGAAAACCTGGATACCAAATTCGGAAAGATCAGCTGCCTGAAAATTATTCCTTCAGTAAAAAGCGGAAGGGTTTTTAAAGAAAAGGAAGGAGTAACGATGTGGGTTTCCAATGACGCTAACCACATTCCGATCCTCCTTAAAGCGGAAATAGCCGTAGGCTCCTTAAAAGCAAGCATTGATGATTTTAAAAATGTGAAATACCCTTTAAGGTTCATAAAATAAGTAAAGTTGGAAAACAAAAGAGGCTGTCTCAAAAGGACAGCCTTTTTATTTTGATATAATACATATTGAAACCTTATTGTCTTCTGTATAAATAGGATCGTTGCTCATTTACATTAACAGGTTTTCAATATATATGTTTTTAATTACGTTTTGTTTCTAAGTAATTAAAAACAAAGCCTCCGGAACGTTCCGGAGGCTTGTTTCCATTACATGCGTTTTTTTAGGCCGCCTTCATCTAACCCCTTCTACAATGTACCGGCATCAGATTTTTCATTCTTTGCAGATACGAAATCATTTGTGTTTTTAGATCCGGTTCCATAGAAGAAATCATCATTTGTGTTTTGGAACCGGAGACCACTTAAATATAGGTTAATAATCGTTTATTATTCTTATACAAAAATACCAACCCCGGTATATATCATCATAATAAATCATTTAGATATATATCGCTATAGCTGTAGATATTTATCTACAAACAGGTTAACAGCCTGTATTTAAAGAGAAAGGAGTCTTCATAAATACCGTCCGGCAGCATCCTGATTTTTAAAAATCGATGAAAAAATAAAGCATTCTAATAGTGATTTTTATACAGTTCGATCAGCTCCACCAGATTACCTATTTTAAGCTTATCGAAAATCCTTTTTTTAATGGTGCTTACGGTATTTTGTTTTACATCCAGCCTGTTGGCAATTTCAAGATTTCCTAATCCTTCCATGTACATTTCTGCAATCTGAAACTCCCGTTCGGTCAAGGATAGAAAAGGACTGATCAGGCTTGGGTTTTTCAGTGAATTCAGCAACAAAGCCTGGGTTTTGGATGAGATATATTCGCCGTGGGTGATCATTTTTGCAATGGCCTGCTTTATTTCCTCTTCTTCATTCAGCTTGCTTAAAAAGCCATTGACCCCCGCGTTGATAAATTTAAGGGCATGGACCTCTTCATCGATCCCTGTAAAAATCAAAATGCGTATTTCAGGCTGAATCTTTCTGATTTCCGGTATAACGAAAAGGCTGTTCCCATCAGGAAAATGGGCATCGATGATGGCAATATCGATGGGCTGGCTGCTAATGCATTCCAAAGTCCGCTGCAGGCTGGAAGCATGAATCACGTCATGCTCCACCCCAATATCTTCCAAAACAAAAATAAGCCCCTGTCTGATAAGGCTGTGGTCGTCTGCCAGTAAAAACCGGATTGGTTTATGATCTATCCTGTTCATTAATAAGATTTAAATTGACCGTGAAAGTAACCGTGGTCCCTTTACCTGTTTCGCTTTCAACGGTGATATGTCCCGAATATAATTCTACAATTTCTTTACACAGGCTCAGCCCGAGGCCTGCTCCGAGGTTTTCCACATCTTCCGACAGCACCCCCTGGTAATAAGGTTCGAAGATCTTTTCAAGATCATGATTTGAAATCCCGGCACCGGTATCGGAAATCCGGGTGATCAGGGAAATTGTATCTTCATCCACCGGCTCCGTTTTTACCTTAACGGTAATCTGCCCATTCTCTGTAAACTTATTGGCATTCCCCAGAATATTCATGAAGATCTGGTTGATCTTTTTACTATCGGAATAAACATCAAGATCAGGATGTATATTCTCACGGACGATAAAGGTGTTGTTTCTTGTCTGGATGTAAGGCTCAATAGAAGTCAGTATGGAAGTGATCTCATTTTTAAGATTAAACTTTACGGGGATAAGCTTATTTTCTACTGCCTGGTTTTTGGTGTATTCAAGGATCTGGTTCGCCTGAAGAAGCAAGCTGTCATTGGTAAAGCTGATGGATTTGAGATATTCCTTAATCTGCCGGTCCTCCGTTTTCTTATTGATCCTGCCGATGAAAAGGCCGATAATTTTCAGCGGGGATCTCAGCTCATGGCTTAACATTCCCAAAATCCGGTTTTTAAAATTCAGGTTTTCTTTAATCTGCTCATTGGCCGCATTCAGGCGTTTTTCGTAGATAAAGGCGATACGGGTCAGGAACATAATCAGGATGGAAACGATGAACATCAGGACCATGGCCCCGAAAATAAGATACGTCCTGATCCTGTTGTTCTCGGAATTCTGTTTGTCGTATTCTTTCTGAAGGTCTGCTTTAGAACCTTTGATCGCTACATCGTAAATGTTCATCAGACCGTTGCTGTAGACCAGAAGTTTACTGAAAATCCTGTAAAACTTTCCATCGCTGTTTTGCTTTTCGGTAACGGTAACCTGTATTTTCCGGATCTGCCCAGTATAATGCTTAGTGACCTGGTTCATGATGCTGTCCACTTCTGCTTTTATTTCTGCAGATACAGGAACTTTCCCCTGCTTTACGGTAACGACGACGCTATCCTTACGCACACTCTCTTTTCCGGAAATGGCATCTCCCAAACGTCCGAACAGTCCTTTTTTCTTTACGGTGTCTGAAAAGGTCTTTGTTTCCACATTAAACCTGTCGAAGTTATATTCCGCATTATAACTCTGCAGCTTAGGGAAACTGTTTGGGACTCTTATGTTGGATTGTGCCGAATATTCGTACGTAGAATCAATAAGAGATTTTAATTTTTTAATTTCTAATGAATCGCTTTTCTGTAAAGTTAAAATACGGTTCAGTCTCGGGTATTTGGCCCCGTAATGGTTCATGCTTTCCAGATTTCCCCCAAGCTTATGCAGCGAAGCAAAATAGTAGTCCAGATATTTTTTATCTTCATAAATAATATAATTCTGGAAGCAGTTCTGCGCATTCAGCAGTTCTTTACGGGAGGTATCTGTAAGGTTATCCAGAACATTCACTTCTTTAAGCTGTTTTTCAAAGAAAGCCAGATTTTTCCTGGTAATAAATTCATTATAAAAGAAAGAGGCAATCAGAAGCTGTATGAGCAGAATACAGATAAGCAATGCGTAGTGAATGATCTTCCTCGATCTGAAACCAGATAATTTCCTGAACATTTTGTGTAATTTTCAGTATAAAAATAATAAAAAAATCCTGTAAACAATTTTTTTACAGGATTTGTATGAGTTAAAGCTCAGCCGACTATAAAGTCTTAAACTGCTCAAGTGTTCTTATGTCGTTTTCGAAGAACATTCTGATGTCGCTCATCTGGTACAGGAGCATAACGATTCTTTCAATTCCCATTCCGAAAGCATACCCTGAATATTTCTCCGGATCGATGTTTACATTTTTAAGCACGGCAGGATCTACCATTCCGCAGCCCATGATTTCCAGCCAGCCGGTTCCTTTGGTGATTCTGTAATCCGTTTCGGAATTCAACCCCCAGTACACATCAATTTCTGCACTCGGCTCGGTAAAAGGGAAATAAGAAGGCCTCAGCCTGATTTTCGATTTTCCGAAGAGCTCTGTCGTAAAGAACTGGATGGTCTGCTTCAGGTCGGCAAAACTGACGTTTTCATCAATATATAAACCTTCGATCTGATGGAAAATACAGTGCGAACGTGAAGAAACCGCTTCATTACGGAAAACCCTTCCCGGAGATAAGATCCTGATCGGAGGCTGGTGCTCTTCCATGTAACGGATCTGTACCGAAGAAGTGTGGGTTCTCAAAAGAATGTCCGGGTTCTGCTCGATGAAAAAGGTATCCTGCATGTCCCTTGCCGGATGATATTCCGGAAGGTTCAGTGCGGTAAAGTTGTGCCAGTCGTCCTCTATTTCCGGTCCGTCTGCCACAGCAAAACCAATAGATTTAAAGATTTCGATGATCCTGTTTTTCACAAGGTTGATCGGATGTCTTGATCCCAGTTCCAGAGGAAAGGCCGGTCTTGTAAGGTCTTCTTTTTCTACGACAATAGAAGATGTGGAAGCATTCTTCAAATCCTCCAACTTTACGTTAACAGCCTGCTTTAAAGTATTGATCTTTTGTCCGAAATCTTTTTTCTGGTCGTTCGGAACTTCTTTAAACTTTTCAAAAAAATCGTTCAGAATTCCTTTTTTACCGTTGTATTTGATCCGGAAGTTTTCGATCTCCTCCTTTGATGTCGCATGGAAGCTGTTTACTTCAACCAGTAATTCTTCTATCTTTTCTATCATTGTTTTACCCTTTCAAAATGTTTTGCAAAAATACGGTTTTTCAACCGAATAAATTTCCTAAAAATGTTAAAAAAATCTGCCTCTTTAGGGGAGGCAGACTTCAATCACTTATTTCACTTAAATAAAAAAATTATTTCTTTTCCAAAGCTTTTACATTGATCTGAAGCGTTACCTCATCCTTTATGATGCCATTGGCAGCAGGTGCTTTAAAGGTAATCCCAAATTCTTCCCTCATGACATCCTTCGGTTCGGTAGCAATGCTGGCCACTCCGTTTTTCACGGAAACATTGGCCTTGAACTGAATCGGTTTAGTGATTCCCTTAATCGTCAGGTTTCCGTCCAGAAGGGTGTTGTAATCGCCTTCTGCAGAAGATGCCACCCTGGTAATTTCAAAAGAAGCCGTCGGGAATTTTTCCACATCAAAGAAATCTTTGCTTTTCAGGTGCCCGTTCAGCTTGTTCAGATTTTCAGGATCACTTTTAAGATCTTCCGAAGCCAGGGAAGCCATGTCTGCAACGAACTTTCCGCTTTCCAGCTTTCCGTCTTTTACGGTAACGTCGCCGCTCTCGAATTTAATGGTTCCGAAGTGGCTGGTGCTTTCAGATTTCAAAATTTTATAACCTTTCCACTCTACCCTGCTGTTCAGGGTATCCACTACATACTGAGCTCCATCTTTAGTTGTCGCCACCTCATTGCTTTCGCCGGAAACGGGTTTCTCCTTTTTACAGGAAACCGTTGCAGTCAGGGCAAAAAATGCGGGAATGACTAATGAAAACAGCTTTTTCTTCATGATTTATAAATTTTTTATGCTTCCGCTAAAATAATAAAAAAAATTGTTCTTTCCTAGAAACATTTCAATTCCTTACTTTTGTAATATGCTATTAGAAATAAACCATTTAAACTTCTCCTATTCCAAAGAAAAACCGCTGTTTCAGGATCTCAACCTGACACTTGAGGCTGGAAAAATTATTGCTTTAGCCGGAGAAAGCGGGTGCGGGAAATCGACTTTGCTGAGCCTGATCTACGGGCTGCTGGACTGGGAAAAGGGGGAAATTATTTTCGACGGCGAAAAACTGATGGGCCCTAAAGGAAACCTGGTTCCGGGGGAATCCAGTATGAAATTTGTTGCCCAGAATTTCGACCTGATGCCCTACGCTACCGTGGCGGAAAATGTAGGAAAATTTATTTCCAATATCAACTTAAAGAAGAAAAAAGAAACTGTAACGGAACTCCTGGAAGTCGTAGGGCTGGAAGATTTCGCCAACGTACTGCCGAAGTACCTGAGCGGCGGCCAGCAGCAGCGGGTAGCCATTGCCAGGGCCCTTTCCGTGCTTCCAAAGCTCCTAATCCTTGATGAGCCTTTCAGCAATCTGGATTTCCCGAGAAAGGCCGAACTTCGGGAGAGGTTATTCCGGTATGTGAAGCAGAACAATATATCATTGCTTATTTCTACCCATGAGCTTCAGGATATTATCCCGTGGCTGGACCGGATTATTGTTTTACAGAAAGGAGAACTGATCCAGGACGGCAGGCCGGAAGCAATCTACACCCAACCTTGCAACGGCTATGTGGCCAAGCTTTTCGGGGAAGTGAATATTTTTAATGAAACGGAAAGATCGGATTTCCAGTTACCCAAGTTTTCCTATTATCCTCATGAGATCCGCATTGCCGAAAGTGGCCTGGAAGCGGAAGTCCTGGAGAGCCGGTTTGCAGGAAGCCATTACTGGAACAAAATAAAAGCCCGGGATAAAGAGCTGGTAATCTACACAGATCAGAAGACGGAAGGAACGATTGCCGTTTCATTTGACTGACAGAATTTCTTTTTTTGAGAATATTTAAAAGCAACGGCTGCCGCCCTAGCCCCGATTGCCGTGGAAATCCTTTTTTGAAAAAAAAGATTGTAACAGAAAGCGGGAAAAGCTCCTGAAAAATTAAGATAACTTTCATATTTTCGTAAAGTTAACGTCAAAAAAATACAAATACAAGACCGGTTTGAAAAAACTTTTCTTACATTTGTATCTGCTATACCGCATAAGGAAATTTTTGGTTAATGCTCTTTCTGCCTCCTGAGACAAACATCAGCAATCCTGCGATGGCGTCTTTTGAAAGATTACCCTGCCCAACTCTTTCCTTTTTTTATGTCTTTATTTTATTAAAAATGCGCAGCTTTGTTACCTCAGGCAGCAGCTTCCCTATTAAATATCTTCATCCAGCTTCGATGTTTCCTTGGTATCTTTCATCCTGAAATAAACGATCAGGGAAAACGAAATACAGACGGTGATGTACCAGTAAAAATAATGTTCCATATGGGCCTGCTTAAACCATAAGGCAATATATTCGGCTGTTCCGCCAAAAATTGCTACAGTTAAGGCATACGGAAGCCCCACACCCAAAGCCCTTATTTCTGAAGGAAAAAGCTCTGCCTTTACAATGGCATTAATTGAGGTGTATCCGCTTACAATAATTAGGGCAATCATAATCCATAGAAACGACATCCACATGGAGGTGGTATGACTTAGCGCCGTAAGAAGCGGAACGGTACACAAAGTTCCGAGGATCCCGAAGCCCAGCAGCAGCGGCCGTCTCCCGATCTTATCCGAAAGCCCTCCGAAAACAGGCTGCAGGCAGGCAAATAAAAAGAGGGAGATAAATGAAATAAGGGTGGACTGCTCTTTATTCAGGTGTACCGTATTGACCAGGAATTTCTGCATATAGGTGGTGTACGTATAAAAAGCCAGGGTTCCGCCGAGGGTAAGCCCGATAACGGTAAGCAGGGCCTGCGGATGTTTCAGAAGTTCTTTTACACTTCCTTTTTTATCTTTTACGATTTCTTTTTTGTTTTCAAAAGCCTCGGTTTCATGAAGGCTTGACCTCAGGTATAGAGCAATGACGGAAAGAATGGCACCGATGACAAACGGGATTCTCCACCCCCATTCTTCCAGCTGGGTTTCCGTAAGAAGAAGTTTCTGCAGGATCAATTGGATTCCCAACGCGATAAGCTGCCCACCGATTAGGGTAACATACTGAAAGCTCGAATAGAATCCGCGGCGGTCTTCCGTAGCCATTTCACTGAGATAGGTTGCCGATACGCCGTATTCTCCGCCCACGCTAAGCCCCTGCAAAAGACGGGCGACCAGCAGAAAGATCGGTGCCAATACCCCGATGGTATTATAGGTTGGCGTAAAGGCAATCAGCAGCGAACCGAAGGACATCAGCAGTACCGACAGGGTCATGGCTCTTTTTCTTCCGATCTTATCGGCGATGCTTCCGAACATCCATCCGCCTACGGGACGCATAAGAAAACCTACGGCAAAAATCCCGGCAGTATTCAGCAGCTGTGCCGTCATATCCGAATCCGGGAAGAAGGAGTGTGAAAAGTAGATGGCAAAAGCCGCATAAGCATACCAATCGTACCATTCTACAAGGTTTCCTATGGAACCGCCAATTATGGCCCTGATCCTTTCTGCAGTGGTAATCTGTGGTCTGTCCTGAATATTCGTCATTTCTGTAAGTTACTGGATAAAAAGAAAGAGATTATTCCGATCAGGCCTTTTTCACAAATTCCGATTTCAGTGCCATGGCTCCGAAACCGTCAATTTTACAGTCGATATTATGATCGCTTTCCGGTCGTAAACGGATATTTTTCACTTTTGTTCCGGCTTTCACCGGCTTCGGCGCTCCTTTTACCGGCAGGTCCTTAACCACTACTACAGAATCTCCATCCCGGAGCTCATTCCCGTTTGAATCAAGTATTTTTCCGGAAGCAGAGGCCTCGGCAGCTGTTTCTTCAGGATTCCATTCATAGAAACACTGGGAACATACCATCATATTATCGCTCGGATAGGTAAACTCGGAGCTGCATTTAGGACAAAGTACAGGATCACTCATATTTTAATTTTTTGCAAAGGTAGGATTTTTGAGTGATGCGTTAAAAATTATAAATGATAAGTTCATTGGATAGGGAATAACGAAAAACAAACTCACAACTATTAACTGATAACTCATATCTTACAATTTATAACTCTATAAGTTTAAATTTTCGTAATTTTGCAGATTCAAAATAGCAGAACCCAATTTTATGGAATTGATACACCGAAACCTGGCCATCGGAATCCACGATGCTTTGCAGGAAACGTTTTTCGAGAAAAATAAATACGCCGATAAAGTAATCGAAAGGCTGCTGAAGGCAAATAAAAAATGGGGAAGCCAGGACAGAGCCGTTGTTTCTGAGATTTTCTACAATATTATCCGCTGGAAGAAACGCCTGGAATATTATATGGGCGAAGGCGTAAAGCCCAACAACGTTTATAAATTAATCATTGCCTACCTTCTTTGGAGCAAGACCAATTATAAAAAATTTGAGGAATTCGACGGTATTAAGATCGCTGATATCCTGACGAAGCTTAAAAAGGGAACAGTTCCAACCAAAGCCATCGAATATTCCATTCCGGACTGGCTGGCGGAAACCCTGGAAAAAGAACTGGGCCCTAAATGGGAAAAGGAAATGCAGGCTCTGAACGAGCAGGCGCCTACTGTTTTAAGGGCAAACTCCTTACGGACGACAACCAAAGAGCTGATTTCCGATCTTTCGGACGAGAATATTATTTCGTATCCGGTTAAAAATTATCCTGATGCTGTGCAGCTGGAGGAAAAGAAGAACGTTTTTCTTACCACCGCATTCAAAGAAGGATTATTTGAAGTGCAGGATGCATCTTCACAGAAAATCGCTTATTTCCTGGATGTAAAAGAAGGGCAGCGTGTCGTGGATGCATGTGCCGGAGCCGGTGGAAAAACCCTTCACCTGGCAGCGTTGATGGGAAATAAAGGGCAGATTATCGCCCTTGATATTTTCGACTGGAAGCTTACCGAACTGAAACGCCGAGCCAAAAGAGCCGGAGCCCATAACATCGAAACCCGGCTGATCTCCGACAATAAGGTAATCAAAAGGCTTCACGAAAAGGCTGACCGCCTGCTGATCGATGCGCCATGTTCCGGATTAGGTGTTTTAAAAAGGAATCCGGACAGTAAATGGAAGATTGACCAGGCTTTCATCGACAGAATCAAGGGAGAGCAGCAGCAGATTATTCAGGATTATTCCAAAATGCTTAAGATCGGAGGTAAAATGGTCTATGCCACATGCTCGATCCTTCCATCGGAAAACAATGAGCAGGTAGCAGAATTTCTGAAAAACAGCCCCGGCTTCAAACTTGTCAAGGATGAAAAAGTAATGCCGAGCGAAGGCTATGACGGTTTTTATATGGCCCTTATCGAAAGGGTTTCTTAAAAAGGAACAACATATCATATCTTATATGAAACTACTCTGTTTTATAGAGTAGTTTTTTATGCAGAATATTGATGTGACCAATTGCGCTAATCGCTTTAAATAAAAAAAACGCCCGTAGAATATTATATTCTGCAGGCGTTTCCAATAAACTTAATATATATCTGTCGGTTATCTGTGAGATCCGGAGAAATTACTCCTCCTTATTCCCGCTAATTCCGATATTCTGATCGATCTTACCTCCTGATTCCTTAAATTCTGTAAAAGCATCTGCCAGTGCCTGCAGTTCTGCATCAAGCCCCGGGGCAAATTCTTCAGGACGTTCAGGCATTTGCGGAACCAAAAACGATTCACGCGGTTCTTTAAGCGTGGTAAGCTGGGTACCGTCATTAAAAGGAGACGGGCCACTGAAAATCTGCTCCATCATGGATCCGTCCAAACGGAAAGTGTACTGTTCTCTATGCAGTCCCAAATCGAGCAGCCGCTTTACTTCGGGAAATTGTGAGGAGTCAAATTTCGGCACAGGAAGTACTTTTCCCCAGTCGACCCCCAGTTTTTCCAGTGCTTTGGCAAATGCCGCCTGGTGGGCTTCGTCACGAACAATAAGAAAAGCAACAGTCGCCCTTAATGTTTTATTGGTACTCATTTCATAGATCCTGCACTTCTGAAGCCTTCCGGTAGCTTCCAGCACAAGGTTATCCATCAGATCCAGTACGAGATTCCCATGGTTATGCACATAACTGCCGCTCCATGGATTTCCTGCAGCATCTACCGGAAGTGCCGATTGGGCCCCCATAATATAATGATGCGGATTCTTCTGTTCTTTCGCCATATCCATGGCAGCATCTCCACCCTTACCGGGCGCTTCATATTTATCGCCCTGGTATCTTGGAGATCCGTCAAGAAGCTGAGAAATTGTTTTTGTAATTAACTCTACATGGGAAATTTCCTCAATTCCCACGCCTTGAATCAGATCCATATACGGCGTGGCATTACCACGGAAATTAAAACTCTGGAAGAGAAACTGCATCATCGTACGCATTTCGCCGAACTGCCCGCCTAACCCTTCCTGCAGGGCATTGGCTGCTGATGGATCCGGTTCGTCGGGGACAATGGGATTGATAAGCTTTTGTGAATGGTAAAACATAGTATATATTTTTTGGTGTTAGATCTAAAGCCATCTAACTTTATGCCATCTAGCAAAAATATGGTACACAAAATACTGATTATTAACACATTATGATCTCAGTCATAAATATCCTTGTAATAACAGAACTTTTTCAATTCATAATAACATGGCGCTTTATCCATAATCCCAAATACACTTAAATTTCAGAGATCAATTTTAAACTTGAAATATCTCGGTTAAAATTTATCTTTGTGGAAATTAATTTCATATGTACCAAAGAATTCTATTGAGTATTTTTACTTTTTTATGCTGTTTCTCTTTTGCACAGACTTATGAAGTGCAATATACCAGTTCTTACAACGGGAAAGTTTCTGCCAATCAGACTCCTGCAATAGTCTGGGCCAATGAAAACGAAAACTATATTCTGAATCAGCAAATAAAAGACGGGAAGGCAGATTTCCCTTATGAAATTACCAAAATAGAAAAGCCTGCCAATACTGTTCTTTCGTATGCTTTCCTGAAGCCTGGTGAAATCATATCCGCTTCCGACAAAGAATCGATTGGGAAGCAGGTTTTTGAGTTTACGGATGAAACTAAGAAAATCCTGGGCTACACCTGCAAAAAAGCCATCACCAAAATCAATTCAAATACGATTGAAGTCTGGTATACCAACGATCTGAAAATTCAGGGTGGGCCTTCTACCATCGGGCAAAACCTGGGCTTCGTACTGGAAATTGAAAGAAATAAGACCTCTGCTGTCACCGCTACATCCCTGAAAAAAATAAAAAAGACGGGTATTGATAACATTCTGCAGGGCAATGTTACTGCAACAGACCAGTTGGGTTACAGGGATCTTGTATGGAAAAGCAGATTTACCACACTGAAGGTCTTCGATAACGAAATTATCAACTTTTCCGACCAGTCGAAATCAGACGGAGAGGTTAAGAGATTTGCAGACGGAACGATTCTTCTAAAAAAAATTAAATTCCCGAAAATTACAGAAGGCGAAACTATTTTCGTGGAGCTGAAGCAGCAGTCAAACGGAGACGCTTACGACAGAACGGGAACGGTATTTTTTATTCCCCAGGACAAATCCCAGTCGTTTTTCAACGGCCTGGAAAACGGGGTAAAAACCTTACCGATGTATGAAAACGGAAACGGCAAACAATATTATGGGATCATGGCGACGGAAAATTATAATCCCCCTGTTGAAATGATGCGTTTCTTCACCGCTTTTGGGATCAACAAATTCAATAATCTGCAATTAAAGGATAAAACCTGGCAGACCATAAGCCCTTACCGTGAAGATATTACCGATCTGAAGCCATCTTTAAGCGAAAAAGAATTATGGATCGGGGCTTTCATCGGAAATTATGACAAAGGCGGTCATAAAATAAGTCTGGAAATTACCATCCATAAAAGCGATCAGAATATTTATAAAAACAATACAGTGATTCCTATTTTCAACACGCTGAATATTATGGAAATGGCAGGACAGGAATATTCGACGATGTTCGATAAAGATCAGGGGCTTCTGGTAGAATTCACCCTGAAGAAAGACCTTAAGAATACACAGCTGAAATACACGACCACAGGACACGGTGGCTGGGAAAACGGTGATGAGTTCCTACCGAAAACCAATTCCATATTCCTGGACGGAAAAATGGTTTTCTCATTTATCCCATGGAGAACTGACTGCGGATCCTACCGCCTGTACAATCCCGCTTCGGGAAATTTCCCGGACGGGCTTTCTTCTTCCGACCTCAGCAGATCCAACTGGTGCCCGGGAACGGTAACCAATCCCGGTTTTATCCCATTAGGTGATCTAAAGGCAGGAAAACATACCCTACAGGTAAAGATCCCGCAGGGCCAGAGAGAAGGGTCAAGTTTCAGTGCTTGGAATGTTTCAGGAGTCCTGTTGGGAACGGAATAAAAAAACCTTCTCGCAAACTGAATTACAAGAAGGTAAAAACACAAATGATGAAAAAAAATTATTTCGAGCCACAAAGTAAAGATGAAAATTAGTCAAATAAATTACCATATATTAAGAAATATTCCAGAATAATTTCGTATGTAAATAGAACACGGGCCAGCAAGTGAAAAAAATTAACCTTAATACTATTTTTTACAGCAAATAATTAATTTTTTACTTAGTTAAAATAAAATTAATTAAAATTTTAAATCAAATAAAAATTTTTGTTGTTTTTTTTAAAGCACACTGATACTTTTGTTTTAAATTAAATGATAAAATATGTGTGGAATTGTATGTTTGTTTGATGCTAAACAAAAAACCGAAATCCTGAGACCCCAGGTTCTTGAAATGTCTAAGAAAATACGCCACCGCGGCCCGGACTGGAGCGGCGTATTCCAGAATGATAAAGTGGTTTTCTCTCACGAAAGGCTGGCCATCATAGATCCGACTTCCGGAAAGCAGCCTTTATTTACCAAAGACGGAAAAGTAGTGCTTGCTGTAAACGGTGAAATCTATAACCACAGGGAATTAAAAGAGGAATTCCCTGATTACGAATTTCAGACCGAGTCGGATTGTGAAGTGATTTTAGCGCTTTACAGAAAATACGGAAAGAATTTTATCGAAAAGCTGAACGGTATTTTTGCGTTCTCTCTATATGATACAGAAAATGATGTTTACCTGATCGCCCGCGACCATATGGGAATCTGCCCGCTCTATCATGGCCGGGATAAAAACGGAAACTATTATGTAGCTTCTGAACTCAAGGCACTGGAAGGTGTCTGCAAAACTATTGAAACCTTTCTGCCGGGGCATATTGTATACAGCAAAGACGGAAGCGAGCTTCAGCAGTGGTATAAAAGAGAATGGGAAAACTTTGATGCCGTAAAAGACAGCCCAACGGATATTGATGCCTTACGAAAAGGACTGGAAGATGCGGTCCACAGACAGCTGATGAGCGATGTGCCTTATGGGGTCTTGCTTTCAGGAGGATTGGATTCTTCGGTAATTTCTGCCATTACTGCAAAATTTGCCCGTCAGAGAATTGAAAGCGGAGACACACAGGAAGCCTGGTACCCGAGGCTGCACAGTTTTGCCGTGGGATTGGTCGGATCCCCGGATCTTGCAGCAGCCCAAAAAGCAGCGGAGCACATCGGCTCGGTGCACCACGAAGTTACTTTTACCGTTCAGGAAGGGCTGGATGCTATAAGAGACGTGATTTATCACCTGGAAACTTATGACGTAACTACCGTAAGGGCTTCTACCCCAATGTATCTTCTCGCCAGGGTAATCAAATCCATGGGGATTAAAATGGTATTGTCCGGAGAAGGTTCTGATGAGCTGTTCGGCGGCTACCTTTATTTCCATAAAGCACCGAACGCCAAGGAATTCCATGATGAAACGGTAAGAAAACTCGGGAAACTGCATCTGTACGATTGTTTAAGGGCCAACAAAGCCCTGATGAGCTGGGGAATCGAAGGTCGTGTCCCGTTCTGGATAAAGAATTTATGGATATCGCCATGACCCTGAACCCGAAAGACAAAATGGTGAATGCTGCCGAAGGAAAAATTGAAAAATGGTTGTTGAGAAAGGCCTTTGAAGACCTTCTTCCAGAATCGATTGTCTGGAGACAGAAGGAACAGTTCTCCGATGGCGTCGGCTATTCCTGGATCGATACCTTAAAAGCGGTAGCTGAAAATGAAGTGAGCGATGAAATGATGGCCAACGCCCGGTTCCGGTTTCCGGTAAACACGCCTCAAAACAAGGAAGAATACCGCTACCGGACGATTTTTGAGGAGCATTTTCCGAGTGAAACTGCAGCAGCAACCGTACCTTCGGTACCTTCTGTAGCCTGCTCCACACCTATTGCCCTGGAATGGGACGAAACCTTTAAAAACATGAACGACCCGAGCGGAAGAGCTGTGAAGGTGCATGAAACATCTTACGGCGAAGGTAGAAGGGAAATCAATGGTGAATTTTGCTTCGTAAGTGAATTTTTATAATTAAGATTGGGTATTAACATGATGTGAAGGGTAATTTGACCCTCATTATTAATCTTCAATCATGCTTATTTTCTCTGTCCAGATTTAAAATTTATTAATCCTGTAGCGATACAGGATTTTTTTTTGAATTAACGGTAACAATATTGTCAGAATTTAACCGTTAATCAAAAATATTATCTAATAAATAATTATATTTGGAAAACGAAAATATCAATTATAAAAAATGAGAAGAAACATTACTATCTTATTTGCCTTATTAGCCATGACTTTTGCTTTCGGACAGGGAAAATACGGTAAATATCTTAGCTCTAAAAAGCTGGCCATGACGTATAAAAGCGTGAAAGATGCCGATAAAGACGACTTTTACCAACAGTATTACTGGCTGGTAAAAGCAGAGCAGCTGAAAACCTATCCTCACCTGAAAGATATAAAGCCGAAAGTTTTATATGAGTTCGTAAAAAAAGTAAATCCTCAGAATCCTAGCAAAAAGCTGGATGCTAGAGGAAAAGAACTCAGGGAAACGGCAGAACTGTCTTTAAACCAGTATTTCAAGAATAAAAACCTGGATAATAACTCGGTTTTAATGTATAACCTTGAAACGTATGTAGATCCTTCAAAAGGACAGTATTATACAAAAGTTGATGCAGAAAAGATTAAGGAACTGGTACCGAAAGAGCTGTATGCTTTCAATTCCAATAACAGGAATACAGGCGAGGACAAAACCTATTACCTGTGGATCAATAAAGAGAAAGACGATTTCAATATTGTAGACATTATCCCGGAAGAAAAAGAAAACAAAGCTTTCTATGCCAGAGTAAAGCAATATCTTCCGAGCTACAAATTCTCAAAATACGTTCCGTCTGTAAAGAAAGGAACGAAAACGGACAGAACCGATGCCGATTATTACTACATCATGCCGTTTGAACAGAATACGGACAACATTGAATACAAAACCAAGGATTTCAAAACCTTCGAATTAAGCCAGTACAGAAAAGCCGGCGACGAATGGAAAGGGGTTGAAAAGCCAAGAAAATAAGACCATGGTCCTGCGAAGTTCGCAGGACTTTTATTTTGCCTGTTTACCTTATTCTAATTTTCAACACCTGAGAGGCATCTCTTTGCAGCTTATGATGTATAAAGGCTTATAGTGAGATATATCATCATCTCTCTTTAAGGAATGAATATTGCTCTCATACAATATTCTTTATTTTTTTGAACCAAATAAATCCGGAAATCCGTTTCCGGTACTTACCTATGTCAGAAGAACTACCGCAGCCGACCATTTCGATCAAAAAAATTCTACCGTTGATTCTTGCAACGGCCATTTTTATGCAGATGCTGGATTCCACAATCCTCAACACTTCACTACCTTCCATTGCAAAAGATCTGCAGGAATCGCCGCTCAACATGCAGAATGCCATTATCAGTTATGTTCTGACCCTCGCGGTTTTTATGCCGGCCAGCGGATTTCTGGCAGACCGCTTCGGAACCAAAAAGATATTTATATTCTCCCTCATTCTTTTCAGCATTGGTTCGCTGTTCTGTGCCTTATCCCAAAACCTTACCCATCTGGTAATTTCCCGTGTGGTGCAGGGAATCGGAGGCAGCCTGATGACGCCGGTCGGAAAACTGGCCCTGATCAAGACATTTGATAAAAACGAATTACTAAAAGCCATGAACTTCGCTATTGTTCCGGCACTGATTGGTCCTGTATTGGGGCCTTTGGTAGGAGGTTATATGGTAGATTACCTTTCCTGGCACTGGATTTTTTTAATCAACATCCCGATCGGGATCCTGGGAATTACATTGGGGCTTAAATTTATGCCCGATTACAAATCCAAAGATGTGGAATTTGACCTGAAAGGCTTCTTGATTTTTGCGGCAGCTTCACTTCTTCTTTCCGTCGCGCTGGAACTTTTCGGGAATATGCAGAACATCACTCCTGTTCTGGTGGTTTTCATCCTTGGATTTCTCTGCCTCTATTATTATTACCGGCACGCCAAAAGAGACGACAGCCCTATTTTTCCGCTTAACTTATTTCAGGTAAGGACCTTTCGGGTCGGTATCATCGGAAACCTGGCTACCCGGTTGGGGATCAGCTCCGTTCCGCTTTTGCTTCCCCTGATGATCCAGATTGCTTATAAACAATCGGCGGTTACTTCCGGATGGATTATTGCACCGATGGCACTCACGGCAATTTTCGGAAAATCTTACGTTATTAAAATCTTGGATAAATTCGGATACCGGCAGACCCTGATGACGAATACCTTTATCATCGGAACTTTAATCTGCCTTCTGGCCATTCCGGACATCAACACTTCCTTATATTGGTTTGTTCCGATCATTGCCATTCTGGGATTTTTCAACTCGATCCAGTTTACTTCCATGAACACCATTTCCATTGCCGACCTGCGGAATTTCCAGACCAGCAGCGGAAATTCACTTTTATCCGTTAACCAGCAGCTGGCCATCGGTTTCGGGATTGCCTTCGGATTGATTGTCCTGAAGATTTTCGAAAATACCGACCTCATCCATGGCGAAATGCACAACGCCTTCCGCTGGACCTTCCTTACCGTTGGCATCCTGACCATCATTTCAGGTTTTGTTTTCCGCAGGCTTCATCTTTCGGATGGTAAAAATATGCAGTCGAAGGAGGATTAGAAGTGAATGGATCCGACATTTATATTTATCCGACATTTATTGTAATGGATACGATATTAAATTTGCCATCATTAGAAATTGATGAACTGAATTTTCATGATACCTACACCCGCTTTACGGAAACTTCGGGAGTTCCCCGAGACGCTAAAATCATTGATCAGACCTGGGCCAAAGTAAATAAAAACGGTACCCGGGACAGGAAATTCAACAGTAATTATTAGATTCCGATTGTAAAATATGGTCATATCAGGCTTACCACCCAAAAATATGAATTCAGATAAAACTTATCTAAGCTTTACATAACATATTTTTAATCTACCCTGATTCGTTCAATAACCAGACTTATTACCACAGATCAATGGATGCTTTCAGCAGATGCTTTAATTTTGCTCACAGAATAAGGAAATACTAAACCGGACCGATTTTTTTACAGGCATATAGGCCATTCGGATGATTCTTTTTCCTATTTTTATCATTGGGCTTTAAACGGAAACGGCTCAAATAGAACTAAAATTAAACCACAGCATATGTCAAACATCGGACTTATCATTGAAGAAAAATCAGCGGATATAGGAAATTTTTTAGTGGGAAGGTTGCTGCCCTTCCGTGAGAAAAGAGCAGTCGGCCCTTTTGTTTTTATCGACCATATGGGCCCGGCAGATTTAAAGGATTACCAGAACCTTGATGTTCCCCCGCATCCGCATATCGGGCTTTCTACCCTTACCTATCTTTTGGAAGGATCTATTTTTCACCGCGACAGCCTTGGAAGTGCACTTGAGATCCAGCCGGGTGCGGTAAACTGGATGACTGCCGGAAAAGGGGTGGTCCATTCCGAAAGAACGCCGGAATACCTGAGACATTCGGACAAGCGGCTTCATGGATTCCAGATCTGGGTTGGGCTTCCGAAATACCTGGAGCAGTCGGAAGCCAGCTTTCATCATACGGAAGCTGCAGATATTCCGGTTTGGGAAGAAGACGGAATCCAGTACAAACTCATTGCCGGAGAAGCTTTCGGAAGAAAATCCCCGGTTCCGGTGCACAGCAAATTGTTTTTTATTGAAATCAAAACTAAAGAATCCCAAAAGATCAGCATCGGAAAAGATCTTTACGGTGAAGCAGCCATGTACGTATTGGATGGAACGGTTACCACCGACGGAAATTCTTACGGCTCCAAACAGCTTCTGATTGCTAAAAACACCCAGCTTTGCGAATTCGAGATGAGTGAGAACGGAACGGTTTATCTGTTTGGCGGCGAGCCATTCGAGGAAGAACGTTTTATTTTCTGGAATTTTGTGAACTCCGATAAGGAACTTATCGAGCAGGCGAAAGTAAACTGGAACGACCAGAACCACGAAGCTTTCCCGCTGGTTCCGGGCGACGATGAAGATTATGTGCCGCTTCCGAAAGCGATTTTAAACAGAAAACTTTAGATTTAAACCATGAAAATATTAGCATTTGCAGGAAGTACGTCTTCCACTTCCATCAATAAAGAACTTGTAAAACTTGCCCTGAAAGATTTTCAGGATGACGAAATCAACCTGATCGACCTGAATGATTTTGATATGCCTGTGTTTTCCGTTGACCGCGAAAAGAAAGGCTTTCCGGACCAAGCCTATCATTTTTTAAAAGTGATTGAAGACTGTGACGTGATTGTCTGCTCGCTGGCGGAACACAACCGCTCGTACAGTGCCGCTTTTAAAAACATTTTCGACTGGGCTTCCAGAATCAACGTCAAGGTATTCCAGAACAAACCGATGTTGCTGATGTCCACGTCTCCCGGCGGGTACGGCGGCGGTAATGTGATGAATACGGCAAAAACCTTTTTCCCGAATTTTGGTGCTGACATTAAAAATACCTTTTCGCTTCCGAAATTTTATGAGAACTTTGATCTTGAAAGCGGAATCATCAATCCGGAAATGCTGGCAGAACTGAAAGATAAAATCGAAAATTTCAAATATCAGATCAAAAACTGATCTTTACATTTTTCAGAAATAGTAAAATATAATAAAATACAGACACCATGGCAGTGACCGTAAAAGCGAGTTTAGGCAAAGAAAAATATTATACCGAGGTTATTGCCGGGGAAAACAACCTGATTACTGACGAGCCGGTGGACAAAGGCGGTGGCAACAAAGGTTTTAACCCTTTTGAAATCCTGGCTACCTCACTGGCAAGCTGTACGGCAGCCACCTTACGGATGTACATCGATCGGAAAGAATGGGACGTTGAAAAGATCGACGTAGAAGTGGAGCTTGAAAATTTCCCACTAACGAAAAGAGCCATTTTTAAAAGGAATATCCGATTTGAAGGCACACATCTTGATGAAGAACAGAGGAAAAGGCTGCACGCGATTGCCGATGCCTGCCCGATCCATAAAATTTTAACCAACGATATCGAAATATTAACCCAATTTTCATAACATGATTGAAATACAACACACCAACGACGAGAAACGCGGAAATTTTGAAGCCTTTATGGACGGGACCCATGCCGGTTTAATGACCTACACCTGGGCTGGCGAAGACCGGTTCATCATCGACCATACGGAAGTGGATGATGCCTACAACGGAAAAGGGGTCGGAAAAGAAATGCTGTATGCCGCAGTAGATTTTGCCAGAAAGAAAGGAAAAACCATCATTCCGCTCTGCCCTTTTGCCAAAGCGACATTCCAGAAGGAAGAAGAAATCCAGGATGTACTGGTAAACAAGGTTTAGGCGAAGATATAGATTGAGGCTGAGGTAAAGGCTGAGTAGGAGACAATCATAACAGATTACATTTGAGCAACCTTTACCTTTACCTTTACCTTTACCTTTACCTTTACCTTTACCTTTACCTTTACCTTTACCTTTACCTTTATCTTTCAGTTCCGGAAGGTTTTTTCTTTTCAGGCAGAAGAGAAAAAAACTATATTTGCTAAAATTTAAATTAAAGCATGAATCCCGGAACTACTCTCCTGCTGTTTGTTTTTGTCTATTTTATCGGGCTGTTGGTTATTTCCTATTTTACAAGCCGAAACTCTGATAATCAGTCGTTTTTTATCGGTAATAAAAAAAGTAAATGGTGGCTGGTGGCTTTCGGAATGATCGGGACCAGCCTGAGCGGGGTAACCTTTATTTCCGTTCCCGGAACCGTCGGTAAAATGACGGGGAGCGAGTACATCTACGGTGGCTTCGAATATTACATGATGGTGATTGGCTTTTTTATCGGGTATTTCATTGTCGCCGCGATCCTTTTACCGCTCTATTACAAGATGAATCTTACCTCGATTTATACCTATTTGGGAAAACGGTTCAATGTGGAAGCGCATAAGATCGGTTCCATCTTTTTTATTATTTCGAGAGCGATTGGGGCAACGGCAAGGTTGTATCTGGTAGTGAATGTCCTGCAGATTTTTTTACTGGAAGGGCTGGGCGTTCCGTTCTGGGTAACGGCGATGGTTCTTCTGCTGATGGTTCTTTTATATACTTTTGAAGGTGGGGTAAAGACAATTGTTATTACGGATACACTGCAGACTTCTTTCATGATCATCAGTCTGATTGCCTGTATCATTTATATTTTATCCAATTTAAATTTATCTGCGGGTGAAGCCTACGCGATTTTAGAACAGAAAAATTATACCCATTTTATCAATTTCGATCCGAATTCCAAAACCTTTTTCTTAAAAACCATTATAGGCGGAATATTCATTACCATTGCCATGACCGGCCTGGACCAGGAAATGATGCAGAAAAATATCTCGGTGGACAATCTTAAAAACTCTAAGAAGAATATGCTGACTTTCGCGGGAACCCTGCTTTTTGTCAACCTGGCCTTTCTGTTTCTGGGAGGGCTGCTCTACCTTTTTGCTTTGCAGCACGGTGCAGAATACGGACAGATCAACGGGGAAACGGTAACCAACATTTTCGGGTTTAAAGATGCCGGCGGTGAAATTAAAAACATCATGGGTGACGACCTCTTTCCGGCTTTATCGCTTCAGGGGCATTTCCCGATGATCATTTCGGTGATTTTTATCATCGGGCTGATTTCAGCCTTATTTCCTTCTGCTGACGGAGCATTGACAGCAGTTACCAGTTCGTACTGTGTCGACCTCCTGAACCTCAATGAAGACCGGAATAGGACCGAAAAAGAAAAAAAACAGCTCCGGATGAAGGTTCATTTAACGTTTACCATTGTTTTCTTTATTTTAATTATGATTTTTAAAGCACTGAACGACAAATCCATCGTTTACCTTATCATGGAAATTGCAGGTTATACCTACGGACCGCTTCTCGGACTTTTTGCTTTCGGGATATTCACAAAATTCCAGATTTCAAAAAAATATGCCATCCTGGCCGTGACCATTCTGGCTCCGGTAGCCACTTATCTGATCAACTATTTGGTAACAACTTACACCGATTACCGGATCGGCGTGGAATTAATTGTCCTAAACGGACTGCTTACCTTTATCGGACTTTGGCTGGTGCGGCAGAAATCTTATCTGAAATTGGTTTAATATCATAAATTTTGTGATTACATTTCATTTAAACCTCATATAACTTTAAAATAAATTATCCTAAAAACTAAAGTCCGGACCTGAAATCCGGGCTTTTACATTTCTTTAAGCCGGCAAAATATCGTAAATTCGCTTGCATATAAATCTTACACAATGAGTAAAAGCATCGAAGAGTTAAAATCTCTTACTACGCAAATCAGAAGAGACATTTTAAGAATGGTCCATGCTGTAAATTCCGGACACCCGGGAGGAAGTTTAGGCTGTACTGAGTTTTTCACGGCCCTTTACGGAAAAGTAATGAACTATGAGCTTCCTTTCACGATGGAAGGTAAAAACCAAGATCATTTTTATCTTTCGAACGGACATATTTCTCCGGTATTCTATTCGACCCTGGCCAGATTCGGATTTTTTCCGGCGGACGAGCTGAAAACTTTCAGAAAGCTGGATTCCAGATTACAGGGGCATCCGACTACCCATGAAGGGCTGCCGGGCATCAGAGTAGCATCCGGATCTCTAGGACAGGGGCTTTCGGTGGCTTTAGGCGTTGCCCAGGGGAAGAAGCTGGACGGAGACCACTCTTTGGTGTATACTTTACAGGGAGACGGGGAATTGCAGGAAGGCCAAAACTGGGAAGCTTTTATGTATGCTGCCGGAAAAAAAGTTGATAATATTATTTCTACTATCGATTATAATGGTCAGCAGATTGACGGAAGTACGGATAATGTACTGAACCTGGGCAATCTTCACGCCAAGCTGGAAGCGTTCGGATGGACGGTTCTTGAAGAGAAAAACGGAAACGATCTGGAAGCAGTGATTGCCATTCTTGAAAAAGCGAAAACAGAAACGGGGAAAGAGAAACCAGTGGCGATCATTCTTCATACCCAGATGGGTAATGGAGTGGATTTCATGATGGGATCCCACGCATGGCACGGAAAAGCACCTAGTGACGAGCAGCTGGAAACTGCTATTAAGCAACTGTACCTTGAAGCTCCTGCCGATTATTAACAGTAAGTAATTAATAATCAGTAATCTTTTAATAAATAATTTAGAACAAAATGAAATTTACATATACAGAAAAAAAAGATACGCGTTCAGGTTTCGGTGCCGGACTGGCAGAACTTGCTGATAAAAACCCTGATGTTGTTGCGCTTTGTGCAGACCTTATCGGTTCCTTGAAAATGGAAAAGTTCATCGAAAAGGCTCCGGAAAGATTCTTTCAGGTAGGTATCGCTGAAGCCAATATGATGGGGCTTGCTGCCGGGCTAAGCATCACGGGAAAAATTCCTTTTACGGGAACTTTTGCGAACTTTTCCACTTCAAGAGTGTACGACCAGATCCGTCAGTCCATCGCCTATTCCAACAAAAATGTGAAGATCTGTGCATCCCATGCCGGTCTTACGTTAGGAGAAGACGGGGCTACCCACCAGGTTCTGGAAGACATCGGGATGATGAAGATGCTTCCTGGAATGACGGTGATCAACCCTTGCGATTACAACCAGACCAAAGCGGCGACCCTGGCTATTGCAGACCATGAGGGTCCGGTATACCTTCGATTCGGAAGACCGGTGGTTCCTGTTTTTATTCCTGAGGATATGCCGTTTGAGATCGGAAAGGGAATTCTGCTGCAGGAAGGGACGGATGTAACAATTGTTGCCACCGGCCACCTGGTTTGGGAATCTCTTATTGCTGCAGATGAGCTTGAAAAAGAAGGTATTTCATGTGAGGTAATCAACATCCATACAATTAAGCCGCTGGACGAAGAAATTATCCTGAAATCGGTTGAAAAGACCGGGAAAATCGTAACGGCTGAGGAACACAACTACCTTGGCGGTCTGGGTGAATCCATTGCCGGAATGCTGGCCAGAAAAAGACCGACCCGGCAGGAATTTGTAGCGGTAAACGATACATTCGGGGAATCTGCTACGCCTGCAGAACTAATGAAAAAATACAAAATCGATTCTGCTGCAGTGAAAGAAGCGGTGAAGAGAATTTTGGCTTAATTTTCCGAAAAAATATAATGAAAGCATCCTTTATAAAAGGATGCTTTCTTTTTATCTGAACTTTCTGTCTTCTTCGTTTATCGCTAAATCATTTATGCTGGCAAATCTTTTTTTCATCAAGCCGTTTTCATCAAATTCCCAGTTTTCATTCCCATAGGCACGAAACCAGTTTCCTTCTTTATTTTGATATTCGTATTCAAAACGAACAGCAATACGATTGTCTGTATGGGCCCAGTATTCTTTTTTTAATGTATAGTTCAGCTCCCTCTCCCATTTTTTTGAAAGAAATTTCACTATTTCCTGCCTTCCGCTGACAAACTGATCTCTATTTCTCCATTCACTATCGGTAGTATAGGCTTTAGAAATTCTCTCAGGATCCTGGCTATTCCAGGCATCTTCTGCCAGTTGAATTTTTTCTAAAGCGGTTTCGAATGTAAAGGGCGGAAGTGGGTGTTTCTGTTCCATAATTTTTTATTTAATTAGTTGGTTGATGATTTTTTTTGATTTTTCGATGAGTTCGTTCGACCTGAAAAGCTGGCTTTCTATAATACTGCTTTCAAATAACAGATAAATATGATCCGCAAGGTCTTTATCTTTCAGTAATTCTGAAAAATAATTTCTCAAATCTGCCTTATGATGCTGTATCACATTTAAAATCTTGACATTATCCGCCGGAATTTCAGATAAAATATTCAGGAAGCTGCAACCTCTGAAGTTTTCTTTCTGATTCATATAGATTAGAAAGTCAAAAGAAGAAACAATAGTTGATTTCGCATCTTTATCTTTTGAAATGAATTGATGCAATTCTTTAAACCAAAAGTCGTGTCTTATTTTTAAAAATTCTACACACAAATCTTCTTTAGACCTAAAATATTGGTAAAAGCTGGCCCGGGCTACATTCGCTTCGGAGATAATCTGATTAATCCCTGTTGAATTATATCCCTGTTTTGTAAAAAGCTCAAATGTCGTAGTAATAATTCTTTCTTTTGGCGACAGCATATTCATGTATTTAACAGGACAAAGATACAATAAGTTTTGAATACAGACAGACCTGTCTGTCTATTGTAATTTTAGGAAATATCTATGATTAATTACCTATCTGCTGTGTTTACACCCGATCTTGCTTTAAATAAAAAAACGGACTAAAGTCCGTTCATATCATTAAAATGCCGTAATATCTGAATATTATTTTCAGTTGATTTAAATAAAATATTATCTGAAAAATTTCCATTTCGGAATAATCGCCAGCATTCCGAACCCGGTGAAAAGGAACAGATTAGTAACATCTGTATACAGGAAAGTAGACAGGTAATAACTGTGCATAAAGAAATGCAGAATCAGCAGGGCAGGAAAAGAAAAGATCCCGATCTTTCTGTAGAAAAACATCAGGACAAGACTTAATACCATTAAAGCATCAACAGTGAAGATCACAAAAAAGTACCATCTTGGTATATGCAGGTATTCATGCTGGAGATATTCGTCCAGATCGATGCCGAATCCCATTACTGTAAATAATAATAAAGCGGCAAAAGCCAGAATAAATCCCCATCCTTTCTTCGGATCCTCGTCAAAATAGCTGTATTCTTCCATAAGTACAAAAATAAAGAACTTATGAGAGATTTCATAAGTTCTTTAGTATAATTCGTTTAAAATTTGCTTAAATCGAGATCGCGTTGATCAATCTGTTTTTATCGCTTAAGTACTCTTCCATAGAAATCATACTCTCCGTTCTCATGACATCCTGAATATCATCGATCTGGTAAATAATTCTTTTGGCATCTTCCGTATTCTTCGCTCTTACCTTGCAGAAAATATTATATTTCCCTGAAATAACGCTGGCTTCAATTACGTTAGGAATGCTTGTCAACTCCTTCAATACCTCTTGTGTACGGTTGGATTTCGTTAATAAAATTCCGATAAAAGCCGTAAAATGATAGTCCAGCTTTCCATAATCGATGTTAAGAGATGATCCCAAAATAATACCCGCATCCTCCATCTTTTTCACTCTTACGTGAATTGTACCTGCAGAAACATCCATCTGCTTTGCAATTTCTGTAAAAGGCATTCTTGTGTTCTCTACTAAGAAATCAAGAATTTTCTTGTCTATTTCGTCCAGTTGATAGTTCATATTAGTTAAATTACAATTTCTTTAAAAAAACAATGTATTTTTTGCAAATTTATAAAAAATAATTTAAGTAAAAAAATTATCTTAAACATTAACAATAATTAACACAGATGATAAAAATCATTAAAAAATCAAAATTATTTTCCGTCTGATTTTATAGAATCTGTTTTTATTTCTTTTTGAGAATCCTGGACTTTTTTGTCTTTTTTCTTCTTTTTGAAGAAAGAATTAAAGCTCTTCGTCCATACAATACCTCCACCATAAGCCTGATTGGCAGTACCGTTTGAGCCTGCACCATTTACCAGCCCGATATTGGACGGTTTGGAATATCCGCGCAGCATCAGGGTTCCATCGTTTTTCTTGGAAATATCATACTCGATCGTCCCTTCACCGGATAAATAATTGGTATCCGTATTTTCAGTTTTTGTTAAAGGAATTCCCAGCCCTGTTTTTACCTTAATTCTTGGGGAAAGGGCAAAGCTTACGCCTGCATTGGCCCGGTCTCCGACATTGGAATACTGGTCTCCTTTTACATAATTCAGATCGATCTGGAACTCGTTACTCATGGCATTCAGTACTGACCCGAGCTGTTTCAGGAGAATATTGTATCCCTGGTTCTGTGCCACATCACCTACATTAACGTCTACCCCGCCGGTATTGGAAACATTGAAACTGTTCAGCAGCAGTACCGAACCGAATTGAAGAACTTTTTCACCTTCCTGGCTCATTTTGGCTGCTAAAGTTTCCTTAACCTGGCTGGAAACATCCAATGCGGTTACATTCAGGTCGATTTTCGGATCCGTCAAAGACTGGGTGATATTCGCCTGAAGCAAGATACTGATCGGCTGCAGGCTGCCCATATTCAGGTACTCTCCTGCATTGGAAACCATCCTTACATAATTGGCCGTGATGTCAAGTGCCGGTTTCATGGCATCGCCGTCCCAACGGATGCTGCTTCCTTTTTCAATCTGGAAGGTCTTGTTCAGGATCGCTTTGGAAACAAAAGTTCCGTTATCGACCTTATAGGCTCCGTTCATCGCAATATTTCCCTGACGGCTCATCTGGAAATGAAGCTTTTCAGCGGCTCCTTTTACCGTGATATTTCCTACATCATCTCCGATGAGCACGTTTACGGTAGTTCCTTTATCCACATCCAGTGCAAAATCGATATTCATATTGGCACCAGTCTTCTTTTTATCATCCAGGGTAACCAGCCCGTCTTTTCCTTCTTTCAGAAAGCGCAGCATTTTAAATTCTTCTACATTCGAAGTTGATCCGGAGTTGAAGGTAAAAGTACTTCCGTTCAGGGCTTTCATATTCGGGGTGGTAATGCTTAATCCCGAAACCGGCCCGTCTACATAGAGATCTCCCTGTCCATACACCCTGCCCCAGAACAGGTCGTAATCTTTCTGGGTGGTGTTCAGCACCAACAGATTATCAGCCCGCATGACGAGGTTGACGCCCATTGAAGAAAGGGTCTCAAACTGGATCGCACCTGAAATATTTCCTTTGGAATTCGTTCTTCCGTCATGAACTTCAATATTGTTAAGAATCGCCAGGCCTTTCGTTAAAGGAATAACCGTATCATCGAAAGAATAATCCACTCCCGTAAACAAAAGCTTCAATCCGAAACCTTTCAGACCTATATCGCCGCTGTAATCCAGGTTGCTGAATTTACCGGCAATTTTAAGATCTCCGGTGGCTTTTCCTCTTAAATTCCCGAACACTGTCGTTACAAACTGCTGGGCAAAAGCTACATCAAAATCCCTCATTTCCGCCGTCAGATCGATCGTCGGTGAGGCAGTGTTGTTATTCACCGTCCCGGTTACATGAAGGCTATTGTTTCCGATAACCCCTGCCGAATTTACTTTGATGTCGACATCATAAACATTCAGTGAATAACTGTTTGTTGCGGAAATCGTGATATCGCCCATATCGTTTCCGTTCATCATGATATCATCGATCGTCATGTCCACCAACGGCTGAAGGGTATTTTTATCCATTCTGATCTTCACACTTCCGTTGGCCAGGCCTTTAATGTTCATGGTATTTCCGCCGGCCTGCATCTCCAGCAGCTTTTCAATGGCAAAATTATCCACTTCGGCATCTACATAGAAATCTTTAACGGATTTGAACTGGGCATCTTTTATAAACAGAGCACTGTTTTCCGAATAAATCCTCAGGTTCTGAATATCAAAATCCCCTTCTTTTTTACGGTATGTGATGGAATGATTCAGTTCCGGGCTGGTATCGATCGCCCAGGTTACGTTGTTGAACTTCACTTCCGTCGGCTCAAACCTGAATATAAAGTCCCCGCCTGCATTGGTAGACTGATTGACATTAACGGCATATTGCTTCAAATTATCGTCCAGTTCGTCTTCAGGACTTCCATGGCTGAATTTTGCCGCCAGATGCAGAACAGTATTGTTTTCATTTCTTCCGCTTAAGGTAATATCTTTAAGTACATTTTTATTATATAAAACCCTGCTTATTTTCGCATAGATCTGTTCGTCGAGATTGGCCGTATTGATCCGGACCACCATACTGTCTATCATTGCGCTGTCGCGGGTAATATTGTTCCTGTTGATCTGATAGTCGGGATTTGCGGCAGCCAAAGCTTTATCGGCCTCCGTGATATCCTCTGTTTTGGTCATGATGTATTTCAGGGAAGCGGCATCAAGATTCAGGATCAGGTTGTTTGAGTTTCCGTCATACTGTCCTTCCACTTTTGCACCCTGAGGAATTTTCAGGTCAGGCAGGAAATAACTTACCAATCCCTGCTGCACATCAAAATCCATGGTGAAATTCTGCCCTCTGTATATTCTTCTCGGCGCAGGGCCAACCAGGATTTTATTGAGTCCGTTTTCCACCATTCCGGCAAGATCGCCCAGGTTGTATCTTCCTGAAATTTTTCCGTTCACGGCTCCCGGAGCATCCACATCAATAACACGTCCGCCGTTTTCAATAAAGGTCTTCACTTTAGCACTCGGAATGGAATATTTCTGAGTAGCCGTAGCGAAATTAATGCTGCTGGCCTCCACGTCCAGGGTAAGGTCATTGATCGAAGACATTGCCATTTTCCCGTTCACCTTTCCGCTGACAATCTGCTTTCCGGGTTTACCGGTAAAATAATTCATGTTTAAATAATCAACATCCGCGTTTACATTCATGGAAACCCGGGAAGTACTGAAATCGATCAGTCCTTTGACGGTGGCTTTTGCCTGCTCATCATTAACCGTAATGAGTCCGTTGTATTTTTTATGATCCAGTAAACCGTCCAGATAAAGATTGTTGATCTCTTTGTTCATGATTTCAATACTGGAGATGTGCGACTTTGTTGTCAGCCTCATGGTATTCACATCGAAGCTCTGGCCGTTGATATTGAAATTCCCTGAAATCAGCCCTACGGTTTTATTTTTGGTAATAACCGATGTATTCAGATCTTTTACCTCTGCAATTCCGGCGTACTTCGGCAGGGACGAACTGTAATCCGTTAAAGAAAAATTCGTGATTCTCGCCTGTCCGATTCCAGTCATCAGGTTTCCTTTTGAAACATATACCCTGTTCGGATTTACACTTGCCGTTCCATTGTATTTCAGCTTTCCGAAATCATCGGCGAAGTTCTTCATTTTCGTTGAAATGAAGGTAGGCATCATCGCTTTCAGATCCTTATAGGTAAAATCGGCAGAAAGGTCATTGGTTTCAATTAAAAAATCTCCTTTCAGCAGCCTGTTTACCTTCATGGCTTTCGTTGCAATATTTACGTCAGGATTGCGGATAAGGAAATTATCCAGCTTAAAATTATTTAGCGGCCCCGTCATTTTTCCGGAAACGTTGAAGGGTTTGAAATTATCCCAATTCGTCACAAAATAGCTGATATCGTATCCGCTCAGCTGGCTGCCCAGCGTCAGGTCCATATCCCATTTCACCTTATCCGCAAAATCGGACCACGAACCGTCGTCATGAAGATTGAACTTAATATCGCCCTGCAAAAGGGAGTGATCGGTATTTAAAGTTAGGCCTTTCAAAAAGAGATAATCCGGCGTCATGGAAAGCTCCGTGGAGAACGTATCCACAAAATGCGGTTTGCCCCACCTTGTTGTGGTAAAGGTCATGTTGTTGATCTGTGCTGAAATATTTCTTCCGTTGACTTTTACATTCGGAGCAATAAGATTAAAATTCGTAGCCGTCAGCCACTTTCCTTTTTCGCCCGGGGAATTCAGGTTGACGATAGACACTTTGGAATCCAGGATCTGCAGCCTAGAATCCAGCTGGAAAGGCGGCTTGTTGGGGTCTTTTTTCTTCCCGCTGTCGAATAGTTGAGTAAACCGGATGAAATTGGAGATGCTGTCCCCTTTATAAGTAATGACTTTTACGTCGGCATTTTTCAGTGTCAGGGAATTAAAAAGTAAGGAATTGTTTTTAGTAATATTGGAAGCCAGGGAAAACCAGTTGGAATTGGCAATAAATTCTTTCGACTGAATAAAATCATAGCCTTTGTAATCTTTGATCTTAAGGCCTTTGATCTTCACGTTCCCAAAAAAGTTTACCTCAACGCTTTCCGTTGACATCTGCGCTTTGAAATCCCGGTTTACAACCTGCAATGCCTGGTCTGCGGCCCACTGTTTGGTTACCGGAAGATTGATCGCGATAAAAATTGCTGCAACAAGGCCGAGACCCAGCCAGAAGAGAATCAGCAGAAGCCTGGCCCACCAGGAATAGCTGGTAACATCTTTTACGGCCTGCTTCCCGAATTCTTCGGCTGTTTGTACAGGGTGGTTGATCGCATCCGAAGCCAGTTCCGATGCCTCCTTTACCGTTTCCTTTACGGCACCTCCTGCATTTTCAACGGCTTTCTGTACCTGATCCCCCAAGTTCCCAGCTACCGATTTTTTATTCCCATTCTCGTTATTATTCTCTAACTTTGCCATTATTATGAGCGACTCTATAATTTTAGGTATTGAATCGTCCTGTGACGACACCTCAGCAGCTATCATCAAGGGAAATTCTATTCTGTCGAATATTGCAGCCAACCAGGCGATCCATAAAGAATATGGCGGTGTTGTTCCCGAACTCGCCTCGCGTGCACATCAGCAAAATATCATTCCCGTTGTTGAAAAATCTTTATCCCAAGCAAATATACAACAAAATGCTATTTCTGCGATAGGATTTACGCGCGGACCTGGACTTTTAGGGTCTCTTCTTGTCGGCACTTCTTTCGCTAAATCCCTGGCAATGAGTCTGGACGTTCCGCTTATTGAAGTAAACCATCTCCAGGCGCATATTTTAGCGCATTTCATCGAGGATGCAAATCCTATGCCGCCAAAATTCCCTTTTCTGTGTCTTACGGTGAGCGGAGGACATACGATGATCGTGCTGGTAAGAGATTATTTCGACATGGAAATTATCGGGAAAACCATCGACGATGCTGCAGGAGAAGCTTTTGATAAAATCGGTAAAATTTTCGACCTGGATTATCCGGCCGGCCCGATTATCGACCGGCTTGCCAAAGAAGGAAATGCTGACGCCTTCCAGTTCAGCAAGCCGAGAATGGAACAGTATGATTATTCTTTCAGCGGCATCAAGACCTCGGTGCTGTATTTTATTCAGAAAGAAGTGCGGAAAGATTCGGATTTTGTAAAGAATAATATCTATGATCTGTGCGCTTCCGTTCAGAAAACCATTATTGAAATCCTGATGAACAAGCTGGAAAAGGCAGCAAAGGATTTAGAAATTGCAGAGATTGCTATTGCCGGCGGCGTTTCTGCCAATTCAGCCTTGAGAAAAGCCATGCAGGACAATCACGGCAAACTGGGCTGGAATATTTACATCCCGAAATTTGAATATACAACCGATAATGCGGCCATGATTGCCATGGTAGCCCAACTGAAATTCGAGAGGGGCGAATTTACCGATCTGAGAACGACGGCAACAGCAAAATACGATTTATGAAAATATTATTAGAAGAAAAAGTCCTGGGAACCCATTCTAAGAAAAACTCAAAATACTATTGGGTATTAGAAACAGTGACAGGAAAAAATGAAATGACGGAAACCTCTGAAGAGGAAGATTATTTAATGATAAGTTCAGAAACCGGGTATGTCCAGAACATCAAGGAAGAGATCGTAGAAAAAATCAATTCGGAAAATGTATTCAGTTTCCCTTATGAACCCAAGGAAGGGGATTATTTATCCATCAAAAATAATTTAAGGAAAAATGAATACCTGAATTTAATCTTTATGAACAATAAGTGGGTTGAAGAAATTTACGCCTGTTCATACAGAGACTGTGAGGGTGATGTTTACACTACCATAAAAACCGGTGTGGCATTTCTGAGCGAGAATGAGGTTATCTTTTAAAACGAATACATTTTATATGAAACTTTTTTACGGCGAAATCAGGGGAAATCAGGTACAGATCAACGATGAAGAACAACAGCACATCGTAAAGGTTCTCCGGATGAAGAACGGTGAAGAGATCCACGTTACCGACGGAAGAGGAAACCTGGCTTCCGGAATCCTGATAATCGAAGGCAAAAAAGCCAATATGGAAGTAACAGAGATTAAGAACCAGCTTCCCGGTTTCAGCCCAAAACTCCATATCGCCATTGCGCCCACTAAAAATATCGACCGGATTGAATTTTTTATTGAAAAAGCCGTTGAAATGGGCATTTCGGAAATCACCCTGTTGCAGACCGAAAAAACAGAACGTAAAAATGTGAATATCGACAAGCTCAGGAAGCAGGCGGTTTCCGCTTCCAAGCAGAGCCTGCGGTTTCATTTCCCGATGATCAATGACATTGTTAAAATTCAGGATTTCCTTAAAAATACGGATCCCGGCACTACTTTCGTTGCCCATTGCCATGAAAACCTGGAAAGGATGGATTTGAAAAAGATCCCGAAACTTGAGAACCTTACTTTCCTGATCGGGCCGGAGGGGGATTTTTCAGAAAAAGAAATTTCTTTTTTATCCGAAAAAAATATCCGGGCGGTCTCTTTAGGGCATCAAAGGCTAAGAACGGAAACAGCGGGCATTTTTGTGGCGGCATGGAATTACTTTCAGCTAAGCTGATTTCTGAAGCCATGAAGTCTTTTTCAAAAACCTGCTGATCCACAGATAAAAAATATGGTAAGGAAAAAGAACGATCAAAACGAAATTTTTAGCATCCCTGAAATCGGCCAGAACAAAGAAATCGGTGTACAGATGAAAAATATATAGGAATACCATAATGAACGTTAAATACTTCCTGCTGAAAGCACCCAGAAAACTTGATGCCTGAATTATAATGGCAATTATAGTCACTGGTACCCAAAGATTTTCATATTGATAAAGATGAAGCATCCATTCCGGGACTTTTACATCAGCCATCCAGTAATTATCCAGAGTATTGATTTTCGCGGCGTTTTTATCCAACCAGGTAAGCTTACCGGAATTTTTGATCACATTTTTGGCAATTCCTAAAAATTTGGAAAATCCGGCCAGGCTGTAAGTGGTTAAAATCCCCAAATAAAAATACTGCACCCACCAGTAATCTTTTTCCTGTTTCATTTTACCGGGCAAGAGAAATATCGCCATAAAGTAACCGATAACAACGAGATGATTGTTATGCCCGACACTGAAGTTCAGGGAGATCGGAAAATTAATAACGGCCATCAACAGAAAGATGCAGAAATTAAGCAGGATACTCTGCCTGAACCAGGTAATAACCAGCAGAACACCACATAATAACAATAAAGTAGCGTATAAAAAAAGATTAGGATATTCCGGAAAAATAAACTTCTGAATATCCAGAAAGGGCTCGTAAATTTCCTTTGGCCATAGGCTGATTCTCCTGTACTCCAGATATTGTCTCAAAAGCCAGTAGACCCCAAAGATCCGCATGGCATAGTAGGCTATTGTGTAATTAAAAACCGTAAGTTGCTTGTAGTTCATCATAAGGTACTGATCAGTGTCTTTTTTACGCTAAAAGAGGGTTTTCCTAAATCCTGCGGATGAAAACTTTCTTTGTATAGCAACAGACGATTATAATCCGGACGATAGCTTTTCATAAAAATTCTCATCTTTCTTACATTCTCCGTCTTTTGCTTATCATGTTCAATCTTTTTTCCATAAAAACCTATGATCAATGCCAGATTGTTTTCATCATAGATGGTTGTAGGCTGATAAGCCACTCTTATCGTATCTTTTCCCACAACCCTGTAAATCCGGTAGTATTCTTCGGTATCTTCACTTCCGCTGGGGCTCGTAAAAAGTTTCCAGCTGAAGAAAGGATAGATTTCTTTCCCTCCTTTTTCTATCAGATATAAAGAAGTTAATGCTAAAAGTAGAGAGATCCAGTAAAGATATCGGGTGTATTGTTGCATCAGACTATTCTTTTAGATAAATAATGCTGTAGGATTTCCTCTCCGCTCCTGATGGAATTCACAGCCCAGCGGATTTTCATTTTCATAAGCTTTTCTTCATTTAATTTATAACCGATATTTGATCGGATCAGCTTTTGTTTCAGTTCGTACATACAGATGGATGCGGCTACGGATACGTTGAAGCTTCTGGTAAAGCCGTACATCGGTATCGCGAGGGTTTCATCAGCAAAATCAAGGATTTCTTTGGAAACGCCCTCCATTTCGGTTCCGAACACCAAAGCTACCGGCTCGGTAATCTCATAATCCGGGAGCATCGTCGCATTGTTCTCCAGTGAAACGGCCAGGATTTTATAGCCGCGGTTTCTGATTTCCTGAAAAGATTCCATGTTTCTGGGAAGCTTTTCTACCTCCACCCAGGTATCGGCGCCTTTGGTTACGCGAAGATTCGGTTCAAAGCTGTATTCTTCCTGTAAGGCCACCACTTTATGAAAGCCGCAGGCTTCCACAGAACGTACTATGGCCGCCGCATTCCGGAACTGGTAGATATCTTCTACCACAGGCAGCACAAAATCCGAGCTTTCCTGTGAGAAATGTTCTATTTTGCCCAGTCTTTCTTCCGTTAAAAACTGTTTTAAATACTCAAAGGTCTGTACTAAATCTTTCATCCGTTTTCAAATCTTTGCAAATTAACGTAATTTTGAGGAATCCTTCCGAACGGAGGTGAAAATTCTAATAAAGTTCCTGTATGAAACGAAAAGTCCTGTTGATATATACCGGTGGAACCATCGGTATGGAAAAAGATTATGAAACCGGCAGCCTCCGCGCCTTTGATTTCGGAAATATTTTTGAGAAAATGCCCGAAATGAAGCTGATGGAATGCGAAGTTTTTGTACATCCTTTTGAAAAACCGCTGGACTCTTCGGATATGGGTCCGGCAGAATGGAAGGTGATCGCCCACTACATCCGTAAAAATTATGATGAATTCGACGGATTCCTGATTCTCCACGGAACGGATACCATGTCTTACACTGCTTCTGCCTTAAGCTTTATGCTGAAAGGACTGACCAAACCGGTGATCTTAACCGGCTCACAGCTGCCGATCGGTGATCTGCGGACCGATGCCAAGGAAAACCTGCTGACCAGCCTGTATTACGCCAGCCTTTATGAGGAGGATAACGCCGCCATCCGGGAAGTAGCCATTTATTTTGAATACAAACTGCTGAGAGGAAACCGTACGCTTAAATATTCGGCGGAGTATTTTGACGCTTACGCCAGCCCGAATTATCCTATCCTCGGGCAATCGGGAGTTCATTTAAATATCATTAAAGAAAATCTTTACCGGCCGAATCCTGAGATTCGGTTTCATGTGGACGACCATATTTCAGAGGATATTATTTTCTGGAGAATTTTTCCGGGAATGAATCTCAGTCATTTCAAGGAAATCCCAAAAATGAAAGTGCTGATCCTACAGGTTTTCGGTTCAGGAACCATTTTCAGCAGCGAAAAAACTGTGGAAACCTTACAGCAGATTCGAAACAACGGGACCGAGATTGTGGTGGTAAGCCAATGTATTTCAGGAGGAATCTCGTTCGGCAAATATGAGAACAGCAATATTTTCTCACGGATCGGTGCCATCAGCGGAAAAGATATGACCGCTGAAAGTGCCATTACCAAAGCGATGCACCTCATCGACAATCCCAATTATTACGGAAGCTTCGCAGAGAACTTTTCACGCAGTCTTTGCGGAGAAATTTCATAATAATTTCGTTTTGGGTTTGCATATTAAAAAAATTATTGTACTTTTGCAATCTCAAACATAGAGAGGTGTCCGAGTGGTTGAAGGAGCTACCCTGGAAAGGTAGTATACGGGTAACTGTATCGAGGGTTCGAATCCCTTCCTCTCTGCAAATCAAAGTCTTAGGTTTTTAATCTAAGACTTTTTTTATTACTAATTTCACAGGTTTTCGAAAACCTGTGAGGTTTCCACAACAGAATGATCTTTTTTATCACTAAAAATCCCGGCCTGAAAGACCGGGATGAGGTTTGAAAAGAGTACCAACTAATTTTCAAACGATTGAGCTATATGATGAATGTGAATGTCGGGTGGAAAATCAGTTGCACATCGTCAGAAACTGATGGCTCATCTGAACCTTGAACTTAGCTTCCGATTTCAGTTTGAAATACAGCATGCTTTCAAAAGCCCGGACTTCTTTCAGTTTGTGGTCGATAAATTCCGCGATCTGAACCACAGAGAAAAGAAAATCCCTGTAAACGGCAATATTTACGGTCTGTCCATGTACCGGAAGATAGGCCTTCAGAAAAGGAAGGGTCGACTGGTGTTTATGGTAATCCACACAGTAGCCGGCGCCTTCACGGGAAGTAATGATCTCACGCTGATTCATGAGCTCCAGGATGTTTCCCGTGTCCTTTATATTGTTTTTAACAAGATGGCGGTTGATCTTGTCCAGAATGTGCTGGGCGTATTCCATCATGGTAACGGTTTTCCATTCAAATTGATGGCTGATGGCTTTCGTACTTTTAGCAGACTTCTTTTTTTCGCAGGTAGTGGTACAGAAAGAAATCCCGATTTTGTCGTAATAAGGAAAAAAGCAGTCTTTGATCTGAATCGAAGCATCGGCCTGCAGCCTGTCGTTGGTAAAATTGTAATACAGATAAGGACTGTATAATTCAGAAAGGGCTTTCAGATAGTCGGTTTCGCTGGCGTTATGATATTCTTCAAACCATTTCTCTAGATTGTCGTAATAGTATTTTTCAAATTCATTAAAGCTTAAATATAAGGGCAGTTCCATAACTCTGTTTTTTGATGAAACAAAGCTATACCGCTAATGCGTCAAAACTTGACGTGTTATTTTTTATTTTCAATTTTTTTTATAATCTCTGTTAAAGGCTGGATCCTTCGACTGCTTCGCGCTCAGGATGACAGTACTGGATAATATCAATAGTCAGGATTTATAAAGATAGAACTCCCCGGAGTTCCGGTGTTGTGGAATTATGATGATCTGCTACAGATGTTGCTTCTACAGAGCAAAGTCAGCAACGGATCAATTAATCTCACATGAATTAAAAGCCTGTTTAAGTTTAGCCTTTTTTTAACTATTAAGAAGTTAATATATTTTGGCCTGGAAAAATCAATGTACTGGTTTTTTTACTTATTCAATTAATTAACTGAAATCACCGTATTAAGATAAAGAATAAACAAAGTTTATTTTAATTCAGAAAATTAAGAAAAATGACGGAAAGTTTTCTAAATCAAACTCTAAACAGGCTCTAAGTATAATCCTTTAATTTATCCAATAAAATAAGAAAACTCAATGAATTAAAATTTCAAAAAGGGTTTACCTTAAAACGAAAATCACTTTTTGATACTTAAGCCGGTTGGGCTATGCTATTGACCAGGATAAACTCACAACATTCTTCTTCCCTCTTCCAGCCTATTACCGATCATAGTTCCGCATGATATATTCAAAATAATTAATCATTTTCATGTAATTTTCAATGCTCAGGTATTCATTGGTACTGTGGATGGATTGCTTTTCGGCGTCATTGATCTTAATCGGCATAAAGCGGTAAATATTTTTGCTGACGATCTGGTATTTGTACGCATCGGTCGCTCCCACGGTAAGATAAGGGGTCGCAATGGCCGTCGGATGAATTTCCCGGATTGCAGATTCAATCAGTTTAAAAGCCTTGGTATCGGTAGGTGAAACTGCAGAGGCTTCTTTTACACTGTCGATCTCTTCGATTTCCACATCAAAACCTTTGGTCGCTTCAGCAATGTGCGCTTTCACATCCCGGACCGTATTTCCCGGCAGCAATCTGAAGTTAACGACGAATTCCACTTCCGAGGACAGCACATTAGGCGCATCGCTTCCTTTCATCATCGTTAAGGCCGTTGTGGTGCGGACCAAAGCGTTGGTTGAATTGTTTTTCGTCAGTTGCGACAGAAGCACCGGCTTCAGCAGCCACTGATTGGCAATTCCCATGCGGTTAACGAAAGACATGGATCCGCCGATGTTGGTAAAAAACTGATTAATTAAAGGCGTAATCATCGGTTTCATCTGGTCATGCTCCAGCCTCTGCATAATAACGGCCGCCTTTCCTATCGCGCTTTCCATCGGCGGCATGGAAGCATGTCCGCCCAAACCTTTGACTTTAATCTTTACCGACAGAAACCCTTTTTCGGCACAACCGATCACCGCTACCTCTGAATCGATCCCCGCAACACTTCCCTTTTCAAGAATCAATCCGCCTTCGTCGTACACGGCATCGAATACCAGGTTTTTCTCTTTGAAATAAGCGGCAATTTTTGCAGCACCTTCCTGTCCGCCCACTTCCTCATCAAATCCGAAAGCCAGGTAAATATCGCGTTTCGGGACGTGTTTGCTTTTAATTAAATTATTCAGCGATTCCATGAGGGAAAACAGCATACCCTTCATATCGATGGCTCCCCTTCCATAGATCCTTCCGTTGGCCACTGCTCCGGAAAACGGTCCGAAATCCCAATGTTCGGCTACTTTGGAAACAGGAGGCAAAGGTTGGTCATCCGGCCTGAAGATATTTCCGCTTTTATCTTTTACCTCTGCGTTTCCGGGAGGAACGACATCGGTGTGCGAAAGAAACATAACAGGCTGAAGAGAAGGATCACTTCCTTTCAATCTAAAAACCAGCCCATACCGATTGACTTCTGTAAATTCTACGTTTTCGTATACCAGCGGATAGGAGGTTCTAAGATATTCTTTAATCGTATCAAAGGTAGAGTAATCGAAATCTCCCAATTCCCCGGCAGAAACCGTCGGGATTTTCAGCCCGCCCGAAAACCTCTGGATTGCAGAATCATCCTTAACCATCTTCCAGCCTTCCGTATTTTTTGAATTGGTTTTCTTAAAAGGATAAGTAAAGGTTTTTATCAGGACAACAATAAGTAAAATAACGACGATGCCGATAAGAATGAACAGGAGTTTTTTCATGGGAATTTATTTAAACCAAATATAATGAAGATAAAAGAATTCTGATTTAAAAACCGTAAGCTTTTATCATGCAAACCATAAATGCTGACTATTCAAATTAAATACATCTTGCGATTTATATATTCCCGTTATTCTCCAATTCTTCTCTTCTCTTTTTAACAAAATCAGTAGGGCGGATCCCGTTGATTTCATAGAAAAGATCGGAGAAATTCTGCCGGGATGCGATGCCGCATTCCCGGGCGAGGGTTTCGATGTTGTATTTTAAATATTTCCTGTCCTCAAACAGAAGGTTGGTAATATAGTTGATGCGGAGTTCGCTCAGGTATTTGTTAAAGTTTACTTTTTTGTATTCATTGATGACTTGGGAAAGGTAGTTGGAGTTGGTTCCGAGTTGGGAAGCCAGCTTGCTGATGGTGAGTCCTTTTTGGGTAAATTCCTTTTTATCTTCAAAGGCTTTCAGCTTCTGCAGCAGTTCTTCCACCTTATTTTCATTCAGGCTGAATTTCTTTTCTTCCACCAACTGAAGGATTGCCGGCGCGGGCTCTTCTATTTTCTCAGGATTCTGGCTGGCTGTGAACTTCTCCTCTACCAACACATATTTCTGCTGGATTTCCTTTGCTTTTTTATGTCTCCTGGTCAAAAGAGCCACCAACCCTATTGCCCAAACGATCAGTACAATGATGATAATGGTTCCGAGATAATTTATTTTCTGAAGCTTATCTTTTTCTTCCAGTAAATTATTGGTATCGTAGTCCTTGTGCATTTTCGGAGAAAGATAAATGAAATCCTTCGACATAATGCTGTCCGCTTTCAGGAGCTGGTTGGTATAATACAGCTGCTGGGCCTGATTGTTTTCTTTCTTGGAGTAATCGATCAGTATTTCATAATTTTCCCTTAATTCAGGAAGCATAAACTGGTGCTTGCGGAAGATCGAGTCGATCTTTTTGAAATAGGCAACGGATTCTTTCGTTTTTTTCAGGCTGGCATAGCTTTTTCCAATATAAAAATACCCTACGGAAAGCCTTGCAAAATCACGGCTGCTCTTAATGGCCGGTAGCGATTCGTTTAAATTTTTCAGTGCCAGCTGGAAACGGTTGTTCCTGTGTTCGGAAATCCCTCTGGAAAGCAGAAAGTAGCCTTTTTCAAGTTCATATTCCGGATTATTACCGATTTCAGCAAAGCCGGTCTCTATGGCCTTATCCGCTTCTTTGTAATTACCGAGATGGCGATAGCAGATAATCATCTGATACAGGCTGTTCAGGTATCCTTTTTTATTATTATAAATTTCGTTTGGATGAAGCTTCGTGATGGTGCTGGTTTTTTCACCGTAATGAACAAGACATTTCATAAAAAGTTCGGAAGCATCTTCATAATACCCCAAATAACTTTTTATAACCCCGATGTGGTAAAGGTTCTGGTATTTCAGATATTCGTTCTTCGTATTTTTCGAGTATTTATAGGCTTCCAGGTATTCATTCAGGGCAAGCTGATACTTTTTATAATGGTAATAATAGACGACACCTTTATCAATATGCGAAATAATCCGTAGGTCTTCGCTCCTGGACTGGTTTGCCGCCCAGATCATACTGTCGGCATATTTCAGTTTATCTTCACTTAAAAAAGCAAAATATACCGCATCTTTATACCCCTGAACAAGTTTTTCATAATTCTTCTCCCTTTTTGCCTTATCGATATATGGCTGAAGTAAAGGAAAGGCCTTCTGATCGTTCTCAGAAAAATTCTCATATTTCTCACGCAGTTTATAGAAATCATTATAGCCATCCTGAGACAGGAGGGCTGTAAAAATTCCGGTAAAAATGAGAAATAATAGTTTTTGAACCACCTTAGTAAATTATCTTCTCTACAATCTGGCATCAAAAGTACATAAAATACCTCACTTTTTATCAATAAGGAATGAATTAATGGCATTTATCGAACTATTTCTATTTTACAAAATAATAAATTCAGGATCAACTCATTAAATATCCCCAATTCACGAATTAAGACGTCATAATTTATAAATCGAGACAACAACCATTTTTTTTTATGAGTGTAAGATGATAATTTTGAAATCAGAAAACTAAACCGAAAACAAAATTAAGCAGAGACCACCTTTAAGATTTAATGAATAGAACCTTTAAAAAAACACGGTAAGATAAATTTCAGGGTAAAAACTAATAAAAAAAACATGATGATTCTATTCATAAATCTCACCACCTTCCTTATTCGGAATAATTACTTTTAAGGAAGGCTGGTTTTTTTAAATTTAATTTTTTAAATAAAACTAATAACCTTTTTTTAGAAATTAATAACCATTTATACAAATTAATGTAGTTGTCTGTTGCAATACGGACAATCAGGGGAAAGGTTCTTTAACGGGAACCTTTTTTATTAACGTTTTCAGTTTTAATCGAAAAGAGGCTGTTCCTTGCGGGCAGCCTCTTTTCTTTTAAAACATTAAGGATTTACAATCACTTCCAGCCTCCGCCTAAGCTTTTGTAAATGTCGACAACTGTACTCAGCTGTTTTTGTTTTGCTTCCACCAGTTCCATTTTGGCATCCAGTGCATCCCTCTGGTTCAAAAGAACCTCAAGGTAATCGGCTCTGGAATTCCGGAACAGCTGATTCGCAATATCTATGGATTGTTCAAGCGATTTTGTTTCCTGGGATTTCAATTGGTAATACTGATCGATATTTTTAATCTTCGACATCAGATTCGCTACATCCAGATAGGCATTTAGAATCGTTTTATCGTATTCATACAAGGCCTGGATCTGTTTTGCATCTGCCGCCTGGAAGTTGGCTTTAATCGCGCTCTTATTGATCAGCGGACCTGCCAGTTCCCCGGCAAGGCTGGCCGCCATGGATTCAGGCAGCTTTACAAGATAAGAAGGCTTAAATGCCTCTAATCCCAGTGTAGCAGAAATCTCCAGTGTAGGATAGAATTCTTTTCTTGCGGCTTCCACATCCAGTTTTGAAGATTTTAGCTCCAGCTCGGCCTGCTTGATGTCGGGACGGTTTGCCAGCAACTGTGAGGGGATCCCGGTATAAACCGTCTGCGGGATCGTCGTCATAAAATTCTCCTTTGTTCTTATGATCGGCTGCGGATAACGTCCGCAAAGGGCATTGATCTCATTTTCCTTTTCGGTGATTTCCTGTCGGATGGTGTATTCCGTTGCTTTGGATTTGGCAAGCTCAGCCTCAAATTTCTTCACCGCAAGTTCGGTAGCCGCCGCCGCTTCTTTCTGGATCTTTGAGATTTCCAGTGCCTTCTGCTGAAGCTTGATGTACTGCTGGATAATATCCAACTGGTTGTCAAGCGCCAACAAATCGTAGTAATTATCTGCCACCTCTTCAATAAGATTCGACAGCACGAAGTTTTTGCCTTCTACCGTTGAAAGATAATGGGCAACAGCAGATTCTTTTTCCGTTCTCAGTTTTTTCCAGATGTCGATTTCCCAATTGGCCGTCAGGCCACCTCCAAAGTTCATGATCGGATCGGGCACTGCTTTCCCGGGTTCAATATCTGTGCTGGCATCACCGGCTCCTTCGCTGGTGTAACGTCCCACTTTTGTTATCCCTGCACCGCCTCCGGCACTAACCGTAGGGGTCAACCTTCCTTTTTTAGCAAGAACACTGCTTTTGGCGATTTCGATTTCCTGCAGGGTAATCATCAGCTCCTGATTGTTTTTTAGCGACGTTTCAATCAGGGATACTAAATTAGGATCTGTGAAAAACTGTCTCCAGGGGGTCGTTCCGCTGTTGTTATTGGTGTCTCCCTGGTCTTCCTGATTGAAGTTCTGAGGTACATTTTCTTTCACCTCATCTTTTATGACGGTCGCCATCGGCGCCTTACAGCTTGATAAAACAAGCGATAAGGCAATGGCTGCTATATATTTATTATAAGTCTTCATATTTATCATCGTGTTGATACGGTTCTGTTTGTTCTGTTAAAGGGTTTTCTTCTTCATACCGGGCCAGTTTCGACTTATCCGCTAATGTTCCGAAAATGTAATACAATCCGGGGATAATCATCAGTCCGAAGACTGTTCCGATCAGCATCCCGCCTGCGGCGGCAGTACCGATGGTCCGGTTACCAATTGCTCCAGGTCCGGTAGCGAGCACCAATGGAATCAAACCGGCAATAAAGGCAAATGAGGTCATCAGAATCGGACGGAAACGGATGGCAGCCCCTTCAATGGCAGCTTTGGCAACAGGAATTCCTTCCTCGGCTTTCTTCTGCACGGCAAACTCTACAATCAGTACGGCATTCTTTCCTAAGAGGCCAATCAGCATGACCATGGCTACCTGAGCGTAGATGTTGTTTTCCAGCCCTAATAATTTCAGGCATAAGAACGCTCCGAAGATTCCCGTCGGTAACGATAGAATTACCGGGAGCGGAAGAATAAAGCTTTCGTACTGGGCGGCAAGAATCAGGTAAACAAATCCTAAACACACCAGGAAGATATAGATTGCTTCATTGCCACGGCTCACTTCATCCTTGGAAATACCGGCCCAGTCGATCCCGAAACCTCTCGGAAGCGTTTTATCCGCCACTTCTTTAATGGCTGCAATGGCCTGTCCCGAACTGTATCCCGGTGCCGGAGTTCCGCTCACCTCGGCAGAATTATACATATTGTGTCTTGTAATCTCTGATAAACCGTAAACTTTTTCCAGATGCATGAAGTCGGAGTACGGTACCATTTCATCTTTATTATTTTTTACATATAATTTTAAGAGGTCGCTCGGCAAAGCACGATACTGCGGGCCCGCCTGAACAATAACCTTGTAAGGCCTGTCGAAACGGATAAAACTGGTTTCGTAGTTGGAGCCGATCAGGGTAGATAAGTTATCCATCGCATTTTCAATCGTCACTCCTTTCTGCTCGGCCAGGTCATTGTCTATTTTCAGCATATACTGAGGGAAACTTGCTGAATAGAAGGTAAATGCCGAACCCAGCTCAGGACGTTTTTTCAGTTCCTTTACAAAGTCGTTGCTTACTTTCTCCATTTTCTGATAGTCACCGCTTCCGGCCTTATCCAGCAGGCGGAGTTCAAAACCTCCTGCCGCACCATATCCGGGAATGGAAGGCGGCTGGAAAAATTCTATATTGGCCCCCGGAATATTCTTGGCTTTTTCTTCCAGCTTTTCAATGATTTCAGCAGCCGATTCTTTACGGTCTTCCCAGCTTTTAAGATTGATCAGACAGGTACCGGAGTTGGAACCGGTTCCTTCCGTTAGGATCTCGTACCCTGCCAGTGAAGAAACGGATTGTACGCCATCAATGCCTTCAGATTCTCTCAGCAATTCTTTGGCAATCTGGTTGGTTCTTTCCAACGTAGATCCCGGCGGGGTCTGAATAATGGCATAGATCATCCCCTGGTCTTCTGCCGGAATAAACCCGGAAGGCAATGAATTGCTTAAAAAGAAGGTGCATGCACAAAACGCCAGTAACAGCGGCAGGGTAAATGTTTTCTTTTTAACGGTTTTGTTCAGCAACTTTTCATATTTCCCGGCTCCTTTTGTAAATAAATTATTGAATTTATCCAAAAATATGGTCACAGGAGTTCTTTTCTTCGCTTTCCCGTGGTTGTTCTTCAGGATTAAAGCACATAGAGCAGGCGTCAATGTTAAGGCCACTACTCCGGAGAGGATGATCGCAGAAGCCATAGTAATTGAAAACTGACGGTAGAATACCCCAACTGGTCCGGACATGAATGCAATCGGAATGAATACGGATGCCATTACCAGTGTAATCGCAATAATCGCTCCGCTGATTTCATGCATGGCCTCTTCGGTTGCTTTCAAAGGAGACAAATGTTTTTCCTCCATTTTAGCATGGACGGCTTCAATCACCACGATCGCATCATCGACAACCACCCCGATGGCCATCACCAAAGCAAAGAGCGAGATCATGTTCAGGGTAATCCCGAACGCGGACATCACGGCAAAGGTACCGATCAGTGAAACCGGAACGGCAATCGCCGGAATCAAGGTAGAACGCCAGTCTCCCAAAAACAGGAATACCACAATCGCTACCAGAATAAAGGCTTCAAAGAGGGTATGAACTACTTTTTCAATTGAAGCATCAAGGAACTTGGAAACGTCGTAACTGATGTCATAATGCATTCCTTTAGGGAAAGTAGTCTTCTGCAGTTCTGCCATCAGCGATTTTACGTTTTTGATAACGTCACTTGCATTGGAACCGTAGGATTGTTTCACTGTGATCGCTGCGGAAGGCTTACCATTCAGGGTAGAATAGATATCGTACATGGACGAACCGAATTCGATATCGGCCACATCTTTTAATCTGATGAATTCTCCGTTGGGATTCGCTTTCAGGATGATATTTCCATAGTCCTTTTCGTTATTGAAACGTCCCGGATATTTTAAAATATATTCGAAAGACTGGGATCTTTTCCCGGAACTTTCCCCTGTTTTACCAGGAGAAGCTTCGAGACTCTGCTGGTTCAGGGCATCCATTACTTCATCTGCGGAAATGCTGTAAGCCGTCAGACGGTCCGGTTTCAGCCAGATCCGCATGGCATATTCCCTGGTTCCGAGAATGTCGGCAAACCCTACCCCACTTACCCTTTTCAGTTCGGACATCACGTTGATATCGGCATAGTTGAAAAGGAATTTCTGATCGGCTTTCGGGTCATCACTGTACAGGTTGATGTACATCAGCATGTTAGGTTCTTCACGGGTAATTTTCACCCCTTCACGCACCACCAGTGGCGGAAGTTTGTTTACTACGGAAGATACCCGGTTCTGAACGTTTACAGCCGCTACATTAGGATCGGTTCCCAGGTCGAAAACCACCTGGATGGATGCTTCCCCGTCGTTTCCGGCATCGGAAGTCATATATTTCATCCCGGGCACCCCGTTCAGACCTCTTTCCAACGGAATAACCACGGATTTGATCAACAATTCGTTATTGGCTCCCGGATATTCTGCGGTAATATTTACTTTGGGCGGCGAAATGGAAGGGAATTGGGTTACCGGAAGTTTTACCAGTGACAAAATCCCCATAAATACAATAATCAGTGAGATTACGATAGACAGAACAGGTCTGCGAATGAATTTTTTAAACATAATTACTTACTTCATTAATGAGTCCTACTCTGCTTTTAATTTCAATGACTGAAGAACTTTTTTAGGGTCCTGAGCCTTTACCTGGACTTTCTGATCGTCTTTCACTTTCTGAACACCTTCCAGCAATATCTTATCTCCTGTGGAAAGTCCGGAAGCTATCACATAAACATCAGGAAGCTCATACGCTACTTTTATGTTCCTTGATTTTACGGTTCCGTTTTTGTCCACTACGAATACGTATTTCTGATCCTGGATTTCATAGGTTGCTTTTTGAGGAATAAGCATGGCGTTTTTCAAAGGCAGGGTCATTCTTATTTTTCCGGTCTCTCCGTTTCTCAGCAGCTTATCGGGATTCGGGAATTTCGCCCTGAATGCAATGTTTCCGGTTTCGCTGTCAAACTGTCCTTCAATAGTCTGTACTTCCCCTTTCTGCGGGAAAACATCGCCGTTTGCCATAACCAAAGCTACCTGATTGCTTCCCCGGGAAGCTGCATTTCTCTGGTAATTCAGGTATTCGGGTTCCGAAACATTGAAGTAAGTATAAATATCGTTGTTATCGGAGAGGGAGGTGAGTAAATCTCCCTCATCCACTAGACTTCCCAATTTCAAAGGAATCCTGTCGATAATTCCGGAAAACGGAGCTTTGATGTCCGTAAACGAAAGATGGATCTGTGCCAGCTTGGCTTCGGCGTTGGCTGCATCCAGCTTGGCTTTGGCCATGGATCTTTCATTTTTGGAAACAATGTTGTTATTTGCCAGGGTGCTGGCGTTTTTCAGTTCGATCGTAGCCTGGGCAACTTCCGCCTGGGCTTTCAGGAGTTCTGCCTGATAGAGTTTCGGCATAATCCGGAATAAGGTCTGCCCCTGACGGACAAACTGTCCTTCGTCTACAAAGATCTTTTCGAGGAAGCCTTTTTCCTGGGCACGGACCTCAATGTTCTTTACCGATCTGATCTGAGCCACAAATTCTTTATCAATCACCGTATCCATCACTACCGGTGTGGTTACGGGATATACCGTGGCTTCTTCTTTTTCTTCTGTTTTCTTGTTGCAACCGGTGAACAAAAAAATACTGCTTAGCGCAATGCCTGCGACAACTCTTTTAATCATAATGGTAGAGTTTATGTAAATCGTTAATGTTTTAAATAGGAAAATGGCAATAAGGATACTGCGGCTGTGGTGATTACCGGCAACACAACGCAGGAGGATTTCCGCCGAACGGATCAGCAGAAAAAAACTTTGGAAAAGAGAATGTTTAAATTCTTATGGAACGGATCAGAATAAACTTTTTAACTGTAGAAAATCCTGATAAAAAGCCGTGCAGAACAGGCTTTGATTTTTTGAAACTTTTCAGTCCGAAGATATACACCAAAGTGAAAACACCGGCGAAAACAATAACGGCCTGAAAACTGTCTGAGAACTGGAAATTATCTTCTGTAATTTCCAGAGAATAAGCATTGGCCGTGTTATCGGGCGACTGATGAACCGTCAGTTTCTCATAAGTCTGGTTGAGACGGTTTGCCTTTTTTGGTAAATTCTGAGAAGTATGGTTTGTATAATTACTTTTTAAAGTCCTTACATTGATCTTGCTTTCCACTACGAAAAGAAGAAAAAGGGCGGTCAAAAAATATACGATATAGTTTCTCATGATTTCTGTGACAAAGGTAGTTTTTAGTTTTCTTAAGTTTCAAGATAGTTTTGTTGCAATATATTTATATTAACAATATTTAACACTACTTTAAAATAACTGAATTTTATTAATAAACTATCATAACATCAATTTAACCACCTGACTTAAAAACACATAACTAAAGGTTACACATTTATAAAATACCTGTACAGCATTATGATATGGCAATAAACGGTAATAAATATTCATTTTAATGTTAAAATATATTAAAATAAGAATTAATTTATATAAAACAATTAATTTAACCCCTGATATTTAAATTATTGATAAATAAAAATGTTAATATTTAATTTAAATTTAAAAACCGACGTATTTATAGATGTACCCTCTGATCAACTGTCCAAATATTTAAGCACCTGAATGAAATCCTAATCAAATATTGCGTCCTTAATATTCTTATCTTTGGAAATACATAGTTTTGAAATCAGATTCATCATTTTATATCAATTTTTTTATCCTGATTGCCATTCTTAGCATGGTTTTTGTAAATGCCATTTCGTTTTTCGACCGATTAAAAATAAAAGCATAATAATTATAACATAAGAATTTTTAATTAATTTATTAAAAATTAACACATTATGATTAAATAATTTGTAATTTTATAGGATAACAGCATACCTATTCATGAATCACCGAAAAATCACTTATTATTATGAGAAAATTATTGAAAACCATTACTATTGCTTTAATACCGTTACTTACCCTGGCAGCGTGTCGGCATCAGTCAAAGGAAGAAGAAGCAAATCTTGAAAATGTTGCTGATATAAAAAAGAATGCTGATCATATCACCAAAGAGATATATACTGATGATTTCGGCGATCAGCTTGAATTGACTATCAATGAAACCCAAAATACGGTTACAGTAAGGCTGGACGGAAAAACCTACGAGCTTAAAAAGAATGACGAAATGCCGGAATTTACTGCAACTGATGCTTTTTACCAGTTTTCCGATGTAAGGGGTGAGGTGACATTCCTGAAAAGAGATTACAACATGGTACTTTTCCACCATAAAAAAGCCAAGGCTTCCTCTTCAGACACCAAAATGGCTTCTTATTAAATTTATTCAAATTTTTTCACAACCTTTAAATATGAAAAATACCATCATCTGCTTTTCTTCGCTGTTGATAATAATGACAACCGGCTCATGTGCCAATATGCAGAGAAATACGGCTTCTCCTGTGAAATCTATGGCTATCACAGGGAAAACCTGGAAACTTACGGAAATTAACGGCCAACCGATAGCACTTAAAAACCCTAAGGCTAATCCTTATTTTATGCTGAATACGGCAGATATGCGGTATTCCGGGCACGGAGGATGCAATGGCGTAGGCGGAACTTTTGAAATAAAGCCGGAATCGATGCGTATTAAATTTAACCAGGGAATGTCAACCATGATTGCCTGCGACGACCTCGCCACAGAACGCGCGTTTACCCAGGCACTTCTGGCCGCCGACAATTATTCCGTAAACGGAGATACTTTAATGCTCAATAAAGCCCGAATGGCTCCTTTGGCGAAATTTGTTGCTCAGCCTTAATCCGGAAACACATCATCATACATAAGAACACTTCCGTTTGGGCGGAAGTGTTCGCCTTTTTACGACGATTTCTTTTTATATATAATACAAAATATCAGGAGGGTAACATTAACGATTACCGCAAAAGCATTGGAAAGGATAATGGGAAGTTCATTTTTCAGGAATCCGTACCACACCCATAAAGAAAGCCCTGAAATAAGTACAATCAGCATTCCCCAGGAAAGATCTTTTGCATTTTTCTGTTTAATTACTTTTATAAGCTGTGGAAGCATGGCTACTGAAGTTAAAGCCCCTGCTATAATTCCTAAAAGATTTTCATCCATAAATCAATTGTTCTACAGATTTTAATTTACGAATAATATAACAGATAATGTATGCTTCCAGTCAATTAATATTGCTTATCTGAAACGGTCCAGAGAAACTTCCGGAGGCAAGGGAACGCCTTCTTCTATTAAATCGTAAAGGGTTCTGGAGAAATAACATCCGTTTAAAATACCCCGTGCGCCTAAACCATTAAAAACATATAGATTCTGATGTTCATGATGACGGCCGATGATGGGTCTTCTGTCTTTTACCGTAGGCCTGAACCCGATGTTAACGTCTGTGATTTCAAAGTCTGATGAATAAAATTCGGATAAGCCTTTTTTCAGCTGTTCTACGGCAGAATCATCCACTTGATCATGCAATTGCTCCCGGTCATAGGTGCCGCCGTAAAAATAAAGTTCTTCATCAACGGGAAATAAAAAATGTTTTTTCTTGATGGTGATGTTTGAAGGAATTTTCTGAGAGAGTTTTACCTTGATGTGATGTCCTTTATTCGGTTGTACGGGAATACCGGAGAAAAACGGATTTTTCGTTACGCCCATTCCTTCACAAAACAAGATATTTTTGAACCGAAGGTTTTTATATTCTGATCGTTCAGGGTTCAATTCCTTATAATTGAATTTTTCTTTCATGAGAAAGCCCCGGCTCTCTAAAAAACCAAATAAACCAGTAAAAAAACCATTAACATCGAGCCTGGCAGACTGATTGACCTTTCCTGTAAGAAAATCGTTTTTTACCCCTTCTAAACGATCGAAATTTTCATTCAGAAAATTATTCAGCTCTTCATTCTCTGATTTTTTCAGCCAGAGTTTCTGCTCGTTTTCATCATGGAAAATACGGTGGATGGGTGCATCAATCAGATAGTTTTTACCGGTATACTTTTCAATTTCCTGCAATGAACTTTTCAGGAAGCGGATCTGTTCCTGCGCTTTCCAGAAAGTGGTGAATTTCTTCAGGACAACCGGATTAATAATTCCTGCAGAAACCTGTGAAGCACTTTTTCTTTCTTCCGAAAACAAAACAAAAGATTTGTTGTTCCTGATCAGCTGATGGGCAAAGAAAAGCCCTGCGTACCCGTCTCCGACAATGATGTAATCTATAGTATCCATAATAAAAAAACCTGAGTAAAAATACTCAGGTTTTCTATACTTGCCAAGTGAAATCTTAATAATTCCACATTTCGTTTTCCATTTTAAGGATCTGCGCCTTGATTCTGTCGCTTTCTTCAATTTGCGCATCGGCATCATTTGGAACATAATCGTCAATAACACCGTCACCCATCCCTGAAGAAGACTTATAAATCACGGAAGAGAATCTTCTTGCATTAATTAAGTCATCAAAAGATAAATCTGCAGACGAATTTTTTCTGTTATAAACATAATTATTTGCTAAAATATCTCTCGCGCTAGGATAATAGATCCAGAACAAATCAATAAGTTCATCTTTACCGGCGATCGCTCTTCCTTCCGCATCGTAAACTCCCTGTACAGCTGGATCCGGACCCATAGCAGCAATACCAAGAGGTCGGTATTTCAGTTGTCCGTCTCTTTTATCAATGAACCACATACCCATCATTTTAAGAACTTTCACTTTATCCGTTGTAGTTTCAAAAATATCGGTATTCTCTTTGATTTCCTGCTCAGTTGGTTTTCTACCTGAAGCAATAATATCTACGATAACATCACTCGCAACCACTTTCTGTAATCTTGCTTTTATCTGCTCAGGAGTTAACTTGGTCGTAAAGTTTTCATCATCATAAACCTCTTTAACTTCTTCACTCATTGCTGCATCAAGCAAAATTTTGTATAGAGATCTTGTTGTTCTAGATTGAAGCCCATCCGGATTATCGTAGTAAAAAGGTTGGTTTATTTTATCATTAAGATCAATAATTTCCCAAACAAACATACTTTTTAAGATGTCTTTTTCATCTACGTAACCATATTCAAGAGGGGTAACTTTGTTACTAACTATAGAATCTCCTACCTTCCTGGTATTTTCAGATCTCATCTGTCTAAACTCTTCAGGTGATGAAGCGTTTAGTATAGTCTGGGAAAATGCAAACCCAGAAGCTAATACCATAAGACTGCTAATATATTTTTTCATTTTTATTGTTTTAAATTATGGAACATGTATGATGATTGGAGTAATTCTCTTAACAGGGCCTTCTAATCCTTGTGCCGTAGCTTTTATTTCAATAATTGAAACATCGTCTCCAGGTCTGACATTTTTCAATAAGCCTGCAGCATCAGATAATGAATTACCTTTTACAAGCATTGCTGCTCTACCAGGAATTCTTACCATAAATTCAGTAACAGTAAATGAAACCGGGAAATCAAAATCAGGAATAGCTGCCTGAACGGTTTGATTCGGAATAGAGGTTGCTGGCATTGTTAATACATTCTGCCCTCTCATTTGCCCTTGTGGTGGTGGTACGTTCTTAATCCTGTATTCAAACACCTGAGTGATTGATTTTCCATAAGGATCTGTTCCAGATAATGTTAATTTAACTGTATTTCCAGCCTGAGGTTTTACACTCCATTTGCCTGGACCGGTACTTCTTACTACAGCACCCGGAGCAGATAATGAAAGCTTAGAGTTATCAGCACCTAATATAGAACCAGATACCGGGTTTTCCAAACCTCTGTACATTACATTCATTTTATCAGCAGAAAGTAATAATCCTTTCTGAAGCTTAACTTCCTGCGGTCCTGCGATTACATTATACGTATGTGTGAACGGGAAGTTCTGTGCCTTACCAGTTGCGTCCGTCAATGTAATATTACCGCTGAACGTTTTTTGTCCGATTCCGCCTGTATTCAATGAAGCGTATCCTTTTCCGTTTTCCTGTCTGCTTACACCGGAAATGCTGATTTTGTTGCTGTTTGAATAGTTTCCTAACATGACAACAGCTTCAGCCGGTTTTCCAGCTACCACATCTACAGGTGCGGAAACAATGGCTTCATAGCTGTTGAATTTAATGCTCGCATCTACTTTTTCCTGAAGCATTAATGCCAAGGCGTCAGATTGTACGTTTCTGGCGTCATTCTGGATAATCTCCAGGTTTGAAATCGCTGCGATTAACGGCTGGTGATAGAACTTATTCTGGAACCATGTCTTCTCATTCGGAGATTTCCCTTTAGGATATTCTGCGATCAAAGATTTGTTGGCTCTGTCAACTAAGTCTTTCAATTGAGCGTTATTCCCAAAAGTTGAATTGATATAATTTCTTACATCATCAATTTTAGATTTTAAATCCAACGCTCCTTTTGAAGGGGTATTTTCATCACCTTCCTTAAAAAAATATTCCGTGGTTGCCTCATTGTTATTTAATGCTGCAAAGTTTTCACTTACATCAATATCTTTTCCCTGAGCATCTTTATCATGAAATTCAGATTTCTTTTTAAGCTCATCTTTAATACCCTGTGCAGATTTTACCAAAACGTTGATCTTATCCCTAAGAACCTGATACTGGGCCCAAGGCTGCGCATAGGTATCGGGCACCTGCTGAGCTTTAGCTTCAAGGGTTTTCTCAAATATTCTTTCGTTTTTTCTTTCCGTTAACGTCCGGGTTTCATTAAGTGCTTTGGTAGAGTCATAATATGACCTGATGATTTCCGCATCAATATTTAGGGCCATCATAGCGATGAACACCAAATACATCAGGTTGATCATCTTCTGACGAGGTGTCTGTTTTCCTGCTGCCATTCTCTTTTCTTTGTTTTTGATTAAATAGTTAAATTAAAAAATGGTTTTGGAAAATTAAGATTTCATAGCAGTTAACATACCACCATAAACTCTGTTTAAGTTGTTCAAGTTTGAAGTTAAACCTTGTAGTTCCTGATTGAATTTTTCAGACTGTTCAGCAGATTTCTGCATATCTGCTACATACTTATTAGTAAACTCAGATTGCTTCTTTGTGCTTTCCATCTGCATGGCATACAAAGCATTCATGCTTTCCATGTGCTGAGCTGCTTTGTTCAGCTGCTCGTTGTATTTGTGAGTGGAAGATGATACGTCAACGGTCTGGTTGATCTGGTCTACCGAACTTGAGAATTTATCAATACCTGTTCTCAGTCTTTCAAATAACTGGACATCAAGTTTAGCGTCCTGAAGCATTTTATCCAATTTGGTAGAAAGTGAATTTTCAAGTTCAGCAAATTGAGCAGCGTTGCTTTTAGATACATTAGAATGTAACGGATTAGGATTTGCATGCTTATCCAATAATTCAGGATAAACATTTTCCCAGGCATAAGACTCTTCAGATTTCGGCGGGTCGAAAGCGAAGATAATGAAGATAATCGCTTCTGTAATAAGTCCCACGGTAAGAGCAATGTTACCATTGATCGGTCCTAAAGTGATGTGGGTAATTTTAAGCCAAGCTCCAAGAATTACAATTGCAGCACCGAATGAATAGAAGAAATTCATCCAAGCATCTTTAGTCTTAAACATATAAGTTAGTTTTTTTTAATGTTAAATAAAATTGTTATTGAATAGTGTCTAATGAATCTTATCTGTTAATTTTTCTTGGCTTAACAGCAGCTTCAGGAATATCCTGTACGGTTCTGAATCCGATATAGCTTCTCGCTGAATCTTTTCTTTCCCAATCCCTTGCACCGTTCATCAGCATGTATCCTACATCTTTCCAAGAACCTCCTCTTACTGATTTTTTAGTATCAACTTTATCTTTGGTAGAAGGATTTAATGTAGATGCGAACCCGTATGAAGAGTTGTTGTAAGCAGATTCTGTCCATTCAGAAACGTTTCCAGCCATATCAAATAACCCGTATCCATTCTTTTTAAATTTCTTTACTGGAGCAGTATATGTATAAGTACCTTTTTTGTCGTCTTCCATGTAATTACCCCTTTTCGGTTTGAAGTTTGCCAGGTAGCAACCTCTGTCGTCCATCAAGTAAGGACCTCCCCAAGGGTAAGTAGCATTTTGCATTCCGCCTCTTGCTGCATATTCCCACTCAATTTCCGTAGGAAGTCTGAAAATCAATGGTTTTTGTTTTCTTCTCTTCAGGCTTTCGTTATAATCAGATTTCAGTTTGGTTCTGAAATTACAGTAAGCTCTTGCCTGATCCCAGGTTACTCCAACTACAGGATAGTCTTTGTAAGCTTTGTGCCAGAAATACTGTTCGAACAATGGCTCATTGTAAGCGAAATGGAAATCTTTTACCCAAACCGTTGTATCAGGATAGATGGCGATGCTTTCGCTTCTAAGGTAATTTACGCCTCTTTCTCTTTCAGCTAAGGCAGCATCCATATCACCCCATCTGTAGGTATATTTAAGTTTACTAACGTCAAGGATTCTTTCGTTACTTACTCTTGATGAAGCCGGTAAGTACATCGATTCTAACACTTCTGCGTATTCTACATCAGGATACTTGGAAGTATTCCAGTGCAATGGAACTTTCCAGTCCAGTTTTTTGGTCGGGTCGAAGTTTCCTTCGTTTCCACCGCCCTGTCCTTCTAAATATTCCTGATAAGGTGTTAAATTTTCTTCTTTTTGAGCAAGGTATGCATAATCTCCGATGTTTGTCCCTCTACCTTTACCTTCCCCTCCTTCTCCGGCGGCTTCAGCAAGTAAAGTTCTAGCGATAGAATCTCTTACATAGTTGATAAATACCCTGTATTCTGCATTCGTAGTTTCCGATTCATCCATGAAGAAAGAAGAAACCGTAACGGTTTTAGCCTGGGCCTTTTCAGGACTATCTGTGAAATCCTGATCCGTTAATCCGGCTACAAATGATCCTGCAGGAATGGCAACCATACCAAATGGTCTTTCTGCAACAAATGATTTTGTTTTTTCTCTAGGTATCAATTCTCCTTTTGTTCCCGGTTTACCTACTGAAGAGGCCCCCCCACCTGAACAAGATACCGATGCTACCGACGCAGACAATAATAAAAGAAATATCCTTTTCATGTTAATTTTTATAATTAAGCCGTAAATATATAATTTTTTTAAGAAACTTTTAAGGTTTTTTTTGAAATAACGGAATAAATCTAAATTTATTTTATTTACCCATAAGTTTTACTCCACCGTTACCGATTTGGCGAGGTTTCTCGGCTGATCTACATTCGCGCCCCTGTACACCGCAATATAATAAGCAAGGAGTTGTAGTGGTACAGATGCAACAATCGGTGAGAAACATTCTGAGGTCTCAGGAATTTCAATAACGTAATCCGCCATTGCACTTACCTGGACGTCTCCTCTATTTACAACAGCAATTACTTTCCCTTTTCTTGCCTTAATTTCCTGAACATTGCTTACGATCTTATCATAATGCCCCTTTTTAGGTGCAATAATAACAATCGGCATATTTTCATCGATCAATGCAATCGGACCGTGCTTCATTTCGGCAGCCGGATATCCTTCAGCATGAATATAAGAGATTTCTTTTAGTTTTAAAGCACCTTCCAGTGCCGCAGGGTAATTGTATCCTCTGCCTAGATACAGGAAGTTGGTAGCCTTTACAAAATCCTTCGCGATATGCTGTACCAGCTCATGGGTAGCAGTCAGGACATCTTCAATTTTCTTAGGCATTGCATCCAGTTCCGCAATCAGGCTCATGAAATCGGCATTTCCCAGATTTCCGTTATGCTTTCCTAGTTTTAATGCAATCAGGGAAAGAATAGTCAGCTGTGCCGTAAACGCTTTGGTAGAAGCCACCCCGATTTCAGGTCCGGCATGTGTATAGGATCCGGCATCCGTAATCCTTGCGATTGAGGAATCCACGACATTGCAAATACCGTAAATGAATGCTCCTTTTTCTTTAGCCAGCTTTAAAGCAGCCATGGTATCAGCCGTCTCTCCCGACTGGGAAATTGCAATCACCACATCTTTATCAGTAATAATAGGATTTCTGTATCTGAATTCCGAAGCATATTCCACCTCCACAGGGATTCTTGCATATTCTTCGATCAGGTATTCACCGATAAGACCGGCATGCCATGAAGTTCCACAGGCAATAATGATAATCCGGTTGGCATTTCTGAACTTCTCCATATGGTCCCAGATTCCTGCCATCTTAATCACCCCTTCATCAACAAGAAGCCTTCCCCTCATCGTATCCTGCACCGATTTAGGCTGTTCGAAAATTTCTTTCAGCATAAAATGTTCATATCCTCCTTTTTCAATCTGCTCCAGGCTTAATTTAAGCTTCTGAATTTCAGGCTCTATTTTAGAGTTTTCGGTAATCGTTCTGATATCCACTCCATTTTCTAAGGAAATTGTTGCCATATGGCCTTCTTCCAGGTAAATGGCTTCTTTTGTAAATTCTACGAAAGGGGAAGCATCCGAAGCAATGAAATATTCTTTTTCACCGATTCCGATAGCTAAAGGAGAACCTAATCTTCCGACAACCAGAACACCCGGATATTCTTCATGCATTACCGTAATGGCGTAAGCACCATATACTTCATTCAGTGCATACCGCACTGCCGTAGGAAAATCCATTTCCACATTCAGATCCATAAAGTACTGGATCAGGTTAACCAAAACTTCGGTATCGGTTTCAGATTTAAAACTGAACCCTTTTTCCGTAAGCATGGTTTTAATGGTGTCATAATTCTCAATGATCCCGTTATGGATAATTGCAATCTTGCCGTTATTAGACAAATGCGGGTGGGAATTCCTGTCGCTCGGCACTCCGTGGGTAGCCCAACGCGTATGTCCCATTCCTATTTTCGCAGTCCCTTTCAGCTGACCGGAGATCTGTACCAAGTCGTCTACCTTTCCTTTGGTTTTTTCGACTTCCAGTTTATTATTGCTATTTTCCAGAACGATTCCGGCACTGTCGTATCCCCTGTACTCGAGTCTTCTAAGACCGTTGATTACAATATCGTAAGCGTCCTGAAAACCTGTGTATCCTACAATTCCACACATATTATATAAAGTGATTTTTAAATTTATTTTGTACCGTAAATAATTTTCAACTGTACTCTGTTTGCATTAGCAGCATCCGTACCTACAAATACCGCTCTGCTGGTATTATAAGGTGCGGTAGTGAATTTCTGTCCTGCCAAACCGGTTCCGGCAGAATTAGTCTGGAAGGATCCTAAATCTATTTTGAAATATTTGGTTTCTGTCTTATCGGTGGTCGGCTTACTGGCCGGCTCAACGATTTCTTTAATCGACTGAGTTACGATAAAATCGTAGTATGCAGGATTTTTATCCAAATCATAAGATTTATAGAAAGTATATCCCGGAATTCCCGCCAATTTTAAAAGATCATTGGTAAAACTGCTTCTGATCTTGGACGGATCATTTTCTGCATCTGTATACTTACGTAGTAAAGTGAATTCTGTAGGCTTCGCATAATCTTTATTGTTCCATGACGGATCGGTATAAATTCTTATTTTGGCACTGATGATTCCTGCTTTACTGTCAACCAATTTTTTAAGATCGGTAATGGTTGTTTCCGGAATAGAAATCCCGATTGATGGTCCACCCATCCCCTGAAGGAAAAGTTTCGGATCTCCGTTTTTTCTATCTCCTATTGTAGCCCCTTCTAATACAGAGCCGGTGCGATCATATTGATATTGCCCGATATGCGTATTTGCAGCGCCAAGGGCAAAAGTATAAGTTGCCTGAGGTCTTGTTGCCGGTGTTACATCGGTTTTATCATATTTATAATACATAATCAGCTCCATATCGTTTGGAGAGAACTGAAATAAATATCCATCCTGTTCATCAACGGAAATTCTAAGCCCCCTGAAGTACCGGGTGAAGTTTGAGGCATCCTGGAGTTCAGGCTGGCCTTTTTTGGCAATGATCTTGTTCTGGAAAAATGTTTTATCCAGCGGAATTCTTATCCCCGGACTTGCTGCTGTAAATAAAGCTGCCCCGCCGTCATCTTTCGTAATAGCCACTGAACTTACACTTCCTTTAAATTCCTTTGTTCCCAATACGGTTCCGTAAGCAAAGGTCTGGTTGGATTTAACACTGTCTGAAACACCTTTCAGAAAGTCATTAACTTCATGAACCCTGATATTGAAAGTTCTTTTCGCTTTACCGAATTTTAAAACCGGATAGGTATTCACTACTTTTTTAGCATTTACATTGGTTTCAGTAGCCGTCGTATACGTATAGTTATCGTCTACCGTATTCGTTGTAACAGAATCGGAAGCATATCTTGGCTTCATAACCAATACCACAGAATCGACAACCGCATTGGTTCCAAAATCAGGATCGTATGTAGATAATCTCAACTGGGTAAGATAAGAAGCCTTCTGCATACCGAACTGCCCTTCATTAAAAGCACCAAGTACACCGTAGGTTAATTTTGAGGCATCACTGCGGATGCTGTCGTTATTATTAATGTTGAAAGCAGTAATATCAAAGGATTTTTCATTCCCCTGTGCGGCTCCGTCTAAAAACAGCTGTTCTCCCAAAGTATCGGCATCCGGCTCACAGTTATATAGAATGGCACTTCCAAAAATCACCAGAGAAAATACGGTGATCGCTTTCTTAATAGTATGGATCATTAAAATGTGTTTTTAATAAAGTTGGTTTATAGAATCTACGTCCAGGTATTCTGATTTCGGAGTGGCCGTTTCATTGAACGCTTTGTCAAGGTCCTCATCTAAGAATTCATCACCTTTTACTACTGCATCCACATAGTTCATACTTTCAATGACAAAACTTTTTACGCTTGGATTATCTAACGCCTTTAATCCCGAAATATTGTCGAAGCTCAGCTTTTCGCCGACATTGGATGCCAACGGTGCGTCTTTCTCGTTGTATAGGGACAGCACAATTTTTGCGTCTTTAAAATAAGTATCGGATTCGTAATACGTCTTCAGATAAATAGGCACGAAGGAAGACATCCATCCGTTCAGGTGAATCACATCCGGGACCCAGTTTAATTTCTTAATAGTTTCGATAACCCCTCTTGCAAAGAATATCGCTCTTTCGTCATTATCTTCAAAAGGCTGTCCTTCATCATCAAAATAGTATTGTTTTCTTTTGAAATATTCTTCATTATCGATAAAGTAAACCTGAAGTCTTTCCCCCGGAAGAGACGCTACTTTAATGATAAGAGGCTGATCCAGGTCATTGATAATAATATTCATTCCCGACAGGCGGATCACTTCATGAAGCTGGAATTTCCTTTCACTTATCTGTCCAAATCTTGGCATAAAAACTCTTACATCATTGCCTTCTTGGTGCATCTTAAGTGCCATTTTGTTTACCACTGCAGCCATATTGGTGTCTTCCTGGTATGGATACATCTCTGTAGTAATATACAGTATTTTTTGATTCGGCATAAACTTCTATCTAATTTTTGTAAAAATGCTTTAATGCGCAAAATTACGAAAAAACATTTAACATTATTTTAATTAACATTTTTTTACGAAAATTACCTTTCTGAAATGATAAAACCCACGCTTATCCTATAATAATTATATGATATTTTTAGTATTTTTGAATTACTATTAAAAAAAGCTATGGAAGTTCTAAAAAGTAAAAAAGTCCTTCAGGATTTCATTGAACGACAGAAAGAAATGGGGAAGAAAATAGGTTTTGCGCCTACTATGGGAGCTCTTCACGACGGACACCTGTCATTATATAAAAAGGCAAGAGAAGAAAATGACCTCGTTATCTCATCAATTTTCGTTAATCCTACCCAATTCAACAATCCGGAAGATCTGGAAAAATATCCCAGGGATATCAACAGGGACATTTCAATACTTGAAAAATCCGGACTAGTAGATGCGGTTTATATTCCTGAAGTTACCGATATCTATCCCGAAAAAGCAGAAAGCCGGCAGTATGATTTCGGCGGACTGGAAAATGAAATGGAAGGAAAATCGAGACCGGGACATTTCGATGGTGTGGGGACTGTGGTAGAAGAACTTTTCAATCAGGTAAAACCGGACAATGCCTATTTTGGAGAGAAAGATTTCCAGCAATTGGCCATTATTAAAAAAATGACGGAAAATAAAAAACTGCTGATTAATATCAAAGGTGTTCCTATCTACAGGGCAGAGAACGGGCTGGCGCTAAGCTCCAGGAACCAAAGACTGCAGGAAGACCGACGCGAAGCGTCAAAAGTTATTTTTGAAACCCTGAAAAAGGTGAATGACTGGTTCAGAGTAATTACCGTTCCTGAAATTAAAGCACGGGTACAGGATATTTTCGACCAGCAAAGGGGAATGCAACTGGAATATTTCCTGATTGCCGACGAAGAAACCCTCAGGGAAACCGACTTTTTTTATAAAGACCGGAATTTCAGGGCATTTATTGTAGTGGTAGTGGATGGTGTAAGATTAATTGACAATATGCACCTGGATTAAAAGGCTCTGAATTCAGATTGAATAAATACTTATTTTGAGAAATAAAGATGCGCTCCTATTTAGTGGCGCATTTTTTGTTACTGAAGATTGAGTCGGGATAGATATAAAAAAAATCAAAGGCCTCCTGAAGGAAGCCTTTGAAACACCAAATCACAAAATATTAATATGAAAAAAATTTACTTTTCAGTAAACTTGTGACCCGGCTGGGATTCGAACCCAGGACCCATACATTAAAAGTGTATTGCTCTACCAGCTGAGCTACCGAGTCGTCACTTAATTCACAAATGCTATTTTAAAAACAGTATCTTGTTTTAAGAGCTGCAAAGATACAAAATATTTTGTTTCCGCAAAATTTATTTTCAAAATCAAAGGCTTCTTGCGGAAGCCTTTGAAACACCAAATCACAAAATATTAATATGAAAAAAATTTACTTTTCAGTAAACTTGTGACCCGGCTGGGATTCGAACCCAGGACCCATACATTAAAAGTGTATTGCTCTACCAGCTGGAGCTACCGAGTCGGCCACAATTCATAGTGATAAATATAAAATAAAATTTCAAATATCACCATCAATTATTTCAATTTTCTGCAGTGCCTGCGACTGGACTCGAACCAGCACATCCTTAGGAAACCACCCCCTCAAGATGGCGTGTCTACCAATTTCACCACGCAGGCGTAAAAATTACAAAAATCCAGTAATCTTTTTTGCTTGTGACCCGGCTGGGATTCGAACCCAGGACCCATACATTAAAAGTGTATTGCTCTACCAGCTGAGCTACCGAGTCGGCCACTGTATCAACGATTAACACTGTGATAATGTCTCTCGTTTTTAGTGGTGCAAAGATATGAGTTTTTTCTTTATCTCAAAACTTTTTTGCAAATTTGTTTAAAAAAAATTCATGATAATTTCACTCATCGGATACATGGGAAGCGGCAAATCTCACATTTCCAAAATATTAAGCGATAAACTCGATTTTAAACTTATTGATCTGGATAAAGAGATTTCCAGAAGGAACAAAATTACCATTCCTGAAATCTTTGAAAAAAAGGGCGAAATCTACTTCCGTAAGCTGGAAAGGGAAACCCTAGAAGAAATTCTGGCCTCCGAAGAAAATGTGGTTTTAAGCCTGGGCGGCGGCACACCGGTGTATTATAATAATATGGAGATCATCAACCATAATTCAAAAAGCGTTTTTCTTAGGGCTTCGGTAGGTACGCTGACCGGGCGGCTTTCCAAACAGAAAGAGAAACGTCCGCTGATCGCCAATATTAATGATGAAAACCTGGCGGAATTTATCGCGAAACATTTATTCGAACGGAATCCTTTTTACAGCAAAGCCCAGTACCAGGTAAATACCGACCAGCGCAGTCCGGAAGATATTGTAAATGAAATAACAGAAAAGCTCTATCTCTAGAGCTTTTACTAATCTTCGTTTTCCGGGCCGTCCCCGGTTTCGCCAAAGAAATCGTCCCAGTCTGTAAAATCCGAATCGACGTCGTTTTCCACGTAGCCGTCCATATCCCTCCGGTCTTTTTTGGTTGGTCTCCCCTCTCCCCTGTTGCGGTAATAATCCTGGGACATCTTACGCATTTTCAGCAATTCGTACTGTTCCTGATCGGTAACATCCTTGATGTGAAGCGGAACGAGCTTGGCTCCCAGTCTGCTTTTGGGGATCTGGATCACTTTAATTTTATAATCGATCTGATTCTTACGGATCTTAATGACATCACCTTCTTTTACCTCCTTGGAAGATTTTACCACAGAGGCTCCGATGGAAACCCGGTTCTTTTTAATCTCCTCAGTAGCAATGGTTCTGGTTTTATAAAAACGAATGCTCCATAAAAATTTATCTATTCTCATATTTTTTTATACTTTTGTCGTTATATTATTTGTAAAGTAATTAAACTTTTTTTAAAAATGAAAAAAATATTTTTATATATCCTTGCCGGCACGCTGTGTTTTACTGCATGTAAAAAGGATGATCAGGTGGAAACCTTTGTAGAACCGGATGATGTTGCAGTAAGAAATTCATACGATGATCAGGCCATTCAGAAATTCATGAACGACAATTATCTGGACGCGCAGGGAAATATAAAAGCTTTCAGTTCTACAGATGCTTCTGATGACAACCAGAAAAAACTGTCGGAACTTAGTCCGGTTACCCTTCCTTCAGGCGTTATTTATATTATCAGAAACGGGGCGCAGCCTTCATCCGGAGTTACTTTGGAAACCAATTCTACGGCTGCGAATGCAACTCAGATCAGAACGATGATGAGGGCCAATTACTATCTGGCGACCAATACCGACGGCAATATCGCATTCAATACCTCCGGAGCTTTACTGAATACCATCAACGGCAGCGGTTCTCCTGTAACGGACCCGATGTTTTACTACGTTAAAAATACTGTTCTAAATGCGGGTGCAACGGATGCAGCGAAACAGAGAAGCTATTACGAAATCGAAGGTCTTCAGGAAGGCCTCAAGTATTTCCAGGGATTCCAGAATATGGCTGACGGAGATGCTTACAATTTACAGGGGGTAATCATTGTACCATCCAGAGCGGCTTTCGGAAGAAGCGACCATTACAACTACATAGGTTACTCGCTGAAAAATACTTCTTTTGTATTTAATTTCCAGATTTATAAAGCCAACGCAAGGCCTGCAAGCGATCAATAAAACAAAAAGCACTTCATAACGGAGTGCTTTTTTTATATTCTTTCTAAGATCTGGCTTTATGTTTTACGTTGCCTAAAATATCCGGGAAATACAGATCCGAAAGATGATCGAATTCATCGCCTCTCATAAACATGGTGGCGTCCACCTCTTCATAGGAACTTCTTCCCGCAGCGGCAATCAGTTCGTTACAGGTATGCAGCGTGTTTTTATGGAAATGATAAACCCTTTCTGCCTTGTCCGTCACATCCAGTCCTTTGATCAGCATTTTATCCTGGGTAGCAACACCCGTCGGGCATTTGTTGTTATTGCACCGCAGCGCCTGGATGCAGCCTAAAGAAAACATAAATCCTCTTGCATTGTTGCACATATCGGCCCCCATGGCAATGGCTCTCAGAATATCCAGACTTGTCAAAACTTTTCCGCTGGCAATCACCCTTAGTTTTTTTCTTACATTATAATTGTTGAGCGTCCGGTTTACAAAAATCAACGCAGGCTCCAACGGCATCCCGACACCGTCTGAAAATTCCGGCGGCGCAGCTCCGGTACCTCCTTCCGCACCGTCGATGGTAATAAAATCAGGATAGATTTTCAGAACATTCATCTGTACGCAGATGTCCTCGAACTCTTTGGTATCGCCGATGCATAATTTGAATCCAACCGGTTTTCCTCCTGAAAGTTCCCTCAACTGCCGGACAAACCTCAGCAATCCTGCCGCATCCGAAAAGGCAGTATGGGATGGTGGTGAAAGAATGGTCATTCCCGGTGTGACGTGACGGATTTTCGCAATCTCCGGTGTATTCTTAACAGCCGGCAATACCCCTCCGTGACCGGGTTTTGCGCCCTGTGACAATTTGATCTCTATCATTTTCACGGCTGGCATGGTCGAATATTTTTCAAACAATTCAGGATTGAATTTTCCTTCGTCGTCACGACATCCGAAATAACCCGTTCCAATCTGCCAACAGAGATCTCCACCCTCCAGATGGTGCGGGGAAATCCCTCCCTCGCCCGTATTGTGATAGAAATTTCCTTTCTTCGCTCCTCTGTTCAGGGAAATCTGTGCCCTGTCGCTCAAAGCCCCGAAGCTCATCGCGGAAATATTAAACAGCGACGCATGATAAGGCTGAGCGCACTGCTCTCCTCCTACCCATACTCTCGGCAGTTCTTCCATAGGAGATTTTGCGTAAATGGAATGCTTGATCCCTTCGTATTTCCTGTGATTCACTTCCAGCTGGGTTCCAAAAGGCACTGTATCGCTCAGATTCTTGGCCCGTCTGTAAACGGCAGAACGCTGGTTTCTGGGAAAAGGCTTCCCATCGGTTTCCCGCTCAATAAAATATTGCTGCATTTCCGGGGAAATACTTTCAAAAAAATACCGGAAATAACCAAGTACCGGAAAGTTTCTTAAAATCGCGTGCTTGCTTTGGGTAACATTATAAACGCCTATGGCATAAATGATGGTCAGGAAAAAAGGAATCCACCAGTCGGCTTTGATCAGAAAAGCAACCGCCCAGGCAACCGCCAGAATAACGGCTCCCCACAGCAAAAATTTATCTCTCATATCAAGTTGAATTTACTCAAAGTTAAAGAAATTTAATTTGAATAAGTACAACGGAATGAATCAAAAAGTTAACTATTACCCTTTATTTTCATTGTAAATATATTTTAATCCGGTTTAATATGAATTAAAGACAAAGAAATACAGGGCACTATGGGAAAACAGTACTTTTATATTGAACTCATCAAAATAAAAAATGAATTTTTAAATCTTCTCCAGAAAACTTTCAAAAGAATTCATCACCGAAACCGTACCGTCCGCCTCGATTTTCTCCAGCTTCAGCCATTCGATCTGGTTGACGGAAGACGGATCGAAAGCTTTCTGCACCCTTACATAATTTTCGGTAAAGCCGAACATTTTCCCGTCTTTGTTTTCATGCTCCCACAATACAGGAAGTGTTTTTCCGAGCTGCGTCTGGTAAAAGGCCATCTTTTTCTTTTCAGAAAGGATTCTGAGCATTTTGTTACGTCTTTTTCTTTCCGGGACCGGAACAACGCCTTCCATGTCTGCCGCTTCGGTATTTTCCCTTTCAGAATAGGTAAAAACGTGAAGGTAGGTGATCGGAAGTTCATTCAGGAAATTATAGGTCTCCATAAATCTTTCCTCCGTTTCTCCCGGAAAACCGACAATCACATCTACGCCGATAGCCGCATATGGCATCACTTCACGGATCTTATGAACCCGGTCGTAATAGAGTTTTGTTAAGTAACGGCGTTTCATTTTTTTCAGCAGATCATCACTTCCGGACTGCAGCGGAATATGGAAATGCGGAACAAAGCTTTTGCTTTTAGAAACCAGCTCGATGCTTTCGTCTTTTAATAAATTCGGTTCAATGGAGGAAATCCGGATCCTTTCAATGCCTTCTACCTGATCGAGCTCTGAAATTAAATCCAGGAAGGTATGCTCATGCCTTTTGTTCCCGAATTCGCCTTTACCGTAATCACCGATATTAACACCGGTAAGAACAATTTCCTTGATGTCCCTGGCTGCAATTTCCGTTGCATTTTTCAGGACGTTTTCGACGGTATCGGAACGGGAAATACCCCTTGCCAGAGGAATGGTACAGTAGGTACATTTATAGTCGCAGCCATCCTGAACTTTCAGGAAAGCCCGGGTCCTGTCGCCGATGGAATAGCTCCCGATGAAGAAATCGGTTTCCTCGATCTCGCAGGAATGAACGATGCCCTCGCTTTCGGATTTTTCAAGATCGTCAAGATAGCTCAGGATATTGAATTTCTCCTTAGCACCCAAAACCAGGTCCACCCCTTCGATCTGCGAAATTTCTTCAGGCTTCAGCTGTGCATAGCAGCCGACGATGACCACCAGCCCTTCCGGATTGGCTTTCATCGCTCTTTTTACATGAAGCTTGCATTCCCGGTCTGCATTTTCAGTAACCGAACAGGTATTGATGACGTACACATGGGCCTTATCATCAAACCCCACCTTCTCATAACCGGCATCCGTTAATTGTCGGGCAATAGTAGATGTTTCCGCAAAATTTAATTTGCAGCCAAGGGTATGAAATGCGGCAGTTCTGTGATATTGAGACATTTATTGATTCTGAATTTTGTGGGTGCAAAGATAATCATTTTAATATGAATCTGAAATCGATTCATTCTATTGCTTAAATTCATCCCGGATTTCCGGGCTGTCCTGATAACAAACGGGGGAGAAATTAGTTCCAAAATCCTTTCCGGAAAACCTGCTTTCCATCCCGGCATTGAATTCCCCGGATTTATTTCTGGCAATGGAAAGGGTTTTCCAATCGTCATTTTTAAGCATTTTAGCAATGTAAACAATCTGCCCGACATGGTAAGGGTAATGTGCCAACTGCCTTAAGAATGCATCAATAACGGAATGCGCTTCACTTCTGATGTAGATCGTGGCATACAGGTTTTCTTCAGTAATCTGATCCAACGCCCCAAAAAGACAGGCCCAGCCTTTCTCCCAGGATTCAAGAACCTCAGCTTTTGTCGTAAAAGTACTTACAAATTCTTCATCACGGTTCCTCCAGGATTTCTCCCCGTCTTCCGTTAAAAAATTCGTCCACCGCGACAGCATATTTCCCGAAATATGCTTTACAATAAGGGCTATGGAATTGCTTCCCTCATTGTGCTGCCAGAAAATCTCTTCTTCCGAAAGCTGTGCGAAGGCCTGATCGCCCAGCATTTTATAATACTCAAAACGCTTGGTAAACAAATCTTTCATGGGTTATATTTTAATAACTAAGGTAAGAAATTTTACAAATGAAAAACCGCCACAATGTGACGGCTTTATTTAAATATAAATTATTCCCTGTTTTTCACCATGACCCAGCCTGAGTATCTGAATAAAGTATTCTTCTTATCGTTCTCATTCCAGGAAACGGAATACCAGTACGTACCGGTCTTAACTTTTTTTCCTCCGGTGGTACCGTCCCATTTGTAAGCACTGAACCGGTTGGCCTCAAACATCTTGTTTCCGTAACGGTCAAAGATGCTGAATACCAGATTCTGCTTATTTCTCAATACGGAATAGTCGATCACATCGTTTATGCCATCCCCGTTCGGAGTGATTACATTCACCAGGTTTGGAACAACAATGTCTATATCGATAGGATCGCAGTCATACGCATCTTTCACATAAATATGATGGTCACCGCGCGGAACATTGGCAAATGTATTGGAGTCCTGCCATTTCACACCGTCCATAGAATACCGGTAAGGAGCAGTACCGCCTTTAACGTTTATGGTAACGGTATTATTTTTAATATCTACATCCGAAATCACCGGCTGTCCGGATGCATATACTTTTACCGTCTGCATTACCGTACATTCTCCGGTTTTCAGTTTGACCCAATAAGTTCCTACGCCTACATTACTTATCGTCTGGGTAGTTGCGCCGGTACTCCATTCATAAGCCGTAAATCCGGGACCTGCATCCAGCGTCGTTTTATCTTCAATACAGATGGTCTTATCTTTTAAAACAGTTGAATAGACCGATGGGATAACCATTAGGTTGATTTTTGCAATGGCATAACAGCCGTTGGTATCGGTTATTTTTACAAAGACCACGCTATTCGGAGCTATGTAATTCAGGAAAGTGACAATTTCATTGCTGCCGCTCTGTGCATCAGCAAGTGAAGTATAATATTTTTTGGGCAGGGTCTGGGAAGTCACTGCAGCCGTGCTTAAATTGAATAATGCCGTGGAAGGGCTTGTTACAATAGAACATGATCTGAGGGTCGCTTCCGTTATGGCAATAGCCGGATAAAACTTCAGGGTGATCTGGGCAGTGGCCGTACAGCCGTATTGCGAGGTTACTTTTACATAGACCATTCCTTCGACAGATACAAAGGCATTGGCCGGGACGATCGGGTTGATTCCGGCATTAAGGTCGGAGAGCGTACGGTAATACTGCTTTGTAGCGGTCGGATCGCTGAATACCGAAGCCGAAGTAAGATCAAAAGTTGCCGTTCCGGCATTATTGTTATTACAGCTGAATAAAGTAACATTATTCACTGAAATATTTCCGTATTTGAATTTAAAAGCGCCCACCTGCCTGCATGAATTAATCGGGTTGTTGGGGTTAGCTGGATCCTGATAATGGATGCTGTAGTAATACGTAGTGGTTGTACTCGCCGTTATAGGCGTCAGAATAGGATTGGCTCCCGACAGGGCTTCATTCTGTGAACTGTGATAGCTGATCTGGAAATTTGTGTTTCCATTCAGAATTCCTGCTGACAGGGTATTGAAATTAAAAACTGTCGGATTCTGGCAGATTATAATCTCTCTGGGATTTGCCGGGTTTGCTGCGGGTGTTCCGGGAGGGACAAACGGCTGCGTCTGAATCGTGGGGTCTGTAAACGGAGATGCCAGGGTCGCCGTACCGCCCCAGGTGAGGGAAAAAGGAGCCATGGTAGGATTGGTAATATCTACCCAGTTATCGATATACAGATAATAGGTCTGTCCCGGCAGTACATCAAGATATTGGCAGTACGGCGTCAGAGAACCTCCGGCTGCGCTTGTGATAGTACTCGTCATATTCATTCCGGTTGATGCTCCTACTCCTATAACAGTAGCGGCGTTGCAGCGGATCGGTGCGCCGAGGTTCCCACAGTTAACATTCGGTCCGTAGATGGCCCAGTCATAATCCGCATCGGAAGAAGTGGGCACCAGGTCGAAGGTAAGGGTTCCTCCGGTTGCAATAGTAAATTTATACCAGATTGAGTTATGCTCGCCGGTAGAAAGACAGCCGCCCAGATTTTCATTAACGGCACCGATACCGTTCGGAGAATAGGTAATGTTTGAATTTCCGCATACGGACAGCGCCGTAGCACAGTCTGCCTGAGCAAAAATCATATGGGAAACGGCAAAAAAGAAAAGGAATATAGATTTCTTCATATCATTCAGAGTTTTGATTATTAATTAAATAAGGCAATTTATTGCGTATCAAATATAAACAATTCAAAAACAAAAATCACAAATAATCATTAATAATTCAACAAATACAACAAAATAATATGATTAATATAATATCTATTTGATACTTGTTATATTTCCGCAAAGATTTTCAAGGTGGAAAATCTTATGGAAAGGGCTTTTCACCTGCTCCAGGTGTTCTTTATCCCGGATAAAGGTATATCGGGAAGCAATGGAATTCATATCTGAAACGATAACAAGCCAGCATTCGTCAACCGATGTATCATAATAAGGGAATTTTTCGTTCTTTTTTTCAATGAGCTCAACAATTTTCTCGGAGCAAAGCTCATCAAACAGGCTCATGCTGTATTCATGGGTAATGAACACATTCCTGCGGTGGGAAGATTTCCGGATGCTTTTTACATGGCCTGTAGGCTTACCCTTTTTGATGCTTTTGTAAATATTCAAAATTATTTCCTGCCGGTTTTCCTGGGTATCTACCCTGATACCAGAATGGAATTCCAAAAAATAAACACCACGGTATTTTGTAGTATCTTCTTTTTCCAATACTATTTCTGCCTGACGGAAAATTTTGTTGAGATTACTTTCCACCTTCTTCATTTCAAGATGATTGATAACTTCGGTAAGCTCGATTCCTATTTTTTTATCATTGAATTTTGCTATGAAATCCGGGCTCTCACAGGTGAGATCTTCGAACTTCACTTCGGGAAAATGGTGCATGAAGGAATTGAGCAGTAAAATTTCGGCTTTCTTTTTGTACTTCTCCCGGTCGTGAAGCGGGGATGCATCTATGGTACGGTGGTATTTTTCGATCGGCTTCTTTTTCAAATGCCGGTTCAGATAATACAAGCTTAGATTTTTAATTAAATCTTCATCAGAGAATGTCTTTTTCATGTGCTTGAAATATAATGTTATGAAACACATAAAACTCCCGTTTCAGATTATGAAGTTTTGATTATCAAAAAATTACTTATTAAAGGTAAAGAAAAAAAATATTCGGAACAGTGTTTGGAATTAATTTATAAAATAATTAATATAAAATTTACTTTCATAATTGATACGCTTGTTTCTTCACTAATAAACTGTTATGCATGGATTTTAAAAATTTTAAAGTACCCTTTGAGGTCAATCCGCAATACGCTAAAAAAGTAGCTTATTTCTCAATGGAATTTGCCATTGATCAGATGTTGAAAATATATTCGGGCGGCCTCGGGTTTCTAGCAGGCTCTCACATGAGAAGTGCCTATAACCTTAAACAGGACCTTATCGGCATTGGGATCCTCTGGAAGTTCGGTTACTATGACCAAGCCAGAAACCACGATCAGACCTTACAACCAACCTGGACGAAAAAAATGTACAGCTTCCTGGAGGATACGGGTATTAAATTCCGGATCGAGATCCACAGTGCACCGGTTTGGGTAAAGGTATGGTATCTCGATCCTGAGATTTTCCATACGGCACCGATGTTTTTCCTTTCTACCGATGTTCCTGAGAATGACCATGTTTCAAAAACCATCTGCCACAAGCTCTATGATGCCAATGAAGCGACTAAGCTGGCGCAGTATATCCTGCTTGGAAAAGGCGGTGCTCAGCTGCTGGATGAAATGAATATTGAAAGGGAGGTTTACCATTTGAATGAAGCCCATGGGCTTCCTGCAGCATTTCATCTGTTAAAAAAATACAATGGCAATCTGAATAAAGTTAAAGAAAAACTGGTTTTCACTACCCATACACCGGAAGAGGCCGGTAACGAGAAGCATAATTTAAGGCTATGCCATGATATGTCTTATTTTTCAGGCCTTACCATGAATGAGGTAAAACGTATTGAAGGTTCAGATGACGACCGTTTCAACCATTCGTTGTGTGCGCTGAAAATGGCAAGGGAAGCCAATGGGGTCTCCAAACTTCACGGAGATGTTTCCAGAACCATGTGGAGCAAATATCCCGGAATCTGTGACATTACTTCGGTTACGAATGCACAGGAATTTAAATATTGGGCAGATAAACCGCTGTACAAGGCAAAAGAGGAAAATGACGAAAAGGCTTTCGACCATCGCAAAAAGTACTTAAAGAAGAGATTGTTCGATATTGTAGCCGATCAGACCGGAAATTTGTTCGATCCGAATATTTTCACTATTGTCTGGGCCAGAAGGTTTGCAGGATATAAACGCGCTGACCTCCTGCTGCATGATAAAAGCCGGTTTTATAAATTACTGAACCATCCCAAATATCCTATACAAATGATCTGGGCGGGAAAACCATACCCGATGGATTACTCGGCAATTTCCACTTTTAATTCCCTCGTGGAAGAAAGCAAAAAGAATAAACATCTGGCGGTACTTACAGGATATGAGCTTTCTCTGAGCAAATCCCTGAAGCAGGGTTCCGATCTGTGGCTTAACAACCCGCGTGTACCAAGGGAAGCTTCAGGAACTTCAGGAATGACCGCTGCTATGAACGGTTCAGTCAATCTTTCCACGGATGACGGATGGATTCCTGAATTTGCCAAGCATGGCGAAAATTCCTTTGTGGTTCCAAAATGTGATTATGAAAACATGAGTGTTTATGAACAGGATAACTATGATTTGAATAAGTTATACGAGCTCCTCGAAAACGAAATCCTGCCGACCTATTATGATCAGCCCGATCAATGGAGAAAAATCCAGTACAATTCAATGAATGACGTGAAGGATGAGTTCAACAGTGACCGCATGGCAGATGAATATTACAGGCTGCTTTACAATCAGCAGTAGAAGTAATATTGATAAAATATATGAATCCGGCGGAGCCTTTGGCTCTGCCGGATTCATTTTGAAAGTATAATCAGTAATAAAGTTTTCTTTTTTTACTACAACTGTATTAATTTTAACTGCTTATCCTGAAATGTATCCACCATAAAAAAGCTGTCCTACCTAAGTAAAACAGCTTTTAATAATAATTGATTAATCTTTTTTCTTTTTAGGTACTTTTAAACCTTTTTCTTTTGCTTCAGAAATACCAATGGCAACCGCCTGTTTTCTGCTTGTCACCTTTTCTCCGGAAGAAGATTTCAACTTTCCTTCCTTGAATTCGTGCATTACTTTTCCTACTTTGTCCTGAGCTTTCTCTGAATATTTTGTCTTGCCCATGATATATTATTTTAAGATTTTGGTAAAGAAACCGCGATTTCGTAAACGTGCGCCTGCTTGAGGTATTTTGACCGCTCTCTGGAAGTTACCGATTCAAAGTGGCCATTTTTGATCACCACAATCGGGTCTTCCGTATTTTCGATTTCGAAATTGGCCAGGTAACGTTCGTCCGGTGGAGACTGCAGTTGTTTGGCCTTTATTTTCTGTAATTCATCAGCATATTCTCTGAATCCAGGATCTGAAGAATGGATAAACTGGTATTCATCCCCTGCGTCTACAAGATAATGTATCTTTTTATCCAGCAGTCCACCTTCTGTAGTAATCTCAGGATTATCGTTTCCGTCCCGGAATCCGACTTCTACCAATTTACCGCCTTTATTCTGTGCATATTCTTCGGCATCCTGATAGCTCGAAAAACCCGTATATAATATCTGATCGTCAAATTCGTATCGGTTCAGTTCCTGATCGTAAGCATTCTTTTCCATAATGATTATTTGATTTAATGTTTTTAAACATATTCAATTTTTCTGCCAAAGGACTTGTCACAAAATGCTTTTTTCCAACACTTATAAAATTATTATATTTGAATTCTTTAAAATTAGAAATGAAAAAATTCTTACTTACCCTTACGATAGCCGCAGCATTCCAAAGCGTATCGGCTCAGGAAATCACCTTAGATAAAATATATTCAGGATATTACCGCGGCAGAGGCATTGCCGGCATTACTTCCATGAAAAACGGTGAAAATTATCTGGTGATCGAGCAAGGCGGCATTGCCAAATATTCTTACAAAACCTCTCAGAAAGAAGGCAATATTGTAGACGGACAGTTTGAAAGCTATGAGTTTTCGGACGATGAATCCAAAATCCTTTTGCTGAAAGAAAGCCAGCCGATTTACCGGCATTCTTTTTTAGGTAAATTTGAAGTAAAAGACCTCAAGTCCGGAAAAGTAACCAGCCTGAATAACGGAAATACCGTACAGGAACCGAGATTTTCCCCGGATGCAACCAAAGTCGCTTTTATTGCAGATAACAACCTGTTCTATCAGGATTTGAACACCGGTAAAATTACCCAGGTTACAACGGACGGAAAGAAGAATTCCATCCTTAACGGTTTGGCAGACTGGGTATACGAAGAGGAATTCGGACACGCCAGACAATATGAATGGACGAAAAATTCCGATGCGATTGTTTTTGTAAAATCCGATGAGAGCCAGGTTCCGGAAATCTACATTCCTGTTTACGGAAAGACCCTTTACCCTACAGAAATGCGGTACAAATATCCTAAAGCAGGAGAAAAAAATTCGGTTGTTTCCGCACAGTTGTACCGTCTTGACAATGGCAAAACAATGCCGTTAAACTTGGGATCATTTAAAAACTATTATATTCCGAATGTATTCCAGACGGCCAAAGCGGATGAAATCGTCCTGATTACTTCCGGGAGGATACAAAATGCTTCAGACCTGTTAAAAGTAAATACCAAAACCGGAGCGGTACAGAAGTTATTTACCGAAACCGATGAAAAATGGATCGATACCGACAGCCCGACGCTGGAATTCCTGGAAGACGATTCTTTCCTGTGGGCTTCCGAAAGGGACGGCAACCGGCATTTGTACTGGTATGATAAGGACGGTAAACTGAAAAAGCAGGTAACGAAAGGCAATTGGGAAGTAACCGATTATTACGGCTACAATCCGAAGTCAAAAGAAATTTACGTTCAGACTACTGAAAAAGGAAGCATCAACAAAGTGGTTTCCAAGGTAAACATTGAAAACGGAAAATCCCAGCTGATTTCCAATGCGGAAGGAAATAATTCCGCCAGCTTCAGTAAAAACTACAATTATTTTATCGAAACTTCTTCCACCGCTGCAAAACCATACACTTTTATTCTGAAGGACGGAAACGGAAAAGTGGTAAAAGAGCTTCAGAACAATGACGCCCAGCTTCAGAAATTAAAAGCGGACAGCTTTGTGGAAAAAGAGTTCATCACCATTCCGAACGCGGTCGGGGACCAGATGAACGCATGGATCATTAAGCCTAAGAACTTCGATAAAAACAAGAAATATCCTTTATTTATGTTCCAGTATTCGGGGCCGGGCTCCCAGCAGGTTTCCAATTCCTGGGACAATGGAAACGGGATCTGGTTTGAAATGCTTGCCCAGAAAGGGTATGTCGTAGCCTGTGTAGACGGACGCGGGACAGGATATAAAGGTGCCAAATTCAAAAAAGTGACTTATATGGATCTTGGGAAATATGAAATCGAAGACCAGATTACCGCTGCCAAATGGTTCGGGAACCAGCCGTATATCGATAAAACCAGGATCGGAATGTTCGGATGGAGCTTCGGAGGATACATGACGAGCCTTGCCATGACCAAAGGAGCCGATGTTTTCAAAATGGGAATCGCCGTAGCACCGGTGACCAACTGGAGATATTATGACTCGGTTTATACGGAAAGATTCATGAGAACACCACAGGAAAACCCGGACGGTTACGATAAAAATTCACCTACCGAATATGCAAACTTACTGAAAGGGAAATTCCTGCTGATCCACGGAACAGCGGATGACAACGTACATTTCCAGAATTCCATGGAGTTCTCCGAAGCCCTGATTCAAAATAAGAAACAGTTTGATTTTATGGCCTATCCGGATAAAAACCACGGCATTTACGGCGGCCAGACCAGGCCTCAGCTGTATCAGAAAATGACCGATTTTATTCTGGAGAATTTGTAATTTCAGATAAATGTAATGATAAATAAACCCGGAATTCTGATTGAAATCCGGGTTTTACTTTCTGTTTTTCCACTGTTCTGGATTCCTGGAAGTGTGGAAGACTGAAGATATTTCAATACGATTTCCTTTTCATACTAAATGAAATGAATCCCGTAAGAAATCTCTTTAGAAAAAGGATTCTTTAACGGTCATATTTACTTTCAAAAGTCAGAGGATTTTCTTTAATAAAATTAATTTTTGATTTAAATTTATCCCATAACCTTTTATCAATTTTCTTATACCAGTCAGATATTTCTTTTAAATCACTTTTTACAAAGGGGCTATAGATTAATTCAGCCTTCACTTTCAAGATCCTTTAAATCATCATTTATTTCAGATTCGGAAACAAAAGTCTGAGGATTATTCCAACCTTATTCTGCTCTTCTTGTAACCTCATCTTTTTGCCATTCGTGAATTTCATTTGGATTTGCCCTACGATGTTTGTCTTTGAGAAAATCTGTAAATCATTCACTGTAAAAGCTTTCATTCACTGACTCAAGATTTGCTTTTATTGTATCAATTGCAATTCTATTTTTCCTCTTTTTATTCAAAGTTAATAAATCTGATTATTATTTTTAAAATTCTATATTTGTGAAATTTGAAATTTGAACCTATGAAGACTAAACATCCTAAGGGATTGCCTTTTCTCTTTTTTACGGAAATGTGGGAGCGTTTCGGGTATTACCTCATTCTCGGAATTTTTGTACTGTACGTTATTGAACCTGCCGGCATCAAAGGCGGTCTCGGACTTCCCGATAAAACGGCAGATGATATTTTCGGGACTTATATTGCACTGACTTACCTGACGCCCTTCATCGGTGGATTCCTGGCCGACCGTGTCTTAGGCTATATTAAATCCATTTACATCGGAGGTGTCCTGATGGCTGCCGGATACATCGGAATGGGGGTATTCAAAGACCTGACGTTATTTTATTCTTCACTGGCTCTGATTATTATCGGAAACGGATTTTTCAAGCCCACTATTTCTACTTTACTGGGTAATTTATATTCTGAAGAACCTTATAAGGCCAATAAGGATTCGGGGTACAATATTTTCTATATGGGCATCAATATCGGCGCCTTTATCTGCAATATCATCGCAGCCTTCATGAGGAATAAATTCGGTTGGGGTGAAGCCTTCATTACAGCCGGAGTCGGAATGCTGGTAGGGTTGGTTATCTTTACGATCGGCCGAAAGCATTACCTTCATGCTGCCCAGATGAAACCGGTTCAGGAAGGCGACACCAAGCTTTCCGAAATTATGCTTAAAGTATTTTTACCTGCCATTATCGCCGGAGTTATCGGCTGGATCCTTCCCGGAAACATCTTTGGCAGCGACAGTACCGATGCCTTCATCTTTGCGTGTATTCCGGTGATTTACTTTTACGCTTCCTTGTATTTCAAAGCGAAGCCGGAGGAAAAAGCATCCATCGGAGCATTGCTATCGGTTTTCATGATCAGCATGTTTTTCTGGGCGGTGTTTAAACAGAACGGGACCGCTTTAACGAGATGGGCGAATTATTATACCGACCGGAGTGTTCCGGCGGCTATGGAAAAGCCGTTGGAAAGCATTTATATGGTAGACGGGAAAAGCTATGAAGACAAGGAAGTCCCGCTGTATGACAACCAATTCCAGTCGCAAAAAGATAAAGACGGAAAAGCAGTTAAGGTACAGGGAAAAGACGTTTACTTCAAAAATATAACTCCTGAGCAACGGACTGACCTTGAAAATAATCCTGCTAAGAAAGTCTACTTATACAATACCGAATTGTTTCAGTCGATCAATCCGTTCTGGGTAATTGCCCTGACGCCGGTAATTGTCGGTTTCTGGGCACTGCTGAGAAGAAGAGGAAAAGAACCTCTGACACCGACAAAAATCGTATTGGGATTATTCATTTCAGCATTGTCATGCCTGGTGATGGTACTGGCCGTATGGGCCGGAGATAATGGTGCGGTAAAAGTTTCGCCGTGGTGGCTGGTCGCAGGTTACGGTGTCATTACCATCGGGGAACTGTGCCTTTCGCCGATGGGATTGTCTTTTGTTTCTAAACTTTCTCCTGCGAGAATTACCGCTCTGATGATGGGTGGATTCTTCCTGGCCAACTCAGTCGGGAACAAACTCTCGGGAATCCTGGCGAGCACGTGGTACGGTTATGACAATAAAATGAATTATTTCCTGGTGAATTTCGCTCTGTTGATCTTTGCTACCCTTTTGGGACTTTCCATGCTGAAAAGACTCAATCGAATTATGAAAGAAAAAGGGCATTAATCACCATCCTAAATAACAAATCAAGCTGCAGAAACACCCTGCAGCTTTTTTATTGAATTATAAAATTAAAACCTTGCTGAAAACACAAAAAAAACTATATTTGTCAGTCTTAACAAAAATTAACAATAGAAAATGGATAATATTGATGCATTAAGTCCGAAACAGGATGAATTTGTGGAGAATAAAGGTTCCAAACATCCAAAAGGATTATGGGTTCTTTTCGGAACCGAAATGTGGGAGCGTTTCAATTTTTATGGGATGAGAGCCCTTCTGACGCTCTTTATGGTAAACTCCCTATTGATAAAAGAAGCGGATGCAGCAATCATCTACGGCGGATTCTTAGCTTTGTGTTATCTTACCCCGCTTTTGGGTGGGTTTATTGCCGACAAATACATCGGTAACCGGAATGCTATCCTGATTGGAGGGTCGTTAATGGCCATTGGGCAGTTTTTGCTTTTTATCAGTGCTTCAACATTTTCCGGAAGCATAGACAGCGCCAAAACATTCATGTGGCTGGCTTTATTCATTATCATTTTCGGTAACGGATTTTTCAAACCGAACATTTCTTCGATGGTGGGAAGCCTTTATCCGAAGCAGGAAAAATCCAAATTGGATTCTGCATTTACCATCTTCTATATGGGGATCAACATCGGTGCGTTCCTGGGCCAGTTTATTTGTCCTTATGTAGGAGACGTGAAAGATGCGACCACCGGTGTAAGGGATATATTTGCTTTCAAATGGGGATTCCTGGCCGCTTCAATTGCCATGATTATCGGTACCATTACGTTCTTTATTCTTAAAAACAAATATGTAGTTACTCCGGAAGGAAGACCGATCGGTGGACTACCGAAAAATAATACCAGTGCAGACTTTGAAGAAGGAGAAACTCAAACGGCTAAGTTCTCAGGAGCAGCCTTAGGTATTACAGGCGTCCTGTTTGTTATTTTATTCTTTGCTTTCCGGTATCTTTTAGTAGGTGAATTCGGTTTCAATGCGGTAGAAATGGGTCAGCTGATCAAAGGAATTATTTATCCTTTCATTTATGCTGCCGGTATTTCCCTGGCATTTCTGATCATGAGCTCTGCTGAAAATAAAATTGAAAGACAGAGAATCTGGGTAATCTATATCGTATCGTTCTTTATTATTTTCTTCTGGGCCGCTTTTGAGCAGGCTGGTTCTTCACTGACCTTTATTGCAGATAACCAAACCGACAGAAATATTTTAGGATGGAATATGCCGCCTTCCATGGTACAGATTTTCAACGGGATCTTCGTTGTTGCCCTGGCAGTTCCTTTCAGTTTGCTTTGGGATAAACTGAGAGCAAAAGGAAAAGAGCCGGTTTCTCCGATGAAACAGGCCATGGGTCTTGCCCTGATCGCTTTAAGTTATTTCATTATTGCCCATAACGTAAAAGATCTTGGGAACTCAGGATTATTGGCCATCAAATGGTTAATGTTATTATACTTCATCCAGACTTGTGGTGAACTTTGCCTTTCGCCGATCGGTTTATCATTAGTAGGTAAACTGGCTCCGAAAAGATTCGCTTCATTGCTCTACGGGGTATTCTTTATTTCCAATGCGGCAGGATATGCTTTGGCGGGTTCGTTAGGAGCTTTGATTCCGGCTACAGGAGACAAATTCTCCAAAGCCCAGGAAATCGGCGTGAACCTTCAGGATGTCCTTGATAAAAAAGTAACCTTGAACCCAGAGCAGGTTGCCGCTTTCGAAAAGGCACAGCTGCCTTTGGAAAACCCGACTTTTGCAGGATTTGAAATCCACAACCTGTTTGAATTCTTCATGGTATTCGTGGTGCTGTGTGGGATTGCAGCCGTTATTCTGGCTTTAATTTCACCTATTTTAAAGAAAATGATGCACGGTGTAAACTAATCTGCATTAAAATAAAATATATTGTAAACCTCTGCCAAGTCAGAGGTTTTTTTTATTTTCGTAAGATGGAAATTTCTGAGGATTCTTTATTTCAGTCGGTAAAAGAAATTATTATACAGTCGCGCGAAAAGATGTTCCGTATGGCCAATTCTACCCTGCTGCTTACCTATTGGCAGATCGGGAAACTGATTGTTGAAGATGAACAGAAAGGAAAAGAACGTGCTGCATACGGAAAATATACCCTGAAAAATCTTTCTAAAAGGTTAACGCCTGAGTTTGGAAAAGGGTTTGATGAAAGTAATTTAAGAAACATGAGATCTTTTTATCAGGTATTTCCAATATGTGACGCATTGCGTCACGAATTGAGCTGGACCCACTACAGACTGTTAATAAGGCTTAACAATCAGCATAAAATCAACTACTACATTAACGAATCCATCCAAAATAACTGGAACTCGAGAGACCTAAAACGTCAGATCAATGCCCTGGCATATGAAAGAGTGCTGAAACATACGGAAAACACGACTGAAACGATCCATAACGTACTTAAAGACCCCTATATTTTTGAATTCCTCGGATTAAAGCCGGATGAAAAGATTTCCGAAAAGGATCTTGAAACAGCCATTATCGATCACCTTCAGAAATTCTTACTGGAATTCGGGAAAGGTTTTGCTTTCGTAGCCAGGCAGCAGCATATTGCCACCGATACTTCCGATTTTTATATTGATCTTGTATTTTACAATTATATTTTAAAATGCTTCGTTATCATCGACCTGAAAACCGGTGAGCTTTCCCATCAGGATATCGGGCAAATCGACATGTATGTAAGAATGTACGACGATCTTAAACGTGGCGAAGGGGATAATCCTACCATCGGCATTTTATTGTGCTCTGAAAAGGATGAAACGATTGTAAAATATTCCGTTCTCAATGACAAGAATAATCTTTTTGCCAGCAAATACCTTCTCTATCTTCCAAAGGAAGAAGAATTAAAACAGCTCATCGACGAGGACCGCATCCGTTTTGAACTGGGTCAGGATGACCAAACCAACTTTTAATTAAAAATTCCATCATACAATTATGAATTTAACTTTAGACGAAATACAAGATTTTAAAGGAAAATACCCGAAGCAGATCTGGAGCCTTTTCTTTTCTGAAATGTGGGAACGCTTCTGTTTCTACGGAATGAGAGGTATGCTGGTTTTCTTTATGATCTCCCAGCTTAATTTTCATGAAAGTGAAGCCAATCTTCAATACGGCGCCACTCAGGCTTTTGTATATGCTTTTACCTTCATCGGCGGTTTATTTGCTGATAAGATCCTCGGATTCAGGAAATCCCTGTTTTGGGGCGGGCTTCTGATGATTATCGGAAGCTTGATTCTCGCAGCGGACCCGCATCAGTTTTTCTTCTTAGGCATTGCGTTTACCGTTGTGGGTACCGGCTTCTTCAAACCGAATATTTCATCGATGGTCGGCCAACTCTATAAACCGAACGACTCAAGGGCAGATGCAGGGTTTTCGCTTTTCTATGCGGGAATTAACCTTGGAGCCCTGCTTGGAGGATATCTTTGCATTGCCATCGGGAAAGGTGAGATTTTAGCGAAAGTCATTCCAGAAGCTTTACGATGGAATGTTGCTTTCGGACTTGCAGCCATTGTCATGGTTATAAGCTTAATCAATTTCGTCTTTACTCAAAAAATGCTGGGCCCGATCGGACTTCAGCCGGGGCATCCTGAAAATGAAACGCAATCAGCTCCTATCCCAAAATGGGTGGAATACGGCGTTTATGTTTTATCCCTGATTTTTGTACCGGTCATTATGGTTATGGTGGCAAAAACTGAGTATACCGATTATTTTATGTGGACTGTCGGACCTTTAACATTGATCTATTTATTTTATGAAATGACTAAAGTGACTGCTTCAGAGCGTAAGAAACTCTGGGCAGCTCTGGTATTCATATTATTTTCCATTTTATTCTGGGGAATTTATGAGCAGAGCGGTGGTTCTTTAAGTATTTTCGCTGCAAAAAATTTAAATAAAGATTTATTGGGTCTGGATCCGAATGGGGTCAATAATTCCGGAGGGGCATTCTTCATTATTTTCCTTGCACCGCTGATCGGTCTTTTGTGGATCTGGATGAATAAAAGAAAAATCGAACCGAATACCATCATCAAATTCGGATTAGGATTCATATTCCTCGGCCTGGGATACTATATTTTATTTGCGACAAAATTTTTTGCAAACCTACAGGGGATTACTTCGCTTAACTTTTTCACTATTGCCTTACTGGTAATTACCTTGGGAGAGCTCTGCCTCTCTCCTATCGGATTATCGATCATGACAAAACTTTCCACCAAAAACCTTCAGGGAATGATGATGGGCATGTGGTTTCTGGCTTCTGCTTACGGCCAGTATGTCGCAGGAATTATCGGAGCAGGCCTTGCAACAGCGAAAGAAGGATCTACCAATTATGATGCGCTGATTACGTATACCGACGGTTATAAACAATTAGGATTATATGCCGTGATCGCCGGAGTTGTATTAATCATCATTTCTCCTCTTGTAAAAAAATTGATGCAGGATGTAAAATAGACGGAGCAAATGCTTACTTTTACTTAAAATACCAAATCATGAAAAAAGTGATAATCATCATCTGCCTGTTTTGGCTGACTTTCAGTTCCGCACAGGTAAAATGGATGACCATTGAAGAAGCCCTGAAAGCACAGAAAGAGAAGCCTAAAAAAATACTGATTGATTTTTACGCAGACTGGTGCGGCCCATGTAAGATCATGGATAAAAAGACCTATGGCCACCAGGTAATTGCTGATATTTTAAATGAAAATTATTATTCTGTAAAATTCAATGCAGAAGAGAAGAAAACCATTGAAATTTTTGGCAGGAAGTTTTCCAATGACAACAAGGAACACAAAAAAGGCCGAAACTCTTTGCATGAATTTACCCAGTATATGAATGTAGGGGCCGTTCCAAGCACGGTTTTTCTTGATGAAAAAGGCAATCCCATTACCATTCTGCAGGGTGAGCTTTCAGCCAAAGAGCTGGAGCCCTATCTCGAGTTTATCTGCAAAGACCTTTTCAAAAAAATCCGTTCCCGGGAGCAATGGGAAGATTATCAGAAAAAATTTAAATCTAAAATAAAAGATTAACCTTACAAGACTTTCAGACCCGAAAGTCTTTTTTAATTTCTAATTTTTCCCGAAATTCGTGGTTCTTTAAAAATGACGTTAGAAACTTCCATAGAATATGTGAAAGGGATCGGTCCCGAAAAAGCCAAGCTCATCAAAAGTGTATTGGGAATTTCCACGGTGGAAGATCTTCTGAACTTCTTTCCCATCCGCTATCTGGACAAGAGCAAAGTACATAAAATTGCCGAACTAAGCGATCTGACGACTGATGTGCAGCTGAAAGGAAGAATTACCAATGTTCAGGAAATACAGACCGGAAAAATAAAAAGGCTTTCTGCCAAATTCAATGACGATACCGGGTCTATGGACCTTGTCTGGTTTCAATACTCCAAATGGCTGAAAGAGCAGCTTCCGGTGAATAAAGAAGTTTATATTTTCGGGAAAATCAATGTTTTCAACCATCAGTTTTCCATGCCGCATCCGGAAATCGAAGTCGAAGAAAAAAAAGATACCGAAAAACGGTTGAGACCCATCTATCCGAGTTCTGAAAAATTAACCAAACGAGGGCTGAATCAAAGGTTCTTTCAGATGGTTATAAAAAATATATGTAAGGAAATCCCGAATCTGATCTATGAGAATTTTCCGGATTACCTGATGAAAGCTTTTAAGTTTTTATCCAGACAGCATACTTATCTCAACATCCATTTCCCGAAGGATATGGATCATTTTGAAAAGGCCAACTACCGTCTCAAATTTGAGGAGTCTTTCTTTTTTCAGCTGGGATTCGGTCTGAAGAAGCTGCATCATAAAACCCATACTGCCGGAAATCCTTTTCCGGTAATCGGAGATTGTTTCAATGATTTTTATGAAAATCATCTTCCGTTTGAACTCACCGGGGCCCAAAAAAGGGTACTGAAGGAAATCCGTATGGATATGAAGCGGCCGATTCAGATGAACAGATTATTGCAGGGAGATGTGGGTTCAGGAAAGACCATGGTCGCACTCCTTACCATGCTGATCGCCAAAGACAACGGTTTTCAGAGCTGCATTATGGCCCCGACAGAAATTCTGGCCCAGCAGCATTATAACGGTATTAAGGAGCTTCTGGAAAACACAGAAGTCCGTGTCCGGCTTTTAACGGGCTCCAGCAAAAAATCAGAGCGCAATATTATTCATAATGAACTGGAATCCGGCGAACTTTCTATTCTGGTAGGAACCCATGCAATTCTGGAAGATAAGGTTAAATTTAAAAATTTAGGGCTTGCCATTATAGATGAGCAGCATCGCTTCGGCGTGGCGCAGCGGGCAAAACTCTGGGCAAAAAATAAAATTCCGCCGCACATCCTGGTCATGACGGCCACCCCTATTCCGCGGACCCTGGCCATGAGTTTTTACTCAGATCTTGATGTCTCGGTGATCGATGAGCTTCCTATTGGCCGAAAACCAATTATTACCGCACACCGAAGGGAAAAAGACCGGGCATATGTCTACGATTTTTGCCGTGAAGAAATCCTGAAAGGACGGCAGATTTATTTTGTGTATCCTCTGATTGAAGAATCGGAAACACTGGATTACAGAAACCTGATGGAAGGAATGGAGAATATCATGGATAATTTTTCAAAATATAATGTAACCATGCTCCATGGAAAAATGAAACCTGATGAAAAAGATGCGGCGATGACATATTTCGCTTCCGGCAATGCCCAGATTATGGTGGCAACCACTGTAATTGAAGTCGGTGTAAATGTTCCGAATGCTTCGGTTATGGTAATTGAAAGTTCGGAAAGGTTCGGCCTTTCACAGCTTCATCAGCTGCGGGGACGTGTAGGCCGTGGCGCCGAGCAGAGCTACTGTATTCTGATGACTTCCGATAAATTATCCAAAGACAGCAGAACCCGAATTAAAACAATGGTTGAAAGTACTGACGGCTTTAAAATTTCCGAGGTTGATATGCAGCTTCGAGGTCCTGGAGATATTCTGGGGACACAGCAAAGCGGTATCGTCGATTTTAAAAAACTGGATCTTGTGAATGATTCAGCAATTATTCGGACGACCAAGAATACTGTGGAAAAAATTCTGGAAGCCGATCCTCTACTTACAAGGCAGGACAATCAGATCATTAAAAATTACTACCTGAGAAATTATAAAGGTAAAAACAAATGGAGTAAGATTTCATAAAAAAACCGCACAAAGATTTAATCTCCATGCGGTTCCCCTTATAAAACTGTTATTTGAAGAAATTACTTTACTTCGATGATAATTACTTTAATATTTTGTGATTTGGTGTGAAAATATTTATTTAATGTGATTGGGTTAAGCTTCATAAAGTAAAAAACAAAATGAATTATATTCCAACTTGTTATTATAAAAACTAACTGATATTCACCGAAAGGCTGGTAATGAAACGAATATTATACCTTCCGACTACTTTCAAGTTTTCATGATTGTACCGTTTTGTTTAAAGATCTCCTGCGCTTTCTAAATTGGAAATTTAAATTCATTTTGTTTAAACTAACATTGTGATTTATATAAGCTGTTCCGTATACGAAACAAATTCTTACGGTTTACTATCCAAAAGTTACAAAAATTACCTGAATATCCGTAACCATCCGATACCAATTATCACTATCATGTGAATATTATACCACAAAGATAATACAATAATTTTAACTGCAAAATAATTAATAAGTTTTTTTCACACTTTTATGATAAATTATTTTTATCCGGTCGTACATGTGAGATTATCATCTGATGATCGCAGATGATGTGATTGTTTTTCAACGTATTAATTAATTGCCATCTTCATTTCCATAGGGGTTATGACAAAAAAAAACTCCTGCATTTATTGATAAATACAGGAATTTAAACACTAAGGATGAAAAAAATATACTGATAAAAAGCTAAAACAGCTTAGCACCAAGCATATGAATGTATTGTTATACGTGATTTGGTTCTGCAGCAAATATACAAATTATAAATCACTTTTAATAGAAATATTAAATTATTTTTAAAAATTTTCAATTCCCTGATTTTCAAGATAAAATTCCATCAGGTAATCATCCATTACAAAGCCGTTCCCGATGTCAAACACGCCTTCATCATAAACACTGAAACCCTGTGATTCATAGAAATTTCTCGCCTGGTTATATTTGTTTACATTCAGAATAATCCTGCTGTCCCCATATTGGGCTACTTTTTCCTTTAAAAATCCGAGAGCGCTTTTTCCTGCTCCTTTCCCTTTGCTTTCAGGAATCAGATAAATCCGGTGAAGCTTCGTTGTATTTTCTTCATAGCTGTTCTCATAGCCGATAAAACCGTCATACGAATCGTTGCTTTCATCTTTAATTAGATAATAATGGTAACAGGGTTGCTGCAATTGTACTGCAATTTCTTCTGCTGAATACATAGTGGAAAGCATATATTCCATCTGTTCACCGGAAAGTAGTTCGGCATAAGCATGTTCCCATGATCTTCTTGCCAGATCCTGAATTACAGAAATGTCTTTTTCCGTAGCTTTTATCAATTTCATTGAATATTAATATTTATTTTTAACACAAAATTTACAAAGATTTTCTTTAAATACGCTAAGCTCTAACCTCTTACAGGTACTTTGACAGTCTCAGTATAATACGTTTCACTCACCAAAGAACTTAATTAAAAAGGTGAAAAGTATTAACCTTCCACCTTAATCTATTGCTATAATTTAAAATTTATCTGAAAATTCACCATTTACTGCATAGCAGATGCCTTATTCATTTTAAATGTTTGCCATTTCGGCTTTTATTTTAGTATAAAGGTTTTCAGACGCAGGAACCAACGGCAATCGTAAATAGTTTTTTACAATTCCTTTTTCCGTTAAAACGGCTTTGATTCCGCAAGGATTCCCTTCCGCAAAAATCAGCCGTGTAATTTCTACCAGCTTATTGTGGATCTCATAGGCTTCTTTCACTTTACCGTCAAAAGCATGTTGAACCATAGTTGAGAACTCTTTCGGATATGCTTGTCCGATTACGGAGATCACCCCATTTCCGCCAGCCAGTGTAACCGGAAGCGTATATTCGTCATCCCCCGATACCAGATTAAAGCCTTCCGGTTTTTTCCTTAAAATATCGAAATACTGAAGAATATTCGGAGCCGCTTCTTTGATCAGGAATAAATTCGGGAATTCCTTGGCCAGACGCAGGGTTGTTTCCGCTTCGATATTCTGCCCGGTTCGCGACGGAACATTATAAATAATGATATTCTTGCCTGTGGAAGCTAATGCTTTATAATGCTGATACAATCCTTCCTGATTGGGTTTATTGTAATAAGGAGACACGGATAATACCGCTTCGAAAGCAGATAAATCCGCCTCTTCGATCTGTTTCTTTACTTCCAGAGTATTATTTCCGCCAATTCCCAAAACCAGGGGAACGCGTTTATTAGTAACCTTAATGATATGTTTAATTACCTGTTTCTTCTCCTTTGCAGAAAGCGTTGCCGCCTCGGCTGTAGTCCCCAGCACCACTAAATAATTGGTTCCGTTTTCGATGTTGTAGTCTACTAATTTTGTAAGACTGTCGAAATCTACGGATAAATCTTCATTAAAGGGCGTCACCAATGCAACACCTACTCCTTTTAAAATGCTCATCTGTTAGAATTATTTTTGTCAAATTTAATAATTTACGAGAAGAATTTCTAATAATTACTAATGTTTTATTATACATATAATTATATTTGCATATACTAAAAAGACAGGATAAGACTGCCACATAAAAAACCGGCAGCTTTACCTGTAATGATAATTTTGCTGTATATGAAAAATAAATTCTTGTTACTAGGGATTGCCCTGGCTGCACTTTCGGGCTGTAAGACGGCTTCATCGGCCTCTTCCATACACCTCGGAAAAGTGGAGATCCGGAAAAATATTTCTATTAATAATGAGCTAAAGAATGATGAGGAGTTTATAAAAACCATTGAACCTTATAAGCAGAAGCTGGATAAGGAGATGAACCAGAAAATCTCGCACACCAGTGTAGATCTTACAAAACAGGGCGACAACAGCAATCTCGGAAATCTTTTGGCAGACTACACGTTCGACGGAGCCAATGAATGGGCGAAGAAAAACCTGCAGAGAAATATAGATGCCGCACTCATCAATATCGGCGGAATCCGTACCACGATCGGCAAAGGCGATATTTTACTGAAAAGCGTATTTGAAGTCATGCCCTTTGAAAATGAAATAATCATTGTAAAAATGAAAGGAACGGATCTGCAGGGGCTGTTTAACTATTATGCAGAACGCCAGGTGAACAATCCGGTTTCCCACTTATACATCGAAACCAACAAAGGACAAATTACCAAGACGCTGATTGACGGAAAAACTGTAAATACCGACCAGGATTATTACATCGCCACATCCGATTATCTGGCGCTCGGCGGAGACAATATGAAATTTTTCTCTAAAGGGGAAATGATTCCGACAGGACTTAAATTAAGGGATCTTTTTATTGATTATTTCAAAAAAAATCCTGAGGTCGTGCCCCATACAGATGTTCGTTTAAATTTTACCGGTAAGAAATAATGGATAGAAAAAGTTTTTTAAAAGCAATAGGTGGCGGAACCCTGGCAATGGCCTTGGCTCCAAATATGGTGATGGCGGAAGAGTTCAAGATCCTTGATCTGAAATCCGCAAATAAACTGACGATCCTTCATACCAACGATCAGCATAGCAGGATAGAGCCTTTCGACTCAAGCTATACCAGAAATCCCAACCAGGGAGGCTTTGCCAGAAGGGCCAGCCTGATCCAGCAGATCAGAAACCAGGAGCCTAACCTTTTACTTCTGGATTCGGGAGATATTTTTCAGGGAACTCCTTATTTCAATTTTTTTGGAGGAGAACTGGAGTTTAAACTCATGTCCATGATGAAGTATGATGCTTCCACGATGGGAAATCATGATTTTGATAACGGACTGAATGGTTTTTTAAAGGTGCTTCCCAATGCGCAGTTTCCTTTTATCTGTTCCAACTATGATTTTAAAAATACCGTGCTGGAGGGCAAGACTTTGCCCTATAAGATTTTCAATAAAAACGGGATCAAAGTAGGAATTTTCGGAGTGGGCATTAAGCTGGACGGACTGGTAGGAAAAAAGCAGTATGGCGAAACCGTATACTCTGATCCGGTAGAGGTAGCACAACACTATTCCAGTTTTCTTAAAAATGATCAGAAATGTGATCTTGTTATCTGTCTTTCGCATATCGGCTACGAGTACGAAGACGAACCCAATAAACTGAATGATAAGATCCTGGCTGCCAAAACAGAAAATATAGATCTAATTCTGGGAGGGCATACCCATACTTTTTTACCGGAGCCCCAGGCTTTTACCAACAGAGCAGGCAAAAATGTGCTCGTCAATCAGGTAGGATGGGCCGGTCTTTTACTGGGCAGGATAGATTTCTTTTTCGATTCAGATAAAAACGTAAAACATATTTCCTGGAACAACCAGGTAATAGACAGCAGCATAATAGCATAAGCATGAAAAAACTCTCTTTAATTTCTCTTGGTATCTTAGCATCACTGCATGTTGCAAATGCACAGACTATTTCTTCAAAAAAATGGGCCGACTTATTTTCTTACAATAATGTTCTGGCCATGAAAGAAGACAATGGAAAAATAGTCGCAGCAGCGGAAAACGGAGTTTTCTATTATACCATTTCTACAGGTGAAATTACAAAGCTTTCCAAAGCTAACGGCCTGCATGAAGTTAAAATTTCAGCTTTTGATTATAATCCGCAGACCAAAATCGGACTTGTCGGTTATCAGAACGGTTCAATGGACGTTATTACACCGGATGGCATTACTTATATTGTGGATATCCCAATCGCAACCGGCTATAACGGAAGCAAGAAGATCAACCACATTTCAATTACCGGAGATCTGGCTGTGATTTCCGTAGGCTATGGAGTATCTATTTTTGATCTGAAGAAAAAAGAGTTTAAAGATTCAACGTTCTTTCTTTCCGCAGGCGTATACGAAGCGAGCAATGAAGCCACTATTTTCGGTAATAAAGTATATTCTGTTACCAATACCGGCCTAAAAAGCCATGAAATGAATACCAACTTCCCCGTTTATACTACATGGACAACAGAGATACCGGGTTCATTTAAGCATATTGATTCGGAGGGGGTTTTAAGTTTTTCGTCTGCTACTACAGCTTATGTGTCCAACGGCGGAACACCGGTTCCGATTGCCCAGTCATTCACCAATGTACATGATCTGGTGGTAACCTCAGGCAGTATTATTGTTACCGATCTCAGCAGGATCTATACTTTCAATACCAACGGGACCTTCAACAACAATGTAACTTTCGGGGAAGAATGCAACACCGCTACCAAGATCGGAAGCAATGTATACGGAGGAACGATCATGTCTGGCATCAAAAATGAAGGCGGAAATTCGTTCAGGCCGGACGGACCGTATTTAAATTTCGCCTATAAACTGAACGTTTACGGTGATAATCAGATTCTGGTTTCCACCGGGGCAAGAGAGAGCAGGTTCAATACGCCTGTAACCAATACAAAAAACCCTGGCTTTTATTATTTCAACGGAGCTGAATGGATCCATCCTTCTTATTTTAAACCGAACACCAACATCTTCAATGTCCTGGATGTGATGGCCGACCCGGCAAACCCCAATGAGGTTTTCCTCGCGAACTATACATTCGATAGTAACCGCGGAGTATACAAGATGAAATATGACGCAGGCAGCAAAGATTTTACCTTGGTCAAACGATACAATCTGGGTACGGAGGATATTTATTACATGAGGCCTGTGGGCTTTGCTTCCGATGAGGTAAACAACGTTTTTGTGTCCATTGGTTTTGCCAATGACGGACCGCCTACCGCTGCCTATGTGGCCATCGGCGGTTACGACCGGGCAACGGACAATTTCCTGATCAGAAATGCTGCCCAGAATTTCGGGTCAGCCCAAAAACCGCTATATCAGGACGGCCTGCTCTGGCTTCCCAACCCGAGAACCAATAATTTCATTGCCTATGATGCCAAAAAAACCATCAATACCTCTGATGATAAAGAATATCTTTTAACCCAGGCCAACGGTTTTGCCCCAACTTCGGGAGGTACCCTTTCCGTAGCCATTGATAAATCAGGAGATGCATGGATTGGTGGCGATGTAGGTTTAAGAGTGCTGCCGAATGCAGTGAATGCTATAAAAACACCTGCAACGGCCAAAGTGGAACCGATTATTATTGAGCAGAACGGATTAGGGGAAGAGCTTTTCCGGGACGGACAGATCTTACAGATTGAAGTGGATGCCGGTGACCACAAGTGGGTTTCAGTTGACGGCGGAGGCGTCTATTATTTATCTTCAGACGGCCAGCAGACGATCAAGCATTTTACCAAGGAAAATTCCCCGCTGCCAACGAATACCATTACCGATATAAAGGTCGATAAGAAGACCGGAAAAGTTTATTTTGCTTCCTATGAGGGAATTGTAACGTATCAGGGCGATGTTTCAGATGTTACTTCGGATTTCGGAAATGTTCTTGTTTACCCTAATCCGGTAGTATATTCTAATTTCAAGGGTAAAGTAACCATCAAAGGACTTGCAGAAGTGACCAATATCAGAATCGTTGATGCTACAGGAAATATTGTACATTCAGCTGTAGCAAGAGGCGGATATTATGAGTGGGACCTTAACAATCAGCGGGGACAGCGTGTTGCTTCAGGTGTTTATTTTATGCTGATGACCAACGAAGACGGCACTGATAAAGCAACGGCAAAGATTGCTGTGGTAAATTAATGAATTCACAGAACGGATTTTTATTATCATACATAAAATATGGAGAAAACGATGCCGTATTGCATTGTTTTACCGAAGAAGACGGGTTTCAGTCTTATTTTCTGAAAGGAATTTATACCAAGAAAAATAAGAAAAAAGCCCTTCTTCTGCCATTGAGTAAACTCAATTTTTCTTTAAATCCCCTGAAGGGAAACGGAATCCAGACGATTTCAAAATTTGAAATGGTAAAAAGCAACGATATTTATACGGATATCCGGTGCAATACCGTGGTCTTTTTTATTTCAGATTTCCTCAATCAGAATTTAAGGCATGAAAACAAAAACCACACGATTTTCTCTTGCCTGGAAGAATTTATTGATGAACTTCAGAACCGGAATTACCAGTCGCATCTCATTTTTTTAATTAAAATCCTGAAAATTCAGGGAGTGGCTCCGCTGATTAATGACAGCAGGTACCTTGATCCTGAAACCGGAACATTTACTTCCGAAGTAATGCATCAGATGTTTACCGGAGAAATTTCTGCAGTGTGGAAAAGCATTCTTACCATAGAAAATCCTTACCGTATGAGAATTCCTTCGCGGTTCCGGAAAGATTTTTTAGATAGTGTGCTTGTTTACTACCATTATCATATTACGGAATTTAAAATTCCTGCTTCATTAGAAGTTATCCAGCAGATTTTCGAATAAGGCAGATTAAACCTACTTCTTTTCCTGTCTCGATTTTTCCGGCATTTCGGTTTCAGACTCGGCAATTTGTTTTTTGGAGAACCTCGGCATCAGGATTTTGGCAATCAGTCCGGTCCAGCCGGTTTGATGTGAAGCGCCTACTCCACGGCCGTTATCCCCGTGAAAATACTCATAGAACAGGATATAATCCTTGAAATCCGGATCGGTCTGAAATCTCGGATATTGACCGTTGAAAGGTCTTTTTCCGTTTTCATCCATTAAAAATAATTTCGAAAGCCTATGGCTTAAAGCATCCGCAATTTCATCCAGATTGGAATATTTTCCGCTTCCTGTGGGAAACTCCACGAGGAAATCCGGGCTGTAATAAAAGAAAAACCGCTGCAGGCTTTCAATAATTAAAAAATTAATCGGAAACCAGATCGGCCCGCGCCAGTTGCTGTTGCCGCCGAACATTCCGCTGTCACTTTCCGCAGGGGTATATTTTACGGTGTAATCCGTTCCGTTCACCGTCATCGTATAAGGATTGTCTTCATATTCCTTCGATAAGGCACGGACGCCGAAGTCACTCAGAAACTGACCCGGATCCAGCATCCTGCTTAACAGCCTTTTCAAGCGGTGACCACGCAGGAGGGATAATAAATGTTTGGATTCATCACCTTTTACTTCCCAGTGGGAAACCAAGGCAGCAAGCTCCGGCTTGTTTTCCAGTACCCAATTCATTCTTGCCTTAAAATTAGGCAGCTTTTCGATCATCTCGTCATCAATCACCTCAACAGCAAACATCGGGATTAAACCAACAATGGTCCGTAATTTAAGATACATATGACTGCCGTCGTTTGAAGCAATGGCATCATAGAAGAATTCGTCCTGCTCATCCCAAAGGCTGAAACATTCATCCCCCATATTATCTAGGGAATTTGCAATCGCCAGGAAATGTTCAAAGAATTTCATGGCCATTTCTTCATAAATATTATTATAAAGGGCCAACTCAAGGGCAATCCGCATCATGTTCAGGGCAAACATCGCCATCCAGCTGGTTCCGTCAGACTGTTCAAGATGTTCCCCGTCGGGAAGCGGTGCATTCCGGTCGAACACCCCGATGTTATCGAGCCCGAGAAATCCCCCTTCGAAGATATTGTTTCCGTTATGATCTTTTTTATTCACCCACCAGGTAAAATTCATCAGCAGCTTTTGAAAGGCGCTTTCCAGAAATTCAATATCGGGTTTTTGGTTCAGGTATTCATCGATTTTAAAAACCCGGAATACCGCCCAGGCATGAACCGGCGGGTTGACATCGCTGAAATCCCATTCATAAGCGGGCAGCTGCCCGTTTGGGTGCATATACCATTCGAAAAGAAATAATTTGAGCTGCTGCTTGGCAAAACCCGGATCGATCAGTGAAAAACTGATGGTATGGAAAGCCAGGTCCCAGGTGGCGTACCAGGGATATTCCCACTTATCGGGCATCGAGATGATGTGCTCGTTGTTGAGATGTTTCCATCCGGAATTCCTGATTTTTCCACGGGATTTAGGCGGCGGAATTTCACCGGGATCGCCCTTCAGCCATTTTTCAACGTTGTAATGGTAGAACATTTTGTTCCACAGCATTCCGGCAAAGGCCTGGCGCTGAACCATTTTTTCATCATCGGTCCTGATGCCGCACTGAATATCGCTGTAAAATTCATCTGCTTCCTGCTGTCTTAAACTGAAAGCAGCCTCAAAATCTGCAAAAGGATGTTGTAAGTCTTTATCGGACAGCCTGAATTCAAAAACCTTTGTTTCTTTCGCTTTAAAAGTTTCATCTATAAAAAATGACGCCTTTGTCCCAAAATCTTTAGGGTTCACCGCCTGTGAATTGCCATTGATCACAAAATCGTTGATGCCGTCTTTGGTATATTTCGATGCATTGGAAGATTGGTAAAGCCTTTCATTATTGGTTTCGTTGTCGCAGAACAATACTTTTTCAGACTGACTGGCATACAGGTTTTTAATTTCCAGCTCTTTATGGTTTATTTTTATGATCTGTACATCCTCGGAATTCATTTGTGGCTTATAATCATTGTAGCCCCAGTTCCAGGTGTTTCTGAACCATACTGTTGGTAGTATCACCAATGGTGCTTCCTTTTCGGATTTATTAACGACCGTCAGTTTTACCAGAATGTCATTCTGGCCTTCCTTGGCATATTCTATAAAAATATCGAAGTATTCATTTTGGTCAAAAATTCCGGTATCGATTAATTCGTATTCGGGTTCCTGCCGGGAACGCTCGGCATTGGTGCGGATAAGGTCATCATATGGGAAAGCATTCTGAGGGTACTTGTACAGCATTTTCATGTAGGAATGCGTAGGGGTCCCATCCAGGTAATAAAAATATTCTTTCACATCTTCCCCGTGGTTTCCCTGTTTGTTGGAAAGCCCGAAAAAACGTTCTTTCACCATTTGGTCTTTTTTGTTCCAGAATCCGACGGAGAAAACCAATTTCTGAAAGTCATCACAGATCCCGCAGATGCCTTCTTCGCCCCAACGGTAGGTTTTGGCTTCCGCGGTATCGTGGTTGGTATAAGTCCAGGCTTTACCGTCCGGGCTATAGTCTTCCCTTACTGTGCCCCATTCACGGTTGCTGACGTAAGGTCCCCATTTTTTCCAGGTAATGTCGGATAATCTTTCTTTTTCTTTCATGTGTCAGATGATGGTAATAAATAATAATTGATAAATGATAATCGATGAAATAAAGACCTAACTTAAATATAAAAAGTTTATTTCTAACTTTATCTGATTAAAAAATGGTTGTCTGTATTACGGCTGACGTGCGCCCCGGATTGAGCGGCCTGTCTGAGCTCTTTTTGTAAGCCCGGAAAAGCCCGGCACAAAAAAGCGAGTAGTGAAAGCCGGAAATGTGCGCCCTAAATTACCCTCCGGTAGAAAAACTCTCGAAAGTTGTCATTCCGCCATCAATGAAAATGCTGGCACCCGTAATGTAGTCGGAAACATCGCTCGCTAAGAATACGGCCAGGTTTCCGATATCCTGCGGCTGCCCGATTCTGTTGTAGGGAATCAGGGTCATTAATGAATTTAAAGCTTCGGGCGTGCTCCATGCATCTTTGTTGATTGGCGTCTGGATGGCTCCCGGGCAAATGGAATTCACGCGGATTCTGTCGGCTCCGTATTCCTGTGCCAAAGTCTGCATCAGCATCCGGATAGCTCCTTTGCTGGCAGCATAATTGGCATGCCCTGCCCACGGAATGACTTCATGAACCGAACTGATGTGAATGATTTTACCACAAGCAACGGAGCGTGACGTATCGATCCCGCGACGAAGGAATTCTTTGATTGCTTCCCTTGCGCATAAGAACTGACCGGTAAGATTGATGCCGATAACCGTGTTCCACTGATCGAGGGTCATTTCGGTGAATTTTGCATCTTTCTGAACGCCGGCATTGTTTACAAGAATATCGACCGTACCGAATTGTGAAACGACTTCACTGAACATTTTGATGACTTCGTCTTCGTTGGAAACATCGCACTGGTAAGTAATTCCGCCTCCGCCGGCATCCGTGATTTCCTTTAAAACCGCTTTGGCATCATCCAGCGAATGTTCCGAAGAGTGATTAATAACGACTGTGGCACCGGCCGCACCCAATGATTTTGCAATTCCTGAACCGATTCCGCTGGAGGCTCCTGTGATGATGGCCACCTGATTGTGAAGAGAGATTTCCATATTTATTATTTGATGTTACCCCAATTTAGCAGAAAGTTTCACGCCAAACCCGAAAAATAGGGATTAAAATTTCTTAAAGTTTTGTTTGTTGCGATTTTCCTGCCGAACCGTTCAAGGTAATGGTGAATTCCTGCGGATAAATTAATTGCTGTTGGAATTCGCAAAGGCGCAAATTAAATAGGCAAACATGCTGCTTTAGGGCGCAAGGAATTGGACGATGTCAAATTTTTATTCCGCTTAATTTCAACTATGATCTGCGTAATCTGCAAAATCTGCAAGAGATTACATCTCGGGTTAAATGCAAACGATCCTGAGCAATCCACAAATTTATCGAAGATAAATCTTACGACTTTTCCACGTGAAATATTAAAAAACCTTTTGCGCCTTTGCGAATTCCAATAATACCCACCGTATACAATTTACCATTGACCATTTACTTGTGAAGCAAAATTGACCATTCACCTATTATCAGAGCTTGTGTTTAAATACATTTAGACATTAAATATTGCGGACCGCTTCTGCCCATCCTGGTTTTGCCTTCGTAACGATAACCGACTTTCAGATAAAGTTCGTAAGCAGAAATGTTATTTTGATTAACAGCAAGAACAATTTCATGGCAGTCTCTGAAATTTTCGCGCACAAAGTCATCTACCCGGCCCATAGCAGCTTTTCCAATCCCTTTACCCTGCATTTCCGGATTAATAGATAAGGACCTTAATAAAACTGAATCTGGATTATCGGTAAGCTCCGATTTATCGTCGCCGAAATCCAGTGTGAAAAATCCCACAGCTATTTCGGCATCAAACACTGTGACTGGAAATTCGAATCCGGTATTGCGGTCTGCTATTCTCTTAAGGGCATTTGCCGCAGAGGAAGTATACAGCAGCTGATTTTCATCCAGCATATAATTAACACCGGAAAAATCTTCTTCTCTAAAAAACTGTAGCCTGATCATCTCTAATGATGATAAATATCTTCGTACATCACGCCTGCCCGGATTTCAACCGGCAGCCTGTTTTCCTGCGGTACCACCGGGCAATTGTAGTCATATGCGTTATATGCACAATAGGGGTGGTAGGATGTATTAAAATCCAGAATGATGGTACTGCCTTCAGGAATGGTTAAATCCATGTACTTTCCACCACCATAGGTTTCTTTTCCATTTGTGGCATCTCGGAACGGCAGGAATAGGTAATCTTTATATTTTTCCTGTTTGATCAGGTCCATGCTTTGATATAAAGTCAGGGTGTATGGTTTTCTATCCAGTGTAAAATTTGCTTTTCCGTATTCCTTATAAACTTTTGTTTTTCCGGAAGAAGTCGGCAGGTCGAAAGGTTCTGCATTTTCCGTTTTTGTGAATTGTGCCGTAATCCTGTATTTCATGTCGACCGGAAAGAAAGGGTGCGCTTTGAAACGGGTAAAATTATCGTCCCTTAAAGGAGTTTTTTTGGGATTCCGGTATTCTGCATTCAGTTCCTGCTGAAACTTTTTTATTCCGGATTTTTCTTTGGATAGGCTTTGTGAGAAAAATAACAGAGGAAAGAGCAGGAAGAGGGAAAAGTATTTTTTCATATGAACTAAATATAAGATTCTGAAATTTTTACCCGGTAAATATCAGAAGAATTCCTTTTGATAGATTCAACAAAGAAGCCGCCTTCTTCGGGAATAACTTCTTTGAGGTCAAAACTTTTGCAGCCTTTCGGAAGGCCGGAAAAAACCAGTGTAAACCAGAAATCCCTCATAAAGGGAACCGGTGTCCAGTTGGGATAGATGGTAATATTTTCCGCATGGATCAGCTCACTCCGGTGTTCCGACTTGTTATCGAAAAGGTAAGTGGACTGCCAGATCCTGATGAGATTGCCCAAAAACGGCGAAGCGGGAAAACAGCAATGCACAATGACCTGCTGCTCCTCTTCCACTTTTGCCTGAAGGGATTCCAGTAATTCTTTAACAATAATGGGTTTTACAATGGTTTCGGACATTAATAAAATGAGTAATAGGTAATGAGTAGCAGGTAATGGTAAATGTTCAATTGTGAATTAAAGAATTGAACATTCACCATTCACATTTAATATTCAAGTTCTAATTTTTCTTTGGAGTAATTTCTTACTTTCTGGGTAAGTTCAGGGTTGCCGGCCAGTTTCTGTCCGTACGACGGTACCATTTCAAGCAGCTTTTCTTTCCATTCGCCGTGAAGTTTTTCAGGGAAACATTTTTCCAGAACATTCAGCATGGCGTAAACGGCAGTGGAGGCGCCGGGAGACGCTCCCAATAAAGAAGCGATTGTTCCTTTTTTGTTGACCACGACTTCGGTTCCGAATTCCAGCTTACCGCCGTCTTTCTGATCTTTTTTGATGACCTGAACGCGTTGCCCGGCCACTTTCAGTTCCCAGTCTTCTTCTTTGGCATCTTTGACAAATTCCCTCAAATGTTGTATGCGCTGGGCTTTGTTCATGGCCACCTGCTGAATCAGGTATTTCGTTAAAGGAATGTTATGCCACCATGCTCCGAAAAGTGACCGTAAATTTTTGGTATTCACGCTTTCAGGCAGATCCAGGTAACTTCCTTCTTTTAAAAATTTGGTTGAAAAACCGGCAAACGGCCCAAACAATAACGCCTTTTCACCGTCGATGATTCTAAGGTCAAGGTGAGGAACCGACATTGGCGGCGCTCCTACAGTAGCCTGTGTATATACTTTGGCCTGGTGTTTTTCCACCAGTTCCTGGTTATGGCTCACCAGCCATTGTCCGGAAACCGGAAAACCTCCGTATCCTTCGCTCTCCTTGATGTCCGAACTGTCCAGCAAGGGCAATGCATACCCTCCGGCCCCGATGAAAACAAAATCTGCTTCGACCTCCTGCTTATGGTTATTGATCCGGTCTTTCACTTTCATTTCCCAGGTTCCGTCTTCTCTCGGATCGATGTCTTTTACTTCATGGTACAGAAATACTTCTACATTGGAATCTTCCACCAGATGCCTTCCCATTTTCCTGGTCAGGGTTCCGAAATTGACATCGGTCCCCAGATCCATTTTTGTAGCGGCCATTACTTCCGACTGATTTCTTTTCTGCATTACCAGAGGAATCCATTCCCTCAGCTTATCGTGGTCTGTCGTAAATTCCATTCCCTGGAAAAGAACGGATTCAGACATTTTATCGTGTCTCTTTTTCAGGTATTCGGCGTCTTTCTCCCCGAAAACCAAACTCATATGCGGACAGGAATTGATGAAATCCTTCGGATCCCGGATGTATTCTTTTGAAACAAGGTATGACCAAAACTGCTTGGAGATTTCAAACTGCTCGGCAATACTTTCCGCTTTGGAAATATCGATGGAGCCGTCGGGTTGTTCAGGGGTATAATTCAGTTCACAAAACGCAGAGTGGCCGGTTCCTGCATTGTTCCAGGCGGCGGTGCTCTCTTTGGCAAACCGGCCTAATCTTTCAAAAATGGCAATCTCAAGATCCGGATCAAATTCATGAAGTAAAGTGGCCAGGGTAGCACTCATGATGCCTCCTCCTATTAAAACCACATCGTATTTAGGCTTGGGTGTTCTGCTGATAAGCTGTGACATAAACTGTATTTTCTATCAAATTTCGGGAAAAGTTTTAATAAACCCTATGATTTTGCGAAATTTTAACAGCTCATTTGGTAGCAAAACATAAGTTTTTATTATGCTACCAATTCCAATTAAAATTATCGATAACTAACCATTGAACGATTAATCGGTTCTGAATATTTAAATTTGAACTTAAATATTATAAAGTTCAGGATGGACTCATATTCGATCTCCCTCTCTTACCGGTTTCGACGATGCTTTTAAACTACTCCTCTGAACTTAGAGGATTATTAGATCGATAAAGTTTTCCACTTCAGATGGTTTTAATCTTTAATCCAGTTTGGCCGTCAGTTTTTTGAATTGTTTTTCTGCGTTTTTGCCTTCATAGAGAATGCTGTAAATGGTATCGACGATCGGCAGTTTCAATCCTTTTTCCTTTGAGGTTTTGTAAATGGAATCTGCGGCATAGTACCCTTCCGCCACCATGTTCATCGACTGGATTGCAGATTTTACGGTATAGCCTTTTCCGATCAGGTTTCCGAGATTTCTGTTTCGTGAGAAAAGCGAGTACGCAGTTACCAGCAAATCCCCAAGATAGGCACTTTCATTTACGTCCCTCGGTGCTTCATAGATAGCTTCCAGGAAAGTTTCCATTTCACGGATGGCATTGGAAACGAAAACGGCCGTAAAGTTGTCCCCATATCCCAGACCGCTGGCAATTCCGGCCCCGATCGCAAAAATATTTTTCAGGATGGCACTGTATTCATTCCCTAAAAGGTCCTTGCTGGAATGCATTTTTATAAAATCCGAATTGAAAATATTTACCAATTTTGTAGAAACCTCTTCTTCTACTGTAGCCACGGTAAGGTAGGAAAGTCTTTCCATTGCAACTTCTTCTGCGTGACAAGGACCTGCGATCACCGCCTGGTTCCGGAAACCGATTTTGAATTCATCCCTAAGATAATGTGCTACAACGTCATTCACCTTAGGAATAATTCCTTTAATAGCGGAAACGAAGATTTTATTGGTACAGTCACATGTCATTTTCTCCATGGTATCAGAAAGATAAATGGAAGGGGTCGCGAGCACCACTACATCACAGGCCGAAACCAGTTCATTGATATCCGTTGTCAGCTTTAAATTTTTAAGGTTAAAATTCACCGCCGTAAGGTAAGTCGGATTATGGCCTCTCTGCTCGATGGCACCTTTTACATATTCGTTTCTTACACACCAGTGCACGACTTTACAGTTTTCCACCAGCATTTTCACAATAGCCGTAGCGAAACTTCCGCTTCCGACAACCCCTACCGGGAGGTCATTTTTGCTCTTTTTAGAATTCGATTCTGTATTGGTTTTCTTTTTAGCCATAATAGAAATGTGAACTGCAAATATATTAAAACAAAGATGGAAGAAAAATGTTTAGGGACATGATAAAACCCATTTTATGTTAAATTAACAGTTCCGAACAATTAAATAGCTAAAACGCCGTTAATTACCGATATGCCTAAAGTTCTGTTAAAAATATGCCTTAAAGTTTATTTTTAATTAAATTTGCAGGCTTAAAACCGTTTTGTAATTGACTAAGAGAAGAAAAATGAAAAGATTTCTAAGCCGAAAAAAGAACGTAAATATGCTTCTGGGAGGCCTTTTACTAGTAGTTTTTGCCCAAGGGATTTTCATTGCCAAGCTGTATTCTGAAAAGGATAACAGAAACTATGAAGTAAACCTGGTAAAGATAAACACTGAAAAAGACAGTGTGGATTATCTGAAGATGAAGACCGATCTCACTTTGATGGATCAGACCGTAGCAGAACTGAATTCTTTCCTGAAATCCAAAGATGTTCCCAATGAAAAGGTAACGATTCTCAGCAAGGACAGCATTTCAAACTCCGTTTATCTGGCCAAGCAGGCCAACCGGTACAGCCAGTATCTGATGAATCTTCAGAACAAGCTGCTGCAGGTTCCGCTGGGAATGCCGACCGAAGGCTATATTTCATCCAACTTCGGGATACGGAAAAACCCGATTCCTTTTAAAACCGTTTTTGCCGCTGTAAAAACCGGTAATGGTACAAAACCGGCTGCTGTAGCCGTTGCCGCTCCGGAAGTTAAGGCTGAACCCGTGGAAAAAATCATTGAGGTAACGGACAGTTACGGCAATAAAAGGGAAGTTAAAGTGATGGTTACTCCAAAAGCAGCATCTTCAACCCCTGCTCCTGCGGCAGCCAATACTTCTTCAAAAGCAGTTGCTGCCAATACCGATAAGCCGGCTGAGAAAAACAACCCTCCTGCCGAAGCCGATCAGATGCAGTTTCACAAAGGATTGGATATTGCCGTTGCCTTCGGTTCTGATGTGATAGCGACCGCTGCAGGCACTGTGATTTTCTCCGGACAGAAGGGCGGTTACGGAAATTGTGTGATTGTCTCCCACGGAAACGGACTGGCTACCCTTTACGGGCATTTATCCCAATTGGTAGCGAAGGTAAATGATAAGGTGAAAGTAGGACAGGTAATTGCCAAATCCGGAAATTCGGGACGTTCTACCGGACCTCATCTTCATTATGAAGTACACAAGAACAATACACCGGTCAATCCGAAGTTGTTTATGAATCTGTAACAGGCTGATAGCAATTGGCTGTTGACTTCTTGCTTTAGTAAAATAATAAAAAATAAATAGGATGCTTTTGGGCATCCTATTTTATTATGAGCAGGACTGGACTGCTGCAATTCTTTTTATTGAATTGATTAATACGCTGCTGTAAAACGCTCACGGATGTGGTTGTTCTGCTCAAGTTCATCTGCCAGAACCACCGCTACATCTTCTACGGAAAGAACGCTTCTGCCGTTTTCATCAAATACCGGATTTTCAAGTGCCGTTCTGTATTTTCCTGTTCTCACACCGGCTGTTCCCTGATGCATTTCAATGGCCGGGCTGAAGAATGTCCAGTCCAATGTTGTGTTTTCTTTGATTTTATTTAAATAATCTCTTGCTGCGGCTGCTCCCGGTTTGATGTCGGCAGGAAAATCAGGACCGTCTACCAACTGATTTCCATCGATGTAGAGACTTCCTGCTCCACCTACGGTAATGAATCTCTTAACACCTGATTTTTCCACTGCTTTTTCGATATTTACCGAACCGTTAAGGAAATCATCATACAGGTTTGGGTTGGTCCATCCTGCATTAAAGGCATTAATGACCGCATCATTTCCCTTTAAGGCTTCTGCCAGTTCATCCACATTATTTACATCCACGCTTTTTGCAGTTACTTTTTCGTTCTGGCCGACTTTTGAGGCATCCCTTACAATCGCTTCAACTTCATACCCTCTGTTGGTTAGTTCGTTCACTAATGGTGTTCCCACAAATCCTGTGGCTCCGATTACGGCTACTTTTTTCATAATAATTTATTTAAAATTAAATTGTAATAATTTTTGTTACATTTATGATTAAAAATTTTTATCTGAACTGATCACAGAATTCTTTCAGGGATTTGGTGCCCAAAAAGTTTAAAACCAGCTGATCGGTTTCAGAAAATAAACTTTTTAAATGATCGTTGATCTCTTTTCCTACCGGACAGGCCGGATTCGGATTATTGTTTTTTTTCCCCAGAACTTCCGTATTCTTTACCGCCAGGTAAATTTCGGAAATACAGATTTCTTCTGCATTCCTGGCCAATTGGCTCCCTCCTTCTTTTCCCTGCCGGCTGACAATTAATCCTGCTTCTCTCAATATGCTTAATTCCTTACGGACGATTACAGGATTGATACTAATGCTTCCCGCCATCCACTCGGAAGTAAGCCAATCCTGCGGACTTTCCGCCAGTAGGGTCATGATATGTATTGCGGTGGCAAATCTTGTATTGTTCATGATAATTACAGGACAAAGGTAAACAATAATTTTAATGTAACAAATTTTATTACATTAAAATTATTCAGTTTCTATTTTTACCATTTTTTTTCCTGCTTCACCCAGATACTGATCAATCAGCGGTTCATACAGTTGGTATCCGTGATCCACATTGGTAAAAATTACCAGCCCCTGCTTTGTTTCCGGCAGCATGACCACCAGAGTATTTACTCCTTTATCCGTACCACCGTGCGAAAGGGCTGTTTCTCCGTTTCCCAGCTCATATATTTCAAAGCCTAGTCCGAAATACTTGTCTTTTTTTGTTTTAACCTGTCCGGTTTTCATTTCCTTAAATATTTCTTTTGACAACAGGCTGTTATTCATCACGGCGATCAGAAACCGGCTGTAATCTTCTATAGAGGTAATGAGATCATCCGCGGCGTTCGGCCGGTTATTTTTCACGATATCATAAGGTTTGCCGTCATTGTCATAACCGGTAACGATTCTTTCCGCATCTTTTTTCTCATTCCAGATATAGCTTGTATCATACATGCCTACAGGCTGAAAAATCATTTCTTTCGCTAATTCTTCTAGGTTTTTATGGAATTTATTTTCCACAGCCTTGCGCAGATATTCATAGCCTTCGCCGGAATACTGGTATTTCGATCCGGGATCAAACTCGAAGCTTAGCCGATGGTCCGGCTTCTGCCATCTCCAGTTCGGAAAACCGGTCTGATGGCTCAAAATTATTCTGGTTGTCAATTTTTTGTGTCTTGGATCTTTTACAATATCGGGATCGGTCCAGTATTTGTCCAGCGGTTCGTCAAGGTTCCATTTTCCCAGGCTTACCAGACGTAAAACGGTGAGTGCAGTTACCGGTTTGGTAAGGGAAGCTACATTAAAAAGACTGTTGTAAGGGGCTGTCGTTTTCCCGTCAAGGGTTCCATACACTTTTATCTGGGTTAATTTTCCGTTTTCGATAACGCCTAACCCTAACGTCGGAATATCGTTGTCTTTCAGTAGCTGTTCAACAGGATCTGCGATTAGAGTATGGCTAGGACCTCCGTGATCATAACTTAATACATCGCTCATGATCCAGCTTCCGTTTTTCTTCGTCCAGACTGTTGTAAATTTTGCCCTGCCGCTTAAAACATCTTTTTTATAAGGTTCGCGCATGTAAAACTGATGTTCTCCGGACTGTATTGCACCATACAGATCCCCATTGCTGTACAGAGGAAAAACTTCAAGGCTCCCAGGAACAACTTTGCGGATCGGCTTTTTAAGAGGATCGGAACAGATATTTTCGCGGGTTCTTTCCAAAAACAATTTCTTATCCTGGAAGCCGCCTTTATCATGATAAAATTTCAGATCGTTATCCATAAACTTTTCAAGGTATGCCATATCGCAGCTGTTGAAACCTCTTTCGAAAAACAGACTGTCCTGTTTTTTCAATTCTAAAAATAAGTCTGAATTTTTATCGCTCTGAGCATCTGTATTCACCGAGAAAAATAAAAAAGTCATCACGTATGGGAAGAATCTGTTTGCCATTGCTTAAATTTTTTGACAAAGATTCGGAATTGTTGAATCTCCCTCAAAAACAAAGCACGACAAAAACCCGACAATAGCACGACATGTTTATAAAATACTGAAATTCAATTTATAATAAAGCTTCCCCTTTCGATCTATTTCGTAAGCGTTTCTCAGGATGACGTACATATTTATCAATACCAGCATAACCATAACCGCTAAAACAGCAGAATGTCCCGGCTTGAAAAGCGCAGTTATTATAAAAATAACAGGAGAAACAATTGTTAAAAATATCTGAAGGGAAATGATCTGTCTGACGATCTGAGATTTCTCTTTTGTAAAAAGCATGATCAATAAGGGCGGAAGCACATTAGCTACCGGAAACCACGCAAAAGGAAGTGAAGAAAGATTGATGAGCTTAACCAAAGTGAAATTAACGGATTTTTCTTTTTCCGGCATTTCAGGAATTTCTTCAACTTCAATCTCTTTCCGGAATTGTATTTCAGGAATCCGCAAATCGCTTTCAGGAACATCCAGGCTCAGAGCGAGTGTCTTTAAAGTATATCCTTTAGGCTGCACACCGGCTTCGATCCGTTGAATAGTTCTTACGGAAAGCCCTGATCTTTCAGCCACCTCTTCCTGAGTAAGATTCCTCAGTTCTCTTATTTTTTTTAATTCCGACATAAATATCAAGCTGACACAAATTTACAATTTCAGGATTATAAAATCAATTTATCCAGATCCAGCAGCAGGTAATTGATATTCTGGTTGATCGTCCTTGTAGCCGACTGCATCTGATTGAGCATAGCCGCACGGTTGTGAAGATCCTGCGACCGGTAAAAGCCTCCATCGCTGAAAATCACCGACTGATCCGCCTCCTGCTTATCATCATCAAACTGATAATGCAGCCAACGTTCTTTCATACTGGAAATAATAGAGTGCTTTTCCCGGTTCGAAAATCTTTTTTCGGTATACATGTACCAGATAAACGGCGGGAAGTTCGGGGATTCGAGTCTTTCTTTCCAGATATCTCTCAGCAGGTTTCTCTGATGGATAAATTCTACCTTCCGGCCTTTGGGATTAAGGGTCGCCAGTCCGAAGCCGGCTCCCAAGCCTCCTCCGCCGATGTCGATCGCACTGCTCCATGCTTCGCTTTTCACGATTCCTCCGGCAATTGATGCGGCGGCTCCCGTTACAATCGAGTAAAGAATAAGCCTGTTGTTTCTGGAATCGTTCAGGTTATCCACATAATTTCCGATCTGGGCCACCCGCTCCCCTTCACAATCGAATTCTGCAGCTACGGCATCCAGTTCCGTCAGTGCAATCGTTATTTTGCTGTTGATCCTGGTTTTCAGCTGCAATACTTTTACCTGCGACTGTAGGGAAGAATCTTTTTTAAGTTTTATGATTTGATGTACTTCATCAAGGTTATCCAGCGCATTGAGGATCAGGATGCTTTGATCAGAGAAAATCCCTTTGAGATCTTTATTGGCCGCTATAACGGAATCCGAATTACAGGAGGGTAATTTATTGCCGTAATTGTATTTAAAAGGGGCTTTGCAATAGCTGTCCCTAAGCGTAAGGATATTCTGCTTAATGGCCTGGTTTTTCTTTGAAACACAGGAGGCCAACAGGCAGACTGCCGGTAAAAAATAAAGCAGTTTTTTCATTTTTTATTTCTTTAACTTAGCAAAGAATTCATCTGTGCCGAAGCAGCTACCTTCATCTTTAAAGAACGGACTTTGGTCTTATGTTTAAATGAAATTCTTCTGCTAAAGCCGGCTACGAATATACATAAATAAAAAATTTACCCGGAGCCCGGATAAATTTTTTAAGCTATCTTTAGATAATCTATTTGATATCAAGCAATTCCACCTCAAAAACAAGGGTAGAATTCGGGCCGATTTCCTTACTGATCTGCTGGTCGCCATACGCCAGGTGCGGCGGAATAATCAGTCTCCACTTGCTGCCCACCGGCATCAGCTGAAGTGCTTCCGTCCATCCTTTGATTACTTTATTTAAAGGAAATGAAGCCGGCGTTCCTCTTTTCACGGAGCTGTCAAACACTTTCCCGGTAATGGTTGTTCCGTGGTAATGGCATTTTACCGTTGACCTAGGCCCAGGTTTCGGCCCGTCGCCTTCGGTAATAATCTCATACTGCAGTCCGCTTGGCAGTTCAACAACACTTTCCTTCTTGCCGTATTCTGCCATATATTCCTGACCGTCTTTCAGGTTCTTTTCTGCCTGCTCTTTTTTACGTTTGAATAACATATCTGCTACGCCCATAATTAAATTTTTTACAAAGATAGGATTTTAAGGCGGGATTAACGGAAGCTGAAGAATGGAAGTTTCTCAGTACCATTATCATAAGGATTATTTAAAATTGTATTCCTAGCATTCCAACTGTCTGAAAATCAAAGTTCGATTCTTAAGTTCGGAAATTTCAGATATGTTTAACACTGTATTAACATGTTTACGGAAAGTTGGCGTTATAATTGGACTTAAAAACTAAATGCCGAGTCCATTAAAATATAATAAGAGTTTTGATAAGCTGACTGATGAGGAACAGGAACTTCTCGAAATCAACAAAAAAAGCATTGCTGATTTTGTAGAACAGTCATCTTCTGTGAGTGATGTTGATTATGCCACCCGGAACGCTCACGCCAAAACCTATGCCGTAACAAAAGGAGTATTCATTATTGAGCGTGATCTTCCGGAAGAATTACAGCCTTTTTTCGATAAAGAAAAATACGATCTTACCATCCGTTTCTCTAATGCTCATCCGAAAATTATCAGAGGTAAAAAGGATATTCCGGCTTATGGTTTTGCTGTAAAAGTAAAAGACGAAAATGGCGTACTGATGGCAAATTTTCCACTGGTAAATTTTCCGTTGTTCCCTATTAATGCCGTAAGTACTTTTCTGAAACTGTTCACTTCGGTGAATCGTTTTTTCATTAAGAAATGGAGTTCCTTTTCTTTAATGCTGCAGATCATTAAGGTAATTCCATCCACGTTTACGGGCTCATTTGTAAAGAATATTTTCAAGCTCTGGAGAAAGCGGAATGATTTTTTCCTTTCTTTCGACTATCATTCGGTGGGCGTATACCGCCTGGGCGATTACATGATGAAAATTAAGCTGAAGCCACGATCCGTCCCTAAAAATTTCGGAAGACGGCTGAAAGTAAAAGATGCCCTGGAAAGTTATTTAAACACAGAAAATTTTACGGCTGATATCATGATCCAGCTTTGTTATAACTTGAAGGACCAGCCCATTAACCAGCTTAATGTGGAATGGAAAAACTCCCCTTTTATTAAAATCGGAGAAATAAAAATTGATCAAGGCTGTCTTCTGGATCCGTATGCCTGCGAAAATGAAATGCTTTCGTTCAACCCCTTCGAGAGCAAGATCTTCTTCCAGCCGGTCGGAAAATTACAGAAACTGAGAGAAGACGCCTATAAAATTTCCATGCAGACCAGATTGAAGATCAATAAGCTGTTGAAGTATAACAAGTAAATAGTGAATTTTGCTTCGCAAGTGAATAGTCAGGGTGAATTTACCTACAGTCATGTTGGAAAAACGCTCAGGCAAAATCTTTTGAAATACGGAATGTTTTAAGACGCAGGGATTTTATCTCTGATAAAATTGAAAACTGTTGATTTTGTAAAGCATAAATATTCAAATATTAGTATTAGCGGAATGATTGTGCAATTCCCTTTCGTCTTAGCACATCCCAACAACCGTCAGAAGCACAGATTAAAATTGACAAGCGCAGCGGATTCACCCACAGGAATTGACAATTCACTATTTATTTTTTAAAACGAAAAGGCTTTACGCAGAGTAAAGCCTTTTTGTTTTATCGATCAAATAAATTAGTCTTCGAGTTTTTCTTTTTCTTCCTTTTTATCGGGAAAGATGAGTGACAGAATAACCGAGATCACCAGAACCCCGCCTACGATTCCCAAGGATACCGGCGAGGGAATATGGATCCACGGAGCAATCAGCATTTTTATCCCGATGAACGTCAGAATAACGGCCAGACCATAAGGCAGCTTGCTGAACATATGGATGAAATTGGCCAGCAGGAAATACAAAGACCTTAATCCCAGAATCGCGAAAATATTCGAGGTATACAGGATAAACGGATCATTGGAAATAGCAAAGATCGCCGGAATGGAATCTACCGCGAAAAGCACATCGGTAAATTCGATAACGGCTACGACCACCAATAGCGGTGTGGCCATTTTCACCCCGTTCTGAATGGTAAAGAATTTATCGCCGACATAGTTATCGGAAACTTTCCAGAATCTTTTGATGAGCCGGGCTCCTGCAGTATTGCTGTAGTCTTCATCTTCGTCATCATCACCGCCACCCCAGGATTTGATTCCCGCATAGACAAGAAAAAGCCCGAATAGAGCCATGACAATATTTATTTTTACCGGATGGCCGAAAATATTCATTTCCGGCAGATAGGTAAGATTAATCAGGCCTACGCCTGCAAAGATGAAAACGGCCCTGAAGATCAATGCTCCGATAATCCCCCAGAACAGCACCTTGTGATGCAGGTATTTCGGAACCTTAAAAAATCCGAAAACCAGGATAAAAACGAACAGGTTGTCCACCGAAAGCGCTTTTTCAATCCAGTACGCTGCCTGGTATTGCGTGAATTTCTCTACAGCCACTTCATGGCTGCCGGGTCCCAGATCTGAGTTGTATACCCAGTAAACAACACCGGAAAACAGCATGGACAGCGAGATCCATACAACTGACCAGATTGTGGCTTCTTTAGAAGAAACCTCATGACTTTTTTTGTTGAAAACCCCTAAGTCAAGGAGCAACATGATAACCACCGTTACCGCGAATCCCCAAACCAGACCGGGATGAAGATCCAAAATGCTAGTATTTTGTCCCACTTTTTACTCTATGTTGTTATATGATAAAAGCAATAGCTGCATGAAAACAGATATTGCCATTTTAAATGATATTAAAGCCAATGGATTCAGCATAGGTTTTAGCTAAGCTGATTCTTATATTTTCTTCTACAAATATTTCTGCTTTACCGTTTCTATCGTTTCCTGCAGTTTTCGGTCGGCTGTCGGATCTCCGATTGCGTTGAATTTCCATTCTCCGTTTCTTTTGTAGAAAACACCCATTACCATGGCGACATGGCCTTTGAAAGAAGCGTCGTTTGCAATATCATATTTCGCGAAAACTTCCCTTACGTTGGTTGGCGTACCTTCATAAATCCTGATGGAAGCAAAAGGAATGGTACCGAAATCCTGGCCTTTGTAGCTGTTCAGCACCAATGCCACATGTTCTACATTAGAATCCAAATTACTGAAATCTACAGTAATCACTTCATTATCCAGTCCGTCATTTCCGTTTACGTCACCGGTTAAGTCGTCCCCGCTGTGTCTTACCGCTCCGTTTTTAGACTTCAGGTTCCCGAAATAAATGATTTCAGTAGCGTTTTTGTTAGTATCATATAAAATACAGCTTCCGTCCAGGTCCACCGCCTCTCTGGTAACGCCGCCGAAAAATCCTTTTTTCTCGATTGCCCCCCAGTTGATTCCCACACAAGCCTGTGAAAGCGTGGTCCCGTTTTCCTTGGTAAGGTTTATTCTCTGACCTTTTTGTAAGTTAATAGCCATCTTTTTATGTTTAGTTTGTTAATTTGTTTTTTGCAAAGCATCATCTGATCTTCGCTTTAATTGTTATTTAAATTTAAATTCAGCATCGCTCGGAGAATATTGGTTTCTTCATTGATGTCGAACATCTTGCTCATGATATCGGTATTTTCCAGATTTCTGATATAATCTTTCAACACGTTCACCACCTGCTCCGGCAGTATTTTTTTCTTTTCGTTCATCGTTTCTTCCAGCTGCTCGTTTTTTCTTTTAAGCTGATGAATGATGGTCCCCTGGTTTGATTCATTGGGCGTAGTATCCAGCTTTTCCAGTTTTTTGGGATCTACCAGATACATTTTCCGGCTTTCCACATCAAAAATAAAATAATCTTCAGACTGAAAAATCTTGAAAAGCTCATATTCATTACCGGAAATTGCATAGCCACATACAAAACGGACTTTAAAGTTCTGAATATTAAGCCGTCCCAGCAGTTTTCGTTCAATCTGATATTCCTGATACTGATAAGCCGGAAAGCTTCCCGATTTCAGCAGTTCTTCATCAACATCCGATCTGTAAAACTCAGCGGCATACTTTTTATAAAAATACAGCACATGGTCCCAGTTTAGGCGGAATTTATTTTCCGTAAGATCGGTGTATAGGTTTTTAAGGTGACTTGAAAAAATACCGCTGTACATTTTCCGGTCGGTCTCAAAACCGTCTGCCCGTTTTTCCTCAAATTCGGAGATGTATTTACTGTTGACCTCCATCTCGTTGATCACTGCCAGCATATCATTTTCCTTCTGCCTTTTGATCTTTGTTAAAAGCTCAATAAGGCTGTCGGTGAACTGCAGGTGAAAAAGTTCCAGTTTACTGTAATCCAGCCCCTTGTTTTCCTGAAAAAGATTGTGGATAATATCCGTCTTGATGTAAATGGAAATGATATCGACATTTTCAAAAAAATTCGCAAGAAGCTTAAGTTTCGTTAATCTTCTCTTGCTTTGGGACATGATATTTACGGCATCTTCATTCACCTTGCTGCTGCGATTATCCTCTTACGTTGGCTTTCAGTTCGTGCTCCAGGGTCATCAGATCCTGATCCAGCTTTCTTCGTCCTTCCGCCCCCTGCTTCTGGATCTGTTTTACTTCATTCAGCGTATTGATCAGTTTCGACGTTGTTTCTCTCAAAACATCTACTGAAACGATGGTCTGCTCGTTGGCCCTTGCCACATTCACGGAGTTCTGCCCCAGACGTTCAGCATTTTTCCTCAGGATTTCTTCGGTAGTTGCTGAAACTTTCTGCTGGATCTCGATGCTTTGCTGCTGCCTGTACATCGCCACTGCCAATGAAAGCTGGTTTTTCCAGAGCGGCAGTGTTGTCGTAAGGATCGTCTGTGCTTTTTCAGCAATCGAAACGTTGTTGTTCTGAACCAGTCTGATTTGCGGAAGGGACTGCATCATGATCAGGCGAACCACTTTCAGGTCAGCCAGTCTCCGGTCCAGTCTTGCAATAAAATCCCTTTTGTCAGCAATCTGATAATCCTGAAACTCCTGTGGGCGGGCTTCCATATGGGCCAGTTCCGCACCGGCCTTTTCCATTCTCAGGTTTCCGATGATCACAAGCTCCTCAATCTGTTTGATGGCATTCACATTGCTTTCGAAAATCGTCTGCAGAACAGCATTATCCTTTGTAGAAGTAATGATTCCTGCATTTACTTTATAGGCAATCTGATCGATGTTGTTGATGATCTTATCGTATTTGGCAAATAAATTCTCGATCTGCGTCATCACACTTTTCATGAAAGGCAGCTTGCTTAAAAAGCTTTTGAATTTATTCTGGTTTAATTCTTCAACATCCACATAGTTCAGCTCGACCAATAAATTATTGATCAGCTCCCCTACTTCTCCGGAATTGGATCTTCTTACATTTCCTAAGAAGCTGTCACTCTGGTTGGAAAGCGTCCTCTGAAGATCCGCTCCGAAATTTACAATGGATCCCGGATTGGTTTCGTCGATAGAATCCGCCAGGGTTTCATATTTCTGACGCTCTTCCGATTTCAGCTGGGTAAGGTTTACGTTTCCGTCACGGTCTACAAGGGGAGCCGGCGGCGTACTGGGTGCCGCCATGTTTGGCGGCGGTGCCATCGGCGTAGGTTCAAACGTTTTTAAAGGCTCAATGGATCCAAGCGGATCTATAGGTTGATTTTCCTGATTGTCCATGGTAAATTATTGATAGATTGCTACAAATTTTTCAAGGCCTTCCCGCTGTCCGGAGCCTACGGCTTCAAACTTCCACTCGCCGTTTCTATTGTAGATCCTTCCGAATTCCACTGCGGTTTCAATGGAGAAGTCTTCATCCAGTTCGTATTTTAAAATTTCTTCGTTCGTTTCCGTATTGAAAATGCGGATAAATGAGTTTCTTACCTGCCCGAAGTTCTGTCTCCTGGAATCGGCCTCATGGATTGTCACCACAACGGTGATTTCTTTTACGGCAGGATCAATTTTAGTCAGGTCGATCTGGATCTGCTCATCATCCCCGTTTCCGTCTCCCGTCAGGTTATCTCCCGAGTGGATCACGGCTTTATCCGGAGATTCCAGGTTGTTGTAAAAGATAAAGTGGTTATCGGAAACCAGCTTTTTGTTTTCGCCTAATAAGAATAAAGAGGCATCCAGGTCAAAAGCCGTTCCCGTTGATGTATTATTAGTGTCCCATCCTAAACCTACGGTGAATTTCGGTGCATTTATATTTTCTCTCTGTCCTTTCTGTAAGTTAATAGCCATAATATAATTCGGTTTGTGTTAAAGTGTTTATATTGTTTTCGTATTCTTTTATTAAATGATAATTGTTGCTGATGGCCAGCTCTAACAGCTGATCCATCTGCTCTTTTTTTACTTTAGACGTAAGATACTCAAAATTACCTGAATCCAGGCCTAAAATATATTTTACGATCCTGGTATTGAACTGAAAACCCGGTTTTGCCATTACTTCTGCAATATGCTCTGCATTTTTTACTGCAAAATAATTGAAATAGTTTTCAATTTTAGGATCCAGGTCAAAATTCATCAGCTCCGCATAATACATGAATAAAAAATCGGCTTCCACCTTGTATTCATCCAGAATCTTGTTCACGGTAAACTCGTGGCTTCCGGTAATTTTAATATCATCTATAAAAATACAAAGTTTTCCCCGAAGAAAATCCTTATCCAGATAATAAGTATCGTTGGCAATTAAATTTTTGCGGTCTTCGAAACTCAGGTTCCCATAATCCGTCGTATAGGTATGGTTCCTGTTGATTTTGGAGAGGATGCTTGATCTTTTTCCTTTCTGAAACAGATAAAAATCCAGATGCTTTTTAAAGTAAAAGCAGAGGAAATTGGAAGCGGTAGGAATGGCCATGTATGGGCTTGGCAGCACCACAATGTCTTTATCCGTATTTAAAACAGATTCATGTCCGGAAATAAATCCTTTAAACAGCTCTTTTGCAAATTTCTCGGCGTAGAAGGTGTCGCCATACTTGAAAAAGCTGTATTCCTCAGGCGAAAAAGTAAATTCATCCGCCGAATGAATGTGGTGTAAACTGTATCTTTTGTTCATAATTATATTTTGTGGGTAAGCAGGTGTGCATTGAAACCGAAATCTTTCGCGCCTTTATAGTCGGCTATCGGATTATCGCCGATGTGGAGAACCTGCTTTAAGTCCAGTTCAGGATTTTTAATGAGGTTTTTCACTTCCTGAAAGATCTTCGGATCCGGTTTGGAACAGTTGATCTCATCGGAGTAGATATGGAAATCGATGTATTGGTCAAGGTTTTCACTGATCAGGAACTTCCTCATGGTTTTTCCTTTGATAAATCCCGTATTGCTCAGGATGCTGATGGTTTTTCCCTGATTTTTAATTTCATCAAAAAACTGACGTAAGCTTTCAAAAATTACCACAGGCCTGTATTCGAGGAATAAGTCTTCGCTTTTCTGATAAAATCCATTCAGCTGATCTTTACAGATCGTTTTTAGATCTACATCAAGCACATTTAAAATCAATAGGTAAATTTCAAAGGTATCCACATTCCCGCCAATGACTTCATTAATGGTATTGCAGAGATCGTCATAGTATTTTACGGCTTTCGCTACCTCATCAAGCGGCTTATCCACCTCGAAAAACGATGCAAACAGTTCCACTCTTTTTGCTTTGAATTCAGGGTGAGATTTTATTAGGGTAAGCCACAGATCAAAAGAAAAATGGGAGTGACTGCGGATGTCTATATCTGTTTTCAAAATGTTACAAGTTAAAATTCATTTAGCTTTCCTGAAAAAGATCAATGGGTTCATGCTTTTTCATCATTAGTTTTAACGAATGATTACAATTCTCTCCAAAGATAGAATTTTCTGCTTTATCCTGTTTTTTTTTAAGAATATTTAAGATACCTACCTAAGAAAAATTCAGTAAGCCTAAAATGTCTTGTCATAAATCGAATAACATGAATTATCAAAATATATTCATTTTAAATAATTATTAGCTATAATTTATACATTAAAAACAAAGTAAATCTCATAAAAACACCATAAGTTCTGAATTTCTATCCTATCTTATTTTCGAATTGTTAAAATAAATAATCTAAGAAAATTGTCTGTTAGCCTTTCCTTTTTACATGATTTCCCATGCGCAACACCGGCTTATGTTCGTGTTTCAGAATTGATTACCTGGTTGAAATCCAGCTGAGATAACAATATTCTTGCGGTAAACGGCGCCACCTTACCACCGACCGTTACGGGAATAAAAATTCTGCTTATCCATTCAGCAAAACCATTAATCAATTAAATAACAATACTTTATATCATATCAACAGAACTGGAACTTCAGATGGGGTTACCATGATGAGCGGATCCAACGCTTCTTTCCATTTTATCTGGCTGATCCGGTCTGATACTTCTAAAATTGTTTACGTCACCAATAAGCAGGGAGCATCCGGACTGGTTAAACATCCCGGTTTATACGGCAGGTGTCCAAGGGGATCATTATGTTGCCGTATACAGCATTATTCTGAATCCGGCTAAAGATTATACTAAACTTCATAGCCTAATAAGGTTTAAAAATTTACACAATTACCGACGCCAACAAAGGCTTTTATCAAAAGGACAGGTTTCGGACAAAGAAAAAGTTGATAGGTCTGCTCTTTCCAAAGGAATTTATCTGATGGAAATCAGAGGGGTGAAAACGTTAAAGTTTATTAAATAATAATATTGACTATCAATACATTACGCCGTCCTCTTTTACAGGGACGGCTTTTCTTTTCACTTCATTTATAATACCGCCATTATAAAAAATTTAAAATTCTTTTTTGATTTTTTAAAAATTTCGCTAATTTCGCAACCGGTTAACAATCAACAATGTCAACAACAATGATAAATATTATAACTTTAAACAACCCTATCAGAGCAGTGTACTTTGGTAGCACTGAATATTTATCTGAATAACGATCGACCTTTATAAAAAATATAACGAAGGCCTGTCTGTTCAGATAGGTCTTTTTGCTACCCTACTTTCAGCACATATCTACTGAAAGCTGCCTGAAATTTACCGGAAAACAGAATTTTATTCTTGCTGACCTTCAGACAAGAACAGGGAATTCCTGTGCTTAGCCGCTAATGACGCAGCCTTAAAATCAAACATTTAAAACAACAAAATGAAATACAACACACGAAATATAGGGATTATAGCACACGTTGATGCAGGGAAAACAACCTTAACGGAACGATTGCTTTATTACACGGGAATGATTCACAAAATCGGAAACGTAGACGAAGGAAATACGACGATGGATAAAGACATTCAGGAGAAAAACCGCGGAATTACGATTTCGTCGGCAGCCATCTCAACCCAATGGAAAAAGGAAATGATCTTTTTAACATAAACCTCATTGATACACCGGGACACATTGATTTTGCCGTTGAGGTAGAACGTTCTTTACGGGTATTGGACAGTGTGGTTGCTGTCTTCTGTGCTTCTTCGGGAGTTCAGCCGCAAACGGAAAACGTCTGGTTCCAGGCAGAAAAACATGGCATTTCTAAAATCTGCTTTATCAATAAAATGGACAGGGTCGGTGCCGATTTCTTTGCCGTACTGAATGAAATAAGGACTAAGCTGAATGCTGTTCCTCTCGCTCTGCAAATCCCGATAGGTTCAGAAGACCGTTTTGAAGGCGTTATCGATCTGATTACCCAAAAGGCTCTTTACTGGACCGATGAATATGGAGAGACCATTCAGGAAAAAGAGATTCCTGAAGACTATCAGGCAGAAACGGGCGAATACAGATTAAAATTAATGGAAACCCTGGCCGAATCTGATGAAATGTTCTTCGATGTTTTCTTCGATACAGAAAAAGAAACCACTGAAGAAATAATTTTTGACATGATTAAAAAGGCCTGCCAGCTGGGCAGACTGGTTCCCGTCCTTTGCGGCTCTGCTTTTAAAAACAAGGGGGTTCAGCCATTACTCGATGCGATTGTTGCTTATCTTCCGTCTCCGGACCAGATGCCTGCAGTAAAAGCGAAAGATGCCGGAACAGGAGATACCATGGAGTTGAAAAGAACTGAAGATGAAACTTTTTCCGGACTGGTCTTCAAGGTAGTTATTGATAAGCATATGGGAAAACTGGCGATGCTGAGAATTTATTCAGGAAGCATCCAACCCGGCGACACAGTACAGAATGTAAGAACCGGCGAAAGCTTCCGGATTTCAAGGATTCTTCAGATGCAGTCAGACAAAACTTTACCCGTAGAAAAAGGGAACGCCGGCGATATTGTGGCCTTAACAGGTATTAAAGATGCGAAAACAGGAGATTCCCTGTCTTCTCCCGAACATGCCGTCCTGCTTGAATCGATTACGATTCCTGCTCCGGTGATCCGCGTTTCGATTGAACCGAAAACCAACGCCGATGAAAAATCGTTCAGCCTTGTGCTGGCGAAAATCCAGGAGGAAGATCCTTCTTTAGTTGTGGAAAGGGACCGGCAGACCGGGGAAACTTTGCTGAGCGGTCTTGGAGAGTTGCATTTGGAAGTAACACTGGAAAAAATCCGCCTGAATCACGGGATCGAAATCAACCAGGGAAAACCGAAGGTTTCTTATCGGGAAATTTTAACCCAAACCGTAAGACACCGGGAAAAACTGTCCAAGCAGAATGGCGGAAGCGGACAGTTTGCTGATATCACCTTTGAGATCGGACCGCGGGAAGACCATGAACCCGGAATGGAATTCATCAATCAGATTAAGGGTGGAGCTGTTCCGGGTGAATTTATCCCTTCTGTGGAAAAAGGATTTCGGGAAGCCATGGAAGGCGGACCGATTGGCGGCAATCCGCTGGAAAGCATGAAGGTTGTGCTTCTGGATGGTTCAGCACATAGTAATGATTCCCATGCCCAGGATTTTGAAGTCGCTGCCAGAGATGGTTTCAGAACCATTGGAAAAACCTGCAAACCGAAATTAATGGAGCCGGTCATGCAGGTGGAAATCCAGACCATTGAGGAATATACCGGGGTTGTAACGGCGGATATCAATAAACGAAGGGGAATGATTACTTCGATTGATGAAAAATCAGGAAGAAAGATCTTCATCGCTGAAGTTCCTCTGGCTTCCACTTTCGGATATATTTCCGATCTGAGGACGTTAACGAGCGGAAGGGCTTCGATCAGCATGAAATTATCGCACTATGCTTTGGTGCCTGATTTTATGATCAATACTTTAATCACCTAAAAGACAAGGGCTGTAAAATTTATTTTGCGGTCCTTGTTGGCGTTATAGGGATCAATGGTAAATCGTGATTTGTAAATTTTCCCATGGATTTTATGTATTGACACCTATTTACATCAGAAAGCAGACTAAAGTCCACTTCTATTGATGGAATTCGCGACGCAGTGGTAAACTTCCAGCATCCTACTTCTCCGGCATTACCTTATATGTCGGGTCTTCCTGTATATTCACCTCGATAACGGCTTCGGCGTTCTTGAGCATCTTCCGGCAGTCTTCGCTGAGGTGTTTCAGATGCAGCTTTTTGTTGTGCTGGGCGTACCTTTTCGATAATTTATCCAGGGCATCGATGGCACTCATATCCACAATGCGGCTTTCTCTGAAATCGATCACAGTCTGTTCAGGATCATTCACTGGATCAAATTTATCGGTAAAAGCAGTCACCGAACCGAAGAACACCGGTCCGAAAATTTCGTAATATTTAGTTCCGTTTTCATCGGTATGTTTCCGGGCACGGATTCTTTTGGCGTTATCCCAGGCAAAAACGAGCGCAGAAATTACCACCCCTACCAAAACGGCCAAGGCCAGATTATGTAAAACAATCGTAACCAATGCGACCGTTATTCCCACAAAAATATCGGATTTCGGCATTTTATTGATAATGCTGATGGAAACCCATTGAAAGGTACTGATCGCCACCATCATCATAACTCCGACCAATGCAGCCATCGGGATTTTTTCGATAAACGGGGCTCCGACCAGAATAATAATTAAGATGGTAACGGAAGCAATAATTCCGGAAAGCCGGGCCCTGGAACCGGCATTTAAATTCACCAGGGTTTGGGCTACCATGGCGCAGCCGCCCATCCCGCCGAAGAATCCGTTGGTGATATTGGCAAGTCCCTGCGCAACCGATTCTTTATTTGCATTTCCTTTAGAATTGGTAATTTCATCCACCATCGATAAGGTTAAGAGTGATTCGATCAGTCCGACACCGGCCATAATCAGGGCATACGGAAAGATAATCTGCAGGGTTTCCAGGGAAAAAGGAATTCCCGGAAGATGAAAACGGGGCAAACTGCCGCTGATACTGGCGATATCGGCTACGGTTTTGGTATTGATATTAAACCCGGCAACGACGGCAAAAATAAATACAATAGCAACCAAAGAAGCCGGAACCGCTTTGGTAATTTTAGGAAAAAGGTAAACGATAGCAATGGTCAAAACGACAAGTCCGGACATGATGTATAAAGGTGTACCCTGCATCCAGCTTGTGATGCCATCAGCACCGGTGATTTTAAACTGCTCAACCTGGGCCATGAAAATGATAACGGCCAGACCATTCAGAAAGCCGTACATAACGGGCTGAGGAATAAGCCGGACAAATTTTCCCCATTTGAAGATCCCGACCAGCATCTGGAGGATCCCGGCCAGTATAACGGTAGCAAAAAGGTAGTCTATGCCATGGCTTTTGATCAAAGCGATCAGGACAACAATGGTAGCTCCGGCCCCTCCGGATACCATTCCGGGGCGTCCGCCGAAAACAGCAGTCACGAGCCCCATCATAAAGGCTGCGTATAAACCCGTCAGAGGAGAAAGTCCTGCAAGGATAGCAAAGGAAAGCGATTCGGGAATCATGGTCATGGCAACAGTGAGACCTGCCAGCAACTCATTTTTGTAATTGATTTTTTTCGAAAAGTCGAATAAAGCGAGGGTATTTTTCATGCATTGCAAAGGTAGGGGTAAGATTCATTCCGTACAATTCCACAGTATTCTATTTTATCTATTGAAGAAATCATGAATATTCAGAAGTGTATTGCTTGTATTTTTCACCTCCGTACCGAAAGAAGAACCGGACTTGATTAATAAAGATGTATTATCAGCTTTATCTTCATGAAACTTTACTATTATTCTATCGTAAATTAAATTCTTTGAAATATCCTGACTATATGCATTAAAAATTTGCTAAATAACCATATTGACACCACATTTTTTTAACTAAACCCATGGTATTTTATATCATTTTTAATATTTTT
>NZ_VTSX01000066.1 GCF_008329705.1 Chryseobacterium sp. SN22 | reverse complement strand
TAAAAGCTCTTCTGCGCTACCGAATCCCTTTCGTTTTTCAGTGGGGCAAAGATAGAAACTCTTACCCTTACAATCCAAATATTGTTAACATAATATTCATATAAATTATCCTTTGTGGGAAAATAAGGAAGGTAAACCACTAACAGGACAGCGGTTAAGAGGAAAATTACACTTATCCACATTGAGGAAAAATTTAAAAGAGAGCACTGGGAATAAAGCCGGACAAAGGTTGAAAGGGAGATTCGGATAAGATCAGGTAAAAGTTAAGCTTAAGGCAGAGGCTAAGCGTCACAAGGGAAAAGAGGGTTTT
>NZ_VTSX01000065.1 GCF_008329705.1 Chryseobacterium sp. SN22 | reverse complement strand
CTATTTTCGGAGTGATATTCAGACCTGCAGACCTTACTTTTTCACGGAATTCCATTAAAACCCGGTCATCCTTTACTCTGAAAGCCACGTGGTGATTGGTTCCTGCTGCATTTCTGCCTGTTTGGATTTTATCGTTCTCGATGATATCAACAAGATTAGCCGTTTCAATGGCATCAGTTGATAAACGGTACCTTTCACCTTCCTGTTTCTGCAGATCATATCCGAAAATATCAGTCAAAACCTTAATCGTCGGGTCGGCTTTTTTCAATGTTAAAGTGATATTGTGAAAACCCTTCAAGGCATTTTCGTCTTTGATATCATCGGTTGTCCATACTTTTCTGTCGTCCGTTGTTGAAGGCTCGA
>NZ_VTSX01000007.1 GCF_008329705.1 Chryseobacterium sp. SN22 | reverse complement strand
ATTTTACATATTTAATAGATTTTTTCTTAAGTAATAGAAGATTAATTAAAACTTTAGATGTTAATTCTTTTATGGTTTTGTCCTTAGCCATTTTATTTCTTCCTTTATAAGAAACAATTAAATCCTCTAATGGTAAAGGACGATTTGAATAAGAAATTTCAAAATCTTTTAATTTTAGATCATATTCATATATTTTCTTATAAATTAAATCATTCATAATATTATTAGATTTGTTAATGTTTATTTTCCTATCCGTTTTTGAGGTGAAACGTATTCTATTTTAGCCCCATAAACGACTCCAGGAATAAGCCATTCGTTTTCTCCTAATGTATGAGGATTAGGCACCACTTCAGAAGCCCTAAATTGTTTTGTTAAAATGATTCCAGGTATTTTGTTTCCTTCTTCATAAAATGCATTTCCTGTAGCGAAGTCATAAGCTAGATCTTTGCTAGTGGTCCAACTTGTCCAAATGCTAAAATTATCTGATCCTGCATGAGCCTCCATATCATGATGTGGCCCCCAAGTTGTAGCAACTTGTTCAAACCCTCTTGGAATAGCAACCCCTTGTGATGCATAAAAATACATAGCTCCTTTTGCTTCGACTGATACTCCTCGGTACAATGTAATCATTTGCTCTCTTTCTGGTGTATCACCTTTAAGAATCAAAGGTAAAGACCATAAGCCAGCTCTGGTAATTCCTGCCAAAAGTGTATCAAAACTTAGAAAAGGAACTGCTCCTTCAGGAATTAAAGGTCCAACTTGAACACCTACTCTTGTTACAGCAGCACCCGGCAAATAGGTTTTTATACCAGCTCCTTTTTCTTTTTTGGTAAACAATCCGGCAATGAAATTTGTAAAAATTCCTACTAGTCCCGGCCCCGTACTGTTTTGTGGTGTAGGTCCACTTCCTCCACCACCTTCTCCATTATCTCCCAGCGCAGTAGTCATAATCATTATCCCGGAATCATCACTGTATAACAGGGGTAAATGGCTGTCATCAAATCCGTTTCTTTTGATAAAACCCGCTACAGCACTGCCCAGGCTGTACTGCCCGCTGAGGTTATCCACGGTGATCCTTCCATCAGGGTCGGTAAATCTTACAGGATTATTATTCCCGTAAACATACGGTGAAAACCTTCTGGACACTTCCGCCATCGGATCCACAACGCCCCATCTTCCAAGCTCCGGCATATAGAACCTTGCGCCGTAATCATACATCCCGTTTTCCTGAAGCTCCTTGCCGTTGTAATTATATTGATAAGGATTTTCAAAATTATGGTACTCGCTGTTGTGCATCATCCCGAAAGGATAATAGTCGGTTACCCCTTCTGCTTCGCCGGTGACGATGTAGTTGTTACAGACCTGTCCGTCCGGTGTGTCATAACAGTTGTTCACGACAATATCCCCCGTTACTTCATTATTACCGTCCGCATCGCTGTAGGTCAGCCTTACATTTCCCAGATGGTCTTTGTAATGATAAAAATACCGGTTTCTCAAAACATCAAAATACCCTTCCGGGGTAGGGATGATCCTGAGCTTCATCCCCTCGCCGGCCATCGCTCCCGAAGGTGCTTCCCATGTATGGGTAAATTTATACTGGAAACCATCCAGGTAATCCGTTTCCAGACCGTTAAAGAGCTTCTTCACTTTCACCCCGTCTGCTCTGTAGGTATAGGCCGTTACTTCAGAGTTCTGGGTGATATTTTCCGGTAAATTTAGATAATTATATTGAATGGAGGAAATTCCTTTGTCCTGAAAAGAAGTGATGTTCCCATTCTCGTCATAGCCGATGTCCGAAGGAGCTGCCGTATAAGGAAACCCTTGGGACAGGGTAACCGCATCGCTCACTTTCTGCAGGCGGTTGCTGCTGCCGTCATTTTCATACTGATAGGTAAGATGGTCGATAAGCAGCGCCGTACCTCCCATTTTCCGGGCAGTCCTTTTCATCGTGCTGATGTTTCCGTTCAGGTCATAGGTTGCTTTTTCGTAAAATTCCCTCAGCGAAGGATTGGTATCGTTCTGGTAAAAGCCTGCCGAAAGACGGTTGACCGGGTCGTAGACATAGCCGTACCTTTTCAGGGGTTCATTGGGCGATACGGCGGTTTTCCAGTCTACTTCCGCAATATTCCCGTTGAACCTCGGGATCACCTGCAGGGAAGGATCTGAGGTGTCGGGCGTCTGCAGGCCTTCCACCTGGCCGTATTTGATCTTATACCCGAAGAGATCGGTCCCAAGATTGCCGGGATCATTGATCCGGGTCATCCAGCCGCGGATGTTGTAGCTGTAATCCACCGTCTGAAGGCCGCTTCCCGCAATCTTTCCGCCCACCTTTTTGCTTTTCAGCTGCGAGAGCTCATTGTATTCATTCTGCGCCAGGATCTCTTCCGGATTGCTGTCTATTTTATGCCGGTGGGTCAGCAGGCGGTTTTGATGATCATAGGTGAAGGTTTCTGTAATGGTCTTTTCGGGATCGGAAGCCAGCCTTTTGTGGCGGGTCACCACCTGCAGCGGTACGCCTGCAAAATCCAGATCGGACTCTGTGCGGGTATAGCCTCCCAGGTAGTTTATGGAATGGCTTCCGATCGCTCTTGCCTTTTGATCATAGTACACATAGCCTTTGGTCCAGCCGTGATCTTCGATATTTTTCACCAGCGTCATCACCGGCAGGGTCCGCGTGCTCACCGGGGCGGAAGACTGGTCCGTAAGCACGGTTTTCCCGTAGATGGTGGCCGGGAACGCCGGATTGAAGCTGTAAGAGGGATACGTGTCGTAATAGCTGACACTCATGATGGTCATGCTTCCGGTAGGGAAGGCATTTTTGGTATAGTAGATATCCATCCCGTTCTGCGAAAGCGGCGTGCCGCTTCTCGCTTCATTGTTCCCGGCATTGACTGCCATGCCGTTCAGGGCAGCCTGCATGGCGGTTCTCGTGCCGGTATTGGCAAAAAACCCCGTATACACCACCCTCCCGAACTGATCGTACTTGGTAAACATCCAGCCTTTGGCATTAAAGCTGTTGGTGGTGGTTCTCAGGACCGCATCCTGGGAAAGCACAAGCCTGTCCTGTTTGTCGTAGACCATGAATTCCGATCCTTTTCCGGGTAGCTTTTTCTCTACAAGCCTTCCCCTGTGATCGTATCTATACTGGTAGCAGAGATGATTCAGGATCTGCTGGGTTACGGTGTTTCCGTTCGTAGCGATCATTTGGGAGGCTTTCGGGGAGATCACATACACCAGATGCCCGTAATCGTTGTAAACGTAATAGGTGTCTGCATTTTCGGCAGAACTGATCACTTTTCTCACGAGCACCGTCTGCCCCAGCCCGTTTTTGAACTCTACGGTCTGGTGGCCGTCTTCGTCGGTGGCCGTAGTTTTAGCCAGCACTTTTTCATTATAAAAAGAAACGGCAGGCAGGGAAGATACAGCCGTGGCATTCTGCCACGAATGGGTGACGCTGTATTTTTTTACCTGGTCTGCATTTTTATTGAGCCCGTACCCGATCTTTTGGGTGTGGCCCGATCCCATGGCCCACTCGGTTCCGGGATGTGCAATCTCCAGGGGCCTGGCCAGGGGAGAAGCTTCCAGCTTTTGTTCGGTATAGGCATTGGAAACCCCGTAATAGGTGTTTACTGAATTTTCAGAGACATTCTGTATCCCCAGGTTGGCCGTGGGAACCGGTACCGGAAGAAGGCTCTTGGTCTGTCTTCCCAATGCATCATACACCACAGGAACCACAAGATCCCGGCCCAGGGGAGTGGCTTTTACCTGCACGCTCTGCCTGGGTCTTCCCAGATCATCGAAATACTGTACCGATTCAGCTTTCCTGCTCCCGTCCTCAGACAGGTAAACTTGGGTATAGGTGTAGTTTTCCGAGGGCGTAGGAACCGCCTGGGCAGTTGCAGCAAACGGGATACCTGATGCCAGCAGCAGAAGATACCTGCCCGCATCCAGCCCCCGGCTGATGATGTTATTCTTTTTTTTCATGATTAGTTTTTGTAATGGTATTTGTATTCTTTTAGGGTAATACCGCTGGCATTGATTACTTTCTGCAGCCGGTTGAAGGAATCGTACCTGTATTTTTCCGTGATGCCTCCGGGAGAGGTCATGCTCGTCATTCCCACCATAGGGTCGTAAGTGTAGGTGGTGGTGATGAATCCTTTTAATGCAGGGTCGTTCCTGAATATATCCAGTGCTGCGATCAGGTCGTTCTCTCTGGCCGCTTCGTTTGCCGGCAGGGCATCGGCATCGGCATCGGAAGCACTTACGATGGAAGCCACCAGGGAAGCCGGGAGGTCGGAAAGTTTTGCACCTTCGATCCTGGCAATCGGCATGGTCTTATGGTATCCCCAGATCATGGTAACCGGTAATCCGGCTGCATCCGGAAAGGTCCTGTACTGTACGATGTTTCCTTTCTCATCATAGATATCATAGATGACGTTCTTTACCGACTGATTCAGATCATCCGGCAGATAACCCAGTTGGGACGTCGGATAATAATGGGATGCATCGTCATACAAAGTCTGGCTTTTTGAAACCGTTACGCCGTTCTTACGGGTTTCGACGGAGAGTACAGGATCTTTTATTCCTGCAGCCCACAGCCTGATCGCGCCGTCGCGCGGATAGGTATAGCTTTCTTCAATGACATCTCCTTCCGGCGTAATATTTTTTTTGCTGATGATATTCAAATCCAAAGCCCGGCGTACAGATTCGGTTGTTGCCGAGATCGCATCGGAACCCATGAATGAGGTGGTTACGTTGGTCTGCTTCGTGATCACCGAGTTTTTGATGCTGGCCGTTCCTGCGGATTCATTGGTGTTTAACCGATAAAAATCCCCGATCGGCTGAAACACAAAGGTATTTTCCTCTTTGGCAACCAGGCTGCCGGCGGCGTCAAACACTTCCTTTTTATCCAGAAGGCCGTTTCTCAGTACATTGTAGTGCATGATGTCGGTGTACTTTAAATTGCCATCCGCATCAATATTATCCGGACTGTCATAAAGCGTCTTAAAATAATAGCGCGTGTATCCTTTGTTCTGGCCTACCGTTTCCTTCACATTCCTGTAAATTACAGGTGAGTGATCATCCAGCCGATGAACGATCCCGCTGGTTATGGTGTTGTCATCAAACTTCTGATACGAATACGTGCGTGTTTCAGAATCTACAACGGCACCGCTTGAAAGGAATTCTATTTTTTTAATTCTTACACCGTGTCCGGTACTGTAGTTCGGAATGGGAACCGACTTGTAGCGGATCCTTTTCACATTAACGGTTCCTGCACCGCCTGTTCCCAATATCTGATAGGTATTCGTGCCTGGGGTAAACAATTCATTACCTGCATTGTCGTATCCCCCGGGAGTAAGTTTCACATCAGCATTAGTCGGGGTATCCGGTGCCCACACAGGGCCATCCGTATAGAGCACGTCGACATTCACACAGTACATCAGATAGCTGTTGCCCTGCGCGTCATCAGGATTGGCACTGATCTGAAAAGTACCCGAATTTCCGTTGTGGCTGTCGAAACTGAAGGTGCCAAGATCTTCCAAAACCTGTGCGTCCCGGTCTTCTAAAGCCGAAGGGTTAACATAGGAGGCCGAGAAATCCAGACCAAAAGGATCATAAACATTTGTTTTCTTTACATAATAGGTGTTAGGCTCGAATTCATACCTTGTCTTTCCGCCGGTGGGATACCGGATGGTGCTTAATAAGCCGATCCCCCGGTATTTCGGGTTTTCAGACTCATCATTCAGACACTTACACTTTAAATAAGTCCAGTAATTTTCATCAAAAGGAGTCGTTCTGTACTCAAAAGAAATCTGTTCATAATCAGAGGAAGTTCCGTATTTACGGACTGAGCGGAGAACTCTTTTTTCATACATGGAATTATCCCCACTGTCCGGTCCGCATGAGGAGACATCAGGGTCATGATAAACATAGTCTCCCATTTCGTTTTGCAGGGTATATTTCTGAATCGTTTTCCCGGCTGTGTTTTTCAGTTCCACATCCTGCAGGCTGAAAGGATCCGAGAGTTTTCTGAAAAGAGCCGTATCAAAACCATAATGAAAATCAAGGGAACCGAAATCCGGAGAAATTACTTTAATAAGTTTAAAGCTTCTGACAAACTGGTTGCTTCCGCCCGGTATGGTATAGTGTTCTTCACGGTAGGTAAAGGTAAGCAGATCACTTTGAAGTACATTTTTTACTTTAGAAAGGTAATAAGATGATGTATATTCCCAGGTCTTCATTCCGCTCTTATGATAAGCCTTGTCCCGGATATCGAAAAAATAAGCATTCCCGTTTTCATCGGTGATCTGAAAGCTGTCGTTCGGCTGGTCATAGGAAAGCTTCAGCTTATCATGGGTCAGGCTGACCGTATATTTATTGCCGGCTACATCCTTTTTCAGCATGAATTTTCCGTTCCTGCCCATAAAATTATAGTAGAACGTATCTGAGCCGTATCCTCCTTCCCTGTAAATAAGGCAGCTTGAGCCGGACAATGACCAGCCTGATCCTACATCCGAGGCCCTCTGCTGCTTGCCGGAATTATTGGGATGGTATGAAATTCCGACCCCCAAGCCGACTTCAGGATTTTTTGTCGCTAAAGAAAAGAAAGGGATTGTTATGTCCGGAATACCGGTAGATAAAGAAACCGGGGCATCGATAAAGCTGGCCACCGATGCTGCAGACGGTGCCGAAACATAATTCCCGTCCGTACCTTGTGAAAACATATTCCCCGAGTAAAAAACCAGCAGGAACAGAAGTATGCAGTTTACTTTTTTCATAATTCGTTTTTATTTTTTAATCAGTTTCGCACCCGCCGTTTTCCCACCATCCGTTTTTACCGATACCAGGTAAGCCCCCTGGATCAGCGGCTGCGTATTAATTTTGGTTACTTTGTTTTTTGTTTTAATGCTCTGAAGCTGCCTTCCGCCCATATCATACACCGTAATCTCCGCTTCAAACGCTCCGGAATGGATGGCCCCTGAGGCTCTCGAAGGGCCCTCATCCAGCCCTATTTCCACATACGCATAATCACCCACCGGGTTCGGGTAGATCTTAATATCCTGCTTCTCGATCAACTGGTTAATCTGCTTATCACCCAGTTTCACGATCTTCCAGTTCTCTTTACCCAGTTCTTCAGCGCTGGTTCCGGCCAGGATGATCGAACCGTCACGGTTTAATTTAATATCTGAAAGCCGTTCCTCCTTTTTGCTGGATTCCCCTTTCACATGCTTTCGCCACTGCTCATTGCCGTTATGGTCCAGGTACAGCATCCAGAACTTTTCATCATCCGTTTCGATTCGTCCTTCTGCCTGCGTATAGCCTCCCAGCAAAATTCCTTTGGTTGATTTATCATCCGAAGCGTGCACCACACTCATACCCATCAAAACATCCCTATTTTTGAAACTGTAGGATTTCTGCCAGATTTCTTCGCCTCTTGAGTTTAATGAGATCAGCCATACATCTGTCCCCTCTTCGATGCCTACGGTTTTATTGCCCGATCTTTCCGATCTGGATTCCCCGCCGATTATATATCCGGTGGAAGTCATCGCCAATGTTCTTAAATGGTCATCGCCTGTTCCGCCATAATTCTTTTCCCATTCCACTTTTCCATCTTTAGACAACTTAACGATCCAGTAGTCGGCCTCTCCGTAGTTAGGTGTTGTTTTAGCATAATTGATGATTGATGAATGATCATTGATTTTGGAGGATGCCGGACCGGTATTCTGCCGGTTATCATTTATTGTTGATCTCTTATCATTTATATTGTAGGCTCCGCTTCTGGAATAGATGCCTAACAAGGCTCCGCCATCAAGGGTCGGAATCATTTTCTCCACTTCATCCAATCCTTTTCCGCCTAAAACTAATTGAGAGAGTTCTTTACCGTTTTTATCGAGCCTTACTACAAGGACGTCTTTCGATCCGTAACCCCTGTCCGTTAACTGAGCGGAGCCGAAGTTAACATTCCCGGCAACATAAAGCCCGAAGTCCGTCGTCTGGATCACCGCTCTTGCTTCTTCATCCGAAGCACTGCCGATGGTTTTCTGCCACAATTCATCTCCGTTTTCAGAGATTCTAATAAGCCATATATCCGATCCGCCGCGGGATTCTTCCTTCTTATCCAGGCCTTTACCCGAAAAACTGGTTCCTGCCAGGACAAAGCCTCCTTCCTGAGTACTAACGGTTGCCGAGAGAAAATCATGGTTTTTCCCGGCAAAGTATTTTTCCCAGACTTCTTCTCCCCTGGAGTTTAATTTTACCAAGTGAAAATCGTATCCTGCGTTTTGTTTTGGGCTGTCTGCTGAAGGTGCGCCGGCCCCTGAGCCTGTCGAAGGAGCGGTCCCTGAGCCTGTCGAAGGGTGGATGGAACTCCCCGTAATTAAATATTGATTGTCAATGGTGGTAGTCACCTGCGAAAGGAAATCCTGCGTCGAGGATCTGATGTCTTTCTGCCAGACCACTTCCTGGGCAGACATACCCAGAGAAATGCACAGAAAAAGTGCGCTCATGTAGAGTCTTTTCATGTCCTTAGTAATTAATTATTAATTTTTTTTATAATTCCTGCAAAAGTATACTTTTTACCTCACAGTGAAAAGATTTATGACACCGATTTAATATCAAAATCATTGTTTGGCAAAGCTATATCAGCAATGCGACAAAACATGACGTATTATTTCTGAAATGAGAAAAAAATTAAACCCAGGGAAAATTTTCAAATCTTTTACCGCACAAATATATTAAAAAACAACAATTAAATATTGTTTTTATAAATAAATAACAATAATAAATTGTTTCAGGTGATTGATTACTTTTAATTTTCTCCCATAATCCTTCGGGTGCTCTTCGGTAATCCTTCGGAAAAAACCTCCTTTTTCCGAAGCCGGTCCGAAGAAGTACCGAAGAAGTACCGAAGAAAACCCCTAAAGTACCGGTCAAAACCTGCCAAAACCTGCCAAAACCGGTCAGAAGCTGCCAGTATTTTCGCAACCTGTTTAAAGCTGGCCGTTTTTCAGGGTTTTTAAAAGCTAAAATCCGTTTGGAAAGGGAATATATTTTAGATTTCAGCCCTTAGTCTGACCGGGAAGAAGTTATTTTTTCCCGGTTCTTTTCGCCTTTCTGAAATCCCACGGCGACACGGCTGTTTTATCTGCCCACAATCCCAGCTTTCCGGCTTTTGCTTCATCCTGCAGCTTCTGGAGTTCGGTATTCTTGGAAGCCTTGAAATACCACCAGCCGAAGCCAGCCTTTACGATTTCCCGGGACAGGTATTTGTCGCCGTCATAGAAAACACCGGCCACGCTTCTTCCGTAGCGGTCATTCCCTATTTTATAAAAGGTGACGGTTTTCCCGAAAACCTGGCCCGAGGTAAACTGCCGGGCATTCTTCCCAAAGGCCTGCCCGCTTTCGGGGCAGTCGACTTCGGCGAGGCGGAGGGTCTGTTCGGTGTTGTCGGAAAGCAAAACCACTACGGTATCGCCGTCTTTAATTTTAATGACCTTGCCTTTGGCCTGCGAGAACAGCGAGGCGGAAACGGCAAGAAACAGGATATGGAATATCTTCTTCATAAATATCAAACGAAATAGAATATTAGAAAAATAATCTGCAAAGCTAGTGATAATGTCGCTTCGCAGGGAAACGGGAAGTAAAATAACCGTGAAGTATTCAGGAAGCAAATGCCGGACAGCCCCCGGAAGCGGTGGAATTTCAGCTTAAAATTAATGATAAAGAAGGATTTCAGATGGCAAAATATAAACAACTGAAAACTAAAAGACTAAACCCCTGCATCACAAAATAAGTACCTACAGGTCACAAAAAAGGCTAAAAAAATGTTTTATCGTAAAGAATTTTATATATTTGCACCATCTAACAATTAAAAAAAAATTTACTATGTCAGACATTGCATCAAGAGTAAAAGCTATCATCGCTGATAAGCTTGACGTTGAAGAAACAGAAGTAACTCCAGAGGCTAGCTTCACAAACGATTTAGGAGCAGATTCATTGGATACGGTTGAACTTATCATGGAATTTGAAAAAGAATTCAATATTCAGATCCCTGATGATCAAGCTGAAAAAATTACTACTGTAGGTCACGCTATCGCTTACATCGAAGAAGTAGTAAATAAATAATATTCTTCAACAAAAGAAATTAAACAAAGTTTATGGAATTAAAAAGAGTAGTTGTAACCGGGTTTGGAGCAATAACACCTATTGGAAAAAATGCAAAAGAATACTGGGAAAATCTTGTGAAAGGTGAGAGCGGAGCCGCTCCTATTACTCTTTTTGATGCCACAAACTTCAAGACCAAATTCGCCTGCGAAGTAAAAGATTTCGATCCGCTGCAGCATTTCGACAAGAAAGAAGCAAAAAAGATGGACCGGAATACCCAGCTGGGACTTGTTGCAGCAAGGGAAGCGGTAGAACACTCAAGAATTATCGAAGACCAGGTAGACAAAAACCGGGTCGGCGTCATCTGGGGTTCAGGGATCGGAGGCCTGGAAACCTTTGAAAACGAAGTTTTAGGATGGGCCAATACGGAGATCCCGAGATTCAACCCTTTCTTTATTCCAAAAATGATCGCCGACATCACACCGGGGCATATCTCTATCGAATATGGCTTCCACGGGCCGAACTATACCACGGTTTCCGCCTGTGCATCGTCAGCGAACGCGTTAATTGATTCCAAAATGCTGATCCAGCTCGGAAAAGCAGACGTTATTGTGTGCGGAGGCTCTGAAGCAGCCGTTACCGCAAGCGGCGTCGGCGGATTCAATGCAATGATGGCGCTTTCGACAAGAAACGATGATCCTACGACGGCTTCAAGACCTTTCGACAAAGACCGTGACGGTTTTGTACTGGGGGAAGGCGCAGGATGTATCGTCCTTGAAGAATATGAACACGCCGTAAAACGCGGGGCGACCATTTATGCAGAATTAAAAGGCGGCGGCCTGAGTGCAGATGCACATCACATGACGGCACCGCATCCTGAAGGACTGGGCGCGTACCTCGTAATGAAAAACTGCCTGGAAGATGCGGGACTTACTGCTGATGAAGTAGATCATATCAATATGCACGGTACTTCTACTCCATTAGGAGACATCGCAGAATCCAATGCCATTTCGAAATTACTGGGCGAGCATGCCTTCGACATTCAGATTAATTCTACAAAATCAATGACGGGCCACCTTCTGGGTGCTGCCGGCGTTATTGAAGCTATTGCTGCGTTGGGAACGATTATTCATGGTATTGTTCCTCCTACCATCAACCATTTTACCGATGACGAAAATATCGACAGCCGGCTGAACTTTACGTTCAACGAAGCTGCGAAGAAAGATGTGAAAGTAGCCATGAGTAATACTTTTGGGTTTGGTGGGCATAACGCTTGCGTTCTATTTAAGAAAATCTAAACTTACTGAATGGAGTTACAGAAATACTTTTCTAAATTCCTTCTCAAAAAAAGAAAAAGACAGCTTACGGAGAGAGATTACTTTCTCAGTACCGAACTCACGAAAATGCTCGGCACTGAGGTACAGAATATCGCGCTCTACCGGGAAGCCTTTTCTTTGAAAAATTCTTCTAAAAAAGACAGCAATTACGAAAGGCTGGAATTTTTAGGAGACTCTGTTTTGGGTACAATTATTTCCTGTCATCTGTTTCATACCTATCCTCAGGCCAATGAAGGATACCTGACACAGATGAAATCTAAAATTGTGAATAGGAAGAACCTGAATAAATTAGGAGACGATCTGAAACTTACCGACCTGCTGCAGAAGCAGAATTCCGTAGCGTTGGGTGAGAATATCTCCGGAAATTTATTAGAAGCCTTAATCGGTGCCGTTTACCTGGATTTCCAGTATGATACCTGCAAAAGGATTATCCTGGAGAGACTGCTGACGCCGACGGAAATTAATAAACTGGAGAACAAGATCGTAAGCTACAAGGGTCTTCTCCTGGAATGGAGCCAGAAGAAGAAACTGAATATAAAATACGAAACCTGCGAAGAGATCCAGGTCAACAAATCCATTGTGTTCCGCTGCCACGTTTGGCTCGGAGAAGAGAAAATCGCCAATGCCACGGAAACTTCCAAGAAAAAGGCAGAGGAAAAAGCTGCACAGCGGGCATTTTATATTTTAAACAAAAAAGAAAACATCCTTGGAAATCCAAAAACTTTATGATCTTGACGATATAGAATTTGAAAATATTACCATCGGACTGGTAAGGTTGGCAAAACATATCCCCGATCATGAGTTTTTTTTTAAAGTAAACCAAATCAACGGCCTCAAGTTCAAAAGGATTGAAGACGTGATCCTGCAGGGAGATTTGTTTGATTATTATTTTCCCCGGTTTGAAGCCTATCATAAGTTTACCAGGACGTGTTTTACTTTTATTTCCAACAAATCTTCAGAAAGTAAACAAAAAAAATTACAGACCGAACTTTTTACGGGAGAAGAAAATATTAAATTTCTATTAAATAATCAGGTAGAAGTGCAATATATTTTGCACAGTTCGGAACAGTTTCCTGATTTTTCCGTAATTTTGCTCCCTGAAAATCTTGTTTTTCCGATTCAAGATTATACATTAGGTTCTGAAGAAGAACTTTATCAAATTATCCAGTATTATGAATAAGTATTTAAAGAAGACAAAAATTATCGCGACACTTGGTCCGGCTTCATCGTCGAAGGAAGTAATGTTAGGGTTAATGAAAGCAGGTGTTGACATTTTCAGAATCAATTTTTCACACGCTGACTACGACTTAGTTCGTTCAAATATCGAAATCATCAGAGACCTCAACAAAGAATACGGTTACTCTGTCGGGATTTTAGGGGATCTGCAAGGTCCTAAATTACGGGTAGGGGTTGTAAAGGAAGGTTCTTACCTTAATCCCGGAGACATCCTTACCTTCACCAATGAAAAGATCGAAGGGGATTCCACAAAGGTATACATGACCTACCAACAGTTTCCGCAGGATGTAAAGGTCGGTGAAAGAATCCTGATCGATGACGGGAAACTGGTGTTGGAAGTAACCGAAACCAACCTTACCGATACGGTAAAGGCAAAAACCATCCAGGGAGGGCCGCTGAGCTCTAAAAAAGGGGTAAACCTTCCGAATACGAATGTTTCCCTTCCGGCCTTGACCGAAAAAGACATCCAGGATGCCAACTTCATGCTTGATCAGGAAGTAGACTGGATCGCCCTTTCTTTCGTGCGTCACGCCCAGGACATCATCGATCTTAAAGAGCTGATCTCCAAACACCCGAACGGAAGATTCAAAACGCCGATCATCGCGAAAATTGAAAAGCCGGAAGGGGTGAAGAATATCGACGAGATCCTTTTGGAATGCGATGGCGTAATGGTAGCCCGTGGAGACCTGGGGGTTGAGGTTCCGATGGAAGAAGTTCCTGCCATCCAGAAAACATTGGTGGAAAAGGCAAGATTCTATTCCAAGCCGGTAATTATCGCTACCCAGATGATGGAAACCATGATCAACAGCTTGACACCGACCAGAGCGGAAGTAAACGACGTTGCCAACTCGGTACTGGACGGGGCGGATGCCGTAATGCTTTCCGGAGAAACTTCCGTGGGAAGATATCCTGTTCAGGTAGTGGAAAATATGGCGAAAATCGTGAAGAACATCGAAACTACCCATTTCTACCAGCACAAGAACGAACCGATTGAAAAAGACTTCAACTGCATCGATGAAAGGTTCATTACAAACAGGGTTTGCCTTGCAGCCGTAAGAATTGCAAAAACAACCAACGTCTCTGCGATCGTTACCTTAACCAGCTCAGGGTATACGGCGTTCCAGCTTTCAGCGCACCGCCCGAACTCCCACATCATCGTATACAGCGGAAACAAAAGGGTCATCACCATGCTGAACCTTCTTTGGGGTGTTCACGCCTATTACTACGATATGAAGAAGTCTACCGATGAAACGATTATCCAGGTGAATATGCTGACCCACAACTACGGGTATATTGAAGCAGGGGATTTCGTAATCAACATCAACGCCACTCCATCTTACGAAGGCGGAAAAACGAATACATTGAGATTGACTACGGTCTAAATCAGATAAACGATTAATATAAATAAAAAACTTCCCGAAAATTCGGGAAGTTTTTTATTTCTTTTCTAATAATGGCAAAACAATTCTCTTTATTGTAGAAGTATCGTCCTTCCATTCAGGATATTCTTTGTTGTCTTTCCAGTTGGTCACCAACTGTACTTCTCCTGACTGATTTAAAACGATATACTTGGACATATCCCTTATCACTTCAAATTGACCCGGAGTAATTTCTTTCAGGAAATCCTTGTACTTTCTGCCGTTCTTTTTTTCCTTATCCTTAAGAATTACAATTTTTGCATCCGGATAATCCTTTTGAACATAATCAACTGCCAGTTGGGTCATTTTACTACCCTCATCATCGATCAGCAGGACATAAGAATCAACATTATAGTATTTCTCTATTTTCTTAAAGTTGGGAAGATGATAAAGACAGGGTTCGCACCAGCGGGCAAATGTGAAAAAAATACTGTTCTTTTTATCCGTACTTTTTGCCAGGCATTTTATATCTTCAGCATTCACCTTATAAATATTGAATTCTGATTTTTTCAGACCGCACTTTTCTTCCTGAGCCCATACATTCTGTAAGAACAATATTCCGAGAAGAATACCGAGTTTTTTCATAAATTATTACTTTTCTTCAAAGCTAATAAAAAATCCGGTTTAAATCAGTCTTTCCTATTTAACCCAGTATCGTTTTGACATTAACGAATTCTTTTAAAGCCAATAAAGAAAGCTCGGTTCCGTATCCCGAAGTCTTGGTTCCTCCGAACGGGAAACGCGGATCAGAGCTGGTCATCCTGTTGATGTTTACCGTTCCGGATTCCAGGTTTTCAATGAAGAACAACTGGCGGGCCTTTTCTTTGGTCCAGACGGAATTGGAAAGCCCGAATGGGATATCGTTGGCCAGCTGTAAGGCTTCTTCATCATCTTTGGCGACCATCACCATTCCCAGAGGTCCGAAAAGCTCTTCCTGGAGAATCGGGTTGCCTTCTTTGACACGGATCAGGCCGGGCTTGAATTCGTTATCGGAAATCCTTTCGAGAGGAAGAATAATTTCTGCGCCGTGTTCCAGGGCCCTATCAAATTGCTTTTCCAGTTCATCCGCCAGGTCGGGCCTTGCCATTCCGGCAATCTTCGTTTCTTTGTCCATCGGATCTGCCGGAACGAATTTTTTGTATTCTTCGATAAATTTCGGAAGGAAAGCATCTTCTATTTTTTCATTGATGATAAATCTTTTAGCTGCCACACAGGTCTGCCCGCAGTTCTGCAGTCTTGCCAATGCGCCTACTCTCGCCGCTTCATCCAGGTCGGCATCATCCAGTACGATGAAGGCATCGCTTCCGCCCAGTTCCAACAGGGATTTCTTAATGTTCTGTCCGGCAATGGAAGCTACTTCCGCCCCGGCCTTCTCACTTCCGGTAAGGCTCACCCCCGCAATGGCTGTATGCTCAAGAACCTCTTTTACATCTTTATGACCGATCTCAAGGTTCTGGAAGACGCCTTCCGGAAAACCGGCCTCCAGCAGCACATCCTCAATCGCATTTCCGCTGCCGAAGCAGATGGAAGCATGTTTCAGGACTACAGTGTTTCCGGCCAGGATGGCCGGAACTGCAAACCGAAGCACCTGCCAGAAAGGGAAATTCCATGGCATCACGCCCAGGATCACACCTTTCGGGACATAATGAATTTCGGAATAAGAATATTGGGAATCGATGTATTCGGGTTTTAAAATATTTTCCGCATCTGCATAATAATTCATCATCAAAGCGCACTTTTCCACTTCAGCAACCGACTGGGAAATAGGCTTGTTCATTTCCCCGGTAATGATCGTACCGAACTTTTCCGCGTTGTTCTTCAGGAGTTCCGCCGCTTTGGCAATGAGTTTCTGTCTGTCTTCGAATGGTACCTTTTTCCATTCTGAAAATGCCTTATCCGCTTTGATAAGTTTATTTTCAATTGATTGTTCCATAATATAATTTCTCTTTTTAAATCCGGACCGGCCGGATTTAATTATCGCTCTTTTAAAAGCACCTTTTAAGCAACAAACTCTGTTCCCTGGAATTAAATAAAATAGTGATTTTTTCTATCAGGATATTGTTAAATTGCCATGTATTAAACCATAAACCATTCATTGATCAGTGTTGCTGCAAGCCTTGCCGTCCTGTCCTGGATATCATACGCGGGATTTACTTCGGCCACATCCAGTGCCAGCAGTTTTTCACTTTTCAGGATGTGCCTGTAAAAATGCATAAATGCCGCATCCGCAAAGATACCATTATAAGCCGAAGCCGAAACTCCCGGAGCGATTGAAGCATTAAAGACATCCATGCAGACCGTAAGATACACATAATCCACACTGTCCAGCAGATCGTTGATCCTCTGATAAACCGAAGGGAGATTTTCAAAGAAAAGCTCATCAGCCAGAATGTACTTCATCTTATACTGATGGGCGGTATCAAACAGTTTCAGGGTATTCGAATTTCTCTGGATCCCGATGTGCAGGGAATTGATTTCCCCTTCCTGCGCAATCTGCCAGAAGCCGGTTCCGGAGCTTGCTCCTACTCCCTCTTCAGGCTTCCGGTTATCAAAATGGGCATCGATATTGATGATCCCGATTTTCTGTTCCGGGAAAGCCGTCTTAAGGCCCACATAATGAGCATAGGTCACCTCATGTCCGCCACCCAGCACCACCGACTTTCCGCCTTTCAGCAGAACTTTGGAAACGTTCTTCGCCAGCCTGTACTGGATATCTTCCAGCTTTCCGTCTTCACAAATAATGTTTCCGAAATCGAGCAATGAAAAATCCGGACGGATGACCGGAAAATTAGCCATATTTTTACGGATAATATCCGGGGCATCTTTAGCCCCCTGCCTCCCCTTATTCCGTCTGACGCCTTCGTCCACGGCAAAACCGTGTAAAACGAAATCTTTAGGTGAAACAAAATCATAATTGTTCTCCCCCTTTACCCGTTGGAATATCCTGTGATAAAGAAGCTCTTCTCCGTCTAACCTTCCCTGCCAAATGGTGTTCATACTATTTTATTTTTGTGATGTGGTTACTTTTTATATCTGTAAATACCTGTAAGAAATTAATAAAAAAATAAATGGTGGAGACAGCGTCTCCCGGCCGGATCAATATGATTAAAACATCTCTTGAATCAATATCGCCATCATGCTAAAATTAATCACGGTTTTTCATCAGATCCGGATACCGTTGACATATACATGCCCGGATTTCAGGCTTCCCTGATGATAAAGAACATTCTGGAAATTATCGGTTTTAAAGGTTACAAAATCTGCCTTCAATCCCGCTTCCAATCTTCCCCGGTCTTCCAGACCCAGCGCAAATGCCGAACGGAAAGTGATTCCTGCCAAAACCTCAGCGGTAGTGAGTTTTTCAAAAGTCGCTAAAATAGAAGCCTGGGTAATTAAATTTCCCATGGGTGCCGAACCGGGATTCCAGTCGCTGGCAATGGCAACAATGGCTCCTGCATCCAGTAGTTTCCTGGCCGGGGTGAATTTTTCGCCTAATCCTAAGCTTGCTCCCGGTAAAGCGGTGGCTACCGTTTCCGATTGGGCCAGAAACTCAATATCTTCATCCACCGTTGCTTCCAGATGATCTGCAGATTTTGCGCCAACTTCCACGGCAATCCTTGAACTTCCCGGCGTAAACTGGTCGGCATGAACCGTAATTTCAAAGCCCAGGTCTTTTGCCCTGAGCAGGAAGTCTTTGCTTTCTTCCGGCTGGAAAGCCGACTTCTCGATGAAGATATCTACCCTCTCAGCTAAATTCTCTTCTTTTACTTTCGGTAGAATTTCGTTTAAAATATAGTGCAGGTATTCTTCATTGCTGCCCTCAAAATCCCTTGGCTTCAAATGCGCGGACAGGCAGGTCGGGACCAAAGTCGCTTTTGTTGCCTGCTGTGCTCTTTTGATGATGCGGAGCATTTTCAGTTCGTTCTCCACATCCAGTCCGTAGCCGCTTTTCACCTCTATGGTTGTAATGCCGAGTGCCAGTAAAAAGTCGGTTCTTTCCAACAGGGTTTCCAGCAGTTCTTCTTCCGAAGCTTTCCGGGTATGCTGTACGGAACTCCAGATCCCGCCTCCGCTTTCGGCAATTTCAAGATAGGATTTCCCGGCGTTGCGCATGGCAAAATCATTGGCCCGGTTCCCGCCGAAGCAGATGTGGGTATGGGAATCTACGAAAGCAGGAAGCACAACCTGCTCCCCGGCTATTTCTTCCGTTTCCGCCTCCGGGTTTTCCGATTTTAAAGTTTCATAGTTTCCGACTTTCAGTATTCTGTCCTGATCGGTTAAGATTCCGCCGTCAGCAATAATTTCAAGCTGTCCGTCTGAAAGTTTTCCTCTTAAAGGAAGGTTGGCAAGTGTCACCACCTGCTTAAAAGGGCCGATTAATCTCATAATTAAGGTTAAGGTTGAGGTTTAGAGGAAGATTGTGCCTTATTCAAACTAATTGTAATTTTATTTAAATCATGTACTACTTCATGAATCAGGTTTTGTATTTCCAAACACTCGCTTTCTAAAAAATATTTAACTCTGTAGCCGTATATCAAATGACTTTTGGTTTCAAAAGCAGAACCTCTGGAAATATCATAGAATCTGCTTTTATCCTTTGCCGTCCTTCTCCCAAAGCCTTCTGCAATGTTCGCAGATATACTTTCGGCAGATCTTCTTAATTGTGAAGTCAATGCATAATCTTCTTTTTTGGGTAGCCGCTCACTTAAAATGAAACATTTTTCAGCAACATCCATTGCCTTTTGCCATACGGGCATTTCGGTAAAATCTTTTATCATTTGTTGTTTGTTATTCTTCATCTCAAAAATACTCAAAATATCCCAATCTTGTTAACGCTAAAAAAACATCCACCATAATATCCACCTTACCTTTACCTTTACCTTTACCTTTAACTTTAACTTTAACTTTAACTTTAACTTTACCTCTCCTTCCAACCTCACCCTTAACCTCATCCCGAAATTATTCTCCATCTTAACCTCAATTTTGCTATCTTTACGGTAAATGAAATTGAATTAATGCCTGATTTTTTACATCCAGACAAAGACAATTATTCCCGTGAAGAACTAGCACAGGAAGAGCAGATCCGTCCGCAGAGCTTTAAGGATTTTGCAGGACAGCGGAAAACGCTGGAAAACCTGGAAGTCTTCGTATCGGCAGCCAAAAGGCGGGGCGGAGCGCTCGACCATGTGTTGCTGCACGGGCCTCCCGGTCTTGGAAAGACTACCCTGGCCAATATTATTGCGAATGAACTCGGGGTAAACTGTAAGATCACCTCAGGTCCCGTATTGGATAAACCCGGAAGCTTAGCGGGTTTGCTGACGAACCTTGAGGAAAACGATGTGCTTTTCATCGATGAGATTCACAGGCTTTCGCCGGTAGTGGAAGAATACCTGTATTCTGCGATGGAAGATTACAAGATCGACATTATGCTGGAAACGGGACCGAATGCAAGAAGCGTACAGATCGGCCTGAACCCCTTTACCCTCGTAGGCGCAACAACGAGAAGCGGAATGCTGACGAAACCGATGCTGGCCCGGTTCGGGATCCAGAGCCGGCTGGAATATTATACGATCGAACTTTTATCGATGATCATTGTCCGGAGCGCAAGGGTTTTAGGCGTAAAAATCTATGAAGATGCCGCTATTGAAATCGCACGGAGAAGCCGGGGAACCCCGAGGATTGCCAATGCACTGCTGCGGAGAGTCCGGGATTTTGCCGAAATTAAAGGAAACGGTGAGATTGAAATTAATATTACCAAATATGCGCTGGATTCTTTAAATGTAGACGAATACGGGCTGGATGAAATGGATAATAAGATCATGCGGGTGATGATCGAAAACTTCAAAGGAAAACCGGTCGGGATTTCGGCCCTGGCCACTTCCATTGCAGAAAACCCGGAAACGCTGGAAGAAGTGTATGAACCTTTCCTGATCCAGGAAGGATTTATCATCAGGACGCCGAGAGGACGTGAAGTAACGGACAAAGCCTACAGGCACCTGAATATTACAAGGCCTAAAAATCCGGGAGAATTGTTTTAAAGGAGTATTATGTATATACCCAAATTATATAAGAGCGAAGACCTGACCCTGATGAAAGACCTTATCAGGCAAAATGCTTTTGCTTTATTGATTTCGTCTGAAGAGAAGATCCGGGCAACGCATTCAATGATGATCCTGAATGAAGACGACCCGGAAAATATATATATTGAAACACATGTCTCCAGAGCGAACCCACAGGCAAAGATCCTGAAAAACGGGAGCGAGGTGCTTTGTGATTTCCTGGGAGCCCATGCCTATATTTCAAGCAGCTGGTACGACCATATCAATGTCTCCACCTGGAATTATGAAGCGGTGCAGGTTTACGGAAAGGTGGAACTGATGAATCACGATGAACTGTACCGGCATTTAGATAAACTCACCACCAAATATGAAAAAAAACAACAATGTCCGGTAATGCTGAACGATATGGGAAAAGCATTTGCAGAAAAGGAAATGCAGGGTGCTTTCGGAATGAAAATTATTCCTACTGAAATTTTTATTGCCCAAAAGCTTTCCCAAAACAGAAAAGAAAATGATTTCCGGAATATTATTGACCATCTCAAGCAGGGTGACGAAAATGCAAAACTGGTGGCAGAGAAAATGAACCGGTTACAAGAATAATACATTATAGAAACTTAATATTATATGAAACTATATCCAATACAATGTGGAAAATTTAAATTAGACGGCGGTGCGATGTTCGGCGTCGTCCCGAAGAGTCTGTGGGAAAAGACCAACCCGGCAGACGAAAGAAACCTGATTGAGCTGGGGACCCGCTCCCTGCTTGTGGAAGACGGAAAAAAGCTGATCCTCATCGACTGCGGGCTCGGCAACAAGCAGGATGAAAAATTCTTCGGCCACTACTCGCTCTGGGGCGATGATACTTTAGACAAGAACCTTAAAAGATACGGCTTTGTACGGGAAGACATTACGGATGTCTTTTTAACCCACCTCCACTTTGACCATTGCGGTGGCGCCATTGAATGGAATGACGAAAAAACCGGCTACAGGCCCGCCTTTAAGAACGCACAGTTCTGGACGAACGAAAATCACTGGCAGTGGGCTACCGAACCCAACGCACGAGAAAAGGCCAGTTTCCTGAAAGAGAATATCATCCCGATCCAGGAAAGCGGCCAGCTTAATTTCTTACCGCTTCCCGCAAACGGAAACTACGGTTTTGCCCCGGACCTTAAAATGGATGTGATCTTCGTAGACGGACATACGGAAAAGCAGATGCTCCCGGTGATCCAGTACCAGGAAAAAACGATCGTTTTTGCAGCCGACCTTATTCCTACGGCAGGACATATTCCGCAGGTTTATGTGATGGGATACGATACACGTCCCCTCCTTACCCTTGAAGAAAAAGGAAAATTCCTGAAGCAGTGTGTGGATAATGAATATCTGTTATTTTTCGAGCATGATGCCCACCACGAACTGGCCAGCCTTAAGATGACCGAAAAAGGGGTAAGGCTTGACGAAACTTTTAGCTTTAATGATGTTTTCGGATATTAATTGTTAGATATGGAAGAATTACATTCAGAATCTCAGCAAGCAGAACCGGATCCGTTACCGGCCCCCAAAATCATCGGGCTTACCGGCGGCATCGGATCTGGAAAAACCACCGTTGCCCAATTTATTGAAGAGTTCGGATTTCCCGTGTATTATTCGGACGACCGGGCAAAAGATATCGTGAATGAAAACGAAGATTTAAAGGCAAAAATCAAGGAACTTCTGGGTAATGAAGCCTATAATGAAAACGGGCTTTACGACCGGAAATTCGTAGCGGAAAAAGTATTTAACAATGATGATCTGCTGGAGGGCCTTAACGGGATCATTCATCCTGCTGTCCGGACCGATTTTGAAGACTGGGTAAAAGCACAGAAAAAGTATCTGGTATTTAAGGAAACAGCCCTGCTGTTCGAGCTGAAACTTAACCAACAATGTTATAAATCCATTCTCGTGACGGCAGAAGATAATATCCGAATGAAAAGGGTGATGGACCGGGACGGTAAAACCTACCGCGAAGTACAGGCCATTATGGAACACCAGATGCCAGAAAAGGATAAGATCAAACTGGCAGACTGTATTATCTACAACAACACGAATTTAGAAGATTTAAAGGAACATACCGAAAAAGTAATCTTCGATATTGAATAAATAAACAAAGACCCGCCGGATTTTTCCGGCGGGTCTTTTATTGCTTATAGGACTGGAAGATGGATGCCTGAAGGTTTACAGCTAACCGGTATTGTTTGCTAATTGTAAAAAGAATGTCTTAATTTACTTAACCATGCTTTTTTATCAGCTGACTGAAATGTGGTAAGTAATACCGAATTCATTTCAGATGGTTGGCTTAAATGGAAAAAGAGGCTTGAAGACAGAGGTTTTACGGCTGGCAGTTTTTACATATTAGACAGTATTGTTTGCCAACTGTTGAGGAAATCTGTCTGAAATTTTAACTCATTTAACTTTGGTTTTATTGGCTGACTGAAAATTAAATGCGTATTATCGAATTCATTAAAGGATCAGAAACATTTCAACTTTCCAATAAAAAAGGCTCTCATTTCTGAGAGCCTTTATGATGGATTAAATTAAATGTTATCCATTTTATTCTTTGATAAACTTCTTCTGGGCAGATACTGAATTTCCGTCCTCAATGTCTATCATATAAACGCCGTTGATTAAAGCATGAACATCAATCTTGTTATTCAGAATGATTCCGCTTGACACCAACTGTCCTGCCGCACTGTAGATCTTATAATTCGCTTTTTTGCTGATATTTTTCACATACAATACGCTGCTTACCGGGTTAGGATAGATCATAATATCCGTCTGGTTTACAGGATTAGGTACCGGAAGCTTGGAAATTCTTACCGTATAATCCTCAACCTCACCATTCGGGAAGCTGGTACAGTTTACAGGGATCGCGTCTTTGGACATCGCCACTCTCATTACTACATATTTATAGTCTGTTAAGCTGACAAATGCATCCGCAGGTACTGTAAATGTTCCGCTTACCGTCTGATCCGTATTCGGTCCGGAAACAAGGATTCTTTCATTGATATCAAAGTATCCGTTTCTGTTGAAATCGATCCAAACGGCAACCCCTGCATTTCCTGAAGTGGTTTTATCGATGCTGATTTTGTTATCCACAGATCCCTGAATCAACTCGATGAACTTGTTGGTAACCCCTGTGTAGTCGGTGTAGTTTGATGCTACGGACGGGTTCGTCATTACCGGCTTGCCATTAGGCGTAACGGTAACTTTTGAAATGTAATTCGCACTTGCCGTTGTCGCCTGCATCTGGCAGTATACGACCGTAGGGGTTGTGAAATAGTAAGGAAGCGTATAGGTACCGGGTGTTCCGCTACATACGTTTGCTACCTGCATTTCATACGGTGTCAATTCCAACAGACCGGTTAAGGTAATGGTATTGGTATTGGAAGTAACCGTGGTCCAGCTCGGAATTCCTACTTTTCTATATCGCAGGATATACGTTGCACCCGGGAACGGATCCCAAACTACGACTGCGGTTGTCGGTGTAAGGTTGGTGATGGTTAATCCCGGAGGAGGCAATTCACAGGTTCTTTCCGTTGTAAACACTTTAGGGTTAGACCATGCATTTACTGTAGTTTCACCGCTACAGATGTTGGCAACCTGTACTTCATATGTCGTATACGGGCTTAAACCTGTAAGGGTATAGGTATTCAAAGGTGCTGCCGTAACATTTATGGTAGTCCATGTTGTGGTTCCTGTAATTCTGTACCGAACAACATACGTTGCACTTGGAACAACCGGAGCCCATGTTACCACGGCAGAGTTTGTGGTAACGTTGCTCACCGTTACTGCCGGAGGCGTAGGATCACATCTTGTTGTAAAGGTCTGCGTCGGAGTATATGTTCCGGCTGTAGTTCCACAGCTTGCCGCAATCTGTACTTCATAGGTTGTAGCCGGCGTTAATCCCGTTAGAGCCAATGGTGGGTTTCCGGTTAACGTAGAAACTACAACCTGGGTCCATGCAGTTGTACCCTGAGCTCGGTACCGTACGATAAACGTAAGACCGCCTGTAGGTACTGTCCAGGTAACATTCGCAGAAGTATGCGTAATGGTATTGAACGCGATGTTCGTTGGCGCTGTAGCTGAACAAGGTCTCAATTTCACCTGGTAATCCTCAACTTCACCGTTCACTGCATTCTGACACATTACCGGAGCACTTGAACGTTTCAAAACAACTCTCATTGTAGTCGTAAGTGGTCCACTGTATGCTGTTGCCGGCACATTGAATAATGCAGTTACAGGACTGGCGGTACTGGCTGCAGAAGTCATAATCTGTTCACTGGTTTCGAAGACCCCGTTTCTGTTGAAATCGATCCAGGCAGATACAGCATCATTCTGTCCACCGCCCTTAGCTACTGAAATCTTATTGCCATTAGAACCGATTTCCAAGTTGATAAGCGTAGCCGGCGTTGTATAGCTGATATAGTTGGTCTGTACTGAAGTATTACTCATCGGAGGAATACCCGGGTTCACGGAAGTCATAGTCACATTTGAAATGTAGTCTGTTGTTCCCGTACCTGTCATGTTACAGTAAGTGATCGGTGTTGTTGTAAACGGTACCGCTGTAGACCAAGGTCCCTGCGTTCCACCACAAATGGTAGAGACCTGAAGTTCATAAGCAGTCTGTTCAGTAAGCCCGGTAATATTAAAGGTATTCCCTGCAATGACCGTTGAAGTAACCCATGGCCCTACAGGGTTTGTGGTTCTCCATCTTACCTGATAAGTTGCTCCCGTAGAAGAAATCCATGATACGGTAGCGGTAGTCGCTGCGATATTCGTTAATGTAATTCCAGTAGGAGCCGCCGTTGTACATGGCTGGATATCTACAAATTTCACCTGGTAATCTTCAACTTCCCCATCACTGGTAAGCGGTGAGCATGCATTGGTTGGGGTAAGGTAATATACGATCACCCGCATTTTCACCTTATTTGTACCGCTATATGCCCATGCAGGTACCGCAAATGTAGCTGTAACAGGGGTTGTAGAAGAATAGCTTAAAGCCATAATTCTTTCACCTCCGCCGGTACCAATCGGGTTGTTATCAAATACGCCGTCACCATTTAAATCAAGCCACGCATAGGTAGAATAGGTACCTGATAAAATTGTTCTGCCTACCGAAAGTATATTTCCTGTAGAGTTACGTGCCAAGGTAATGGTCTTTGTAGCATCGTTAGAATAATCTGTATAGGTACTGGACCCCGAGTTGTTGGACATCATCGGCGTGTTCGTACCCGTTACGGTAATATTATTGATGAAACCGTTGCCTACACTTGTCGTCGTTGGCGTACAGTAAGTAGCTGCCGGTGTGGTAAAGTTTACCGAACCGGACCATGCACCGGTAGTACCGCCGCAAATGGTTGCTACCTGTACTTCATACGTCGTTGAAGCATTTAAGTTCTGAATCGTATACGGGTTGGTTGCAGCAGCAACTGTTGTCCACGCTCCTGTCCCTGTTCTGTATCTTAAGGTATAGGTAGCTCCGGTTGCATTGATCCATGAAACCATTGCTGTAGAAGCAGTGATATTGGATACAACAATTGGAGATGGTGCAGCCGTTGTACAAGGGAAAAGATCTACAATCTTCACTGCATAATCTTCAATCTCTCCATTCGCAACCGTAGCACAAGGATCAGAGATTGTAGATGTTGAGAAGATTACTCTCATATTAAGCGTTAACGGTCCGTTGTAAGAAGTTGCAGGAACCGTAAACGTTGCCGTAATAGGCGTCGTTGTAGATGCCGTTGTACTGATTACTCTTTCAGAAGTTTCAAAAATACCGTTTCTGTTAAAGTCGATCCAGGCACCTACGGCAAGCGAAGCTGTTGTCGTGGTTAACCAGGATTTAGAAACCGAAATGTTATTATTTGTTGAGTTACGAACCAGAGTAATCAATTTCGTAGGATCTGCAGAATAATTGGTATAAGTATTCGCACCTGAATTGTTACTCATTACATAAGAGTTCGTCGGGCTAACCGTTACATTGGAAATATATCCGTTTGTATTGGCAGTTGCCGTAATATTACAGTAAGTTACTGCCGGTGTCGTAAACGGATAAGGAGCCGTATAAGTCCCCGTAGTACCGGAACATACATATGCTACCCGAACCTCATATTGGGTCTGCTCAGTTAAATTGCTTATTGTATAAGCATTCGCCGTCAACGGAACCGTAGTCCAAGTTGTTGATCCTACCGGTCTGTACTGTAATACATAGGTAGCTCCGGTAGCCGGATCCCACATTACATAAGCTGACGTTGCCGTAATGTTGGTAACGGAAAGGTTCAACGGTGCATTGCTTGTACAGGCAATCGGCTGAATCAGTTTTACGGCATAATCTTCAACTTCCCCGTCGCCGAAGCTCTGACACATTACCGGAGAAGAAGAATATCTCATAGCCACTCTCATTCTTGTTGTAGAAGGCCCGTTGTATGCCGTAGCAGGAACGTTGAAAGTAGCTGAAACCGGAGTCGTTGTACTTGAAGGAGAATTCATTACCTGTTCTGATGCTTCGAAAACCCCGTTTCTGTTGAAATCGATCCATACGCCTACCGCTTCACTGTAAGTGAATCCGCCAGGGAAAAATTTGCTTACGGAAACCGTGTTTCCTGTAGATCCGATGACCAAGTTAACCAAAGCACTTGGCGTTGCGGAGTAATCCGTATAAGTGGAACCTGCCGAGTTATTGCTCATCACGGCAGCTCCTACCGGTGTTACCGTCACATTGGAAATGTATTCCGAAGCAAAGTTGCTGGAGGTCATTGTACAATAGGTAAGTCCTAAAGTCGTAAAGTTCACCGATGCAGAGAAAGGTCCCTGAACACCGCTACATACGGTAGATACCTGTACTTCATACTGAATGCCGTCATTTAAACCGGTAAGGTTTACAGAATTCGATGCGGCATTTACTGTAATCCAGGTTGCGCTTCCTACCGGACGGTATCTTACAACATAGGTTGAATTTGCAGTAGCTGCCCAGCTAACGGTAGCTGTAGTCTGGGTAATGGCGGAAACAACGATGCCTGTAGGAGCTGCTCCCGTACAGCTTAATAAAGCAGTTACATTGGCTGTTCCTATGGCATAGAATACATTTCCTATCGCACTTACTCTGATCTTCACGGTACCTCCCGAAGTAAGACCGGTCAGGTTCAGCGTCTCGTTTCCGTCATTAGCGGTAGACGCGGAAGCTACAGTCCAGGTTGCCCCGTTGTTCGTCGTATAATCGATTTTTACGTTGGCAACATTATAAGGTGCCGCTGTTGTATTGACAACATCCCAGGTGATGTTGGTAGGGCCATTGCTGTACGCTGTCGTGGTGTTTACTTTAAACGGACCGTCGTTTCCTACAATAATCTGCTGGTTGGCAAACTGCGTCTGCTGCTGGGTAGGATCCGGGTTGTTATCCCGTACCGTTACCCTGAAGTTGGTGGTTCTTGCCAGTGTGGAAACTGATTCCCAACCGTTGTTGGAATTGTTTAACACACCTGCCAGTACTGAAGATAACTTAGGGAAATATCTCGTAGGGCTCGTAGTAGGGCTAAATGACCTGAATGTAGCTCCTGAAGAAGTAGTTCCTAAATTATTTTTATTAATGGTCGTACTTGCATTATCCATTTCCTCCCAGCAATACGTCATCGGATCGTTTTCAGGATCCGTAGCAGAAGCTGTTAGGACGAAAGCCGTTCCTTTAGGAATATTATAGGTAGGTAAAGCAGCAATAACCGGTGGATTGTTGCTGATGGTTGTTTCAACATCACAGGTCTTACTTATCAGATTTATCTGAACCTGACCGATCGTAGCTGCGTGGAAATAAGGATCCGAGTGTGCCTGTACATCGGTATTGGCTCCGGTAATCCCCGCATATCCCATAATGGTTGAACCGGAACCCGGCTCAACATTCACTCCGGTACCTTCAAGGGCATGGGAGAAGGTATGGTTTCCTCCAAGCTGGTGACCCATTTCATGGGCAACATAGTCGATATCAAAATTATCTCCCTGCGGAATTCCATCTGCCGGAGAAGTATATCCTGAACCTTTTCCTCTCGGAACAGCAGTGGTAGGATCTATACAGACACATCCGATACAGCCTGCGTTACCGCCGCCGCCGGAAGCTCCGAATAAATGCCCGATGTCATAATTGGCATTACCCACGTTTGCTGTAAGGGTTTGCTGTAATTCTAAGTTCCATGCACCGCCGGCACCGGCCGCTGCCGGAGAATAAGGATCGGTAGCCGGATTGGTATAGATTACCCCGGGATAATTCTGCAGATTTAAGTGCAATGCAAAATCTTTCTCGAATACTCCGTTTACACGGGTTAAGGTTGCATTGATTGCAACCAGTGCATTGGCAACGGTACCTCCAAAAAATTGGGTATATTCTCCCGTTACAGACATTACCAGCCTCATTGTTCTGTACTTCTTGTCAGAAGATTTGTTAAACACGGTCGGTTGATTGGCAAATGCCTTTCCTGTCGTATAAAGACTTTCTATCTCTTTTTTGGACAGTCTGTCTTCGTTCATGGAACAAAGGAAGCCTTCGTTGCTTTTGTCAGTTTTCGGGTGCACACCGTAGACTGTCTTGTTTTTGTCAGCAGGTTCTATGAATTCATATTTGCCCTCTTTGATGATCATCGACTGAAAATCATCGGCAGACAAACTGAATCTCAGGTATTTTCCGGGATCGTCGATCCCCACACCTACATAAGATCCTAACTGATACTGATCTGCCAGTTCTTTCACGACCACAGGGAAGCTGTAAACGGCAAATTTTTCAATTTTTCCTTCTAAAGTCGGCAAAGAAATGGTCACAGGCTTTGCATTTTTGCCTGATTCCTGAGCATTTGCCAATTGAGACTTCAGTAAAGAAATGTTGAGCGAGTAGTAGTTCTTCATGTCAGAACTTACTCTCGTCTTTTCCCCACTAAATGTTGCCGGACTCCATTGTGCACTGGTAATCGCAAACAGAAAGAGGAAAAAGAAGGAAGTAAAAATTTTCTTCATAACTTTCTCAATATATTCTATTAATTACACAAAGCTAAACATTTTTTATTATTAATTTAAAAATACATTTATTTTTTTCCTGCACATATCACAACTATCTAAATTATGTTTTTGAAAAGGACAGAAATCAAGGGATTTTTTTATTAATATGAATAATTTTTTTTAAAATTATTCACCTCAATTTAATAAGAAGATGCTGCTTTAGAAATAAGCTTATTGCTGGTTCTTAATCAAAAAAAAATCCCCGGGTCGCCCCGAGGATTTTGTATTAAGTTGATATTGTATACTTGTTTACTTCTTAATGAACTTGGAATTGAAGGCCTCTTTTCCTTTTTCTTCAATCGTAATTACGTAACCTCCTTTAATCAGTTCAGAAACATTAATCTGTCCGCCACTGATATTTCCTTGTTTTACCAGTTGACCGGCAGCACTGTAGATTTTATATGATGCCTTATCTGATACTTTGGTAATATTCAGGATATCTGATACCGGGTTAGGGTAAATCTGGATGTCGTTCTTAGGACCGTTTACGTCATTGGTTGATAATTGCGTTGCCGTAACAAGAACATTGTAATCTTCTGCTTCACCATACGAATAGGTACCACATCCTGCATAGGATGAGCCTAATGAAAAGCCAATCTGAGAAGTTCCTGTCTGAGGATTTGTCGCTCCAAGATAATATAAGATTACTCTCATTCTTAATGGTTGGTTTGTTACTGCACTTGCAGGAATGGTAAAGTTTCCTGAAATAGGCCCCGAAGGAAGATTTATAGGATAATTAAATACCCTCTCGCTTGATTCGAAAACTCCATTGTTATTATAATCAATGAATACCAATGCCGTATCATAATCAGGTGTAGTAATTGTCATTGAAAACGTATAGGTTGTATTCAAAACAAGATTCGGCTGTAATGCTGTATTTGTAGTGTAATTTGTATAATTAGACGGTCCACTGGAGTTGTTTAATATTGCTATTCCTGCAGCATTCGTAATTTTAACATTAGAAATATACTCATACTGCGGAGAATTGTTTGCAGAAATTGCACAATACGTTATAATTGCAGTGGTAAAGAAGGTACTTGCAGAGAAAGGTCCTTGGTTTCCACAAACAGAAGCAACCTGAACCTCGTATGGAGAATTATTGACAAGTGCTGAAAGATTTAGACTATTGGTTGTTGAAGTAATCTGCTGCCATGAAGTATCGGTCGTTTTTTTATACTGAATTACATATGAAGTAGCCCCTGTTACTGGAGCCCAATTCACTGTTGCTGTATTAAAAGTTACATTGGTAACGTTAATACCAGTTACTGCTGCTCCGCAGGTAGCTTGTGTTGTAACAAGCATTTTTTTAAGAGCATAAAATACATTTCCTATTGAAGAAACTCTTACAGCAATAAACTGTCCATTTAATGAAGAAGGAATATTAATTACCTCAGATCCATCATTTGCTGTGCTTGCAGATAACACAGTCCAAGTTACCCCGTTATCTGAAGAATAATCAATTTTTACATTAGGAGAATTATATGGGGCAGCTGCCGTATTTGCAATATCCCATGTTAAGGTATTTGACACATTGGTATATAAATAGGCAGAAGCATTTGATACTTTAAAAGGACCATCAGCTCCAACAGTAATATTCTGCTCAGCATATTGGGTCTGTTGCTGTAGAACAGAAGAGTTATTATCTCTAACCGTTACTGCAAACTTTGTACTTCTGGCTACCTGAGAAGTTGATTCCCAAGTATCTAAGGAATTATTAAGAACCCCTTCCATCACGGATGATAATTTAGGGAAATATCTTGTCGGGCTTGATGTAGGTGTAAATGATCTGAATGAACCACCATAAGTAGTAGTCCCGATATTTGTTTTAGTAATAGCCTGTGCAGTAGGAGACCCTCCGACCAGCTGGCTACTGTCAACTTGTTCCCATGTATAAGTCATAGGATCATTTTCAGGATCAGTTGCACTTGCAGTAAGAACAAATGCAGTTCCTTTTGGAATTGTATAAGAAGGTAAAGATGAGATAACCGGAGGGTTATTTGTAATAGGCGTTTCAACATCACATGTTTTCGCGATCAAATTCGTTTGAACCTGTCTGATACTTAAGTTATGAAAATACGCATCTGAATTTGCCTGAACATCTGTTGTTGCACCGGTAATTCCGGCATATGCCATAATAGTAGATCCTGATCCGGGCTCTGCATTTACGTTAGATCCTTCAACTCTATGAGAAAATGTATGATTGGCACCCAACTGATGGCCCATTTCGTGCGCTACATAATCTATATCGAATTTATCTCCCTGAGGGATGCCGTTTGAAGGTGATGTATATCCTGATCCTTTTCCGTTAGGTACGGCAGTACTAGGATTAATACATACGCACCCAATACATCCGGCATTTCCTCCACCGCCTGAAGCACCAAATAAGTGACCTATATCATAATTTGAATCTCCAACAAAATTTGTTAAAGTTTGCTGAAGCTCAGAATTCCATGCTCCTGCAGCTCCGCCGACTCCAGGAGCAGGAACTACAGCATCTGAATATGGATCATTTGCCGCATTGGTAAAAATAACATTAGGGAAATTTTGGACATTAAGATGAAGTGCAAAATCCTTCTCAAAAACTCCGTTCACCCTTGTCATAGTTGCATTAATTGCAGCCAATGCTCCGGCAACAGTCCCTCCATGAAAAGCAGTATATTCACCTGTAACGGACATTACTAACCTCATAGTCCTGTATTTCTTATCGGACATTTTAGAAAAATCAGTGGGTTGATTAGAAAATGTTTTCCCTTTTGTCAGTAACTGATCAATTTGTTCTTTTACGGCAGGGCTTTCATCTGTACTACATACAAAGCTTTTTCCACCTGTCGGGTTAGATTTTGCATGAACCTCATAGATCGTCTTATCCGATTGTGAGGGTTCAATAAATTCATAATTTCCTCCATTTATAATCATAGACTGGAAATCTGATGGGGACACAGAAAATCTTAAATATTTATTAGGATCATCTATACCAACCCCAACATAAGAGCCCAACTGATATTGATCGGCTAGTTCTTTAACAACCACAGGAAAACTATAAACTGCAAACCTCTCCATCTTTCCTCTTAAAGTAGGAAGATAAATTTCCACAGCTTGGGAGTTCAATCCTGTTTCTTTTGCATTTTTAAGCTGACTTCTAATCAGATTTAAGTCAAGTTTATACTTTGGCTGTCCTGCAGAATCATCAATATAATTCCCTCTTTTACCATATGCTGGCGACCATTGGGCTATTGCTGAACCGCTTATTAAACCACATAATAAAGCAGTAAAAAGCTTCTTCATAAGATTTTAATTAAATTTACGTGCTAAATATAGTTATTATATACTAAAAATATCACATTCATACCTATTTTAACTTAAAAAAATATTTTCACGTAGAAATAATTTAAAAAAAATAAATAATCCTCAGGTTTGCCTGAGGATTATTTATTTTTTAATATCCAATTAAATTAGGATTAATTTTTAATAAGTTAATTCATCATTCCTAAAACTTATACGCCAGGTTCCACGCAAAGCCCATGGTAAATTTGGAGGAGCTTTTTCCGAAGCCCGGGACAATCATCGGCTGGATTTCATCCTGTTTTGTGGTGTAGATTAAATACCGGGGCTGCATGTTGACATCAATATAAAAATTCGTTTCAAACAGCTGAACCCTTCCGCCCAACGTCCCTTCCAGCCAGTAGGAAGACTGGGTAGATGAAGGAAAAGAAATAGATGAGTTGCTACCTCCAAAACCCCGTACGGGTACTGCCATATATTCCTGGGTGTAGAATGATCCTGCTGCTTTTCCTCCGGCATAGAAACCGTTAAATGGATTCTCCGGGTCTTTTGCCAGCATATAAAAAGCTCCCAATTTCAGGAAAGGGCCGTTCACTTTAGCATCATAACCGTTTTTCTGGTAGATATTGGATTCAAAACCAGCTTCCACAATGGCATGGATATTTTCTTTTATTCTGGATGATACAAAACCCTGGTATAGTTTTCTGTCCGAAAAAAAGGAAACACCGGCATTAAGAAGGTCTCCGCCTACCATAAAATTAGGTTCGTATTTCCATTTTCCTTTTTCAGCTGTTTTTGCATTATTCTCCTGAGCAAAGCCCAAAAGGCCCATGAAACTAAAAAAGAAGGTAAAGATTTGTTTTGTCTTCATTCTCTATAAAATTTTGTCCGGCCTGAATGCTCTTTACCGGAGACGTTGTGGTTACCGGATCTAATACGGCATTTAAATTTTCGTAATTCAATTTAATTCCGCAGCCAGGCGAAACATAACTTGCTTTTGTAGTATAGTTTACCCTGACTTTGGATTCAACCCCTTTACTGGCTGTTCTGAAATAAATATCGGTATACGGAGCATTGTCCACCCTCAGAGGAATAATCCTGGAAGTAATCTTTGCCTGTCCGCCCAGCTGTACTTTCCCGGAACCGTAGTCTACCGCCACATACAGGGAATCCACCGTTTTTTCCTTACCGCTTTCAGCGTTCAAAAAAGAAACTTTCATTCGTGGTGTTCCTTCTCCGGTTTCACAGATATCATCATCGCTGCCGCATGAAAACAGCAGGCTGAAAAATCCGAGCATGATCAGGAATTTAAAATACTTCATGAATTGTAAGATTTGGAATTCAAATTTAAATAAATTATTTCTTAACCAGTAAAGCAATATTTTCCACATGGTGGGTTTGCGGGAACATATCAACCGGTAAAATCTTCACCACATCGTACTGTTCCTTCATCAATGCCAGATCCCGGGCCTGGGTTGCCGAATTACAGCTCACATACACCACTTTTTGCGGTGACAGTTTTAAAATCTGCTCCACGACTTTCTGATGCATTCCGTCTCTCGGCGGATCGGTAATCAGCACATCTGCTTTCGGATGGCTGGCAAGGAATTCATCATTGAAAATATCCTTCATGTCTCCGCAGTAAAAGGTCGTATTGGTAAGACCGTTCAGTTCAGCATGCTCAATGGCTGCATCGATAGCCTCCTGAACGGATTCGATACCGATAACCTGCTTTGCATTTCTGGCCACATATTGGGCAATCGTACCGGTTCCGGTATATAAGTCATACACCACTTCATCACCTTTCAGATCCGCAAACTCAAGAGTTTTTCTATACAGTTCCAGCGCTTGTTTGTAATTGGTCTGGAAAAACGATTTCGGACCGATCTTAAATTTCAGCCCGTCCATTTCTTCCATTAAGAAACCTCCGCCGAAATAGACGTTGATGTCCAGATCGTAAATGGAATCATTTGGTTTCGGGTTAATGGCATACACCAATGTTTTAATCTGCGGGAAAGTCTCCAGAAGAAATTCAAAAAGTTTTCCCCTGCTTTCCTTTTCTTCTCTGTACAGCTGGAAAAGCACCATCCACTCCCCTTTGGAGTTTTGCCTCATCATCAGCGTTCTCAGAAAACCTTCATGATTTTTAACATCAAAAAAGTCCAGCCCGTTTTTTACCGCATATTCTTTTACGGCCAGTCTTATGGTATTGGAAGGTTCTTCCTGCAGAAAGCATTCTTTAAGATCAAGAATCTTGCTCCACATTCCCGGAATATGGAATCCCAAAGCATCACGGTTGCCGAAGTTTTCTTCAGAACTGATCTCATATTGGGTAAGCCAACGGGCATTAGAAAATGAAAATTCCATTTTATTCCGGTAGAAATACTGTTCTTCAGAACCGAGAATCGGAACGGTTTCGAAGTTTTCGATTCCGCCTATTCTTTTGATATTGTTATAAACTTCTTCCTGCTTAAAAGCCAGCTGCTTTTCATAGCTCATATTCTGCCACTTGCATCCTCCGCAAACACCAAAATGAATACATTTCGGATCAACACGGTCCGGAGACTTTTCCAGCAGGTCTACCGCTTCGCCTTCATAGTACTTGGATTTTGCTTTTTTTACCCTGACATTAACAAGGTCTCCCGGGATAGCTCCCGAAACCATTACTGTTTTTCCTTCCTCCGTACGTCCGATGGCAATTCCCTTGGCTCCTGCCGTAACAAGCCTTATATTTTCAAGAACTATATTTTTATTCTTCTTTCTACTCATCCTGATTTCTATTTTCCTGTACGAAACATTTCTGTTCCGGTCTGCAAAAGTACAAATAAAAAAACCTTATCCGGGGATAAGGTTTCTATCTATATTGAATTTAAATTATTTTGTCTCAGCCGGCTGAGGATTTGCCTGTTGCTGAGGAGCCTGTTGGGCTGCAGCTGCTGCAGGATCCATGCCCATACCACCCGGTTGTAACTGAATGTTCGGGTTTACCTTCGGAGCGGAAAGCCCGGTCTGTTTATCCAATACTGTTACCAGTTCAGGATCACCTAAGTTGAAGAATGGCTTACTGGCAATTTTGCCGTCTTTATCCACTACGATGAAGCATGGCAGTTTAAATCCGTAAACGCCGTATTTTTTAGCAATATCAGAGTTCAGACCATTTTCTGCATATACATTGGTTCCGGTAATGCCCTTTAATAAAGAACTGCTGGTTTTTATAAACTGGTCTTTGGTATCATCTACATTTACAAAAACGAAATTCATTTTAGACTTGTAAAAATTTGCCACTTCTTTCAGGACAGGAACGGTTGCCTCTCCGATGTACGGGTTCCATGATGCGTAGAACGTAAGAAGATAAGGTTTTCCTTTATTTTCAGAAAGATTGTAGGATTTCCCATCCGCCTTTACCAAGGCTGCTTCAGGAGCCGCTTCACCGATTTTGAAGCCGTTGATCGCAAACTGGATTTTCTTTAAATCTTCTTTGATTGTATTGTCTTTGATATCGGTATCAATAATCTTTTTGATTTTCTCAACAGTCTTCTCAGGAGCACCGGGATGAATATCCGACTGTGCCATTACGAAAGCCAATAAATAATCCTTAGCTGTCTGTGAAAGATCTTTCTGGTTTTTGTTGAGATACTCTGCGAATAGTTCAGAAGTCGTTACATCTGTTTTTCCTGCACTTTTCGCCTGGGCGAATTTCTGGAAATCAGGGCTCATTTTTGTTAAAAGATATTCTCTGTATAAAGGATGCTCTTTTACCAGCACGTCTTTGTTTTCTTCTAATTTGTTGGCAAAATCAGTGAAAGCTTTGGTCACTTTAAATGACGGATTTCCCATTTGCTTATGGTTAAGCTCGTACTGATTAAGGATGGTAAGCAGAGTACTGGAAAGGTCATTTTTCTTCCAGGTTACCACTTCGTTATCCGGGCTGAATTTTTTGGAGCTTTCATCAATATTTTTATTAATGTCAGCCTGAACCTTTTCAATTCCTTTAAGAAAAGTATTTTCATCTTTTGTCATCAGCTCATTCATGTTAACCGTCTGAGCGTAGGTTGAAAGATATTTTTGAGTAGCCGTAAAGAAGTCGTTGTTCTTTTTGGCATCTCCGGTAATCACATATTCGGTAGGAAAAGTCATTGCATTTCCTGAGATTTCAAGCTTCTGTCCGCCTTTCAGGTAGATGAGATTTCTTTTTCCACCGTAAGAAATCATGTACATGCCGCTTTTCGGAGCTTCAAAGTTTCCGGCAAACGTACCGTCTTTGTTGATCCCGATATTAATTAAAGGTAAAGTGGCTACACCGGACGCTTCGATGAACTCGATTCTTTCCAGTGGGGAACCCCCGGTTACTTTTCCTTTTACTTCTACTTTTTTAGAGCAAGACATCGCAAAAACCGCGATGATAAACAATAAAAGATATTTTTTCATTTTGAATTTATAATTAGGCAAAAATAGTTTTTTCGTTAAACTAAAAGCAATTTAATGTTATTTTTATGAAAGATTTAACTAAAAAAAATCGCCATCCTTTACGGAGACGATTCTTTCTGTATCTCAATTAATTTTATCCTCTGTCAGCAAAAGCCGTAATGTATTCTCTGTTCATTCTGGCGATGTTTTCAAGAGAAATACCTTTCGGACATTCCACTTCGCATGCACCGGTATTGGAACAGTTTCCGAATCCTTCTTCGTCCATTGCTTTCACCATATTCAGTACTCTTCTTTTCGCTTCTACCCTACCTTGCGGCAGCAATGCATACTGGGAAACTTTAGCTCCCACGAAAAGCATGGCAGATCCGTTTTTACAAGACGCTACACAAGCTCCGCAGGCGATACAGGCAGCGGCATCCATTGCCTTATCCGCATCGTCTTTAGGAACAGGAATCGCATTGGCATCCAGCGTATTCCCCGAAGTATTCACGGAAATAAAACCACCGGCAGCCATTACCCTGTCGAATGCGCTTCTGTCTACGATTAAATCTTTAATTACCGGGAAAGCAGCACTTCTCCATGGTTCAATGACGATGGTTTCACCGTCTTTGAACATCCTCATGTGAAGCTGGCAGGTTGTGATCCCTGTATCCGGGCCGTGCGCTCTGCCGTTGATGTAAAGGGAACACATTCCGCAGATCCCCTCACGGCAGTCGTGGTCGAAAGCGATAGGTTCTTTTCCTTCGTTGATGATATTTTCGTTCAGAATATCCAGCATTTCTAAGAAAGAAGAATCCGTAGAAACATCTGATATTTTGTAGGTCTCAAACTGACCTTTGGTTTTGCTATTTTTTTGTCTCCAAATTTTTAGGGTAAGATGAAGGCCTTTTTTTGCACTCATAATGATTTATTTATAGGTTGGAGATTATTTGTAACTTCTTGCTTTAACTTCAATGTTTTCATAGATCAACTCTTCTTTGTGCAGAACTTCTGTCGTAATATCATCTGTCTGATATTCCCAGGCCCCTACATATTTAAAGTTAACATCATCTCTTTCTGCTTCACCTTCAGGCGTAGCATGATCTTCTCTGAAGTGTCCTCCACAAGATTCGTTTCTATGCAGGGCATCAATAGCCATCAATTGTCCCAGTTCGATGAAATCTGCAACTCTGAAAGCTTTTTCAAGTTCTGTATTCATTCCATCGGCATCACCAGGAACTTTCACATCGCTCCAGAATTCTTTTTTTACCTGAGCTATTTCAGCAATGGCTTCTCTCAGACCTTCAGGAGTTCTTGCCATTCCTACTTTATTCCACATGATGTGTCCCAATTTCTTGTGGAAATGATCTACTGAATGGGTTCCTTTATTATTAAGGAAGAATTGTACTTTTTCTTTGATTCCCTGTTCCGCTTCATCAAATGCCGGTGTTGCAGTAGGAATTGCCCCTGTTCTGATGTCTGCGGAAAGATAATCTGCAATCGTGTAAGGAAGTACGAAATATCCGTCTGCCAATCCCTGCATTAAAGCGGAAGCCCCCAGTCGGTTGGCTCCGTGGTCCGAGAAGTTAGCCTCACCGATGACAAAACATCCAGGAATGGTAGACTGTAAGTTATAGTCAACCCACACCCCTCCCATGGTGTAGTGTACGGCAGGATAAATCTTCATCGGCGTTTTATAAGGATCATCAGCGGTGATCTTTTCGTACATAACGAATAAGTTACCGTATTTCTCCTCAATCCAGGATTTTCCTAAGTCATAGATCTGCTGATCTGTAGGATTGTGAATATGTTTTTCGATAGCGGCTTCTTTACCCTTTTTGATAATCTCTGTCGAGAAATCTAAGTAAACCCCTTCTTTGGTATCGTTGTTTTCGATTCCGTAACCGGCATCGCATCTTTCTTTACCTGCTCTCGAAGCAACATCTCTAGGTACAAGGTTTCCGAATGCCGGATATCTTCTTTCCAGATAGTAGTCTCTGTCTTCTTCTTTAATATTTTCAGGTCTCAATTTGCCTTCTCTGATGGCTACAGAATCTTCAATTTTCTTAGGAACCCAGATTCTTCCGGAGTTTCTTAAAGATTCGGACATCAAAGTAAGCTTAGACTGTTGCGTACCATGAACCGGAATACAGGTCGGGTGGATCTGTACATAGCAAGGGTTTGCGAAGTAAGCACCCTTTTTGTGGATTTTCCACGCTGCGGAAACATTGGATCCCATTGCATTTGTAGAAAGGAAATATACGTTTCCGTAACCGCCTGAAGCAATGACTACTGCGTGAGCCGAATGTCTTTCGATTTCACCGGTTACCAGGTTTCTGGCGATAATCCCTCTTGCTTTTCCGTCTACGATTACCAGATCCATCATTTCATGACGGTTGTACATTTTAATTCTTCCTTTACCGATCTGACGGCTCATCGCAGAATAGGCACCCAACAACAACTGCTGTCCGGTCTGTCCTTTTGCATAGAAGGTTCTTTTTACCTGAACCCCACCGAATGAACGGTTATCCAGCTGGCCTCCGTACTCACGTCCGAAAGGTACTCCCTGGGCAACACACTGGTCGATGATATTCGCGGAAACCTCAGCCAACCGGTATACGTTGGCTTCTCTTGCGCGGTAATCCCCTCCTTTAATGGTATCGTAAAACAACCGGTACGTAGAGTCACCGTCACCCTGATAGTTTTTAGCGGCGTTGATACCTCCCTGAGCGGCAATCGAGTGTGCTCTTCTCGGAGAATCCTGATAACAGAAAGCTTTTACATTATATCCCTGCTCTGCTAAAGTCGCTGCAGCGGAACCACCTGCCAAACCTGTCCCAACAACAATAATATCAATTTTATCTCTGTTGTTTGGTGCAACAAGGTTCATGTGGTCTTTATGATTTTTCCATTTGTCCTTTAACGGACCTCCAGGAATTTTTGAATCTAATTTACTCATAATTTAGTATCTTAATATTATTGAGTTACAAAGTGAAAAATTGCAATAAAAATAAAGCCTGCCGGAATAAGGATAGAATACCATTTCCCGATGGCTTTGATTACCGGTGTATATTTCGGATGTCTTGCCCCGATAGACTGGAACGAAGACTGAAACCCGTGTGCTAAGTGCAATCCCAATAAAACGAATGAAATCACATATAAAGCCACTCTCCATACATCTGCAAATTTAGCATGCAGATCTCCCCAGAAACGGGATTCTTCAACCGGCAGCCCATCGATGTACTTGTAGTTCATTTCATGGAACCAGAAGTCATACATATGAAGAAAAATAAACGCCAGAATCACAGCCCCTGAAATAAGCATATTTCTGGACATCCACGTTGAGTTGTGAGAAGGATTATTTGACTCGTATTTAACAGGACGTGCTTTTTGGTTTTTAATTTCCAGAACAAATCCCATCACAAAATGGAAAACCACAGCAAAGATCAGAACCGGCTGCATTATAAATTGGATCAGAGGATTATACCCCATAAACTGCGAAGCATTGTTGTAAGCATCTTCACCAAAAACCGATAAAAGGTTTACAGTAAGGTGCATTATCAGAAATATCAGCAAAAAAATAGCCGACAATGCCATAGCATATTTTCTACCTATCGTAGAACTCGTTAAACCTGCCATATAAGTTTAAATTTGATTTTCCACAAAATTAAGAAATGTAAAGAACATCAAAAAGTGAGAAATCTCACAAAAAGCCAGTTTGTAACGTTTCTAAATAAGATCTAAAATCTTATAAATAAAGGAAAAAGGAGAAAATAAGAACATCAATTCACCTCATAAATCTTCCCGTTATACACCACTTTTCGGGTGTTCTCAGGAAATATCCTGATGTCTGTTTTTGCAATACGCCTTGAAGAACAGTAAGGATTAATAATATACTGCGTAATTTTCTGTTGATCTGCATCTTTCATAATCCAAAAACAGGCCTGATTCCCCTGTTTCACAGACAAGGACTTGTATTTTGCAAAATCGTGGATTAAAACTTCATTTTGCCGCTGCGCATACAGATTGAAACTTATTCTGACTATGAGAAACGCAGTAACAGACATAATTAGCCTTACCGAATTCTGAGCATTGAGTTTTAGTACAGCAAATCTCAGAAAATAAATAATCAGAAACAGAAAACATACCTCTGCCCCATTCATTGGGATATTTTCTAAAAACATAAAACCAGAATCTGCAAACCAGTGGATAATCCTGAGCAGCAGCTGAATAACAAAGTCGTAGATACCATTGATGTATCCGAAATCGAAACCAACTGCAATCAGAGCCGTCATTAAAAAAGAGAAAATGATAATTATTTCCGAAAACGGGACGATAAAAAAATTGGCAACAATGGATATAAAGGAAAACTGATGAAAATAGAACAGCACCAGCGGCAGCGTTGCCAATTGGGCTGAAACGGAAATCGAAATGGTATTGAAGACGATCTTCTTGAACCGGTTATCCTGTATCGGAAAACATCTGAGAATCGGCTGATTCAGCCAGTAAATCCCCAGGACTGCCAGAAAGCTCAGTTGAAATCCCACATCGAAAATCTGCTGGGTATCGAAAATTAAAATGATTAATGCTGATAATGACAGCGAATGCAATACATCGGTTTTCCGCTGCAGGAGGACATAAATGAAATAAATGCTCAGCATCAAGCTCGAGCGCACCACCGAACTTCCGAAGCCAATAAAAATGGTGAATATCCAGATGAATATCAAGCTTGAAATAATGGCTAAATTCCTGAATTTCAAAGGCAATACTTTTATAAACACAAAATAAAACAGACCGAAAATAACTACAATATGCGTCCCCGAAATGGCCAGGAAATGCACAAGACCCGACCGGCTGAAATCCTGAACCGTCTGCTCATCCATTTCTGTACGGTCTGCAAGGATTATCCCTTTCAGAAATTCTCTGGACGTAGGCGAAAATCCGGTTTCATCAATCCGTTGCAGTACTTCCAGTCTTTTCTGAGAAAATTTTTCTTCCCAGCTTAGATCGTTCCGTTCGGATGCAAAGACCTTCTCGTTGATATAACACTGGTATTCAATATTCTTCCGCTTTAAATATTTCGGATAGTCAAACTGGAAATCATACGGCGGCGTTTTAGGTTTTGAAATATATGCCCTGGTTTTGTAATAATGGTGGAAATCCAGTGCCTTTTCTTTTTTCGGAACATAGACCGTCGCATTGAAATATTCTTTACCTGACCGGACGGATGCTTCATACTTCCTGTTTTTAATGTTGGAATTCAGTTTTTTAGTTATTTTAAAAACAATCTCTTCGCTTTTGGAGACCGTTAAATTATGTGCTGAAGCCGTATTAAAAAAATGCACTATTATTCCGGCTGCAAAAAATGCAATGCCCAAAAGACCGGGCCTTGCTTTATACAGAAAATACCTGTTAAGAAATGCAGGAATCAAAAGCAGGAAAGAAATTCCCGAGCTCCAATAAATCGTATTTTTATCCATGGAAAGATAATCCTGAAAGAAAATCCCAAGGATAAAGCAGATCGTGACAATAAGAAACGGCTGTTTGTTCAATTCCAAAATTTGTGATCTCCAAAAATATCCAACCGGATAAAAAAACACAAATTAAAAGGGTGGAATTTTTAAAAACGAATTCTATCCGTCGTGAAAAATAAAAATCGCAGAAAATTTTTCTGTGATTTTGTATTTTAGGTTTATTTTTTATACTTTCACAATCACCTCCGCTGCCTTTTCACTCGCCCCTTTTCCGCCAAGCTTTTCCCTCAGCAGCTCATAATCCCGGAACACTTCAAACCTTTTTTCGGTGGCCAGGATTTTTTTCAGCTCTTCCACCAGGTTGTTTGTATTCAGGTCGTTCTGGATCAGTTCCTTTACCACTTCACGGTCCATAATGAGGTTGACCAGGGAAATGTATTTGATGTTTTTAACCAGACGTTTGGCAATGGCATAGGAAACTTTGCTTCCCCGGTAGCAGACTACTTCGGGCACATTCAGCAATGCCGTTTCGAGGGTTGCCGTTCCGGAAGTGACGAGCGCTGCCTTGGAACACCTCAGCAGGTCATAGGTTTTGTTGGAGACGAAGTGTACGTTATCGTCTACGTAGTTCTGGTAAAATTCTTTAGGAAGGCTCGGTGCCCCGGCAATCACAAATTGGTATTCCTTAAAATAAGGCCTTACGGAAAGCATCATGGCCAGCATTTTCTCGACTTCCTGTTTACGGGAACCCGGCAGCAAAGCAATGATTTCCTTTTCGTTCAGCCCGTTTTCCTTTTTAAATTTTTCAATACTAAGATCTTCTAAAGTGGAAATGGCATCCAGCAAAGGGTGGCCTACAAAATGGGAGTGAACCCCGTGTTTTTTATAGAAATCCTCTTCAAAAGGAAGGATTACCATCATTTCGTCCACGTATTTTTTGATGATCTCCACCCTGCCCTCTTTCCAGGCCCAAAGCTGCGGGGAAATATAATAGACAACCTTAATGCCCAGCTCTTTGGCGAATTTGGCAATTCTTAGATTAAATCCCGGGTAATCCACCAGGATAAGCACATCCGGTTTATTGTTGCGGATGTCTTCCTTGCAGAATTTAATATTGTTCAGGATCGTCCGCAGGTTCATCGCAACTTCCAGGAAGCCCATAAAAGCAAGGTCGCGGTAATGTTTTACAAGGGTACCGCCCTGCTTGGCCATCAGATCACCGCCCCAGAACCGGAATTCCGCGGCAGGATCTTTCTGCTTCAAAGCTTTCATCAAATTGCTTCCGTGAAGGTCTCCGGAAGCCTCACCGGCGATTATATAATATTTCATCCTCTAAAATATTTTAAATTTCAATTTCCGTCCGAAACCGCTTCAAGTTAATTTACGATGGGAGGCTTCTATCACAGGAATAGAGAACAAATAAGACTTTTATACCGTCTTAATTTGTAAATTTGTCCAAAGATAATGATAAAAAATGTCAGAAGAATTTGAAATCAGGAATAAAGTTGCGGAAAGCGGGCTGATCAATTTTGATCTTACCGACCTTGTCCCAAAAGGGGAGCGAAAGGGAATCGACCTTAAGGATTTTCTTTTCATGGAAATGATTCTGAAAGAAAAAGACTTCCGGGAAAAGGTAGCAGCGATTGACGAAGAAGCCTACCGGGATGCTTATGTTTATATATACAATTCGGCAGATGCTATTGTTCCGCTTTGGGCATATTTTTTAATTACCGCCAAGCTTACCGGCGTTACCAAAAAAATAGTTTTCGGAAACCGTGAAGACCTGGAAGTGATCCTGATGCACAATGCCATTCAACGGCATGATTTTGAAGAAATGAGAGGCAAAAGGGTATTGGTAAAAGGATGTTCGGACAAAGAAATCCCGGAAAATGCTTACATCGAACTGGTAGAACAGCTGCAGCCGATCGTCAAATCACTGATGTTCGGGGAAGCCTGCTCCAATGTTCCGATCCTGAAAAATTAGACCTGTTAACCAAATAATTAAGCCTTATTTTTAAAATTATTCATTCAATTTTAATTAAAAAACCGTTGGGGAATATTTTTTGATAGGTTTTAAACATCAATAAAATTAAACACAAACTATGGGTCTTATCGATTTACTTACCGGGAACACCGGCAACCAGGTTGCTGAACAGGCAGAAAACAAATTCGGTATTAGCAAAACACAGGTTATCGCTTTACTTGCGGTGGCGGCCCCGCTGATCATTTCTTACCTGAGAAAAAAATCACAGGACGCCAATGAAGCGGAAGCCCTGAACAATGCACTGGATAAAGACCACGACGGAAGTATCCTGGATGATGTGTCACAGGCCGATGCCAGGCAGTCTGAAGGAGGTTCTATCTTAAACCACATTTTCGGTGAAGAGAAACCGAATGTGGAAAACAGGCTTTCACAGAATACCGGAATTTCAATTGATAAAATAGGACCTATCCTTTCCATGCTGGCTCCAGTCATTATGGGGTATATCGGTAAGGAAAAGCAACAGAACAATGTGGGTGCCGGCGGCTTGGGCGATCTTCTTGGAGGAATTTTAGGCAACGCATCCAATGAGTCTCACCAACAGCAGTCCAGCCCGTTAAATGATATTCTCGGAAGCGTCTTAGGCGGTGGAAATTCGCAGTCTTCGGGAAACCCGCTGAATGATATTCTTGGCAGCGTACTCGGAGGGAATGATCAGAAAAAACAGCAAGGCGGTGGCGGATTGGGAGATATCCTCGGAGGATTTTTCGGAAAATAATGAATTTAATTTTGTTATATATAAAAAAGACCGGCGAATGATTTTGCCGGTCTTTTGTTTAGTTTTTGGTCTTCTCTTCGGAAGCTGTTACAGATTTTGAAGCCTTTCTCGGTCTTCTTTTCCCGTAACTTCCGTTGTTGATTTTACCTCTTTTGGATTTTTTGTCTCCTTTTCCCATAAGTAATAGATTTTGTTGGTTGATTACGAATTTAGAAAATACGACACTAAAATCAAAAATTTGAGCTGTTAAAATTTTTATAATTCTTTAATAAACAGGAAAGCAAAGATGCGGGATAATGGAAATTTATTACTGCATAGTAAATTAATACAGCTAAAAAATTCAGGTCCTGCAATACTTTTCACTTCCTAAACTTTCACCGTTTTCCACTTGTCCCTTTTAAACAATATAAAAGCAACAATAGTTATCAAAGCTTCGGCCACAGGAATTGAGATAAATACGCCTTTCGGTCCCATTTCAAAATATTCGGAAAGAAAATAGGCCAGCGGAATCTGAAACAGCCAGAACCCGCAAAGGTTTACCCAGGTCGGCGTCCAGGTATCACCTGCTCCGTTGAAAGCATTGATCATCACCATTCCGATTCCGTAGAAGATAAATCCGGCGCTCATGATGTGTAAAGCATTTTTAGCGATATTCCTAATTTCAGCCTCTTCCGTAAAAAATCCTACCAGAAAATCGCCCAGCAGAAAAAATACCAGACTTACTGTTGCCATAAAAACCACATTGTACTTCACGGTTTTCATTACCGATTTTTCAGCCCTCAGCATTTCGTTGGCACCCATATTCTGGCCCACCAGCGTGGATGCAGCATTGCTTAATCCCCAGGCCGGAAGCATGAAAAACATCATCAGCCGCAATGCCGTCTGATAGCCTGCCGAAGCATTTTCCCCACCGGTTACGGCTACCAGCTTAGCCAGAAATATCCAGCTGCAGGAAGCGATAACAAACTGGAAAATTCCCGGGGTTGCAATCTTTACAACTGATTTTATCATCCTGAAATCTGGCGTAAAATACCGGATTAAAATACGGATCTGGGTATCTGCTACCAGTAAATGATACAATTGGTACAGTACCCCGATACTTCTGCCGATTGTTGTAGCAAGTGCCGCTCCGGTAAGGCCCATCGCCGGAACCGGACCCACACCTTTGATCAGAATGGGGCATAAAATAATATTCGAAATATTGGCGATCCACAGCGACTTCATGGCAATGGCCGCATTGCCGGCGCCACGGAAGATCCCGTTAATCAGGAACAGCAGCATAATAATGACGCTGCTTCCCATCATGATTGCCGTAAATTCTTTGCCGTATGCCGCAGCTTCCGGCCGGGAACCCATCAGCAGTAAAATTTCTTCGGCATACACCACTCCGAAAATACTGAGAACAAAAGTGATTGTAAAAGAAATCAGCAAAGCCTGTGCGGCACTTCTCGAAGCCTGTTCCGGGTTTTTCTCGCCGACCCTCCGGGCTACCATCGCCGTTGCCGCCATACTCATCCCTATGGCAATGGAATACATGACCGAAAGTACGGATTCCGTAAGCCCTACCGCCTGGATGGCGTAGCCGCTTTCTTTCAGATGGCCCACAAAATACAGATCTACGAGTGCAAATACAGATTCCATGGCCATTTCAAGCATCATCGGAATGGCCAGCAGAAGCACTGCACTCCGTATGCTTACTTTGGTATAGTCGACCTCTTCTCCGCTTAAGGCTTTTTTGATAAAACTGATATATTTTGACATAAGTTCCGGTTTGTTACCGCAAAAATACTGTTTCATGGGGATTTGTTTCTTGGCATACGAAAAGTTTTATGGCAATCAGTTTGCGGCTATAATTTGAAAAATAAAATTAATTTTAATAATTATTTATTGTTTTACGATAAATAATTATACATTTGCAATAATAAAAAAATTAATAACCATGAAAATTACTGGAAAAAAATCTTTACTTTGGTGGGTACGATATCCTTTCGGTATTTATGCCGTCGGATTCAGTATTGCTTCAATCTGGACATTGGGCCTGATGCTGATTTATTTTTTCACCCACCAGACAAACCGTTTTATTTCGCTTACTTCCGGACAGGGCGAAGGAAACCATCTGTCTTCCGGAATTATCCGGTTCCACTACCCTTTTACCCAAATGACAGTAAATACTGAAAATTCGCCGGAAGGACTGTTGCTGGCATTTCTCGGAATTCTTTCCATCAATTTCACCCTGATTACCGCCCTGAAAATTATCACTGAACTTTCTCAGGATAACTTTTTTACCGCTAAGGCCGTTCAGAATTTTAAAATTCTGGGATTCGGGCTTCTGTCTATCGGGATCATCCATGTTCTGATTGACCTTCTGGTTTCACCTCAACAGTTTAATCCCGCGCAGCCGTTTGTTTTTATGGTTACCGGCTTCATCCTGATCCTGATGAAAGAAATTTTTACCAAAGGAAAAGCAATACAGGATGAAAACGATCTGGTTATTTAACTATTCATCATGATAATCAATTTAAATTTATAATAATGAACAAATTATTAATCTTTGGATTACTGTTGATTTCCGGCGCAGGGTTTGCCCAGGAACTGAATAATGAACAGAAACAAATTCTTAAATTCGACAATACCGCCCGTTTTTCGGACCTGATCGGAAGTGAGGATATTAATCAGTGTTTTAAAGCTGAAAATAATTCCTATACTTTGCTGGCACTCGCCATTAAAATGAAAAGCGTGAACATTTTTCAGAAGCTTATCGACAACAAAGCAGACCTGGAAAAAATATGCGACGGTAAAACGCCTTTGATGTTTGCTGCAAAATACGGAGACGTAGCGATGGCAAAAAAGCTCTTGGAAAACGGAGCAAAAAAGGAAACCAAAACGGAAAAAGGCTTTACTGCACTGGATTATGCCGAAAAATACAATCAACCTGCAATAATCGAACTTTTAAAATAAATTAATATCATGAAAATTATCGGAAAAAACTCGCTTTCACAATATCTAAGTTATCTTCTGCTAGTGCTTTTTATTTTATTCGCCGTTCAGTGCATTTATGAAATCCTTGGGTTTGGTGTTCTGGTCTATAATTTTAAAACCGGAAATACCATTCTTTCAGACTTTTTTATTACCGGGACTGATGTCGGCTGGTCGCAAAATCAATGGACCCGGACGATGGACGATCTCCTGAAGTTCAAAATGTTTGTTCCATTTACCCGCCAGAATCTTATAACCGGGATATTCAGCACCTTCAGTATTTTAAATTATATTTCCAATACCCTTTTCATTACTGTGTTTTTATATACGGGCTACCGGTTTTTAAGGGAAATCAGCAGAGAACAGGTTTTCACTACCCAGACCCTGTTGTGGCTTAAAAGATTCGGTTGGACGAATATTCTGTATGCCATTGTTATCATGGCTATAATCCCCTTTACGGTAAAAACACTGTTGTCTCCAGGTTACAATGTCATCCTTTTTCTTTTCTTCGGGGCTCTGGTATTATTTATCGTGGAATTTTTCAAGAAAGGTCTTGAGCTTCAGGAACAGGTTGATTTAACGATTTAGAATATGCCGATAGTCATCAACGTAGATGTTATGCTTGCCAAACGCAAGATGCAGTCGCAGGAACTTGCCGAAAAAATCGGGATCACCCAGGCCAACCTTTCCATTTTAAAAACCGGAAAAGCGAAAGCCGTAAAGCTTTCCACCCTGGAAGCCATCTGTAAAGCACTGGATTGCCAGCCCGGCGACATTCTGGAATATGTGAAAAATTAAGAATTTTTAGGAAAATAATTCAGAATAATCTGTTAAAATTCAGGATTTAAATACTAAAATACCATAAATCAAAGTTTATGTTTATCAAATTCCTGTGAGATAAGCTACTTTTGCCAGCAGAAACTAATACCCGTGAAGAAGAATTAATCATCTTTCTTTATGGCCTGGGCCTGGGCTCGGCACGAAACCACACCCAAAACTTATCCGGAACCTGACTAAAGGTTCCGGAATTTTTATGAAAGGGTGTTTTTTTGTTTTTAAAACCTTCAAAAATCTTATCTTTGCCAACGGAAAATTCAAAGTTCAGATATGAACTTTAAACCTTGAACTTTAAACCAATAATTTATGTTTCGATCACACACCAACGGAGAATTGTCTCTTAAGAATCTTAATGAAGAAGTTACGCTTTCGGGATGGGTACAGACCATCCGGGACAAAGGATTTATGATTTGGATAGATCTCCGGGATCGTTACGGAATTACCCAGCTGGTTTTCGACCAGGAGCGCTCTACAGCAGAACTGATGGAAAATGCCAAAAAGCTGGGACGTGAATTTGTGATCCAGGTAACCGGAAAAGTGATTGAAAGGGTAAGCAAAAACCCGAACATCCCGACCGGGGAAATTGAAATTTTAGTGGAAAAACTGACAGTCCTTAACGAATCCCAGCTTCCGCCTTTCACCATTGAAGATGAAACGGATGGCGGTGAGGAACTGAGAATGAAATACCGCTATCTGGATATCCGGAGAAATCCGGTAAAAGAGAAGTTAATCTTCCGTCATAATATGGCACAGAAAGTAAGGAATTATCTTTCGGATAACGGATTTATCGAGGTGGAAACTCCGGTTCTGATTAAATCCACCCCGGAAGGCGCAAGAGACTTCGTGGTTCCGAGCAGGATGAACCCGGGGCAGTTCTACGCATTGCCGCAGTCTCCGCAGACCTTTAAGCAATTGCTGATGGTGGGCGGAATGGATAAATACTTCCAGATCGTCAAATGTTTCCGTGATGAGGACTTAAGAGCTGACCGTCAGCCGGAATTTACCCAGATCGACTGTGAAATGGCTTTCGTGGAGCAGGAAGATGTGATGAATGTTTTCGAAGGAATGACGAAGACCTTACTGAAAGACATCACCGGACAGGAATTCGGGGATTTCCCGAGAATGACGTTTGCCGATGCGATGCAGAAATACGGGAACGACAAGCCGGACATCCGTTTCGGAATGGAATTCACGGAACTGAACGACTTGGTAAAAGGAAAAGACTTTAAAATATTTGATGAAGCGGAACTCGTTGTCGGAATCAACGTAGAAGGTTGCGCCGACTATACCAGAAAGCAGATCGACGAGCTGGTAGACTGGGTAAAGAGACCGCAGATCGGTGCTTCCGGAATGGTTTGGGTTAAATTCCAGAACGACGGCGTAAAAACCTCTTCCGTTAATAAATTCTACAGCGAAGAAGATTTAGCCGGAATCATCGAGAAATTCGGGGCTAAAGAAGGCGATCTGATGCTGATCCTTTCCGGAAATGAGCACAAGGTAAGAACCCAGCTTTCGGCTTTAAGAATGGAGCTTGGAAACCGCCTGGGCCTGAGAAAAGGAAACGAATTCGCCCCGCTTTGGGTAGTCGATTTCCCGTTATTGGAATTTGATGAAGAAAGCGGCCGTTACCATGCGATGCACCACCCTTTCACGTCTCCGAAACCGGAGGATATCCACCTGCTGGAAACCGATCCGGGGAAAGCAAGGGCCAATGCCTACGATATGGTATTGAACGGAAACGAAATCGGCGGCGGTTCCATCAGGATTTTCGATAAAGACCTTCAGTCTAAAATGTTCGACCTGCTAGGTTTCAGCAAGGAAGAAGCGGAAGCCCAGTTCGGATTTCTGATGAATGCCTTTAAATACGGTGCTCCGCCACACGGTGGATTAGCCTTCGGTTTCGACCGTCTGGTAGCCATTCTCGACGGAAACGAAGTGATCAGGGATTATATCGCTTTCCCTAAAAACAATTCGGGACGGGATGTGATGATCGACGCACCGGCCGCCATCGCCAACGAACAGCTGGATGAACTGGAATTGCAATTGAATTTAAAATCATAAATTAGAAGCGGGGAATTTTTCTCCGCTTTTTTATTATGAAAAAACTAATAATTATAGCCTGGATCTGTGTTTTTGTGGTATCATGTCATCCTGAAAAACAGGAATATTCACAAAAAATAATAGGTACATGGATTATTGAGAACGATGATAAGCAAAATCCGGAAGAACCGACACTACCATTCACAAATGATGATCCGCAGATGTTAATTTTTGGAAAAAACGGAACATACATTAATAGAAACGGCTTTTTTAAATTTTCACGTGATCAGGCAACAGGTGAAAACCAAACACTTTATTTTGGAGAGAAAACAAAGTATGTATTAAAAGGTGATTCACTGCTGACTTTTGATCCGGCAGAAAATCGATTTATCGGAAATAAGATGTTACATTTTACCAGAAGAAAGATTATTTTAGAACAAAAAGATAAATCCACAATTACCCTAATTCCATTCTCTGAAAAAAAATTCGACAATCCACCGATAGATGAAATTATCGTTTCAAAGTCACCCTGTTTCGGAAGCTGCCCTCAAAATTCATCCGTAATAAATAAAACCGGTTATTTATTTTTTTATGGAGAATCTAATAATTCCAAGAATGGCTTTTATAAAAATGGGGTTGCTGATAAAAGGATAAAAGATATTTTTAATGAACTGGAGAATCTTGATATTAAAGCCTTACAACCGGAATATCAAATATCGGTTACGGATTTATCTTCACAAAGCGTAACCTTTGCATCAAAAGGAAAAATCATTAAAACCGTTTATAATTATGGTAACGAATCACCTTTTGAACTGAGAAGACTAATCCGGAATGTCAGTTATTTGTATCAGAATATTCCATTAAAATCTACCGATTTAAACGATCCTGTTCTGCTGTATAGATTAAAGTCAAAAACACAGAAGGTCATCCTTAAAAAATCTGAAACCTTTTATCTCTTTCATGAATTATTAAAGTCAAAACAGATCACGAACATTACTGAAAACCTTCCATTTACGGGAAAATATCATATTGATTTGCCGAAAGATTACGATTATCAATGTATGAAACTTTACGAAAGAACAATACATACCGACGGAAGATTCTTCAGAATCCAAAAAAAAGATGGAAGCTTGACAATGTATGATTTGGGTTATAATTTCTTTACTAGCAATCATCTGATTCAGCAGTTAAACAGAGACGAAAACTGATAAAATCAACATACCACACAGATAAATAAGCCTTTACGCGGCACAATCATTGTACTTTCCATCTCAAATTACAGTACAATGAAAGCAATCTGGAACGGTGCCATTGGCTTTGGGCTGGTCAATATTCCCGTAAAAATTTATTCCGCTACCGAGACGACCAAACTCGATCTGGACATGCTCGACAAGTCTGATTTTTCGAATATCCGGTTTAAACGGGTCAATGAAAGCACAGGCAAAGAGGTGAAGTGGGAAAATATTGTAAAAGGCTATCTGATGGACGACAAATACATCATTTTGGATGAAGAAGATTACGAGGCAGCAAGCCCTGAAAAGTCCAAGATCCTTTCGATTGATCAGTTTGTAAAGGAAGATGAAGTGGATTCGGTTTATTTTGAAAATCCGTATTATCTCGAACCTCAGAAAAACGGGGAGAATGCCTATCGCCTTCTTCTGAAAGCACTCGCCAAAACCGAGATGGTGGGTGTCGGGACTTTTGTTCTGCGTGAGAGTGAAGCCATCGGCATGATCCGTCCGTATAATGATGAAGTACTGGTATTAAACCGTTTACGTTTTGCCCAGGAAATCCGGGATTACAGCGACCTGAAGATCCCGGCTAAAAAACCGCCGAAGCCTGCCGAACTGAAAATGGCCGTCAGCCTGATCGAACAGCTTTCCCAGGAATTCGATCCTGAAATGTATAAAGATACCTATTCCGAATCGTTGATGAAGATCATCAACCAGAAAGCGAAAGGAAAAACCGTAAAAGCCAAAAAAGCAGAACCTGCCAAAGAAGGTAAGGTTATTGATTTAATGGCGCAGCTGAAAGCCAGCTTACAGAATCCCAAATCCAAAAACGCATCCTGATGGCACTTCAAGATTACAACTCAAAAAGAAAGTTCGATGAAACCAGCGAACCGGAAGGCAAAACGAAAAGCAGTAAAGACAAGCTTATTTTCGTCATCCAGAGGCATGCCGCATCCCGGCTGCATTATGATTTCCGCCTGGAAATGGATGGGGTCCTGAAAAGCTGGGCCGTACCGAAAGGTCCGTCGCTCGACCCTAAAGACAAACGGCTGGCCATGATGGTGGAAGACCATCCTTATGATTATAAAGATTTTGAAGGAAATATTCCCGAAGGAAACTATGGAGCCGGACAGGTAGAAGTATGGGACAGCGGAACCTACGAGCCTTTGGAAAACCCGTCAAAGCTTTCGGATGAAAAAGAACTGTTAAAGGAACTCCATGACGGATCCCTGAAGTTTATCCTGCACGGAAAAAAACTGAAAGGCGAATTTGCTTTGGTGAGAATGAAAAACACCGAAGAAAATTCCTGGCTGCTGATCAAGCACAAAGACGATTACGCAGAAAGCGGATATGATGCTGAAGACCATACCTCAAAAGGTTCTGAAGTAACAAAATTTTTAGAGGAAAAAAAAAGCCCAAAAAGCGGCAAAAAAGCACATTAGCCACTGAAACAAAACCTGATTTCCAGCATTTCAATTCTTTGGCCGGCGAAAAAAAGGTTGAAAACTACATTAAGCCCATGCTCGCCAGACTCACCGATGAAGCTTTTGATGACCCCAACTGGGTTTTTGAAATCAAGTGGGACGGTTACCGTGCCGTCGCCGATCTCAGCCGGGACGAGCCTCTCTTCTACTCCCGCAACGGGATTTCTTTTTTATCTAAATTTGAAAAAGTATCGCGTGATTTTGAGAATCAGGTTCACAACATGATTCTGGATGGCGAAATTGTAGCTTATGACGAAAATGGCAGACCAAACTTTCAATTATTACAGCAGATTGGTGATAATCCCGATTTAGCACTGACCTATCAGGTTTTCGACATCCTGTGGCTGAACGGCCATTCTACGGAGGAACTGCCGCTTATCCAGCGGAAAGAGCTGTTGAAAGAAGCACTCACTGAAACAGATGTTATTAAGTATTGTGATCATATTCCTGAAAAAGGGACCGACTTTTTCAAACAGATGCGGAAAATGAAACTGGAAGGCATGATTGCCAAAAAGGCAAACAGTCCGTATGTGGAAAACCACCGCACCACCGATTGGCTGAAAATTAAATTTAACAATACCGAAGAAGCAATTATCTGCGGATTTACCGAACCAAGGGGTTCGCGGGAAGGTTTCGGCGCTCTGATTTTAGGGAAATATGTGGATGAAAAGCTGATCTACTGCGGACATACCGGCACCGGATTCAACCGTGAACGGATTCATGAAATCCTGGAAAGGCTGGAGAAAATTACGACAAGAACCTCACCCTTCGATAAAGCCCCGAAAACAAATATGCCTGTTACCTGGACGAAACCTGAACTGGTCTGCGAAATCAAATATTCCGAAATTACCAATGATGGAATTTTCCGGCATCCTGTTTTTATGGCCATCCGTGAAGACAAAGAGCCTGAAGAGGTTAAAAGCCCAGCGAACGATTTAAAAGAGACTTCAAACATTATTAATATGAAAACGACCGCCCCAAAAAAGACAAAACCTTCTGAAAACGAAAAAGAAATTACCCTGAACCGCCATAAAGTAAAACTGACCAATCAGGATAAAGTTTATTTTCCAAAGGACGGCATTACCAAAGGCGAGGTAATGGAATATTACCAGTCGGTGGCCGATTATATTCTGCCGCATCTTAAAAACCGTCCGCTTTCTTTAAATCGCTTCCCTAACGGAATTGAAGAGCAGAATTTTTATCAGAAAGAAGCAGGTGACAATATCCCGGACTGGATAAAAACCACACAGGTCTATTCCGAATCAAACGACAAAGATATCGATTATATTTACTGCAATGATAAAGCAACCCTGGCTTATCTCAATAATCTGGGCTGTATCGACATGAATCCATGGAATGCTTCCCTTCCCGATCTGGAACATCCCGATTTTTTGGTTCTGGATCTTGATCCTTCCAAGAAAAATACATTTGATGACGTCATTGAAACAGCTTTACAGGTAAACGAAGTCCTGAAATCCGTCAAGATCGAAGGTTACTGCAAAACTTCGGGCAGCACCGGAATCCATATTTACATTCCGATGGGCGGAAAATACGATTTCGACCAGGTAAAAGATTTTGCCCACATCCTGATGAAACAGGTTCATGACAGGCTTCCTGAAATTACCACTTTGGAAAGAAGCCTGCAGAAACGGGACGACAAAAAGATCTACCTCGATTATTTGCAGAACAGAAGCGGACAGACTTTAGCAAGCACATACAGCATCCGGCCGAAGGAAGGTGCTTCCGTTTCCATGCCTCTGGAATGGAACGAATTAAAAAAAGGGTTAAAGCCTACCGATTTTAATATTCATAATGCACTGGAAAGAATTGAGGTAAAAGGAGATTTATTCAAGCCGGTTTTGGGTAAGGGAATTGATATGATGAAGGCTTTGGAGATGTTAGGCGATATCGATTAAAATTGATCATCAAGATTTTCGATGATTTTCAGGCAAAAATCAATGCTCTTTTCATCTTGCAAATGATTGATCAGCAGATACAAATTATTAACAATATCATGAAAAGATAAAATCAAATCATCTTTAAAAAGTTTTCTTCGTATCAGGTGGAATTCTAAATTGTCATACAAATATCTTAAATATTCCACTCTGCCAATTTTTGAAAAACATTGGCAGAAAACATATGAAGATTGGAACTTGCCTTTTAGAGTATAATTCGTAAAATCTAAAAACCAAGCTATGAAATAAAGATAAGAATCTTCACTCTTAAATACTTGTTTTACGAAATCGTCCTGTTGTTTTGCTGTAAAGGTATCCAGAATATTTTGCAGGAAAGCGCAGAAGCCGTATTCAAAATTCTCTGAAGTTCCGTGATCATCGATATTATCAATATAATTTTTTATCTGTAAAAGTTCATCTTTCATGATCAAATTTATGGGAGTTTCGCCACCAGATTTTCCGGCAGAACTTTCAGAATAAGGTAAATCATTTTCCACTTGAAATGAGGAACGATGGTGAAAGAATTTCCGGCATTGACAATGAATTTGGCAACGTAATCCGGTTCCATGATCAGCGATTCATTCAGTTGGAGCCCCGGGTTGATTTTGGTGCGTATGTAGCCGATAACCAGAGCGTTGACTTTAATATTTCTTGAAGCGAGCTCCTGCCTTAATCCGGCCAGGTAGGTAGTAAAGGCTGCTTTTGTGCTTCCGTAAACGAAATTGCTTTTCCGTCCGCGAACGCCCGAAAGTGAAGACAGTCCGATGATCCGTTCCAGGTTCTTGTTTTCACGGTCAGCAGCAATGATATTCAGAATGGAAACCGCGCCCATGTAATTTACCATCATCATCTGTTGAGTACCCTGGAAATCTTTTAAAGCCTTTTCATTATCCACTAAAAATCCTGCTGCATACACAACAATATGAGGTTTTACCGGCAATTCGTCATAAAACCCCCTGTGAGAATCAAAATCCACTGCATCGAAAGCCAGAACTGTCACTTTTAAATTCAGATTGTTTACTGATACGAATTCATCCAACGATTCTGTATTTCGGGAAGCGGCAATAACGGAAAACCCTTTTTCAATATATTGTTTAATACTTTGCTTGGCCACATCGGAATTGGCACCGAGGATAAGAACGGTTTTGCCTGTGTTTTGATTCATGGGACAAATATAGTTTAAACCCCTATGAACACAAATATTTACCCGAATAAACACCCCATAAAAAATTTCGGCGGAATAAGCACTGCTCATCCCGCCGAAAAGATATCTTTAAACCGGAAATTATTTTTTCTCCAGATCGATTTCTTTTTTGTCGGCTGTTTTTTCAGCAGCTTTAGCGCCGAAACGGGTTTCCGTAAATTCTCTGGAAACGGCAGCCTTCTCAAACTTCAGTTTACCTGATAAAGTTTCGATCACAAAACCGTCATCCTGAACCTGAGCAATTCTTCCGTGAAGACCGGAAGTAAGCACCACGCGGGTTCCTACCTTAAGCGTTTCCTGGAAGTTTTTTTCCTGTTTCTGCTTTCTCATCTGTGGTCTGATCATCAGGAAATAAAACCCGACAAACATCACTCCCATCATGATCAGCATCATGGAATTTCCACCCTGGGCCGGAGCCTGTAAAAAGATTGATAGTAAATTCATGATCTTATGGTTGAATATTCGCAGTGAACGTTAATTTAATCGGCATTTTTTCCACATTGGCGAATACATCAGCATACTTGCTTACGTTCCCGTCGAAGTTGGTAGAATCGAAATGCAAAGTGATTTTTCCTTTTTTACCCGGCATGATCGGGTCTTTTGTGAAATCAGGTGCCGTACATCCGCATCCCGGTTTTACTTCAGAAATAATCAATGGGTTGCTTCCGGTATTGATCACTTCATAAACGTGCTGAACTTTATCCCCTTTTTTAATCTTTCCAAAATCGAAATTGCTTTCGGAAAGGGCAATTGTGGTTAGCGGTTGTTTGGAAGCTGTGGCCGCCTGTTCTGTAACCGAAGCTACGGCAGCGGAATCACCCATAGGAGCCGGAGCAGCGGCAGCAGCAGAATCCGTAGTGGTTGCAGCAGTTTCTGTTCCTGCAGCCGTTTCTTTATTTTCCTTTTTGCAGGAAACCATACCAAAGCCTATGACAGACAAAGCGATGATTGATAATGTCTTTTTCATATTAAGATATTTATATTCTATTTAAATCTTTACAATACTTATCCAAAATCCCGTTGATAAAGATATTGGAACGGTCTGTTGCAAATACCTTTGCAATTTCGATATATTCGTTGATAATTACTCTTGAAGGCGTAAAAGGAAAATTGTCCAACTCCGCGATCGCTGTCGACAGAATAACTTTATCCATGAGACAAACCCTTTCCAGATCCCAGTTTTCCAGTCTTTCTTCCAGTTTCTTTTCGTTGTTTTCCCAACTGTCCAGAGTGTTTCTCAGCAGCTTCATGGCGAAGGTCTTATCCTCATCGTCTTTAATCATTTTAATTAAAGTGCGGCTTTCTTCATCTTCTTTCAGGAAACCGATGGTCTTCTGTACCATGGAATTCGCGATATGGATATCGTCATACCAGGAAAGTTCCTTGTCTCCGAGATAATCGTGGAAATCATCATTTTCAGCAATATATCTTAAAAATAATTTTCCGATAAATTTCTGGTCGTCTTCAAAAGAATAGCCATCTTCCTTCATGAAATCCTGGTACCGCTTGCCTGCCGTAATTCTCTGGAAAGTTTTTACCAAAAGATCATCATGCAGATCCCATTTCAATTGCTTGTGCTGTCCTGTGAAAAATAACCTTTCCGGATTTTCCTCCAATTTAATTAAAACCTGATTGTTGATGAATTTTTGGTTAGGATTAATATCGGCATCGGTTTTGAGATATTTGTTTTTTCCGATCTCGATCTGGTTTTCGGCCAGTTCTTTCAGGGAAACCAGGAAATTCAGTTCATAGATATAGAGATGATAGATTTTCTCTATGCTGGCGAACATATTTTTCTCTAATACATCAAACTTCACAGGATTCTGGTAATAAGAATACACAGTCTGTACTACTTTTTCACGGATTTGTCGTCTTCCTAACATTCAAAGAGCTTTTTTATGGGTGCAAAGATACAAAATTTAAAATTTATGAAATTCGAAGTCTGATACATTTTCGTAATTTTGTAAAACTTTATGAAAGCGCTAAAAACATTAAACCCATATTTCTGGAAACACAAACTGCTGTTGTTTTGGGGAGTATTATTCATCATTGCCAGCAACTTTTTCAACATCTATAAAGTGCAGTTCGTGGGAAAATCCGTGGACGAGCTTACGAAACACGGGAACCTGGGATTCAACCGGCAGGTTTTGATCTATGTTGCCATTATTGTCGGCTGCTCTTTGCTCACCGGCTTTTTCACCTTCATGATGCGGCAGACTATTATTGTAGCTTCAAGAAGAATTGAATACGAACTGAAAAACAAAATTTACCGGCATTACCAGGATTTATCCTTAACAGATTATAAACAGACCACCATCGGAGATCTGATGAACCGGCTAAGCGAAGACGTCGTAGCGGTAAGGATGTATCTGGGCCCGGGTGTGATGTATGTGGCAAACCTCATCGTTCTGGTGGTTATCACTGCGATTTACATGCTCAAAACGGATGTTTCGATGACGCTCTGGACCTTACTGCCGCTTCCGATTTTATCGTTTGCCATTTATAAGGTAAGCTCGATCATCAATAAAAAGTCGAAGATCATGCAGAAAAGCCAGTCGGGGATTTCCACTTTCGTACAGGATAGTTTTTCAGGGATCCGGGTGGTGAAGTTTTTTGCCAAAGAAAATTATATTAAGAAAAATTACGGGGCGAAAGTTACCGATTACCAGGACAAGGCTCTGGATCTGGCAAAAACGGAAGCCTACTTTTTTACGATTATTTTATTCGTAATCGGTCTTCTGAATGTAGCCATCATCTGGGTCGGCGGCCAGAAATATATTGCCGGGGAATTGAGCATCGGTAAAATTGCCGACTTTTTCATGTACATCAATACCCTGATTTTCCCATTCTCAATGGTAGGCTGGGTAACTTCCGTGAACCAGAGAGCTGAAGCCTCTATGCAAAGGATTAATGAATTTATGGATAAAAAATCGGAGATCGTCAATACCAATTTTGAAAAATACGGCATCAAAGGAGATATTGAATTCAGAAATGTTTCTTACGTGTATCCGAATACCGGAATCCGGGCACTGGACAATCTTAGCTTTACACTGAAAGCCGGAGAATCCATGGCTATTATGGGGAAAACCGGAAGCGGAAAATCTACCATCGCCTTACTTCTGTGCCGACTGATCGATCCTACGGAAGGAGAAATCCTGATCGACGGTAAGAATCTGAAAGAGCATAACCTGGAAAACTACCGGAACGCCATAGGTTATATTCCCCAGGAAAGCTACCTGTTTTCCGATTCCATAGAAAACAATATCGGTTTTGCCATCGACCATCCTTCTCATGAAAAGGTAGTGGAATACGCCAAAATTGCAGATGTCGATAAAAATATCGTGGGATTCAAAGAGCAGTACAATACCATGGTCGGGGAGCGCGGCGTCATGCTTTCGGGAGGACAGAAACAGAGGATATGTATTGCTAGGGCATTGATCAAGGACCCGAATATTATCATTTTCGATGACTCCCTTTCGGCACTGGATACGGAAACAGAACAGAATATTCTTGAAAATATCGACCGTAAAATCCGCAATGCCACCTCCATAATCATCACACACAGAGAGTCTAGCGCCCAGAGAGCCGATAAAATCCTTAACCTAACCGAAATTAACAATTCCATAACTGCATAGCCCATTCATTCACAAATGTTAAATAAATCATAAAAAAAATTTTGTGATTAAAAGAAAACTTTTATATTTGTTCCTAACAAGATTAAAAAATATCTAACAATGAGTGAATACAAGGAACGCCATGAAAATGAAATTTTCACAAAGGTGTTAAAAGCAGGGAGAAGAACTTATTTCTTTGATGTGCGCGAGACGAAAGCAGGAGATTATTATCTTACGATTACCGAAAGCAAAAAGAATTTCGGAGAGAATGGAGAAGCTACATTTGAGAAACACAAAATTTATCTTTATAAAGAAGATTTTAAAAGTTTTCAGGAGATGTTCAATGAATCCACAGATTTCATCATTAATGAGAAGGGCGAGGATGTAATATCGGAAAAACATGACAAAGACTTCAAAAGCAGATCCTATACGATCGATTCTGACGACGAGGTTTAAAAGAATAATTCTAAAAATACAAGCATCTGAAAAAGGATGCTTTTTTTATGTCCGGAAAAAATATTCATTAAAAAAGGCACACCCTAAAGTGCACCTCTTTTAATGATGATCAGTTAAAACAATATTAAAACTCCCTTTTAATCTGCGACAGGATGGTAGGATCCTGGATCTCGTGATCTTTAGCCAACAGAATGACTTTGGATAATACTTCAGCAGATTTCGGATCGTCATCGGCAAAAGGAAGGAACAGTCTTCCCCGGTGCTGTGAATGGACGGGAAGAATCGACAAATACCTTCCGGGAACCTGATGCACCACCGCGCTTCCCAGATGGACGCTGTATTCTGCCATCTGACCTTTTACCAATACGTGTGACCCTTCAACTTTCACATTATCCAGTTTGAATAATCGCACCGTCTCTTTCATCAGGACCGCCCGCATTTCGATGGATGAATGGCTTGCTTCCGGATCTACCCCGCCCGCGTGAGCCACGGAAACCACCAGATCAATATCCCTCATCACTTCGGAAAACAACCTCGGACTGATCTCTTCAAACGGGATGTTTTTGTAGTCTTTTAAGGAATGAAATTCTATGGTCTCTAAGGTCGGGCTTTCTACATCGGCCGGTGAGAACCAGTCTGCCATCGCGTACAGTTTCACCTGGAAGCCTTCTTTATGATAAACCTTCTGCAAACCTTCTTCATAATCCACTTTCCAGCCTCTCGTTTTCAGCAGTGCCAATGCCTGTTTCGGCTGAACCTGATGTCCGGCATAGCGGCGGGATACCGATTTTTCCTGCAGTTCATCCGGCGTCGGAACATAGAGTTCACGGAAAATCTGCTTGAACGGCTGAACTATTTTTTCCTTAAAACAACAATGCTGGAAGTCGCTCCACACGGCGTGCTGGTGCAGGTCTGTACAGTGTGCGATTCTCAGGGTATTGCTTTCGTTCAGTTCATGAATTTCACCCTGGGCATCCACCAGGTTTCCATCATGGAAGAACCCTGTTTTATGATCGTCTGAAATAAATACCAGCTTTTCAAGATGCCTTACGATCACCGGATGTTCGAACAGGTTCCTGATTTCGGAATATAAAAATTCATCTCCGCGGATCATCGCTTCTTCAAGGCCTTTTCTGGAACGGCTCCATTGTTCGCGCATGATCTTGCGGCTGTTTGCCAGTTCTGTGACCGCTTTCTCCTTTTTAATTTTCGGAGGAATGGTTTTTAATTGCTTATCATCCCTGAAAACCACCAATTCTGCTTTTCCGTCGTCCTCAATAATCAGTCCGACGGTGACACCTTCAATGGTAACCTGGGTTTCCTTTGACAAAAGATTCCGGATTTGCCGGGTTTCCATAGCCCAGGTCAGACGGATCGGATCAGGATATCCTGCATTCCTGGCTAAATTCTCCAGAGCTACCCGAATGGCCAGCGCTTCGCTCGCCTGCTTCATCGAGCCGAATTCCCGGCTCTCTTTTTTGAACTGCTGGATGTATTCGTACCGGTTCAGGATATCTTTCTCAGGATTCGTCCTGCTTAAAGGAATGAGCCCGTAAACCCTGAGATAGTCCTGATCCCGCTTATCCTTTATTTTAGCGATCACTTCTTTTATTTTCAAATTCCCCGTCAGCGTATCGGAATAGAGCCTTGCCCTGCGGTGACCGTTCCCGTCAGAAATGTATTTCGCGGAATCATACAGCATTTCCCAGCGTGTTTTCCCTAATTCTTTGTAGGCTTTTATAAACCAGTCTTTATCTACGGCACCGTCTTTAAATTCCTGGATATCCACAGAGGAATACTTGGCCACCTCGCTTTCAAGACCTGAATTCTGTGCTTCATAGGCACCTGTCTTGGTATGGGCATGCATCCACCAGATGGCAGAATCCAGACCTTTCCACCCTAAATAATTACTGATCAGTTTCTGCCACTGCGGGGCATATACGGCAGCCTGAACCAGGCGGAGCTCTGAAATCTGCTCCTTTTTCATCATTTCATTGAATGATTCCTGGGTATCAGTTTCAAGCGGATAGCATTTTGATAACAGGTAAGAAAACAGCTTTTGTCTGGTCATGCTTTCATTTCCATAGCTGTAGATGTAGTTGGCATACAGATTCGTTTTGCCCAGACCTTTCAGGATCTGCACAAACCGCTTCGCCCCGTAAATGGATTGGAATTTCTCAACAAAATGAGAGACCGGCGTACCGGCATCACCACGGATCAATTCGACATCGAGGAACTTATTCTGTATTTCTTCAACAACAGGTTTCAGAAACGGGAATTTTTCATAATACTTTTTGCTGTGATGGTAAGAAGGCAGCACCGTAAGATCCTTTATTGCGCTATCCGCGGTTAAAACTCCTTCATACAGTTCATTTCCGGTAATCAGGCCCAGTTCGTAAGCCCTGGCGAAAAGAGAGACATCCGGAGCAGTATACGGGATATTTTCCCGAAGACCGTTAAACTGCATCCAACGATGGAGGTTCCATACTTTTACAAGCTGTCTGTCATTCAGCTGCTGATAGGGCATTGCCTGCAAAAAGACCGTAAAGAAATGCTGCTGCTGCCATCCGTCGCCGCTGCGCCCATAATAATATTCGTTCTGTTTTGATTTATAATTAATGATTTCTTCAGGAAGATGGGCAAACAAAGTACTGCAGGCATCGATCAGGAAGTCGGCTTTTTCTTCAAAAACAAATTTTTGCTGCAGGGAATACAGTATCGTAATCAGCGGATTGTTCCAGGAGTACGTATTCTTTGTCGGATTAGGAATGATTTCCTTATAGTAAAAGACATACTTTTCTAAAAAATCCCTGAATTTTTTCCGGTCGCAGCTTTCGGCAAGCGTTAACAAGAACAAATCCCGCGGCTGTAGGTCGGAATCTTTGTACCATTGTTCCCAAACCTGATGCAGAGGATAATTTTCTGCCAGCTGAAGCCCCGTAAAACCATCTGTATTCCTTTTGATCTGGCGGAAATTATTGCCGATCAGTTCTTTGACCATCGCTCCTTCCCAGTTTTCCGTCTCATACTCATACTCTTTATAACTGAGGAATAGGTTATTCAATTTAATCAGTTCTTTTTTAATGTAATCCAGTGACCGGGTAAATCCGTACGGGTCATTTTCTGTAGCCTTCGCATAGACGGAACCGGCTTCCACTTCCGGTAATTTATACTCCGACACTTCGGCAGGATTGTAAAAACCATACCCGTTTTCTGCAGAAAGAATTTTTCTGTCTGCCGATGGCCTGAGCTGATCCAACAACCCCTGCTCCCTTTCTGAAATTTTTGCTTTTCCCGAATAGTGCTGAAGCCACCGATTGATCTGTTCCGGCATCCTGTCATTTTTGCGAAGCTGGAGCATCAGGTCCAATGAAGCCGTTCTCTGCTCAATATCCCCTTTGGTAATCATTTCGTTGATTAAAGGAATGAGTACCGGGTCTTCCTGTTTGATCATCAATCCGATCAGCTTCTGACGAAGGATTCCGCCTTTCCTTTTAAAGAGGTCGTAGAAAGTCATCACTTCATCTTTATCCAGAGGATTCTGCTGCAGGACATTGATTCCCGAAGCCACTAAAGATTCTCCGCGGTCCTTAATGATTTTAAAGGCAAATTCTTTCTGAAAAGGCGTAACCTGCTTATCCTTTTGTTCAAAATTATATGAATACGAGTAACAGTAAAAGTCGTTCAGAATATTTCTGGTCAGCTGTTCCCGCAGGGTCAGGTCAAACTGATCGAAATAAGACAATACCAGATCAAGCTTGTTATGGTCCTCTCCTACGAGATAAAACATGGAAGCGTAGAGATCACTTTTTCTAAAGGTTGCATTCTGCCATGAGAAAACCTTTCCTTCGAATTTTGTTTCTTTAGCCGCTATTCTTTGGGTCAGCTCATGAAGCTTTTCGAAGAAGCCGGGATAATCCGGGTTACCGATGTAAAATTTAGATTTTGCGTTTACCGCCAGCAAATCGCTCATGGCTCTTCCGGCAAATGCCAGAACCTGCGGATCGCCTTGCTGTACTACTTTATAATAAACCGGCATCTGAATGTAAGGATCCCCGGTTTCTATGGCGAATTTTACGGCCAGGCATTTTTTCTCCACATTTCCTTTATCGAGCAGGCCATGTAAACAGGGAACCGTCTGCTCTACATCCCAGACGCCCTGCACCCAAAGTGCCATATACACCTCATTATTGTTTTTGCTGAGCACCGCTTCGGAAATCTCATCCGGGTTTTTGAAATACCGGTTGGCCAGTGAAACTATATTTTTCACCACTGTTTCTTTTTCAGACTCCCATCCCAAGCCCGTCCAGGTTCCGATCGCCCGTACAACCGATGAAAACCGTGTCAGTTGATTTTCCCCGATCACCTTCATCATGTACTGTAACGCCTGCGTATTGGTTTCATCCAAAGATTCCAGAATGGTCTGCCGCAGCCCTTCCTGCCTTTGCGCCGCCAGCAGGAGTTTTTCCACAAGTTCCCAGCACCTTTGCTGCTCACTGTTCAGCAGTGCACGGATGATGCCCGGGGATACTTTTCCTTCCGGATGCTTGTTGAAAACAATATCTTCAATCAGCTGATAGATCTCTTCATTTCCCGTATCAATGGCTGCCGACCAGAGATAAAACCGGCTCCCGTTACCGAACAGCTGGCTGTCGTAAATGATTTGCTCTTCCAGGGACAAATCATAATACTGGGTACCGGAACCATAAGCATACAGACTGGGCGGCTCCAGTAAATTTCTTATTAAATTAATCTGATTAAGCAACGTGAACCGCTCATTATTGGGAGCCCGGAAAGAGCGGCGTTCATACCCTGTCTGGTACATTTTGTGAGGCATTTTATTCCAGGCATATTTTGCCAGTTCGGCATAATCGCCGAAGAAGTACACCAATAAGTCGAAATAACCTCTGTCTTCCCAGATATTGCGCGTGCTATATTTTTTTATTTCTTCAGCTTCAGGAGACCCCAACGTAATTTCTCCGTAACTGTCCTTTTTTTTAAGAAGCAGCAGTCCGAATTCGGCAATTTCCTTTTTTAATTTGGGCCTGGAAAAGAGTTTGGACAATACTCCTTTTTCAGCCTGATTTTTCAGTCCGTTTTTTAAATTCCTGTGATAATCGACAATTTTCTTCGATTTTAGTTTTTCGCTGATTTCCATAGTTTCTGTGGTTTAGTATTGATGAATTACCAGTAGCTCCCTGCCAGAAATGTAAGCCTGATGAATGTGAAAACAGGTTTGGTACTTAGATCGATGGTTTGGGTAAGCTTTTCAAGCTGGGTTTCGCCGCAAAAAACAGCAAACATGCCGTCTTCAAAAGCCTGGAGGGCATTTTCCTGAGCTTTCTGCAAATCGGCTCTTTTCTCATTGTAGATGCTGCCGAATCCCACCTTTCCGGTATCAGTTAAAATATTCAGGTAATTTTCAAGCGGTGTCTGAGTACGGTCCTGATCTTCCTTTTCAAAAGATTTTGCATTGAATGCTTCGACCTGCTGCTGAACGATCCGCTTTAAAAGCTGCTCCAGGGAAATTGAATTTTCATGATGATCGATTTCAAGATGCTGTTCCGAAAGCACAGGATGTTTCCTGCCCAGTTGCTTTACCGTAACCTTTATTTCCATATATTCTGAGATTGTGTTTTTAAAAATAGGAAAATATTTTTTGCTGTGGGATCTTCTGTTTTCAAAGGTTTCTAAGCATAAACGGAATTCATAGCCCCGATTGCAGTGAAAATCCTTTTTTGAAAAAAAAGATTGTAACGGAAAGCGGGAAAAAGCTCCAAAAATAAAATATGGATAAAAATCAAAAATTTATGGAAAAAATAAAGATTGTTTTTTATGAGAATGCTTGCTGCTATCTAACAGTCTATCAGCAAGGCTGTAAATGAAAAAAGTACACTTTTAGAAAGTGTACTTTAATTTGGGTGAATGATGGGTCTCGAACCCACGACCTTCGGAACCACAATCCGACGCTCTAACCAACTGAGCTACAATCACCGTTTTGTGAGTGCAAATATAGGAAAGATTTTTTAATTACCAAACAATTCCATCAAAATTTTTCAAAGCAATTAGCTTCTCAGACGTAAATCCCTCAGCATAAGTCACTCCCGAAAGCCTTCCTAAATCCTGTGCGCGGTACGTCAGGCTCTCGAAAAAGTCTTTTGAGGTAATCGGCGTTTGGGGTTCTGTGGATTTCGGATCATAGAACTGGGTTTTGAAAGCCATGCAGGCAGCAATCTTCTGATCCAGATGTTCTGAGATATCAATTACGAATTCCGGTTCAATATTTTTCCACTGAATGTAATGAAAAATATGCTTCGGTCTCCAGACTTCCTGGTTCTCCCCATCCAAAACCGTTTCGATTTTTCTCAGCCCAGCTAAAAAACACGCATCCGATACTAATTTCGCTCCTTTTGCATGGTCCGGGTGTCTATCATCAATGGCATTTGCCAAGACGATTTCCGGCCTGTATTTGCGGACCATTTTTACGATTCTCATCTGGTATTCTTCAGAATTTTCTAAAAACCCGTCTTTCATGCCAAGGTTCTCCCTTGCTGAAACGCCCAGAATTTTAGCTGAATCTGCTGCTTCGGCCTTTCTCGTCTCTTCTGTTCCCCGGGTTCCCAGTTCTCCTTTTGTAAGGTCAACGATCACACAGGTTTTTCCTTCAGATACCATTTTGGCAATGGTTCCGCCGCATCCCAGTTCCACATCATCAGGATGTGCCCCAAAAGCAAGTATATCTGTTTTCATATTTCCAAAGATAAGATTAAAATAAAAACTTCCCAAACGTAAAGAATGGGAAGTGTATTATCTATAATTTAAAAATTAAATTATTTGTTGATTTCTGCATTCAGTTTTACAGCATCCTGATAAGTAGGATCCAGTTGAACGGATTTAGCTACATATTCTTTAGCTTTTGCAGGATCTGAATCTTTATTCATATAAGCTACAGCAAAATAAGCATAAGCTAAAGTTTGCTTGTTAGCTTCCTGTTCAGCCGGTTTTACCGTAGTGATGAATTTCTCATAAGCCATTTTTGCCGCGTCGTTATTTCCAGCCTGTTGGTAAGAATAGCCTAAGCTGTAATATCCCGGTGCCCAATCAGGTAAAAGGGCATTCATTTTCTGCCATGTCATGATTGCTCCGTTCCAGTTTTTCGCTTCCTGATAAGCCGTTGCCAACTTGAACAGGGAATCTGAATCCTGAGCATTGGCCGCCACTTTTTGCTTAAGACCTTCGATAGTAGGATTGGTAGGACCGGCATCTACATCAGCCTGGGAAGCTCCGCCTCCACCGGCAATTTTCACCAACTCCATATCCCATTTCAAAGTTTCGTCTTTAGCTGCTTTCGCGATCGCTACTTTTTGCTGAGCCTCCGTCATCAAGGCTGTCTTTTTAGCTGCATCAGTCTCTGTTTTTGCCAGGCCAGCGGCAATTAACCCCTGCAATCCCTGGTCTGCAGGCTGAACTCTTGTTTTCTCGGCCTGAGAAGTAAAGCTGTCTATATTTTGTTTGGCTTCTGCATATTTCCCGTCAGCATATAATTGATAAGCTCTTAATTTGAATTTGATCGGATCGTTGATCTTATCAAAGATCTTATCCAATACCTGTTTGGAGTTTGCGTAATCTTCATTGGTAAAATAAAGTTTAGCAATTTCCAGTTGCGTGTAAGGATCTTCATCCGCATATTTTGTATAGTTGATCAAATCCTGAGTTGCTTTCGCATTTTGCTGGTATCTGATATCGTAGGCAGCTAGTGCCTTATATGCAGGGGCATAAGTAGGATCGGTAGCAATTGCTTTATCGATACTTGTTTTCGCCTGCTGCCATTGCTGCGCAGCCATCCAAAGCGTACCGATTCTTGTATATACCGATGCTTTGTTTTTTGCTAACGGAAGGGCTTTATCATAAGCGGTCATAGCATCTCCAGGCATTCTTTTCAAACGGTAAGCATCCCCTAAAGTATAGTAGTAATAAGCAGGAACACCTTTTTTCTCTGCTCTTTCGATAGCCTTATTCAAAAACTGGATAGCAAGATCCGGAGAGTTATTCTTCTCGAATAAAGTTAATGCTTCGGCAGCTCTGAAAAGTACTTCCGCATCTTTCTCCCTGGAATCCGATACAATCTTCTGTATTTCAGCCACTGCATTCTTATCTCCTTTACCAAGCTTTACGGTAGCAAGACCTAATTTATTCAGGTAGCTTTTGCTGTCTGCTGCAAGACCCTTGTTAAAATTATCGGTAGCAGCTGTATAATCAGGTTCTCCCTGTTTCAAATATGTATTTCCTAAGTAGAAATAGTTTTCAGCAGTTGGCGCTGAAGCGATCATGTTCGTAAAATTAGTTTTTGCCTGAGCATATTTATCGCTATCTACGCTGTTGATCCCGTCCTGTACGGTCTGCGCAAAGGCAAAGTTGGTAAAAAACACCACTGCTGCTCCAAAGGCAATCTTCTTTACATTCATATTCATTATATCTTTCATTTTATAATTCAAATCTAAATTTCGATTTATATTTACACAATTTCCAGACCAAAATACTATAATTATTTTGGTTAAAGGATTAATTTAATACTTTTTAACGCATCTGCACTTCTCTCCTATACAGGTTATAAGGCTGTAATCCTTCTTTCTGAACAATCATCTGCCCAAGCTGTGTGCAGGAATACCGTATGAATCCGTTGGCGATATTAAAGTTGCCTTCATTTGTTAAAAAATACAAAATTCTGGTAAAGGGATAATTCATTTTCCGGAGGTTTTCATAATCTGTATTGTATAATTTTCCGTTGCTTTCAACAGGAAGAATCTTTACCATACTTCTTAACTGCTCAGATTCTTTATCATACGGGCGGCTGAAAGTATTCAATCCAATCACCCCTATTTTGTCAGGGTATTTATTTAACTCTTCGATAATATTTTTATTGCCCGGAATGACGGAAAATTTTAAATCTTTAGGCTGTTTTTTGAGCTTTTGCGCAACAAAGTTCAAATTGCTTGAATTGGCCCCGTCGAAAATAAATTCTTTGTTTTCAGACTGCATCCCTCTATTTATTTCGTCAATCGAAATACTTTCTCTGGTAGAATTTTTAGGAACAATGAAAATTACGGCATCCGCAGCAAACCGGGCCGGTAAAAAATTACGGTCAACGCGCTCTTTGTAAGTCTTCATTTCTTCAGGAGAGAGATCCCTAGACATAACAACAATTCTTGCTTTATCATTCAATAAATCAAGAAACCCAAGGTCTTCTTTCTTCGTAGAAACTTTAATCTTTGTTTCCGGATAATTGATCATATACCCTTCTGCCAGAGCTTCGGTAACACTTCTGAACGATTCATCCGTAAGAATCGTCATTTCCCCTTTATGGTAAGAGGGCGATTTATCTTCGTTTTTACAACCTATTGTTATAACACTAAGAAAAAACAGCATTATTACTGTAATCCTATTCTTCATTCCCTGAATTTTTAATTCTTGTAACCGCTCTGTAAATTCTGAAAATTCCGTAAAGGATCAGAAGTGCACCCAATGCGTAGGCAACGCCCGGTTCCAGTACGGTAAAGAAAAATTTGTAAAAAATTACAACACCTCCCAGAACGATATAAAACAATCCCGTAATGAGGGATAACCAATTGAACATCATCTAACAAAAATACCAAAAAAAATAAAAAGAGAAGCATAAGCTTCTCTTTTTTCATATTATTTAAAAGATAGATAACATTAATTATCCTTCAAAATTCATCGTCAGCGGTAATCGGAATCGGTAACGTACAGACTGGCCGTTAATTTTAGCCGGCGTCCATTTGTTTTTAATCGATTTGATGGTCCTGATCGCTTCAGAGTTGAAATCGGAATTTCCTCCAGACGCTTTTACATCGGTAATACTTCCATCCCTTTCTACTACGAAAGTAATCTCCGTTTTTACCGTACCTTCATCCCCGTTCATCGCAGAACCGTCGAAGTTACTTGAAACTTTGTTACGGAATGCATTAATACCTCCAGGGAATTCTGCTGTCTGCTCTACCTCGGTATATACCTGATTTTCATTAACCTGAGGTTTAACCTCTGCAGTTGATGTTCTTGTACCGGTAGATGGCGGTGGCGGCGGTGGGGTATAAGCCGGAGCCTTTACCCCTTCCTGATTGGTTAAACCAGTCGTCGTTTCCAACTGCTTGGAGATCGGCGGCGGTGGCGTTTCAATTTTCGGAGCTTTTACAGGCTCAGGAACTACATTTTGAATCACCTCGATTTTTTCCTCTTCTTTTGGCGGAGGTGGTGGAGGTGGTTCTTCTTCTTTTGGCTGCTCAATAATTTTATCTTCCTGCAGAATCTCTACCAAGTCTGCCTTCACCTCCTGTTTAGGTGGTTCAGTAAGCCTTTTAATGGTAAGATAAATAAATGGAGACAAAGCAGCCACCAGGAATAATGCGGTTCCAACGATAAAAGATTTCGTCAGAAGTTTTGGATACTGATGTCTTAAATCGTAAGCGCCATATTCCTTGTTTCTATTTTCAAATACAATTTCGTCTAAAGTAAGATTAGAATTGTATACATTTTCATTTGCCATAGATTTACAATTTTATGGTTTAAGTTACTTTGTAGCCGGTGCAGCAGCTGCCGCTCCGGAATTACCAACTTTTTTATCGTAAATAGCTTTCTCCCAAGGCTTCAGATCGGTAACCCCATACTGCTCACTTTTGGTGATGGCCATTTCGTCAAGAATATCTACAAAGTTTTTGTATACAGCATCGTCAGTCGGTTTGATAATCACCGTAAATTTGGTTTTATCTGCCGCGTTTGCTTTTGCCTGCTCAATCACCTTTCTGATTCCTTCTCTATCAAAAGTCGTTTCGTTAAGATTCTGGTCTGTCAGGGAAGTATTATCCTGCTGGTGCCAGAAAATCTTATTGTCTTTTCCTAATAATAAAGAAATAGAATTTGAAAGTTTAATTTCAGTCGGAGGTGGTTTTTGTTTTTCATCTTTCGGTTTTGCCGGAAGACCCAAATCCATCACATTCGGTTTAGAGAATGTAGTTGTGAACATAAAGAAGGTAATCAATAGAAAACCCAAGTCCACCATCGGAGTCATATCGACTCTGGTACTCTGTTTCTTGGAACGTACTTTGCCGCCTTTGGCGCCTTTTTCCTGTACTTGTACTTCTGCCATTTCTAAATGATATTATTCATTAGGTTTACCTTCTTGTGATGTAATCAACCAAAATTTAAGAAAATCAATATCTCTTAAACCCTCAAATAAGCTTTTAACTTTAGGATATTCAGTAGTAACGTCACCTTTAATCGCCAATTTATATTCAGGATTAACGGCTAAACTTTCTTTTACCCAATCTACTAATTGCTTATTTGTACTATCCATAGGAATCCCGGAAGGACTCTTGAAATTCTTCTGCTCGTCATCTGGCAAATCAAGATAGCTTTTCAGCTGGTTCATAGGAACGCCGATAGCCTGTACTTTTTGGAATGCAGCTTTTTCATTATTGTCAAAAGTAACCCCGTACTTTTTACCCATATTGTCTAAAAGCTGTAATCTTTCTGATGCATTTTCTACCGGCTGGAAATAAAATTTTCCGTCCGGAGTAGCGTTGATGGTCATCAAGCTGGCATCAGGAAGTAACTTCTCTGATATTGAAGATGGCGGTTTGATCTGCTCCACGTCAGGTTTTTTAAACTGAGTGGTCAAGATAAAGAATGTAAGCAGCAGGAACGCAACGTCACACATTGCCGTCATATCCGTCACTACTCCATGTCTTTTTGGTTTGACTCTCGCCATTGTTATTAATAATTTTTAATTAAACTTCTTTTTACGTATACAAATTCTTTGCTGATTCTTAGTTGAATTCAGCGAAAGACTGCTGGATGCTCATAGCGATCTCATCGATCTTATAAGTTAATCCGTCGATTTTAGAAGTAAAGTAATTATAAAGGATGATAGCGATTGCTGAAGTACCGATACCTAAAGCCGTGTTGATCAAAGCCTCGGAGATACCTGTAGAAAGTGCAGCAGCATCCGGAGTACCACCTCCTGAACCTAATGCGAAGAACGCCTTGATCATCCCGATTACCGTACCTAAAAGTGCTACTAACGTTGCAACGGTACCTAAAGTAGAAAGGATCATCATGTTTTTCTCAAGCATTGGCATTTCAAGAGTAGTCGCTTCCTCGATTGCTTTATTCAGCGCTACCATTTTCTGCTCTTTGTTAAGCGTCGTGTCATGAGATAAAGCTTTGTAAGTCGTAAGACCTTCTCTTACTACATTACCTACAGAACCTTGTTGTCTGTCGCACTCTTCTAAAGCTTCGTCAATTTTGTTCTGGTTAAGTAAGCTTCTTACCTGAATAACGAAATTGTCTAAGTTTCCTTTTCCTGCAGCTCTGCCTAAAACCATTGCTCTTTCAATAGAGAATACGATTACGGTAAGCATGAAGGTAATAAGGATCGGTACGATAACACCCCCTTTGTAGATAATACCTAAGAACGACTCTGGGTGAATGTCTTTTCCTTCCACATCCGAGAAAGCTACAGATCCTGCACCAAGCTTGTCTGCATCTTTAAAGTTTCCTGGGCTACCCAAAACGAATAAATAAATACAAATTCCTATTGCAAAGATGATAGGAATAATAATAGCCGGGTTTAAACCTCCCGATTTTCTAGCAATTACTTGCTCATCATTTTTTGAAACATTCATTTCCATATTTAACTAAATTATATTGTTTTAAAAATTTTACAAGATGTAAATTAAAGGCAAAAATAATTAAAATGCAAGAGTCTTAAATAAACATTTTGCTTTTTTTTGATAACAAAATTTTAATACAATTCCGATATTATAATTATTTTCTCTTTTTTTGGCAATATTTTTTAATTTCAGCTTTTACATTAAAAAGTTAAAAAAATTCAGCCTTCATTTTTTTTAAATTGCCAATGTTAAATTTTATTTAAATTACTATATTCACAATTCTGTGAGGCACCACAATGATTTTCTTTGGAGTCGTGCCTTCTAAAATCTGCAGCATTTTTTCATCTTTTAATACCACATCTTCCACTTCTTTTGCCGTAAGCTGAGCGGAAAGCGAAATTTTAAACTTCATTTTACCGTTTACACTTACCGGGTACTGGATTTCGTCTTCTACCAGGTAATCTTCATTCAGTACCGGGAATTTTTCGAACTCAATCGATTCCTTATTTCCAAGTAAGTTCCAAAGCTCTTCACAGATATGCGGTGCATATGGAGAAATGATAACGGCAAGAGGTTCCAAAATATTGCGTTTGTTGCATTTTATTTTCTGAAGTTCGTTTACCGCGATCATAAATGATGAAACGGAGGTATTGAAAGAGAAGTTTTCAATGTCGTAAACTACCTTCTTTATTAAAGTATGCAAAACTTTATATTCCGCTTTCGTCGGTTCGTCGTCAGAAACTTCAAAAACCTCACCATTAAAATATAAATTCCAGAATTTTTTCAAAAATCCATATACTCCGCTTAATCCTTGCGTATTCCATGGCTTGGATTGCTCTAAAGGTCCGAGGAACATTTCATACAATCTTAAACCGTCTGCTCCGTACTCTTCACAGATATCATCCGGGTTTACCACATTGTATTTTGATTTGGACATTTTCTCAACTTCACGGCCGGTAATGTATTTTCCGTCTTCCAAAATAAATTCCGCATCTGCATAATCCGGCCTCCAGGCTTTGAAAGCTTCCGTATCCAGTTCGTCGGAGGTTCCTTTTAATAAAGATACATCCACATGGATCTGCTGAGTCTGATATTCTTTCGCTAAATTTTTGGATACATACTGATTGGTACCGTCGATTCTATACACAAAAGCACTCATCCCCAAAATCATCCCTTGGTTAATCAACTTTTGGAAAGGCTCGTTATGACTGATATATCCTCTGTCCTTTAAAAACATATTCCAGAAACGGGAATACAGTAAGTGGCCGGTCGCATGCTCGCTTCCGCCGATGTATAAATCCACCTGTCCCCAATAATCAGCAAGCTCTTTCTTTACAAATACGGAATCGTCATTCGGATCCATGTATCTCAGGAAATACCATGAGCTTCCTGCCCAACCGGGCATTGTTGACAACTCCAATGGCAAAATGGTTGTTCCATTAATCAAATCTGTATTCACGACTTTTTGGCTGATTTCATCCCAGGCAAATGTCTTTGCATTCCCCAACGGCGGATCCCCGTCTTCGGTCGGTAAATATTTTTCAACTTCCGGAAGTTCCAGCGGCAATGCAGAAACCGGTAAAGTATACGGCATTCCATCCTTATAATATACAGGAACCGGTTCTCCCCAATATCTTTGTCTCGAGAAAATCGCGTCCCGCTGTCTGTAGTTGGTGGTTCCGTGGCCGATCGCTCTTTTTTCAATAGCAGAAATAATCAGTGCTTTGGCATCATTATAATTAAGTCCGTTTAAGAAATCAGAATTTACACATACCGAATCTTTGGAATCAAAAGAAGCTTCCTGAACATTCTCGTCCGTCTCCACTACTTTCTTGATTTCAAGATTAAATTTCTTTGCGAAACGGTGGTCGCGTTCATCGTGTGCCGGAACAGCCATTACCGCTCCGGTTCCATAACCCATCAGCACATAATCTGAAATGAAAACCGGCATTCTCTCGTTGCTGAAAGGATTGACCGCATAGCTTCCGGTAAATGCACCGGAAACATTTTTCACATCCGACATTCGATCCCTTTCGGTTTTCTTGGAGGTTTCCTCGATGTAGTTTTCGATTTCCGCTTTTTGGGCTTCCGTTGTCAGGGTTTCAACCAATGGATTCTCAGGAGCCAGCACCATGAAGGTGGCACCGAAAATTGTATCAGGCCTTGTGGTGAAAACTTCCACCGTTTCACTCTGTCCTTCGACACTGAATTTAACCTGTGCGCCCTGAGATTTCCCGATCCAGTATTCCTGGGAATCTTTCAGAGGCTGCGGCCAGTCGAGTGTTTTTAATCCCTGTAGCAATCTTTCGGAATACGCAGAAATCCTCATGCTCCACTGCATCATTTTTTTCTGGAAAACAGGGAATCCCCCCCGTTCGGATTTTCCGTCCTTTACCTCATCATTCGCCAGAACTGTTCCCAACGCCGGGCACCAGTTCACAGTTGTTTCCGCCCGGTAAGCCAGACGGTAGTTCAGAAGGATGTCCTCTTTATCTATGCTGGAAGCAGCGTTCCATTCTTCTGCCGTGAAATCAAGTTCCTCATTCTGGTTGGCATTCAGCCCTGCCGTTCCTTTTGTTTCGAAATGCCGGATCAGCGTTTCAATGGGTTCGGCTTTATCGGTATCTTTATTATACCATGAATGGAACAACTCAATGAAAATCCACTGGGTCCATTTATAATAAGAAGCATCAGAAGTTCTCACTTCACGGCTCCAGTCGAAAGAGAAACCGATTTTTCTCAGCTGCTCTTCATATCTTGTAATGTTTTGCTCGGTCGTAATTGCAGGGTGCTGTCCGGTCTGGATGGCATACTGCTCAGCAGGAAGTCCGAAACTGTCGTAGCCTACCGGGTGAAGTACATTGAATCCCTGATGCCTTTTGTATCTCGCATAAATATCGGAAGCAATATATCCCAGCGGATGGCCTACGTGAAGCCCTGCCCCGGAAGGATACGGAAACATATCGAGAACATAAAACTTAGGTTTATCTGTGCTGTCGGAAGTTTTATACGTTTGATGGTCTTCCCAGTATTTCTGCCACTTTTTTTCTATCTGCTGATGATCGTAAAACACTTTTATTATAGATGTTAGATGTTAGACTTTTGAAATCGGATTAATCGGATCAATTCCTTATTCAAGATTCACAAAAATAATGATTTTAAAAGAAATGTAAATTTAATTTTGAATTAAATCTCCAAAACGAAAAAATCCCGTCTTGTGACAGGATTTATATGTTGGTAATGATTCAGATTATTACTGAGGAATTCTCTTGAACGTATACGTTTCAGAATGGAATTCAGTCGGGTCCGATTTATCCTCGAACATAATATTCAGGGAAGTATCGCTGATGCTGATAATTTTCCCCTGATCCGGCTGTACGATTCCCTGGTATTTGATCTGTATTGCTTTGCTGCTTTTATCGTAGGTATAGCTGAAAGTTCTGTCGAAAGTCGGTGTACAGGTTCCCGGCGTGGAGCTGTCTCCCATATCTTTTCTTTTTCCGGCAGTTCCTGAAGAGAAAGTCCATCTTGATGTTTTCTGACAAGTCGTATCAAAAAGAATAGCATCGGAAACAGGATCTTCTCCTATAGCTACCGTGGTTACTACTTTTTTCATCGGCTGCCAAACGCCTACCAGCGGAGCTTCCATTACTTCCGTGGTATCGTCGTTACAACCTGTTGCTACGAATAATGACAAACCTGCAAATAATAATGCTAATTTCTTCATGTATCAAATTTTTCAAGGGCTAAAATTATGATTTATTTATATTATTATACAATATTTTTGAAAAAATATTATTAAATTTTATCATTTCCTGTTTAGGGATATTGTAAAATCTTTTAAATGACCTTTATTTAATAAACATTCCTCGGCAGGAAGCCGTCTCTATTCTGCGAAAAAAACTATTTTTGCACAAAACAGTGCAAATGCAAGACCTTACGAAAAATAATTTTGATTTTATCCGTGTTCTCCTTGCCTTTATCGTTTTCGTCGGGCATCTGGGTGCGTTGAGTGCATCCCCCGAACTTAAAATTTTTGAGAACAGTCCTGTGGAAATCGCCGTTTTCGGATTTTTTGTAGTCAGCGGCTTCCTGATTGCCAGGAGCTATGAACGGTCTTCCAGTTTGAAAAGCTACATTAAGAAAAGAATCCGGAGAATTGTTCCGGCTTATCTGCTGGTCGTCTTTCTCTGTGCTATTTTATTAAGTCTCGTAAGCACCTATCCTTTCAGGGAATATTTCAGCAATATTCAGGTATACAAATACCTGTTCTGGAATTCCATATTCCTCAATTTCAAAGCGCCCTGGCTTCCCGGTGTATTCGGCAACCAGGCCGTCAACGGCGCGTTGTGGACCCTGAAAATAGAAATGAGCTATTACTTCTCTGTCCCGCTGCTTTTCCTTCTTTTCGGCAAGAACAACAAATACCGGAACATCAGTTTACTTATTGTCTACTTCCTGTCATTGGTGTATCTCAATTATTTTGAATTGCTGGGTAAGATTTCAATGGCCAAACAGCTTCCGGGAACCCTGTCTTATTTTATTCCGGGAATGCTGATTTATTTTAATTTTGACTGGTTCATCAAACATAAACACACCCTTTTCATCATTGCCATCCTTACGGTATGGATCGATCTGGTCCTAAATATCCAATTCTTTTCACCGATGATGATCGGAATTATCGTGCTGTATGTTGCTTATTCCCTTAAGTTCCTGAACAATTTCGGGAAGTACGGTGATTTTACCTATGGCATTTATATTTTTCACTTCCCGATTATCCGGACCTTTACCACACTAGGTCTTTTTAAAGATTATAACCCTTATCTGATGGCCGTGGCCTGTATGCTGGTGGTGATTGCCGTAGGGGTAAGTTCGTGGCATTTTTACGAGAAAAAATTTCTATAACCCATTTATGAAAGAATTGGTTTCCATTATTACCCCTTCCTACAATTCGGCAGAATTTATTGAAGAAACGATACGGTCGGTCCTGAACCAGACTTACGAAAACTGGGAATGGCTGATCTCCGACGACCGTTCAAAAGACAATACCGTTGAACTCATCCGGAAATACAATGATCCGAGAATAAAACTCCAGGTGCTGGAACAGAACGGCGGCGCAGGAAATGCCAGGAATAAAAGCCTGGAACGGGCGGAAGGAAGATACATTGCGTTTCTGGACTCCGACGATCTCTGGTATCCGGAATACCTGGAAGCCATGACGGGTTTTATGCAGGAAAACAGAACAGAACTGGTATACTGCAATTATTCGAGATGCGATGAGCATACGATGGAACCTGTCTTAAAGGATTTTCAAGCGGATACCGTGGTTACTTTTTCCAATCTGCTCAAAACCTGCAGGCTGGCTCCGGTTTCAACAATGTATGACACTAAAAGGGTCGGGAAATTTTTATTTCCCATCAAAAGCAAGCGTGAAGACCATGTGATGTGGCTGAATCTGCTGAAAGAAATTCCAAAAGGTTATCCCCTGAATAAGACCCTGGCCAAATACCGGATGCGCAAAAACAGTGTTTCAAGGAAAAAGAAAAACATCATCAAAGACCAATATCTCGTTTATAAAGACTTTATGGGATTTTCTATCCTTACCTCTTTATATTATACCGCCAATTGGGCCCTGAATGGATTTCTGAAATATTCGAAAATTTTTAATTAAATTTAAAAAATGGAATATTCAAAAGAGTTTAAGGCAGCCCTCAGCAATTTTTCATCTGTAGAAAAAGACCGGCTGATTTTCAGACTGTTGAAAAAAGACAAGCTTTTATCTAAAAAACTGTATTTTGAGCTGATCGATCTCGAAACTACAGATAATAAGCGGGATGCGATGGAAGAAATTGTTCATGAAAAAGTCCTGCTGGCTTCAAAATACATCAGCAACCAGAAGTATTTCCTGACGATCATCCGTAAAATAAGCGCGGAAATTACCGAACATGTGAAAATCACTACCGATAAGTTCGGGGAAGTTTCCCTGAACATCCTTCTGATGAATGAAATCCTGAAGCATAACGAAGACCTCAGCCGGCAGCGGTTTGATAATGTGTATAAACTGTATCTATATCTTATCAATAAAACGGTAAGGGCTTTACTGTTAACCAGAAAACTGGATGCGGATTACTGGATGGAAATTGATGAATACCTGGATCCTTTGAAAGAAAAAATCCTTCAGAACAACTACCTGTCGAAGCTGTTTAGCAATAACGGAATCGATTTTAAATGGCTGACCAGCGAGCAGATTCCTGAGAATTTCGATCACGTGATCAGAGACATTAAAAGCCGGGGATTTTTACGATAGAATTTTCTCAAGAATCAAGTCTGTTGCTTCCGGTTTTCCGGATACAAAGTTCTCCGCGTTCTCAGACATAGATTTAAGCAGTTCTTCATTATTGATCAGAAAAAGAATAAAATCGGCAGCCAGTCCTGTATTTTCAAATGCTCTTCCTCCGTCAACAGCAATGAGCTCATCGGCTTCCGGATTTTTCTTGTAATGGTTTCCGAAAATAACGGGAACCCCAAAAGTAGCTGCCTCCAGGATGTTATGCAACCCGGCATCGTGAAAACCTCCGCCCACTACCGCAATATCTGCGTAGGAATAAAGTTTGGAAAGCAGACCGATGCTGTCTATGATCAATACATGAGAATTAAAATCTTTTACAGAATTATCGATTTCACTGTACAAAACAGCTTCAGGAAATATCTGTCTCAAATTCTGAACCCTTTTAAGATCGTGCGGCGCAATAATCAGCTTGGCATAAGGACTTAATTGTAAAACTTCTTCCGCGATTTTTTCCTCCGCCTGCCATGAGCTTCCGAACACTATCGCTTTATCTTTTCCAATAAATTCTTTTATAAAATCAACATGATTGTTGCGGTTTCTTAATTGCTTTACCCGATCGAATCTGGTATCCCCCGTTATTGAAGATTGATGTAAACCTACTTTTTTTGCCAGTGCGTAGGACATTTCGGTCTGGTGAAAAAACCAGTCGATATTCTTCTGCAGCCGTTTCACAAGCCATTTTCCATAAGAAGTAAAGAAAGACTGCCGGTCATAAAACAAAGCGGAAATCACGTAGGTTTTAGCCCCTTTATTTTTTAATTCTTCCAGCAGGTTATACCAGTAATCATATTTCACCGTAAAAAATAGTTCAGCATTAAACTGAGCAACAAACTCTTTTACAAGCGATTTTTTATCAAACGGCAGGTAGCAGATGACATCTGCAATATTTCTTTTATTCACCACATATTCATATCCGGACGGAGAAAAGAAAGTTACCAGGATTTTATGACCGGCATAATGTTCTTTCAGTCTTTCAAGTACAGGCAGTCCCTGTTCATACTCCCCCAGGCTTGAAGCATGCATCCAGATTACCTTATTGGATTTTGAAAGTCCGGATTTTACTTTTTGCAGAGATTCTTTTCTTCCTTCAACGCCTTTTTTAGTTTTATCATCGAATAAAGAAAAAACCTTCATCCCGAAAATGAGAAGATTAATAAATAGGTTATACAGAAGAGCCATCACATTCAATTTAAATTTTTAATAATTATTCTATGGTAAGAGCCTGAGCTCAGCAGAATTTCAATCTGCCGTTTCATTAAATATTCCCTGTCAGATCCATCCGGAGCCATAAAGCTTTATCACTTAAAGACCCCTACAAAGATGAATAAAATGATCAGGCTTCCGATCACCGAAAACAGCGCGAAAGACATTGCCACCCTGGGCTTTGCCGCTTCATCCCTGGAATATCTGAACATATAATCCTGATTATTCAGAAAAAGAAATGAAATCAACAGAAAAAGCCATCTTATAAAAATTTTCATAATCAAAAATTGTGCATTTTCATTTTCTTCTGTAATTTCTACAGGATAGTTGGAAGATTCCGGAGTTCTGACCACGTAGGCAAATAGAAAATACAGGACCGTTAGGACCGCCGGCATCAGAAAAGAATACTTCTTACTGCCGAACTGATCTGCCTTTCCGTCGAAGTCGAAATGGGTAGGAATGGTCTGCGGTAAAGATGTATAATGTTTTATGGTAAACCACCATAGGAAAGCAAGCAGTCCAAAATTTAAAATATCGAAAATGCCCAGAAGAATATTTTCCATTTCAGAACTGTTGTAAGGTTAAATTACACTTTTAATCACTCTCAGCTTATGTGTATGTTTATTCAGCTCTTTATTAAAGATTCCGGTAGAATCCAGGGTATCGATTCTTACTTTACCTGAAGCATGAATAATCCGCTGGTTTTCGAGCATGATTCCTACATGAACGATCTTCCCCTCCGGATTTTCAAAGAAGGCGAGATCACCGGGCCGGCTTTCCCCGACAAAGCTCAGGGATTCTCCGACGTTTACCTGTTGGGAAGCATCCCTCGGCAATTTAATCTCATGAATTTTATAGACCAGCTGGGTAAAACCGGAACAGTCTACCGCAAAAAAGCTTTTCCCGCCCCACAGGTAAGGGACATTGATAAATTCTTTTGCCGTTAAAGCAATACTTTCGCGTACATCGTGGCTCCTTCTTGAAGCTACTGCCGGAAACTCGACTTCCGAACCCATAGAAAGCAGTGTTTTTCCGTCGTTCATCATGACAGAGGAGAAATCTTCGGTAACGACGGTTATTTTACGTTTAGCCAGTATGTCATCGGCTACCGGCCGGAGCTGTTTGGTATCCATCCACCCTTCATAGCCGTCGTAGTGCATTTTTATTCTGGTCCAGTTTTTATCTACTTCCAGAATATCCGCACTTTCACCAAACAGTATTTCCGTAACAATTTCTGCCCGGTCAGATGCTTCTGCCCGGACCGGTGCTACCGTAACACTACAAATTCCTTTATCCATCAGTTTATATTAAATTACAGGCCGGGCAAAGCTTGGAAAATTACATTCTATTTCAATATGCCTTTAACCTGGACTATTTTCTTCTCAGGAAATTTACCCCGTCCCGCAAAGGTAAAATAAGATTTTCAAAATCGTCGTCTTTCGCAATCAAATCATTCAATTCCTTGATCACCTGGGTCGATTTCTGCTTCGGGTTTTCTTCCAGCACTTTTCCGTACCAGAGCACATTATCGAACATCACAACCGATCCAGATTTCGTTCTCGGTTTGATCAGCCTGAAATACTCCGCATAATTTTCTTTATCTGCATCTATAAACACCAGATCGAAGATTTCGTCGGTTTCTTTTAAAAACGTTTTGGCATCCTGAAGCTTAAAATCGATCTGTTCTGAAAATTCACTTTCCGCAAAATACTTTCTCGGGAGATATGCCAGATCCTCATTTACATCCAGAGTGGTGATTTTGCCGCCTTTTGCCATTCCCGTTGTCAGGCAAAGCGTGGCATACCCGGTAAAGGTACCTATTTCAAGAATGTTTTCAGGCTGCATCATTTGGGAAACGATCGTCAATAATCTTCCCTGCTGATATCCGGAAATCATATGCGGCTGTGTGGTCTTCTGATAGGTTTGCCGTCTCAGTTTTCTCAGAATTTCAGGTTCCGACGAAGCATGGTTTTCCAGGTACCTGTCCATCTCCGGATTTTTTTCTTCAAAAAAGCTCATTCTACAAATTTTAGGAAGTTCAAATTTATTTAAATATAACAAAAACGATGATATAAAACCAAAGATTCTGACAGCATGGGGAAATCCCGGATGCAAATACCGTAAAAATACGGATGGTTTTGTTTCAAGATACCACTACCTTTGCATGGAGGGTAGAAACACACGGCAATAATGTTTGCGGAAAAAAAACAAATTAACCACAAGAATCAAAGGAGTCCGGTGCCGAAAGGCACTCCGGATTCTTCTTTAAAGAAAACTAATAAACCAGACCTATCCAATTCATTTTTTCAGAGGATTATTTCTTTACTTAAAAAGGAAGAATTAATTTGATTAGCTTAAAAAAAGAAATCCCGAATTGTTTCGGGATTTCTTTTTTATATGGGTTAAGAAGATCTGAAATTATTTTTTCGGAGCAATATCCATTAATTTCATAAACTCATCCAGCTTAGGCATAATGATGATTTCCGTTCTTCTGTTTTCCGCTCTTCCGGAAACGCTCATGTTGGTTGCTTTAGGATTGTATTCAGAACGTCCGCCTGCTGTAATCCTTGCCGGATCAACTCCAAACTGAGTCTGCAGGATTTTCGCTACTGAAGTTCCTCTTAAAGCAGAAAGATCCCAGTTGTCTCTTGGCAGGTTTGGTGAATTTAAAGCGGCATTATCCGTATTTCCTTCGATCAGTACGGAATACTTATCGTAATCGTTGATTACTTTAGCTACTTTCCCCAATACTTCCTGAGCGGCAGGTAAGATGTTGTAATCTCCGGTTTTGTATAACATTTTGTCCGAAAGCGAAATCATGACCACCCCTTTCAGGACTTTTACCTGAACATCGCTGTCCGCTACATTATCCAAAGATCTTTTCAGTTTATTAGACAAGGCAAGATTTAAGCTGTCGTTTTTCGCATTGTTTGAAATCAGCTGCTTGATATAAGAGTTTGAAGAGTTGATTTCCCCTACTAACTTATCGATGTTCGCAGAACTCTTCCCTGAGTTCGACAGGCACGCATCCAATGAAGATTTCAGCGCATCATGCTGGCTCTTTAATAAACTATTCTCACTGGCTAAAGCTGAATTCTGAGATTTCAGATCCTGAATTTCCCTCTGCCTTTCCCCTACGTTTTCAATACACTGCTTGTAATTAGAGCTTAATGCATCATACTGCTTTTTACTGATACAAGATGTCATTCCCAGCGCCATTGCAGAAACTGCTAAAATTTTAAAAATTTTCATAAATAATCATTTTTAGACGGATCAAAGGTAACAAAATTCATTTTAATTATATGGTTATCTTTGTATAAAGAAATTTCAAACCTCCATGTTGCACCGCTCAGCATTTAAAAGCCAGCTGGATATATTAGTCCATTTTCCTGAAAACCAAAGCTATCTTCTTGCTGTGAGCGGGGGTGCCGACTCTATGGTATTGGCCTATTGTTTTAAGAAATCGGGAATTAAATTCCAGGTTGCGCATATCAATTATAAGCTCCGTGGAGAAGATTCGGAACTAGACCAGAAAACCGTAGAGGATTTCTGTAAAAAGCATCACATTAAATTTCATTTATATCAGGTTTCGGAAAAAGACCGGAAGCCTGAGCATTCCATCCAGCTTTGGGCAAGGGAACTGCGGTATCAGTTTTTTAAACAGGTCCAAAAGAGTGAAAACCTGGAATTCCTGGTTACGGCGCATCACCTGAACGATCAGCTGGAAACCTTTATCATTAATTTATCAAAAGCGGCGGGCATCAACGGATTAAGCGGAATCCCTGCCAACAGCAACCGTATCCTCAGGCCCCTTCTTCCTTTTTCAAAAGAAGAAATTTATGCCTTTGCGAAAGAACACCGGATCGAATACCGTGAAGATCTGTCCAACAGGAAAAGCGATTATTTAAGAAATAAGATCAGGAATGAAGTGGTCCCGAAACTGCTGGAAACCAACGATCATTTTTTAGATAATTTCAGGAAGAGTTCCTTTTATTTAAACCAGACGAAAAACTTTGTTCAGCAGCAGATCGGGGAAATAGAAAAACGCATTACTGTGTTTAACCCGTCCCACAAAATTTTATCAAAAGACCGGCTGAGCGGGGAAAGTGATTTCGTGAAGTTTGAAATTTTAAAGAAGTACGGATTTGATCAGGAACAAGAGATTCCGAAAATTTTCAACGCTGAAAACGGCAGCTTATTTTTCTCTAAAGATTACCGGCTGATGATAAACTACGACGAATTGATTTTAAGTGCGAAAACAGATCATGATGTCCCGCAGCAGGAAGATGAAGATATTGTCTTAATTAAAAAATCTGATCTTTCTCAAAACCAAACGGCGGTAAATCTCGAAAATATAATGGCAATCGAGGAAATCAATAAAAGTTTTGAATGGGATTTCGATGCCCGTAAACTCCGTTTTCCGTTGCGGTTACGAAGACCGAAAGAAGGAGATGAATTTTATCCTTCGGGTTTTTCGGGGAAAAAGAAAGTTTCCAAGTTTTTTAGGGACGAAAAATTATCTATTTTAGCGAGGCAAAAAATATGGATCCTGGCCGATGGCGAAAACTCCGTACTTGGGGTGATTCCTTTCCGGCAGGACCGAAGATATTCTGGGGATGGGAATACCGAAAATATTCTCAAAATTTTTAATAAAAAGTAAAATGAAGTTTAGAAACTGGTTTTTATTGATTCTGCTGTTTTTGGCAACCGGCATCAATGCACAAATCAAAAATCCTGTAAAATTTAAATTTACCATCAACGAATTAGGCGACAACCAATACGAAGCGGTGCTGAATGCGACGATGGAAAGCGGATGGCATATCTATTCCAAAGATCTTCCTGAAGACACCGGAATTCCGACCAGCTACAAGGTTTCGGGAAAAAATATCGAGCTCATCGGGAAATTTACGGAAACCGGAAAAAAACATGAAGAGTTTTCCGAGGCTTTCGGAGGAAAGATTGTGTATTATTCGGACGCAGCAGGATTCAAGCAGAAATTTAAATTAAAAGACGGCACGAAACCGGGCGATGTGGTTGCGGAAATTACTTACCAGACTTGTGACGACAGGGTCTGCCTGGCACCGAATACGTTGGAATTCAATAAACCGGTGACACCGAAGAGCGCAGTTGAAGAAGCCAAGACAGATGAAAAAGCAGAGTCTGCCAAAGATTCCCTTCAGCCTGTGATCGATACATTGGGAGTTGTCGTTCAGAATACCGTTCCAGCAATACAAACGGCCAAGCTTGACCCTAAGCAGTTAAAAATAAAATCCATTGATATTGCACATCCGCTGACGGATTGCGGAACCGGATCCTCCAAGATCAGCGAAAATTACTGGACGTATCTTTTATTAGGGTTTATCGGAGGACTGATTGCCCTGCTTACCCCTTGCGTATTCCCGATGATTCCGTTAACGGTTTCTTTCTTTACAAAAGGAAACAAGAATCCGGCAAAAGGAAAACGGGATGCGCTGATTTATGGGTTCTTCATTTTATTGATCTTTGTCCTGCTAAGTGTGCCTTTCCACCTGATCGACGGGATTGCCGGAAATATCTTCAATGAAATTTCAACCAATGTCTGGCTGAATATTGCTTTCTTCATCATCTTTATTTTCTTTGCGGGAAGCTTCTTCGGATATTACGATATTACGTTACCAAGTGCGATAGCCAACAAGTCTTCAAAGGCGGAAGAAGCCGGGGGGATTATCGGAATTTTCTTTATGGCATTGACGCTGGTGATTGTATCGTTCTCCTGTACAGGCCCTATTTTGGGAAGCTTACTGGGAAGTGCCATTACCGGATCAGCCAACGTCCCGATGCTTCTGACCTTTGCTTTAGGCGGTTTCGGACTGGCATGGGCGATTGTTTTCGGTCTTCTGGCTTTATTTCCTCAGGCATTACAGAGCCTTCCAAAATCCGGAGGCTGGATGAATACCGTAAAAGTGGTTTTAGGTTTCGTAGAATTAGCACTGGCCTTGAAATTCCTTTCAAAAGCCGACCTGGTTTCCAAAACATTTCTTATTAAAAGGGAACTTTTCATTGCCATCTGGATTATTATTGCTATCGGATTGGTGATCTACCTGTTCGGGCTGATCCGATTCCCGCATGATGATAAAAAACCGAAGATTTCCATCACCAGAAAAATATTGGGCGTATTGGGAATCGGTTTTGTGATTTACCTGATCCAGGGATTGATTCCTGCGGAACGCCCGAAACTGCAGCTGTTAAGCGGAATTTTACCTCCACTGAACGTAAGCTATTTTCATGATGAAAAAGACGGAATCCTGGGAATGCACCCTGAACACGATTTCTTTAGAGCGATTGAAATTGCCAAAAAAGAGAATAAACCGATCCTGATCGACTTTACGGGCTACGGCTGCGAAAACTGCCGGAAGATGGAAGAATTTGTCTGGAGCGAAGCGGATATTTTACCGATTCTTCAGAACGACGTCGTGCTGGCTTCTTTATACGTAGACGACAAGGAAGAGCTCCCTGAAGACCAAAAGACGAAAATCGATCTCGGTGACGGACAGATGAAAAAAGTGCAGACCATCGGAGACCGGTGGAGCCTGTTCCAGACAGCGAATTTCAATAACAATTCCCAGCCGCATTATGTCCTGCTGACTCCGGACGGTAAGGTAATCAACACCCCGGTTTCCGGATACATGGAAAAAGAGAAATTCAAGAAATTCCTGGAATGCGGCGTCAATTATTTTAAACAGAATAAATAAAGTTTTTAAGATATTTTAAAACTCATGCTAAAAGGCGTGAGTTTTTTGTTTTATGTGAATAATAAATTTTCATCAAACAGGATTATTATTTTTTATTTTGCTGATATATAATACATTTTACGTAAAAAACTAAAATAAATTAAATATTTAATATTAATTTCATTTCTTAGGTACGAATTTTGTGTTTATTCCGTTATAAAAGTAAGTATTTAACACCTTTTATTAAAAAATGTTTAACATTTAAAAACTAATAATTATGGCAGAAGTAATTGCACAGGAAAAGCAGGGCGGAAGCAAACAGAGAAAAAAACTGATCCGCGTAGACATGACCCCAATGGTAGATCTGGGGTTTCTATTGATCACCTTTTTTATGTTCACCACCAATTTTACGAAACCGAATGTGATGGACCTCGGATTACCGGCAAAAGGTCCGCATCAGCCAGGTAATGTGGTAGACATAAGAAATCAGGTCACTTTTATTCTCGGTAAAGACAACAGGGTATTCTATCATCAGCAGTCCAAAGAAGATTTAAATAAAAATAATCTGAAAGAAACGGATTTCAACGGACTGAATATTATCAAAATTATTTCCGAAGCTTACAGTAAGGCACCTAAAAAGGAAAATTTCACGATCATTATCGAACCGACCGACGAGGCCAATTATAAGAACTTTGTTGATGTACTGGATAATATCGCGATTTCAAAAAAGGAAAGATACGGCGTTACCGATATCAAACCCTGGGAAAAGAAAGTTTACGAAGAATTAACCCAATAAAACAGGAAGAGCATTTTCAGAATGCTCTTTTTTTATTTATTTTTGGATATAATTTTATTGAATGAAAAACTTTTTAACCGCAATCGCTGTTTCAGCCATGCTTGTTTCATGTTCCAAAAAAGAAACTACTCCTGCTTCGGAAAAAGTAGACAGTACCAAAATAGTAGATTCCATTAACGCCGTAACCGAAAAGCATAACGACAGCATCCGGTCTAAAAATCATTTTAAAGATTTCAGCGGAACCCATAAGCTCACCCACAGCCTGATCAATTCGGCAGGAACCTTAGAGTTTAAGAAAATTGGTGGTGAAGCAGATCATTACGATGTTTCCGGGACCATTAAATCAGGAAAAAATTCACTTAAAATCAAAGGATTTATGGCTGCAGTTTCCGGTAAGCATATGAATTTTACAGGAGAAATCACGCAAAGTATTGCCGACAACGATAATGGAAAACCTTATATAAGGAAAGGGACCAAAACTTTTATGTCTAAAGACGGAGGAAAAACATTCAGGCTGCAGGACATGGTAAATGGTTCGGGATTTGTTGATCATATCGATATTCACTTTTAACTGCCGAACTATGCTGAACTTCGAGAGAAAAGGAAACGGAAAGGAGATTTTGGTCCTATTGCATGGCTTCATGGAAAACCTTTCGATCTGGAGCGACCTGGAACCTCATCTTTCCGAGAATTTTTCATTGGTAAAAATCGATCTTCCCGGCCACGGACAGTCGGAAATCATCGCCGAAGTACAGACGATGGAACTGATGGCGGAAGAAGTTAAGAAAGTCCTTGAACATCAAAATTTAAATAAAGTCCATTTGCTGGGCCATTCGATGGGAGGCTATGTTTCCCTGGCTTTTGCTGAAAAATATCCTAAGTCACTAAGAAGTCTCACGCTATTTTTCTCTACCTATTTCCCCGATGATGATGAGAAAAAAGAACAGCGTATCAAAAGTTACCGCATCATCAAAGATGCCTTTGCCCACTACGCCAGAGCCGGCGTTCCAAATCTTTTTAACCCTAATGAAAGGGATATTCTGGAGGGTAAAATAGAGACTGCGCTGAAAGTTGCCCTCTCCACTAATAATCTGGGTGCTCTTGCATCCGTAAAAGGAATGGTGGAAAGAACGGATAAAAACCATATCCTGGAAAATCTAGATGCTAAAATTTTAGTTCTTGCCGGCAAGCACGACAATGCAGTAAAAACCGAAATGATGATCAAAGGTCTGCCGGACCGGACAAACATCAAATCCTACATCCTCGACTGCGGGCACAACGGGCATTGGGAAAAACCGGCCATCTGTGCAGCCATCATCAATACGGAACTTCTCCATAACCTGCCGAAACATCTGGTGTTCTGATATGTTCGATTTCCTGTCTTTCAAAAAAAAGAAACCGGTGACCGGACTTACCCTGTCAGGCGGAGGTATGCGCGGTATTGCCCATATTGCCGTTCTGAAGGCTTTGGAAGAATACCACCTGAAACCTGATATTATTTCGGGGACCAGCGCCGGTTCCATTGTAGGAGCCTTTTATTCTTTGGGAAAAACCCCGGAAGAAATGATGGACATCGTAAAGCAGACCACCTTCTTTTCCCGGTCTTACCTTAAACTTTCCAAAAACGGTATTTTCAGTTCCAGGTTTATCATGAAGCTGTTTACGGATTATTTTCCGGAAGATAATTTTAATGTGCTACAAATCCCCGTTTATGTAGCTGCGACGGAAATGACGCATGGTATTGTTGATTTCTTTTCGGAAGGCGAACTGTTTGCCCCGTTACTGGCTTCGTCCAGTGTTCCGTTTATCCTGCCTCCGGTGAAAATCGGTGAAAAAATTTATGTCGACGGGGGAGTTCTGGATAATCTGCCAATCGAGCCGATTATGGACAAATGTGATTTCCTGATCGGCTCCCATGTGAACTCCATCAGTTATGACAGCCTTGAAAATATGAGCCTGATGAAGGAATTTGACCGCATCCTGCACCTGGCGATTGCCAAATCGGTTTATTCCAAAGCAAAGTCCTGCGATATTTTCTTAGATCCTCCGAAAATGACGAAGTTCAGTTTGTTCAACAAAAAATTTCTGGACACGATGTTTCAGGAAGTCTATGAATACACCTGCAAAGAGCTTGAGGAAAAGGGATATTCAAGATTTGACAAGGGTTAACTGAAAGATGGAAATCATTTGGTCATTATCATAACCAAGACCCCTGACATCAGTAACACTGTATTATTTTATCCGCTTACAGATTTTCTTCCGCTTCTATTTTCTTTTTAAAGGTTTCGATGGTTTCCTGCAAAGATTCGTTGGATTTCCCTCCGGCCGCATTGATGTGCCCTCCCCCGTTGAAATATTTTCTTGAGAACTGGTTCACATCCATATTATCTTTACTCCTGAAAGAAATCTTAATAAAATTCTCATACAGGTCCTCCATAAAGAAAGCCGCCATTTTTACACCAAGAATACTCAGTCCGTAATTTACGAAACCTTCGGTATCCCCTTTCTGGAAGCCGTATTCTTTCAGTTCTTCCCTTGTAAGATACAGGATGGCCACTTTACCGTCTTTTGCCACTTCTATTCTTCCCAGAATCAAGGCGAGAAGAAGCAAGCGCGAAACCGTATTCGTATCCCACGTATTTGAAGTAATCAGGGCAGGATCGGCACCGTGTTCGATTAAATTGGCAATAATGCGGTGGGTTGCCGCACTGGTGGAGCGGAAACGGAATCCTCCGGTATCCGTCATAATCCCGGTGTACAGGCATTCGGCAATATCTTTATTTACCAGCTTCTCATCATCCATCGCTTCGATAAAATGATATACCATCTGGCAGGTTGCCGGAATCACCATATCGGAATAAACAAAATCAAATTTTTCAGGCTGCTGATGATGGTCGATCAGGATCTTCTTTCCCTTCGCATTTGTCAGCCAGTCTCCCAGGATACCGATTCTTGACGGCGCATTGAAGTCCAGGCAGAAAATAACATCCGCTTCATTAATAAGGTCGAAAGCAAACTTTCTTTTGTAATCGGCAATCAGCACCCTTTTGGCTTCCGGCATCCATTTCAGGAACTTCGGAAAATCATTGGGAACAATTACTTCGGCAAAAATTCCTTTGGCTTTCAGATAATGTTTAAGACCAAGGCTGGAACCGATCGCATCCCCATCCGGATTATAGTGGGTAAGGATTACGATTTTATTTTCTGGAGTAAGTAATGTGTTAATTTCTAAAAGTTCTGCCGGTGTAAACATCATGATGTTTATTTTCTTTAAATTTGAGTCTCCAAAGATAGAGCTTTTAAATAAATCCCGGCGATTATTTTTAATGATGGGGAAAATCGTCTCATGATCGGGCTTCACAAAGGCCACTGAAGAAACCGATGAAGATTTATAAAAAAATATTGTGAAAATTTGCAACTTTTAAAAAATTCCATATCTTTGCAACCTGAAAATTAATAGATAATTACGATTTAAACATAAAGTAATGAGTAAAAGAACATTCCAGCCATCAGAAAGAAAAAGAAGAAACAAACACGGTTTCAGAGAAAGAATGTCTACGCCAAATGGAAGAAGAGTTTTGGCTGCGAGAAGAGCTAAAGGCAGAAAGAGTTTAACTGTAAGTGCGGCACGCGCTAAGAGATAATCTTTTATTATCATATACAAATCATGCTTGAAAAGAAGTTTTTCAGGCATTTTTTGTTGTTAAAATTTCCTAAAATTTAGGTTCTTAAGTCTTCTTTTTCTTATTTTTAAAATCTGAAAAAATATTTTAGAAAAGTACTTTTAAAACTGAACTATGCCACATACCCATATCGCCGGAGACAACATCATAAGTTTACAGCACGCGAAGATTGCACAGAAAAACTTCACGGTTCTTTCGGATGTTAACCTGAATATCAAAAAAGGAAGATTTTGCTACCTTATCGGAAAAACAGGTTCCGGAAAGAGTTCATTGTTAAAGACATTGTATGGGCATATTCCTTTGGCTTCGGGACACGGTGCCGTCGCAGGTTTTGATCTTGCCAAGCTTAGAACTTCCGAAGTCCCGAACCTGAGAAGAAAATTAGGAATTGTTTTCCAGGATTTTCAGCTGCTTTCCGACAGGACGGTTGAAAAGAACCTGAGATTTGTTCTTGAGGCTACAGGATGGAGCGATAAGGCAAAAATAGAAGAACGCATCAATGAAGTTCTGGCCAGTGTAAATATGAAGAGCAAGAAGCATAAAATGCCTCATGAACTTTCCGGAGGGGAACAGCAGCGTATTGCTATTGCAAGGGCTTTATTGAACCACCCGGATCTTATCTTAGCCGATGAGCCTACCGGAAACCTTGATCCCGAAACTTCCAATGAAATTATGACTCTGCTGAAGCAGGTGGCATTGGAAAACGGAGCAGCTGTAGTAATGGCGACCCACGATTACCATATGATCCAGAATTTCCCCGGTGAAGCTATCCGTTGTGAAGACGGGAAAGTTTCCGTACTGGATACAGCTGAATTATTTGAATAAAATGCATGTTTTATTTCTTAAAAACATGAAACTCTTTGGTGAGTTTAAGATAGGGGTCCGAGTATTGTCTCGGACTTTTTTCTATAATGAATTCCGATTCTGAGAAGGATTGTTCAGAAAAAGAGAATTCAAGGATCAGCCGTTTTATATTTGCCGTTTTAATGCCTTTAATATTGATTTTCCGGATCAGGATGAATCCATGTATTTCGGCTGTATGAACGAAGCCCTCTCCTGCCTCCACAGGAATAATTACCGATAAAATCCCTTTTTCCGACAGCAGTCCCGCAGATTTTGAAATCAGCTGCAGGAAATTCAATTCCACCGTTTGTCTGGCAATTTTATCTTTTTCCGAATCTGAGACTTCAAAATAGGGAGGATTGGAAACGATCATATCAAATTCTTCCGAAGTATTAAATGATTTAAAATCCTGATGCATGTTGTTCAGCCTCGATGCGAACGGTGAGTTTTTGAAGTTAACCCTTGTTAATTCTGCGGCCTCTTCATTAATATCAATTCCTAAAAATTCGGCCTGCGGATTCCTCTGGGCCAGCATAAGGGAGATCAGTCCGGTTCCCGTCCCTACTTCCAATACTTTTGAAGCATGGGACACTGAAGCTGAAGCCCCCAGTAAAACACCATCAGTACCTACCCGGAAAACGCCTTTTGACTGCCGGATTTCAAATTGCCTGAAGGTAAATGGTTTCACTATAAATTGGTGGGTAAAGTAATGGTAAACGTAGTGCCCTTTCCTACTTCAGACTTTACGGTAATTTCGCCTTTATAGTCTTCTACCATCTTGCGTACCATGGAAAGCCCGAGACCCATCCCGCTGTTCTTAGAAGTAAAATTAGGTTCAAAAATCCTTTCGTAAATATTTTCGGGAATGCCCACGCCATTATCCTGAACCGAAATCATTACCCGGCGCTGGTGCTGTTCTATATCAACATTAACAATCAGTTTCCGTTCTTCACTTTCCGCCTGTTTTGCATTGGTTACCAGATTGGTGATGATCCTGGACAGGTAAATCTTGTCCATGTTAATCATGATATTGCTTTTATTGGCATGCATAAAAACATTTTCATCATTGAAAACCCGGAGAATACCTTCCACTTCCGTATTCAGATTGATGGTTTCATTGTTTTTTTCGGGAAGCTTGGCAAATTCTGAGAATGCGGAAGCAACGGTTGCAATCAGATCAATCTGATCCACCATGGTTTTACTCATTTGCTTTACCCGCTCACGGATATTCGGATCTTCGGGATCAAATTTCCTTTCAAAATTCTGAATGGTCAGTTTCATTGGGGTCAGGGGATTTTTCACCTCATGTGCCACCTGTTTGGCCATTTCCCGCCAGGCTTCTTCCGATGCCTTAAAACGGAGCCTTTCTTTCTGATCCTGAATCTGCAGGATCATCCGGTTATAAGCCCGAGCCAACGCATTCAGCTCATCATTTTTATAATAACGGATCGGACGCATATCGTTTTCAAATAAAGTGATCCTCGTAATCATATCCGAGAATTTGGTAATATTTTTAGCCAGGTTGTTGGACATTACCCAACTGAACCATACACTGAAAAGAATCAGCAATACATCAATCAGCACGATGTACTTTAAATAGGTATTAAGAACATCAAGATAGGATCCTTCATCATGGTACAACGGGATATATACAATAGCAATCGGTTCGAAATCATTATTCCTCAGCAGCAGATAAGACGAAGTAAGAACGGCATCTTTGGAAGCATCGTAATCTTTAATATCCACCCTTGCCTTGGTGGCAAGGATTCTGTTGACAATATTGATGGGAATTGATTTGCGGTACGATGCATTTCCTTCCACGCTCGACACCAGGTAATGCCCCCTGAGGTCATATAACACCACAGGATGCTGGTTAATATCTGCAATTTCATAGATTTTGTTGTCCAGAAGCTCAGGAATGTCGCGGGTTTCGGTATGCTTCATGCTCACGGCATAATCCAGGAACCTCATGACGGCACCGGTCTTATTCTGCATATCGATTTCACTTTGCTTTTCAGAATTATTCCGCAAAACAAAGTACGGGACCAGCGAAGACGCTACAACACTTAAAAGGCACACCAGAAGGAAGCCGAAAAAAACACGGTTCCTCAAGCTATATCCCTTATACATATTAATTGACATTCGCTACTTTTTAATTAACCTAGCAATATACTTACCAACTATATCAAATTCTAAATTAACTTTATCTCCGGCTTTTAAATGTTTCATATTTGTAAATTCCCAGGTGTAAGGAATAATGGCTACCGAAAATCGGGCATCTTCGCTTTTTGCAACCGTCAGGCTGATTCCATTTACGGTAATGGATCCCTGCGGTACCGTCACAAAGCTTCCATCGTCTTCGTATTGTATGGTAATAAAATAGCTTCCGTCTTTATTTTCTATGCTCACGACTTCTCCTGTCTTATCTACGTGCCCCTGTACGATATGCCCGTCTAACCTTCCATCCATTTTCATACAGCGTTCGAGGTTGACTACTGTTCCCGTTTCCCATTTTCCAAGATTGGTTTTTTCCAGGGTTTCATTGATGGCGGTTACAATATATCGCTCTCCGTCGATCTTTACTACCGTTAAACAACAGCCGTTGTGGGCCAGACTCTGATCTATTTTTAATTCATCGGTAAAAGGGCAGGTTAAAGTAAAATCAATATTGCTTCCGTTTTCCTCGATCTTCTCAATTATCCCGACTGCTTCAATAATTCCTGTGAACATATTATTTTTTGCTAAATTTGTAGTTTATTAATCTTCAAAGATAATCAAAATGAGTCCAAAAAACCATAAAGTAAGAGTAGGAATTTCAATCGGAGATTTCAACGGCATCGGTCCGGAAATCATTATGAAATCCCTGTCCGACAAAACCATCACGGATTTTTTCACGCCGGTAATTTTTGGCTCGGGAAAATTATTTACCTATCAGAAAAACATTTTTAAACTCAACCTGAATTTCAACTACATCAACGATGCTTCACAGGCCCACGCCGGAAAACTGAATATGGTAAATCTGGTAAAAGAAAATTCTACGGTAGAGTTGGGAACACCGACGGAGGAATCTACCAAAATGGCCATTGAATCCCTGGAAGCGGCAACAGAAGCTTTATTGAAGGGAGAAATTGATGTATTGGTAACGGCTCCGATCAATAAGGATGAGATGGTGAAAATGGGCTTTAAACATGCCGGACACACGGGATATTTTGAAGAAAAGTTCAATAAAAAAGGACTCATGTTTCTGGTAACGGATGATCTTAAGGTAGCGGTTTCTACCCATCACATCCCGATTACTCAGGTTGCTGAAAATATTTCCAAGGAAAAAATAAAAAAACAGCTCCGGATGCTGAACCAGACACTGATCGAAGATTTTGGTGTCACGAGACCGAAGATTGCAGTTCTGGGACTGAACCCCCATGCAGGAGACGGCGGCGTTATCGGAAATGAAGAAATCGAAATTATCTCCCCAGCTATCAAAGAACTTTCAGACCATGGCATTCTGGCTTTCGGGCCTTTTCCTGCCGATAGCTTTTTTCAGCCGGGGAAATACAGAAGTTTCGATGCGGTTTTAGCCATGTACCACGATCAGGGATTAGCCCCCTTCAAAACACTGGCTTATGAAGAAGGTGTAAATTATACGGCCGGGCTGCCTTTTATCAGAACATCTCCGGATCACGGAACAGCCTATGATATTGCCGGAAAAAACATTGCGGATCCCCAGAGTTTTACGGAAGCCATTTTTGCAGCCATAAAAATTTTCAGGAACAGAAGCGAATACAACGATTTGATGAGCAACCGCATGCAGCCAAGAAAAATGGCAGTAGACAACGGAATAGATGAAGATCTGCCGGATGAAACTGAGGCCTAAATCTTTAATGAAGATTTTAAATTAATTTGTTAGAAATTTTATTTGTTATTATAAAAAAATTGCATATTTTTGCACACTCATTTTATGGACAAGTTAAGAAACTACGACATAAGCTTTTCCGGGCTGAAAACCGGCAAGCACGAGTTCAGGTTTGAGATAGATAAAGAGTTCTTTCAATTGTTTGACACTGAACAGGAATTTACAAATCCTAAAATTGCAGTGGATGTTCTATTGGACAAGCACAGCACATTTATGGAATTTGAGATCAAAGTAAAAGGGACAGTAGAATTGGTTTGTGATATTTCAAACGAAAATTTCGATCATCCCATTGAAAATGAGATTAAGGTACTGGTGAAATTCGGAGAGGAATATGATGACAGCGAAGAAGATGTGATTACCATTCCTACCGCAGACCATGCCTTTAATATTGCCCAGTTGATTTACGAAAATGTGGCTCTTTCCATCCCGATGAAAAAGATCTCACCCAACGTAAGCGAAGAAGACCTTGCTATCCTGGACAAATTCAGTCCGAAAGAAGATGACGAGGAAGAAGAACATGAAAGCGACCCGAGATGGGACGCGTTAAAAAATTTGAAGAATAAAAATTAAATAGTTTAATGATGAGATGATGAATCTCATCGCTCATCAATTAAAAAAGTTATTACACAATGGCACATCCAAAGAGAAGACAATCGTCCACAAGAAGAGATAAGAGAAGAACACACTACAAAGCGGTAGTTCCTCAATTGGCTAAAGATGCAGCAACAGGAGAGCTTCACCTTTACCACAGAGCTCACTGGCATGAAGGAAAACTTTACTACAGAGGTAAAGTAGTACTGGAAAAAGAAGTAGCATCTACTGAAGAAAACTAAGAGTCCGTTTCACCCGAAAACACTCGTTTTAATACAAAAACCGCTCAATTTTGATAAAATTTGGCGGTTTTTTGTTGTTTTTTATGTTTTTTTGGTATCTTTGGAGCAAAATCAAATATCAATTTTATGGACATTAAAGACATACAAAATCTTATTAAGTTTGTATCCAAGGCAGAAGTTTCTGAAGTGAAATACAAGACTAAAGATTTCGAAATCACCATTAAAACTCCATTAGCAGGAAGCGAGGTTGCTTATGCACAGCCTGCAGTTTACCACACGGCACCTCAGCAAATGGCTGCACCTGCACTCACTGCTGCCCCGGCTGCAGCACCTGCACAAAATACGGAAGCGGCATCTGATGACAGCAAGTATGTAACCATCAAATCTCCGATGATCGGTACTTTCTACAGAAAGCCATCTCCGGATAAAGATGTTTTCGTAAACGTAGGCGACGAAGTTTCCAACGGAAAAGTAGTATGCGTTATCGAAGCAATGAAATTATTCAACCAGATCGAATCTGAAGTAAGCGGAAAAATCGTTAAGATTTTAGTGGATGACGCTACTCCGGTAGAATACGATCAACCTTTATTCTTAGTAGATCCATCTTAAGGAATTCCAGATTAGAGATTATAAATTTTAGATGATGCTTTTCATTTAAAATAATTAAAATTCAAAATTTATAATTTAAAATTCCAGAAAGATGTTCAAAAAAATATTAATTGCCAATCGTGGCGAAATTGCAATGCGTATTTTACGTACTTGTAAAGAAATGGGGATCAAGACCGTTGCGGTATATTCAACGGCGGATAAAGACAGCCTTCACGTAAGGTTTGCTGACGAAGCGGTTTGCATCGGTCCGGCAATGAGCAAAGATTCCTATTTAAAAATCCCTAACATTATCGCGGCAGCCGAAATCACCAATGCCGATGCGATCCACCCGGGTTACGGATTCCTTTCCGAAAATTCCAATTTCTCCAGAATCTGCCAGAAAAACGGTATCAAATTTATCGGTGCTACGCCTGAGCAGATTGAAAAAATGGGAGACAAAGCCAACGCCAAGGCAACCATGAAAGCCGCCGGTGTTCCTTGTGTACCGGGATCTGACGGCCTGATCGAGTCTTACGAACATGCGGTAAAGATTGCTGAAGAAACGGGTTATCCGGTGATGATCAAAGCCACTGCCGGAGGCGGAGGAAAAGGAATGAGAGCGGTATGGAAGGCCGAAGACCTGAAAGACCACTGGGAATCAGCCATCCAGGAAGCGGTAGCCGCTTTCGGCAACGGCGGGATGTATATGGAAAAACTGATCGAGGAGCCAAGGCATATCGAGATCCAGGTTGCGGGAGACCAGTATGGCAAAGCCTGCCACCTTTCTGAAAGAGACTGTTCCGTACAGCGAAGAAACCAGAAATTAACCGAAGAAACGCCTTCTCCTTTCATGACGGACGAGCTTCGTGAGAAAATGGGTGAAGCTGCCGTAAAAGCAGCGGAATTCATCGGATATGAAGGAGTAGGAACCATCGAATTCCTGGTAGACAAGCACCGGAATTTCTATTTTATGGAAATGAATACCAGAATCCAGGTAGAACACCCGATCACAGAGCAGGTAATCGATTATGACCTGATCAGAGAGCAGATCCTATTGGCTGCGGGAACGCCGATCTCCGGAATCAACCATTTTCCTAAGCTTCACTCTATCGAATGCAGGATCAACGCCGAAGACCCTTATATGGATTTCAGACCGTCTCCGGGAAAAATTACAGGATTGAACATCCCGGGCGGACACGGCGTAAGAGTAGATACCCATGTGTATTCAGGATATACCATCCCTTCTAACTACGACTCTATGATTGCCAAGCTGATCACGACCGCTCAGACGCGTGAAGAAGCGATTGCCAAAATGAGAAGAGCTTTGGAGGAATTCTATATTGAAGGCGTGAAAACTACCATTCCGTTCCACAGACAGCTGATGGATCACGAGGATTACCTTGCCGGAAACTACACGACGAAATTCATGGAGGATTTTGTAATGGACAGAAAATATGATAATCATTAATATAAAAACCGGTTTCTGATTGAAACCGGTTTTTATTTTGTTTAAAATCTTAACTTTTCTAATTTATCAGCTTCCCAATCCAATCCGTCTTTATCATTCCCCAAATATTCTCCAGAATAATAATAGTAATAAGAAACATAATCATAGTGAATTATTAAATAATTCGGATAATAGGAAAAATAAATTCCATTGACTTTATCCTTAGGATCTATCTTTTTACCATTTTTATTAAAAGCGAAATTTTTCTGATTTCCTTCTTCATCTTTTTCGGTTTCGGAATACGAGATATAAAATATAGGATTTTCTTTATAGATTTTGTTGTCAGATTCTGGAATAATCTTTTCTCCTTTATAATGTAATGCTCCATAAAATTCTTTATCCTGCTGACCCGGAATATTTTTATAGGAGCTCCAAATAAGAATCCCGTTGCTGTCAAAATCTTTGAAAGATCCCAAAGTACTATTATTACCATTATTTATTTGCTTCAATCTTTCCAGATTTTCATTAATTAAAAACATTTTATTTCCATCATTCAGATATGCAAAACCGTTATAAAAATTAGTAATATCTTTTCCTTTTATTTCTTTAATATTTCCTTTTTCATTAACGATGAATAGTTTTGTACTCAATTCATTATATACTTTAATCACATTATTTTTAGAATTAAAAGATATATTAAAATTCACGGATCCAAAACTTTTAAGTTCATTCAGATGTTTTTCATTAACTTCAACAGTCTTATCTTTTTTTACAATGTAATATTTGCTGTTTTCAGGATTTTGCGTTAGAGCAGTATCAATAAAAAACTTCAAAATAGGAAATTCCGAATTCAGAACTACACGATCTTTATCTAAAACAGCATATCTTTTCGCAGGATTTTCGGGATTTTTATACTGTACAATTTGGTAGTTTTCAAAATTCTCATTATTCAGATCGTCAACTGAAAAAGTTGAAAGTATGCTGTACTCCAACTCTTTTTCTTTTGTAATATACAGTACAGACGGATCAAAGCCATAATATTCCACTACTTTTTTTATATCAATAGTTCCGCCATCTTTGCATGTGGTGTAATCACCATGACTTACAGGTTTATTGCAGTACGTCATTTGCCATGGATCTACATTTTGATAATACGTTTCATACAGCTTTCCGTTTCGGTCTGAAAAAGTAACTCCTTTTTGATTTTTTATAAGGAATAGATCATAAGGATAAAGTTCTGGTTTACTGTCATAGATAGAATCGTTCCTTAGGTAAACACTGCCATCTTCTTTATAAAAAGCTTTTTGTCTTGAGAAAGTTTCTGCAAACAATAAATTTTTATCTGTAAAACTGATTGTGCTGAAAGGACCGTTAATTTTGGAGTTGCGTAAGGAGAAAAAATAATGGGCATTGTATTTTAAACTATAAAAAAGCACTATGGAATCTTTCAATTTTTGAGGAATTCCTTCCAATTCGGCTAATTTCTCATTTTTGTAATTCAGAATCACGGTTTTTTTATCGTGAGTTCCTGCCATACATATTCCTTTTGTGCAGTACAGCGATTTATAGATTACGGGAATCAGGTTTTTCCCTTTTTCCGAAAAAAGGCCATAACTGGATTTTACAACAATATTGCTCCTCTTATAATATTCATCCTTCTGAAATATTCCTACAGAATCCCTTTTTATTCCATGATCATAAAAATTCTGAACAGAGCGGAATTCAGGCTTTACTACCCAGCTTCCATCGGAAGACTTTAATCCGTATTGTAAGGTTTTTCTATCCTGGGAAGGAAAAACAATCTGGGAAAAGCAATTCGAAAAAATAAGCAATGCTAACAGAAATATACTTTTACCCATGATAAATAATTATTTTATGCGATAAAACGTTCCCTTCTTTGGTATCAAAAATAAAACAGATTGTAGATGTAATATAAACCAACCAGAAAAAATTCCCACCTTTTTCGTCTTTTTCTATTTTAAAAAAAACACCTTCATACTCATAATTTTCTGCAGGTTCCGGGCCTGATCCGGAAAGCATCTTCATCAAATACTCGTAACCATCCAGACTGTCTTTTTTCATTATAAGATAATCTGCAATTTTTTTACGGTAGGTTTTCAGCAAATCCTGCAGATCGAACGTGATTCCTTTGTCCCAATCCTTTTCATAAGTAATATTCCCCTTATCGTCCCATTTCATTTCCATTCCTGTCCGGAATTTATACTTGGCATTTTCATTATACGTTGAAATCCTTTTTTTACTAATCAGATATTTATTTTGGGTTTTAATACCGGTATTAAAGTTTTCGACAGATTCAAAAATAAATAACGGAGAAAACTCATCTCCGGTGAGATGGATACCGGCAGACCGGATTTCAAGATTTCTGTTGTAAACAGTTATCATTTCATCGTTTGCCCAAATGTTATATTTTCCATATTTCAGATTGAAGAATGCATAAGGAAGAATGACCTGATCGGGAAGCTCCCTGGAATGTTTATTAAGTTCTTCAGCAGACCAGTGTTGATTTGCCATCTGCAATTTTTTAATCTTATCTTTAATTAAAAGGAGGCTGTCGAGTTTTTTTATCGAATAATACTGATCTTCAATTTTAATAGCTTTCTCAGGATTAGATTTCGCATAGTCCAGATATTGATGCTGAAGAATTTTATAATCTTCAATATCAAAAGGTGAAACGGCACTTTTCTGAGCAAAAGTAGATTTAGAAACCAAAAATAACAAAAGAAGGGTGACTGCTTTTTTCAAAATTTTATATTTGATTATCCGAAGATAAAGATTTATATACAAATTCATAACTTTGCGGAAAACCTAAATTTATGTCAACAGCAGAAACAGTAAGAAACTCTCAATATTTTATTGACCTTGAAGATAAGCACGGTGCCCATAACTACCACCCGCTTCCTGTGGTTCTGGACCGCGGAGAAGGTGTGTTTGTATGGGATGTGGAAGGCAAAAAATATTATGATTTCCTTTCGGCTTATTCTGCTGTAAACCAAGGGCATTCTCATCCGAAAATCGTGAAAGCACTGGTAGAGCAGGCTCAAAAGCTGGCGCTGACTTCAAGAGCATTTTACAATTCGAATCTGGGCGAGTACGAGCAGAAGATCACTACCCTGTTCGGCTTTGATAAAGTTTTACCGATGAACTCAGGAGCTGAAGCTGTAGAAACGGCCGTAAAATTGGCCAGAAAATGGAGCTATGAAGTGAAAGGAATTCCGGAAAACGCAGCGAAAATCGTAGTCTGCGAGAATAACTTCCACGGAAGGACCACCACCATTGTTTCCTTTTCCAATGATCCGGACGCCAACCAGAATTACGGGCCTTTTACCCCGGGATTCATTAAAATTCCTTACAATGACCTCGCTGCTTTGGAAGAAGTTTTAAGCAGGGAGGCTGAATATATTGCTGCATTTTTGGTAGAGCCGATTCAAGGCGAAGCGGGCGTGTATGTCCCGAACGACGGTTTTCTGAAAAACGCTTCCGAACTGTGTAAAGAGCATAACATTCTTTTTATTGCCGATGAGGTACAGACCGGTATTGCCAGAACGGGAAAACTGATCGCCTGCCATCATGAAGACGTGCAGCCGGATATTTTGATTTTAGGCAAAGCCCTGTCCGGAGGAATGTACCCTGTTTCAGCGGTATTGGCCGATAATGAGATCATGAACGTCATTAAACCCGGACAACATGGTTCTACCTTTGGAGGAAACCCGATTGCCTGTGCTGTAGCTGTAGCTGCCTTGGATGTGGTTGCAGACGAAAAGCTTTCTGAAAGAGCAGAAGAATTAGGAAAATTATTCCGCTCGGAAATCGATAAACTGATTGAAAAAACAGACCTGATTACTAAGGTAAGAGGAAAAGGATTACTGAATGCCATTTTAATCAATGATACGCCAGACAGTTCCACCGCCTGGAATCTTTGTCTGCAACTCAAAGAAAACGGATTATTGGCCAAGCCTACGCATGGAAACATCATCCGGTTGGCTCCACCATTGGTGATCACCGAAGAGCAGCTGATGGATTGTGTGAGGATTATTGAGAAGACGGTTTCTGAATTCAGAAAAGCATGAAGATTTTAATCATACAGAAAAAATTTATGGGGGATGTGCTGGTCACAAGCACCATCCTCCCTCTTCTAAAAAATAAATATCCGGATGCGGAAATAAGCTTTCTGCTGGAGGAAAAATATGCCCAGATATTAATCGGCAACCCTTATATCCATCAGGTGATCTTTTTCAGGGACAGCCTGATGGATACTTTATCTGAAATAAAAGCCCAGAAGTTTGATCTGGTAATCGATCTTTATTCCAAACTGGAAACGGCGGCGATTACCTTTTTTTCCGGTGCCGGAACCCGGATCGGCTTTTTTAAAAAATATACCCGTTTTTTTTACAATCATCCTGTAAAAAGGGACAACCAGGTAAAATCAAAGAACACAACCTTAGGAATTGAGCACCGGCTGTTGCTGCTGGAACCGTTAGGGATCCCGTTTCAGGAAACTTTTCCGAAAGTTTATCTGACGGATGAGGAAGTCCGTAATGCCCATGAAGTTTTAGCCAAATACGGTTTGTCTGAAAATAATCCTTTAATTATGATCAGCACTTTTGGAAGCTCGGAAGAGAAAACCTATCCTATAGAATATATGGCAGAATTGCTGAATTATATAGCATCTTATAAGCCTTCTGCAAAAATTCTGTGCAATTACCTTCCTTCACAGAAAAACCTTTTTGAAAAACTGCTGAATCTGATAGCCGATGAAACGAAAAGATCAATTGTAGTCGATTTTGACACCAAAAATCTACGCGAATTTGCAGCGGTTACGGCTTTATGCAAATGCCTTATCGGAAATGAAGGCGGGGCCACCAATGTAAGCAAAGCACTGGGCATTCCCACCTTTACTATTTTTTCACCGCAGATTAAGCTGTCGGATTGGGCATGGAGCAGCCGTCCGGAGGCAGACTGCTTTCTGCATGTTGCGGATTTTGTGAAAGATTCAATAAGTTATTCGGATTTTAAACCTTCTTTTTTAAAAGATGAACTGGAAAGATTTTTAGATAAATCATTGGTGTAATCACTGTATAAAAAAACAAAAATGACAGAAAAAAAAAAACTCATCCTTCTCATCACTTACGATAATTGGGGCTACAACCAATACATTGCCGACGCGCTTGAAAGAAAATCATACGAAGTAAAACACATTAATTTTCACAGTTTCCGGTATAAATACCCCAGTTTCAGACATAAGGCTCTTAATTTCTTTACAAAAAACCTGGGGATTTCCAACCTAAAGCACATCCATTATAACGAAGTCATCTTAAATGAGATCCGCGATATCGAATCCATTGATGCTGTCATTTATATAAAAGCCGACTTTTTATCACCGGCCACTATACAAGCCATCAATAAAAAATCGCGTCGTTCGGTTTTCATCATCAGCGATTCCATCAACCGCTATCCGAAGACCAAAAAGATCCTATCCCTTTTTGACAAGGTTTTTTCGTTTGAAAAGAAAGACTGCGAAAGATACCATCTGAATTTCAAGACGAATTTCATTTATAAGACCATAGCCAACAGTCCTTCAACGTATAAATACAAAGTTTTCAATATCAGCTCCTACGACAAAAGATTCCCTGTTTTAGAGAAGATCGCCAAGGCCCTTTACCGAATGAAAGTCAACAGTAAAATCATTGTTTTTAGACCCAAGAAGAAAAGCGAACCTTATCTTGAATTCGTAAGCACTCCCCTGTCTATCTCTGAAATCAATGCCTTTATGGAAAAATCCGAAATTATGCTTGATGTCAGCAGAGCCGGGCAGCAAGGATTAAGTTTCCGGGTTTTTGAGAGCATGGGATTGAAAAAGAAGTTAATCACAACCAATACAGACATCGTGACTTACGATTTCTATAATCCTGAAAATATTTTTGTCATTACCGACCTCAACAACATACGGATTCCCGAATCTTTTTTTAACACCCCCTACATCGAGATCCCAAAAAATATTTTCAATAAATACCTGATCGATAACTGGGTGGATGAATTGATTGAGTAATAAATTGTAATTTTGGAAATTAAATGGTATTATAGCACCGCTAAGTGATAAAATTTTCAAATTCATGATTAAAAGCCCTTATGATTTCCTATAAAAACACTTCCTCCATCATCATATTCTGTCCTCCGAGAAAAGTCACAGGTGGTCCGGAAGCATTGCATCAGCTGTCGAACAAGCTTTATGAGCTGAATTATGAAAATGTGTTCATGCATTACATTCCGCAAAGGAGCAATGCCAAAGCAAAAAACTATGACGTCTACAAAACCCGGGAAATCAAGTCATTTGAAGACCGTCCGGAGAATATCCTGATTATTCCGGAATCGATGACCCATCTTATAAAAAAATATCCTCAAAGCCAGAAAATTATCTGGTGGCTAAGTGTGGATTTTTATAAGATTTTAATGGATTACCGCATAAGAAAGCAAAGTTTTTTTACAAAATTATTTTATCAACAGAAAGACAGGGAATATTATTTTGAGCCGCTTCCGAATGTTTTCCAGTGGGCACAGTCTTTCCGGTCCGGAGTTTATCTAAAGGACCATGGAATTCCTGAAACCCAGATTGATTATGTTTGTGACTATATCAATCCTCAGTTTACGGAAAACAGTCTGCCTGTTTCAAAAGATCTGAACAATAAAACCATTCTCTATAACCCGAAAAAAGGAAAGAAGGAAATTGCCGCACTGATCCAGGCTTCTCCTGAACTGAAATGGATCCCGATCCGGAATATGAATGCCGTTCAGATTAAAGAACTGATGGCAAAATCCCTCTTGTATGTGGATTTCGGGGAAAACCCGGGACGCGACAAAATGCTGAGGGAATCCGTGTCACAGGACTGTTGCATTATTTCAGGGAAAAACGGCTCTTCAGCCTACTATGAAGACCTGATGATTCCCGACGGGTATAAATTCAATTTCCGGGAAGACCGGATTCCTGAAATTATCAGCAAAATAAAATCCGTCCTGGAAGACTATTCACAACATATTCCTCATTTTAAAGTGTATAAAGAGATGGTTCTGGGAGAAGAGGCTTTGTTTGAAAAAAAGTTAAAAGAAATTTTTAAAATTAATTGATATGAGTAACGATAAGGAGATATTTGGAGTAAATATGTCTGGCTTTTTTAATGCAGAAATCGGATTTGGGGAAGCCATCCGAAATAACCTGACTGCACTTAAAAAAGTGGGCGTTCCGGCAAAACCAATTAATTTTAACCAAAATGTAAGAAACCGCCTTAATGATACTTCGGTGAGTTTTGAGGATAACATCAACAATTATCCGGTAAATATTGTCCACCTGAACATTGATGCGATCCTAAGTTTCATCCAGGAAAAATCGACTGATTATTTCCAGGGAAAATACAACATCGGGTATTGGGCATGGGAAATGGAAGAATTTCCGGATGTGTATGCAGAATATTTTAAATTTTATGACGAAATATGGACGTGCTCAAGGTATTGCCTGGATTCCATGTCGCTGAAAGCACCTATTCCTGTGGTAAACATCCCCCATCCGATCGACATTAAACAGGAAGACATTGATACGGATTTTGATATGGGACTTTCAGAAGACTGTTTTAATTTTCTGTTTGTTTTTGACTATAACAGTTTAATTGAAAGAAAGAATCCTATCGGACTGATTGACGCTTACGAAAAGGCTTTCGGACTCAACAACGAAAAGGTAAAACTCGTCCTGAAAACTTCGCTTTCCAACCAGCATGGAAAATCCAAGAAGAAGGTCATGGAACGAATCGGAAATAATGCCAGCATCATCTATAAAGAGGAGATGCTCCGCCGGCCGGAACTTTTGGCACTGATGAACAAAGCCGACTGTTATATTTCCCTGCACCGTTCTGAGGGGTTCGGCCTGACGATAGCTGAAGCCATGGCTCTGGGGAAACCGGTCATTACCACAGGCTATTCCGGGAATTTAGATTTCACCCATGTCAACAATTCTTTTCTGGTAAAGTATAAAATGCTTAAGCATGAAGTGGATTTAAGTGTGCTTCCTAAGAATAATTACTGGTCTGAACCGGATACGGACCATGCTGCCGAGCTGATGAAATTCGTATTCGAAAATCAGGAACATGCCGCAGAGATCGGGCGAAAGGGAAAAGAGGATATCGAAACTCACTTTTCGTTAGAAGCCATCGGCAACCGGATGAAGACCAGGCTTGATATTATTGAGAAAAAAATCCTTACGGAAAGAAATGATTTTGAAGCACAGAATAACCTGCTGAAAATTATAAGCGAGAACAAAATCCTAGAAAAGCGTGTAAAATACCTGGAAAAGGGACTGTATAACCAAGCCAGGAAAAAGGTAAACGAAATTTTAAAGAAAATAAAAGGAAGATAATACGGCTTTACTACGTTACTATATGAAAGATAAAATTGCCATAGTTGTTCAGAGATACGGTTCAGAGATCAACGGAGGAGCGGAACTGCATGCGAAGCTGCTGGCTGAGAAGCTGTCTTCACTCTATGAGGTGGAAGTACTTACAACCTGTGCAATTGAATATGAATTCTGGGATAATTACTATTCAGAAGGGACAGAATATATTAACGGCATTAAAGTCAGGCGTTTTAAAACCTTAAAAAAAGATCTTCTAAAATTCAACAAGCTGAGTAAAACGGTCCGGAATATCTATAAATATGGTAGCCGGAAACTAACTCTCCTGAATTTTGTCTATCTTTTCTACAAGAGGAAAAAATATAATAAAGAAGGGTTCAGTTTTAATGAGTGGCTGGAGGCACAAGGCCCTTTCTCTGTTGATTTAATTGATTTTATTAAAGGAAAAAAAGAGAATTACAAAGCCTTTATTTTTTTCACTTACCTGTACCACCCTACCAATATAGGAATTCAGGAAGTAGCCGGAAAAAGCATCCTGATCCCGACAGCGCATGATGAGCCCCAGTTTTACCTTGAAGGTTATAAAACGCTGTTTTCCTTGCCGGAATTCATCGTCTATAATACCCAGACTGAGAAAAATCTTGTCGAAAAGGTTTATCCCCAGACAAAAAACATAAATTCAGGAATTGCAGGGATCGGTTTTGACGACTATGATACGTCTGCAGGCTCGTTGCCGGAATATCTTTCTCCTGGAAAATACTTTGTCTATGTCGGAAGAATCGTGGAAGACAAAGGCTGTGTGATGATGATTGAGTATTTCAGAAACTTCAAAAAGACCCATCCCGAATACCGTGATATCAAATTGGTACTGGCCGGTAAAAATGCGCTGGATGAAACAATAACCCGGGGAGAAGACCTTATTCTTACAGGATTCGTCGATCATGATCTGAAAAATGCGCTGCTCATTCATGCCGCTGCTCTGATTATGCCTTCATTCTATGAAAGCCTGTCCCTGATCACATTAGAAGCCATGCTGATGAAAATCCCGGTAATCGTGAACAAAAACTGCAAGGTTTTACATGACCATATCGAAAAAAGCAAAACCGGCAAAAGCTTTGCCGGCAGTAAGGAATTTTCAGAATCTCTCATCTTTTACCTTACCCAAGCCCCGGAAGAATCGGCAGCCGAAGAAAACAGGGCAAAAAACTATGTTCTGGAGAACTACTCCTGGGATTCTGTTATCAATACATTCAATTCAGCGATTAAAACATTATAAATGTCAAAAAAGATTTTATTTTTTTTCCCGGAAAATCCATTCTCCAATAGAGCGGGAAACGTAGTGAGAGCGAAAACCACACTTACTATTTTAAAAAAGCTGGGACACCGTATTGATCTGGTTGGGGTAAAACATATCTATAGAGATATGCAGGATACTAACGATTTTGATGAAAATATTGTCGACAATTTATTTTTTATAACACCCAGACCTCCTAAGAAAAAAACAACAATAGAATATTGGAAGTATAAAATTTTAAAAGCTTATACAAAACCAAGTCTATCTAATCAGTCATTAACAGACTTTGCGAAAAAAGAATTCAAAGATATTTTTAATAAAAAGAAATACGATGCCATTATCATCAATTATGAATTTTGGGCGGATTTATTAGATCCGGACTCTATGAAAAATTGTCTCAAAATTGTAGACACTCATGATTGGATTACCTTAAACGAATTTTATAAAAACAGATCATTAAATGTTGGCCGTCGGTTTAATGAAGAAATAAATAACTTATCTAAATTTGATAAAATAGTTACAATTTCAAATGAGGAGTTTTTCGTTTTTAAAAGCTTTTTAGGAGATCAGGTCGTCAATATCCCGCCGAGTTTCCCCGAAAACTTTATTGATGAAAATAAGGAAAAGCAATACGATCTTATTTTCACGGGCTCAGACAATCCTTTTAATATAGAAGGGATACAGTGGTTTTTGGAGAATGTTTTGCCGCTGCTTCCGGAAACTATAAAAATATGTGTAGTAGGAAGGGTCTGCAAACATATCGCTGATTATAAAAACATAGCAAAAGTTATTTTCGCAGAAGATCTCAGCAGCTATTATTCAGAAAGCAGAATAGCCATCTGCCCTATGCTCAAAGGAACCGGTATAAAAATAAAAGTTGTGGAAGCCTTATCTTTCGGACTTCCTGTTATAGGAACGGAACGGGCAGTTGACGGCTTTTCGTCGAAATCCGACAATGGGTGCCTGGTGAATAATGATCCGGAAATATTCAAAGATTATATCATAGCATTACTACAGGACGGGACTTATTATGAAACCATAAGAAACCGGGGTAAAGAGTATTTTAAAAATAATTTTTCTGAAAGCAGAACTCTTAAATTTTGGAGTGCTATAATAAATTAAATAATATACAAATGCATTCCCTAATTTTGTTTATTAAAACGTATAGGCCAGATTTTGAAAGGGCTAACAATCTTATACGTTCGATTGAAAAGCATAATAAAGATGAGATTCCTGTTATTATTTCCGTTAATGACGAAGACTTTGATTTTTTTAAAGATAAGTTGAAAGAATATAATATTTATAAAGATTCTGATATTATTATTGCAGATAATAAAGATGGATGGAGATATCAACAAATCGTAAAATCTCACGTATACAGGCTGAATATATGCGAAAATTATTTATGTATCGATTCTGATTCAGAGTTTATTAAAGATTTTCACTACTCGGATTTTTTATATGATGAAAGCACCCCATACACCATCATGCACGAATCAAAGCCTTTCCTGGAAACTATGGAAAATATACAGCTGGACTCTGAAAATATTTTCTTCAAAGAAGCATTACGAGCAACCCGTCCTCTCTTCGGAAACAAAGGGAAAGAATGGGATTACGGCCCTTCTCCTTATCTGTGGAGCTGTAAGGTTTGGAATCATTTCATAGAAGTATATTTAAAACAACAAAATAAAACTTTTATCGATTTCTTTAATGAAATTGATAAAGTAACCTCTCCATCCGAATGCGTTATATATGGAGAATATCTTTTAAAAAGCAAATTGATAGACATCTATCCGGTTGAAGGCTTTTTCAAAGTATATCATTATGAAAAACAATATAGATTAGAAAAAAAGTTTCATAATATCGAAAAATTAAAAAAAATATATCTGGGTGTAATTTTCCAAAGTAACTGGGAAAAAAGAAAAAGATTTGGATTATTTTAGTTAAAAAGTATAATTTATACAACAGGGATAAAAAGCATCCAATGGTTAATACGGGGAATTCAGTTAAATTTAACTTGAAATATAATTTCCTGCAGATTAAGATAGTTACACGTATATACATAAATATAAATTCCGCCAGACTTGTGCCATCTGCAGGAGATTATTCACAAAATAAAAATCGGATTTGCGATAAAATATAAATACTATACTTTCAAAGATTAAGTAAAATACATAGTTTCTACTTAATTAGACAAGCTTCTAACTTTTTTTTATTTAGCTGAAACTCTCTATACTTAAATACTCCGGTTTTATAAGCAATTACAGCCCCAAAGTTGATGGTGTCATCTGTAGTTGCCATCGGAAAGACGCATGATCTATAGGTATTATGTTCAACCAAAGGTTTTGGTAATACTTTAAAATTTAATCCGTCTTTAGAAAATGCCAGATAAAGCGTATCTGCAGTATAATTTTTAACATCACCGGCAGCAATACACAAAAAATAGTATCCATCTACATAAGTTGCCTGAATATGCCAGGGAGCAAATACTGGATTCACCTCAGTCCAAGGTTTATTAGTAAAGTTAACAACTTGACATTGTTTAAAATTTGAGAAATCCAATCCGTTATCAGAGGTTCTTCTTATGACATAAGAAGGATCATTACCAGGGAAGTTAGGACTTATATTATTTTCAACCTCATAACTCACATATTTATTTCCTGTATAAACAAAACTTGGTGAAAGCATATGATTATTTTTTGGAGCATGCGGCGAATTGCTTGTATAAGCAGCTTCCAATGGATTCCAATGGATTCCGTCTGTAGATGTTTGCCTTACAATTGTTCTCTGAGCATTTTTAGAAAGCTTGCGTATATTATTGTTATTCTTGGCACCCCTTGATAGTAGGGAAGATGCCTTTACAAAGCTGGCTCTGTAATAAAGAGAAAATTTACCGTTTTCAAATGTCATATCTACATCAGACCAATATCCCTGTTTTACATCATTTTTGTTTTCTGTAAAACTTTCTTTATCAGACGGACATTTTTGGAGCGGAGAATCAATTCCGTTTGGAGAAATCCAATTCAACCCATCGTTTGAAACGACAACAGTAGGATTTTCATATCTGGTAGCATTTGGATTTGCTCCGATAGCACCGAAATACGGAGTAAAAACCATCCAGTACTTGTATCCGTTGAAGCCGTTGGGGAAATATTGAACATCCGGATGGCAGTATCCGAAATTAGGTGCATTGATATTTTTAATAAATGACTGGTCATTCCTTCCGGGATGATTTCCATTGGCCATAACATTGATGTTAATGGTTCCGATATCGGTAAGGTAATCTACAGGGCCTGTGTAAGTATTCTCATTTGAAACAGGCTCTACATTTTCAGCATACAAACCCTCTTCCTCTCTTGAACAGGAAAATGAAAAAATCAGAAGCAGAATAATCAGAATATTCTGTTTTCTTATATAAGCGGACATCCTTAGTGTGTAATTATTATTGCCGCTCGTACTCGTCTTCCAGCCTTACGATGTCATCTTCTCCAAAATAAGTCCCGGTTTGTACCTCTATAAAAACAACAGGCTTATCGGAAAGATTCATCATCCGGTGTTTTGCCCCCAGAGGAATGAAAATACTTTCTCCATAATTCAGGCTGATTTCCTTATCATCCAGGACCACAGTCGCATTTCCTTCGATGACCGTCCACTGTTCCTGTCTTTTGTGATGATACTGATACGATAATTTCTGCCCCGGGTTCACTTCAATTCTTTTTAATTTGTAATTCGGCTCATCGGCCAAAACAAAATATTTACCCCAGGGTCTTTCTCCGATTTCTAACATGTCTGTAATGTTTAAGGCTACAAAAGTAAATTAATTTTCAAAATAACAGGTGAACAAAAAAACTATTTTAGATATTGAAAATTAAAATAACGACTTTATAAACAAAAATCACATTTATTCAGAAAAATTTATTTTAACTAAACATTTATTACATAATTCACTGACTGGCTCATGATAAAAAGAAATACGCTTAATTTTCCCGACAGTTAAAGCTATCTATACTAATTCTCGAATATATCTTAGATTGTATCTACATCACTTTTCAGCACATCTTTAGGGTAAGTGAACTGAATATAAATTAATTTTCAAAAATAATTGCGGCTTCAGAAAAAAAGTGAGATTTTTGCTTTTTGCTAATATTACTAAATGAGAATCAGCGCATTCAGCTATGTCAGAAATGGCTTTACTTACGGAGTTCCTTTCATAGAATCCATTCAATCAGTTCTTCCATTATGTGATGAATTTGTAATTGCTGTCGGAGACTCTACCGACGGAACCAGAGAAGCGATTGAAAATATCGGAGACCCGAAGATAAAGATCATCGATACGGTTTGGGACGACTCACTGACGCGCGGCGGTAAAATTTTTGCCCAGCAGTGCAATATTGCATTTACCCATGTGTCCCCCTCAGCAGATTGGGTAATTCATATCCAAGCAGATGAGGTGTTGCATGAAAAAGATTATCCTTTAATCCTGGAAAAGATGAAGGAAGCCGATCAATACCAGGAAGTGGAAGGACTGCTTCAGCCATTCATCCATTTCTGGGGCGATTACAACCATATCCGGAACAGCAGAAGGGTTCATAAAAACGAGATCAGAATGTTCAAATACAATCCTAATATAAGGGCATATATCGATTCCCAGGGATTCAGAAAATTCAATTCCATCGAAAATTATGAAAACGGCTCTGAAAGGGGAGAAAAGCTGAAAGTACTGGCTTTAAATGCACCTGTTTACCATTACAGCTCCGTAAAATCCAAAAGAACGATGTCTTTAAAGGCCAATAACTTTGTCTATTATTACGGACATACCGATAAGAAGCTGGAAGAAGCGCCGAAAGACGAATTTAATTATAACACGGTTGACCGGGTAACCAGATTTACAGGAACCCATCCTAAAGTAATGGCCGAAGCCATTGCCTCCTACTCTTTTGTATTTAATCATGATAAATCCCAGGCAGTCTGGAAAAAGAAAGACAAATACCTGCAGCCGATCGAAGACTTACTGAAAATCCGTTTCGGGGAATATAAAAACTATATCCTTCTTAAAAATCCAAAATAGAATTTCCTTTTTTAAAGGAAAGTCCCTTAACTTTGCACCAAAATAAAATTGAAATGGACAAAGTAAGAGTACGTTTTGCCCCAAGTCCTACGGGACCTTTACACTTGGGCGGCGTAAGAACGGCATTATATGATTATCTTTTTGCTAAAAACCAGGGCGGTGAATTTATATTGAGAATAGAAGATACAGACACTGCAAGATACGTGGAAGGAGCAGAAGAATACATTGAGGAAGCCCTTGAATGGTGCGGAATCATCGCCGATGAAAGTCCCAAAAAAGGAGGAAAATTTGCTCCGTACAGACAATCCGAAAGAAGAGACATCTACGACCGATACACAGAGCAGATCTTAAAAACAGATTATGCCTACATCGCTTTTGATACGGCTGAAGAACTGGATGCCATCCGTGGTGAATATGAAGCAAGAGGCGATGTTTTCTCTTACGACAACAAAACCAGGAATCAGCTCAGAAACAGCTTAACGCTTTCTGAAGAAGAAGTTCAGCAACTGCTGGATGAAAAGACCCCGTATGTCGTGCGTTTCAGAATGCCGGTAGACCGTACTTTGAACCTTGAAGACATCATCCGCGGAAAATTCTCCGTCAATACCAATACTTTAGACGATAAGGTTCTGGTAAAAAATGACGGGATGCCGACCTATCATTTTGCCAACATTATCGACGATCATGAAATGGAAATCTCCCATGTGATCCGCGGTGAAGAATGGCTGCCTTCTTTAGGGCTCCATACCTTATTATATGAAGCCATGAACTGGCAGGCCCCTCAGTTTGCCCATCTTTCCCTGATTTTAAAACCGGAAGGTAAAGGAAAACTGAGTAAAAGGGATGGCGATAAATTCGGGTTTCCGGTATTCCCGCTGAACTTTACGGATCCTGCCACAGGAAATGTTTCCAAAGGATACCGTGAAAGCGGCTATCTTCCTGAAGCCTTTATCAACATGGTAGCATTATTAGGCTGGTCGCCTGCAGATGATAAGGAAATTTTATCGCTCGACGAAATGGCCAAAGAATTTGATTTAAATAAAGTTCATAAAGCCGGTGCCCGATTCAGCAAAGAAAAAGCGGAATGGTTCAACCACCAGTATATGCAGCAGAAATCGGATGAAGAGCTGCTTCAGATTTTAAAAGATTCAGACTTAAACCTGACGCTTCCCGATGATAAACTCCTGAAGGTAATTCACCTGATGAAAGAAAGGGCCACTTTTCCGAAAGATATTTATGAAAACGGGAAGTTTTTCTTTGAAGCACCCGGATCCTACGATGAAAAGGCAGCAAAAAAAGCGTGGAATGATGAAACTTCCGGACTGTTACAGGAGCTTGCCAAACAACTGGAAACAGTGGAATTCAGCGCTGAAAACCTAAAGCAGGCGGTTCATGATTTTGCGGAAAACAAAGGATTGGGAATGGGTAAAGTAATGATGCCGCTGAGACTATCCCTGGTAGGCGAACTGAAGGGCCCGGATGTCCCGGACATCATGGAACTTCTTGGAAAAGAGGAAACTACCGCCCGTATAAACAATGCCGTGAATAATTTTAAATAGATTTTGATAATTTTTCATACATTTGAAAGATTTAATTTACTTCAAGAATGGAATATTTAAGTTTCGAACTTCCTATAAAAGAATTAATGGACCAGTACCAAACCTGTTCTTTAGTAGGAGAAGAAAGTGGTGTTGATGTAAAATTAGCATGCAGCCAGATCGAGGATAAAATCATAGAAAAGAAAAAAGAGATCTATGGAAATCTTACCCCTTGGCAGAGAGTACAGCTTTCCCGCCATCCGGATCGTCCTTACACTTTGGACTATATTAACGGAATGGTGGATAAAGGAAGCTTCCTGGAACTTCACGGCGACCGGAATTTCGCAGATGATCCTGCTATGATCGGAGGTTTGGCCACGCTTGACGGCCAGAAAGTAATGATCATCGGTACCCAAAAAGGGAGAACCACCAAAGAAAGACAGCACCGCAGATTCGGAATGCCGAATCCTGAAGGATACCGTAAAGCATTACGTCTGATGAAGCTTGCTGAAAAATTCAGAGTTCCTGTAGTCACGTTGGTGGACACACCGGGAGCTTATCCGGGACTTGAAGCAGAAGAAAGAGGCCAGGGAGAGGCCATCGCCAGAAATATTTTTGAAATGACCATGTTGAAAACGCCTATTTTCACTTACATTATCGGTGAAGGGGCCAGCGGCGGTGCATTAGGCATCGGTGTCGGAAACAAGGTATACATGCTGGAGAACACCTGGTATACGGTCATTGCACCGGAAAGCTGCTCTTCCATCCTCTGGAGAAACTGGGACCACAAGGAAGATGCGGCCAACGCCCTGAACCTTACCCCGAAAGATGCCTTAAGAGAAAAATTCATTGATGGCATCGTGGAGGAACCGTTGGGCGGAGCACACTACGATCCCCAGACCACTTACCTGAACCTGAAAAGCTCGATCTTACAAAATATCAAAGCCTTTTCAAAATTCACAGGAAAAGAGCTGGAAACCCAGAGACAGGACAAATTTATTGCCATGGGGCAATTTAAAGGATAAAATAAAACCCGGTTAAGGAAATCTTAACCGGGTTTTCAGTTTCTATTCTACTTCTATTCACTCAAGTTCAGCTCAATCTCAATATCCTTATTGATCTTCTTCAGGGAAGAATACTTGGCATCGCAGACCATGGTAGTCAGAACATACTCTCCTTTTTCAACCAGCAGGAAATTCTGCCCGTTGGCCGGGACATCCAGGTTATAATACTTTTTTCCGTTTATTTTTACGATCAGCCGGCATTTAGAACGGTTCTTGATGTTAATGTAGGCTTCCTTATCCATCGGGTCGTTATTAAAAAGATGAGTAAGCATGGCGGCCGTCTTTTTATTCTGCTCGCTGGCTCCGGAAGATTTTTTGCCGGCACCGGCAGCACTGGCATAATTCACGGTTCTCTCGGTGTTTGCAGAACCTGTACCGGCAGCGGCGATGGTCTTGGCATTGTTCAGTTTGTTATTATCCAGCACCATCTGCCGGATCTTGTCTTCACTTACAGCTTTAATTGTTGGCTTGGCTTCCGGGGAATTGTTGGCCATAATCATCTGGATGAGCTTCTTTTTAAAATAATCGCTTTTGGCATGTCCGGGGTTCTGTTTCAGGAAGCCGGCCACTACCCTCGCTTCAGCCGTTGTTTCCGCATCATTTTCCGTATAAATGATGGCCGTTTCCTTTTCTACGATGGCTTTGGATTTCGCTTTTTTCTTTTTTTGAGAAAAACCAAGGGTGAAAATGCATAGAAATATGAGGAGAAATATTTTTTTCATTAAGTAAACATTTAAAATTTTATTAAATATACAAATAACGCAAAAAGTCATTTTTTAGTTTATCATTAAAATCATTATCTTTGCATCGCTTTAAAATTAAGCTAAAAATTAATACTAAACCTTAAATAAAAAAATAATAGATATTATGTCTTATACACCAGCTGCTGCAGACGTAGCAAAATTGAGAAACCAAACAGGTGCAGGTATGATGGACTGCAAAAAAGCTTTAGTAGAAGCTGAAGGAGATTTCGAAAAAGCAGTAGACATCCTTAGAAAAAAAGGACAGAAAGTTGCGGCTAACAGAGCAGACAGAGAGTCTTCTGAAGGAGCGGTAATCGCCAGAGTAAACGAAGACAGCACTTTAGGGGTTGTAATCTCTCTGAACTGTGAGACTGATTTCGTTGCTAAAAACGAAGCGTTCATCGAGTTGGCTTACGAATTGGCCGAAATGGCAATCTTCGCAGCGACAAAAGAAGAATTACTGGCTACCGATTTCCACGGGCTTACGGTTGCTGAAAAATTAATTGAGCAGACCGGAGTTATCGGTGAGAAAATCGAGATCGGTGCATTCGAAAGAATCGAAGGTCCTTTCTTAGGAGCTTACATCCACGCAGGAAACAAAATCGCTTCCATTACTGCGCTTTCTGCAAACGTAGAAGGAGCAAGCGAAGCGGCTAAAGCGGTTTCTATGCAGGTAGCTGCAATGAACCCGATCGCTCTTGATGAGAACGCTGTTTCCCAGGCTACGATCGACAAAGAACTGGAAATCGAAAGACATAAACTTACGGAAGAAGGCAAGCCTGCAAACATTATCGACAACATCCTTAAAGGTAAAATGCAGAGATTCTACAAAGACAACACTTTGGTACACCAGGATTTCATTAAAGACAGCAGCATGTCTGTTGCCGACTATGTAAAATCTGTAAACGGAGACCTTAAAGTAACAGGATTTGTAAGAGTAAGCTTATAATCTTTTTCAGATTTAAGATACGGATCCCGGTGATAAATCACCGGGATTTTTTTGTGCTTTGAATTATCAGATCAGCGGAATATTAACAGATTATTAAATATTTAACAATTTCATGAATTAACATATTCTGAAGGAAAATTTCAGTTGAAAGCCCATTATTAATGCTTAAATTTGCAGCCCTTTATTATTGAAAATGAAAAAATTTCTACTAATCTTTTGCACTTTTTTTTACTTAATCTTTAATGCCCAATTGGATACGGAACACTGGTTTGCTCCGATGTCGGCAAGCTCTCTTCAGGGAAGTCCGGAATGCTACCTTTACCTTTCCACCAACGAAACGGTTCCTTTTCCGGTACAGATTTCCAACAACAATTCGGTTTTCTCTACGGTCCAGGTAAGCAAGGGCAACCCCGTTCGGGTAACGGTTCCCAGCGGTTACATGATTGCTTCTACTCCATCAAACCTTTTTACCCAGCGCACCATGGGGCTTCATGCAAAAGGAAATAAAAAATTCTTTGCCAATTTCCGATTTGCTGTTACCAACCAGGCAGAAATCATTACATCAAAAGGGCTGGCAGGCATCGGAAAAAACTTCTTCGTCGGCGTAGCCCCGAACACCACCGCAAAACCTTACGTAAATGCAACCATCGGCGTAGTCGCCACGGAAGACAATACCACCGTAACCTTATCGGGATATAATCCTGGCGTTGTCTTCTCGGACGGTATTTCCGCTGTGTCAAGAACTTTCACGATCAATAAGGGTAAATCTTATATCATCGAAGCCCAAAGCAATTTATCCACCAATAACCTGAACGGTCTTGTCGGAGCAAAAATCACTTCCAATAAGCCGATTTCCGTTACCAACGGGAATTTTAACAGCATCTATACCACACAGAACAACAGCAATGTGGATGTTCTGATGGACCAGGCGGTTCCCGTGGAAAGACTGGGGAAAAACTTTGTAATGGTTAAAGGCAACGGACCTGCCAATTCAGGAATGGAAGCAGCATTGGTCATCGCTACGGAAAACAACACCAAGCTCACCGTCAACGGAAACCTCTTGGGAAATGTTACTTTAAATGCGGGACAGTATTATATTGTACAGGGTACCAATTACATTAATCAGGGAAACGGGCATTACAACATGAGTATTTCCACTACCAATAACGCTTATGTTTATCAGCTCCTCGCAGGAACTTCAGGCAGTACGGTCTATGCCACGGGCGGAATGAATTTTATCCCGCCGTTGAGCTGTTTCCTGCCAAAAGAGATTAACGAAATCGGATTTATCAATAAAATCGGCAGTGATTCTTTTGATACCAAATTAAATATCATCACTCAGACCGGCGCCAATGTTACCTTCAACGGAAGTCCCGTCGGTGCGGTAAGCGGACCTTATGCCGTAACCGGAAACCCGGGCTGGGTAACTTATTCTATTCAGGGCGTAACCGGAAATGTTACCGTTAATTCCACACTTCCCGTAACGGCGGGGATTGCTGCCGGAAACGGAGCGGTGGGCTACGGCGGATATTTTGCAGGATTTTCATCGGTACCGGCCATTACCAAGACCGGCGACTGCTATGCAGGCATCCTCTTACAGGTAGACAACAATTACGACAGCTACCAGTGGTTTCTGAACGGAACCCCGATTGCCGGAGCAACCGCCTTCTCCATTAATCCGGAATTGTACGGAGCCGGGGATTACACCTGCCTGATTACAAAAAACAACTGCGAAACCCGGTTAACCAGCGTTTATAATTATACTTTGTGTCCTCCGATCTCTACGACAACCTACACCATCGGAACTTGTAATACCAAAGTAATTGCTCCTGCATTTACAAACTCCACGCAGACGATTGTCCCATCCCTTACCAGCATTATTTCACCGCCTGCGTCAGGAACCATAATGGTGAACCCGGCAACGGGGCAAATCACTTACACGCCGAACCCGGCGGCTGCAAACATCACCGATACATTTATCTATTATATTCAGGGCAATGGAAATCCTTTTGATTTTGAATATTTTAAGATCATTATCAACACCAATGTTCTACAGGTTAACAACGGTACGCTGGCCTCCTGTGCAGATGCAAACGGAAACGGAACCTTTAATCTCAGTTCGGTAAATGTTTCTTCCGACCCCGGAACAACGGTTACCTATTTTACCAATCCGGCTTTAACGGGAACGCCGATTGCCAATCCGGCTGCTTATACCGGACCGGCAGGAACCATTTATGCCAATGTAACTTCTCCGTACGGATGTTCAAAAACAGCTCAGATCGTTTTATCGCTCACTCCTTCACCGGCAGTAAATAATACTTCATTAACGGCCTGCGCAGGAACTAATGGTAACGGGACATTTAACCTGACCTCAGCCAATATTTCTTCCGATCCGGGAGTAACCATTACTTATTTTTCCAATTCAAACTTAACCGGGCAGATTACCAATCCGGCTACTTACTCAGGACCTTCCGGAATTGTTTATGCCAATGTTACCTCATCGGCAGGATGCTCAAAAACCGCGCAGATTACTTTAACAGTAAATCCTTTGCCAAATGTAACCAACGGTTCTTTGACGGTCTGTGCCGGAGCAAACGGAAATGGGACTTTTAATCTTACTTCCGCCAATGTTTCCTCCGATCCGGGAATAACGGTTACTTATTTTACCAATTCAAACTTAACCGGACAGATTACCAATCCGGCGACCTATTCGGGACCTTCGGGAATTGTTTATGCCAATGTAACTTCACCGGCAGGATGTTCAAAAACCGCGCAGATTACTTTGACGGTAAATTCTTTACCTAATGTGACTAACGTTTCTTTAGCCTCGTGTGCGGACACAAACGGAAATGGAACTTTTAACCTTACTTCCGCCAATGTTTCTTCCGATCCGGGAGTAACGGTAACTTATTTTACCAATTCCAACCTGACGGGGCAGATTACCAACCCGGCAACTTATTCAGGACCTTCAGGGATTATCTATGCCAATGTAACGTCACCTGCAGGATGCTCAAAGACTGCTCAGATCACCTTAAACATTACTCCGTCCCCGAATATCAATACGTCAAATTATAACGCCAGTCTGTGTGATGATAATTTCGATGGAATGATCAACGTAAACCTTCAGGGCATCACCCCTCAGATCGTTACTAATGCTGCGAATTTCAACGTGCGTTATTATGCAAGCCAGGCAGATGCCACTGCCGGGAACAACAATACTTTACCGGCCAACTGGACCTATACGGCAAACACAACGGTTTACGTAAGGGTGGATGCGCTCAGCGGAACCTGTCCTGCCGCATTCGGACAGATCGCCTTTAAGATTGGAAACCGGACGGCCTTAATTTCTACCACTATTAATACGGAAATTTGTGACAACGACCTTAACGGTTACGAAAATATCAGTCTGAACGATTATAAAAATGCATTCACCGCCAATCCTGCTGTTACGGTAACTTTCCATGCGACCCTGGCAGATGCCCAGAACGGGGCGAATACCATTTCTCCTAACCAGCCGATTACTTCCCCGAAAATATTTTACCTACGGTTTGTCAGCGCAACGGAATGTGCCAATACGGGAATGCTCACCATTGCTTTAAAAACACCCAAAAAATCGGACATTTTAAAAGACCGTGTGATTTGCTCCAGTGAAAAAGTACTGCTGGATGCCGGACCGGAATTCACTTCCTATGCATGGAGCACCGGGGCAACTTCCCAGACGATCCAGGCAGGCGCCGGAAGCTATTATGTAGATCTCGGCTACAATGGATGTACTTACCGCCAGTATGTAAATGTTACGGTTTCCCAGGCTCCGGGTATTACCAGCATCAATGTTACGGGATCGACTGCCACCATACAGGCAGCCGGCGGAACTCCACCCTATCAGTATTCGTTAAACGGAATCGATTACCAGGCTTCCAATGCTTTTACCGGTCTTACCAGAGGCATCCATACCGCCTATGTTTTAGGAAAAGACGGATGCTCCCCGGTCGTTAAAGAATTTTTGGTTCTGAATCTCATCAATGCCATTACACCAAACGGCGACGGGATTAATGACCTCCTGAATTATTCGGATTTAAGGATAAAACAGAATGTCTCTATTGAAATTTCAGACCGTTACGGTGCCTCCGTTCATAAATCTTCAAATAACAACTACACCTGGGACGGAAAATCCGGTGGCAGGACCCTGCCTACCGGAACTTACTGGTACATCCTGAAATGGACCGAGCCGGATACCCAATTGCCGGTCTCCCTTTCCGGATGGATTTTGATTAAAAACAGAGATTAAAAGCATTTAAAAAAAATACAGAATAATCCCGATGACAGAGAATCATCGGGATTTTTATTTCCCTGGTTATGGAATACACTGAAATATTAAAAAATTATTAAAAATTCAACAATATTAAATATTAGAGAAATGTGTAATTAAATTTTATGTAAAAAATTGATTTTTAATATTTACATTTGCATCCCCTATTGAGAAATATGAAAAAACTTTTACTAACCATTTGTACTTTTCTTTGTTTATTATTCAATGCGCAGCTTGATACAGATCATTGGTTTGCTCCGATGGCATCCAAGGCAGGAACCGCCAATCTTCAAGGATTTTTATATTTGTCTACGGATGAGGCTACCCCTTTTTCCGTACAGATTTACAACAGCAATTCCCTTTTTGCAACCGTACAGGTAAGTAAAGGAAATCCGGCGCAGGTAAGTATTCCTAATAATTTTTTAATTACAGATAACCCATCCGATCTTTTTACGCCTAACTCAATGGGAGTCTATCTGAAAGGCAGCAAAAAGTTTTTTGCCAACTACCGGTTTTCGGTTCCCAACCATGCGGAGATCATTACTTCCAAAGGACTGGCTGGTCTCGGAACCACTTTTTATGTAGGGATGGCCCCGATTACAGGAACGGCCAATTATGTAAATTCCACCATAGGCGTTACGGCAACTGAAGACAATACTTCTGTAGTCCTTTCCGGCTATAACCCGAATGTTGTTTTCTCAGACGGGACTTCCAGCCCTACGAAAACGTTTACTTTAAATAAAGGACAATCGTATATTCTGGATGCTTTAAGCACCGATTCAGTAAATAATCTTGATGGGCTGATCGGCGCCAAGATCCAGTCGACCAAGCCGGTTTCCGTAACCAACGGAAACTTCAACGGAATTTACACCAGCTTAAATTTTACCAACAACGACATCCTGATGGACCAGGCGGTACCGGTTGACCGTCTGGGAAAAGAATTTGTGGTAGTAAAAGGAAACGGAACCGTAGCATCCGAGATGGAAACAGCACTGATTGTGGCTACCCAGAACGGCACCAATATTACCATTAACGGCATTCCTTCCGGAATTACCCTGAACGCAGGACAATATTACATGGTTCCAAGTATGAATTACATCCAGCACGGAACCGGGGACAATTTCAACATGGGGATTTCGGCGAATAATAACATTTATGTTTATCAGCTGCTGGCAGGAGTTTCCAGCCTTAACGGAAACGAATATGCTACCGGCGGCATGAATTTTATCCCACCGTTGAGCTGTTATATGCCGAATAAGGTGGATGAAATCGGCTTTATCAATAAAATCGGAAGTCAGAGTTTCAATACAAGACTAAATATCATTACCCAAACCGGCGCCACCGTTACCTTAAACGGAACCCCGATTGCAACAGCAAACGGCCCTTTTCCGGTAAACGGAAATCCGAACTGGGTAACCTACACCGTCCCTAATATCACAGGAACAGTAACTGTGAATTCAACAAAATCCGTAACGGCGGGAATTGCCGCAGGAAGCGGAGCCGTGGGCTATGGCGGTTATTTTGCTGGATTTTCATCAGTCCCTGTCATCTCGAAAACCGGAGATTGCTATGCGGGGATTTTACTACAGGTTGATAATTCATATGATACCTATCAATGGTATCTCAACGGAAATCTTATTCCGGGTGCCACGTCCTATTCGATAAATCCGGAAACCTACGGTGCCGGAAATTACACCTGTGTGGTAACGAAAAACAATTGCGGAAGCGTTACAACCAATGCATATACCTATACGCTTTGTCCTCCCATTACCACCACGACCTATAACATAGGATCCTGCAATACCAAAGTAATTTCACCGGCATTTTCCACTTCTGGGCAAACCATTGTGCCGGTTAATACAAGTATCATTCTGGCGCCGACTTCGGGAACAGCTACCGTGAATCCTGCCACCGGGCAGATTACCTATACTCCAAACCCGGGACTGACAGCCGATACTACCGATACATTTATTTATTATGTGCAGGGGAACGGAAGCCCTGCCGATTTTGAGTATTTTAAAATTATTATCAATACGGATGTTCTTCAAACGGCCAACGGAGCTTTAAACTCATGTGCAGATGCAACCGGAAACGGAACCTTTAATCTCAGTTCGGTAAATGTTTCTTCCGACCCCGGAATAACAGTTACCTATTTTACCAATCCGGCTTTAACGGGAACACCGATTGCCAATCCGGCTGCTTATACCGGACCGGCAGGAACCATTTATGCCAATGTAACTTCTCCGTACGGATGTTCAAAAACGGCTCAGATCCTTTTATCGATCACTCCTTCACCGGCAGTAAATAATACTTCATTAACGGCCTGCGCAGGAACAAACGGTAACGGAACCTTTAACCTGACCTCAGCCAATATTTCTTCCGATCCGGGAGTAACCATTACTTATTTTTCCAATTCAAACTTAACCGGGCAGATTACTAATGCGGCAACTTATTCAGGACCTTCAGGAATTATTTATGCCAATGTTACCTCATCGGCAGGATGCTCAAAAACCGCTCAGATCACCTTAACGGTGAATCCTCTGCCGACTGTAACCAACGGTTCTCTGACGGTCTGCGCCGGAACGAACGGAAACGGAACCTTTAACCTTACTTCCGCTACAGTTTCCTCCGATCCCGGAGTTACCGTTACTTATTTTGCCAATGCAAACCTGACGGGGCAGATTACCAATCCAACAACCTACTCCGGGCCTTCGGGAATTGTGTATGCCAATGTAACTTCACCGGCAGGATGTTCAAAAACCGCTCAGATTACTTTGACGGTAAATCCATTGCCTAATGTAACCAACAGTTCGTTGACAGCCTGTGCAGGGGCAAACGGAAACGGAACCTTTAACCTGACTTCCGCCACTGTTTCCTCCGATCCCGGAATAACGGTTACCTATTTTACCAATTCCAACCTGACGGGGCAGATTACCAACCCGGCAACTTATTCAGGACCTTCGGGAGTTGTTTATGTCAACGTAACCTCACCGGCAGGCTGCTCAAAGGTTGCTCAGATTACCTTAACGGTTATTCCGTTGCCCAATATCAATACCAACAACTATAACGCAACCCTTTGCGATGATAATTTCGATGGGATTGTAAATGTGAATTTTCCCGCCATTACACCGCAGATCGTAGCGGGTTCCGCCAGCTTCAACGTCCGGTATTATGCAAACCAGGCGGATGCCACTGCAGGGAATAACAATACTTTACCGGCGAACTGGACCTATACGGCAAGTACAACAGTCTACGTAAGGGTGGATGCGCTTACAGGAAGCTGTCCTCCTGCTTTCGGACAGATTAATTTTAAGATCGGCAACAGGATTACGCTTACTTCAGGGAATGGCAATGCTGAAATCTGCGACAGCGATGTGAACGGCTCGGAAAGTGCCAACCTGAATGATTATAAAAATCTCTTCACCGCTGATCCTTCGGTAAGTATAACCTTTTACAGTACATTAGCGAACGCACAGGCAGGAACCAATGCCATCTCTTCGGTTCAGAGCATTACCTCAACCCAGACCTTTTATGTAAGATTTATAAGTGCTGCGGCATGTCCGAACACCGGCATTTTAACCATCACTTTAAAAACGCCTAAAAAATCCACCCTGCTGACCGATAAAGTAGTCTGCCTCAATGATAAGGCCACTTTGGATGCCGGCCCCGGATTCACGTCCTACCTGTGGAGCACGGGAGCCACAACCCAGACGGTAAACGTTGGGGAGGGAATCTATTATGTAGACCTCGGGTTCAACGGCTGTGTGTACCGTCAGTCTGTAAATGTGACAACAGCCCCTGCGCCGAAAATTACAAAAGTTGAGGTTTCAGGCTACAATGCCACGGTTAGCGTATCAGGAGGTACTCCGCCTTATAAATATTCATTAAACGGGATTGACTATCAGTCTTCCAATATCTTCACCGGGATTTCACGAGGCTTGCACACGGTGTATGTAATCAGTGCAGACGGATGCTCTCCGGTAACCGCAGAGTTTTTGGTTTTAAATCTGATTAATGCCATAACGCCGAATGGTGACGGCCATAATGACGTACTGAATTATTCCGATCTGAGAATTAAACAGAACGTTTCTATTGAGATTGCAGACCGTTACGGGGCGATTGTTCATAAGTCCACTGATAAAAATTATACCTGGGACGGAAAAATAAACGGAGCACCATTGCCAACCGGAACCTACTGGTATTTATTACGATGGAACGAGCCGGACACCAAATTGCCGGTTTCATATTCCGGATGGATTCTAATTAAAAATCGTGAATAAATTTAAATTTTTATTTACATTTTGTTAACGGTATATAGATAATTAATTAAATTTGTAGAAATCCTAAATCATTGTACATGAAAAGATTTCTATTATCTTTCGTATTATTACTCCTCAGTTTTAATACCGTTTTTGCCCAAAGGGATACGGACCACTGGATCGCACCTTATTATGCATCCGCAACGGGATATACCAATGCGTTGTATCTTTCAACTGATTCAACCACTCCCTTTGATGTAAAAATTTATAACAATAACAACCTGATCCAGACGGTTACCATCAGCAAAGGAAATCCGCAATCATATACCGTGGCTGCAGGCCTTGTTTCTGCGACAACGACAGCTGATGCCCTTCAGGTAATTACAAAAGGACTTTATCTGAAAGGGGACAAGCCTTTCTACTGCACCCTAAGGTCTGCACAAATCTCTCACGGTGAAATCATTACCTCTAAAGGTAAGGCCGGAATCGGAAAATTATTTTATGTAGCCAACGCGCCCAACACCAATGCGGGTACCGGTTCAGGCAATAATTTTACAGCAGGAGTTTTAGCGACTGAAGATAATACATTGGTAACGGTAACCTGGACGACACCCGGGCTGGTTTTCATCGGCGGGTCGACTGCAGGAAATTCCCAGTCTTTCACCCTGAATAAAGGACAATCCTATATCATGGCCGGGAATAATGCAACTAACGCCAATCTCACAGGATTTATAGGAGCAAAGATTGTTTCCGACAAGCCTATTACTTTAACCAACGGAAGTGCTAACGGTAATTTTGGAGCGCTAGGCTCTTCCGGTTCCGACCTGATTATGGACCAGTCGGTTCCCGTAGAACGATTAGGCAGCACATTTGCCATGGTAAAAACGAAGTCCACGGCCCCTGCTGAAAATATGGAAGGAGGAATCGTCATTGCAACGGAAGACAATACCCAGATTTTTGTGAACGGCGGAACCACCCCTTTAGCAACCATCAACGCAGGGCAATGGTACAGGATCAACGAAACAAATTATATCGAACAGACTCCGGGAAGCGGACATTTCAATATGCTGGTTTCCACTTCCAAGAACGTATATCTGTACCAGCTGGTGGGCGTAGGTACGGCAAACAACACAGGAGGATACAATTACATCCCGCCGTTGAACTGTTTCCTGCCTAAAAAAATAGACGAGATCGGAAAGATCGATGAAATGCCGAGCGTTTCTGGAATCAGCCTAAAATTGAATATTTTGACGGAAGCTGGCGCAGCCGTTACTTACACTTCTAACGGAGGTCCGGCAACAACGCCGACAGCAGCCCAGGGGCCCTATCCTCTTACAGGAAACACCAACTGGGTAACGTACGCGATCGAAGGAATTTCAGGAAACGTTACGGTTAACTCTACAAAAGCAGTAACTGCCGGAATCAACGGAGGATACAGCACCGCCGGGTACGGAGGGTATTTTGCAGGCTTTTCTTCTATTCCTGTAATCGCTAAGCAGACCGGGGATTGTATTCCGGGGATTATCCTGGAAGTAGATGATAGCTATGAGACGTATCAGTGGTTCCTAAACGGCGTAGCTATTGCCGGTGCCACACAAAACACCATTACACCGTCAACTGCAGGAAACTACACCGTGAAGGTAACAATCGGGAGCTGCCCACCCGTTACTACACCGGTTTACAAAGTAACCAGCTGCGTAAGAAATACCACAGCCAACATTAATGCCTGTGCCACGAAAATCATTACGCCTGCGTTTTCATTTACGACCACACAGACACCGCTGGCCAGCACCGTAACCATTATTACCCAGCCTATCCACGGAACGGCAACCATCAATGGATCAGGCCAGATTACCTATATTCCGAACCCGGGATATTTAGGACCTGATACTATTGTATACAAATTCTGCGGAAACGCACCGGAATTTGTTGACTGTGAACAAGTCACCCTAAGCCTGACAGTAGTTCCTTTTATCTTAACGGATACCACCATCAAAGCATGCCAATATAATGGAAAAGGATTCTTCGACCTTACAGCGGCTAACGTAACAACTTACGATCCTGTGGTTAAAAAATTCTATCCGACACTGGCTGACCTGAATGCTGGAACCAATGAAATCACAACAAATCTTACCAACTATTTCTCAGGAGCCGGCTTTGTATATGTAAAGGTAACTACCAATGAAGGCTGTACCGGAAATGCAAAAATCACTTTGGATTTCCTTCCGACACCGGTGGTGACTGAAGCGACTATAAGCGAATGTTTCCTTGAAGCGGATGAAACGAAGGCTTCATTCAACCTTTCTTTAGCCAATGTTTCAACACAAACGCCGATCACTAAAAAGTATTACCCTACTTTTGTGGATGCCAACAACGCGACCAATGAAATCCTGAATCCTTTAGCTTATATTTCAGGAAACGGAAACGTTTACATCAGGGTATTTAATTCAAGCGGGTGTTATGCCATTGCCAAGGTAAACCTTGTTGTAATTCCACCGAAAAGATCGCCTGTTCTGGTAGATAAAACGATTTGTATCGATGCAAGAACCAATCTTGATGCGGGACCGGGCTACCAGTCTTACCTGTGGAGCACAGGAGCTACGACACAGTCCATCTCCGGAGTATCCGTAGGAAACTATTGGGTCATTCTTAAAGACAACGGATGTTCTGTGAAGCAGCTGGTAAGTGTTAAAAAAGCGGAAGACCCGGTAATTTCTGAAATTGAAATTTCCAACAATACGGCAACCGTTCGGGTAAAAGGCGGTAAAGCACCTTATCAGTATGCGGTGGATACCCCTGCAAACTGGCAGGATTCAAACGTATTTACAGGGCTTTCAAGAGGACAGCATATATTTTATGTAAAAGATGCTTACAATTGTACGCCGGTTTCGGTGGAGATTACCGTACCGAATCTGGTCAATGCCATTACGCCGAATGGTGATAATAAAAATGACTATATCGATTACAGTGAACTGGCTTATAAGGAAAACCTGAGCTTTACGATCTACGACCGATACGGCAACAAAGTGTTCACCGGTGATAAATTCAACAATTACAAATGGGACGGCAGACATTTCGATAAGAAAATTTCCACAGGGACCTACTGGTTCCACATCAATTGGAATGAACCGAATAAAGAAAAGACGCTGATCAAATATACCGGCTGGATCATGGTGAAAAACATAGACTAAAGATCCCTTACAGAAAAATTCTCAAACCACGATTTTAGATCGTGGTTTTTTTTATGCACGAATATAAATTTTAATAATAATTTAATATTTAAAAGAATTTTCTATTATTTTTGCAAGAATCCATATTCCATATTATGAATAAAATTTTATTATCGTTTGTATTGATTCTTTTGGGAATCAATACGGTCTTTGCGCAACGGGATACCGACCACTGGTTTGCCCCGATGGCAGCCAGAAGCTCCGTGCTCTCGAGTCCGCAGCAGGCTTTGTATTTTTCTACGGACTCCGTAACTCCTTTTCCCGTACAGATATTCAGCAATAATGTGCTGATCGGTACGGTAACCATCAGTAAAGGAAGCCCTCAGACATTTGCGGTTCCCCTGGCAGCCATCATCACTTCGGCGGAAACCGACCTGTTTACGCCGATCAGTAAAGGATTATATACCAAAGGGACGAGGCCTTATTATGCAACGCTCCGTTTTTCGGTATCCAGCCATGGAGAAATCCTTACTTCAAAAGGAAAAGCAGGCATCGGCACAAAATTTTATGCCGTGGTATCCCCCATTGAAAACATTGTATCCGGATCTGCCTCCAACAACCTTCTTAACTTTATGGCAGGAATCATGGCAACGGAAGACAACACTACCGTTACGGTTTCCGGATATTCCCCAAACATCATATTTACTAATGGATGGACAGGAATAACAAACCCGACTATAACCTTTACCTTAAATAAAGGACAATCTTACCTTATAGAGGGGGTAGGAAATACGGCTGCCAATAAAAAAGCCTTCATCGGTACCAAAATCGTTGCCAATAAACCCGTTTCGGTAACCAATGGAAACTTTAACGGACAGTTTGCGCTTACAGGTTCTTTTGACGGATCGGATACCGTGATGGACCAATCTGTACCTACCGACAGGCTCGGAAATGAATTCGTCGTGGTAAAAGGAAACGGGGACATCAGCAAAAGAATGGAAGATGCCCTGATCGTGGCCACGGAAGATAATACGGAAGTATATATTAATGCAGGCACTACCCCGGCCGTTGTCCTTAACGAAGGGCAAAGCTACAGGGTAAATGAAGTGAGCAACACCAATTATATCAATCAGGGTAATGACCATTATAACATGTACATCAAAACCACAAAAAATGTATATGTATATCAGCTATTGGCAGGGGTTGCTTCGAGCAACGCAACAATCGGGTTCAATTATATCCCGCCGCTGAACTGCTATTTACCGAGAAAAATCGATGAAATCGGAATGATCAACATCCTGCCGCCTACTACGAATAATGTAAAACTGAATATCCTTACCGAAAAAGGAGCTGCCGTTACGGTAAACGGAGCGACTCCTACGGCCGCTCAGGGACCCTATAACGTAACGGGAACCAACAACTGGGTTTCGTATTCTGTTCTTAATGTAACGGGAAATATGACGATTACTTCTACCAAAGCTGTAACCGCCGGTATTTCCGGAGGAAGCGGAGTTGTGGGATACGGCGGTTATTTTGCAGGGTTCTCTTCGATCCCGGTAATTGCAAAACAGGCCGGAGACTGTATTCCGGGTCTGATCCTTGAGGTGGATGACGGATTCGATTCTTACCAGTGGTTCAGAAATAATACTGCCATTCCGGGAGCAACTTCCAACACCTTTACACCAACCCTGTCAGGAAATTATACGGTACGGGTTATCGTAGGAACCTGTGCCCCGGTAGTGACTCCGGTATTTAAAGTATTTACCTGTCTTAATCAGACCACAAAAGCATTAACGGTTTGTGAAGGCTTTCAGAGCGTGGTTCCTTCATTTACCAACTCTACACAAACTTATGTTCCGAGTACCGTAACGATCGTAACACCTCCGGCAAACGGTACGGCTGTTATTGATCCAAATGGGGTTATCATCTATACCCCAACCTTCGGATTTGCAGGTACGGATACGATCGTTTATAAATTCTGCGGAAACGATCCTGAATTTACAGACTGCGAGCAGGTAACCTTAACCTTCACCGTTTCGGCAAGTCCGGATGTGAATGAAGCCACTTTAAGATCCTGCTTTATAACGGCGACTCCGGCAATGGCTTTGTTTAATTTAACAAATGCTATTGTAACAAGTACGCCGGGTGTTACTAAAAAATATTATCCGTCGCTTACCGATGCGCAAAACGGAACCAATCAGATTGCAGATCCCGTAAATTATACCGCTCCCAATGGTGTTGTTTTCATAAGGGTAACCAATGCGAACGGATGTTTCAGAATAGCCAAAGTTACCCTGGTGGTTCTTCCGCCCGTATATTCAAGCATTCTTGAAGACAAAATCATCTGTATGGAAGATGCCACTACATTAGATGCAGGTCCGGGATTCTCGGCTTACAAATGGAGCACCGGCGCAACCAGCCAGAGCATCAACAATGTAACGGTAGGAACTTATTGGGTAGATCTTAAAACAGGCGAATGTATAACAAGGCAGACCGTGAAAGTATATGCTTCGGAGCAGCCTGTGATTTCAAGCATCGATATTTCAAACAATACCGTTATCGTAAATGCAGCAGGAGGAACCACTCCTTACCAATATTCTATGGATAACATCAAATGGCAGGATTCGAATGTATTCACTAATGTTCCGAGAGGAAATAATACCTTCTATCTGAAAGATTCCTATGACTGTGATCCTATTGATGTAGAAGTTACCGTGCCGAACCTCATCAACATCATCACTCCGAACGGAGACGGCGTCAACGATATGCTGGACTATTCCGCACTGGCTCACAAACCGAATTTTGTATTTAATATTTATGACCGGTACGGAGCAAAAATGCATGAGGGGAATAAAGCCAACGGATACAAGTGGGACGGCGGTGTCGGCGGCAAAAAAGTACCGACCGGAAACTACTGGTTCGATCTCAGCTGGAATGAGCCAAACAGCAAGCAGACTCCAATCAAATATTCCGGATGGATTGTTGTTAAAAACAGAGATTAATAAAATTTAATCCAAATCTTAAGCACAGTTTTATAACTGTGCTTTTTTTATTCTTTTTCCATTAATTAAAAATAAAAATCTATTTTTGTCAAAAAGCTAATTTCACGACCATGAAAAAACACCTGTACTTTCTGCTTCTTTTTGTTTTGTCATACATTCATCTTTCGGCACAGAGAGATACCGAACACTGGTTTGCGCCTTTCTCGTCAGCCAATTTTTCTCCCACTACGGCAAAACAGGCCCTTTACCTTTCTACGGATTCCCTGGTACCGTTTGCAGTAGATATATACAACAACAACGTTGTTATCGGCACTGTTACCATCAGCAAAGGCAGTCCGCAGCTTTTTGATATTACGGCCGCTACCATGATCGGGTCGGTTGCGGCGGACCTTTTCAGTGTCGGCACCAAAGGTCTTTACCTGAAAGGAAGCAAGCCGTTTTTCGCAACATTCCGGTTTATCGTTCCTGCCCACGGGGAAATTCTAACCTCGAAAGGAAAAGCAGGAATCGGCACAAAGTTTTATGCCGTGGTTGCACCCCTTACCAATACCAGCGGGTTTATGAACTTTACAACGGGGATTCTTGCCACTCAGGACAATACCACGGTTACCATTTCCGGATATGCCAACAACGTTGTTTTTACAAACGGGACTACCGCAGCCGCCATGCCTGCGATGACGATTACCCTGAATAAAGGACAGTCGTATATGGTGGAAGGCCGCGGAAACCAGCCGGGAAACCTGAAAGGCTTCATCGGGGCAAAGATCGTTTCAGACAAACCGATTTCAATTACCAACGGGAATTTCCTGGGTGAATACAATATTGGAACTCCGCTTACCAACGGAGATATTGTGATGGATCAGTCGGTACCTACCGACAGGCTCGGAAAAGAATTCGTACTCGTAAAAGGATATGGGAATATAGCTGCTGCTACGGAAGATGCTTTGATTGTTGCTACAGAAGACGACACCAAGATTTTCGTAAATAACAATCCTGTAGCCGTTGCTACCATTAACGAAGGCCAGCATTACCGGGTCAACGAAATCAGCAATACCAATTACATCAACCAGGGGAATGATCATTACAACCTGTATGTAAGGACGTCTAAAAATGCATACGTGTACCAGCTTCTTGCCGGCACCCCGACTTCCAGCGCAACGATCGGATTTAATTATATTCCACCCCTCAATTGTCTCCTGCCAAGAAAAATCGATGAAATCGGAATGATTGAAAAACTTCCGCCCAATACATCGAATACGATTAAATTAAATATCTTAACGGAAAAAGGGGCCGCAGTTACCTACAGCATTAACGGCGGAGCACCGGTGGCTCCCACCGCAGCACAGGGCCCTTACGATGTAACGGGTACACTGGATTGGGTTTCCTACTCCATTACAGGCGTTACGGGAAATGTATCGATCTATTCCACCAAAGCCGTTACGGCAGGAATCGCCGGAGGAAGCGGTGTGGTAGGATACGGAGGCTATTTTGCAGGCTTTACTTCCATACCGGTCATCAGCAAAACCGGAGATTGTATACCCGGAATCACCCTGGAAGTGGGAGACGGTTTTGAATCGTATCAGTGGTTCCTGGGTCCCAATCCTGTTGCCGGGGCCAACAGCCATACTTTCAACCCTCTGCTTCCCGGAAATTATACGGTAAAAGTAGGAATGGGCGGATGCTTTGCGACCACTCCCGTTTTCCTGATAGAATCGTGTTATGAACAGGTTACCAAAAGCATGGTGGTCTGCGATGCTCAGAAGACTATTGTTCCGAAATTTACCAACCATCCGGTGGCGATTGTTTCCGGTACCTTGCAGATTGATACGCCGCCTGCTCACGGGACGGCGGCTATCGAAGCCTCAACAGGAAACATCACCTATACACCGGATGCCGGATTTGCAGGTAATGACGTTCTGGTTTATCATTTCTGCGCCGACCCTGCGACGGGTGTAGGCTGCGAACAGGTAACCATGACCATGATCGTTGATCCCAATCCTGTGGTAAAAAATGTATCCGTAAGATCCTGCTATATTGCTGCAAAACCTACAACCGCGCTGTTTAATCTGGAAACTGCACCCGTTACTACGGCAATCGGAGTGGTGAAAACCTTTTACCCTACACTTGCCGATCTAAATAACGGAACAAACGTTATTGTGCCGGCATCCAATTTTATTTCATCCGACACGAAAATCTATGTGAAAGTAACGAACTCAAACGGATGTTACAGCATTGCTGAAATCACGCTGGTGGTTATTCCTCCGGTAAAATCCACAGTATTAACGGATAAGACCATCTGCATTGAAAACAAAGCCGTACTGGATGCCGGGCCGGGATTTGACGGCTACGAATGGAGCACAGGTGAAACCTCCCAAACCATCAATGCCGGTGTCGGAACCTATTGGGTAAACCTGAAATCGGGGGAATGCTACACCCTTCAGCCCGTAAAAGTGAGCCCGGCAGCACAACCGGTGATTACATCGGTTGATATTAAAAACAATACCATTACAGTACAGGTAAACGGCGGAACTCCTGCTTACCGATACTCACTGGACGGCATCAAATGGCAGGATTCAAATTTCTTTGAAAACCTTCCAAGAGGCGAAAACCGGGTGTATGTAAAAGATTTTTACAACTGTGAGCCGATTGATGTTACCGTAACGGTACCCAACCTGCTGAATGCCATTACCCCGAACGGAGACAACAAGAATGACTATATCGACTATTCGGAATTGTCTTATAAGAAAGACCTGGTATTCAATATCTACGACCGATACGGGAATAAGATCCATCAGGCTGATGCATTCAACAATTACAAGTGGGACGGAAGCATGTATAGCAAGAAACTTCCTACTGCCACATACTGGTATGAAATTACCTGGACCGAGCCGAACAAGGCACAAACTCACATGAAATATTCCGGCTGGGTTCTTGTGAAAAATATCGATTAAAACCTCTTATTAAATACTGAAAACCATGATTTTGAAATCATGGTTTTTTGTTAATTTTTTAACAGGATAATGCTTTTTATTATTAAATTTGTGTTAAAGGTAACCTAAATGAAGAAAATTTTATCCCTTTTATTTATATTTTATTTTTTCACCTTTTCATTTGCGCAGCTGGACAGGGAACATTGGTTTGCCCCTATGGTGGACCGTACGGGAAATCCCAATCCTTATCAAAAACTGTATCTTTCCACCAACCGTACAACCCCGTTTCCGGTAAGCATTTACAACAACAATACTTTAATTACGACAATAAACATCAGTAAAGGAAATCCTCAGAAAGTTGATATCCTGAGAGATTATATCATTACTACCCAACAGACCGATCTTTTTACACCGACCACAAAAGGGATTTATGTAAAAGCCGAATTCCCTTTTTATGCCAACCTGAGGTTTTCAGTTTATAACCATGCCGAAATTATAACTTCCAAAGGGATACCTTCTACCGGAAAACTCTTCTACGCAGCCGCTGCTCCCATTACCGTCAATAATTCGATCCTGAATTTTATGACGAGTATCCTTGCAACGGATGATAATACGACCGTTACCGTATCGGGATATAAGCCTTCCGTACAATTTTCGAACGGAACGACAGGAACCACTACCCCAACCATGACGTTTACCTTGAACAAAGGACAATCTTACATCATCGACGGGAGCGGCAGCAACACCGGAAATTCCGATGGCTTCATCGGGGCCAAAATCGTGGCCAATAAAAACATAAATGTAACCAACGGAAACTTTAACGGACAGTATGCAGGCAATCTTCCTTTTAGTTCTGATATCCTGATGGATCAGGCGGTTCCCGTGGAAAGACTGGGAAATGAGTTTGCTCTGGTAAAAGGCAACGGAAGCATCGGAGCCAATATGGAAGGTGCCCTTGTTATTGCCACCGAGAACAATACGGAAATCCGGGTAAACGGTGAGTTAGCCCCCATTGCCACGCTGAATACAGGTGAATACTTCATGATTCCCGGTACCAAATACCAGCTTCAGGGGAACGGACATTATAACCTGTACATTAAAACCACAAAAAACGCTTACATTTATCAGGTGCTTGCCGGTAACGGCACTGCAGGAGATGAAGTAGCAACGGGTGGTTTTAATTTTATTCCTGCGCTCAACTGCTACCTTCCGAAACAGATCAATGAGCTTGGTCTTATTAATGAGAATTTTGTTTATTCCCAAGGAAATCCGAATGGCATCCTCAACATTCCTACAAAGCTGAACCTGATTACCGAAAGAGGCGCCGTTGTCACCGTAAACGGAGGCGTACCACCCGCTACGACCGGCCCTTTTGATATGACGGGAACCAATAACTGGGTTACCTACGGCATTCCGAATATCACCGGTACCATTACCATCAATTCCTCAAAGGCGATCACAGCTGGGATTAATGCCGGAAGTGATGCCGTGGGCTACGGCGGATTTTTTGCCGGGTTCCCGACGCAGCCGGTGATCCTGAGATCCGGCGGAACCTGTATACCGGGGATCGTGCTTACGGTAGACCCCATTATTTACGATACGTACCAATGGTATGTCGGCGGTGTTCTGATTCCAGGGGCCACCGGTTCATCGATTACCCCGGCGCAGCCCGGCTATTATACCTGCTCCGTTACCATGGGAAGCTGTGCGCCCCTGATCACGGAACAGTTTAAAGTGTTAAACTGTACCCGGCTTACCAGTACCACTTACGGCGTATGTACAACCAGAACCATTGCACCGGCGTTTACGAATTCTACCCAGACCCCGGTACCTTCAACGGTAACGATCCTTACAGCTCCTACCTTAGGAACCGCAGCCATAAATCCGGCTACCGGAGCGATTACTTATACGGTGACTACTCCCGGAACAACGGGAACGGATACATTCAGCTATACTTTCTGCGGAAACAATCCTGATTTTCCCGACTGTGAAACGGTAACGGTAACAATTAACATTCAGGTCCTGACGGTGAACAACGCAACACTTAAGTCCTGCGACAACGGTTCCGGACAAGGGGTATTCAATTTAACCACGGCAAACGTAACTACCAATTCACCGGTAACCATTACCTATTATACATCCCTGCTCAATGCACAGAATGAAACGGCCGGAACGGAAATTCCAACACCTGCAACCTATACCGCCACCAATGGGACTATCGTTTATGCAGTGGTGAAGAACAATATCGGATGCAAGGTCATTGCACAGATCACCCTTAATTTATATCCTTTTGCAAACGTACTCAGCAATTATACGGGAAGCTTCTGCGATGATAACCTGGATGGGGTGGTGAATGTTACACTATCAAGCATTACACCTGTTGTTTTGGGCAACCCTTCCTATTTTACCAACGTAAGATATTATGCAAACCTTACAGAGGCCAATTCAGGAAGCACGAATACGCTGCCTAACAACTGGTCCTACACTACAACCACCACCATTTACATCAGAGTGGAATCTCCCGACGGGTGCCCGCCGGTGATCAGGCCGCTTATTTTTACAATCGGTGCCAAAGTGCCTCTGCTTAAAGCAAGCTATACCATGACGATGTGCGACGATGACCTGGACGGAATCAAATCGCTCGACCTGCAGTCTTTTATCAATCAGTTTACTACAGATCCGCAGGTAACGGCAACCTTTCACCCTACCTTACTTGATGCACAGAATAATACGGCGATACTGACGAATCCCATGAACTTAACCGGCTCAACAACCGTTTATATAAGATTTGAAAAACCCGGTGTCTGCCCGAATGTTGCTTCCATTACCATAACCGTCAAGATCCCTAAATATTCGCAGGCACTGGTGAATAAAACCATTTGTCCCAATACACTGACTACCCTTGATGCAGGGCCGGGATTTGACAGCTATCACTGGAGCACAGGGGCAACAACCCAATCAATTTCTAATGTTTCTTCCGGAGCCTATTACGTAGATCTTACTTTTGACGGATGTACCTACCGGCAGACGGTAGACGTTACGGAATCTACCCTTCCGGTGATCACAATGATCGAAATCAACGGCAATACGGTAACCATCGGGGTAAGCGGCGGCACGCCTTCTTATGAATATTCCCTGGACGGCACAAGCTGGCAGAGTTCCAATGTATTCTATAATGTACCGCGGGGAAACCATACGATGCACGTACGTGATTCCAACAGATGCGAGGAAGCCACCCGAACCTTTGTGATCATTAATCTTATCAATACCATTACACCGAATCTGGACGGTTATAATGATGCGATTGATTACTCCGCCCTGATGAATAATGAGAATATTATCTTCAGGATTTTCGACCGGTACGGCGCAGAGGTTTTCCGAGGTTCTTCTGCCAACAGATTTATCTGGGACGGAAAAATAACAGGGCGTCCCGTGAATACTGCCACCTACTGGTATTTCGTCAGCTGGACGGAATTCGGAGGAACAACAACCGTAAAATACACGAGCTGGCTGCTGGTAAAAAATTACTAATCGCGAGGCTAAAGCAAAGGTGTCCGGAATATTAGACAAATAAAATCCTTATAACATTCATTAACAATTTTAAATTAAAGTTTAATATAATTTTAACCTGTTTTTACTGCCGAACCAGGCATGACTTGGTACAATTTCTGTGTAATTTTGCCGTATCATATGAATAAGCTATTTACCCTCCTGCTGTTGGTTTTTCTGGCAAAAATTAACGCACAAACCTATTCCGGCGAAGTCTTCCTGAAGGATAATTCCGTATTGTATCTCAACCAGATGTATGTTACCAATCTCACAACGCTGAAAACCGTGCTGAGCGATTACAACGGAGACTTTTCCATTCCGGCCAATCCGGGTGACGTTATCCGTTTTACTTCTATTGTGACGGAACGGAAAGACATTAGGCTGACGCAGCAGATGATGGAGCAGAGAAATTTAGTGGAGCTGAAAATTGCCTATCATGATATTCAGGAAGTAGTCATCAGCCGCTTCAGGCCGACGGGAAACTTAAGGTATGACATCAACTCGATCCGGAAAGAGGATAAAGCATTAGCCATTAAAAAGGTAATCGGCCTGCCGGAACCTAAAGGCGACGGAACCTCTCCTCAACTGCCGGTGGCCGGATTGAGGGATGGCGGACTTACATTCAGCCTGGAGAGCATTTATGATATTCTTTCCGGGGAACGGAAGAAAAAGCAGCGTTATGTAGCATATGAAAGAATGAACGGCTCCATCAGCCAGATCAAAAATTATTTGGGGAAAGATTACTTCACCAGGTTTAAAATTCCTGAAAACCTGATCGATAACTTCCTACAGTTTGTATATACTTCGGAAAATATTGAGCCTTACGTACTGGCAGGAAACTTCGAAGCGATAAAAATCCCTATCGAAAAGTATCTGCCGATTTATCAGCGGAGACTGAGAAACTCTCATCTTCAGGATGTTGTAAAATAATTGAGGGGTCCAACAATAAAATAAAAAAAATGTATATTGCAAAATGCAGTATACATTTTTTGTTTTATTCAAATAATGTTTATTTTTAGCATAAATTTAAGCGTTTATATCAGCCGGGAAATGAAGGATGCAATGATACACCAATAACCTGAAAGCTTATTAAAAGAGGGAAATAACACCTATCTTTTTAATCCTAAATATTAGTAAAATGAAAAAATTACTTCTATTTTTCAGTGTTCTGCTTTCTATACATCTTTCCGCCCAGTCGAAAGGTAAAGATTACAGCGATATTCTGCAAAGCAAAAACATATACGAGATCAATGCGTTTTTGCGTGATGCTCATCCTGATGATCCCAGGAGGTCCGTTCTGAAACCGCGCGTGATGGAAATGATGAAGGAATACATCAAAAACGCCAAACCCGGAGACGTAAAGGTAAAACAGATGCAGGACTGGCTGGCAATGCTGAAAAGACGCCCTTCCACAAAAATATCTTTTGATGAGATGAATGCCATCATTAAGCAAAAGCAGATTGCCAAATACCAGAAAGAGCTGCAGGTAGGCCAGGCAGCGGTAGTCTATACCCCGAGTAATCCGAAGAATGTCTATATTGCCCCTTCCGTAACAACGGCTGCCGTTTCTGCCCTTCCGGATGCTGAAGCAGCAGAATTCAATATGCTGATGGCCGAAAACCCCGTGGAACACAAAAATAAGACCGTAAAAATATTAAACTCTCTTTTTGATAATGATCCGAATGCGAAAGAGTGCATTATCATGATCGAAAATAAATCCGACTGCAACATCATTGTGAGAATAGAAGGAATCGGTACCACCAAGTACAGGCTTCCCGTGCCTTCTCACGGCGACAATTCTATTGTGGTGGATAAAGGGGATTACCTTTTCACAAGCATCGTATGCGGTGCGCAGTACGCTTCGCAGAAAACGATTCAGAAACCGCTGATGGTTGCCCTCGGAAGTTCGTCGAAGAAATAAAGATCTCTTAGCATTATTTTTACCTCTAAAAAAGAGGCATTTGTGTAAAATTCGCTATTTTTGCGGGATTTTATAAATTTCTCATGGGTAAAAATAAACTAGCAAGATTCGCAGAAAACAAAATATTGCCAAACGTCATCCAGCCGACAAGGGAAGAAGCTTTAAGCGGCTTTGACCTGAAAGGAAAATGGAGAACGGATTTTTTTAAGAATGAAAATCCTATCGTTTTGGAACTGGGCTGCGGAAAGGGGGAATATACTGTAGGTCTTGCCAAAACATTTACCGACAAGAACTTTATAGGCGTTGATATCAAAGGGGCCCGGTTCTGGTTCGGGGCGAAGGAAGCGGTTGATAACGGAATGCATAATGTAGCTTTCCTCAGAACCCAGATTGAACTGGTTGATTATTTCTTCGGCGAAAATGAAGTGGACGAAATCTGGATCACTTTCCCCGATCCTCAGATCAAATACAAACGGACAAAGCACCGGCTTACCCACCCCGACTTTTTAGAACGGTATAAAAAATTCCTTAAACCCGGTGGAATTGTTCACCTGAAAACCGATTCCGAGTTCCTTCATGGCTATACTTTAGGCTATCTGCAGGGAGCAGGATATGAAATCCTTACCGCCCACCATGACATCTACGGAGCGGTGGAATACAATCCGGACACGCCTCACCTGAAAGACATCCGTACGTATTACGAAGAGCTTTTTTCGGCAAAAGGCAAAACGATTACCTATATCAAATTTAAAATCAACTAAAAAAACCATGAAAGCTTATAATGAAAACATTATTATTTCGAAACACACTATATTCCGGAGTCAACGGTAATTTTTAGGTAAATATTTTTAAACCCGACCAAATGCGATAAGGCTGTAACACTTATATCCTTGTATCGTCATATACAAACATAAAACTTACCATGAAAAATATTATCCTGATCATTTCAGCAGGCTTCTTCCTGGCATCCTGTAAGGTAAAACCTTCTGAAAAAGGCTTTCAAAACATCCTGGAAAGCAAAAATATTACGGAAATAGAACGTTTCCTGAAAACCTGCCACCCCGATGATCCGAAAAGAAATGTTATGAAGTCCAAATTAATTGCCCTGAAGAATTCCGAATGGATGAAAAGCGGCAAAAACGCCAGGCCCGTTATTTCCGAAATTCCCGGACATCTTTTAAAGAATTCCAATTCGGTGGAAGCAGAAGAATTTAAACGGCTTATTGCTTCAACAACCAAAGAGCATTCCGACAAGACCGTTAAGCTTCTCAATGCCATGTTCAATGAAGATATCAGCAGTAAAGAAGTGATTCTGCTTCTCAGGAATAATTCGGACTGCAATATGATTGTGAGAATTCAGGGGAAACATTTTTATAATCTGGCGGTACCGGCCAAAAATGAAAATTTTATGGTCATCAATAAAGGAAGCTATGTCCTGACCAGCAATGTATGTGATATTATCTACAGTTCAAAGAAAGAAATCAGCAAAAGCCTGTTTTTAACAATTAATAATCCGGTTTCCAGCGGCAATAAAATTCTTCCTTAAAAAGGATAAAAAGATTACATTTACAGCTAAAATACGGCCTTAATGAAAAGTCTTTTTTACTTCCCTGCTTTAGCGTTTGTTATTCTGAACAGCTGTGAAGCAACCCATCACAAAACTACCGCAACGCCTGTACGAAGAAGTCCTAATGCTTCCGGCACCGTGATCAGGACACCACCTGTCAATCAGACGGAAACGGAGTATCAGACATTAAGCAAAACCTATAAATCGGAAACAGCGGCAGTTGTAACGGCTATTCTTAATGGTTCTGAAGATCAGAGCAAGGCACCTGTTACAGTGGAAAACAAATCCCGTTGCAATATGGTACTGACGATCAGCGGGAATAATTATTTCAAGAAAGTTCCGATCGCGGCGGGTAAGATCGGGGCCGTCATGGTTCCCAAAAATCAGAATTACAATCTTTCGGGAATGGTTTGCAGTGCTGTTTATCAGAGAACAAAATTTATATCAGAACCCTACCGGACAACGATTTGGAACTAATTATTATAATTAAAAGAACGCACCAACCGCTGATTAAATATTTTTCAAAACTAAGTGATGTAATTAATAATTTATTATATTTGAATAATTATTGCGGAATCCGAAAAGCGAACAGAGTAGGAAAATTATAAAACAAAAGCTATGAAAAACTTAAAAAAAATTTCAAGAAATGAGTTGAGAACTATTAAAGGAGGATACAGAAGTTGTATGGACGGCTGTAATATCGAATTTGGAGAAATGTGTTGTGGCGGTGTATGCAGAATAGGAGTGGTTGTTCCAACCGGCGATCCTGATTTCCCTGAATTCACCGTATGTCCCAAGAAATAATATTTCATATAAACAAAAACCCGCTGAATCTGAGATTCAGCGGGTTTTATATTTTAAAGAAAATCTTTAATTATTCAGCGTCGAAATCAGCATCTTTATCAGCAGATACCACTTCTCCTTCTTCTTTAGATTTTTCTTTATCAGCTTTTCTCTGAGACTGACCTTCTTTAATAGAATCTGAAACGATGTTTAAGATCATATCGATAGATTTTGAAGCATCATCGTTTCCTGGGATTACGAAGTCTACTTTTCTTGGGTCAGAGTTGGTATCAACAATACCGAAAACCGGGATGCCTAATTTCTTAGCTTCCGTTACAGCGATATGTTCTCTCATGATATCTACAACGAAGATTGCAGAAGGAAGACGAACCATGTCTGAGATAGAACCTAAGTTTTTCTCAAGGTTAGCTCTTTGTCTGTCTACCTGTAGTCTTTCTTTTTTAGATAAAGTTTCGAACGTACCGTCTTTTTTCATTTTGTCGATAGAGTTCATTTTCTTTACAGCCTTTCTGATGGTAACGAAATTCGTCAACATACCTCCCGGCCATCTTTCTGTAATATAAGGCATATTCAGTTCAGCAGCGTGTTTTGCCACTACTTCTTTCGCCTGCTTCTTAGTCGCTACGAAAAGAACTTTTTTACCTGCAGAAGTTAATTTTTCCAAAGCGCTGCACGCTTCATCCAATTTAACAGCTGTTTTATGTAAGTCTACAATGTGAATACCGTTTTTCTCCATAAAAATGTATGGAGCCATATTTGGATTCCACTTTCTGGTCATGTGACCGAAGTGTACGCCAGCCTCTAGAAGGTCTTTTACATTTGCTTTTGCCATGTTTTCTGTTTTTGTTAGTTTACTTTCCGTCTTTTAAACAATCAACAACTTCTTTAGATGGGAGAAGCGTTTGGATGCTAAACGTAACGGGCAATAGGGCGTCTGGCTTCTTGCTTATAGCAATTGGCTTTTCACCAAGATTAAGTTTAAATAAAATTTAATAAATTCCTGAAGCCAACGGCTAAAAGCCATTCGCCAACAGCAAATCTTAACGTTTTGAGAATTGGAATCTCTTTCTTGCTTTTTTCTGACCTGGCTTCTTTCTTTCCACCATTCTTGCGTCTCTCGTAAGTAAACCTGCAGGTTTCAAAGCCAATCTGAACTCAGCATTGATTTCGCATAAAGCTCTTGAAATACCTAATCTGATAGCTTCTGCCTGACCTGTATTCCCACCACCGAAAACATTTACGGTAACGTCATACTGACCAACAGTTTCAGAAAGGATAAACGGCTGGTTCAATTTGTAAACCATCACGTCTGTAGAGAAATAAGTTGCAGCATCTTTACCGTTTACTGTAATGTTACCAGTTCCTGGCTTTACATAAACTCTGGCTACAGAAGTTTTTCTTCTTCCGATTTTGTGAACTATAGACATAATTTAATTATTTAAATTCGTTAACATTAATTGTTTTCGGCTGTTGAGCTTCGTGCTTGTGCTCAGTTCCTTCATACAAATAAAGGTTTTTAAGCAATGCAGATCCTAATCTGTTTTTCGGAAGCATCCCTTTTACGGATTTTTCCAATACTTTTAAAGAATCTTTTTTCTGAAGTTCAAGAGCTGTCATAGACTTCTGTCCACCAGGATAACCGGTATGCCAGATGTACGTCTTATCGTTCCACTTGTTTCCGGAAAGAGTAACTTTCCCAGCATTCAAAACGATTACGTTATCACCACAATCTACGTGAGGTGTGTAATTCGTTTTGTGCTTACCTCTCAAAATCTTTGCAACCGTAGAAGCTAGTCTTCCTAACGGCTGTCCTTCAGCGTCTACCACAACCCATTCTTTATTAGCAGTAGCTTTGTTCGCTGAAACAGTTTTGTAACTTAATGTATTCACACGTTTTAGTTAAAGATTAAACATAATTTCCCCTAAAAGGGTGTGCAAAGGTACAAATTATTTCCGGAACGCAAAAACATATTTTATTTAATCTCAGCACATTTCCTTTTAACGGGTATTATTAATTGAAAAAAAGATCGTTAGAATTGATCAACTGGACAAATTGGAAGTAAGGAATATATAGCCTAGCCTACAGTTTATACTTTACATAAGAAATCAGAATGGAAATTAACGGCGGAGCGTCTTATTCGCCCTGAAGCTTGCAATAAGATAATAGGCTACGAATACTGTTGAAAACTTAAGGATCGAAGGAATCGCCAGTTCGAGGGTAAAGATCAGAGTGCCGATAAGAACCAGCAGGCCCATCGCCAAAAAAGACAACCCCAGTTTCTGAGGCAGTGTAAATTCAGGGGTATCCAGGTAGTAGGCCACGCCCCAGGCAAAACCAAAGGCAAGCGCATAAAAAATATCCAGGCCGATGTTTTTCGAACTGTAAAAAAGATAATTGATTAAAAAACTTAAAACCGTTCCCAGTGCAAAATACAGCAGTGCCTTTTTCATATCCTGATAATAAGATGCAAAAGTAGAATTTTTAATTTGAAATCATAAACGATCCGGATGAAATTCACGTAACCTCTTTGAACTCTGATGGTTTCTAACAAATGTTAGTTTAATGGTTGGCCCATTAATTAATCGATTTAAATTAATTAACTGAAATACAGATTGTTATTATTAAACACCCGGTTTCTATTTTATTATTATATTTGAAAATTCAGAAATTTTCTAGATTTTTATGGAAACCCAAAAATATACTCCAAACAATAAAGTAAGAATCGTGACGGCTGCTTCGTTGTTCGACGGCCACGATGCAGCAATCAATATCATGCGCCGTGTGATCCAGGGAACAGGATGCGAAGTAATTCACCTCGGACACGATAAATCGGCTGAGGAAGTGGTGAATACCGCCATTCAGGAAGATGCCAATGCCATTGCCCTAACCTCTTATCAGGGCGGGCACAATGAATATTTTAAATACATCTATGATCTTCTACGCGAAAAAAATTCCCCACAGATTAAAATCTTCGGCGGCGGCGGCGGGGTGATCCTGCCGGAAGAGATCAAAGAACTGATGGATTACGGAATCGACCGGATCTATTCCCCGGATGACGGCCGTGAGCTTGGCCTTCAGGGGATGATCGACGATCTGGTTCAGAGATCGGATTTCGCTACCGGAAAAGAAACAGCGGCTCAGGATCTTGATGCCATCAGCTTCGATAACCCTACCAGCATTGCTAAAATTATTTCAGCAGTGGAAAACTTCTCTGAAGAAAAACCTGAACTGGTACAGGCGATTGATGAAAAATCAAAAGACCTGAATATCCCGATCATCGGGATTACCGGAACCGGCGGAGCAGGAAAATCTTCATTAACCGACGAATTGGTAAGACGTTTCCTGCGTTCAAACCCGGATAAAAAAATTGCCATTATTTCCATCGACCCTTCCAAGAAGAAAACGGGAGGTGCCCTTTTGGGTGACCGGATCCGGATGAACGCCATTAACGATCCGAGGGTTTATATGCGTTCAATGGCCACCAGGGAAAACAACGTTTCCGTTTCCCCATTCATCCAATCGGCCCTGAACGTACTTAAACTGGCTCATCCTGACGTTATTATCCTGGAAACTTCGGGGATCGGACAATCGGGATCGGAAGTTTCGGATTTTGCGGATGTTTCCATGTACGTGATGACGCCTGAATACGGAGCGTCCACGCAGCTGGAAAAAATCGACATGCTGGACTACGCCGATCTGGTTGCTTTAAATAAATCCGACAAACGCGGTGCTCTGGATGCCCTTCAGGCGGTGAGAAAACAGTTTCAGAGAAACCATTTGCTCTGGGAACAGCCGCTGGACGAAATGCCGGTTTACGCTACAAAAGCTTCGCAGTTCAATGACCATGGAACAACCGAGTTGTACAACAGATTGGTTGAAAAAGTTAATGAGAAATATTCTGAGTTAAATCTACAGGGTTTTGTGGAACAGGAAATTACAGATGAAGTAACGATTATCCCGCCGAAAAGAGTACGTTACCTTTCTGAAATTGTTGAAAATAACAGGCAGTACGATGCGAATGTTGAGAAACAGGCTGCACTGGCCAGAACGATGTATCATATCGAAGGCGTAAAAAAAATTATTTCCAGTGAAGCTTTGGACGCAGAATACCAGAAAGCTGAAAAAGAGCTGCAACAGGAAAACATTGACTTCCTGAATAGCTGGGAAGATACCAAAAAAGCATTCCATGAAGAATTTTATTCTTACTTTGTAAGAGGAAAAGAAATCAAGGTGGAAACCTCAACCGAATCTTTATCGCATCTTAGAATTCCGAAAATCGCTTTGCCGAAATATACCGACTGGGGTGATTTGATCAAATGGAAAGGCCAGGAAAACCTTCCGGGAGGCTTCCCTTACACCGCAGGAATTTATCCTTTCAAAAGAACCGGAGAAGATCCGACAAGGATGTTTGCCGGAGAAGGCGGCCCGGAAAGAACCAACCGGCGATTCCATTATGTATCTGCGGAAATGCCGGCCAAACGCCTGTCCACCGCTTTCGACTCGGTAACGCTTTATGGCCAGGACCCTGCCCTGCCGCCGGATATTTACGGTAAAATCGGGAATGCTGGGGTTTCAATTGCAACTCTGGATGATGCTAAAAAGTTGTATTCCGGGTTTGATCTCGTGAATGCACTGACTTCCGTATCCATGACGATTAACGGTCCGGCCCCGATGCTCCTCGCTTTCTTCATGAATGCAGCTATCGACCAGAATGTTGAAAAATACATTATTGAAAACAATCTTGAATCTAAGGTTGAGGCTAAGCTTAAGGAGAAATTTGATGACAAAGGACTGGAAAGGCCGAAATACAACGGCGAATTGCCGCCTTCCAACAACGGGTTGGGCTTAAAACTTTTGGGAATCACTGGTGATGAAATTATTCCTGCCGAAATATACGCCGAAATCAAGGCCAAAACCATTGCCACCGTTCGTGGAACCGTTCAGGCTGATATTTTAAAGGAAGACCAGGCACAGAATACCTGTATTTTCTCTACTGAATTTGCCTTAAGATTAATGGGCGACGTTCAGGAATATTTCATTACAGAAAAAGTAAGAAACTTCTATTCGGTTTCCATTTCCGGTTATCACATCGCAGAAGCAGGAGCCAACCCGGTCTCCCAGCTGGCGTTCACCTTAGCCAATGGGTTTACGTATGTGGAATATTACCTCTCCAGAGGAATGGACATCAATGACTTTGCTCCTAACCTTTCTTTCTTCTTCTCCAACGGGATCGATCCTGAATATTCGGTGATCGGGCGTGTGGCCAGAAGAATCTGGGCCAAAGCCATGAAGCTGAAATACGGAGCTGACGAAAGAAGCCAGATGCTGAAATACCACATCCAGACTTCCGGACGTTCGCTTCACGCGCAGGAAATTGATTTCAACGATATCCGGACGACTTTACAGGCCTTGTATGCGATTTACGACAACTGTAACTCACTCCACACCAATGCTTATGATGAAGCGATTACCACTCCTACGGAACAGTCTGTAAGAAGAGCCATGGCGATTCAGTTGATTATCAATAAAGAATTAGGGCTGGCGAAAAATGAGAATCCGCTTCAGGGTTCCTTCATCATCGAAGAACTGACGGATCTGGTAGAAGAAGCCGTTTACGCAGAATTCGACCGTATTACCGAAAGAGGCGGTGTTCTGGGAGCAATGGAAACCATGTACCAGCGTTCCAAGATCCAGGAGGAATCCATGCATTACGAATGGCTGAAGCATACCGGTGAATACCCGATCATCGGGGTGAATACCTTCTTAGGAAAAGACGGTTCGCCGACGGTCCGCCCGGGAGAAGTCATCCGTTCTACCGAAGAAGAAAAGCAGGCCCAGATCGAAATGCTCCATAACTTCCAGAAATCCAATGCCGATCAGTCGGAAGCAGCCCTGAAAACCCTGCAGCACGCCGCCATCAACCAGCAGAATTTATTTGAAGTGATGATGGATGCCGTGAAATACTGTTCGCTCGGGCAGATTACCAATGCTTTGTTTGAAGTAGGCGGTAAGTACAGAAGAAATATGTAGTCCGTAGCCGGACAGGCAATTTTTACAACTAACTGTTTTAAAAATTATAAAGTAAACCTCAGAGAATTTTCTTTGAGGTTTTTTGTTTATTAAAAGGTTAATTTTTTACAAAGCCTGTTTTCCTTCAAGAGTTTTTTATAGTTTTGCGCCAAATTTAAAATAACTATGAAAAAATTATTTCTTGTTTTTGCAGCATTAACTTTACTAACAAGCTGTCTTCCAAAAGTAGCTTTGACACCGGAATATTGGAGTCAACCGTCGAAAGTTGGTATTTTAATTAATTCAGGAGCTCCGGCAAAATATAAAGAAGGATCTCAAGGGCTTTTAGATATGGCTGTTACTTCGGGAGACAAATATCAGGAAGGGCTGAATGTAATTGGAGAAAGAATTAAACCTAAAGAAGAATTAATTAGTTTATATTCTGAGATATTGAAATCAAGAGGTAAAGAAGTTGTGATTATTGATGAAGTATTTGATCCGAAAACAGCTCCTAAATTTGAAGGACCGAAAACCGAAGGTAAAAAATATTCACGTTATGATTTTAGCAGCTTTAAAAACAAATATAATGTGGACGAGCTATTAATAACAGATGTCAGCTATGGCTTCATGATTTCATATTATGGAATGATTGAAACCGGAAAAATGGCACATGTCCTTTTAAATACAAGCCTAATCAATTTAACAGATCAAAGTCTCGTCCTATCTGATATGAATATGAAAAATGAAGTACTTAAAAAATGGAAAGATAATAATTATGAGAACTCAGTACAAGGTGTAAGGAAAGCTTTAGATAAAGCCAAAGAGGAAGAAAAGAATGTACATTTAAAATAAAATTTAAAAAATATAAAATCTCGGAACATAAATTTGTTCCGGGATTTTTATTTAACATTTTCCAAGTTTAAGACATGAACCCTAAAGCCATTTTTAACTGGAGCAGCGGCAAAGATTCTGCCCTGGCCCTCTACAGGATTTTACAGGAAAACCGGGTTGAAATTACTTCCCTTCTGACCAGCGTTAATAAAGAATTTCAGAGAATCTCCATGCATGGGGTTCACGTTTCGCTACTGGAAAAACAGGCGGAAAGCTTAGGATTGCCGCTTGTTAAACTGGAACTTCCGGCCGAACCTTCGATGGAAGAATACCAGGAGCTCTTGTTTAGGACTATGAGTAAATTTAAAAATCAGGGCATTACCCATTCGGTCTTCGGCGATATTTTTCTGGAAGATTTAAGGCAATACCGGGAAGATCAGCTGCAGTCTATCGGGATGCAAGGTGTTTTTCCTTTATGGAAAATCAATACGACAGACCTCATTCATGAATTCCTGGATCTGGGCTTTAAAACTATTGTTACCTGCGTGAATGAAAGCTATCTCAACAAAAGTTTTGCGGGACGGATTATCGATAAGGACTTTTTGCGGGATCTGCCGGCAGATATCGATCCCTGCGGTGAAAACGGTGAATTCCATACCTTCACTTTTGACGGGCCTGTTTTTAAAAATCCAATTGGTTTTGAAATCGGAGAAACGGTGAAGAAGACCTACCCGAAACCTAAATCCGGTGACGATGAAGATAATGAAGACTATATTTTCTGGTTCTGTGATCTGAAAGCAAAATAACGAGATACATAAACCCAAAATGGATTTCCTGAAGGCATGCATCTTGCTTAAAAATGGAAAACAATAAATGCCTAAAAAATCCTTTTCTGTCTTTTTAATAGTCGGTTTACTCTTCCATTTAATTTCCTGTCAGCAAAGCCAGCAGGAAATCACTACCAGAATGGTCGATAAAAAAGCAATTATTGACAGCACGGTTATTGCTTTTGAGAAAAACCTTCTTAAAAATCAAATCGATTCGGTTTTTAAAAAACATCAGTTCAACGGAAGTGTGGCAGTCTTTAAAGATTCCGTAGAACTGTACCGGAAAGATCAGGGATTTTCCGACTTCAGAAATCAGGTTAAAATTGATGACCGAACGGTTTTTGCCATCGGATCCGTGAGCAAACAGTTTACGGCCGTTCTTATCCTGCTTCAGATGGAACAGGGAAAGTTGAGGCTGGAGGATAAAGTTTCAAAATATCTGCATGAATTTCAGAACAATACTTATAAAAACATTACCATTCACCAGCTTTTAAATCATACTTCGGGACTGAATATAATGGGTGAGAAGCTCCGCTTTAAAAGCGGTACGGATTTTCTCTATTCCAATGACGGATTTAATGCTTTGGGGAAAATTGTAGAAAAAGTTACGGGGAAGCCGTTTGACAAAAATATGTCTGAATTGTTTAAGAAGGCAGGCATGGATCATTCTTTTACAGGAACATCGTTTAAAAATACGGAAAAAAAATTTGCCGGAGCTTACCTGGGTAATGGCAAAGTATATGAGAAGGTAAAGAATATGCCCGAAAGGCTGGGCAGCAAGGCCATCGGAATTCCTGCAGGCGGGGTTTTATCGACCATTGAGGACCTCCACCAATGGAACAATGCTTTATACAGTGGAAAAATCCTGAATGCTGAAACCATCAGAAAATTTGAAACCAAGAGCGCTGAAAGACACCACCCTATTTTCGGAAAGATGGGTTATGGTTATGGGATCATGGCCAATACAGGGAAACCTGATGCATTTTTCCACAGCGGCTACATCAAAGGATCCCCGTCGCTAAATATTTTTTATCCCAAAACAAAAACTTCAGTTATCATTTTATCAAATATTGCAGATGAAGAAAAAGGCAAAGGATATATCTTCAGACCCCATTCAGAAATTAAAAGAATTACGGATGATCTTGAAAACACCCTATCATCAATGAATGAAGAAGAACAAATGAAAATGTGATTTATCCGGCGTTAAGAAACCGCTCTATCCGGACCAGTGATTTTTTATGCTCAAAGAAACTCAACATCACAAAGATAATCATTACCTGCACAATATAAGGCAAAAGCAACGTTACCAATACGTATCCTATTTCATCATCATTATGCTCCCTGAAAAACAAGTACGGATATTTTCCTTCTTTCACAATAATCTGCGCCATCAGTCCGATCATTGACAAGGTAAGGGCTGCATTTTGCTGATACATCGTGTAGAACAGTTTCCCCTCATATTTATGATCGTATCTGATGTAATTCAGCATTTTATAGTTGATAGCCCAAACTATGACAGGAATAACTATAAACAAACCGTTTTGTATTCTGAAAAGATCTGTATATTGATCTACATCATTGGCCAGGTAAATCAAAACAAAGCTGATGGCTAACGAGACCAATCCTATAAGAAGCGATTTTTTAAGAAGGTGAGTATTTCTTGTCTTAACAATTTTTTTAACAATGACCGGAATCTCCTCCGCGTAGAAAACGGGATATTTTGTCATCCGGAATTCGCTTTCCCACAATTTCTGCGTCTGATGGAAAGCTTCTTCAAAACTCTTATTTTCTTCAGCCTGAATTTCTGCAACCTGGGAAATCATATGATCTTTTACTTCCAGCAGGATATCCAGCGGAAGTTTATGAAGAATTAAATAATCGGTTACGGCCTGTTCCTGTTGTTCTGAAAACATATGTAATGGTGTTTAAAATTTATTGAACAAGAACATTGATTTTTTTGATCCTGAAATAAAGCAGCTGAATCTGTATCGTCAGCGAATAAAAAATAACCAGCTGGTTGCAGACCGGTTTCCAGAATTCAAATTCTCCTGAAAAATAACATCCTACCGGAAATATGAGCATACCCAGGAGCATGTTTCTTATAATTAAGGGATGAAAACTGATTCGCTGATATTCAATGAATTTTACTTTCCCTGAAAGAATTCCAAACAGGACGATCGCAAAAAACGCAAGCAAGGCGGAAATCTGGAAATAAAAATAAGTTTCACCTGACAATACATAAACACCTGCCAAGATAACTGAAACGAGTAATGCGGTAAAGGTAATTTTATTAAATCTTTTCTGCAAAAGCGCCTTCTCTATCCTCGCTATTTTCCTGAATGAAAAAAAGTCTGCCTTTACCATTTCAAGTTCTTTCTGCCAGCTCATCCGGGCTGTTAAAAAGGCTTCCTGAAAGTTGATATTACTGTCTTCCATTAAACCGGTAATCTGCATCATAAAATGATCCTTAACCTCCATAAGAATTTGCGGAGATAATCTTCTTGACATAAGATAGACGGTAATCTGGTTTTCCTGGTCTGATGATATCATATATTAAAAATTGTATTGAGATGAATGAGATAACTTTTCATTTCCTCCTCCTGTACCGCCTGCTGCCTTTTTCCTTTGTCGGTTAGAAGGTAATATTTCCGGTCTCTCCCATTGATTTTCTGGATTTCGGAAGTAATCATTCCTTCCGCTTCTAGCTTATGAAGAAGTGGATATAAGGCACCTTCCGTCATTTCCAGTTCACCCTGGGTAAGTTCCTTTGCCCGCTGGGTAATCTGATATCCATACATCTTTACTTCTTTTGCCAGCAGCTTCAGAATAATGTTTTGCAGCGTCCCTTTATAAAGACTGTTCTTTTTCAATATCACAACTTTTATACCTTGTAAATATATGCATAATTTTCTTATGTATGTAAATTTGTTTGATCTTTAATGATGATTAAATTGAGGAACTAATTTCTTAGTTGAAAATATTCTGATAAAGAAATGCAGAAAGCCTTATCTTTGACGCAATGATTGCAGAGAAGATTATTTTAGGAATCGACCCGGGAACGACGGTTATGGGTTTTGGAATTATTTCCGTGAAAAAAGGCAAAATGGAAATGGTATCTATCCATGAACTGTTGCTTCATAAATATCCCAACCACGAAACCAAGCTTAAATATATTTTTGATAAGACCCTGGCACTGATTGATGAATTTCATCCGGATGAAGTGGCCCTGGAAGCTCCTTTCTTCGGTAAAAACGTCCAAAGTATGCTGAAGTTGGGACGGGCTCAGGGCGTGGCGATGGCTGCCAGCCTTTACCGGAATATTCCGATTACTGAATATTCCCCGAAAAAAATAAAGATGGCCATTACCGGAAACGGAAATGCCAGCAAAGAGCAGGTGGCCGGAATGCTGCAGAACCTTTTTAAGCTGAAAGAATTCCCAACCAAATACCTTGATGCCTCCGATGGTCTGGCCGTAGCGGTCTGTCACCATTTCAATTCAGGAACGATTGCCGATACCAAATCCTACACGGGCTGGGAAAGTTTCCTGAAGCAGAACCCCGAACGTTTAAAATAAAAAGATCCCGCAGAATATACTATTTGCGGGATTTTTACTCTCCTTCAGAATTTATTTCGTTTTATATTCTTCCGGCGTGATTTTAAAGTCTGCGGTCTTCTTACCGCTTTTATCATAATAAGTGTAGACCATCGTCACATCATTGTCACGGAATTCCTTAATCTCAGGAGATGTTTTGATTACCCTCAAAGCACCCTCTTTGGCTGAAGTCTTGAAAACTTCGATCTGCTCAGGGCTTACTCCTTCCCTTGCATCATCCGTTAAAGTATAATTGTACCTGAAAATTTTACCGGGCTGTGCCGAAACACTGTCAAGACGGACACCGTCGGCCAGAACCTGTGGCGTCGTTTTGTTAATATTGGCTGCTACTTCTTTTAGATCATCATCAATTTTGTTCTCTTTTTTACATGAAGTTAAAGCCAGTGTAAGGCATACCAGGGAAAAACTGATTGCATTTTTCATATTTAAATTTTTAATGATTGTTATTTAAAGATAAGAATATTTTCTTTAATAAATTTAACTTTCTGACTGACAATGAAATAACATATTTGAAAGATATACTTGGTAAAACATAATACTATCTTTTACATTGGTATGGATTTTAGTAGTACCTTTGTATAAATTTTCTGTCATGAAAAACAACCAACAAACTATAAATCAATCGAATCATAACATCAATTGGTTCCAGAAGTTCCTGATGGTCTGCTCCGGAGGAAACATTCATATTTTAAGAAAAACGCCCAGCGAATGGAATAAATTCGCAGGCATCGGCGGCATCGTCCTTTTCACTGCTGTTTTCGCTACACTATCTGCAGGGTATGCGATGTATACGGTATTTGATGACATCTGGACCGCCATCGGTTTCGGAGTTTTATGGGGGCTGATGATCTTCAACCTGGACCGTTACATCGTTTCTTCCATCAAAAAAACAGGAACCTGGTGGAACCAGGTATTAATGGCTATTCCAAGATTAGTCCTGGCTACTTTCTTGGGGATTATCATTTCTAAACCTTTGGAGCTTAAAATTTTTGAAAAAGAAGTGAACAAACAGCTGAACACCATTATCCAAAGGAATAAAAAACAGCTTCAGGGCGAAATGAGCGGAAGGATCCTTCAGCAAAGCGGCCCTTTCGAAACCGAGAAGAAACAGATTGCCGACAAGATTGCCGGTTACCAGAAATCATATGACTCTGCATCAGTAGAGCTGGAAAAAGAAATCCTGGGAAAACAATCCGGCTTAACCAGCGGTAAAGAAGGTTTCGGCCCGAATGCCAAGCGTAAGCAGGAGCTGAAAGAACAGAGAAGACAGGATCTTGAAAATTACAGGCAACAGGCCGCGCCCCGCCTGGAATATCTGGATAAGGAAATTTCAAAAGTCTATACCAATCTGGAAACAGAGAGAAAATCTACAGAAACGTTTGAAGATCGATTCAATGGTTTTGCCGCAAGACTGCAGGCACTAGACGAACTGGGTAAAAATTCTGCCATCATCGGACTGGCAGCCACTTTTATCATGGGGCTTTTCATCTGCCTTGAAATTTCGCCGGTGCTGGTAAAACTGATTTCCCACGTCGGGCCTTACGATTATCTCCTGGAAAAGACAGAAAACGATTTCCGCCTGTACGCCAAGGAAAAGGTAGAAAAAGGAAATGCCCTAACCGATTTCCGGATTGATGATTTCAAGGATCATTTGGGTAAATAAATAAGTTTCTTAAAGCAGTGCATTATAACCATCGCTGTCTGGCGGTGGTTATTTATTGATAAAGGAATATTTTTTGTACCGGATCCAGTATGCCCTCATCAGTAATCCATACGTATGTCTATTTTCCGCAAACTGAGACTTTGAGAATTACATATCAGTCAGGAGCGGCGTACGATTACCTGGAGGTGCCGGAGGATATTTTTGAACGGTTCAGAACCGTACAGTCCAAAGGAAGGTTTTTAAACTACGTTATCAAACAGAAATTCAGATACCGGAAGATTAAATGATGAGCCTGAATCCTTTCTGAAAAATCATTATAATTACTCGGTCAGCTTATGGCTGATCCAATTGAAAATAACTAAGGCTGCTTCAAATGAAACAGCCTTAGTTCTATTTATTGATCAATTATTACAAAGAATAATTCGAAACTTTACGCATATGATCACATCGTGAAATGAATGCCTGTATAGAAACAAATTCTTTTAACATTACCGAATTCTGCTGTGAAGCTTGTTTCTACATTATTGCTTGATTAAGCATCTGTAATAATCAACAATATATTATTTAACGATCAGTTTGGAGGTTTTACTGTTCTTACCATTTGAAATCTGGATCATGTACACTCCTTTTTCAAGATGCTGATTGATTTTATAAAGATCTTTTCCTTCTCCGGTTACAGACGGATTAGCAATTAATCTACCGGATATATCGGAAATAGAAATTTTAAGGTCCTTTCCATTTTTTGCTTTAACAAATACGTTATCTCCACTTACAACAGGATTCGGGTAAATTACCAAATCATCATTATCTGCTTTAGTTTCATTAGTAGCAAGCGCAGATGAAATTAAGGTTACGGCATAATCTTCAATTTGACCGGATCCAAGTTGTCCGCAAGGTGAGTATGAGCTTGTACTGTTCATATCAGCTAACACTCTCATACGAAGAGGAGTATTCATTACAGCAGTTGACGGTGGTGTAAAATTAGCTGTAAAACTTCCGAAGCCACTAGCTCCGGCAGCCACATTATTTCCTGACGCTACCAATTCCGAAGTTTCAAATGTTCCGTTATTGTTATAATCGATCCATACTCTGATTGATTGATTAGCATTTGTTAATTTTACAAATTCTACAGTAACAGTCTGCTGTTGATTTATTACTAAAGAAGTATGAGCATTAGCAAGACAACCGTTCAAAGTGTAGTCTACATAATAGTTCGCATGAGCCTGCCAATATCCTGGCGATTCATTATTAATTTGTCCCAATTTAACAGCTGTAGGACCTGCAAGATAGTTTCCAGCACTTGTCATCCCTGTAGGATTACATGCAGATGCAACCGGTACAATAGAAGGAGCAGCGTTAGTGGGTAAAGCAGTTGCTCCTTTCGAAGTTGTTAGGCTTCCTCTAAACAGCATGAAAAAGTTATCAATATTTTCACCCTGCCCAGCCGTGAATTTTTGTGCAAGTGAATTAGAATAATTCATCATATTATACTGTACTCCCTGGTAGTTAGTGCCTGTACAAGGATTAATTTCAGAATTTGATGGTACCGGCCAAAGCGTATAGCCGCTTCCTGCCCATTCTGTGTCACAGATACCATCATCATCATTTTCACATACCCCGGTAGTTGGTGGACAATAATCTACATCACCGGGAACAGCAGCATAATTTCCTCCATCGAAAGTATGGTATAATCCCATAGCATGACCGAATTCATGAGCGAATGTTGTATCATGTGCATTGGTAACAACTCCTGATTTCATGAAAGACTCATAGTTCGAATCAAAATTATTAGGAAAAGCAGCAAATCCCATCAGACCAGAATTTGGCGACGTACTTCCATCAAAAGTACTGATGACATAGATATTAAAATACGAGGCTTCAGGCCAGTGAGGAGCTAAACCTTTAATAGAAGCTCTGCTTGCTCCATTAGTTGTCTGATAGGCCATACCATAAGTATTATAGTTAGTCAATGACCCTCCATTATATCTGACAATTCCGTTAGTAGGCTGACAGTCTGGTGTCCTTTTGGCTAAAACAAGTTTGATCGGAAATACAGCAGATTGACCAAAGTCAGCAGGTACTCCGTTAGCTGGCCAAGGATAAGTTCCAGCATACATTTTATTTGCATTCTCTATCCATGTCTGTATCTGAGCATCAGATTTGTTATAAGCACTTCCAACTGAAGCACCATTAGGATAAATAACATGAACGACTACCGGAATTTCATAAACTCCATTCACAAGTTTAGCCGATTCAGCAGAAGGATTGTTTTTCTTTTCTGCTTTAATTCTGTTAACAATTTTTTCAAATGCCTCTCTCATGCCAGGATTCTGCCTGTCCTGTAAAGCTACTTCTTCATCAAAACCACAGATTTTATTTTTCTGTTGGGCAGTTAGTGATAAAGAAAAGAGCATAAGGCCATAAAGTAATGTTCTCTTCATTTTTCTTAATATTTTAAGTTGTCAAATTTACAAATTATTATATACTATTATTCGTTTTTTATTATTCTTTAATTAATCACTTTTCATTATAACGAATTAATAAACTTTTAAACGATATATCCCTAGAATTTATTTTGTGAATCTTTATTATTATATATTTTTAGTCATGATATTATGTAAGACTAATTGAATCAACTATTAATTAACAAACTACTAATGTAGGCTATGAATGAATTACAATAGGAAATAAAAAAAGCTGCTCAATTATTTATTGAACAGCTTTACGATATATTTTAAAATATAATTTACAAAGAATAATTTGGAGCTTCCTGTGTGATGATCACATCGTGAGGATGGGATTCTTTTAATCCGCTTCCGGTAATCATCACCATTTTGGTTTCTGTCTGTAATGCTTCCACATCTTTAGCACCACAGTATCCCATTCCGGCTCTCAGGCCTCCGGTTAACTGGAAAATAACGTCTTCCAGCTTTCCTTTGCTCGGTACTCTCCCTTCAATTCCTTCCGGAACGAATTTTTTAGCCTCACTCTGGAAATACCTTTCTTTTCCGCCTCTCTTCATCGCAGAAAGACTTCCCATTCCCTGATAGGTTTTGAATTTTCTACCCTGGAAAATAATTTCTTCTCCCGGGGCCTCATCCGTTCCTGCCAGAAGTGATCCCAACATCACTGCACCTGCCCCGCTCGCAATCGCTTTTACAATATCTCCGGAAAGCTTGATTCCTCCGTCAGCAATGACCGCAACATTTTTGGTTTTGGCATATTCGTACACGTTGTAAATCGCAGACAGCTGGGGAACCCCTACACCTGCTACTACTCTTGTCGTACAGATAGAACCAGGTCCGACTCCCACTTTAAGAACGTTTGCACCGGCTTCAATCAGGTCTTTAGCCGCTTCAGCCGTTACAATATTTCCGCCTACGATATCCAGATCCGGATAGGCTTTTCTGATTTCTGAAATTTTATCTAAAACGCCTTTGGAATGCCCATGCGCCGAATCGATACCGATGATGTCCACGCCGGCTTTTACCAGGGCTTCAATTCTTTCCAAAGTATCCTCTCCAACCCCAACTCCTGCTCCAACGATCAGTCTTCCGTTCTGATCTTTATTGGCATTCGGATATTCAAGCTGGTTATCAATATCTTTGATGGTAATTAAACCTACCAGCTTATTTTCAGCATCCACGATCGGAAGCTTTTCCACTCTGTTTTTAAGAAGGATTTCCTTGGCTTTCTCAAGATTGGTATTTTTATCGGAAGTGATCAGGTTTTCTTTGGTCATGATCTCTTCCACCTTCATTCCAAGGTTTTCCTGGTATTTTACATCCCGGTTGGTAATGATCCCAATCAATACATTTTCAGCATCCACTACCGGCAGTCCTGAAATCTTGTATTTTGCCATAAGCTCCTTCGCTTCTCCCAGGGTAGCTTCTTTGGAAAGCGTTACAGGATCGGAAATCATTCCGTTTTCGGAACGTTTTACCCGGTTTACCTGGGCAGCCTGTTCGGCAATGGTCATATTTTTATGGATGAAACCTAAGCCTCCCACTCTTGCCAGGGCAATCGCCAGTTCAGCTTCCGTTACCGTATCCATTGCAGCGGAAACAATCGGAACATTCAGCGTAATTTTGTCGGTAAGTCTTGATTTTAAGGAAACCTGGTTAGGTAAAACTTCTGAATAAGAAGGGACTAGAAGCACGTCATCGAAAGTGATGGCTGTCTCTACAATTTTGTTATGAATAGACATCTTTACTTTCTTGCAAAATTAAGGTATTTTATCGGAATACGAAAATTCATTTTAATAGTTTAAATAAAACTTAATAATCAATGATTTAAATCAAAAAACCACTCCTTGCGGAATGGTTCTTAACAAAATAATTTATTCTTTTCAAGACGATGGTTCACCGTTTCAGTCATTTTTTTGGCAATTGATCTTTATTTGAATATCAACAAATAAGATTATTTATCCGATGCCGATGCAATCATTTTAGAGATATCACCGGTGGTAAAGTTTCCCTTTACGTCTACGAATAAAAGCTCTTCTTTTGAATTGATGGTGATCAGCATATTTTTAATGGCATCCCCTTTCTGCTTTACCCGGATATTGATCCGGTCGCCGTCATGCATAATCGTCGCCCAGTCTTCATAATTATTGTCATTTAAATAAGATGCAAAATCCCTCAGCATATCTTTGTCTCCGTTTTCTACCGTCAGCACTTTCACTTTTGAAATCTTTTTGATGATCCGGATAACATCCTCATGGTCTTCACCGTCTTCCCGCAATGCTTTTTTGATGACCGGTTTGGCGAGGAACATCGGCAGGTTGATGCTTGTAAATTTTGCGCCTTTGAATTCCTTTCCGGAATCTGAAAAATACGACCTATTCGCTTTTCCGTGAGATACGATGCAGGACTGCATCATCAGCATGGTGCAAAGCATCAGAAAAATGGTTCTTATTATTTTCATGGTAAACTGTATTTAAAAATTAATTGATCTGCTTTAAAGTACCACCGGATATTTTACTGATATCAGACGTAATCTGAGGATTTCCCCGGTACCGGATCATACCGCCTGAAGATGCCTTAGCTTTCAGGGTATCCGATGCATTTACCGATAGACTTGCGCCGGAAGTAGATTCTGCTTCTACATGATCTGCCTTGAAATTCTCTCCTTTGCAGAGTGCGCCGCTGCTGATGTCAAAGGCTGCTGTTTCCGCCTCTCCCGCAATACTGGTATCGGAACCGCTTGAACCTTTAAAAGTCATATTTTTAGCCTTCACCTCAACTTTAATGTTTGTTCCTGAAGATGCTTCCACCCTGGCATTATTTGCCACATCAAACATTCCTTTGACCATAGCCCCGGAAGAAGCATCGATACTCAGGTTATTTTCCCGGACCGGACTGATGGTTGTGAAGAGCGCCCCGGAAGATGCTTTGAGATTATTCATCCTCGGTGACGATACGTTAACGCTGATGTTTTTGAACTTTAAATCTTTCTGTCCTTTGTTATCGACATATACTTTCAGCACCCCATTCTCCACTTTGGTGATGATGTACTGAAGCTTATCGGCATCGGCGATGACCTTCACGCTTGTAGAACCTTCCTGTTTGAAAACCAGATTCACGCCTGTGCTTACCTGGATTCCTGAGAACTCTGCCACATTCCGGTTTTCCCCGTTCAGGTAAGATGAGGTATTTTCGGAAATCGTGTTGTTTCTGGAGTTGGTTACCGGGTTGATCCTGGTTTCAGTAGAGTTGATGATCTTGTTGATATCGTTCATCGACAGTTTTCCGTCCAGCTTGATCAGGATATTTTCTTCCCCGCCGTTATCGATGCTGAGCAACAGGTCATCCAGCACGCCGTTCTTTTCTTCTGCGGAAAGAAATTTAATTTTTGCCCCATTGCTGTTCATGGACATGATTTCACTGTAGTTCAGGTTGCTCAGGAACGATTTGATGTCTTTATTGATCTGCGCCAGCTCCTGCTTCTTTGCCGAACTTCCCTCCTGAGGTTTTTCAGCGATAAAAACTTTTAATCCGTTGATTTTAGACAGCAGCGGCTTGATCTGGTCCAGCTCTGCATCTCCCAGGTCCAGACTGCTCAGCATCCCGAACATCGGTTTGGCAATCTTAATGGTCGTTACGCCCTCCACTTCCTGATATTTATCAAAAAGCTGGTCTACTTTATCTTTCTGCCCGTACACATTGAAAAAATGGGTAAAGGCCAATGCGAATATGATGAATACTTTTTTCATGAGTCAATTTTTATTTGATTACAGATGCCTGATCAGGTGCATAATCTTGGTTAAGGTTAATTAATAATCGTCGTCAACGACTTTAGGCTGTACTAATTTTTCACTGACGTTATTTGCAAATATTTGAAATGAATATTTAGTCACGTTAATGGCTTCTTCCACATTGTCGATTCTTTTCCCGTTTACGATCACGTAAGAATCTTTATAGCCCGTAGAATCGGCTTTTGAGGAATGATAAACATATTTCGGCTTTCTTTCTTTTTTCAACCTTCCCCTTTTCGGCAGGATTTCATCCAAGACATCTTTTTCCGCTATTTTGCCACCTTCAAAGATTGAATCTTTCTTCGCTCCGGAAAGGGAATCATTTGTAGGGTTTACAGCCACCTGTTCCTGATGTTCGCTGTTTTCTTCGATGAAATTGTTTTTCTGCTGTCTGATCCGGTTTTCCACCAGTTTCGCCTGGTCTTCAATCTGAGAATGTTGATTCATATTAAAAATAAAACCTACACTCAACAATACGATTACACTGGCCGCCATCCAAAACCATTTTGGGAATGAAGGTCTTGCTTTTATACTGATCGGGATGATGGGTGTTTCCTGATTTTCCTGGGCCTCATCTTTTTTGCCTTCCGCTTTCTTCAGGAAATCTTCAAAATCCCAGTCCATTTTTTCTTCCTTTATGTCCCGGAAGATTTCGTTGTATTTATCTTGAAATTTGTCTTTGCTCATAATTCATCAATTGTGAAATTTGCTCTTTTACCTTTTGTCTTGCCCGCATCAGGTTTACCCGTACTGCGTTTTCTTCCATTTCCAGCATTCCGGCAATCTCCGAAACTTCATATTCCTCTACATCCTTTAAATGGATCACCGTCTTTTGTTTCTCCGGAAGCTCATTGATAAAACCGATGATGTACTCCTTCAGGTTATTCACCTCCATACTGTAAAGCTCTGACCGGTGAAGCTGCATATCGGCGAATCCAGTCTTCACCTCGTGATGCTTCAGCCGATTCAGGCATTCGTTTCTTACCGCTTTCAGTGCATAGGACTTTAAGTGCCCGAATTGAGCCAGCTCTTCTTTTTTCTGCCAGAACCTGATCATCAGGTCCTGCACCACATCTTCCGCTTCATCACTGCTCATCACAAACCTTTTCGCAAAGCGATACATCTCATTTTTGAGACTGAATACCGTATCCCTGAAGGTTTCCTGAGTCATAAGTTTTGTTTCTATAAGTAAGACAACCGGTTTTTACATTTCATTACATGAAAAAACAAAAAAACTTCAAAATTTTTGAAGTTTCTATTTTTTACCGAGAAGCAGCTTGAGGAATTCGATCTCCGTGTCTTTATCCTTCAGCCTTTGCTCGTATTGTTCGATAAGTTTTTCAGATAATGTGATGGGCGCATAATTCTGAGCTACGGCAATTTCATTGTTATTCTGATTAATAGTTATACTATCTCCGCTTAAAAAATCAAGAACACTTATTTCAAGTGTCTTTGCAATATCCTCCACCTGATGAAAATCCGGTTTGGTTTTATCATTCTCAAAATTGGAATAGGTTTTCTGGGAAACATGCAGGACTTCGGCAAGGTATTCCTGCGTGAAGTTTTTACCAAGTCTTGCTTTTTTTATTTTTCACCTAACGTCATAGCATAAAAGTATTTCCTTCAAAAGTACATAAAAAATTCTTTTAGAAAAAAAGAACGGAAAGCAGTAAATTTTTACTGTATTTTCTCCATTTGTTTTTCACACTTTTGTTGAGTAATTAAAAGATTTATATATTTAACCCATTAAAAACAAAATGACTATGACGAGAAAAATTGTTTCATGGCTGGCCTGTATGGCGGTCTTTCTTTTTACCCTTAATTCCTGTGTTCATGATGAGATGTCTTCATCGGGTCAACCGGTATCAAACGAATATACCAACCTTTCGCTCTGGAAGCAGGATGAGAAATACATCAAGAATGTAATGAAAATCTATGCAGAGAACGAGGATGAGATCAGGAAATCCGGCGGAACCCCGCTCTGGAACTATGCCACTACGTCCGAAAGCTTTGACGAAAGCTTTGTAGCCGTACCCATCGTAAGCGGCGACAGGGTAACTTCCGTACTGAAGATACCGAGACATGGCCGGAAAGTATACTTCTATTACACCAACGATCCGCAGGACATTGAATTTTTCCAGGGACTTGTTTTTGCCAGGACGAAAAAGGCGGCTAAAGCGGATGCTTCTTATGCCCAAAGTGAAAGAACCTCCTGTACCAGGCAGTCGATCGCGGTATGGATCCCGGATAATGAAAGCAGCCCTGATCCTTCGTCGGGTTCCGGCCACTGGTCCACCAGATCCTACATCAAATGTATACAGCTTATCGACAACTGTGTAGGCATAGTGAATGCAAACGGCGTCTGCGAAATGGGAGGCGGAAACGAAGGATACGATTATTCCGGCGGTGGGGATGAGGGAAATAACGAGGAAGATAATATAATAAGTCAATTACAAAATTATCCATGTGCTGAGAGTTTAGTTCAGCAACTACCTAATCTAGATAATGAATTAGCAAATGCAATGCGACAAATTTTTCAAAATAATGAAAACTATAACATTACATTTAGATCAAGAAGTAATATGGGTAATATAGATGGTGTAACTTTTACTTCTCATAGTAATACAGAAGGATTTACAGCAATTATAAGCTTAAATGATCAAGTTTTGACAAATGCGACTAAAGAATATATCTTAGTGACAATGTATCACGAAGTTATCCATGCATTTTTAGATTACGAAAAATTTAGACTTGGTGACACTGCCTTTCAAGACCAGTATCCTGGTGTCATTGTTGGATATGACTATACTGCAGATGGTACTGTTGTTAACAGATATACCTATATTGATGGACATCAACAGCTTATCCCATTTCTTACTACCTTACAAAACATATTGTCAGCATATAACCCTAATCTTCCTCATGATGTAGTTGTAGCAATGGCAAGAACTGGCATCGCCACAACAACACAGGCACAATACCAACTAAATAGTAATGAAAAAAATACTACCTTAGGAAATCATAAAGGAACCAAATGCCCTTGATAATTAATAATAAAATCAGAATGAAAAATCATATTTATATAATTTACATAATCATATTGTGCCTATCAATACATATTCATGGACAAAATAAGCATCTTCAGGGAATATGGATTTCAAACAACAACGATGTTATTAAAATAAATGAGGGTGGAGACAGATCTAATGTTTTGTCTACTAATGAAACTCAGGAGCAATTAAATTTAAAGATATCCAAAGACTCTTTAAGTTTTTATACTCAATATACCAAGGCTGGCTCTGATAAAACTTATGTTTCTGAATATAATTTTAACATAAAAAAGATGACAGAAAGTAAATTGACCCTTATTCCCACCTCTGAATTATCTAAAGATTTTTTCAGAAATAGGAAGGAGATTATTTTTACAAAACAGGAATTTAACCTGGACAACTCGATTTCGTTTGAAAAGTTAATCTACCGTACCACACCATGCTATGGTGATTGTTCTGTAATTAATTTAGAAATAGATAAGAATAGAAATATTTTTATACATCGGGAGCTATTTAACGATAAGATTAATTCCGGAAATTTCACAGGAATACTTTCTGAAAACTCATATAATCAATTGATAAAGATTTTACAAACATCTAATTTGAAAATGTGGACTTTTCCAAAAAAAGAAGGCCATGATGCGCCCACAACAACATTAATCATTTATTATAATGGTAAAAGAAAATATTTCAAATCGATGTTCCCTCCTGCTATCAGCCAACAATTAATAAATCTGTTATACCAAATAGGGGAAAAGACGGAGCTTATCCGAACCGATAAAGAAAAACAAATTGAATATTAGAAATTCACTAAAAACCTCAGAAAATACTGAGGTTTTATATTTTAATACGTATCAAAAACATGCTTCAAAATCGCCTTATCCTCCTCCTGTAGCACCACATTCCTTCTGGCCATGGCTCTTCCGGCTACTTCATAGGCTTTATCCAGTTTAAATTTTTCGTCGTCTTTGAAACCGCCCCAGGAAAAGTTTTCCACGAGGTTCGGCGGGAAACCTTCTCTGAAAATATTGGAGGCAACCCCAATGACAGTTCCGGTATTAAGCTGGGTATTGATCGCGGTTTTAGAATGGTCGCCCATGATCAGGCCGGCAAACTGAAGGCCGGTGTCTTCAAAGGCTTTCGTCCGGTAGTTCCACAGCCTGACGTTTCCGTAGTTGTTTTTCATATTGGACGAATTGGAGTCTGCCCCGAAATTGCACCACTCCCCGATTACGGAATTTCCGATAAATCCTTCGTGTCCTTTATTGGAATACCCGAAAATAATGATGTTGTTCACCTCGCCGCCTACTTTACAATGGGGGCCGATGGTCGTGGCTCCATATATTTTTGATCCTAAATTGAATTTAGACGATTCTCCAAGCGCAATCGGACCCCGCAGCATACAGCCTTCCATCACCTCCGCATTTTTCCCGATATAGATCTTTCCGGTTCTGGTATTGAGGGTAGAAAATTCAATTTGTGCACCTTCTTCGATGAACAGGTCTTTTTGATCTCCCAGAAACCCGTTGGTGGAAGAAAGCTCCTGAGAAGTTCTGCCTTTGGTCAGCAGTTCAAAATCGAAATCGATTGCTTTTTGGTTATAGGTAAATAAATCCGTTGGCTTTTTAAAGAATACCAGTTCTTCTTTAATATCGGTCATTTTTTCAATCTGCTGGAGGGAGAAACCATCCATATTGATCCTGGCAGCAATCAGTTCATCTTCATAGACCAATGCTTCCCCTTGCTTCAGGTCTTTGATCTGCTGAATAACGGTTTCACTCGGTAAAAAGTTGGCGACCAGGAAAAGGCTCTCTTTTTTTTCAGGTTCCGGGAATTTTCCCTGCAGGTACATTTCCGTAAAGAAAGAAACCTCCGTATTCTCTAAAATTTTCTGCCATCTTTCGGAAAAAGTCAGGATTCCGCAACGCATTTCTGCTACGGGACGGGTAAAAGTAAGCGGAAGAAAATCTTCCCAGTATTGGGCGTCTGAAAATACCAATTGCATCGTTCAGTATAGTTTAAAGTTTAATATTCAAATTTAAGGTGTAACAAAAATACAAATAAAAAAGTCTTCCGGAATCCGGAAGACTTTTTTATATTTAATCTCAAAAAATTACTTAGCGAATTTTTTGTATTTGTTCATGAACTTATCAACTCTACCTGCAGTGTCCACCAACTTCACTTTACCAGTGTAGAAAGGGTGAGAAGTTGAGGAGATTTCCATTTTGATCAAAGGATACTCTTGTCCTTCGTACTCGATGGTGTCTTTTGTTTCTGCTGTAGACTTTGAAAGAAATACTTCGTCGTTACTCATATCTTTGAAAACAACAAGTCTATAATTTTCTGGGTGGATTCCTTTTTTCATAATACAATTTTTAAAAAATTAAAGTTTGCTTTCGAAATAGTAATGGTATTTCTCTGCTAATTTTAGGGTGCAAAAATACAATATTTTTTTGAAATTGCAAATAAGACGCAATAATTTTTTCTTCATAAGAAATTTAAAGTATTTTCGTTAAATTTGAAATCTATTTAAACTTTAATTTCGATGAAATTCAAATTATTACTGGCTTTTTCTTTCTGGATGCTTGTCATGGCGGTCTCTTGTAATAAAGACGACATCAGTTTCGATGCACCGTCGCAGGAGCTGAGCTTTTCAAGGGACACGGTTTTCTGTGATACGGTATATCACCAGGTCCGCTCCGAAACCTACGCCGTAAAAGTATATAATAACGAAGACAAGGACATCCTGATCCCGAGAATTCATCTGGAAAAAGGCGCGACCTCTTTATATAAGATCAATGTAGACGGAAAACCGGGCTACGATTTTAAAGATGTCCCTTTAAGAAAAAAAGACAGCCTGTATATTTTCGTAGAAATTGCACCGGAAGCTGCGGGACCGCAGGCAATTGCCGAAGACAAGGTCCTGTTCCAGAGCCCGGCCGGGCAGCAGCAGGTAGTTTTATTCTCCGTGGTACAGGATGCGGAGTTCTTTATTAAGACCCCAACCAACCCTAACGTCCTTACTTCCACGACCAACTGGACCAGCAATAAGGCTAAAATTATTTATGGGGATCTTACGATCGATCAGAATGCAGTTTTGAATATCCAGCAGGGCACAAAAGTGTATTTCCATAAAAACAGCGGGATGAAGGTGCTTTCCGGAGCAACCCTGAATATCAACGGTACCCTGGCCAATAATGTGACCCTTCGTGGCGACCGGAACGATCCGGCGTATGATACGATTCCTAAAAACTGGAATTCCATTAAAATGAGTGCCGGATCTACCTTAAATATGAACTATACCCGTTTGTTCGGGGGTTCCAGAGGTCTTGAGCTGAAGCAGACCAACGCTACGATCAACAATTCCTTCATCCACACCTTTCAGGAATACGGGATCTACTCGGTGGCTTCGACGATCAATGCCAAAAATTTAGTGATGAACAACTGCGGCGAATCGGCAATCGGCATCTTTAAAGGAGGAAATTATGACCTGACGCATTGTACCGTTGCCAATTATTCGGATCTGCTGCATTCCTACAACAGGAACGGATTGTACGCCAGCAACGAATGGACCAACGAATCCGGAACGAAGGAACAGGGCGCTCTGATTCTTAATGTAAGGAACAGCATCGTGTATTCGGACCGTGATAATTCGGTGAGCTTTGAGCAGACGCCGGGGCAGCAATTCAATTTTACGCTCCAGAACTGCCTGATCAAATATTCCGGAACTTCGGAAGCCGGTTTCAATTTCGATACCAATACCAATGTCATTCAATCGCTTAAAAACCAGGATCCGCTGTTCGTTAATTATTTTGCAGCGAAAATGAATATGCGGGTGAAACAGAACTCCCCGGCCATTGGTAAAGGAAGTACAACGGTTGCAGTAACTGTTCCTACGGATATTGCCAATGTTTCTAGAACATCTAATCCGACCCTTGGGGCATATCAGTATTTCTAAAAACATATAAAAATGGATTTCGATCTTTTTAAAACAGGTGCTTTTATCATATTGGTTGCAGTATACCTTATCGTGAGAAAGCTTTTCAAAAATTTGCTGATTTTACTGAAAATATTGGGAATACAGCTCATCAGGACAACGAGTTAAATCTTTTAAAATCTAAAGTCGCTGTTCTCGAAGAACAGCTAAAACATAAACCTTAATGGAAATTACAAATCTCCAGCAGCAAGTGGACGAATGGATCAGTACGATCGGCGTCCGTTATTTTAATGAACTGACCAATATGGCGATGCTGACAGAAGAAGTCGGCGAAGTGGCGAGAATTATTGCCAGAAGATACGGTGAACAGAGCGAAAAGGAAAGCGATAAAACCAAGGATCTTGGAGAAGAGCTGGCCGACGTCCTGTTTGTGACATTGTGTCTGGCCAACCAGACCGGAGTGAACCTCCAGGAAGCTTTCGATAAAAAGATGAAGATCAAAACCGATCGCGACAGAGACCGCCATCAGAATAATGAGAAATTAAAATAATGCCGGAAGTTTTATACTGTAAATAATTTCCAACTTCCAACCCAGAAGAACAATGAAGAAGCTTAAAAAATCAGAATTAAAAGCAGACCAGACGATACAGATCAGCGGTTCGAAGAGTATTTCGAATCGTTTGTTGATTTTGGAAAGCCTGTTTAGTAATATACAGATCGGGAACCTTTCCAATTCGCAGGATACGCAGTTATTGAAAAAGGCCCTTTCAGGAAACACTGAAACCGTGGATATTCACCATGCAGGAACGGCCATGCGGTTCCTGACGTCTTATTATTCCATTCAGGAAGGAAAGACAACGGTTCTTACCGGATCTAAGAGAATGAAAGAAAGGCCGATCAAAAATCTGGTTACCGCTTTGCAAAAACTGGGCGTAGAAATCGAATACCTGGAAAATGAAGGATTTCCGCCTTTGAAAATTACAGGAAGGAAAATCACGGAGAAAAGCGTAGATGTTCCGGCCAATATTTCAAGCCAGTTTATTACTTCTCTCCTGCTGATTGCCGGAAAGCTGGAAAACGGACTGGAGATTAATCTTGTCGGTGAAATTACATCAAGATCCTATATCGAAATGACGTTGGATATTTTGACGAAATTCGGAATTAAAAACGGCTTTACCGGAAATACCATCAGGGTTGAGCCATTTACCGATCATCAGTCGTCAATCGTCACTTATGAAGTGGAAAGCGACTGGAGTTCTGCCTCTTATTTCTACTCGCTGGCCGCATTGGGAAGGAAAACCCTGCACCTGAAAAGTTTTTATAAAGCATCTACCCAGGGGGATTCTGCCATTGTGCAGATCTATGAAACATTTTTTGGGATTAAAACAACTTATACCGAAGATCAGCATGCCCTTACGCTTCAGCCTGATCCTGATTTCAGGTTTCCGGAGAAAATCGTTCTGGACATGAACAACTGTCCAGACATTGCCCAAACTCTTTGTGTAACGGCTTCGGCTCTGAGGATCCCTTTTGAAATTTCAGGACTCGGAACCCTGAGGGTAAAAGAAACCGACCGGCTGCTGGCTTTGTACAACGAATTGCAAAAGCTGGGAACGGAAACCGAAATCACCGATTCAACCATTCAATCGGTCGGCTTCGGTGAGCCGCAGGAAAATATTTCCATCAAAACCTATCAGGATCACCGGATGGCAATGAGTTTTGCACCGTTCTGCCTGATCAAAGAATTGAATATTGAAGACGAGAATGTTGTGGAAAAATCGTATCCGATATTCTGGGAGGATCTTGGAAAAATCCTGATCAGCCACAACAATTAAAATCCTGAATTAAAATAAATGAAAGGCTGCCCATCACAAGTCAGCCTTTCCTATAAAAATAATCAGCTTTCTATTTCTGAATACCGTAGGCCGCCAGTATTTGTTAAAAATTTTCGTATTTCCAGAGACCCTGTAAATTGTTTTGAATTTGGGCTATAAGTAAAAAACTGGATGACAAGGACATTGGTGCCGAAATTCCGAACACCCCGCTTTCTTCCAGGCTTCCATCCAGCAGGCTGAGCTTCCTGGTCTCATAATCACCTAACACAGCTACAAGAGTTTCTTTATCTTCATCAGGGAATTTCATAGCCTTTCCGACTATCTTATCGAAATCCTGCAATTCAGTCATCAGCGGCCCGATGGTGCTATTATGCCCGCCTCCGTCGGTCTTGGAAGCTTCAACCATCATGAAAACCTTTTTCTTTGGTTTTCAAATCATCAAGATCCAATTTATTTTCAGGTTATTATCCGACCGAGTATCTAGACTAAAATATTTCAGGATTAATAAATGAAGGAGTTCCGTTTTCTTTTTTTACATTTGCCAAATCTGGATTTTGTTTGAATTCAGCTTATAATTAATAATTTAAACCGGGAACAATTCGTTTATCCCTATTCAGATCAATATTTAAATTAATCATGTCAAAGACTATCATCATTACAGGAACTTCATCAGGAATCGGATTTGTACTGGCCGAATATTTCGGAAAGAAAGGCCATAAGGTTTACGGGCTGAGCAGAAAGCACACCGAAAGTTCTCATTTCACATCAATTCCGACGGATGTTACGGATAACGATGCCGTACAGCATGCCATTGCCGAAGTGCTGGAATCAGAAAGCAGAATCGATGTCCTGATCAACAATGCCGGAATGGGGATGGTAGGTGCCGTGGAAGATTCTTCGAAAGAGGATATTTTAAAACTGTTTAATCTGAATCTGGTAGGTGCGGTGCAGATGATGAGTGCCGTGATGCCGAAAATGCGGGAAAATAAATTCGGACAGATCATCAATGTTTCCAGCATCGGAAGCGAAATGGGACTGCCATTCCGAGGATTCTATTCAGCTTCGAAATCAGCATTGGATAAAGTGACGGAAGCCATGCGTTATGAAGTCTATCCGTGGAACATCCATGTGTGCTCACTACACTTAGGCGATATTAAAACCAATATCACGGAAAACCGGGTGCGCACGAAAGTTTCCGAACCCTATAAAAACGTTTTTGATAAAGTATATGCCCTGATGAACTCCCATGTCGGCGATGGAACAGAACCCCTCGAAGTGGCGGAATATGTGGATCAGCTTTTAGCGAAGAAGAGTTGGAAGGCCCATTATTATTTCGGTAAATTCGCACAGAAAATTGGCGTTCCCCTGAAATGGATTCTTCCACAGGAAACTTATGAGAATTTAATGAAGAAATATAATAAACTGGTGTAAATTCAGTTATTTAAACAAATATAATCCCAATGATTTTAAACCATCAGGCTACCGGTAAGTTTAACTAATGCTCAGAAATAACTTAATGGTTTAAAAATTTAAAGTTTGAAACTGTTTCTGAAAATATTTTTTGTACTGTTTTGCGTTTTCGTTCAGGCGCAGAAGAAGCATTATTTCCTTACCGATCTGGAAACAAAAGTAAAAAAGAAGGTAAAAGACTCTGCGTCTGCTGTGAAATTCCTGGATTCCCTGGCTCAGACCAATTATTTTTTTACACAGCTTAAAGAGGTCCGTAAAAAAGGTGACAGCACGGAAATTATTTACGATAAAGGAAAGAATTTTAACCAGACCTATGTCAGCCTTTCGGATTCCATTGTACAGAAAACAAAGATTCAGAAAGAATTTTTCACAAAAAATTTAGACTCTACCAAAAAGAGCATCAATAAAAGCTACATTAATGACGGTTTTGCCTTCAGCAGGATCAAATCCAAATACAAAGGCCAGAAAAACGGCTATCCTATTGTAGAGCTGGACATTAATAAAAACAACAAAAGAACGATCGACGGTTTCGTAGTAAAAGGGTACACCAGCGTTCCGAAACGATTTATTAAAAATCTGGAAAAGGAATTCAAGGGAAAGACCTACGACGATAAAAACCTGATTGCTGTTAATAAAAGTTTCCAGAGCCACCAGTTTGTAACCCTGGAGCGACCGCCGCAGACTTTGTTTACCAAAGATTCTACGAGCATCTATCTTTTCATGGAAAAGAAAAAAACGAACAGCTTCGACGGGGTAATCGGTTTTGGAAACGATAAGACCGATAAATTCACGTTGAACGGTACACTGAATGTAAATTTCAGGAATATTTTCAACGGTTTTGAAACGGTGAATTTATACTGGCAAAGAAACCCGGACAAAGGGCAGACCTTCGATCTGCAAACGGATATTCCTTATCTTTTCAAATCGAATGTCGGCCTGAATATGAAGGTAAATATTTTCCGCCAGGATTCTACCTTTGCCAATGTAAAAGCACTTCCTGCATTTTATTACCACATCAATTCCCGGAACAAAATCGGTTTCAGGGGAACATTTGAAAGTTCCAGCATTATCGATACTTTGTATGTCCAGGGGAAAGATTACAATAAAAAAGGAATCGGGATCTGGTTTGAAATGGTAGAACCTACCGACATTGATCTTTTTCTTTACAAAACGAAGATTAACGGAGGGTACGATTACCTGACGACCACTTATACGAAAGATAATATCAAAGCTCCACAGAACCAGTTTTACTTTTTCGGGGAGCATAATTATCATATTAACGGAAACCATTTCCTCAATATCAAAGCGGAAGGTGCCATGATGGATTCCAAAATCGATTTTTCTGCGAATGAGCTTTACCGCTTCGGAGGATGGAATTCCATGCGGGGCTTCAATGAAAATTCCCTCGCTGCCGATTTCTATTATTACGGAGGACTGGAATACCGGTACCTGATCGGCAGCCAGGCTTTCTTTGATCTTTTCGGGCAATACGGCCAACTTAACAATAAATCGCTCAATGTGAAACCTAAGCTATACAGTGTCGGGCTAGGCTTCAATTTCTTTATTCCGATCGGCCTGATGAGCTTCCAGCTATCCAACGGAAACGAATTCGGGAATCCTTTTAAATTCAACGATATTAAAATCCACTGGGGAATTCTAAGCCGGTTTTAACCGGCTCCTGATGGTGAACCTTCCTGTTCATTATTAATTTTTGATCCGAATTTTACCGGAACGATTGATAAGTGAAAACAAAATCTGATCTATCATCCGGTAAAAAGATCTTAAATTTACATCAAACTGTGAAAAACATTTTACAATTGATTTCAGTCATAATTTGATGAGTTGATTCATTAGTAATATTCATAAAATTTCGAATCATATTACTGATAAAGAAATAATAAGGATAATTTAATGTTAAAAAACTTTTTTTCAATGCTAAATCTTATTAATTTCATTTCAATAAATATTTCACAATTTAAAGATTTAAACTCACCCTAGCTTTGTCTTTCGCTGAGTGCAACCGCCCATGCTAGCGCGCAAGACACACAGACAATCACATGATTACCATTTCCGTTCCGGAAGCCGCGCTGGTAGACATAGAACCAGCTGCCACCAAAAACATTACCCTGGGGTTCACAGCCCCTACGGAAGCCGGTAATCCGGTAGTAGCAAACGCTGCCAATAACACCCTGTGGCTTAATTATTCCTCCATTAAATCCGTTGCCGACCCTACCCGTAACGTTTCCGTAAAATTAAATGCCGTTGTTCCGGGAGTGGACATCCGTGTGACAGCAGCTGCCGCTACCGGCGCAGGAGGCCGGACTTTAGGAACTCCGGCAGCCCAGTTGACTCTAAGTGCTGCCGACCAGACCATCATTTCAGGAATAGGAAGTGCCTATACGGGGAACGGTGCCAATAACGGCCACAACCTTACGTACTCCCTGGCTCCCGGAAGCGGTCCCGGAGGGGTTGCCGTCTATGCCGATCTGCAGGCAACGGCCACGACGGTAGCTACTACAGTTACCTATACTATTTCAGACAATTAATTATCTTTTAGCTAAGATTGAATAAGGAAAAAGCCCCACCGGCTTCTTCAGGATTTTTATTGCCAACATTTAAACCCCAACTTTACATGAATATGATAAAGCATCTCCTGCTGTTGCTGATTTTTTTCTTTCCGCTTTCTTTTTTTCAGGCGGGAATTGTCGTTCTTAACGGCCTTTCCCATACCCATACAGTAGAAAACGGAAAAGTCTACCGTGGGAAAATTGCCATAGAAAACAACGGGAAACAACCGCAGAGCGTCAAACTTTTCCTTCAGGATTTCACCTATCACTCGGATGGAACCATTCACTATTCGCCGCAGGGCACCCATATAAGGACCAATGCCGGATGGATCAGAATGAATACAAATCTGGTGAGCCTTAAAGCGAAAGAAAAAACAGAAATCTTTTACGAAATTACCGTTCCGGATCAGATTCCCGGTCCCGGAAGCTATTGGAGCGTCATTATGGTAGAACCTGTAGAAGAAATAAAACCAGATGATCAGTTTTGAGAAATTCAGGACCACATTCAATTTATTTGGAAGCTATGCTGTTACTTCACGTTATCAGATGCCGGAGCAGAAGCAGGTTTATTATGGCGCAAGAATACTGAGCCGCTTCTCTGATAAAACCAGTTTCAGCCTGTTTTATCAGAATAATTATATGCCTGAAGAATATTATACAGACCGGAATCTGTTTGAACTGCTGTTTCACCAGCAGGTTTTTCCCGGCCATGAATTTGATCTTTCAGGCAGGTATGCCCTGCAGCGTGGCGAAATGGGAAGCAAAGATTTCATTCTCTCTCTCCGGTATACCTTACGTTTAAATGTACCTACCCAGAAAAAGGCAGAATTTACCAGTCTGTATGGAAACATCAGTAATCTCGGCGTTGAAAAGGTGGAAGGCATCCGGCTAATGTTGGGAAGTCATTTATCGGTAACGGACCTGCACGGAAATTTTGTATTTAAAAATATTGTTCCCGGTGATTATGTCCTTGACATTGACCGATCCACCACCAACATCAATGATATTGCCAACGTAACGATTCCTGCTGCACTGTATTTATGCGATAACGAAAATATATTCAATTTCGGACTTACGGAAGCTGCAACAATTTATGGAATGATTGATTATTCTGAAACCGGTCAGACAGGCTTTGCCCAGGTGCCGGCTGCAAAAGAAAAAAGAAAAAAAGAAAATATTATTATAGAAACATCAGACGGTGAACATACCTACCGGAAAATAGTAGCTTTGGGAGGATATTTTGATTTTACCTATCTCCGTCCCGTCGAATGGAAAGTAAAGATCTACCGGAATGGTCTTGATAAAAAATATAAAATCCCGATTGAGCATTTCGATCTTTTTCTACAATCTTCTGAAACCAAGAAGATTATATTCAATGTCGTAAAACAACAGACCGAAGTCAGGTATCAGCAGGAAACCGTCCGGGTAAGTTACAATCAAAACAGAAAACAAAAATAAGCATGATAAAACTGATTTATCTAGTCGGATTGTTGTTATCCTGCAATATCCTTTCACAGACCACCGGAAACAGAACCGTTACAGTTACACTTCCTGAAGTAACCTTAATGGATGTGGAACCTGCCGGTACGATCAGCTTAAATTACACAGCTCCACCTGAAGCGGGAAATGCTGTAGCAGTTCCCACAGCCAATACGACAAAATGGATTAATTATACTTCAGCCATTACTGCTTTCGTAGTTCAAAAAGAATTACCGCTTCGATCAACCAGGTTATACCGGGAACCGATATCAGAATCCAGGCAGCTGCAGCTTCAGGAGCCGGCGGAGGTATTTTAGGAAGTCCTTCGTCGCAAATTACATTAACGACAACGGCACAGACTATTATTAACGGTATCGGCGGAGCATTTACGGGAAACGGTATCAATAACGGCCATCTGGTTTCGATTACCCTGACAACCAATACATACGCTAATATAACAGCCAGAACCAATAGCCCGATTGTTATTACTTATACCATAACTGAATAATATGCAGATACCTCTAATAAAATATGTGAAAAAAATTATTCTATTCGTTTATATGCTGATATGTTGGGAAATGAAGTCACAACGAACCTTAACTGTCAGCGGGACAAACTGGGTGGTAAGCATTCCTGCTCTTACAGAAGCCGGAAATAATTATGCAGGAACTTATGAAAGTGCTGTAAATGAAATCTTGTTAAGTGCTACTGTTCCCTTGCTATTAGGAAACGGAAAAGTAAGTATGCACTATGAAGCCAATCCCACATGGAATTCAAGCCTTCTTCTGAACGCCAGACGTACCGGTAATGGAACGACTTCCTGTACAACCTGTACGATCACCGGAGGCACCACTTATACCAATATTCCTTTAACCACCGATGTAGAATTATTCCGGATTACTGCAGTTCTTGCATTAGCAGCCTATACCAATATTCCAATACAGCTGCAGTTAACTGGCGTATCGGTTACCATTCCCTCCGCTACCTACAGCAGCCGCATCGTGTTTACCATAAGCGCGCTTTGAATGAGTAAGAGCAATCGGTCATGGGTAATAGCTAAGGGGTAAATTACGGCTGTTGACAGGGGGCTTTTAAAGAGCCTTGGGTGTCTTTTAAAAACCGGCCTTAATCTTAAACCTTGAATATTGAACCTTGAAGTACGGATATAAAAAAACCTCACACATTTACTGTATGAGGTTTAAAATAAAAACTGGCGGCGACCTACTCTCCCGCTATTCGCAGTACCATCGGCGCTGGTGGGCTTAACTTCTGTGTTCGGAATGGGAACAGGTGAGCCCCACCGCTAAAACCACCCTAAAGGCTTTATATGATGTAAGATGTACTGTTGTATGATGTACAAAGTATTTTACTTTGATACCTTGTACTTTGGTACATTTTACATAATTTATCGGTAAATATCATCACAAAGGCAAAACCTTGGTTGCACTTATAAGGCTTTATTGAGAACCAATAGGCAATAAATCT
>NZ_VTSX01000006.1 GCF_008329705.1 Chryseobacterium sp. SN22 | reverse complement strand
CTATTTTCGGAGTGATATTCAGACCTGCAGACCTTACTTTTTCACGGAATTCCATTAAAACCCGGTCATCCTTTACTCTGAAAGCCACGTGGTGATTGGTTCCTGCTGCATTTCTGCCTGTTTGGATGTTATCGTTCTCGATGATATCAACGAGATTGGCCGTTTCAATGGCATCAGTTGATAAACGGTACCTTTCACCTTCCTGTTTCTGCAGATCATATCCGAAAATATCAGTTAAAACCTTAATCGTCGGGTCGGCTTTTTTCAATGTTAAAGTGATATTGTGAAAACCCTTCAAGGCATTTTCGTCTTTGATATCATCGGTTGTCCATACTTTTCTGTCGTCCGTTGTTGAAGGCTCGATAAACTGAATCTGTAAACCGTCGGGATCCCGGAATGAAATCAGTTGTTCACCAAAAATTTCCCCTTCTTCAAAACTTACATTGAACTGCTGAAATCTGTTCTTCCAAAACGCCAGGCTTCCTTTCGGGACAGAATATCCGATATGGGTTGCCAAACCTGAACCATTCGTCCCTTTCCCGATGCCTTCCCAAGGAAAGAACGTTAAAATCGTTCCCGGGGTTCCTTCTTCGTTCCCGAAATAAAAGTGATACGTTCCCGGATCATCAAAGTTAACGGTTTTCTTTACCAATCTCAGTCCTAAAACCTGAGTATAAAAAGCTAAATTTCTATTCGCATTGTCTGCAATTGCTGTAATGTGGTGCAGTCCTAATATTCGGTTTTCCATTTTGTTTTAATTTTTATACGACAAATTTATGGCAGCAAGAATTCCTGCACATTGAACTAGTTTAATAAATGATGGTATGGATTAAAATTAATATGGCAAGCACGCCATACTTTCATTACTATACAGATGCTATTTCTCCGGAGGGATAAAACAGTAAATATATTCCGCTTTAATGAGGCCGGCAATTAATCTTAAAAGAATTTTATCAAAGTATATAAAGAGATTCATTCTATTAAGCCGAGAATCAAAGCAGTTATGTTTATCTGGCCATGAAAAACTGTAATGATACAAGAAATAAGTTGATTTATTTCAATCATTAATTATATTTTATTATATAAAAAAAAAAATAAAAGCCCTGAAAAACAATAACTTAAACAGAATAATTAAAAATATTTACAAAAAGTCTACTTTTTTAGTGGACTAAAATAAATTTATGCCTTATCTTTGCCACCGTAATCAGGACATAAAATAAAATGAAGTCAGTTTTCAAAAATCCATCCATTAGAAAGCATACCATCAATATGATGATGTATTGCTGTATGCCTGACATACAGAATTGCGGTGGTTGACCTTACTTTTATATGACATATTTTTAAAGGCTTTACCACGTTGTAAAGCCTTTTTTATTTTAACGAGAACAGGATCAAAAAATGATAGAAATCAAGAATATTTCAAAAACCTTTCATCAGAAAAAGCAGTCTTTCAAAGCTCTGGATGATATAAGCCTGAGTGTTGAGCAGGGTGATATTGTAGGCATCATCGGGTTTTCGGGTGCAGGGAAAAGCACCCTCATCCGGACGGTGAACCTGCTGGAAAAGCCTGACCGGGGCCAAATAATCATTAACGGAAAAGATTTTACGAAGTTGAATTCCCGGCAGCTGGCCAAAGAACGCAAAAAGATCGGGATGATTTTCCAGCATTTCAACCTGCTGTCTTCCCGGACGGTTTTTGAAAATATTGCGCTCCCCCTGGAGCTTGACCGTGCTGACCAAACCGCTATTCATCAAAAAGTCAATGAACTTCTGAAGATCGTAGGCCTGGAAGATAAAGCCCAGGATTATCCCAAAAGCCTTTCGGGCGGGCAGAAACAAAGGGTGGCCATTGCAAGGGCCCTAGCCAATGATCCCTATCTCCTGCTCTGTGATGAGGCCACGAGCGCGCTGGATCCGGCAACCACGCAATCGATCCTGCAGCTGCTGAGGGATATCAACCAAAGGCTGGGCATCACGATCCTGCTGATTACCCATGAAATGGAAGTCATTAAATCCGTCTGCAACCATGTTGCTGTAATCGACAAAGGAAAACTCTTAATTAAAGGAAGCCTGACAGAGATTGTCTCCAACAAGAAACATCCGATTATCAAACAATTTTTAAACTCCGGTATTATGACCATACCCCAAGAACTGAATAAAAAAATACAGAAAGAACCGCAGGCAGGCCTGTTCCCGCTTGTTGAAGTTGAACTGAATGAACATATTTCCGTTGAAGATCTGCTTTCCATCGTGTATGAAAAGTATAAAATCCCATACAAGCTCCTGAAAGCCGATGTAGAGTATCTCGGGGATTCCAATTTCGGAAAACTGCTGCTGCAGCTTCAGGGTGAAGAAGAGAAAAACCAGCAGGCCATCTATTATTTCAACCAGAATAAAATTCAAAATACAATAAGAGGCTATGCTTAGTGAAACGGTAATTTCCCTTTTGTCGAAGGGAGTTTGGGAGACAGTTTTTATGACTTTTGTGTCGGGATTTTTCGGTTTTGTATTAGGTCTTCCGGTGGGAATCCTGCTGTTTTTAACGAGAAAAGGGCAACTGCTGGAAAATACCATCTACAACAGGATCTTGTCTGTTCTGGTGAATATTTTCAGGTCTATTCCTTTCATTATCCTGATCGTGTGGATGATTCCTTTTACCAGAAGCCTGGTCGGGACTTCTATCGGAATGAATGCTGCGCTGGTTCCTTTAAGCATCGGCGCCGCTCCGTTTATTGCAAGACTTGTCGAAAACAGCCTGCTGGAAGTTCCCAATGGACTGATTGAAACCGCAAGGGCACTGGGTGCCACACCTCTTCAGATTATCCGGAAAATCCTGTTGCCGGAAGCTTTGCCTTCCCTCATCAATAATGCTACGATTACCCTGATTACCCTGGTCGGTTATTCGGCGATGGGAGGTGCCGTGGGAGCCGGCGGTCTGGGGCAGATCGGGTATCAGTACGGGTACATCGGGTATGATGCCGTGATTATGAACCTTGTACTCGGGTTGCTGGTAGCGCTTGTCTTTATCATTCAGTTCTCGGGAGACCGTCTGGCCAAGCGGTTTGACCACCGTTGAGGGTGAGGTTGGAGCTTTTGTGGGTTGAGGAGTTAAGAGTATGTGGGTATAAGGGTTTTTGTGTATAAAGAATCGATATAAATTAGTAAGTGTGTGAGCGCTTTGAAATAGTGTGAATGTGAAATGGTATGGTGGTCCGGAGATCCGGCCACCGACCGGCGGAAAAGGAACCCACAAAGGTGAAGCCCAATTTATTAAAGAACCTTTCCTTTTTCGCCTTTTAAGTATGAAAAATAATTAACAATGAAAAAAATAACGATTTTAAGTTTTTTAGCAGTGTTTCTGCTGTTGTTTTCAGCCTGTAATTCCTCAAAGAAAGATGACCCGAATTTTATCCGCGTCGGCATCACTTCGGGGCCGGAACAGGAAATTGCCGAGGCCGCTAAAAAAGTAGCCAAAGAAAAGTACAATCTTGAGGTGGAGCTGGTGGCTTTCAACGATTATGTGGTCCCCAACGAAGCACTGAATAACGGGGATATCGATGCGAATGCCTTTCAGCATGTTCCGTATCTAACGGAGCAGTCGAAACAAAGGGGTTATAAACTCGCGGTAGTCGGAAATACTTTTGTCTACCCGATCGTGGCCTACTCCAAAAAGATAAAAAACATCAGCGAGCTTCAGAACGGAAGTACGGTGGTGATCCCTAATGATCCTACCAACGGCGGCCGGTCTCTCCTTTTACTGCAGAAAAACGGCTTGCTGAAATTACGCGACGGCATCGGTTTGCTGCCCAAGGTGACGGATATTGCCGACAACCCGAAACAGCTGAAAATCCTGGAAATCGAGGCCCCTCAACTGCCACGAGTGCTGGACGATAAAGAAGTAGTGATCGCCATCATCAATAATAATTTTGCCGCCCAGGCCGGACTGGATGCCGATAAGCAGGGCATTTTCAAAGAAGATAAAGAATCACCGTACATGAATGTCATTGTCTCCAGAGAAGATAATAAAACCTCGGAGAAAGTGAAGAATTTTGTAAAAGCCTACGAATCGGATGCCGTTGCTAAAAAAGCGGAAGAGATTTTTAAAGGCGGCGCCGTGAAAGGATGGTGATCGGAGCATTAATGAATAGTACATGTAATTTTTTATTTTATTAAAACTATTTACTTGGAAAATATTATGTTTATTCCGTACAGACAGGCTTTCGCCTGTCTGCTTTTTTAGGGCATACAGGTTTATTTCAGCGTCTGGTTGTGTTCATGAGATTTTATCCTTTTCTTTTTTAACAGGATTCTATTCTATTCTATTCTATTCTATTCTATTCTATTCTATTCTATTCTATTCTATTCTATTCTATTCTATTCTATTCTATCGTAAGGCATTTCTTCGGCACTCCCAATTTCTTTAAAAAACTGGATTTTAATTTATAAAAATGAGCTGGTCATTAATAACCATTTATTTAAATATTTATTTTCTCAATTTGAGACTATAAATATTTTTGCTATTTTTGTTACCAATCAAAAAAGGATTTTATGTTAAAGAAAACCGCCATTGTAAGTTTATTTACACTTATTTCTGCTTCTTATATGGCTCAAGATACAACACTTCCTGTTTATTTGGATGAAACAAAACCTGTCGAGCAGCGTGTTCAGGACGCGCTGTCCAGAATGACCCTGGAGGAAAAAGTAGCGATGCTCCATGCGCAATCGAAATTCAGTTCGCCGGGAGTTCCGAGACTGGGGATTCCTGAATTCTGGACGACCGACGGCCCGCACGGGGTACGCCCGGAGGTAATGTGGGACGAATGGAACCAGGCGGGGTGGACCAACGATTCCATTATTGCCTATCCTGCCCTTACGGCGCTTTCTGCAACGTGGAACAAAAAAATGTCATGGAATTACGGGAAAGCACTCGGCGAGGAAGCGCGCTACCGAAAAAAAGATATCCTTCTGGGGCCGGGCGTGAATATTTACCGTACCCCGCTGAACGGAAGAAATTTCGAATATATGGGTGAAGATCCGTATTTAACTTCAAAAATGGTGGTTCCTTACATCAAAGGCGTACAGTCGAATGGCGTGGCGACTTCGGTAAAGCATTTTGCCCTGAACAATCAGGAGATGTTCCGCCATACGAGCAATGTGAAAGTGGATGACCGGACATTGTATGAAATCTACCTGCCTCCTTTTAAAGCTGCGGTTACCGAAGGCGATTCCTGGACGATCATGGGCGCTTACGACATGTATAAAGGCCAGTATGCCAGCCAGAACCAATATCTTTTAAACGATATTCTAAAAGGCGAATGGAAATACAAAGGCGTTGTGGTTTCCGACTGGGGTGCCGTCAACAATACCGAACAGGCCATCCACAACGGGTTGGATCTTGAATTCGGAAGCTGGACCAACGGGCTTTCGGCCGGAACCAAAAATGCTTATGATAATTATTATTTGGCAAAACCTTACCTGGATTTAATTAAATCAGGAAAAGTAGGAACCAAAGAACTGGATGATAAAGTGACCCGGCTGCTGAACCTTGCTTATAAAACAACCATGAACCGTAACAAGCCGTTCGGGAATATTGTTTCGGAAGAGCACAAAGCAGTCGCCAAAGAAATCGGGGAAGAAGGAATTGTATTGCTGAAAAATCAGGGGAATGTACTGCCTATTGATCTCAGTAAAGCCAAAAGAATTGCGGTGATCGGAGAAAATGCCATCAAGATCATGACGGTCGGCGGCGGGTCTTCTTCATTAAAAGTAGAATATGAAACCCTCCCGCTGGACGGTATCAGGAGCCGGTTTGGAAAACAGTCGGAAGTACAGTATGCCCGTGGTTACGTGGGCGACATCGGCGGCGAATATAACGGGGTAAAATCCGGACAGGACCTGAAAGATACCCGCTCTCCGCAGGAACTGCTGAATGAAGCGGTGGAACTGGCCAAAAAATCCGATTATGTGATTTTCGTAGGCGGACTGAACAAAGCGGACTTCCAGGACAGCGAAGGAAACGACCGTAAAAGTTACGGATTGCCTTACAACCAGGATAACGTCATCTCAGCTCTTGCCAAAGCCAATAAAAACCTGGCGGTGGTTCTGGTTTCAGGAAACGCTGTAGCGATGCCGTGGATCAAAGAGGTTCCGACCGTGGTTCAGGCCTGGTACCTGGGTTCCGAAGCCGGAAATTCCATTGCTTCGGTTCTTGCCGGCGATGCAAACCCGTCGGGAAAACTGCCGTTCACTTTCCCGGTGAAGCTGGAAGACAATTCGGCCCATCAGCTGGGAGAATATCCGGGAAATAAGGAAGAATTGGCTGCTGACAAAGGCAAAGACCAGAAAAATCCGATTAACATTACTTATAATGAAGGGATCCTGGTAGGTTACCGTTGGCATGACACCAAAAAGATCAAGCCTTTGTTCAGTTTCGGTCATGGGTTGAGCTATACCACTTTCGAGTTCGGAAAGGCTAAAGCCGATAAGAAAACGATGTCCCAGGATGACACCATCACTTTTACGGTTTCGGTAAAAAATACAGGAACAAGACCTGGTGCAGAAGTCGCCCAGCTGTACATTTCAGATCCGAAGGCTTCGGTACAGAGACCTGCCAAAGAGCTGAAAGGTTTCGAAAAGGTATATTTAAATCCCGGAGAACAGAAAGAAGTCAGTTTCACCATCGACAAAACGGCTTTAAGTTTCTTCGATGCCCAGAAACACGATTGGGTAGCAGAGCCGGGAGATTTTGAAGCACAGATCGGAAATTCATCGGATGCCATCAAAACAAAGGTGAAGTTTACCCTGAAGTAATTTTTACTTATATATATTTCTAAAACGTAGATACCCGGGCTTTTGTCCGGGTATTTTGTTTGGTAATGGTAATAGGCCGAATCTATATTATTAATAAACTAAATCCGGATACCCCCGATTAACGGGCTGGATGAGGGAAGCCTCAAGCTGGAAGTTTCCAGTCATCATTACAGTCAGTCACCTCAAGTATCAGGTGGTATTGCCTTAATACTATTTCAAAGAACACCGAAAATTTTAGCCCCGATTGCAACGGCATCCTTTTTTGTTGCGGGTGGAGCAAAGCGGAGGCTGTGACAAAAAAGATATAGTGGAAAGCGGGAAACAGCTCCTGATAAAAGTTCAAAGAGATTTAAGAAAGGTAAATCAGGCTACGTTCCTTTAATTAACCTCCACCATCAGTTCCTTTTCATAGCCATTATACTTTTCAGTGATATAGCCGTGCGGATTGCAGATGATTTCCGTACTTCCGATTTTGTATCTTTTCGGTGTATGGATATGGCCGTGGATCCAGTACAGTGGCTGGTGTTCGAAAATAAAATCCTCAAGGTCCGAAGCATAGGCCGACGTTAACGGATCTTCTTTAAAAGTCTCGGGAACCGACTGAAGGCTCGGGGAATGGTGGGTGACGACGATATTGGTAAGGTCTTTTGAGCTTTCCAGGCTTTCTTTCAGCCACAACCGGGAGAACTGATAAATCTTAAAGATGTCGATGGAACGCATTTTCGAGTAGGACGGATCGCGCCGGATCTGCCTGTAATCGTTCATCCCGTTCTGGCAGACAAACCCGTAATACCGCGGATCACCGAATATCGAAAAATCGGTCCATAAAGTAGCTCCGTGAAAACGGACGCCGTCTATATCCACCGAATCATTTTCCAGCACGTAAATATTGGAATTCTTTGCAGCTTCTTTTATTTTATTGAGGGTTTTCGGATAAGAGCCTTTGTAATATTCGTGGTTGCCGAGAACATAAATAACCGGTTTATCCGGAATTTCCGCCTGGATCCATTCGATTCCTTTGGTTCCCACGTTCACATCGCCTGCCAGAACCACTACGTCCGCCCTATCGAATGAAAGGCCGGTGGCGCCGAATTCCTGGTGAAGGTCGCTGATGATCTGTATTTTCATGAATAGAGGTTTGAATGCTGGATCAACTGCAAAAATAGCAAAAGACCATTACCTTTATCATAAAACCGTACGATTGATTGAAATTCTACAAAGTTTAAAATATCTGATTTTCTCCGGTGTGACCAAAAATATTTTCAAACCATTAAAATTCTCTCCGTGCTTTAGGGGTCTAAAACAAAAGAACCGGCACATTGCACCGGTTACGGATCAATATAATCTAGCTAAAGGAAAATAATTTATGAAACAGCCATTTCTTCTTCTTTCTGTCGGATCCTGAAGTTCCTGATGATCAGGTAAAACAGCATGCCTAAAGCAAAAACAGCGTATCCGATGAGAATGACAATACTTAAATCCCCCACCGCCATTGCGGAAGGAAAAACCTGGCTCATCAGGGTCATGAAGGACAAGCCCAACCCGGCACCCAGGAAATAACTGGTAGAACCTAAGCTGGCCGCCACGCCGTAATCCGAGGCGTTAACATCCTGAATCCCCAACACGGATAATGCCGTAAAGCAGAAGGTCATCCCGATTCCTGAAATACAGGCTGCTCCCGACAAAACCAGCGGCAGCGGATGGCCCGAATGTACGGAGATCAGTAACAGGACGGCTCCGGTCAGCATAAACACCCATCCGAAAATTCCCATCTGTGCCGGATTCAATCTTTTGGATACATGAGGCAAAACAAACTTCGCCACCAATGCAGACATAATGCTGAACGGCACAAGCATCAATCCGGCAGAAGCGGCACTGTTCCCCATATCTTTCTGCAGCATCAGGGAAATCAGGAATAAAAACCCGATGAAAAATGCCCCTAACGCGACAAATGCAAAATTGGAAACCGTTAATGAAGTATGCCGGAATATATTAATATCGATCAAAGGTTCAGGAGCCGATTTCAGACGGTATACCACAAGCATCAACAGTACAGCTGCCAAGAGTAAAGATCCTGCAATGATGAAAGGCTGTTCCCGGATGTGGATCAATTCATGCGCTCCATAAGTCAGACTCAATAATCCGAGCACCAGCAATATGCCGGACAGCAGGTCGGTTTTTTGCGCCGCCGCCTTTTCACCTTTCGGAAGGAACCGGTAAGCGAAGATCAAGGTAACCAGCAAAACCGGAACATTGATCAGGAATACCCAATGCCAGCTCAGATAAGTGCTGATGATCCCTCCCAGCGACAGCCCGCTCCCCGACCCGATGGCAGCGAATGAGCTGAAAATTCCGATAGCGCGGCTCCTCTCCCGCTCTTCCCTGAAGGTATGGGTAACAACCGACATGGCCGAAGGCATGATAAGAGCGGCCCCTAATCCCTGCAGAGCCCTGAAAACAGCCAGCGTTTCAAAGCTTGTCGACAAACCGGCTCCCAAGGAAGTCAGCATAAAGATCAGCGAGCCCCAGAGAAAGATTTTCCGGTGCCCGATCCGGTCGGAAAGCTTTCCGCCGATGATCAGGAAACCGCCGAAGAACAGTACGTAAAGCGTCTGCAGCCACTGCACGGTCTCCGCACCGATTCCGAATTGCTCCTGGATGGAAGGGATTGTCAGGTTGATTATGGCAATATCCAGTGCTTCTACAAATGTTCCCGCCGATGCGATCATCAGGATCAGGTTCTTTCTCTCCATATTTTTCAATTATGCTGCAAAATTAAAATTAACAGGACGATTGTCAAAATTATATATTAAATTTGGAACGTATTTCAATCTACAAACTTTTTAAAAGGACATATACTCTTTTATCATCTTTCTAATCGTTAAAAACAGAACAAATGGCCACGGAAAATTACACCCCTGATGAAAAAGACCTCTCGATCCTCCGGATTTTACAGAAAGATGCCAAGCTGAGCGTCCGTGACATTGCGGCCCGGATCAGCCTCAGCCCCACGCCTACCCACGAACGGATCAGGAGAATGGAAAAGCTGGGCATCATTAAGGAATATACGACTGTGGTCGACCGGAAAAAGGTGAATAAAGGAATGATGGTGATCTGCATGATCGCCCTGAATGTCCACAACAAAAAAACAGCGGGAAAATTCATCGAAGAAGTCGGCCGGCTGAAGGAAGTGGTGGAATTTTACAACATCAGCGGCGATTTCGATTTTATGCTGAAAATCCTTGCTCCGAATATGGATGAATTTCATGAATTCTTCGTCAACAAATTATCCGAAATTGAAGGCATCGGCCAGACCAAAAGTATCTTCGTGATGAACAGCATTAAAGAGAGTTCGCAGATTCTCTAATCAGGTTAAGCAATAATCAGGCGGTAATGGTTTTATTGATTCGGATAAAATCAGTAAATTGAATGATCTAAAACCATCCCATTATGCCCTGGAATCCTGAAGTCTACAATCAGTTTAAAAACATCCGCTTCAAACCCTTCTTTGACCTTGCAGACCTAATCTTGGATCACAAAGACCTGAAAGCCATCGATCTTGGCTGCGGAACCGGCGAACAGACGGCGATCCTCGCTGAAAAATTCCCGAAATCCGTTTTTACCGGAATCGACTCTTCCCCGGAAATGCTGGCCAAAGCGGAAAGCCTGCAGCATGAACGACTGCATTTCAGGCAGATGACGACAGAAAAAGTTCTGGAAAGCAATGAACATTGGGACCTTATTTTCAGCAATGCGGCATTGCAATGGTCGGATCGGCACCAGGAATTATTCCCGAAATTAATTTCAAAACTGAATCCGGACGGACAGCTGGCGGTACAGATGCCCTATCAGCCGGGGAACTTCCTCAACCGGATTTTATCCGATCTGGCTTCAGAAGAGCCGTTTAAGACTCAATTGAACCATTGGAACCTTCATTCTCCGGTTTTAAATCTTGATGAATACGTACAGATCCTTTTTGAGAACGGCTTAAAAGATTTAAATGTATTCCAGAAAGTATATCCTATCATTGCTGAAGATCATGATACCTTGTTCAATTTTATCTCCGGCTCCGCTTTGATCCCTTATCTGGAAAGATTAACCGAAGATCAGCAAAAGGTGTTCACTACCGAATTCAAAAGCAGAATTGCAAGAGCATTCCCGAAACTCCCGGCGGTGTATTCTTTTAAAAGGATCCTGATGTATGGGCGGCGGGGATAGACCCATTTTCAACATAAAGGTTCCATCCTGTCAGTGAATTAATATGAAAGAATCTATCCGACGATGCAAAATTTAACCAAGTCCAGTTTTTCAATATAAAGTTTTTATTCATCATACTTAATTAAACCCCTGCCGGAACTCTACCGGCGACTGATTCGTTTTGCTTTTGAAGAGTTTGCTGAAAGACTGCGAATGCTCGAAGCCGAGCTGATAGGCAATTTCACTGACGGAAAGGCTGGTGGCAGAGAGTTTTTCCTTGGCTTTTTCGATGAGCTTTTCGTGGATGTGCTGCTGGGTACTCTGGCCGGTGAGGACTTTCAGCAGGCCGCTTAAATATTTCGGGGAAACACCGAGCGCTTCGGCAACGGATTTCACCGACGGCAGCCCTTTGGAGATCAGGTCGTCGCTGTTAAAATACGCCGAAAGCAGGTTGTCAAGGCGCCCCAGGATTTCGTGGCTGGATTTCTCGCGGGTGATGAACTGGCGGTGATAAAACCGTTCCGAATAATGCAGCAGGGTTTCGATCTGCGAAACAATGATCTGCTTGCTGAATGCGTCGATCACCGAATGGTACTCCTGCTCAATAGTGCGGATAATGGCATTCAGCATTTCTTTTTCCTTTTCCGAGAGAAAGAGGGCCTCGTTGACCGAATAATCGAAAAACTCATACCGGCCGGTCATATTGGCCAGCGGCGTATTCCACAGGAAATCGGGATGGATCATCAGCATCCAGCCGGAACGTTCGGCATTGGGATTTTTCTCTGCCTCGATCCGGAAGACCTGCTGCGGCGCCATGAAAAACATCAGGCCTTCATCAAAATCATAATCCTGCTGGCCATACCTGAATTTCGTCATCATTCCCCTCTTCATGCTGATCTGGTAAAAATCCAGTACCCAGCTGATTTCGCCGATGCCTTCGGAATGCACGATTTTTGAGTAATCGATAATGCTGATCAGCGGATGTTCCGGCGGTGGAAATCCGCGCAGCCGGTGAAATTCGCTGATGGTTTTTATTCTTTGGATAGGTCGCTGTTCCATGATTCGAAGGTACGGTTTATTGTTTAATGGTTTTAACACTTTGGTCCTTATGTGATTTACATTTAGCTGAAAAATTTCACCACAAAAGGTTTGACACATGAGAAACATAAAATTTAATTTTTTAGTGGCTGAGCGGAGCCGAAGTCCGGATATTTTAGATCACAGAAGAAGAAATCAAGATTTTTATACTCCATTATCGAAACCATCGGTGGCTGAGCGGAGCCGAATCCATACTGCCACCCGTAAGATTCGACGTAGAAATCTACACGCGAATCTTTCTACGCTTTTCTCTGATACGATGTTGTGATCACTATGGGATGACAAAGGGCCGTTGCAATTTTTACATACTCCATAAATTAAAGGAAAACCGGTGGCTGAGGTTACTCGAAGCTACTCCATCATGGGGCTCAAACAGGTTCAGTCTCCAGCGAATCAGCAAGTTTAAATACTTTTTTAAAATCTACGATTTTTTATCTTATGTGTTCTAAAATATGCATTGTTTCTTAAATTCTCTCTGTATCTAATGTGTTAAAATAAATTTTTCCGAAATAAAAGGTGGCTGAGCGGAGTCGAAGCCACCGGTTGTCGTTAATTAAAATAGTTTTCTTTCATATCTTCCAGCAGGCCTGGCCGCACCGGTTCCCAGTTCAGGGCTTCCCGGGTACGGGTCCCTGTAGCGGCACCTTCAAAAGAAAGGAAACGGCTGAGCCAGTCGAAATGTTTTTCCAGCTCTTCCCCTGAGAGCGCCTGCACCGGAAGATTCAGGTTTTCACCGATTAGTGCTGCGATTTCCCGGAGCGGAATGGAAGAATCACCGACCGCATTGTATACAGCACCCGCCGCTCCTTTTTCTACAGCCAGCCGAAAGAGACGGGCAGCATCCAGGCGGTGGACGGCCGACCAGTTTTTTTCTTCCGCGGGATAAGCCGACATCCCGTTTTTGCGGGCCTGACTGATTATAAACGGTACAAAGCCTTTATCCCCTTTGTCATGAACTGACGGCGGAAGACGGATCACCGAAATGTTGATACCTTCCTCTGCCAAAGCGAGAGCTGTAGTTTCGGATTTCCTCAGTGAATTGTCCGCCAGGCTTTCTTCGGTAATAAACCCGTTGATCACCGGAAGGTTCAGCAGTCCTGCTGTTACAACCATCGGTTTTCCGCTTTCCTTTACCGCTTCGGCCATGGTCCGGATCGCGGTCTGGTCGACTTCACCGGCTTTGTGGTATTGGGAAAAATCATGGATAAAGGCGGTATGGATAATGCCGTCTGCCTGGGAAGCCCCCTGCCTTAAAATATCCAGATCTTCCAGGCCTCCTGATAATACTTCAGCGCCTGCATTACGTATGGCGGTGGATGATTCTTCCGAACGGGCCAGCCCGATGACCTGATGGCCGGCACCGATTAATTCCTGAACAACGGCCGAACCGACGAAGCCCGAAGCTCCTGTAACAAATACTTTCATTTTAATTGTTTTTGATGAAGCAAAGGTCAGAAATTCATCCCGCATCCGTGTAGCCGATTGTCATGATCCTGTAGCCGAAATTCTTTACCAGGGAAATCAATCGTTCATTGTTTTTGAGAGAACAAAATGAACCGGAAATCCTTCGACGAGGCTCAGGATGACAATATTTAAGTGATGAATTAAATTAAAGTGACTGATTAAACAGCATTTTTATTAAATGGAGCTATTAACGTTCTACATAATCCTTCAACGGGACTTAGGATGACAAATAATTTAAGTGATGAATAAATTAAAGTGATTGGTTAAACAGCATTGATTATTAAATAGAGCCGTTGACGCCATACATAATCCTTCGACGCGGCTCAGGATAACAGCATCAATATTCTTTACATATCTTTCGGAATTTCTGTAAATCCTAAACTTATTTTAATTAAACCAGCAATTGCCGCAGATCTTCACAGATAATGGTGGCTTCGGGTAACCTCAGTCACCGGTAATTGCCGTTTCTTTAAATCACAGAATATAAAAATTAAAGATTTGCCTCATGGTTTATTTATAGCATTAAAGGATTTTGCAAACATCTCTGAATTTTTAAAAGCCTTTGTACGCTTATGCGTTTTGTATTCAACTTTATGATGCAGTATGAATATCTTTTGCCGCTTTTGCGGTTTAAATCATACCAGCATATTCAGCACATCAGGGTTATCATTAAGGTAGGATTCGAAATAGCCGAGCTGCTGCATTCTTGATTTCAGTCCCCCGAAGCCGGCAGGATCGGAAAGTTCAATCCCGACGATGGCCAGCGCCGTTTCCCTGGAATTTTTCTTGGTATATTCGAAATGGGTGATGTCATCGTCGGCACCCAGGACGTTCAGCACAAAATCTTTCAGGGCACCCGGCCGCTGCGGGAACTTTACCATAAAGTAATGCTTCAGCCCTTTGTAGAGCAGCGCGCGCTCTTTGATTTCCTCCATCCGGGTGATATCGTTGTTGCTGCCGCTTACGATGCAGACGACCGTTTTTCCCCGGATCTGATCCCGGTAATGGTCCAGTGCTGAAATCGACAAAGCACCGGCCGGTTCCAGTACGATAGCATCCTTATTATACAGCTGGAGGATAGTATCACAGATCCGGCCTTCGTCCACGGCGATACAGTCGGCCAGCGCATGCCTGCAGATCTCGAAATTCAGATCCCCTACCCTTTTTACCGCAGCACCATCTACGAAATTATCGACTTCGGACAGTTCCGTATTGAGATTATTCCTGATGGATACTTTCATCGAAGACGCTCCTTTCGGTTCCGCACCGATCAGCAGGGTATCCGGGGAAAGGGTTTTAAATACCGTTGCGATTCCCGCAGCAAGGCCGCCCCCGCCGATCGGAATGAATACGAAATCCGCCGGTTGCTTTTGCTGCTCCAGGATTTCCAGTGCCAGCGTAGCCTGTCCCTCGATAATCTGGACATCGTCAAAGGGATGGATAAAGGCGGCTCCTGAAGCGGCGGCAAAATCCAGAGCTGCACTTTTGGCGGCATCAAATGTATCCCCTGCCAGGCGGATGTCAATGGTATTCCCGCCGAACATTTCCACCTGCTCCAGCTTCTGCCTGGGAGTCGTCACCGGCATAAAGATCGTCCCTCTGATGCCCAGCTGCCGGCAGGAAAAAGCAACGCCCTGGGCATGGTTTCCTGCACTTGCACAGACAATCCCGTTCCTGGTTTTCCCTTCAAGGAACAGACTGTTGATTTTGTTGTAGGCACCGCGCAGTTTATACGAGCGCACCGGCTGCTGGTCTTCCCTTTTAAGAAAAATACGGGCGCCAAACTTTTCGGATAACCTTCTGCTGTGCTGTAAAGGCGTATAATGCACAACACTTTCTATGCTTTTCCGGGCTTTTTTCACCGCTTCCAGGGTAGGCAATATCAGCGTTTCACTCATGATCTTTCAATTTAAACAGTTCTGATCGATTTCATGGCCGTCATGGCCTGGCGGAGCTTCCGGCCCACCACTTCTACCGGATGGTTCCTCAATACTTCATTCACATGTACCAATCGGGCATTGTCGACCGCGTGGTCTTTTCCTTCATTAAAATCCTTTCCGGCCACATCGGTATCCATTTTTTTCATAAAGTCGGCCAACAGCGGTTTACAGGCCTGATCGAAAAGGTAACAGCCGTATTCCGCCGTATCGGAAATCACCCGGTTCATTTCAAACAGTTTTTTCCGGGCAATGGTATTGGCGATCAATGGGGCTTCATGGAGCGATTCATAATAAGCGGATTCCGGTTTTATGCCTGCTTCTACCATTGTTTCATAAGCCAGCTCTACCCCGGCCCTGATGAAGGCTGACATCAGCAGGTAATGGTCGAAATATTCCTGCTCGGGGATTCGTACATCTCCGGCCGGCGTCTTTTCAAAAGCCGTTCCGCCGGTTTCCGCACGCCATTTCAAAAGGTTGGCATCACCGTTGGCCCAGTCTTCCATCATGGTTTTGGAAAATTCACCTGAAATGATGTCGTCCTGATGTTTCTGAAACAGCGGACGCATAATTTCTTTCAGTTCTTCCGACAGTTCAAAAGCCTTTACCTTGGCCGGATTAGACAGCCGGTCGAGCATCCCGCTTACCCCGCCATGCTTCAGGGCTTCAGTAATTACCTCGACACCGTACTGCACCAGTTTGGAAGCATATCCCGGATCGATTCCTTTCTCGACCATCTTATCGAAGGAAAGGATAGATCCGGTCTGCAGCAGTCCGCACAGGATCGTCTGCTCTCCCATAAGATCGGATTTCACTTCCGCTACGAAAGACGATTTTAAAACCCCGGCTTTATGACCGCCGGTTGCAGCACAGTAGGCTTTGGCTTCGGCCCAGCCTTTTTCCTGAGGATCATTTTCGGGATGCACGGCAATCAGCGTTGGAACCCCGAATCCTCTCAGGTATTCGGCACGGACCTCGAAGCCCGGACATTTCGGGGCAACCATAATGACGGTAAGATCTTTACGAATCTGCATGCCTTCCTCCACAATATTGAAACCGTGGGAGTATGACAACGTGGCGCCTTCTTTCATTAATGGCTGAACGGCGTTGATCACGGCAGTATGCTGTTTGTCCGGCGTCAGGTTGATCACCAGATCCGCTGTGGGAATCAGTGCTTCGTACGTTCCGGTATTGAAATTATTTTCGGTTGCGTTTTTCCAGGAATCCCTTTTCTGATCGATGGCTTCCTGACGCAAAGCATAGGAAACATCCAGCCCGCTGTCCCGCAGGTTCAGCCCCTGGTTCAGCCCTTGGGCACCGCAGCCTACGATCACGATCTTTTTTCCTTTTAAAGCAGAAACGCCGTCGGAGAATTCCGAACGGTCCATAAATTCTGCCTGTCCCAACTGGTAAAGCTGTTCTCTGAGTGATAAGGTATTGAAATAATTTGCCATATGTAATAATGATTGATAAATAATAAATGATGATTGATTTTGGTGAACTCCATTTTGTCAAAGTTGAAATTTTTGACAAAATTTTTAATTTACATGGTAAAAACGTGGTCTCTTTGATCCAGATATTCGTTTTCGACAATATTCGGAGAGGGTTCGCGGTTTTCGAACTGCAGCACCTTTTCATGGATGCCCGCACTGTCTTTGATGATCGCGATTCTGGCCCCGCGTACAAACTCGATGAGCCCGTATTTGTTGAGCTCCTCGGTCAGGCGGTCTATTTCTTCGCGGTGTCCTGCGGTTTCGAAAACGATATAGTCCTGGCGGATCACTACCGTAGATGCACCGTACTGCCGGAGCAGCCTTTCCACATAGACTTTCTCGGTAACCACTTCGGCAGGAACCTTGTACATCGCCTGCTCCTGCCATACGATCTCGTCATCCGTATTAAAGTAGGCCTTCAGTACATCGATCTGCTTTTCCAGCTGGCGGCAGAGTTTTTTTACGACTTCTTCACTTTCGGTAATCACCAGGGTGAACCGGTGAATGCCTTCTACTTCCGAAGGCGAGGTATTCAGGCTTTCGATATTGATCTTCCGGCGGGAAAAGATCCCGGCAATCCTTCCAATGAGCCCGACCGAGTTTTCGGTATATAGGGTTATGGTAAATTCTTTTTTTTCCATGAATGATTGATTTAGGGTGAGGTCTAAGGCTAAGTTGAGGTTCAGACGTAAAATGTCCTGTTTTAACATTGGTCACCTGAATGTTCTTCACCTTCTTCATGCTGCCTTAACAGTTTGATTTTTTTTCTGATGGTTTTATTTTAAACGAATTTCCGAAACGGATGAACCCTGAGTGACCATCGGGAATACGTTGTTTTCTTTTCCGACCATCACTTCCAGAAGGTAAGGCCCATTATGATTAAGCATGGTTTCTACCGCATTTTTCAGGTCTTTTCTTTCTGAAATCTTCTGCCCTTCGATATAATATCCTTTTGCCACGGCAACAAAATCCGGGCTGGTGATGTTGACGAAGGAATAACGCTTTTCGTGGAAGAGCTGCTGCCACTGCCTTACCATGCCGAGGAATTCATTGTTGAGGATCAGGATCTTTACTTTGGCCCCGAACTGCATGAGGGTTCCCAGCTCCTGTAAAGTCATCTGGAATCCGCCGTCGCCGATAATGGCCACCACGGTTTTTTCCGGTGCCCCATACCATGCACCGATCGCTGCCGGCAAACCGAACCCCATGGTTCCCAAGCCGCCCGAGGTCACGCTGGATCTGGACCGGTTAAATTGGGCATACCGGCAGGAAACCATCTGGTGCTGCCCGACATCGGTCGTAATAATGGCATCGCCGTTTGTCAGCTCGTTCAGCACCCGGATGACTTCTCCCATGGTCATGGTACCGGTGACCGGATTCAGCTCATTCTGAATAACTTCTCTTACTTCTTCTTTTTCCAGTTCGCGGAACTGCTGCAGCCAGCCCGAATGGTCGATTTCCTGGAGACGTGCCGTGAGCATCGGAAGCGTTTTTTTACAGTTGCCCCAAACCGGAACGGTGGTCTTGACATTTTTATCGATTTCAGCGGGATCAATATCCAGATGGATGACCTTTGCCTGTTTTGCATATTTGTCGAGACGGCCCGTCACCCGGTCGTCGAAGCGCATGCCTACCGCAATCAGCACATCACATTCGTTGGTCATGACATTCGGGGCATAATTCCCGTGCATGCCCAGCATCCCGACATGCAGCCGGTGATCGGTAGGCAGCGCGCTTAATCCCATTACCGTTGCCGCTGCGGGAAGGTTCACTTTTTCAATAAACGCTTTGAATTCTTCCTCCGCTTTTCCGAGGATCACGCCCTGGCCAAATACCACAAACGGCTTTTTCGCCTGATTGATCAGTTCCGCTGCGCGTTTGATATATTCATTTCTGATTTCCGGCTCCGGGCGGTAGCTCCGGATGTGGCTGCATTTTTTATATCCTGCGTAGTCAAACAGCTGCAGCTGTGCATTTTTGGTAATATCAATCAGAACCGGGCCGGGCCGGCCGGTCGCAGCAATATGGAAAGCTTTGGCAATGGCTTCCGGAATTTCCGTGGCATCGGTCACCTGGTAATTCCATTTGGTAACCGGTGTAGTGATGTTGATGACATCGGTTTCCTGGAATGCATCGGTTCCCAGCAGGGAAGCAAACACCTGGCCGGTAATACAGACCACCGGGTTGCTGTCGATCATTGCATCGGCAAGACCGGTTACCAGGTTGGTTGCTCCCGGGCCGCTGGTAGCAAAGACAACTCCTGTTTTTCCCGACGTCCGGGCAAATCCCTGGGCGGCGTGTATAGCGCCCTGTTCGTGACGGACCAGAATATGTTTCAGCCTTTCGGAATAATCGTACAATGCGTCATAGATGGGCATAATGGCCCCGCCGGGATACCCGAAAACCGTCTCCACATTTTCTGCCAGCAAAGCTTCCAAAAGAGCCCGGGAACCGGATAGTTCGATCGTTTCCTGTTCCATAGCTTCATTATTTTCTGTTTTCGATAGGGTTGTATTCATTTTTTGTTGTTTTAAACTGTAAATAGTCAGGCCATCCCAGAGGCTGACGAAAGCTGATCTGATCTGGCTGTTGATTTTTAAGGTAAATCCAGGTATTCCATTTAAAAGTTAAAAACAATACTTCGCTGTTTTTCCTGGATTTTATTAAAAAAAAGTATAGAGGGGATGACAGGGAGAAACTTCCGGCATACCGGCTCCCTCTTTTAGCCTAACCTCATTCTTAAAATTTACAAATCCGTAACGCAGCCCTGCGAGGCATCTGCTACCGATTTTGCGTATTTGTAAAGGATTCCTTTTTTCACTTTGTAATCCGGCTGCTGAAATTCTGCTTTTCTCCAGGCAACCTCCTCCTCAGACAACAGCGCGTTGATGGTGTTTTTCTCAGCATCAAGCTCAATGATATCACCGTCCTCAATCAGTCCGATCAGTCCGCCGCAGAAGGCTTCGGGGGTGATGTGTCCCACGACAAAACCGTGGGTCCCTCCTGAAAAGCGGCCGTCTGTAATCAGGGCTACCTTTTTTCCCAACCCGGTGCCCATCAGTGCAGAGGTCGGCTTCAGCATTTCCGGCATTCCGGGCGCTCCTTTCGGACCTTCGTTTTTAATGACCACTACATTTCCTTCCCGGATTTTACCGTTTTCGATTCCTTTGATGAATTCTTTTTCACCATCAAACACAATTGCTGTTCCCCGGAAGTAACTTCCTTCTTTTCCGGTAATTTTCGCCACCGAACCTTTTTCGGCCAGGTTTCCGTACATGATCCGGATATGCCCGGTCTCCTTGATCGGATTTTTAATATCCCGGATAATGTTCTGTTCCCTGTCGATGATCGACGTTACAGGATCCAGGTTTTCCGCCACTGTTTTACCGGTGACCGTAAGGCAGTCGCCGTGAAGAAGTCCCAGATCCAACAGGTATTTCATCACCGCCGGGACACCGCCAACGTGATGTAGGTCTTCCATCAGGTATTTTCCGCTAGGCTTCAGATCGGCCAGGAACGGTGTTTTGTCACTGATCCGCTGAAAATCGTCCAGGGTAAGGTCATATCCGACCGCTTTGGCAATGGCGATAAAATGGAGTACGGCATTGGTGCTGCCGCCTAAGATCATGATCAGCCGGAGGGCATTTTCAAAGGCTTTCGGGGTCATAATATCCGATGGCTTGATGTCTTTTTCCAGCAGGATTTTTATGTAATGCCCGGCAAAACGGCATTCTTCTTTTTTCTCCCGGCTCAGGGCAGGATATGATGAAGAATACGGGAGGCTCATCCCCAACGCTTCAATGGCAGAAGCCATGGTATTGGCCGTATACATTCCTCCGCAAGCCCCGGCACTCGGACAGGAATTCCGGATCACGCCCTGAAAATCCTCTTCGGAGATCCTGCCGGCAATTTTATTTCCCAATGCTTCAAAAGCGGAAACGATATTCAGATCCTCGCCTTTGTAATGGCCCGGAGCGATGCTGCCGCCATAGACCATGATGGAAGGACGGTCCAGCCTGGCCATAGCGATCAGGGAACCCGGCATGTTTTTGTCGCAGCCGGGCACTGTGATCAGCCCGTCATAATACTGTCCTGCGCAAACGGTTTCAATAGAATCGGCAATGATGTCGCGGCTTACCAGAGAATACCGCATCCCATCCGTTCCGTTGGTCATCCCATCGCTGATCCCGATGGTATGAAACATCAACCCCACCAGATCCTGATCTTTAACGCCTGCCTTTACCATTTCGGCAAGTCTGTTAAGGTGCATATTGCAGGTATTTCCGTCGTACCCCATGCTGGCGATCCCGATCTGCGCCTTATCAAAATCTTCTTTCTGAAAGCCGATTCCGTAGAACATGGCCTGGGTGGCAGGCTGCGTCGGATCTTTCGTCAGGGTTCTTGAGTATTTGTTCAGTTCTGTATTACACATATTGCGGTTGGGTTTTCAGGTAAGTATAATCTTCTTCAAGCACCAGATGTCGGTAAGCCCGCTGTACTTTTGACGAAAGGCTGTTTTCCCAATCCAGCCTGAAAGGAATATCGTCGAGAGAGTCCAGGGCAACGATCTCGGCGGCAGTTCCGCAAAAAAATCCGGCATCGGCCCCCTGCATTTCTTCCGGTGTAAAGAATTTTTCCTCGGTGGGAATTCCCAGTTCCTGACAGATCTGCAGGACAGTAGCCCGGGTGATGCCGGGAAGGATATTTCCTTTGGCCGGCGTAAAAAGCGTACCGTCTTTTTCAAAGAAAACATTGGCGCCGGAACTTTCCGCTACATTTCCGTTTTCATCCAAAACCAGGGCTTCATCAAAGCCTTTGTCTTTGGCTTCCTGGCAGGCCAGAATAGAATTTACATAATGACCGCTTACTTTAGCCTCTACTTTAAATGCTTTGGGATTCGGACGTTGGAAGGAAGACGTCATGATCCTCATTTTGTTGGCCAGATAACCGTTGTCCCAGTTCCAGGCTTCGATGACGAGGTAGCTTTTCCGGCCTTTTGAAAGCGCCATATTCGGTGAACAGATGACAATGGGACGGATATAGGCATTCTCCAGCTTATTCATTTCCAGAAGTTTGTAGGTTGCCTCTACCATCGCTTCCGTAGAATAACTGAACGGTATCATCATCGCTTCCGCAGATCTCCTCAACCGGTCATAATGTTCTTCTGCTTTGAAAATCCTGGCTCCCTCTGCGGTTTTATAAGATTTAATCCCTTCAAACACCGCATAGCCATAATGTAAGGACTGCCCGTATAAATCGGTTTTTGCGTCTTTTGCTTTCATATACGCTCCATCGAAAAAGAGAACACTGTCATCATTGTAATACATACTGTACTGTTTTTTATATTATATTTTAGAATTCAGGAATAAAAAAAAACCATTCTCATGATGAGAATGGTTTGTGTTATCTGGTTTGAACAAATTATCACGAGCCATTACTCATCACCGGCAGTCCGATAATAATAGAAATGACAATAATGATAATTGAGTTGTTCATTTTTTTATTTAATGGTACAAATGTATAATTAATTTCAGTAAAAGATATCTATTTATCAGAAATTATTCGTTTAAGCTGATCAAATATTATAAAAAACTTATATTATTTACGATATTCATTAATTAACCAGAAGATTCTAAATGGTTGATTTTCAAACGATGGAACTGATAAAAACTACGATGCCTGAAAGTTGACTGATGAGATGTATTTATGGAGGGATTCTTTGTAAAAAATTGATTTACTATCCAATTTGCCTAACCGTTTATTGATATTTGAATGGAATAAGGACATATCTTTATCTATTATTTTTAATAATAAATCTTGGTATTATCAATTCTGAGGATATTTAATTTTTCCATTTTCTTTACCGTACGGATAAGGGTTTCCACCCGCATTCCGGTAAGGGACGCCAGCTGATATCTGGTGAAAGGAACCAGGAAGCTGTATTTTTCGTTATAGCCGAAATAGCTTTTCAGATGGTCAAGAAGCTTCTGGATCCTAATCTGCGGATCGAGAATGGCCAGGAAAGAAGAAATTACGTAGCGGAAATGCAGACGTTCTGCGCTGTACCGGCTGACTTTAAAAAAAATCTGCGGCTGCTGATGAATCAGATTAAGATATTTTTTTTTATCCAGTTTAAATACCTTACAATCTGTAACAGCAATGGCATTTACAGCATACCGTTTATCGGTAAGCAGATAAGTCTCGCCAAAACAATGGCCTTCGTACGGGAAACCGTGAACGAATTCTTTACCGTCTTCAAAAAAATTATTCAGCTTTACTACGCCCGTCCGTATCTGAAAATAATACTGTGACAGACCGCCCTCTTTAAAAATAAGTTCATCCTGCGCAAAATCCTGCAGAACTGCTCCTTGTTCAAATAAAATTTCTTCAGATATAATCATACAGTGATTATTGTTGTATTTTTAGGTAAAATTAAAAAAAATACCTAATATTTCATGCTTATGCAAGCAAATTAATAGTATTAAGAATAAAAAGCCAATCATAATCATTAAATTTTGAACCAAACTAAACGTGTGCAGGAATATTATAAAAAAATAACGCCATCGTCATCTTTCATTCCGTGATCTGCATGCAGAGCCTGATTTGCAAAACATATTGATTATAAGTTAATTCAGTGGTTTTACCACTGCTGAAATAAATAGATTGAAAAGTATTCCGGCCGGGTTTAACGGCATCTCCAGATTATCTGTTGAGCAGGAATATCAGTAACCGTATCCTTGATGGTAACTATAATCTGTTCTTTGGTATAGTTTTTACCGGAATTCCCGTAACTGTCTTTATATTCGCGCATTGCAAAGCCTTCTTTCAGCAGATCCTGATGAAACCGGTATACTTCTTCCTGATCATGGGTAACCAGGGAAATTGCCAGGCAATTCCGGGCGTTTATAAATACGGTAAGTACTTTAAAACGGCTGACCTCCCGGTCCGCAACGGCATATACCCGGTTGTCCGGGTCTTCCATATCTTTGTTTCTTTCCAGATTAAAATGTTCTGCCAGCTTGGTATCCAGATTCTGCAGAGAACCCGATGTCAGATGCCGGAGGTTATTAACGGTCAGCAGCTGAGCCGTTAATATTTTCCCGCAAACCATAAAAAATAATAATAAAGTTTTCATCTTCTATTTTCCCGCAAAAAAAGGGATTTAACGCAAATCATTTCATGACCGCAATCACAAATATACCCAGCCGGATCACTGATCAGGCAGATTACTCTGCTTACAAAAAATCAGGAACCGGAATCACTGTCCGCAATTGTTTTTCAGTGCCTCCATATTTTCAAGCTGTCCCGAAGATAAATCGATCCTGCAGCCATCTGTGACCATACTCATAATCAGGTTATCGATAAATACCGGATAGCCTTTTTCAACTGATCCGCAATTGGTATGCTGGATGTTTCGCGGGTTCAGTACAACCGCCATCCCCGACCCTTTGCAGACGGCGTGGTTTCCGTTTTCAATCAGCAGCGCAGTGTCTTCACCCAGCCCGATCCCCAGACAATCCCTCTGCATGGTTACAGCGTGGGCAAGCCTTCCGATCCTTCCCCGGTTCATAAAATGGGTATCTACGATACAGTTTTTTAAGAGACCAAGGCCGGACCCCAGGGTAAGATCGTTTTCCAGTATCGCTTCTTCATCCAGCGCATCACAAATGATGTGTTGAGGCATGCACATGGCTCCGGCACTTGTTCCGGCAATCATAAAGCCCTGTTCACGGACGTATTTTTCGATCAGCAGTGCCATAATAGGAGTTTCTTTAATTTCCTTACAGATCCTGTTCTGATCTCCTCCGGTAAAAAATACGGTTTTTGCCGCTGCTATCCGGTCATAATATTTCCCGGCATTTTCTCTGGAAAGATGGATATAGCCTATATTGGTATAGCCTGTTTCTGCAAAGGTCTTTGCATAGCTTTCGCGCATACTTTCCGGCTCTGAACTGGCAGATGTGATGACTTCTATACGGTCATCATGATGATCAACGAGAAGTTTAAGGATCTGATAAGGTGAAAAATTCTTATTATCCTCTTCAATGGAAACCTGGTTTCCTTTTTTGTCTTCATTACCGCCGATAATGAGTAATTTTCCTTTTGGATTCATTGTTTTTGCTATTTGGTGGTGTATTACCTATTCTCATCCGAAGATAGAGAGAAAGCTCAACAATCTTATTGATCGTAATCAAAACCCGGTGAAATATGGTAGTGATATGGTAGTTGTTGGGTGATTTTATAATGAAAAGAACCTAATGGATGAAAATATTTTTATCAGGGACCTGCTGGAAATACAGAAGGGGTGCGGAAAAAGGTAAGTTTATTTGCCATAAAATACATTATCTAATCAGATATATCTAAAGAGCCGGCCTCGACACTGCGGTATTTAAAGGCCCGGTATATGGATTTTACAGTCAGGACTGTAACTGAATTTCAGCAGTAAACCGCAATTGTATACATGCAAATAAAACCGGCCTATTTTTAACCGGCTGTTTTCAAAAGGATTTTGTAAATTTATAGTTGATGAATTCAATATTCCCTCAATTGATATGATTTCCCAAAACATTTATTTTGACCATAATGCGACCACCAGGCTTGACGAAAATGTATTGCAGGCCATGCTTCCCTTTTTTACGGAACACTATCAAAATCCCGGCAGCAGCCATCTGGCAGGACTTACGGTAAATGAATCGCTTGATCACGCCTACTGGCAGGTAGCAGACCTTATCGGAAGCCGGCCGGATGAAGTGGTGTTTACCTCAGGAGCTACGGAATCTATTAATCTGGCTGTACGGGGAATTTCAAACGGCGAAAGGAATCATCTGATCACTTTATCTGCTGAACATAAAGCTGTTCTGGATACGATAAAGGATCATACCGGTAAAAATAATTCAGCCTGCTCCATCCTTCCCGTTCAAGACGACGGATTGGTGGATCCGGAGCTCCTGGAAGAAGCGATTACGGATAAAACCCTTCTGGTAAGCATCATGCTGGTGAATAACGAGACCGGAACGATCCAAGATATCAAAAGAATCAGCGAATTGGTTCATGCAAAAGGGGCTTTCCTGCTGTGCGATGCTACCCAGGCCGTAGGTAAAATCCCGGTGAATGTTCAGGAGCTGGGCATTGATATGATGGCTTTTTCAGCGCATAAATTTTACGGACCAAAAGGAGTGGGTGCCCTTTATATTTCCAGGAGCGTCAAAAAATATCTGGAGCCTCAGATTACCGGTGGGGGGCAGCAGAAAAACAGGCGGAGCGGCACACTGAATGTCCCGGGAATCATCGGGATGGCCAAAGCCTGTGAGATCGCGAAAGAAAATATGGATCGCAACACCGCTTATGTAGGAATCCTCCGCGATGATCTGGAAAGTAGATTGCTGAAAATCGAGGGGACTGCTGTGAACGGCTCTGTTGAACACCGGATTTTCAATACCTCGAACATGATATTTAAAAATGTATTTTCAGAACTGTTAATTATGGCTTTGCAGCATATTTCGGTATCCAGCGGATCGGCCTGTTCGTCGGTCACTACTGAGCCGTCGCATGTGCTGAAAGGACTGGGATTAAGCGATGAAGATGCTTTATGCTCCATCCGGTTCAGTCTGGGAAAAGATAATACGAAGGAGGAAATTGACGTTGTGGTAAGGAGAATTTCGGAATTGGTGGCACAGTTCAGGGAAGGATAAGATATTGTTGCGCTTCTATTTAACCGTAAGAGCGGACAAAGATATTAATGCTGTTTATTAAAGTGAAATGCTCGAACTGAATAAGCACATAAAAATTTAAAACCTTAAAAAGGTTTGCGAATTCTCTTTGTAATATAAATAAACGATGCGTCAAATCAGAGATTTTTGTACTTCCTGACTTAAACCCATTCCAACGGCTGAGCGGAGCCGGAGCCACATCATCATCTGAGAAATCTGGTAAGCCATAGAAGATTTCTATTGTGATTTGAAGAAATCCAAATACGAATCTTTCCATGCTATTTATTAAAATTATGTTCAGATTTCCTTCATAAATCGTGGATTCAACGCAGCCAGTGACAAATGAGACTTTAAATTATTGTAGAATTATTGATACTTTCTGATCTAACCAAAATCCCGGTGGCTGAGATTACTCGTAGCCACGCCATCCATCATCCGTGAAATTCTGTGTAATTCGCAGCAGACTTTTAATCATACAGCTTAAAATAAATCTTGATTTTATTTATGTTCAAAAATGTGCCGGCTTCGACTGCGCTCAGCCACCAGAAAATTAAATCCGATGTGACTTACGTGTTAAAACAAAGCTATCATCTGTGAAAATCCGTGCGATCCGTAGGAAGCTTTTTGGTTAGTCGTTATAAAAAAACGGGCCGAAGCCCGTTTCTATTGATCTTTTTATTTTGAAAAGATTATTCCAGCAGATAATCGAAATGGATCGGCAGGTCATAAATTCTTTTTCCGGTAGCATGGTAAACCGCATTGGTAATGGCCGGCGGCATTCCTACTCCACCGATTTCCCCAACTCCTTTTACACCGAGATCATTTACGAATTTATCATCTTCCTCAACGAACAGTACCTGTAAATCATGAATATCTGCATGCACAGGAATGTGGTATTCTGCCAGGTCATCATTCATATATTTGCCGAGCCTGTGGTCGGTAATGGTTTCTTCGTGAAGCGCTTTGCTGATTCCCCAGATCATTCCTCCCAACAGCTGGCTTTCAGCCGTTTTAGGATTAATGATTTTCCCGGCAGCTACTGCAGTTAAGGCTCTTTTTACTTCAATTACTCCCAATTCTTCATCGATTTCCACTTCTACAAAAACAGCACTGTGCACGGCGCGCGCCTTTTTTCCATAGGTCAGCGGATTGGGCATTGCTGAGTTTTTGGTGCGGATTTCCTTTCCTCCATTATGCTTCATGATTTCATCATAACCGATTTTTGTTTCAGGATTGTCTTTCAGGACGATATAGCGGTCTTTGAACAGGACATCCTTGAATTTGGCTTCAGAAAAAGCCGATCCTTCCATAGACTTCGCAATCTTCAGCAGTTTTTTATTCAAAGCTTCACAGGCTGCCTGTACCGCCGGGCCAACGGTCGCTGTGGTAAAGGATCCACCCTGGATCGGGGCAAATGCCATCTTGCTGTCGGCATAAGAAAAAGTAACTTCGTCCACCGGTAAGCCAAGCTGATCGGCAGCAATCTGCGTCATTACCGTAAAGGTTCCTGTTCCGATATCGGTAACGGCACTTTGGACCTCTACTTTCCCATCGGCGGTAAGGATGGCTTCTGCCCTTCCTAAAAGCCGGTTGGCGTCCCACATTCCGGTAGCCATTCCATAACCTACCAGTTTGTTTCCCCGCTTCATGCTCCGCGGAACCGGATTCCGCCGGTCCCATCCGAATTGTCTGGCACCCCGGAGATAACATTCCTTCAGTTCTTTGCTGGAATATTCCTTCTCGCTGCTCTGGTCGACCATTGAGTAATTGATCAGTCTCAACTCTACCGGATCGATATTCAGCTGGTAAGCAATTTCATCCATCGTTACTTCAATGGCGTGCATCCCGGTACTTCCGCCGGGCGCCCTCATATCCAGAGGACTGTAAACATCCAGGGGAACCAGTTTATGTTTCAGTAATGTATTTTCAGCAGGATACAGCATATTCGCCCAATTGACTACAATCTCCACATAGTCCTCAAACCGGGAAGTTTCACCGATGGCTTCGTGAAAGATTGCGTTTACCTTTCCGTTTTTATCTGCTCCGAATTTGGTATGCTGTAAGGTCGGCGGACGGTGGCCGATCATGTACATCTGCGCACGGTCCAGGGTTACCCTGACGTTTCTTTTTAAATGCAGTGAGGCCATTACCGCCATGAACAGCTGATGCTGCGGCCGGAGCCCTGATCCGAAACCTCCGCCCACAAACGGCGAAATCACCTGTACATTTTTCATTTTAAGCCCGAAAACATTGGCTACATACATCTGGGAATTGATGGTGCCCTGCGTTTTATCGTAAATTTTTAATTTGCCTTCGCCTTCGTAGATGACGGTTGAAGCATAAAGCTCCATCGGATTGTGATGTTCTGTCCCGTGGCTGAAACGGCTGTCCGTTTTCACAAAAGATTCCTTATAAACGGTATCGAAATCGCCCTTAGGTTTTGGCGGTGGCGGTTTCAGTAAAGAAGCGAGGCCTTTTTTCGGATCCCTGGCTTCTTCAAGATTGGCAGCCATTTCCGTGGCAAATCCTTCCGTTTCATATTCTATTTTTATTTTGGCTGCAGCATAGCGTGCCATTTCAAAAGTTTCGGCAATGACAAGCGCGATCGGCTGGCCGTTATAACGGATGACATTATCCTTTAAAGGTTTAAAAACCGTGCCGGGAGGCGCATCCATGTCTGCATACTGGAAATCAAACCAGGCAGTGGAAGGACGGTTTTCATGCGTTAATATTTCTACAATACCTTCCAGGTCTTTTACGCCGGTGGTATCAATGCTTTTAATTTTCCCTTTGGTCACGTTGCTGTTGACCACATAGCCGTACAAAAGCTCTTCTACATTGTAATCACCGGCATATTTTGCACTGCCCGTCACTTTCAGGGCACCTTCCAGGCGGTGGTGCGGCTGTCCTATCGATGGTAAATTTTTCATAAATAATTTTTGGGTTGGTTTGGATGACTACAAAGAAGGTTTTGCACCCGGTCGCTGGGTTTCAGGCTCAAGGGCCATCATGCAGTTCCTGATAATTGCTTTCTTGGCAAGGTCAATTTTAAAACGGTTGTGCTTAAAGCCCTGCGCTTCTGCTAAAATAAGATCGGCAGCCTGGGCAAAGTTTTCCCTGGAAGGCGCTTTTCCTTTAAGGGACTCTTCAGCTTCCTGGTTACGCCATGGTTTATGCGCTACACCTCCTAAAGCAATCCTCGCTTCGGTAATCTGATCATTCTCAATCTTAAACGCTGTGGCTACTGAAACCAATGCAAATGCATAAGAACTTCTGTCCCTTAGTTTAAGATACGAGTAATATTGTGAAAAATCTTCATCAGGCAAGTCGATTCCGGTGATGATTTCATCCTGTTTCAGGTTGTTATCGATCTCCGGCGTATCTCCCGGCAGCCTGTGGAAGTCTTCAAAATCGATCTGTCTTTTACCCTCTGCACTTTGTACATGCACTTTGGCGTTTAAGGCAGCCAGTGCGACACACATATCGGAAGGAAAAACAGCAATACAATCCTGTGAGTGGCCCAGAATCGCGTGGATGCGGTTGTAGCCTTTAACGGCCGGGCATCCCGATCCGGGTTCCCTCTTGTTGCAGGGAACGGAGTGGTCATAAAAATAATAGCAGCGTGTTTTCTGCAGCAGGTTGCCGCCATTGGTGGCCATATTCCTGATCTGTCCTGAAGCACCCGCCAGAATGGTTTTAGAAAGCAGGGGATATTTCTGTTCGATAACGGGATGATAGGCTGTTGCTGCATTGGTCATTAAAGCGCCAAGACGTACTCCTCCGTTTTCGGTTTCCGACAATTCATCCATTCCCGGGATTCCGTTGAGATCGACCAGCGTATCGGCTTCCACGACAAAATATTTCATCAGGTCGACCAGGTTTGTTCCGCCTGCAATAGCCTTATTTCCGGTATTTTCTTTCAGCAATACCGATGCAGCGGTTACCTCTTTTGTTTTGGTATAGGAAAAATTATTCATTCTGCTTCGTTTTTTACGGCCATGATGGCATTGATAATTCCTCTGTTGGCTCCGCAGCGGCAAAGGTTTCCGCTCATCAGGTCCTGTACATCCTCCCGGGTTTCCGCTTTGCCTTCTTCCAGAAGACCGACGGCACTGCAGATCTGCCCCGGCGTACAATAACCGCACTGGAAAGCATCATGCTCGATAAATGCTTTCTGTACCGGATGTAAATGATCAGGGCTGCCGATCCCTTCAATAGTGGTTACTTCGCAACCGTCTTTCATTACTGCCAGCGTAAGGCAGCTTAACACCCTTCTGCCGTCTACCAATACGGTGCAGGCTCCGCATTGTCCGTGGTCGCAGCCTTTTTTGGTACCGGTAAGGTCTAGGGTATGTCTGAGGGCATCCAGAAGAGATACCCAGGGCTTGAGCTCAAGCCGGTGCTGATGTCCGTTCACCGTTAAGGCAACCGACTGATTATTCTGATCAGGCATAATATTGAGATTTGGTTTTGAAATGTTTTTATGCAAAAAAAGAACCGCAATCTTATGATTACGGTATAGTGAGGTTAGGTAAAAATTACAGGGATTTCTATTTACCGTGTCCGCAGATTGATCATGCTGGAATGTGATGCCCGCCAATTATCATAATTAAAGTCTGTCATTCCATATAAATAACAGATTTTCAAATACAAACAATATTTTAATTCCTGAAAATCATTATTAAAAAAGCAGTCAGATCGTCCATTGTCTTCCGGTATTAAGAATGGATCTAAATTTCTTTTATCCTTCAATCTAAAACAGATTAAATGGATAATGAAGATTTTAATGAACTTTTAAAATTGGAAGCACCGCTTATATTTACTTCATCCCAAGTCTATTTTTCAGCTTATTCGAGAAAAAGGAAAAAATCTAAAATTTTGCTCTATAATTTTTTAATGCAAAGCCTGAAGATCACTTTCCACCACTATAAGAAGCATAAAGGATCAGCAAGCTTGATCTGACGAAGCGTTCGCATGATTAACCTGCTTCATCAGCGCTTTAAGTTTACGAATAGTAAATCCATCAGTGATCAGTATCGTTTATCAATCATCACTACTCATGTCTTTTTCCTTTTTTCACTTCAAAAACATGCAGGACCTGTGGAAACAGCGATTGCATGTATTCGGTGGCGCCTTTTTCAGAACCGGGAAAGGTCAGGACTAATGTTTCTCCGCTGAAGCCGGCAATTCCTCTGGATAGCATGGAAGTCTTGATGCGATCCTGGCCATACGCCCGGGCAGTCTCCATAATTCCGGGAAGCGGCCTGTCGATCATGGATTGCAAAGCATCGGGAGTGACGTCCCTTGGTGAAACGCCTGTCCCTCCGGTAAAAATGACCAGATCCGATTCATCTTTCCTGTATTCCGAAAGGGCCTGCTGAATGGCTTCCACCTCATCAGGAACGATCAGGTAATCAACGTCTGTGAATCCGTGTTCCTCCAGCTTCCGGACAATTGCTTTTCCTGATGTATCTTCATTCTTTCCCTGATAGACCGTATCTGAACAGACCACCACCGCAGCTTTTAATCCGCCGGACATATATTTTTTATCATCGGATTTTCCGCCTTTCTTTTCCAGCAGCCTGATGTTTTGGATTTCTACTTTTTTATCGATGGGTTTCAGCATATCGTACATTACCAATGCCGCTACCGATGCGCCGTGCATGGCTTCCACTTCCACTCCGGTTTTGTAGATGGTATGCACTTCCACCGATATGATGATCGATAAATCTTCAATTTCATAGGTTACCGCCGTATATTCTACCGGCAGCGGATGGCAGTCGGGAATCACATCACTGGTTTTCTTTACGCCGAACAGTGCCGCAGCCCTCGAGAATTCAAAAATGTCCCCTTTCGGGACCTTCCGTTGCTGAACGGCGTCAATGGTGGCCTGAGATGAAGTTTTAACCGTAGCAGTTGCGATCGCCTTACGCAGCGTTGATGATTTATGGGTAATGTTGACCATTTTAAGAGTTTAAAGTTTTGGTTCAAAGTTTAAGGTTGATATGCAAAATTTTTAGAACCAGTTTAAATTTATTTAAGGAAGTTAATACAGTAAAGGACAGGCAGGTGAATTGAATTTTCAAGTAATATTTTATTTAACAACAATGCCATTTTATTCAATATCATAAGTTTTCTATTGACATAGTAAACTTCCAGCCTCCCGCATCCCTCTTCCGGCCTATCAATCAGCTTTAAGCCGGAACTGAAAGAATATACTTTTACATCAATTCAACTGTTTACTGATTGACCTTCCATTGATGGGAATCATCTTCGAAAATCTCCCGGCCCCAGACCGGAAGTTCTTTTTTGATGCGTTCTACCAGTTCGTTGCAGCTTTCCATCGCCGCCAGACGGTGCTTTGACGAAGTGAATACAAACAGGCAGATTTCTCCGGCCCTGATGGTACCCAGACTATGGTACACATGCATGCAGGTAAGATCATATTTGGTGAAAATCTCTTCCCGGATCCGGTGCATTTTTTCAAGTGCCATTTCTTCATAGGCCGTATATTCAATAGCTGCTACGGGCTTTTCGTCTACGACATCTTCCCGGATCTGGCCGAGAAAAATACCGTGCGCCCCGATGTTCTTTTTAGCGGAATGTTTCGCAATGCTCTCTGAAATAAACAGCGGATCAATAGCGCCTTCCTTAAATATATTTTTAATCTCTTTTTGCATTCTGTTTCTGTGTTAAAGCCAGGATCCCTCCTTCAAGATGGCTCGGTTGGTATGGTGTTTTCCGGTTTCGTATAAAAATTTCTGCGGCTTTCAGACTGCGGGTTCCACCCTGGCAGAAAAATGCAATTCTTTTTTCCGGAATTTCATTTAAATTGTCTTCCAGCTGCGATAAGGGAATATGAAGATGGGGGAAACCGGCATCCGGAAGCTCACCCTGTTCCCTTACATCGATAGCTGTAATTTCATCTGTTTTTATTTTACTTAAAAAATTTTCAGGATCCAGCGCCTCGATCTCCGGATGAGATAATCCGCAAAGAAATTGATAATCTGTTTTTTCAAGTTCTTCCCGGTTTCTTGGAATCAGCTTTTCCGAATCTATGCTTTTCGATAATTCAAGGATTATCGTTTCGTAGGTAAGCATATTGAATGTCAGGAGCTGAGCGGTCAATCGGTTTCCGATTCCGGCAATATACTTGATGGCTTCATTGGCCTGCATCATTCCGATCATGCCTGGCAGTACCCCCAGCACGCCTGCCACATTGCAGTCCTGAACTTCTCCGGGATGCGGAGGTTCCGGAAAAAGGTCACGGTAAGTGATGTATTGTCCGAGATCATTATATCCGAAAACCGCAACTTGGCCTTCATACCGAGAGACCGCGCCGAAAACCAAAGGCTTCTGCAGGAGGTAGCAGGTATCACTGATCAGATAGCGGGTGGCAAAATTATCCGTGGCATCCACTACCAGGTCATATCCTGAAATCAGATCCCAGACATTTGATGCGGTAACTTCTTCGGTATATGCCGTAATGGCAATTTCCGGATTTAAAGCTTTAAGTTTCCCGGATGCCGTCACCGCTTTCAGTTCCCCGACTTCTGCGGTCGTGTAAAGCGTCTGCCTCTGCAGGTTGCTCAGTGAAATCCGGTCATGATCAACAATGCCGATCGTCCCGATGCCCGCCGCTGCCAGATACTGCAGAACGGGACAGCCCAATCCGCCGGCACCAATCACAAGAATTTTTGCCTTTAAAAGTTTTTCCTGTCCTGCTTTTCCAAATCCTGAAAGACTGAAATGCCTGGAATACCGGTCGTTCTGCTGTTCCATATTATCCTCCTGAATAGGGCGGCATCAGGGCTACCGTGTCATTATTACTTAGTACTGTATTTTCTTCAGTAACCTTTTTGTTAACGGCCACTGCAAATTTCATATCGGCGAGCTGCGGAAACTGTACCGCTAACTGCTCTTTTAAAGCATCGGTATCAGATGCCGTGACAGAAAATTCTTTTCCTGTGATTTCGGCGATCTTCCCGAAGGCTATTGCTTTCACTTCCATATCAATCTGCTTTTTTAATAATAATTTCCGAAAGATTTTTAACGTATCTTCTTCCTGTTGCCCGGTCTCCCGGTGTAATCAGGGTGATTCCTTCTTTTGTTCCGTAAGCCGGAGTTCCGTTGTTACTGGTTATCAGCATGATGCGATCACCTGCTTCTGTATTAAACAGTTCGTTCCATGAATAGACTGCTTTATACCCGTCTTCCGCCATACATACGAGATAAAAAGTGCTGAGTTCTTTCGGTGTCGGGGCATTAAAACTGACCTGACTTAAAACATCTTTAAGCAAAACGCCTTTCAGGTTTTTAAGGTTTTTCTTAAACTCCATTTTATGGTTCAGGATGTCGATGCTTTTCACTTCATGCAAAGGGTATTTTTTCAGATCTTCACCGGTAACTGTTACCGGCTTGCTAATATCCCCTTTTATGGCTACTGAAATTTTCTGTGCATGCAGACATACGGTTAAAAATACGAATAAGGTGGCGAAATATTTCATTTTTTTTAAGCTTTGGTAAGTAAAAGTTTGTAGGAAGCCATCAGCAGAACTGTAGCGAGCACGTATTTCAAAACATTCTGGTTAAACCTTTTAGATCCTAAATAAGCCCCCAACAGCCCTCCGGTAAAAGCAACAATGACGTATATAAACATGTTGTCGGTAAATTTGATTCCCTGGGTCAGCATCCCGCCCAATCCGGAAAGCGAATTCACAAATATAAAGGCTGCACTGATGGCTGCCGTCTGTTTCTGGTTCGTCCATTTAAGCAACAGTAAAATCGGGGAAAGAATAATTCCGCCTCCAATCCCGATCATCCCGGATAATAGTCCGACAACACCGCCGGTAACCACTGCTACGGCAATATTCTGTTCCTTCAGCTCATGATCCTCCGTATTACGGAAAAAGAAAAACCGGATGACCGGAAACAGCAGAAGTATACCCAGAATACGTTTGTAAATATTTTCTTCCACCGTCATCATCCCGCCGATAAAGGCAAGTGGTATGGAAGCGGCGGCAATGGGAATAAATAGTTTTTTTGAAAAATATCCGCCGCGGTAATACTGAATAAACGACGTGAGTGATACAAACAGGTTCAGGACCAGAGCCGTGGGCTTCATTTCTTCAGGAGCCACTCCATACAGCGCCATCAGCGCAAGATAGCCGCTGGCTCCGCCATGGCCTACGGCGGCATAAAAAAATGCAACGACAAAAAGGACGGCATAAAATAGTTCTATACTCATTAATTCTTCTTTAATTTAAATTATACCGGCAACAAGTGGATTTCCACAGCATCGCCTTTCTTACATCCTGTTGATTCTTCAGGCAGTACCAGAAAACAATTGGCCTGCGCAAAAGAATGCAGCCGGTACGATTCCTGGGCATGGAGCGGCGTGACCGTTCCTTCTTCATAAAAAGCTTTCAGGAAATGTGTCAGGCCTACAGGTTTTGTATAATCATGGATCGCCACTGCACTGAGTTTCTGTACTGAATTTCTTAATCCTGAAAGCTGTTCAACGGCCGGAAGGACATATTCGTAAAAACAGGTCAGCGAAGAAGAGGGATTTCCCGGCAGCCCGAATACCAGCTTTTCTTTCCGGGTTCCGAAAAATAATGGTTTTCCGGGTTTCTGCCTGATCTTATGGAATTTTTCTTCGATGCCGCAATGTTTTGCAGCCTGGGTTACGAAATCATAATCCCCGACACTCACGCCTCCGTTGAGCAAAACCATATCGCTTACTTCCAACGCCTGTTCCAGAATTTGCTGCAACGTTTCAGGATCATCTTCAGCCCTGAAAATATGGATTTCTTTAACGCCTGCCTTTTCCAATGCTGCTTTAAGCTGATAGGAATTTGCTTCATACACCTGTCCGAAAACCAGTTCATTCCCCGGATCCTGCAGTTCGTTCCCGGTTAAAATAACGGCGACTACAGGCGGATGATATACCTCAACCTTGTCCTTTCCTATTCCGGCCAGAAATCCAATCGCTGCCGGACTCAGCACGGTTCCTGCGGCCATGGCAACAGCGCTCTGTTTCACTTCTGATCCTTTCAGGCGTACGTTCAGTCCGAGGCTCAGGTTCTCATCATGAATAACCAGTCTATTATTTTCTACCGTTACCTTCTCCTGCATCACGACGGTATCGGCTCCTTCAGGAAGAGGTGCCCCGGTAAAAATCCTGGAAGCCTGTCCGCTTTTTATGTGTAAAGCCACCGTAGTTCCGGCCGCCATCTCACCGCTAATCTCCAGCGGCAGGTCTTTATCTTCAAATTTTAAAGCATAGCCATCCATCGAGGACTGCGGAAAGCCCGGGATATCGGTACCGGCAATCACGTCTGAGGACGTAACCAGGCCTGCCGCTTCAGAAAGCGGTAATACTGTTGTTTTCCTTTCCGGTAAATGATTAATAATCATCTGTTTTGCTTCTGTAACTGAAATCATGGATTGATTATTTTTTTATAGTCTTCAGGGGTGTCAATATCCCATGAGCCTTGCTCAAATGATATAGAATCGGTATCATCTTTATGTTGCTGAATCAGCTTCCGGGCTCCTTCCTGACCTTTCAGGTTTAATAATTCTTGTATATAAGAACCGCTGAAAAGCACCGGAACGCCTAATGTTTCTGCATAAGCCGATGCCACAATTCCTTTCGGTGAAGTGCTTTTTTTCTCAATTAAAGCTTCGAAAACAGAAGCACTGATAAAAGGCTGATCGCAAACCGTAAAAATAAACTGCTCTGTCTCCGGAAAACGTTGTAAAGTTTCCTGCAATCCGGTTTTGAGGGAAGAGGCCATGCCTTCCGCCCAGCTTTCATTCCGGATGTAATGAAAGCCGGTAATCTGTTCTGTGATATCCGGATTTTCTTCTCCCGTTACTATAAGCACTTTTGGGGTTACCAATAAGGCTTCGTCGGCGGTATGACGTAACAGGGTTTTTCCTTTATAAGGCAAGAGTTGTTTGGGCTCGCCCAACCGGGATGAATTTCCTGCTGCCAGGATGATGATTGCTGCTTTATCTTCCATTATCCTCCGATGGTTATCATGCTGCGGTTTTCGATTTTCGCGGCATCAATATTCTGGAATAAGCCTTCAAACTGACCGCCCAGTGCTTTGGCTTTAGCAATAATAGTTGACTGAATCAATGGTTTAATATCTTCTCCTTCCCGTAATGCGGACAAAAGATCGGTTTCCCCTTTTGAAAACAGGCAGTTTTTAAGCTTCCCGTCTGCCGTTAACCTGATCCTGTTGCAGGAAGAACAAAACGGAGCACTCATTGTACTGATAACGGCAAAATTACCGGTGAATCCCGGTATTTTAAATCTTTTTGCCGTATCATGTGCTTCATGGGGTAACGCGGTGAGATCGTATTTAGTTTGTACTTCACTAAGAATTTCTTCCAGCGTTACGACCTGGTTGCTGGTCCACCGGTTACCGCTAAACGGCATAAATTCGATAAACCGTACTTCTATATTGTGATGCCGGGTCATTTCAACAAAATCATTGATTTCTTTGTCATTGAGGTCCTTCATCATCACCACATTGATCTTTACGCGGAAATTATTTTCCAGTAAAACGGCAATGCTTTCTTTTACTTTATCAAAAAGATCTCTTCGTGTGATTCTATGAAACTTTGCCGGATCCAGGGTATCCAGACTGATGTTGACGGTTTTTACTTTCGCGGCCAACAGTTGCGGCAACAGTTCTTTTACCCGAACCCCGTTGGTGGTAATGGCCAGTTCGATGCCCAGTTTTCCCAGTTTTTCCAGAATCAGCGGTGCGTCCTTCCGTACCAGCGGTTCTCCGCCGGTCAGTCTAATTTTTTTAATCCCGGCAGCTACGAAAATTTTGGCAATTGTTTCAATCTCGTCAGGCTGCATCAGCCTGGAAGCCGGCGCAAAGGCATGTTTCTCATCCGGCATGCAGTAGAAACACCGGAGATTGCAGTTGTCGGTGAGTGAAATCCTGAGGTAGTCGTGGACGCGTCCGAATGTATCCGTAATCATATTATTGGGGATCACCACTGATGGCGTGGTGAATTTTATCTTTTTTGTATCGCAATGAATTTCCTTTTTTCCCTTCCAGCACCGCTTTGATTTCAGCAGCAACGGACAGGGCTATTTCTTCCGAGGTTTCCGCCCCGATATCGAGTCCGACAGGCCCGTAGATCCTCTGCATCTGCTCTTCGGAAACCTCAGTATTTTCTTCCGCCAGGTCACTGAGCATACGGTTCAGCTTTGATTTCGGACCCAGAACACCTATGTAGCGGTTGTCACGGCTCAGCATATTTTTTAAGACCGTAAGATCGTACCGGTAATTGTGGGTCATCAATACCACAAAGGTATATTCGTCCACAACGATTTCGTTTAAAAAATCTTCGGCACCGACCACTTTTACCGTTTTCGCCAAGGGAAACCGTTTTTCCGTAGCATGGCTTACGCGGCCTTCTCCTACCGTTGTTTCCCAACCCATGACGGATGCGATTTCTACGAGCGGTTTCACATCATTTCCGGCGCCTGCGATAACCAGGGATATGACAGGTGGAAGGTATTCGATCAACGCTTCACACGAAACATTTTCATGAACAATGCTTTTAACAGCAGACAACCGGCTTTCAAAAACTTTTTCTACATCCTGAATTAAATGATCCAGATGATGGCTTTTGGGCCAGACTGTATGCTGACTGTAAAAAAGAACCGTTCCGATCTGGGTTTGTCCTCTCTCCAATGAGAAAAGACAGGTCAGCACCGAATCCCGGCGTTCTTCCGTAGCCCTGATCAGCAAGTCTACCGCATGGTTTTGATCATAGTCTATAAACTCAAATAAAATATGCACAATGCCGTTACAGCCGAGCTGTACCCCGAAATCCGAGTCTTCTTCATTGCTGGTATCGTAGGTAATCAGCTTGTTCTGCTGCTGGTGAATGGCGAGCAGCGCTTTTTTTAAAGCATCTCCTTCCAGGCATCCTCCGCTGATCGCGCCCGTCAGTTCACCGTCCTCGGTTACCAGCATTCGGGCTCCGGGCTGCCGGTACGAAGAGCCTTCGACCTTGACCACTGTTGCCAAAGCTGTCTTTTTATTTGCCGCTTTTGCATTTTGGTAAGCCTGTATTATGTCATTGATTTCTTTCATAAGGTATTCGGTTCGGTCTTACAAATGCCATTACAGGCAATGGCAAAACGAATTTCCGTTCATTATTTCACCGGATGACCATAAGGTATCAAAAATTAAGCTAATCCCGGTTGCTGCCTGAAAAAACTGTTAAATGTGATCGCGAAAATGAAAGTCACCCAACACAACAGCTTATCATCATCCTGATTATTAGAGGCTTTTTCCAATTTAGGCTAATTACTTTTATTTAGCATTTACCTGAAATCAGAACCTTAAACCTTGTCATAAAATTGAATCTTTTGAATCTGTTTAGGCAGATCAGGCATATTCAGTAGATTGTATTTGTATCTGACCAATCATCAGCGTCCGGAGAGATTATCTTCTTAAAGTTAAATTTAGATAGACCCTTAGTAAAACAGCAACCGACCGTCAAGAATCCGGCCGGTAAAATGAAATATTCTTATAATTTTGCCAGATCAAAAGGCAGGGTCCTTATTCTTTTTCCGGTAAGGTCGAAAATGGCATTGGCCAATGCCGGGGCAAACGGCGGCAGTCCCGGTTCCCCTACTCCGCCTGCATCTTCTTTATTTTCCATGATATATACCTCAACCGGCGGGATATCGTAAATTCTTGGCAACGGATAGGTATTGTAGTTCGTCAGATCGGCTTTTCCATCGGTAAAAGTCTGCTCATGCATGGTAGCCCCCAACGCCATGACAATGGATCCTTCCACCTGGGCTTCGATAATATCGGGGTTAACATACCAGCCGCAGTCGATCACCGCCCAGACCTTATCGATCTTCACGCCTCCGCCTTTGCGTTTGGATACTTTAACGACCTGTCCGACGGTGCTTTTGAAACACTCGGTGATGGCAATTCCGTACCCTTCCTGCAGTCCGCTGCTCTTCCACTGGCTGACCTGTTTAAGTTTATCAATCAGCTTCCGGGTCCTTTCGTCCTCCATATACTGTCTTCTGAACTCCAGGGAATCCATGCCCATACTGCGGGCAATTTCATCCATGAAACTTTCATAGGCAAAACCGTTGGTAGAAGCATAAACGGATCTCCACCACAATACCGGTACAGGCGTTTCAAAAGGAATGTCTGAAAATTTTATATTTTTAATGGTCTTAAAATACGGTTCCATGAAGCCTTCCGTCGTGCTGGGGTTAGCGCTTCCTTTTTTGCCGCTCTGCCAGTGGTTGATGTTCTGCCCGACCATTCTGAATTTAAGATCCGTTAATTTGCCGTTTTCGATAATCCCTTCTCCACGGTAGGAAACTCCGGGCCTGAAAGGTCCCTGGGTTGCATCATCTTCCCGTGACCAGACTACCTGTACCGGTGCATTGATCCTTTTGGAAATGGCTACCGCTTCATTGGGAAAGTCGGTAAAAGCTTTTCTTCCGAAGCCCCCGCCCAGGAAGGTCATGTTAACGGTTACATTTTTTGCATCGATATTAAATGCTTTGGCCACATCTTTCTGGATCCAGTCCGGAGCCTGGATTGGTCCCCAGATTTCGATTTTATCCTTCTGGTAATGGGCAATACAATTGATCGGCTCAATGGCAAGATGCGATTGGTATGGGGTGGTGTAAACCGCTTCAATTTTCTTTCTGCTTCCGTTAGCCGTTACATTTACAGAGCCCTGTTCCTTGGCGGTGAGCCCTTCTTCCATCAGGAGCAATTCCTGATGTTTTTTATAAATAGCCTGGGTATTCACATGCTCAAACCCGGAATCGTCCCAGACTACCTTTAAAGCTTTCCGGCCTTCAAGGGCCGCCCAGCTGTTATCTGCAATCACTGCCACCCCTTCACGGTCGGTATCCCAGACTTTCATGATGACTTTGATGACGTCTTTCACCCCTTTTATTTTACGGGTCTGAGAATCGTCAAAGCTTGCCACCTTTCCCCGAAGTCGCGGATTACGTTCTACAGATGCGAAAAGCATCCCCGGAAGTCTTTTATCCAGGCCGAATACGGCAGCTCCGTTTGTTTTTAAATGGGTATCTATTCTTTTAACCGGTTTTCCGATAATTTTATATTCCGAACGTTGTTTGAGCTCCACTTTTTCAGGAGGGGTAAGTTTGGAGGCTTCCGCAACCAGCTCGCCGTAATGGAACTTCCTGGAAGTTTTTTCGTGAATGATATTTCCGCTTCGGGCAACGCATTCCGACAACGGAACATTCCACCGTTTTGCCGCTGCCCGACGCAGCATTTCGCGTGCGGTGGCGCTTAATTTCAAAAGGTTTTTATAGGAAGTCCTGATCGTAGAGCTTCCTCCGGTGATCTGGCTTCCGTATTTCGTACTTCCCTGCGCAAAGATCACGTCCACCTGGCTGAGATCCACTTCGAGTTCTTCTGCAATAATCTGCGGCACGGAATGATAGGAACCCTGTCCCATTTCCGCCCGGTGATCCACCAGTGAAATCCTGCCTGACGTATTGATGATAATCCATGCATTCATTTCGAAATTTTCTGCCAAAGCAGCACCTTCTGTAATGACGGATGCTTTTGAAATTCCGGGAAATATCCCCAGACATAAAGCGGCCCCTCCCAGTCCTGCCAGCTGCAGGAATTTTCTTCTTGAAAAATCTGTTTCTTTAGACATATTCCTGTATTATTTAGCAGGAGCATAGGCTCCGGTGGTTAACCATGTGATCCAGGCTTTTTTAAACTGCGCGTGGGTTAAAGGCGGTTTCTTCAGTCCGTCTGCCGGGTTGAAACCTGCCAGTACCAAACCGTCATCGGCATGCTTGATGAGATCTTCTATATTTTTGTTGCCGTTTTCTTTTTTATTGAGTAGCTGTTTGGCCAGCTCACGGGCGGTCTTTCCTTCGAAGACCATCTTCATATCGGCCGGCGGAAGATGCCACTTCGGATTTCCGGGCGGCATGTGCAGTCCCGGCGTATTTTCATCCTGATGACAGTTGGCACATTTCATCGCGTACAGGCCTTTACCGTCTGGCCCGCGCTGCGGATACATCTGGTGAACATGGCTGTCGTCGCCCTGCAAAGGAATATCCCCTGCCGGATGGCAATTGAGGCAGCGCGGGCTCATGAGTACTTTATACACTTCACCGAATGCTTTTACCGAAGCGATGCTGTCTTTTTTTATTACGGAAACGGGAGAATAGGTTTTGCTCACATTCCGGCTTACCATTCCGAAGGCACTGGCAGAAATAGCCACCACGAAGAATCCCTGAAACAGATGTCCCGGTTTTATTTTTATCTTTTTGAAAAATGTTATCATAATCTTTCGTTTCAAATTAAACCGTTCCTTTTTTTTGTAAATCCGCAGCGGCTTTTATGGCTTTCCGGACACGGGAATAGGTCCCGCAACGGCATAAGTTCCCGGCCATCGCCAGATCGATATCCTCGTCTGTCGGTGAAGGATTTTCCCTGAGCAGGACGGCAGCCGCCATAATCTGTCCGGAATGGCAATAACCGCACTGCGGCACATCGATTTCCTGCCAGGCTTTTTGAACCGGATGGTTATTGTGCTGCGAAAGTCCTTCAATAGTGATGATTTTTTTTCCTACCGCTCTTTTTACTTTGGTAATGCAGGATCTTACCGCCTCGCCGTCCAGATGCACCATACACGCACCGCACTGAGCGACGCCGCATCCGAACTTGGTCCCGGTAAGGCCTACGATATCTCTGAGCACCCACAAAATCGGCATGTCTTCGCTGACATCCAACGTATGGATTTTTCCGTTAATATTTAATGATACCATATCAATATTTTAATGAATTTTCTGAGTAATGAATTGTTCTGTTGCCGTCTCCCGGGTCAGATCGTCCGCATAATTAAAATAAATGAACGAAATTAAATCAGCATACAACAGGCCGGAAAAGTATAATATTTATCTAAATATAGCTATTTTTTAAAAATTATTAACCATAAAATATTTTAATTAAAATAATATAAACATGAACCGGAAGTAGAATCTGATGAACGGACTTGAAAAGCGAAGCTGGAGGCTGGAAGCTTTTTCCTGCTAAAGCCACAGTTAAAATTGATTATTAAATGATATTGTCTTTTATCATGTTAAATCAACTCTTTAAATTATGATTTATTTTCTCCACCTCTTTATTTTACGCTATTTAACTAATTGAAAATAAATCCAGTACCATCAAAACAAACATTAATATTAATAAAAATTAGTTGTTTAGATGGTAAGATCAGTGCGCCGACTGCCGGTAAAAGATACCACACTAATTAAGTTGATACCTGTTTTCTTTAAAATTATCTGTAACTTGGTTAACCAGCCAGATCACTATGAAAGATTTTATAAGCATACAAACCATTTTAGTAGCAACAGATTTTACTCCAAGATCCGACCAGGCCGTAAAAGTAGCCGTTCATATGGCCAAACGCCACAATGCCCGGGTCATCCTTTTTTATAACTTCAGCAGTTTTTTTATTATCGACAGGACCGGAAGACAGGTTGTGGGTAAAGAGACCATCGATGAGAATTTCGAAAAGGTGGAGGCCAGCCTGAATCTTATTAAAGATCAGCTGCACCGGCAGTATGATTTTACGGATTGTACTACAGTAACAGGAAATGATACGCTGATCAACAGCATCAACAAAACGATACAGGAAGAATCGGTAGACCTTGTCATTACGGGAGCATCCGGAAAACAGGGCATTAAAGAACTGATCCTGGGATCTGCTTCTTACCAGATTCTTACCGCTGCCAACTGTTCGGTATTGCTGGTGCCGGCGGATTCGCATCAGCTGAATTTTAAAAAGATTCTTGTGCCTGTAAGGGTGCTGGACAAGCTGCATGAAAAGTTCGACCTTTCCAAGCTGATTGCCGAAAAAAACAAAGGCACCATCAGCCTTTTGGGAATTTCGCCTGAACAGCAGTTTGCAGACATCCGGAAAGCTTATATCGGCCTCAGAAAAGAACTCAGAAAAAGCAATATCGAATACAATGCCTCCTTTATTGTAAGCAACGATAAAGCTTTGGAAATTTCAAAGGTTTCCAACGATTCCGAATTTGATCTGATTATCCTGAACTATCAGGACGAAGAAAACTGGAAATCCTTTTTTTCGGAAAATTTTCTGAAGCGGATTATTAACCGGACTTCGGTTCCTTTGCTGTTCTTTAAAGACCCTAACCAGACAAGTACCAAAACAGATCCTGAAGAAGGCCTTGGCTACGACATTACCCTGCCGTTCCCGGGATGATTTTTGTTTTGTCCTGAACGTCATTTCGATTAAGTTTTCAAAAAATTTTATCGAGAAGTTTCCGGATTAAATCGAATGTCCTGATTAAAGGTTCTCGATACATTTTCCTCCTGCGCTGTAAAAAACTACTTGAACTGACGTGGTGGTTAAATAAATCGAATTACGGGCTTGCCCAAACCAAACTTTGAAATATTTTAAAGCACGTTATAAAAAAACGGAGTTTTTAATGACATGCACTTATCCATACACTTTATCATTGAATGCATCGATCTATGATTTCCGTAAGAGTAATTTACATATTGCGTTCTAATACTATATCCGGATCCTATGGGATGACAAAACGCAATCTAATAAAATCTTTTCCATCTGTAGGAGATTTTTCAATACCAATAACAGTAATCCTGGTGGCTGACCAGAGCCGAAGCACTCACCATAAAATATATGGGCAAAGGTTGAGCTTATTCCCTTAAAACAAAAAACAGCCTCCAGGATAGAGGCTGTTTACAGATTTATATTAAAAAAATTAAAGAGTATTATTATTCTGCAGTTTCATTCTTCAGAATGGAATAGCCGATCGGCTTGAAAGAATAGTTGTTCGACATTTCTGCTGAGCAGGCCGTCATCCCTACGATCAGATCCATAACCGCTTCAATGATGATGTAATCTCCTTCTTTGCTTTTCGGCGGCAATACGCTGATTTTACCGGTTTCGCCGTCTACAGCCACATGCATGAATACATTAAAGCAGATCGGGATCGTATCGGGATCAATACCGAATGGTTCCAGTGCTTCACACAAATTTCCGAAACATCCCCGGTGAGGATTTTCATCCCCGTAAATAATCCGGAAAGTATCGGCACTGCAGGGAGTCAGTAAGAAATCATGACGGCCTACCGTGTCTTCGATAATATTAAACATAATATTGCTCCGGTTGGAATAAAAAGGATGCCCTGTAGTCAGGAAAATGGTTTCTGCATAATCAATGGTACGTCCTGAAGAAAGGTATTCTTTCGGATCATCAAGATTGAAGCATGTAAAATCTGAAACCTGTTCGCCTTTGATGTCGATAATTTTCAGCCGTTCGCCTTTTCTCAGCATAAAGGCTGTTCCGCTGCGCGGGAGAATTGTATTCATTATTTATTGTTGTATTTATAAGGGCATTCCCAGTTTTTGCCATATCTCATTCCGCTGTACTGATAGACTTCCGAATCATCTCCGAAATCCTGAAGCATCGGATTGATGGAACCGCTCAGGGCCACATCCCGTTTACGGACGATGTTCTTCATTTTATCATATCTTTTAAGGGACCTCAGCTCCTCGAACTGTGCGTGGGGATTGAATACAATAGTCGGATACTGGAACCGTCTTGCGTCCCTGCTGCTACCCGGAGACAATCCGATCACAAAGAACGCTTCCTCTTTCAGGCTGAAGCTGAAATTCGGGGATGACGGATTTGAATCGACCCGGCTGTCGTAAGGATATTCCAGTGCATCCATATCGGACAATGCCTGAAGCCTCTGCCAAAGCAGATGATCGAAAATTTCTTCGGAAATCCCGTGCGTTTCAGGAAAAATAACGCAGGCGGTATGGAAATGGTTTTCAGCTTTTCTATACTGATCAACGAAATCATAAATAAAATCTAAAATTGCGCGATCATCTTTCGGACACGCCAGGTGACCTGCTACAAACAGCTGCATCTGATCTTTCGTAAGGGCCGCTTTCGCTGCTACACAGGGAAAAAGCTTATCGTCCACAAACGACTCAAACGCATGTTTTACCTGCAGCGCATCGGCTGTATTTTGTGATTGTTGAAATGGTGTCATGACTTATACTACACAAAGTACATGCCACCGGAGGCCCTAAAACAACAATACTGACATAATGTGGTATCACAAAAGATATTTGTCAAAAAGCTGGGTACTGGATAATCAGTATCCCTATTTATACAGACGAAATTCATTAATTCATTGTTTAACTGAATATTAAACTTAAAATACCCGATTATTAAACTTATTCTATCAAAAGTAAAGCTCCCTGATCGTCCTTGTTTACAATTTCTATCTTTATTGTTGTTTAAAAGTATTCTGTATATTTACGAACTTGTGACCAGGGTAGTTGCAACAAGCAAACCACCCCCGTAAAAAATTCCCTGAATTTTTGCCACCCCTCCGGAGGAGGGGAATGATACCGGATCGTTGATTTATCAAGAACAGGCTTGGGTTCGCGTGGCTTCGGCTCCGTTCAGCCACCGGTATTGCGGTTAAATCAGCACATATAAAAATTTCTGATTTGTCTGATGGTTTATTTATATTATTAAAAAGTATTCACGAAACTCTTCTAAGGTTTTTAAAAACTTTTGTATGCTTGAATAGATTTCGATAAAAAAACAAGTTGCACTACTTAAATGATTTTCTTATGAAAAAGCGGATCTGACTGTTAGTATAGGAATTGGTAATAAAAAAAAACATTATTAACCGAAGAGAAGCTCAGGGTTCTGGCGGAAATATAAAGGTATATAAGCATATAAAATAAACCTCCGCATGCCAATACATCCGGAGGTTTTATTTTGCTGTTTCTAAACGTTCTTTTAGGCGTTGAAATGTTCTTTCACCTTTTCCAGAACCTGCTCCTCGCTCATCTGCTGGGCGGTATCGAGGTGGATTTTCAGGTTTTTGAACTGCGGGGTTTCTTCCAGGTAATGCTTGAATTCTTCCTGGACGGTTCCCGGACCCATAATGCATACTTCCTGGGAATTGATCAGCAGGTGCTCAATTTCCTTAAAGTATTTCACGCGGTTGGTCTGTTCGGCGTTGTTGCCGGCGTTTTCGCTGGAGTTTCCGTGCTGGATCTCGGCTTTCACGGGACTGCACAGGAAAAATTTAAACGCATTCTGCGCATCGTGATTTTTAACGACAATGGCTTTTTCGGTATCCATCCAGATCCCGGCTAATTTTTTTTCTGACATAATTAATATTTTAGTGATGGGTCTGTTCTTACAAGAATGGTGCAAACTTAGGTTAAAGGCTGTTAAAAATGTGGGATATCCCACGGATTGCACGGATTTTCACAGATGATGGTGCCTGTTTTTAGCACATGAGTCACAAAGAAATTTAATAGTTTGAAAATATTTTAGAACACATAAGATTAAAATCAAAGATTTTTAAAACTTTGAAATTAATGATGAACGCAAAGTTCACGGAGAAATGTACTTGCTACTCGCAGAAAGTTTCACAAAGCCGTTTCACTTATAAAAGTTCACTGAGGTTAGATCCACTTAAATAACCTCAGCCATCGGGAGTTGCCGTTCTTTTCAACGAAGGACATAAAAATCTCTGATTTTTTAAAAGCTTTTGTGCGCTTGTTCACCGTAAAGCATTCAACTTTTTCATTAGCGTCAATATCTTTTGACTATTGTGATTAAAAACCTCCTACGGATTGCATCGCTTTTAGTGGATGATGGCGTGGCTTCGAGAACCTCGGCCACCGGAAAGCCGTTCCTTATAATCATGAGATTAAAAATCAAAGATTTTTAAAAATGTTTGTGGTAAAAATTATCCCACGGATCTGCACAGGTTTTCAGATGATGGCGCTTTATTCAAAAATTGTAACGCCTAATTTGTAATTGACTGCGTCGAATCTTTCGATTTCCGAAAGAATCCCGACAGGGTATTCGCAAATATTACGGAAAGATCCACGCTTTGATTTCTACGGAATGACATCGATTGAACGAACCTATTTGCCTACAGAGGTTTATTTAAACCATCCCGTCAAAAATTCCTTTGGAATTTTCGCCACCCCTCCAGAGGAGGGGAATTTTTATTGCTGTGAATTATTGGATTGAAGTCATTTTAGTCAGGCTCAGGCGGTATTCCTGATCCGGATGATTCTCAGTTTGTGAAGCATCCGCATGGTCTGGAAGCCCATGTCCCATTCGAACCAGCGGGAGGCGTTGTTCGGTTTTTGGGGATGTTTGTGGTGGTTGTTGTGATAGGCTTCGCCCCAAAAGAGGAAATCGACCGGCAGGATGTTTTTAGAGGTATTGGTCATTTCATAGTTCTCATACCCGAATTTGTGGGCCCACCAGTTGACGGCCATTCCCTGAAGCGATCCCATGATCACCGTTGCCGGCAGGAACAACCACTGCCACCATGCCGTTGCCAGCAGGGCATAAATGGCGATGTAAACCCCGATCCAGATAATCCGGGTAATGTAGTTGTGTGCAAAGTTATCAAAGCTTTCCCAGTCGGGAAGGTTCTTTTTGTACTTTTCGGGGGCATCGGTTTTTCCGATGTAGAGGTGGAAATAGTTCGTTCTCGTCGTCCACATCATCAGGAAAGGATTCGGATCGTTGTGGGGCGAGTGGGGATCTTCCGGCTGATCGGTGTGGGCATGGTGCAGACGGTGCATCAGGCCATAGGTATAAGCGCTGATGTACGATGAACCCTGGGTGAAGAAGCAGCCCAGGTAAAAGACGCGTTCCCAGAATTTCGACATGGTAAACAGGTTATGGGCCGCGTAGCGGTGATGAAACACCGACTGGAAAAAAAGCGACGCATACCAATGTATGATGATGAAAATGAATAGTGCCATAAGATAGAGGTGGATTAAAATTGAACAATTGATTTCTGAAGCAGTGCTGAGGAAAGTGAATATAAGCCGGCTGCTTATCTGTATATACGACTTATCGGGTCCCGCAGTTTTTCGCGCTCTGTTTTCATGTATGGTCATTCGGCTAAGTCCCTTCAAATCAGCCGGCAGGAATGACCCTAATTTTTTATCTTTGATGAGATTACCGGCAAAATCCAGGAAACAACAAAGGGCATTTGCCGCTTTGCAGGTTAAAACAATAATGGCAAAGGATATGCATAGTAAGAAATTAAATAAAAAACCGATCCAATGACTTCCTCCAGCTTCCCTATCCTACCTTTACTCAACGGTCTTGTCCTTGCCGGCGGAAACAGTACCCGGATGGGAACCGCCAAGGAAAAGATCTGCTGGCACGGAAAGGAACAGCAGTATGCCATGGCCGACCTGCTCGCCCAATTCTGCGGTGAAGTTTTTATTTCCTGCCGTCCCGAGCAGATGGAAAAGATAAGAACAGGTTATTCAGTTCTTCCTGATGCATTTACGGAAATGGGACCGATTAGTGGTATCTTATCAGCGTTCGATTTGCGTAAAGATACCGCGTGGCTGGTGGTGGCCTGTGATATGCCGCTGCTGGATGAAAAAGCACTGGGATTACTGACTCGTTTCCGGGATCCTGAAAAGACGGCCACGGTTTATGAAAGCCCGGTAGACGGCAAACCGGAACCTCTGGCTGCGATCTGGGAGCCAAAAAGTTTCCCGCTTTTGCTGGATTTTATACAAACCGGAAGCCGTTCGCCCCGGAAGTTTATGATGAACAGCGATATCTTCCTGCTGAAGCCGGAAGACCCGCAGGTCCTGCGGAATGTGAATACGCAGGAAGAGGCAGCGGAGGTTAGGCGGATGATTGAGAATTCCCGGTGAATCTGGTATGATCGCACGCAGATTTTGCTAATGAAGCAGGTGTCTGTTCTTTACCTTTATCAGCGGTTCTGCTGACATGGTTTGTTTTTTTTGTAACGAGTTATTTTTCAAAGGAAACTTTGTAAAAAAAAAATCAATGCACGGACAGAATTGCTTCTATCCGTGCATCGAAATATTGTTCTATTGCTGAGCCGTTCCTGTGGCAGCGGTGATGTGCTTGTCGATCTTCTGATAAATTTCCGGGTCGTGTTTGCGGATTTTAATGCGGACATATTTGGACGCGGGCATATTGGCTCCGTCCACAACATTGTTGATGGAAACCAGGACATTGGTTTCCGGAAAGTAGGTCATCGTACTTTTCTGCGGGATGGCATATTTTACAACAATGAACAGGGGCGCAATGCGTTCGATGCCGTCATCGTAATTGAAAAGATCTACCTTCTCCCCTTCTTTCAGACCGGCTTTTTCGATATCCTTTTCGTTCATCATGACGATCCTTCTTTCGTTGAAGATTCCCCGGTAGCGGTCGTCCAGTCCGTAAACCACGGTGTTGAACTGGTCGTGGGTACGGGTAGTCGCCATCAGGTATTCGTCATCTGCCAAAGAATTGTCGGGAACCGGGGTGATGTTGAATGCGGCTTTTCCCGGAACATGCTCACTGCTGAACTTTCCGTCACGCGGCGCATTCGGAAGGTAGAAGCCTCCTTTTTGTACGACTCTTTCATTGTAATTTTCGAATCCGGGAATACATTGGGAAACGTCGTCACGGATGGCATCGTAGCTGTTCATGAACCGGTCCCAGTCGATGACGGAGCGGTCTCCCAATACGGCTTTTGCCATCCTGCAGGCGACATGGATTTCGTTCATCAGATGTTCCGAAACAGGCTCCAAAACGCCTCTCGACCATTCCACCACGCCCATGGAATTCTCGGTGCTGATGTGCTGCAATTCCCCGTTGACGATGTCCTTTTCGCTTCGGGAAATTACCGGTAAGATCAGGGCCTCTTTCCCATGGATCAGGTGGCCGCGGTTGAGCTTGGTGGATACCATTACGGACATTTCGAGCTTGCGCATCGCCTCTGCCGTGTAGGTGGTGTCTGGTGCAGCAGATAAAAGGTTTCCGCCCATGCAGAACATGAACTTCACTTTCCCGTCGTGCATGGCTTTAATGGCTTTCACCACATCGTATCCACCCTCTCTCGGCGGCTTGAATCCGTAAAATTTTTCCAGGGCATCCAGCTGCTCGCCGGTAGGTTTGTGGTTTACGAGTAATGTCCGGTTACCCTGTACATTGCTGTGACCGCGGACCGGGCAGACACCGCCGCCTTTGATGCCGATGCTTCCTTTCATCAGCAACAGGTTGACGATATTGTAGATCATATCGACGCCGTTGTGCTGCTGGGTAATGCCCATTCCCCAACAGATGATGATCCGTTTTCTTTGGGCGATCATCTGTGCGGCTTCTTTCAGCTTTTCAATCGGAATTCCGCATTCTTCAGCCAGGAATCCGAGGTCGTATCTTTTCAGTTCCTGGGTCAATGCTTCAAAGCCTGCCGTTTTTTCTGCAATAAAAGAATGGTCGAGAACTTTTCCGGGATTTTTTTCTTCTTCCTCTAAAAGCAGGATCTGTAAAGCTTTCAGCAGAGCCATATCGCCGTTAATTTTTACCGGCAGATAAAGATCTGACAGTTCGAAAGGCTTACTGATAAGGGCCAAAGGTTTCTGCGGATCCCTGAATCCCATAAGTCCGGCTTCAGGAAGCGGATTAATCGCCATAATCTTCGCCCCGTTTTTCTTTCCTTTGGTCAATGCCGAAAGCATCCTCGGGGAATTGGTTCCCGGATTCTGGCCCATGATGATAATGAGGTCGGATTCATATAAGTCTTCCAGCTTTACCGAACCTTTGCCAAAGCCGATTGAGCGGGTCAGCGCATAGCCGGAAGTCTCATGGCACATATTGGAACAGTCGGGGAAATTGTTGGTCCCGAATTCGCGGCCGAAAAGCTGATATACCCAGGTGGCTTCATTGCTGGTTCTTCCGGAAGTATAAAACATGGCTTCATCAGGAGAATCCAGACCATTTAGCTGTTCAGCAATTTTAGCGAAAGCATCATCCCAACTGATCGGCTGATAATGCGTCCCGCCTTCCGGAAGGTACATCGGTTCGGCAATCCTTCCCAGCTGGCTGATCTGGTAATCCGTCATCTTCGACAGATCATAAACTGAATTTTCCCTGAAGAAGTCCGCGCCGATCTTTTTGGAAGTGGCTTCTTCAGCCAGGGCTTTGGCTCCGTTCTCACAGTATTCTGCTATCGGTGACCGGTCGTGATCGGGATCCGGCCAGGCACAGCTGGGACAGTCGAACCCATCAAACTGGTTCATGCTGAAAAGTGCTCTTCCACCGCGCAATGTTGCAGCGTCCCGTACGAGCTGCTGTATGGAATGCATTACGGCCGGCACTCCTGCCGCCCAGTTTTCAGGAGCATCAAGTTTCAATTCTGCCAAGCGGTAAGGCGGCTGGGCAGCAGGTGAGTGATCTGAATTTTTCTTTTTATTTAAATTATTGTTTTCCATATTGTTATGATTAGGGTGGAATCAGCATTTGGTATTCGGATTCGGGTAGTTGTCGCTCTGATCTTCCAAAGTATTGTCCAGGCAGACAAAATCCTTTTCGACCAATATTTTCAATTTTCCGGCCTGTTCTTCGAAACCGATCCGGTCGGTAGAGGTCCATTCTTCCACCATACCTGCCGGCATCCCGATCACCATCCTGCTGCCGTCAAATGCTGCGGAAAGTGCCTGGTCTTCCGTTCTTTCAAGGGCATAAGTGAAGGTCTGGCCCGGAAATTCCGTACAGCCGGAAATCATTCCGGTCGAACCGAGTTCAGCTACTTCGGATTGGGTAAGACGAAAACGTATGCTGTTGTCTTTTATTCTTATTTTCATTAAATTTTTTATTTCAGTTTTATATCTGATGTTTGATTTATCTGCTTTAATTTTTAACGCAAAGTTTTATTTTATTTCACTGTATATTTTCGAAGCAAAGTGGTGATCAGCAAGCTGACCGAATGAAGCGGGCGTTTAATTTCTTTATTCCATTATAATTTCAATTTGGCTGCTTTTATGATATATATTGAACCGGTTGTCTCTAAGGAATCCCAGTAAGGTCATGTCAAATTCTTTTGCGAGGTCTACTGCCAGGCTCGACGGAGCACCGATTGCTGCTACGACTGAAATTCCTGCCATTGCAGCTTTCTGGATCAGCTCAAAGCTTGCTCTTCCGCTGAGTACCAGGATCCGGCCCTGAAGGGGCAGTTGCCCGGCGAGCAAAGTATTGCCGATCAATTTATCCAACGCATTATGCCGTCCTACATCTTCCCGCAAACCCAACAGGTTTCCTTCATTATCAAAAAGCCCGGAAGCGTGAATGCCGCCGGTTGCACTGAAGTTGTTCTGAAAAACCCGCAGTTTTTCGCCTAACTGGTAAATTGTCTCCAATGAAACCGTTTGTTGCTTTTTCTCTATATTCTGAAAAGGGCTGACGGTCTTGATCGATTCAATGGAACCTTTCCCACAGACGCCGCAGCTTGAGGTGGTATAAAAATTCCGGTCGGCATTCATTAACTCCGGAAAAAATCCGTCGGAAAGCTTAACCGTGATTACATTTCCACTGTTTACGGAGCAGGCCGCCTGTAAATGGTTTACTTCTTTGATCTGGTGCGAACCTGAAATAATCCCTTCCGTAAACAGAAATCCTGCAGCCAGCTCAGCATCGTTCCCCGGTGTGCGCATGGTCACGGAAATATTCCGGATATGTTCCTGCCCTTCCAGGCCGTATGAAATTCTGATCTCCAGCGGTTCCTCTACCGAAACCTCATCGGTACAGGGGAAGGACTGACGGTCTTTTACCCTGATCATTTCTATTTTCTGTACGGATTGATGTTCTAAGATGCCGGTTTTCATATTAAAGGATTTGGAAAATATTCATTGTGAGCTTTATTTCTATGATTTGTTTATGCTGTTCAGTCAGGTTCAGTGAAAGATCAATACCTTTTACATGAGTGACAGTTTTAATAAAATGCTTAAATTTTATCCTCAAGTAATATAAACATGCTATACTCATCAATCTTAATACCACATAAGTAAATATACGATTTTTATGACTGAAATCATAGGTGGGTGAAAATGAATGTGATCCGATAGGTTGCCATTGCCGGACTTGAAATTGCATGTTTTTAGAATCAGACTGCATCTGATTCTGGTCTGAGTCGCCGCTTAACCATTACACTTCTTTAAATTAATCCATACATTGAGTTTATACTATTAATAGCAATGACAGCAGACGGTCTTTTGTTATCTTTGCAGATAATTTTAAAATATGGCATTTCTTTCTGATCCTTCATTTTCCGATAATCCACAGGTTGGGACAGTTTACAATTTTTCCGAGCTTGTTGAGACAGCGTTTCAGGGAATAGTAAATGCCTTATGCTGGAAAAGGAATTTAGCAGGAAATTTTGAGGAGATTGTATAGAAAATCCAATTAAAAGAAGATATTACCGAAATCTCCGCCGATGACCTTCTTTCTTTGGAACTTTCGGATGAAGGGAATGCCGCGAGAGAAATTATTCTGAATGACCTGAAACAATTAGCCGATTTCGGGGCACTGCCATCCCTTAATGTATTAAAATGCTATGAACGGGACGACGAGCTGGATTTTTTCTCTACAGATGTCTATTCGTATCATGTGGACCGTTCACCCATCGGGACGGATACGTTTTTGTGTACGTATTTCGGGGCTGCCAGTGATATTATTCCCAACGATCAGGTGACGCAGAAAATCCTGGTCCCGGAAATCCGTGAAAAGCTGAAGGAACTGCACGACGGTCCGGAAACGGAATTTGAAGATTTTTTAAAAGATTGTTTTTTCGATCTTCATTATGAGCCGAATCCCGGGGCACGACCTACCGATCTCGGAAACGGACACCTTTGGCGGCTGGCCGTAGACCATCCGGATCAGACGGTTTTACCCTGTGTGCATCGGGCTCCGGTGGAAAACGAGGGAGAATACCGGCTGCTGCTGATTTGCTGAAAAAGGCAGGTTTATTTAATTGCCTGATTAAAAATTTTCGACTGAAATATTTTAATGAAAACAAATTAATCAGCATACTCTACTTAAAAGTTTCTATAACAAAAAAAAACAGCATCAGGATGATGCCGTATGGGTTTAATAGGGTTGAATAATCAGTTATAATCAATTCATTTTTAAATAAATATTTTATCTTCTTTTACATATTCTTTTTTGATGCTTTCCAGTAACATATCGAGATCAACTTTGTAATCGGGTTCCTCAGAGGAAATGGCTTTTAGGCTTACATCCTGTATCACATTCATGATATTGGAGCCGGTAAGTTCATATCTTCTGGCGATGTGTTCCAGGTTGATGTCTTCTAGCTGCAACTGCTGAGGCAAATTCTGCTGCCAGATGCGCAGTCGTTCCTCATGTTTGGGGTTGCTGAATTTGATGCAGCTGTGGAACCGCCTGGTGAAAGCCTGATCCATATTGTTTTTAAAGTTGGAGGCGAGGATAATCAGTCCCGAAAAAGTTTCGATCCGCTGCAGCAGGTAAGAGACTTCCTGATTGGCGTATTTATCGTGGGCATCCCGGACATTGGTCCGTTTTCCGAAGATCGCATCCGCTTCATCAAAGAAGAGGATCCAGTTTTTATTTTCGGCTTTTTCGAATAATTTGGACAGCTGTTTTTCCGTTTCGCCGATGTACTTGGAAACCAGCATCGAAACGTCGACTCTGAATACCGGACGCCCGGTATATTTTCCCAGAAGGCTGGCGGCAAGGGTCTTCCCTGTTCCCGGATCTCCGTAAAACAGGACGCGGAAGCCGGGCTTCAGCTTTTTCTGCATGTCCCATTCTTCCATCAGGATCCGGCTGTTGGTGTACCAGGATTCGATGCTTTGAAGTTCGTCCAAGGTATCCTGAGGCAATATAAGATCACTCCAGGACCGGCGCGTGTGCAGCTGTTCTGCAGGAAAATCTCCGCTCATCTTCGGCAGGAGTTCACGTCCGAGAATCATGGTATTGAAAAATTCCTGATGAACACTAATGAGGCTGTTGGCAGGCAGGTGTTCGTGGCCTGAGACTGAAACAATAACCACCTCCTGTCTGACTAACGCTGAATCCGGATTGAAATAGTCTAAGGCAGTCAACCGTTCCGAGATCCTGTCGCCTCCCAGAATATACTGAACGGCCTGGACGGTCGGATAAAAAAGCCGTCCGTTATCATTAAGAATGCAAAAATCAAAGAAGGTATCATCGGAATATTCCAGATAAATACGCTTGAGCAAAGCCGGATCAAGCCTGGGCAATAAAGCCATCAGCAGAAGCACCACTTCCTGATGGGTAAGCTCAGCCGCTGAAATGTAATTTCCCAACGGAAAGCCTTCGTGATCATTTATGCTAAATTTCGGTGCTCCTGCATTAAAATCTTCCGAAGGATTTTTTATCCGCCAGGTTATAATTTCTTCTAAATGGGTAAATAGTTTTTGTAATTGTTCTGAGGCCATGGGGCTTATTTTTGAGGGAGTTTAAGAATAATTTTTTATTAAGAATTTTATTTAAGGCTCCAGATAATACATACCAAAATCAGACGTACAAGAATTAGTAGGATCATTCCAGTTTCTTTTAGCCAAATTTAATAATGGTTTAAACGAATTGACTCCAGTAATATCCGTATTTAGAGATTTATAATAATTACCACTTCTTACAGTAGTGTTAAGTATATTACCTACTTTTGTAAATATTAAAGTATTGTTAACTACTTTAGCAAATGCATTTTCGGAAGGAGTAGTACCATCATTATTTTCAATAAAATTTAAACTGTTGTATTGATCCCATCCAGCAGATAAAGAAGATAAAAAACCTTGTAACATTCCTACATTAGTTTTAGCACTACTAATACCCATACCTACTATTCCCATGTAAGAAGTATAGGAAACTCCAACAGTACATCCTATTATAAATACCCAGTTTTTGTCATTGGGTAATATTAAGTTGGGATAAGCGCAGGCCATTATCTGCCTGTTATTAAACGCTCCTGGATTATCACATTTTAATACAATACCGGAGTTATGATCCGCATAAGAAACATTATTACCTTTTGCATTGATTATGTTCCAATCATTTATTGTTAAGTGAGTAAATTCTAAATTTCCTATATTCATAATAAAATCATTTAATTCCTTTACATTGGTATCCAATGCTGTCGGACTGTTGGTGTACGTGTGAACGATATTTAAAGTTTGTGAGGCAGGAGTAGCGGGATTCGGTAAGGTATCCGATATTGAGATTACTAAGGCATCCCCTTCGACGACCTGTTTTGTTGTGGGGTTAAGCTTAAGGACTTTTGGGTAATCCTTTAAATTATTACCGATATCGGTAAGGCCTTTCAGGTAATAAGAATTGCCTGAAGTATCCCAGGTAAAATTGGCATTCTGGGTAAAAACCCTTGCCTGCGTATTCGTCAGATCGGCTGTAGCGATGTTGGCGCCTCCCAAAGACTGCCATGAACTTCCGTTCCATAGATAGTACCCTGCAGAAGCGTCTGTCTGATATACCATAGCCCCGGTCTGTGTTGCATTAAGAGAAATCGCAAGACGCTGTGCCTGGGTCATTCTCGGTGCAACAAGGGCTGCTTTGGTTGTAGAATCAACCGACCATACGATATTACTGTAATTATTGCTTCCGATTCCCATGCTCGTGCCGTTATCCTGAAGCATGCTGTTGACCAATGCCGATCCGCTCCATTTTGCCAGATGGTTTGTGGCCATGGAAGGTTTATCCAGTTTGTTGTTGAAAGTATTCCAGTCTGCACTGCTTACATATCCCGCCGTATCTTTATTGGCCTGCAGAATGCTGAGCGATTTGTCTGCGGATAAATTACCGCCGCCCTGCAGGGGATAAGCAGTACCTATCGTTGTTGTTTTCTCCACTTTATTATCCAGCAATGCCTGCAGTCCGCCGATATTGGATACTGTAAAAGAGATGCTTGACAATACGGTTCCCCGGCTGTCTTTCAGTTGTAAAGTATTGGAATTTAAGACTAACTGCTTGCCTACGTTCATTACAAAATCATTTACCGGAATGCTGTCCAGCAGCTTGTTGTCGGCATTGTAAAGTTCCAGTGAAGCGGTTTCGGAATTGTATCTTAGATCCGTCCCTTCATCATCCAGGGTCTGTAAAGAAATCTCCGAGACCAATGCTCCTTTAGAATCGGCGAGCGAAAGTTTCCGGTCTGTAGGTGACCACTTCAGCGCATAGTTTATCGATAGATTCTCTAGACCTGCAATCTTCTCTTTCGGGATATTGTCCTCTTTATGCCAGTAAGCATCGATAAGACCTGCAAACTGGCTTTGGGTAGGATACTTATCTGTTTCAAAGTAGCTTTTCAGCTCCTGTCGTGTAGATAGTTTGTTGTTTTCCATAATATTTTATTTTTAACTCCTTGTGTTAGGCATGCTTTATTCGGATTCAATCGGTTCATCTATTAAGTTTAAATCCATCTTCTTTATTTCTGTAAAATTTTTTCGCCGGCTTCTTGCTGTAGCTTCAGTAAGTTTATCGTTTCACAATCAGATGATTCTCTCGTTAATTTCAGCGTTCAAAATTCCTGTTTTTTCTGTTCTTACCCAAGCTTTCGGCCTGTAGCATTCAGTAGCTGCAGTATGTTATGGAAATGAAAGATGCATCGCTAGATTTTTGCCGGATTGGATATGAATCTTACTTCAGTATATAAGATATGAGCATCAAGTTATATGACGAGGGTATTTCCGTAAATGACTAAACTTTCACCAGTTTAATTTTTGCTCCGGAATAATTATTTAACATTGCAAAAAAATCATGAAACATTCAAAATTAATTTTGGCTGGGGCGGTGATGTTATTCTCGGGACTTAGTATCAGCGCACAGAAAAAGAAACCGGCGGCCCCGACCGGATCCGGACCCACCGAAATGCCTGCTGACGCTAAAGTTCATGTAATTCCGGAAGAAAAGGGATTCCGCGATATGATCCATCAAATTAATGAAGCCGTCGATTTGAAATTTGACGAAAATTATAAAAAACGGAAATGTATTTATCACCCTTAGCAGCAAGCCATAACTGATGTATAAAGCCAAATGCAACGGCAATAAGGTAGACCGTAAACTGAATGCCCGAATTTACCACTGCAAGGTATACAGCCTGGACAACAAGACCCTGCTGTTCACCTACGAAACCGAAATAGCTGCTATCAGCCCGATCAAAATAATTTATAACAGTCCAGAAAAAAAATTCTTTATTTTGGATTTCTCCAAAATTTACGGCAATACCGAATACACGATAGGAAAGTCAGAAACATTTGAAAAATTTACGATTTTTGACTATTATTCGTCGTTTAATAAAGTCCAGAAATAAATAGAATGATAAAGCCCGGATTTTAAAGTCCGGGCTTTTTAACATTCAAATAGTTTTCTCAAGCTATAAGGTTCTTTTTTGCTTCTTCAATATTATAGATAATTCTATTATCCTGATTTACCAGCCTATTAAAAATATCAATGTATTGATTAAAAATACCTTTGTCATAATGGACAAGTACCGGAAACAATTGACTGGCCTGATAGTACCTGTTATTTTGTAAAGCATCATGTATTGCCTGCTCTATTTCTTTCAGAAGGAGTCTGCAATTTTTCTTTAAAAGAAAATCTTTCAGGTTGGATTCAAAAAATTGATTACCGTATATTTTCAGGAAATGTTTAATATAAGGATAAAGTTCCTCTTCCGGTTTTCCATTGAGTGCGGCAATATATAAGGCATTTGCAATGACATCGTACACATTATCTTCACCGTGTATTCTGTGGGGCTCAAAAGTTTCTTTCTCAGCCCATTTTTCTGAGATGAACTCATCAAGCTGTTTAAATCCTTCCAGCTCTGCCCAGGCGAGTAAAATAAGCATTGCCTGATAAGCAATATACCGATTTTCATTGTGAAGCAGTAATTTTAGTTTTTCAGTTCTTTCAGCATCCCTTTCTTCAAGGAGCTGCACTTCGTTGAGATCGTATCCTTCCTGTCCTTCTTCATTATAGTGGTAAAGAAGCTCATGTATTTCTTTGTTCATGTGATTGGGTTTAAATAGTATAATATTTAATGTTCTGTTTCTTATAATTACTCCTTAATCCAATTGTCTTTATTTTCGAAAAGGAATATGACAGTATTTTTATTTGCTTCCTATGGTTTGAGTAAAAATAATCTTACCGTTTTCATCCTTTTTGCGACTGATGCTGTATAGATCACGATCATTTAGGTAAGGTATTATCTTTTCTTTTATAAACACGGGTACTTTCATAAATTTTTCTAAATCTTCCGTACGTGTTTTACTAATAGTTTCATATTCTCTGTATTCTTCCAAGAGATTTAGCTGATGTATATTTTGGGCTTCAAGCTTATAGATTTCATATTCTTCCTCGCTAATAAAAAAGAGCGTACTTTTATCTGTAAACGCAGATTCGGAATCAGATTGAACAATTGCATTTTTGACCTGTGGTTCTATTGTCCTAACTGTTCCTGCCCATTCATTATAAGGTAAAACAGTATATGGTGCCCCGTAAAGCAAACCTATACAAATATCTTTTGTTGATTGCATTGCACGATAATCAAAATGGGGAGGCCATGCTTCATGTAGATTTTCAATTTTTGGTAAAAATAAGATTTCCGGAAAATGAAGACCTAAAGTTAACTTAAAAATACCTCGCATTTTTTCGTGTCCAAAATCTTCTGCATAATAATGCAAATCATCCTGTTCATTTTTACTATCGGAATAATATAAGATATAATTAAACTCTTTTTTATAATTTTTCATAATTCTAATATTTATATTTCTGTTCTAATTGTAAAATTTCATCATATATAGAACCAATATCACTTTTAAGTACTTTAATTCTTGATTCCATACCATACTTTGGATTTCCTAAGCTTTTAGTAAATTGACTCTGATATTCAGCAACCCCCATTTTAGTCTGTTCCATTAAAATTTCGGGAATTTTAACACCAGCAGACTTCAAATCTTGTAATCTCTTCAAATCAATTAGCCTATTATGGTATTCAATAGCACTCCAAATTTTAGAATTGCCATCATAAGTTTTTACAAAAGTGCCATTATCTCGGTAAAAACCTTTCTCAGTGGCTAATTTTATACCTTCCTTTTCTAATTTTATTAATTGTTTTACATGTCCATATTCGTGTATAGCAGTTTCGTAATCCATCCCTTTTAGCAAAGTAACTTCTTTTTCAAAATATAAAAATTCTCCTTTTTTATTGATAATTTCAATTACTTTTACATGAGGATCAATTTTTATATTACCAAAATCTTGTTCTATAATAGTAACTTTGTATCCCAATTCTTCCATTTCACTTACTAAATTATTAAAATTAGGATGTAGTTCCATTTGAACCGTACCTGTAGCTATGGTTTGTTCTGTAACAGGTAAACCGGGTTTTGGTCCATAATTACTTTCTCTCCAGTGGCTGTTTTCATTTATCCATTGAGTTTCTTGATGAGCCAACGGTCCTAAGCTTTCATCAAATGTACGGTTTTGTGATGAGCTAATTTTGCTATTTTGTTCTTTACTTTTTAATCCATTTGATTTCTTATTTCCAAATGACTGAGTGCTCTCGTTTATTTTTGTGGTCATTACTCCTTGGCTTTCATGCTTTCCGGTAGCTTTCACTTTAAAATATTCAGAAGGAATTTCGCCTTTAATTAAAATTTCCTTATCCCGAACACTATTGTTAAGATCTCTTACAGCATCATCCACTCTTTTTTGATTTTTAGGCGTTGGATTTTCCTCAAATCTTTTCATCGCCTGATCTATTTTGGTTTGCAGTTCTGCCTGTACTTTTTCAGGTCTTAAAACCTCTACTTCACTTATTTTACCTGCAGCAATGTCTGCTTCCAGTCTTTTGATGTCCACTTCAATCACATTGTCACCATACGTTTTGCCAATACCCGGACCTTCTTCGGAGAACGAAGTGTAAGGACTCTTGCTTTTCATCGGTTCGCTTCCTCTTACATGGTCCGAAACAGTAGCACTGCCGTTTTTATCAGCAGGCGTTAGATTACCTTCTTCCTTAATATGAGATTTAATTCTTCCTTCTTTTGATCCTTTAGGAGAATAAGGAGTGTTATCCTGCCTGAATACGCTTTCTTCAAATGTATTTTCTTTTGCCTGAGCCGGCTTCACATTCTCTTCCTGAATGTTGGCTTTGCCTTTATCCTTTGCAAAAGGCTGCTCACGCATTCTGTCCGGAACCGTCTGCTCTTCAAAAGGAAGCTGGTTTAAATTACGGTTTTTCGGTGTCGCAGTCTTTTTTCTGAACGGTTCAGTCACCCATTCCTGTGCCTTCTTATAAGCCGCCTTAAAACTCTGCGCCGCTTTCATCCAGGTTTCTTTTTTGAAAACAGAGGTTATCTTGCGAGGGATGGAAACAATTTTTGCTTTCAACCCGTTTTTCACATTAATAAACATCCGTTTGCCAAAAGTTTTCGGATTTGTTTTTGCCAGATTTTTTATGGAAGCACCTCCTTTTTGCGAGGCTTTTCCACCAATTATTGCGAAAATAGCCATTCCGGAATTGGTAATATCACTTTTCAGCTCACCGGAATTTTTAAATAAAACTTCAGCTGTTTTTGCCGTATGAATATCATAAATATTTTTAATTCCATTGAGTATATTCAGCCCCAGTGCGATTGCTCCGATCCAGAAGGTGATGGTTCCCATGGTTATGGTAGCTCCTCCCAGCCAGGCCGCTAACGGTGCCAAACCTCCTAAAGTGAAGATCGATCCTACGGCAGCCGCTAATGTTAAAATACCCAATATTCCCGTAATTACACCAGCAATGGCCAGTACTTTGTTGGCAATTCCGGCGGCTTTCTGAAGAATCATTCCCACCGGATCCCGGGAGAATCCCTTCCAATTCGTAAGATCGTTCCAAATTCCTTGTACTGAATTTGAAATAGAATTATACCATTCTAAAGGATTAATAATCGAGTTGATGAATTTCCCCACATCAGACCATGTAATGGATGTGATATCGTTCCAGATTCCCGAGAAAGCAATGGTAATAGACATCCAGAGTCTTTTTAAACCGGTAATCTTGTTCAGGTTTTTGGTAACCAGATTCATTGGTTTTTGTAAAGCGTCTTTCCGTTTGTTGTTAAAGTTTTCTATCTGTGCATTTCTTATGCTTTCAACATTTTCATCGATTGAAGTTTGCTGTTCCGACTGATCACTATCATAATTGGCGGTTATCTGCTCAAATTTATCTTTTAACAGATTTTGTTCGGCCGGGTTTAATGTCCGGAGAAATGCGACCTGCTCATCCTGCGTTTTTAACTGGGCAAAATCCATCAACAGGCGTTCTGACGGATTAAGATCTTTAGGTGTCTGCTGAATTTTATCTTTTTCTTTTTGTGTTAAACTATTCCGTCCCTCAATGGTAGCCATGTTTTGGTAGTAGGCATTTTGAGCTTTTATCACTTCAAGTTCGATACTATAAGAATCCTGTAATAAAGAATCGGCCTCTTTGTTTAATTTTTTACTTTGAGATTCGGCATCTTTTAATTTTGGATTCAGCTTTATTAAATCACTTTTTGCCTCGCTGTTCTTTTTGGTATCTGCGGCCAGTTTTGCCTTTGATTTCCTCAGAGATTCTTTCGAAGATAATGCATCTTTTTGCATTGCCGCATTTTTCGCTTTAGCCTGTTGGGCTTCCTGGGTTAATTTCTGAACGGTATTTCCTGATTGGGATACGGCCTGATTGATTGTGCCTGCATTGGTATTTAGTTCTTTTAATTTTTGAGTAAGCTTTCCGGAATCTGCATTCTCAGGATCCTGATGTTTCTGCGATCCGCCTAATAAATCGTTGGCTTCTTTATTTAAATCGCTTGCTTTGGTTTTATTTTTCTGGTATTCTTCGCGATAGGTTACTACTTCCTGCTCTACTTTTTGCTGTCGTTTTACCGAGGTTTCGAGTCCTTTTTCCAGTTTATTCACCAGATGCTCTTTAGCCTGTACGCTGTCTTCCGATTTTTGAAGGTCGTCATCTGATTTCCGGATTGCTTTTTCAACTTCCCTGATTTTGCTTTTCAGCCCTTTTGCTGCTTCTTTCTGGGATTTTACCTGTGACCTTGCTTCTACTCCCTGATCCCTGAATTCCTGGGCCGCTGCAACAAGACCTCCTATATTGAGGGTAGTTTGTGCATCCGGAGCTATTTCAGCCTGTTCGCTGTCAACAGCCTTATCCATTCTCGGCATAACAACAGGTTTAATAGCAGCCGGAACGACAACTTTTGCTTCTTTTTCTCCTTTCGTATTTATATTTGATTTTTTGTGGCCGGATTTTTTTTCATCCTTTACATTATTTTGTAAATAAAAATTTTCGTTTTGATCCGCAGTCCTTTTTGAATTGTTGCTTAGATCAGATAATACCGGAGCAATCTGAGGTTTTTTAATTGCAACCGGCTCCTCTTTTTTCTGATTTACTGACACCATATTGGCTTTACCCAGTATTTCTTTTTGCTGTAAAGGCTTTGCCTGCGCATTGGTATCCAATGTTTTTTTACCCGCCTGGTAAGCCGCCGCCTGCTCCTCCATGGTCTTCGGCAGGTACGTCCCGTTTTTCAGGTTGCGGTAATCCCGGATCTGGCTGATGCTCAAGGTGGCGATGTAGCTTTTTTCGAGCTTTTGGGTATCGGGGTGGTTGATATCTCCGGTTTCTGCCAGGCTTTCCTGAAACTTACCGTACCGGATTTCGGCGCCCTTGTCGTAAATGGTTCTTGAACCGTGAACCGGGGCGATGGTTCCGTTCAGGTTCATCCTGTTGGAATAAGGGTTGGCCGATCCGGCCGTTACGGCGGTGCTTTCCGGTTTCTGGGTTTGTAAATTGGCAACTTCGGTTACCGGCAGGGGAATGACCACCGGCTTTTCGGGCTTGTGTTTTTTGCCCGGGCCGTGAGGATTACTGCTGCCTTTATGTAGAGGTTGTGCTGCTTCCATGGATTGGATGTTTTTTAATTTTAAATTTGGGTTAAAATACCTGTAAAATACCGTGGCCGTGCTTTACAGGCTGCCTTCAGGATCCGGAACACCGGACTTGCGGTTGAGGGACTTTTTATGAAGGGGTTTAAAAAATAAACCCGGAGCGGTATCGGCTTTGTGATGAGAAACACGCGTGCCTGCCCGCTCCGGGCCTCGTTCTCATGTTTAGTTTTCAGGGTTAAATTTCGTACTTTTCCGCGGGAACCGCCAGCTTTTTGCCGCTATGGTTCTGTAGTTGCAGTGAGCATTTCCGCGGACCGCTTTATATTGATCCGAATTCGATCTTATTTAATTTGTTTTCAATTATCTAACGTGAACCCGAAGCGGGATTCGGATGAACAGGCCGGAAGAAGAGATGCCGGAAGTTTTTCTTTTCAGAATAGGTCACAGGTCCTGATGATTAGCTTGGATCTTTTGTCATTCTATCCTAGAGTATTTTTATTTAACATACTTACTGAATCAGCATTATTTTTATTTTACAATTAATTAAAATACTGAATACAGGTTTTTTACAGCCTAAATCAGGTCAACTTAAGAAATAAAAAACCTAAAATCACAAAAATAGCAAGGACATTTAAATCAATTCATTTTTGACGGAATGCAACAGGATCATTTGACAGGTCAGCCGGTCTTCAGTCCTGATTGACGAAATATCCGGCATATCAACCTGTATCTGCTTCGAGTTCACGTTAGATCAGTGATTCAAGCATCCGGATCAGCTCCGGCTGCGGGTGGACATCCGACTTATCGGGCCTGAAGGAGACATGCGCCCAGATGCCGCTTTCGCCGCCCAGTGCCCTTTTATTAAACTCAAACATGACCTTTCCTTTGTATTTCAGGGAAATGCCGTACTGCCTGCCCCAGTAGACCAGAAGTTCTTTCAGGGAAGCAATCTGGGCATCGGTATACTTCTCATAAAACCGGTAACCTCTGAATTCTTTTTCATATTTCACCACATTTTTCGCAGCGACTTCCTGCCCGGAGAACGAGTAATATTTTGAATCCTTCAAGGTCAGGCCTCCCCAGCTGTCGAGCTCCACGCCAATGAATTCCTTATTCCTTTGGGTGTTCATTTCCGCAAGCCCGAATTGTGCGAAATGCGCTTTTTTAATCCCGAGGTGATGCGCCCAGTATTTGGATGAAAACAGCTGGTGGATCCCGCCGTCCCGGGCAATGATGATGGGCGTCGCCACCCGTTCGAACGTGGATTTCCACCAGTTGATGTCCCCTTCCACCGAATCTCCCGACACCGTATGGTGCAGTACGATGCCTTTCTTTGCGGTGGCTTCCCGGTAATACTGGTTTTCGGGGAAACTGTGATTGATGATGTTCATGATTTTATTATTAATTTATTTTAAACGGGATCGTCTTTTTTTTCTTCTTCACCGGCAGCCGGCCGCGTTGTCTTCACGCCGTACCGTCCTTCGATGTACAGGCTTACCGCTCTTTCGATCCATTCCGGCAGATTGGTGGTAATCATCTTCAGGAATTTATCGTACCCGTAGCCGAGTACAAACAATATGCCTGTGGAATACCATTTGTTGTGAAGGTCTGCCCTGCTCATCACATAGCTCATGGTGAACCCGACGATCATCACAATAGCGAGTGTGACGAAGTGTTCCCAGAGCTGTTTCTTCTCTTTATTCTGTATCGAGATCAATACCCTTAATAATCCTCCGGAGAATGCAATGGCAGTTCCGATAAAAAGGGCTTTTATACTATCCAAACTCATTCTTTCCTATATTTTTTAGCATTTCCGGAGGTTCATTCATGCTCAAGCATGTAGAGACCGTCTAAAAATTTTTTGCTGTTCAGGATATTTTCACCTTCGTTGATATAGGCAAGCTCGTCGATCAGTTCACTGATATCTTTACGGGGCTTCTGCAGTTTTTCTTTATTCTTTTTGTTCTTTCTCTTTTTCATGGTTATTAAAATGGATATGGTGGTTATTGTTTTTACCCAATCGGATCGATGTTCCTGTCATAAAGCACAGGAGATTTTTAAAGCCTTTTACCTAACAGCAACAGACCAAAAGAAAAACGGGGATTACCTTCGTAAGATAACGGCAATTTAAATTTGGGAGAGATGTCGGGTTACAACCTTTAATTGTTTGGTACGGGATCGGATCCCGGACGGAGCAGCGCAATTACCTGGCGGTCTATTCTGCCCATTGTGCGTTGATATCAATAGAAATAAACGAAACGGCCTTTGTTCGGCTTAAAAGGAAGGATCACTGATGCTCTTATAAGGCTCAGCGCTGATGATTACAGCGGAAAATTATTTTAATAGCAGCCAAAGGCGTTTCGTTTACCAGCTTATGTAAGGAACCGGGAGATGGATGGATGCAGATATCGCTTCAATAGCCGGAAAGGATTCTCGGTTTAAGATATATGATTTCCGGATTTGGTTTATTGAATTCCGGCCGTGAAGCGATTTCATTATTTTTAATTATTTATACTATGAAAACCTGCTTAATCCTGGACGATGATATTGTAAATTGTCCTTTCCGATAAAAACAGCATTTCCGTGAGTTCTGTTACAATGACTTTCATCTGTTTGTCCTGATTGCGTTTTACATAATCGGTGACAAAATCTTTTCTTTTTTCTGTTAATTCTTTACTTCGTTTCATTTTCTTTAAGGTTAAAAGTTAATTTTTTTTATTATCATCCGGCCTGTTCTCTATCGTTTTTTATATTGAAATAGATGCGTAAAAGATCTGCAAAGGCTGATGTTCCAGCCTCCGGAGGATATCTGATGAGATAAATTTGGTTTGTTTTGATTTTCAGAAGCCGGCCAGGGGTTCTGGCCAAAATGGCCGGCCGTTTTTTTCTGAATTTCCGCTCTAACCGATAAACCTGCTAATGTTTAAGAAATGGATGTTCATAAACACTTTGACAGTTTATTACGTTCGTTCAATAAGTGAAGCATCGGAGCCGGCTGTTCTTTTAAGTACCCGGGAAACCTCTCTTACAGGGCTTCATCCAAATACGAACAAAATAATTTAACAGGGCTTTAAAACCGCACTTTTTACTTTTTTTATATTGCTTTTTTGTTTTACAGGGTACCGTCTGAAACAAAAATTAAATTCCGGCTGCAAATATATCGGGTAATAAGTTTAATCTTAATTTTTTGATTATCATTCTCTTTCAGGCTTAAATAAAGGAATTAATTATCAAAACAATATAAAACTATCAATATAATTCTGTATATTTGTGCTGTTATTTCTTATTAGCGAGACAAATATACGAACAATGTTCGTATTTATGAAATAAAAAAAGAAATATTTTGCGTCTTTTTTTATAAATAATGATAAACGTATCAAAATGACTCATTTAGAATTCAAACAGATCAGGAAGAAACTCAATATGAAGCAGGCGGAAATTGCAGAAGCAATTGGAGTCGGCACAAGAGCGGTGCAGTACTGGGAAAAAGGCGAACGGAAAATACCGGAAACAACGGCTTATTTCGTAAAGAACCTGTTGGAAGAACAAGAACGCAAAACGAAAAACAGTGCATCCCCTGTCGTGTTTTCGGAGCTAAAAGTAATGTATGTCCCGCTGGCGAACCAGTATGCGCAGGCCGGTTACCTGAACGGGTTTGCGGACGAAGAATATATGGAAAGCCTTCCGGTGATCCCTTTTACTGATGATGTGGAACACCGCGGCGAATATATGTGCTTTGAAGTAAAAGGAGACAGTATGGATGACGGCTCTTACGAAAGCTATCTGGAAGGCGATATTATTTTATGCCGGAACATCCGTCAGGATTACTGGATGAGCAGGCTGCATTATGACAAATGGGATTTTGTGATCGTACACAAAGAAAAAGGGATCCTGGTCAAGCGCATCATCAAACACGATGTCGAGAAAGGCATCATCACCCTTCATTCCCTGAATGAATATTATGATGACTTTGAAATCCACCTGGATGATGTCGCAAAACTGTTCAATATCATCAGTACCAGAAGAAAAAACAACAGGCGATAATCCCGCCGCTGTTTTCAGGTGAATAAAAATCCTCAATTTGATTGAGGATTTTATCGGTTTTAAACATCCCTAAAATGATCAGGGCATCCTGTCATTATTAAACAGTATTTACTGAAAGAAATCTGTTCCTAATGCATAATTTACTTTCGATTCTACTTGGAAAGCGAAAATTCTTACGGTTCCGGAAGCCGGCCCTATCGGCTGGGAATTCAGTACTTTCAGGCCTGATGCGGTAGGGGCTGTTCCGTTTACTGTACCGTTTATACCTGTAGTACTGCAGGTATACATACTTCCTCCTGTTTTGCCGTCGGTCCCGCTTTTTGTCAAAACGGTTGTAAATTCAATATAATCACCGACTTTGGCTTCAAAAAATCGCCATTTTTCAATCGGATTATTATAATCTATATTCGGGGTATCACTCATCACCATTCTTACTCCGTTTTTTTTGATTGAAAATTCAACTTCACTGTTCTGATCATTTCCCTGACGAATATTTTTGGCGTGATTATAAAATACGGTTCTCTTTTCCCCTGTACAATCCCCTATTTTAAAGGGTTCTGAAGCGGTAGCCGTTACGCCTCCGACGGTAAGTTCCACTTCCAGATCATAATTGCCGGGAGCCTGGATTTGCGGAAGCGCTATCACAGCATCCGGATCCACAGTAATGGTGCTGGTAGGGTATCCCGGTCCGACAATCCTGTAAGATGCGCTTGAATTTGCACTTGTTACCGGCACAGAGGAAGTGTAATCTATTTTAAATAAAATCTCGCATTGTGCTGCTGCCATTGTATTATTTTTTATCGTTAATATTATTTTAATAATTACCGGAGGGCAGCGCGATCTGCGAAAAATACCCTCCGGTAGTGTAGATGACTGATTTCTGAGAGCATCAACCCCTGATCTTTGTCAGGCAGGCTGATGATTTAGCTGTAGATGGATACTTTTACTTTTTTAGTATCAAATGCACCACTGTTAATATCAATTGCCATAAATTGAAATTCATAGATGCCAGGTCTTAATGACTGGTAAATGACCAGATTTTCGGTATTGCTTGCTGCAATGGGTAACGAATAACCGGTACTGCTGTAGGTCTGGAACCAGGAGTAATCAAATTTCTCAGCTCCCGAAGCCCAGCCCTTCAGTTCAAAAAGCTCGCTGGAAGAAAGGTAAATCGTAACGTCATCGCGCTCCACAAAAGCGGTAACCTTATTCTCTACCGTCCCTTCACAACAGTTTCCTGAAGGAAAACCGATGCTGTTGATGACAACAGAGGGAGCAGCCGGGGGATTATACCAGGTATTATTGATCGTGATTTCCTGAATGCAGTTACCATTGCTTATCTTCACTTTGATCACCGGGATTTTACTCCGGTCAAGGTTATTGAAGGTGTAACTCAGGTTTCCGGATCCGTCCGGCTGCATTGCTGTGAAGTTTCCGTTTTCCAGGAAATCCCAGCTATAACTGTAATTTCTAAAACCAGTTCCGGAAACAAGGAAGTGAACCGTTGTTGAAGATGAACCGTTTACCGGATAATCCACTGTCTTAACTTCAACATTTATCTCAGGCTTCGTAATCACCTTAATACGGCAGTTGGTGGGCTGTCCATTTACGGTAAAAGTAATGAGATGACCGTGTAAACTTTTGTCTACCCGTGCCGGGTTAAAAGTATATTTTCCGTTTTCGAATTGTACTCCTGCGCCGGCACCGGCTTCTACAATTCCTCCCGCAGGAGAGACTGTGAAAGCTACAGGTTTGGAATCAGAGCAAATCTCCGCAACCGGCAGACTGAGTTGTGTAGATTCTTTATACCAATCTCTGATCGCCACCTCCTGAGTACATCCGCTGCTCTCTACTTTTACTTTTATCGTCGGAAGTCTTGCCGGGTTAACGTTATATAAAGTGTACTTCAGACGGCCTTCATTATCGGGACTGAGTGTAACAAAGCTTCCGTTGTCCAGGAAATCCCAGCTATAGCTGTAGTCTTTAAAATTTTCACCGGAAACGAGCATCACGACGGTAGTCGCACCTGAGTTTCCTTCAGGATAGAAGACATAATCAACTTTTACGTCAATATCGGGTTGTGCAATAACTTTAATCCTGCAGCTGGTCGGTTTACCGTTTACCGTAAAAGCAATCGACTGACCGTGCAGGCTTTCGTCCAGTTCTTTGGGATCAAAGAAATATTTTCCGCCGGTCAGCACCACTCCATTCCTTTCCGAATCAACAGCAGCCTTTACCACTCCGCCTACAGGAAGCACGGTGAAAGGGATTGGTCCGGCGTCTGCACAGATCACGGAAGCCGGTAAACTGAGACCGGCATCAATTTTCGGAGTACAGCAGATATACGGGATTGAAAAATCGGCAATGATGCTTGTATCACTGCCATTATGCTCATATACCATGACAAAGGTACCGCCCCGCTCGACCCCCCGCTTATGTTCCAGTCCGGGATGCTTTTCGACGTATTCATTAAAATAAGCTTTAAACAGATCTTTGTTACCCCTTAACTCCCCGAAAGACAGAAGCATAATATCGAATCCGAGCTGATGCCTGTCCCTTAATTCTTTCAGCTGATCATAAGCTTCGTCACGGGACATTCCCTGATGGCCTTCTATGTTATAAAAGGTATTTTTATCGGTATTGAAATTTACGGGATTTTGGATATGTGCGGCAGATGAAAGCATAGAAATATCATAAGCCAGGTTTTCACAGGATGACCGATGGGCTGTTTTATTGAAATTCCATACTTTTAAAAACTCCGGCGTTACCTGATAATAAAAAGGTACGGCCTTACGACCCAGAGGATTTAATTTCCGTGAAGGGGTAATCTTAATTCCCCCTCCTTTCTGCAGTTCCGAATACTTGAAATTCTGTACCTGCTGCGCAAAACGAGTGAGTAAAACTTTTACCTGAAGGGTCTCCTTTTCATCATCCAGAACAGGCGAGTTGTAAAACCGGTGCCTGTATTCGTCCAGCCGGATATCCGATCCTAATTTTCCGAGCATGACGTGTTTCGGGAAAGATTCCAGATCCGGAAAGCTTAAGGTAAATGATTTCGGAAGCACTTTGATGATTTCGGAATAAGTATCCGTCAGGTCTTTTAATAGATCATAAGCATATTGAAAGCCTGTGTACTGTACGAGAAACTGTTCTAATAAACTTGTGAACTTCTCATGATCAACAGCAGGAAGACCCATGAATTGAGAAATGGCATTGATTTTTTTAAAGAGAGAGGCCCCGTACCCGCTATTTTCCAGTGCATTGCTATAAAGATTTTTTATATGAAATGAATAAAATTCCGTTTCATCCCCCTGCTCCAGAAGAAGTCTCTCTAAAATCACCCTTTCCTGTTTCTCTGCCTCCAAGATATCTTTTATAAATAAGGCGTGAGGCCGGATTTTATCTTTTTTCAGAATATGATCGATCCCGCTTTTGGTGGCAGCCAGGACTTTCAGATTCCGGATCTGCTGCACCCCGTGATTGTCGCAATCGACTCCCCGGCACGGCTTCACTTCTTTTTCATAACTCTCCAGGTACAGCAGCAGGTATTTATCGTCCAGGGCCGGAAGATCACTGATGGGAAGATCTCCGGAACCGGCCTCCTGCGCAGAAATTAATTCCCAGAGTTCGATCTGGCTTCCGTCGTCTTTTTTAAAGGCAGGATATTGCGCTTTGAAATTGTCATATTTTTTAAAGTGGGTGTAATCCTTGTTTTGCAGGTCGATGGTTTTAAGATTACTTACATAGGGATCTTCACCCGCTTTGCCGGCATCATTCAGGGTAAGCAGGTCCCCGTCGGTAGTAACTGCCGCTCCCTGGGAAAGCTTCATACTGCTTAAAAGCCTGTTCTTATAGATAAGAACGGGTTTAAGGCCGCAAACAATTCCCACTCCCTGAAGCATGACCCTGGATAAGCGGTCCTGATCTTCAAAAAAATCCAGGAACTCATTGAACTGCGTATGCTCTATATATTGCCCTTTACTGAATTTACGGTATTGTGTAGACACCTCATCCAGTTTCCGGTACTGATTATTTGATTGATTATTCATTACTTTTAATTTTTTAATGATTCATTAACGTTTAATATACTCCACCGGCCGTGCTTCGGCCGGTGGAGTAATTCCCAAATCATTTCTCCTTTCCGGAATTATTTTCTTGTTTCACCGGTACAAGGGTTGATGGATAAGAAATTATTCTGCGGATAATCATCATAAATCGGCACCTGGCTGTCTGCAAGGAAGATCTGGGTCCAGGCAACACCGGTATGGCACCCGCTCTGCAATGCACATTCCAGAGAGAAGGATATAAACCCGTCCGGAGATAAGGCGGCGATCTGCTGCGCTTCATCCTGAGAGATAATAATTTCACTTGCACGATCGTATCCAGTATAATTAGACGGATATCCTTTAGGGAAATTCTTCCGGTCATCAGGTCCCCCAGCATTATTTAAAGATACATTTCCATTGGAGCCGCCCCCGATGGTCAATCCGTTTCCTTTTAAATTAAAGACCGCCGAATTACAGGTATGGTTTCCGTTTTCTTTTGCATGGATATACTGAATAAGGATTTTCATCCCGGTTAAACAGGCAATGGTGGACTGTCCGGTGAGCGTCAGCGGTTTTAATTTATAAACCGTGCTGCATCCGTTGCCGTTGGTTACGGTAAGCGTCGGGTTGAAAGTATCTTCCTGGCCGGCGATCAGCTTGTAAATATGGGTTTTCTTACTGGCCGGTGCTTCGTTCTGAATGATCTGGCTGCCATCGTCGAAATTCCATGTAAAGGTTAGGCCGGTAAGGTTTCCAATTACCTCAAATTCAACTTTTGCATCCGGATTGGTGGTATTCGGATTGGTAGTAGGTGCTTCATACGTCACGTTACCGGATGCTACAGAGGTTATTTCAGGATTTTTATTGACAGTCATCTGCGTATCCACCGCATCACCGTTCACCGTAAACGTGATCACCTGTTCCAGAGAGCCTGCAGGAACCAACCCCGGATCAAAATAACTCTGGCCTGCCGATTGGGTAACGGCTGCGATCTGAATCCCGTTTACAAAAGCTTTTACTTCTCCGTTGGCAGGAATGACGGTCATGGCAACCGGAGCATCTTTCTGACACAGCTTACTGCCTGGCAGTATCAGGGATACCGGTTCTTTCTTGGAACAGCACAAGTATGGCAATGAGAAGTCGGCAAGCACCCGGTTATCGGTCTCCGAAGCATAAATCAGAACAAAAGTTCCGCCGGGTTCCACACCGGCCATATGCTCGAGGCCTGATTTTCTTTCTAAAAACTCTTTCAGCAGTTCACTTACTACATCATCTTTTTTAGGATCCTGCTTCACCACGGTTACCCCCTCGCCTTCTTTGGAAAACTCAGCTTTGTTCAGTAACCTCAGCTTTTCGTCTAATCTGGAAATCGTAAGCAAAGTGCTTTCCGAATCGTTTTTCCGGTTGCTGATATCCCCGGAAATGGCCGACAGCTGTTTCCTGAGGTCTTCAATCGATACGCTTTCTTCCTTTCGCGGAGGCTCCTCTTCTTTTTTGGTTTCTTTAGTCAGTACCAAGGCAATAGCATCGAAAGCCAGGCCGTATTTTGTTTTCAGATCATTGATGTTCTGAAGCGCCGTTTTATAAGGCAATCCAAGATGGCCTTCAATCCTGTAGAAATCGTTATCATCAATCGTGTAATCCAACGGGTTCTGGATGAAGTCTGCGGCCGCCAGGTTACCGGTATGGTAGCTCAGGTTGTAGGTTTCCCTGTCGGTTTTCGTTTTTTCGAAATTCCATTTACTGAGTAACGGCTGATCCACATTGTAATAGTAAGGAATTGCCTTATCACCCAATCTCACCAGAAGATAGGAAGGGGTGATTTTTACAGGGCCCCTGTAGGACTGGAATGCTTTTACTTTCTGTACGAAACGGTTGGCCAGCATCACCACCCTTTCGTAATTTTCATCCTCATTTGTGGTTACCGGCGCATGGTAGAAAGCATGACGGTACGGCGTACGGGCGCCCAGCTCCTGAGACGAACTTAATGTTCCCAGCATCAGATGCTTAGGGAAGGAAGCAATATCCGGGCAGCATTCTGCATTCAGATGCAACAGCAGGTCCTTTATTTCATTGTATGTATCAATAAGATCCTTCAGCAGATCATACCGGTATTGGTAATCTTCTAAACTTGAGGTAGTAGGTTTTAAGACCTGTTTCACTTTTTTGATCAGCTCTTCTCCCCGCAGGTCCGGGCTCACATTAAAGGTTTCCGCGATGGCATTGAAGCCGTTACAGAAGGCCGTTACTTCACCGATCGCATCCTGAAATACGGTTTTTAAGTTTCCTGCCGTAGCCACACCGGAATTCAGGATGACTCTTCTGGCTTCGATGGCCGGTAAATTATCGAAAAGATCCTGGTAACCGTTGTGAAGTTTGTAAAGGCTGTCTTTCGCGTCCCCTTTGGCAAGAAGCTCGGCAAGCACTTTTGAATCTGCCAGTAAGACCTTCAGATTAGACACCTGCTCGGCACCTGTATTGTCGCAGTCGGCATCCTGACAAGGAGTTTCTTCGTTGGAGTAGCTTTCCAGATAGAGAATTACCACCTGATCTCTCAGGTTGACAATTTCCTGTACGTTTTTTATACGACTTTTATCATTTGCCGAATCATATTCAGATTTAGTGAGCAATTCTACAAGAGGGACCTGTTTTCCATTGATCTGAAAGTGATCATAATAGGCCACATCTTTGTATTCCCTGTAATATTTGTAATTTTCAGTGCTGAAGTTGATGGTTACTTCAGAAGCACTGTCTCCTTTCCGGCGCAGGGTAATGAGGTCGCCATCCGTGGTTACCCCGGCTCCCTGGGTAATCACAATTGTTCCCGCAGCACCATTATCTTTGGTTTGGTCCTGAGAAAAGTCCGGCTCCGTGAAAGTTGCCTGGAATCCGCAGGCAACCCCTACCCCGTTCAGGCGGGTTCTTGACATCCGGTCCTGGTCTTCAAAATAGTCGATGAACTCATTCAGCTGCCCATCCGTCAACGCCTGGTTTTCGTTGAATTTTCTGTATTGGGTGGTTATATTATTTAATTTAGCATTCATTATTATCAATTTTTATATGTTTGATTGTCCTAAGATTATTTTTCCGTCCAGGCTGTCGTTATCGTCTGCCGCGCAATCCAGGAGCCTTCCCGGCCTGTAGATATTGTTCAGTTTAGCAAGAGCAGCCAGCAAATTCTTGATGCTGTTTCCCAAATCCGGAAGGTTGTTTCTGGATTTGTCGGTAAGGTATGCCTTGAAAGCCGTCTCAAATTCGGACAAGTCGCTTTGGGCGGTCTGTACTTCGCTCATCCGGTCTCCGACCCAGCAGATTTTTGCTAAAATATGGGCCGGAATTTCCTGGCGGATCACCGTTTCGGCATAACGCCTGAAATCAGGATCCTGGAAACGGTAGGCAAATCCCGGAAGGACGATGCTTACACGGTAAGAATAAGGATCGAAAACATCGGTTTCGCAATCTTCCTCACAGGACGACATAAAGGACGCCCCGGTAACATTTAGATCATACATGACCTTAAATGTCTTCCCGACCGACATACAGCCGATCCCTCCCATGAGTTTATAGTTCTTCAGGACAGGCTTCAGCATCAGGTGCTCCACCAGGAAAATACCTTCTTCCGTAAAATCATATTTAAAATAATTTACGATCGCCAGTATTCCTTTTTTCAGATCTTCCGGGTTTGAATAAGGATTCGTTTTTTTATGGTTGGCCATGACGTTTCCGGCTTCATCCAAGATATCGAAGTAATAATTGCCCCCACCGGAAAGACGGATCTGTATATTTCCGATCAAGCTGTTTTTGTCCGGGTCGGCTTTAAAAGCTTTCCAGGCATTTTCAAGATCTTCTTCATCAATCTGGATGGTCTGATAGATGGCTTCATTCAGGTTTTTAGTAGCCGCATATTCAATTTCATAGGTATTGACGGAGGACAGAATAATGGCACTGTCGGCATCCTTTATTTTCCATGTATAATTGGCTTTACCATTGACTCCCGGTGTTTTAATAATCAGAACCGGAGATTGGGATAAATTTCTCTGGGTATAATTTTTAATTCCCAACAGACGGGCGATCCTCTTCTGCGCTCCGGAAATATTGGTGGTATTCCATACATCGGTATCCGCATTTAAGGTGTAATTGTAACCCAATCCACGATCCTTGCTTAAAGATTTGTATTCCTTCAGGAAATTCTCCTTGTTGCTTAATACGATCTCGTCAGTAGATTTTCCGTACAGTGATTTCATGACGAACGTATAATCGCTGAAGGTTTCGGCAAAACGGGCAATCAGGTGATCCAGCACTTCATTTCTCCTTTCCACACTGTTGTCCAGTTCTTCATAAAGGGCATCCGTAAGGTTGTCTTCGTTACCGGAGTCATAACCGGAAACCAGTTCCTCAAAGCCTTGAATGTTTTTTAAAGCCTGGGTAAAATAGGTTCTTTTTAAACCCCTGTTAATGCTTAATACTTCTTTTACTTTTTCCAGGTGCTTGAAGTAGCCGGCCAGGATCTGGTCAAAAAACAAAAGGTACGCCTTCATCTGTTTGGCCAGGGCTTCCCGTTCCGGTGTTTTATCGCCGATGATTCCTGAGATTCCGACGCCGTAGGTATCCGGAAACTCATTCAGAATAGTGGCATAGTTTCCGATGTCGTGGGAAGTTCCCTTCGGCAGTACCGGCTCTTTATCTTTTTTGGCATCGTCACGAAGGACATCTTCTTCTTTTTTAAGCGTTGTTAAATATTCCTGTACTTTTTTTTCATTGATGTTCAGCGGAAGGGAACCCTTGGTGTAGCTGAATGAGCTTAATTCGCAGAGTTCCGGCTTTTTGCCGTCTTCGATGCAGATCAGCCAGTCGTTGGTCTGGCTCATAGTGTTGTCACAGCCGGCAATGGAGATCTCATGGATTTCTTTTACGCCATCAACTTTCATAATTTCGCTGACAATATCCGAGAGGCGGACTTCTTTTCTCAGCTGGCTTTTTCTGAGTTCCTCCGTATCGATAAACCCGTTTTCAAGAAGCGGGCCGTCAAAAATTTCATCCGTCGTCAGCTCTTTATCAAGCATCTGTTTCAATGAATAAAACGGGACTTCCGGTGCCAGGTAATTGTTGATGGTTCTGAGTACCCTGGCGTGTACCAGCTCTTCGTCAGCCTTGTTTACCAGCCCGATCCGTGCACATACGGCCACTTTCTGGGTCTGGACTTCCCTGATTTCCACGAGATCCTCGCAAAGCCCCCTGTTGGCATGGTAGCGTTCCAATATCTCATAATTCACGTTAGCCCTTTTGCAGCGGCTGTCTTCATTGTCGAGATCATCGGAATAGTCTACATAGAGGTCATAAAGTCCTTTTACAGTAAAGTCCTGCGGCTTCTCCCCGATCGGATTGAAATCCATGGTTCCGGTTTTACAGTCCACATAGATTTTTTCACTTCTGGGAACCAGCCAGCAGTTCAGGATGGGCCTTTTAAAATCCGGCTCAAGGCTGATATCGATAAACAGCTTTCTGTAGTCGAGGTCATTCAGGGGTCTTGAAGGTAAAATCTCGCTAGCCTTCAGGAACTGGGAATGGATGTCTTTACCGGCATCCTTTGAAGCCAGGAGATCTTCGGTATTCAGGTTCATCCTCATCCCGAGATCCGTAATGGCGTAGCTTAAAACCTCCAGCGTGGTAATCCCTGGATCATGGGAGTTGTAGTCTGTCCAGAGCTTTCCACCCAGTTTTTCTATATATTCGATACCGGTCCTGCGCAGAAAATGAAAATCGGTCTGATCTCCGGTTTCTACATTTTTGGGTATGCTGATGTGCTTATTTTCTGACATAATTATATTTCTTCTTATTTGTTTTGCCTGCATCCCTCATCTGCCATTACTACTATATGCTGCTTGGCCGAGACCAGGATCGATTTGGGATCCACTTCAATTAAAGACTGTTTCTGTAAAGCGTTATTCACAAATATTTTTATTTCACCGATATAATCTACATAATACAGTTGTTCCAGGTAGGCAATAAGCTGATTGACATTCAGTTTTATGTTAAAATCAATGTCTTTGGATTCCGTAAAGGCCCATGGCGAAATGTATTTTTTGATATCCTCATCCAGCTGCCTGGTATAAAACGATTCGTCATACTGCTCGAAGAACCTTACACCGGCTTCCACTCTTGCTTCCTTATAGTTGGGATTGACGACCCGGACCTGAACCTGCATTGCATTCAAGTCATTGACGTAAGTCTGAATCCTGCTCAGGCTGGCCCTGCTCACCCTGGGCTGATAGACATCAAAAGCATTTTTGTTTTTGATATCCGGTACCACCATCAGGGTAACGTGTCCCGGAGCCATGTATGAGTTTTCAGAGGTATGGTTCAGGCATTTCACCTTGAATACTTCCGGGAATTCCTGCAATACGAGATGTTCGTAATCCCACTGCGTAACGGCCCGGTTCTTATGCCTCAGCCGTTCGCTGACCCTTCTGTAATATTCCGGATCGGTTTCTTTGTATTTACCATCGAAGGAATTGTACGGCTGGCTCACCGATTTTACCTGAGGAACACGCGTGATCAGTTTCGTAATGGTATTGGCTGGAAGACCGGTATTCAGATGGGAAAGTTCATTCTCATGGTTTTCAAATTTTGCCGAAACCGCCTGGGTATAGATTCCCTGGATCTTGCATACCGCATCATAGCTCCTGTCCGATTTGGCCCTGATCCAGACCAGCCCGTCGGTAAATCTCGTATGGCTGGTGTTGAGGTCTTTCGGGATTTTAAACTTTACAATACCCGATTCCAGAAATTTTCGGGTTTCATTTTTCAGCATATAGTCCGACAGATCCATCCAGGTGTTTCCTGAAAGAATATGCCAGCGGATGTATTCCTTTTCTTCAAAAGTATCCACCAGGGGGTTTTCGCTTCCTTCCAGCATCTGGATCAGCAGGGAAACCGTCGTCTGCGGCACGGCTTCCAGACCGATGTATAATTCGCCTCCGCTTTCATGGTCCGAAACCAGGCCCGTGGTCTCCACTTCTTTTTCATACTGCCCGAAAACGTCTTCATGGTACACCTGCATTCCTGCATTTTTCGAAGCCAGTCCCTCTTTATCCCTGCTCAGGTAAGAATAGGCGGTTTCATAGGCGCTGTAACTCAGCTCGATGTCTTCTGCAAATGGAATGTACGGTTCGTTGGGGATCAGTTTGTTTTCTTTCGGATTGCTTGATAACGCCAGGGTATACAGTTTAGGATAAATATCCTGTAAGAACGATTGTTTCAGCGTCACACGCAAAGCCTCGGAAGTACCCGGTTCGCCGCTGATGCTGCTGACGGAAAAACGGGTTCTGTAAAGACCCTCCTCCGCTTTATCAAACAGCACGATATCATGGGAAGCCTTATGCCAGTCTTCTTTGTCCAGCAAGTCAATATCTGCTTTAAAATAAGCATCGGAATCTACGATCGAAGAACTTTTCAGGACCTCAAAATCTTTTACACTGATGTTCTGGTTCGGCTGGATAACGTATCCGCTGTACAGGTCCTGAAGGGAAGCCGGTGCATTCTTCCAGTTGATGGAGATGTCTGCCTTCTGCCATTTTTTGGAAAACATTTCAGGATATTTGATGTAAAAATTAGATCCTTTAACGGGTTGTGCCGTGAACGGGTAATAAGGTTTCTCCGAATTCAAAGCCCCGTTGTCATTTTCGATCTGTACGGATTTTATCCCTTTGACGTGCACCGATACTTCGATGTTCTTTACCGGCTTTTCCGAAAGGGCTTCGTAAACGTCGTAGTATCTCTGTCCTTCGATCATAAACCTTACCACCGGAAAGCCGGTCCGGAAATTTTCGGCAAGCACCTTTTTATTATAAGGTACTACGGCAGGATCATCTTTTAATAAGGTGAAAGACAGCTCCAGACGTGCACCATCATTTTTCAGACACTTCAAAACAAAGCCTGACATCCATTCTTTTTCACCGCTGCAAAGCACTTTGATGTTGCTTTCGATGTCCTCATTTGAAAAGTTCTGAAGTTTCTTCGCCGAATTTTTATTGAATGTGATGGCCACCGTAACCGTTCTTTCACCTTCTTTAAGGTCGAATAAGGAAGATGCTATGGAAAAGCCCAGCTTCGCTTCCCGAAGTTCTTTGTAAATGGATTTGCCGGAAACGGTTTCGTCCGAGTTGTAGCCGAACGGCCACCAATAGCTGCTGTCTTCAGGCAGTTTTTCGCCAAGGCCGTCCGCCGTATCTGCTGCCGGAGCCATTTTCAGCTCCCGCTTTTTATCATCATTCAGGAAACTTTTGATTTCCGCTACTTTGGCCTGATTGGCCATAAGTTCCTCTCCGGTTTTATAGATCCGTTTTTTCCCGTCGGCATCTTTATCGCCATCCAGCAAAGTTCCGTCCGGAATTCTTTCCTGAAGGGCTTTTTTGGCCAGCTCAAAGATGACGTAGACCTGGTCTGCTTTAGCATCGTGTTTATCAATCTGCAGGATTTCGTTGTAATAAAAATCCAGGTGCCTCTTGGTCAGGTCATTGAATGCTTTCTTGGAGAAATCCAGCAGTTTTAAAAAGCAAACGAAGAGCGTCAGGTGAGGCGTCAGGTTGCTGTCCTGCTCAAACCGGGAAATAAGATCGGTAACCTGCATCTTCATCTGTTTGTATTCCACGCTTTCCCTGCGCGGAACGGTTCGGCCATCATCACCCAGGAAGAAGTTCCCCCAGTTTCCTTTCGGCGTATCAGGATTATCTTTATGAAAATAATTGACATGCCTGGCAAAATTATTGGCAAACAACAGCCAGTCGAACAGATCGAAATCGTGCAATTCTAGATTGCCGGGATCCAATTCTGCTAAAAAGCGCTGCATTTGTGATTTTCCTTCGCGGTAATGCGAAAATGTATCTGTTTTTTTCATTAGTTTATAGTTATATTTCGATGGTCAGATGCAATACTTCATGTCATGTCTGATGGTATACAACATGGCTACAGACCTCCCGGCTTCATTTATATTTCGGTAGCTTCTCCTTTGTAGAAAGGGAAAACCATATTGCTTCTGGTATTGGTGTTTCTCACTTCATAGTCAATTTTTATCAGTATTTCCCCGTGAAGTTCCTCCTGCGAATCAATGTCGATATTCAGAATATTGATCCTGGGTTCATGATATAAAATGGCGCGCTCAACGATCCCTTTCATCTGGGTGATCAGGGTAAGGTCCAGGGGCTTAAAAAGCATCTCCTGCAGGTCGCATCCGTAATCCGGGAACATCACCCGCTCACCAGGACGTGTGGACAGTAAAATAATAAGGCTGTTGTTGATGTCTTCCACATCGGTGGTCATTTTCAGGATTCCTTCCGTCTCATTGAATTCGGGGGGAAAGCTCCAGCCTGTTCCTAAAAAATCTGTATTAATATTCATACGTTATTTGTTTTTATTGGGTTAACATCCTTCCGAAACCCGGAACTTCAGCCGTCCCTCCGTTCTTTGCGGATGTTTTTATAGTGGTTTCAGAGGGTCGGTAAACAGCGGTTTTCTATTCAGGGAGATTTTTTATCCGCCTATCAGAACCGTCGCTTCGCCTGCGGTGATAACGCCCCCGTGAGCGGTGGAATCCCCCATCCGTGCGGCTGGTTTTCCGCCGATCAGGACGCTTGAAGATCCTGAGGCGATGGTATCCGGCGGGCCGGTGCATACGGCCTTATCCCCTACTCTCGCGGCAGGTTTTCCGCCGATGAGTACCGTCGGTTCCCCTGCCGGGATGATAGGCCCGCCCACATGCGGAACATTTCCCGTGACCATCGGGCAGGTATGTATATCTGTAATTCTTGCTGCCGGTTTCATTTTAATTAATTTTTACTTGCGATCCTTTGACTACGGTTACGGCTCCGGATTTAAGCTCCGAGCCCGAGCTTCCTTCTGCTTTAAACTGTGCAGAAGCTTTTACACTGACGTTCACTCCTTCAATCTTAATATCGCCCTTGGCTTTGATCTTAATGTCTTTACCGCTTTCCATACTGATGCCGTCTTTATTCAGCGTCAGTTTGTTGGCATGCTCATCTTCAATTGTAATGGCATCTTCATCTTCATTTAAAATCAGCTTTTTGCCTTTCGGAGTTTCAAGAGTGTAAGAGATTTTATCGTCATTGAAGATCATCTTCATTTCGCTTCGGGTGACAAATCCTTTTTCGTGGTTGTCGTCGGAGGCTGTGATCGGGGCCGGCTTGGCACTGCTGTTCAGCATTCCCAGTATTACAGCATCGTTGGGATCGTCATTGATGAATCCGATGATTACCTCATCGCCGATTTCCGGCCTGAAAAACGACCCTCTGTTTTCTCCCGCGTCCAGGGTAGCGACTCTCGCCCAGATTCCCTCTTCTTCGTTGTTGATGATCGGGATCTGTACCAGAATCCGGTCTTCACCATCAGGATCCGACTCCAATTGGGAGACGACACCGATCTGCAGTCCGCTGACGGAAGGGATAATTCCGGAGCCCGGCATTTCACTTACATCATAGGTTTCCGAAAACCACGTCGGCGAAAGCCCGAACTGCGCATCGGTCAGCCAGTTTCCGTCGGCAATTTCATGACGCACGCCGGTGACGTATATTTTTCCGTTGAACCGGTTTCCTACACCCTGAAGCGTTAAGGTAACACCGGGCAGTACGGACGGGATTCCCTGGAACTTTACCCGTCCCCGGGTTTTGGCCAGCTGCTGGAAGGTAGCTTTGGCATCGCCCCATTCCTGAAGTTCGCCCTGGGTAAGGTTGCCGCCGTGCTTCAGCTGCAGGTCCTCGATTCCGAAAACTTTGGCCAGATCGCCCGCAGAAAGGTTTCCGTTGAGACTGATGGCCGGATCCTGAGCTTCCGCTTCCGTCAGTTCCTGATCGGTATAGCTCCAGGTTTTGGCGGTAATTTTACTGAACTGGTCCCTGGCGTCGATCTCGCCGTCGAATTCATGGACGGAAGATCCGTAAACCACCGTTTCCACTTCTTTTTTACTGAAATCAGGTTTGGCAATTTTAACCGTTCCGTTTTCAACAAAGCATAGTTTTCCGTTGGCCTGGGCGCGGGTCAGCATAAAATCCCAGTCGGAAGCCCGGTACTGCACCAGTTCCTTATGTGAATTTGAAGTCGCTTCAACTTCGGCTTTCAACCCGCTGTTGCCGACAAGCTCTTCCATAACCTCGCTGTCTTTGCTGTCGTAGAAATATTTGCTTTTTCTTCCCAGCGTCATTTTTACGGCTTGATCCCTGCATTCTACGATCAGGTAAGAAGAACCGCTTCTTACTTTGATGTTGTGCTTTACAACAACCCCTTTAAAAATCGTTTCTTCCTCGGAATGGTATCCGGCAGTGATCTCGATTTCTTTCCCGGGAATCAGCAGGTCTTCATTGCTCAGCTTGAAATCCTGTTCCGGTGCGCTGCCGTCCAAGATGGTAATACGGGCATAGGGAATCCTGTTGATTTCTTTTTCCACGACCATATGGGTTATGCCATACCTGCCCGGCAGTTCCGTACCTCCGGACATTACCTTGAAGGTGATCAGGTCCGGGTTTTTTGCTGTCTGTATGTATCCGCTGTTGTTCATGTTATGAAATTTTTTCTATGGGTGGGAAGTAGAGCTCATCGCCCGGCACCAGTTGCCTGAAATTGATCAGGTTGTTTGCTTTGGCTACTTCCAGGTAGTATTTGAAGTCTCCGTAAATTCTTTCGGTCATCAGGGGTAAAGTATCGCCGTCCTGTATTGTTCTTTTGTGGGTAAGATCGGGAGATCTTTTATTTGCCATCAGGGCCCCCAGCTCATTGGAAACAGAACCATGAAACGTCGCTTTTCCTATGGCTCTTAACGGTTTACCTTCATTATCAAATAATTTATAATCTATTGTAAATTCGGAAAGCATTCCTTTGTACTGAAATTCTCCCCAGGTAAGCTCTACATTATAAGGTTTGTGAATGGATCCGTCATAGTTACCGGTAGCTGAATAAAAATCCTTTAACTGTGTTGATACGGCATTTTTTCTGAAAACGTCTTTTTTAATTCCTACTTTCTCGGCAATCTTATTTACTAACTTGTTTCCGGAATTTGCCTGAGTAACGCCGGTTCCGTCAAATAAAAATTCCAGTTTAAGTTCTGAAGGAAGTGTTTTAATGTAGTTTAAATTGCTGTCACTTGATCCTATGGCAGAATCCGGGTTCAATTCATTTTTACGGGTGAAAGAATATCCTGTCGGATTAATTAAAATTGAAAAAGGACTACCTATTTTGGTCTTGTAGCTTGAGTCCGTATAACTGACTATGTTTAATTTTGTAATTGCTCCTGCCATTATCTTTCTTTTTTACGGTGTTCTATATTGACGGCCTGCTCTACACTTTCGCTGACCGCCCGCATCATCTGCTTTTCGTCTATCGAGGCGGCAGTTGAGGTTGCGGCGGCTTTTTCGTCCACATTTATTTTAATGTGAAGCTCTTTTATTTCTATTGGCATTTCGTTTAGTTTTTAATTGATTTTTAATAAATAAATTATTAACAACCAATGATTTAACATATCTTCTTTAAAAAAATCCGGGCACATGAAGGTTGCTGAGACCCGGCCGTAAGACCAGTCTTTTATTTTTATCAAAAATGATTTTGGTAAAATTTTGTTTTCAGAATACGCTTTTATGCGCCCGGATCTGATGTAGAAATTACAAGCCCAGGCTTGCCAGCGATGAAGGGATTGTGAAATATCTGTATTTCAGCTCTATGGTTTCAACGGCTAGTTTGCTTTCCTCTGCATTGAATTCCGATACTTCCCATCGTACGGGATAGGCTCCTACTACATTCCAGACCATTAACGGGGCTGTAGACTGCAGGCCCCCGGAAAGGGAAACGATCAGGTCCCTGGGTTCAAACTCGAAGTTTTCCATTGCATTTCTGCACCAGCTTATCAATCCTGAGCTTACAAGCAATCCGCGTTTAAGAACCAAATTAGGGTATTTGGGACGCAGAGGCAGCTGATGGAGGAACCTGTTTTCGCCTCCTTCGGCATATTCTTCAGTAACAATATCGGTCGATAATCCGGATATGGATTGAAATCTGGAGTCAATACCCTCTGTGGTCGAGATCCCGTTAACGATAAAGGAGAAACTGGTGGGAGGATATAAAACTGCCATGATTAGTTATTTTCAATAGTTAAACCTTCGTGGGCAATTTCCAGCGTCTCCACCGCTACTTCATTTCCTTCCGCTTTAAGATCTGTCGACTGCAATTTCACAGGGAACGCATTCTTTACTTTCCAGGTTACAGCAGGTTCCCCGTTTTCATCAAGAAGAGAGATCGTAATCGATCTGCGCTCTACCGTATTTGCCTGCATGGTCTTGAACCAGGCATAAAATTCGTTGTCTGATTTGAACGTTCCTCTTTTAAAGGTAATGTTGCTGAACTTCTGAAGACCGGTCATTTTGATCTTACTGAAATCCGGGCTGGCTCCGTGTCGGTATTCGATCACATCGGTTTCGATGTTAAGGCCCGATACTTCCTGGAATCCTACTTTGGTTCCGCCCCAGTCTACTTCAAAGGCAAACTTTACTAATGGATATGTACTCATTTTTTTTAATTTAATTTGGTTGATTTAATTTTGGTTTAAAGCTTAGGCTTCCTGCAGCTTGTGAGAGAAACGGATCACGATGAATTCTGCCGGACGGACCGCAGCCATCCCGACTTCGATGATCATTCTTCCTTCCAGGATATCCTGGGCAGACATGGTTTTGTTTAAGCCTACGCTTACATAATACGCTTCTTCCGGCTTGCTTCCCGCCAACGCTCCGTCTTTCCACTGTTCGTTGAGGAAATTCTCGATCATTGCCTGTACCTTTACCCAGGTATTGGCGGTATTGGCTTCAAAAACGAAACGTTCGGTGGCTTTTTTCACGGATTCTTCCACCATGTTAAAGAAACGTCTTACCGACACATATCTCCATTCGTTGCTGTTTCCGTCCAGGGTTCTTGCGCCCCAGACCATCGTGCCTTTTCCGGCAAACGTTCTGATCGCGTTGATGGATTTTCCGGAGGCTGCATCTACGTTCAGGTTATCCAGGTCATCAGGAGAAAGTTTTTCAACCGGCTCTACCACATAGTTCAGTCCTACGTTTGCCGGTGCCTTAAACACTCCGGAAGTACTGTCCACTTTGGCATAAACCCCTGCAATTGACGACGATGGTGCCAGCACTACCGCTTTAGACTCAATGGCTTTTCTGGCCAAATTATATGCTCCCGATTTTTTAGATTTCAGCCATTCCAAATCATCCTCTCCCTGATTCAAGGGTACCGTGACAACTGCTCCGGATGCATCTTTCTCTTTTAGAAGATTAACCTTAACGTCTTTATCTTTAAAGCTGTAACTTAAAACCGTTTCCAGTTTCGGGTAATAGGCTGCGCCGTATTTTAAACGTTTACCGCTTGTTCCGGCTCCTAATTTACTTCTGAAATCCGTTACCGGAGTAGAAGAATTTCCTGAAACATCCATAATGACAAACCGATCCTTCATCATTTCTGCCTGATCCAAAGCATTTCCGTAAACTGCACAGGCATCAGCCGTACTTAATGTTTCAGCATCCGGAAAAATAATCAGCGTAGGTTCATCTTCTTTTTCCAAAGTAGCAAGACCGTCATTCAGTTCTTCAATTTTTACGGTATTGTTTACGACACTGTTATTTGCACCTGCACTTGTAAAAGTATTTGCCGATACGATATAACAAGGTCCGCCGCCATTCGCAAAATACATCTGCATGGCATAGTACATTTTGAAAGGGCTGATGGTACTGTTAACGGTAACCACCGTATCATCAATTGAAACAGAAAATACTTCATTCTTTGCTTTCCCGAAAAGCGCTTCGTACTCGAGCAATGAAGTAATTCTGGTCGGCTCGTTTTTCGGTCCTTTTTCCGTGTATCCGATAAAAGCAGGAATAGCCGTTTCTACCTGCGCTACGGATGGTGGTAATTTTGTGATTTCTTCCACATAAACTCCCGGTGTTTTGTAATTCATTTGTTAAAAGTTTTTAAAATTAATTGGCATTATGTTCAATGGTTAAGCCTTCATGGGCCAGTTCCAGTGTTTCAATGGCGACCTCGTTGCCTTCGGCTTTAAGATCCGTCGACTGCAGTTTCACCGGGAATGCATTCTTTACTTTCCAGGTTACGGCAGGTTCCCCGTTTTCATCCAGGAGGGAAATTGTGATGGATCTGCGCTCTACCGTGTTTGCCTGCATGGTCTGAAACCAGGCATAAAATTCGTTATCCGCCTTAAAGGTTCCTCTCTTGAGCGTAATATTGTTATATTTTCTCATGGAAGGCATTTTCATTTTACTGAAATCCGGGCTGGCTCCGTGCCGGTATTCGATGACATCGGTTTCGATGTTAAGGCCCGATACTTCCTGGAATCCTACTTTCGTTCCGCCCCAGTCTACTTCAAAGGCAAACTTTACTAATGGATATGTACTCATATTTTTTATTTAATTTGGGTTGATTTAATTTAAGTTTAAGCTTCCTGCAGCTTGTGAGAGAAACGAAGCACAATGAATTCTGCCGGACGAACCGCAGCCATCCCGACTTCGATGATCATTCTTCCTTCCAGGATATCCTGGGCAGACATGGTTTTGTTAAGGCCTACGCTTACATAGTACGCTTCCTCAGGCTTGCTTCCTGCCAGGGCACCGTCTCTCCATTGCTGGTTCAGGAAATTCTCGATCATAGTCTGTACGCGAACCCAGGTATTGGCCGTGTTGGGCTCGAAAACGAAACGTTCGGTAGCTTTCTTTACGGATTCCTCCACCATGTTGAAGAAACGCCTTACCGACACATACCTCCACTCGTTGCTGTTGCCGTCCAGGGTTCTTGCGCCCCAGACCAGGGTTCCTTTTCCGGTGAAAGTCCTGATCGCATTGATGGATTTTCCGGCGGTGGCATCTACATTGAGACCGTCCTGCTTATCCTGGGAAATCTTTTCCGTCGGGGCCACCACATAGTTAAGCCCTACGTTTGCCGGTGCCTTGAATACGCCGGAAGTACTGTCTACTTTGGCATAAACACCGGCCATTGCTGACGACGGCGCCATGATCACCTGCTTTGCAGCGATCGCATTTTTAGCCTGATTGTACAAATCCGAACTGGTGGATTTCAATGCGCTTAAGCTCGATATCCCGAAGGTTCCGGTAACCAGGACTTCAGCTTCATCGAATTCAAAGCTTAAGACGGTTTTTAATTTCGGATAGTAAGCGGCACCGTACTTCAGGCCCGGGGCGTTTACTTTATTCCTGAAGACACCCTCGTCTCCTAAAACGTCCATGATAACGAAACGGTCTTTCATAGATTCCGCCTGCATTAAAGCACTGTTATACAGGGAATAAACCTCACTGACAGAAGTGTCGTTAACTCTGGAAGAAGCTGCAGCTTTAGCAGCAGTAGCAGCAGTAGCTTTTTTTGCCGCCGTAGTTACATATTTATCAAAAACAGCCGCCGCCGTCTGAGCAGCCGTTTTTACCGTGGCCGCCGTAGCATTCGCAGCAAGTGCGGCTGTTTTAGCGGCTGCAGCTACAGTCTGGGCCGCATTATAGGCCGCAATCTGCGAAGAAGTGCTGGTCCCGTTAACTGTATAGGTATTAGCCTTTGCAAGAGCTGCGTTACCGGCAGCGGCGGCATCGGCACCTGCAACAGCAGCAACTACCTGCTGAGCAGCAGCCTGAGCGTCGTCGGCTACCGTTTTATTGTTTACCGTTGTCGTTTCTAAAGCCGTGGCAGCCGCAACATCGTCAGCGTCAGTAACCAGACTCTGAAGATCAGGAAAAACGATCAGCGTAGGTTCATCTTCCTTTTTAAGAAGCTCAAGGCCGTATGATAAAGTTTTTTCTGTTGTAGAAGTTCCTACAGCTACTGCATCGGCATAAGTACCTACCGAAACAATATAGCAGGGTCCGCCGCCGTTGGCAAAATACATCTGCATGGCGTAGTACATTTTATAATCACCGACATTGGTTTGGGTTACGGTAGCAACGCCGTCTTTAAAATCGACCGCAAAGTTTTCCGGATTCGCTTTTCCGAAAAGATTTTCATATTCCAGCATCGAAGAAATCCTCGTCGGTTTCCGAGGCCCTTTTGCCGTATATCCGACAAAAGCAGGAATTGCCGTTTCAACTTGTGCTACGGAAGGCGGGAATTTGGCTTGCTCCTCCACATAGACTCCAGGGGTTCTGTAATTCATTTGTTAAAATTTAAAGTTAATATTAATTATTCCTCGGAGCGGACTCCGAATGGTTATCCTGAACGGATCCTTGTTTTTTTTTAAGATTGTTATAATTGATGGGAGAAATTCAGGACGATGAATTCTGCCGGACGTACCAAAGCGATCTTTACGATTACATTCATGGTTTTCGGCTTGGTTTTATCGCCTGCTGCCTCTACATGGTAAGCTTCCTGCGGCGTGCTGCCGGCCAGGGCACCGTCTTTCCACTGCTGGTTCAGGAAATTCTCCACCGTTGTTCTGGCATGCAGCCAGGTAAAGGAAATGTTGGGTTCGTCGATAAAGCTTTTTACAAATACTTCATTTAACACATACCGGATCATGTCATAATAACGGCGTACCTGGATGTATTTCCACTCATTATCTTTTCCGTCGTCTTTTTTATCTTTTCCTGAGAGCGTTCTCGCACCCCAGACCAGGTTGCCTTTTCCGCTGAAAGCACGGATTGCGTTGATGGATTTCCCGGTAGAATGGATGTTAAGGTCCGACTGGTCCTGATCCGAAATTTTTTCCGCCGGAGCGACTACATAATTAAGGCTTACATTGGCCGGTGCTTTCCACGGTCCCTTCATCCGGTCTGTTCTTGCATATACTCCGGCCATGGCTGAAGACGGCGGCAGGATCACTTTTAAAGAACCCATGGCTTCTTTCACCTGATTGTACAATGCTGAATGGGAAGACTCCAAGTCTTTGAGGAGGATTCCGTCTGCATCTCCTTTCTCGTCTTTTGCATTGAGAACGGCAGTTTTCAGCGCCTCGAATTCTCCGTCAAAAAGGGGTGCATTTTCATCAAAATCATAAATAACGCCATCATACAGAGCGCCTGAAAGACCTTTAGCATTATTAATTGTAGTTGTTAAATCAACTTTTACATCTGCTGTTTCTTTCACTTTTTCTGCAATGGCAATCGCCTGATCCATTAAGCCGGCAAGGACAAAAGCATTCTCCGATCCGCTTGAGATTTCATCAGCTGCCAGAATTTTCAGCCGGTCGATAGCGGCAATCTCTTCTGCATAAAAAGCGGCACTGCTCTGTCCGGTTGCCTGTAAACCGGTATGGGTTACCGGCGTCCCGGTTTCATCAAAAGTATAGTTCAGCATGGTTTCCAGATGAGGAAAATAAGCCGCTGCGTGGCTGGTTGTATTTATTTTGTCCCTGAACTGCTCAACCGTATTCTTGTTATCTGATTGTATGACCAAATTTCCGTAATAGGTATCCAGCAGGGCAAATCTGTTTTTGGTTTCAACGTCTGCTTTAGCGATTGCCTGATTGTAAAGACCATAAAAATCGTCCTGTACTTCCAGCGAAACCGCATCCGGGAAAACCAGCAGAACCGGTTGCTTTATAGTATCGGTCATCTCCAGCCCTGTTTCCAGAGCAGATCTCTGTACGCCTGAAGAAGCAGAACTATAGGTTCCTGCTGAAACAATATAGCACGGGCCGCCGCCGTTGGCAAAATATAGCTGCAGCGAATAATACATCAGAAATTTTGTCTGCGGTGCAACAAGGGTAACCCCTTCTTTTGTATCCTTAAGGCGGATGTTTTCTTTTTTTGCTTTTCCGAAGTATTGTTCGTACTCTAAAAGGGAGCTGATTTTCAATGGCTTCGTATAACCGGCAGGCTGCAGCTCAGTGTACCCGATAAATGCCGGTACTGCTGATTCTGATAACGAAACCGAATATGGGAGCCTTGCGTTTTCGCGAATGGAAACGCCCGGAGTTGTTGGATTTGGCATGTTTTAAGTTTAAATTAAAGGGTTATTCGTTTTTATCTTTACGGCTGATCTACCGTAATGCTTCTAATGTCCACCTGATCGATCAATGCAACATCTACAGGACCTGCAGCCTCAATTTTGATGACACTTACTTTATACAGAACCGACGGCATTACTTTTCCGCCCAACAGTCCCCAGACATAACTCAGCTGCTCAAACGGAACCGAATGCATTTCGGCCCTGAAACTGAAATCTTTAGTACGGTCAGCACTTATATCGACGTACTTTAATACATTATTGGCCTGGATCACTTCAATAACTTTCGAAATACTTGCCAGTGAAATATCATAAGACGATCTGTTGGCCGAGATCATCACATACAGGTTGATGTAGGCAGGATCTCTCATTTCATACTTAAGTGCCGCTTCACCGGCCATAATTTTATTGTATCTCGGGGCATTTTTCAATGCAGGTTCTTCCTGAACGTTCAACAATGTAATGATTACCTTATCGCTCAGGCCCGAAGTACCGTCATCATGTTTGGCAACGTCTGCTACAACCACATTATCTTTAATAATGTCTGCCGTATTCAGCTGATCTTTTAAAACTTTCAATACTTTGCTTATCATAATTTTGTTCTTTCGTATTATGGTGCAAACATACAATTCCGGTTCGTCAAAAGACAAATATTTCAGGGTCCCAAACCTGTCTTTGCAGTAAATGGAATTTTTATTTCCAACTAAAAAAGAATAAAAATAATGATTTAAATATTTAATAATCAATATCTTATTTTACCGACAGAAATATTTAGAATAAAAGAATATCCTGCCGCTGGGGCGAAGTAGTAAATCCAGACAGAGTGATTATTTTAATTTTACCGTTAATCTGAACCGGAGTTAAAAGGTGATTTATAAGTTAGAAAAGAGAAGCCGACGGCCGGAAGTTTTATAGGTTCAGCTACAGCCGGAGCTCCCGGGTATTTAAAACGTAATTCACCTGTCGGACTGTTTTTACTTTTTAATAAAACTAAAAATCTGTTTAAAATTCGTTCAGCTAAGCCTGCGGGATTCCATGATGTCCTGCTCATCTCAGAAGATAAAAAATAAAGGTTACTGGATAAGGATCAAAAATAAAGTTCCCCTTTAATCAGTGACAAAAGATTTTGTTTGATCATTAAACCTTCATCTTTTCGACAAAAGGAACTTCCGGCATCCCCACGGTAGATTGATACCAGCCGGTTCAGACAGACCCGATGTTTCTCTTTACTGCAAAGACTGAACGGAGGGGCCGTATCGTTCGTTTAACGGATTTTCTTCTTTTAATTTTGACCCCACAATTTAAAACCTAATCCAATGAATATTAAGAAAATTTTCGGCCAGCGCAATGAGATCATCGGCGGCCATTTTAACGAACTCCGCTCAAAACTGGGACTGGCGGATCAAAATGAGGAATACGTCTTTGCCGTAAGGGAAGAAATCTGCAATGCCTGCCCGCTGAAAAACGGCAATAACTGCGATACCCAGAAATGGATCAACCCGCAGACCATGGAAGTGCTGAATGCTCCGAAAGAAGGCTTCATCAGAGGCTGCGGATGCAGGCTGAGTGCAAAACAGAAGTCGAAAGCCAGCCTCTGCCCTGCCGGATTCTGGGGCGGGGAATTCAACTGAAATAAACCATACGGCAGCAGTCACCATGTTTAATCAAACCTCCTTTACGTGAACCAGGACCCTATCATTCAGAAAGTTTTTGTTGAAATTACCGTCGGCAATAGAGAAAAGGCCTACGGCATCAAAGACGACATCAGCAATTTTTTATCGATTGACGTTTTTCCGGAAATCGAAAAGTACATTAATGCCATAGAACGCAGATTCCCGGGCCAAACCTTGCAGATCCCCAAACTGGAGCTGGATCTGGAGGTAAAAAACAGCGCATTGAATGCAGAGCTGAAAAATACGATCATTCAGCATTTCAAGGAAGAATTGTCGGCAATTGCCGAACCCGTTTTCAGTGCGGAGCAGGAACCGCAAAACAGCACCGCAGCCCATCTGGTCGGGAACCTGGAAAAAATGGTCCGGACCTTTGTCTACTTTCTGGAACATGGAACCATGCCCTGGTGGAATCCCGGTAAAAAAGGGATTAATTTCCTGGAAACCAAAACATTTGAAGCCATGATTTCATCTGACGGTTTCCCGCAAGCAATAAAGCCTGTTTTATCCAAACAAAAAGTACGGAACCGGCTCATTCATCAGCTGCCGGATGTTCAGCTTGCCCAATTGTGCCGGGTGCTTTTGAAAGATCAGAAAACGGAAATTATCCCGGAGCCGGAAGTGATCCGTTCTGTCTCGGCACTCGCCCCGCCCGACCGGTTAATGGTCTGGCAACTGATACTGCATGTGGTATCAGAATATACGGCCTCGTCAAGCGATCAGTTTCGGGAATATCTGGTGCAACAGATTGTAAAAGCAATAACGGCAGGAACATCACAGGCAGAAGCCATACAGAAGAATCTGAAAATGATTGTCAGGGTGTTTCCTTTCATTAAAGGACAGGAGATTGAGAAAGAGATTACGGAAGTTCTGAAAACCAGTCAGCCGGATCTTAAGGAGCATACAGAACCTTCTTTAGAAACCATTCTTCAGAAAGAGCAGTCCCTATTTGAAAAAGCAGTATCGGAGGAAAGAATTCCTGAAGAAGCCATACCCGATGACGGCCAGTACGTACAAAATGCCGGACTTATCCTGATCCATCCATTCATCAAAACCCTTTTTGAGCATTGCGGACTTCTGGATCCGGAAACGCGGCAGCTTCTAGATCCGGAATTAGGTGCCCATTTGCTACATTACATCGCTACCGGAAAGACAAATGCCCCCGAATATGACATGGTTTTTGAGAAATTCCTGTGCAATATCCCGGCGCATCGGCCCATCAGCCGGCATATTAAGTTGTCACGCAAACATAAAACCGAGGCTAAAAACGTCATTGAAAGTGTCCTGCACAACTGGAGCCCGATGAAAAATTCATCCGCCGCCCTGTTGCAGAATGAGTTTTTCCGGCGTCCCGGCAAACTGGTGGTCACTGATTACGATTATACGCTCACCGTAGAGCGGAAAACCCAGGACATCCTGCTGGACAAGCTGGCCTGGGGCATCGGCCTGGTGAAACTGCCGTGGAAGGAAAAGTTTATGTATGTGAACTGGTAATGAAAGACTGGAAGAGGGAAGCCGGGTGCCGGAAGTACTTTCAGTTAAGATACTTACAGGATTTATGGATATCAAAATGTTTTTTTATCAGGTCCAATAAAAATTTAATTAAAACTCCCAATCGCTCTGGTCTTTAAAATAAAGCAAGCTGATTTAACAAACTGAATATAAAAACAGTCATTTTTCCGAAAAATTAAACCTGAAAACCCAAACACGAGAACAAAGCCGGAAGCGGCCCGGCATTACCGATTAACTATCGGCCGGGCGTTGCTTCAGGTGATTTAATCTAAAAACAATTTAACCGGTCCGGTTCTTCCCGATCATCCGGTAGTATATAAAGCGCGGCAATATCGGCAGTGCTTTATATTACTTTAAAACAAATTTCAATTAAAAAAATCTATCCATGGAAGCAGCACAACCTTTACATAAAGGCAGTAGCAATCCTCACGGCCCGGGCAAAAAACAGAAGCCCGAAAAGCCGGTGGTGGTCCCCCTGCCGGTAACCGAAGTTGCCAATTTACAATCTCAGAAACCGGAAAGTACCGCCGTAACAGCCGGATCGGCCAACCCTTATTCCAACAGGATGAGCCTGAACGGAACCATCGCTCCGGTCCACGGTTCAAAAACCATTTACGACAAAGGCGCCGAAATCCGGTACGGTAAGTTTCAGGAAAGCCTGGCGGAAACCGGAGATATCAACCACCCCGAGACCAAAAAGCTGGAGAAAAGCTATATTTCCACCTTAAGCATCGATCAGATCCGGGATTACCACAACCTGAAAAACGGCACCTACCTGCCAAAGACTTTGGAGGAGCAGGCGGCGGCTTACCAGGAAAACAAAATACAGAATGAAGCTCAGCAGAAAGCGATACCGGCAGGTTCCGGCAATGCGGACGACGCTCTGGCCGAGCTGTCACATGCTCCTGCTACGGAGCTGGCGGCTCATTTCAATGCCGTCCAGGACAGCAGCGCCGGGCTTTTCAATACCAAAGCTGAAAAAGCAGCGCACGGGCTTCCTAAAGTGAATGCAAAATCCGGCAGTGCCTTTACCGACTCCAAACCGAAACGTAAAGCGGGTCCGGCAAAGAAAACAGCGAAGCCCGGTAAAAAAACCATTCAGCCGGTTGCCCAAAAACCTAAACCGAAGGAAATTTCTTTTACCCAAAGCGAGCCTCTGAAAAAGACCAGCTACGCTTTTAATGCAGCAGGCAAAACCGGAGGCCTGGAAAAGCAGGCTCAGCATGTATTGGGCAATCTCCAACTGAATACCTCAGCCATTCCGGCGGCCATGCAGCAGGATACCTGGGTACACCTGACGGGAGAAGCCGATACGCAGCATCTCGCTATCGAACAGCAGGAAGCGGCTCATGACATGGGCATCCACAAGGATTATGCGGAAAGTGATATTCATAAAGACTACGGCGAAAACGACATCATTAAAAAACCAAAGGACCAGATCCTTAAGCCTTCGCGGAAAATAAGCGCCAAAGCGGTGAAAAAGCAGCCTCTTGAAACACTCAAGCTGGAAGGTATTGACGAAGCCGGTATTAACGCCCAGTTTGCCCCGGTCATCCGGACAAAAATCGGCGCAGAAAATGAAAAATACAAGGCTGCCGAACTGGAGCATGACCAAAAGGTGCTGGAACAGGAAAAAACAGCGGAAACGCAGATCGGAACCGAAAAGGACCGGTCGCATGAAAAGCAGCTGAAAACCGTAAAAGATGCCCGGTCGGACGTCCACGGCTCCAGGGTTGAGTGGCAGCAGGCACTGGATAAAACAGAAGCCGATTTTGCCAGAAAGTCCGGTGACCACGCCAAAGCCACGCTGGGACATATCAAAACGGAAAAAAGCAGAGGCGAAACCACTGCCCAGGGACATGTCGATAAAGCCAATGCGGAGGCGCGCAAGAAGAAAGAAGCCGCCCAGGCCGAAGCCCGGCAGAAAAAAGCGGAACAGCAGAAAGCCAGCGGTGGGTTCTTTGGCTGGGTGGCTGATAAGGCTTCGGCCTTCATCAACGCCCTGAAAGATGCGCTGAACTATATTTTCACCAAGCTCAGGGATGCCGTTAAAGCTATTTTCGAAGCGGCCAAAACACTGGTGCTGGCAGCCCTGGAACTGGCGCGGAAAGCCATTGTCAGCCTGATCAAAGCATTTGCTTCCGTCATCAAAGGCTTTCTGGACATTGCCCTGGCCGCATTCCCCGGTATCAGGGACCGCCTGAAAGCCCGGATAGACAAATACGTAGCCGTTGCCGAAAAGCTGGTGAATCAGGCCTTTGAGGTCTTTAAAAAAGCGGTGGTGGCTGTGATTGATTTCCTAGCTGATGTTGTAGATAATTTATTAGCCTCATTACAGGCGGTGTATAATCTGATCCTCGATGCGGTTAATTTTATTGTGGCGGGGATGATAAAGATTATGAAGGGCTTAGCAAACTTAACTGCTTCCGCGATGCTAATGCCGGACAACTTTATGGGACAAATCTCCGAAGAGTTTCTAGGCATGGACATCACACAGCCGTTGCCTTTTGAGAAAACAGCAATGGCTGAAACGACAGGAACGGATCCTGACCTGGCATATTCTGATCTATTGGGAAAAAACTCTTACGAGGAAAGTGATTTCCATGTAGACCCAGTGACCGATGATATGGAACTGAGTCCGGAACTTCTGGCCCAATTACAGGACAGCAACGGTGAAATTAATTTCGGAGCCAATGAGAATACCATCCATAGCTTTAAGCAATCTGCTGTGGGATCGGGAGAACCAGAAAGCAGAGGCGATGTGGCAGAAAACCAAAACATTCCTGCCGATCCGTATGAGCAGGCTGATTGGTTTATCAAATACCAAAACAGCCAGTCACCACCAAGTACGGATACCTCAAATGCTTCCGGTAAGCAGCCAGCTACTGCAGGCTCAATGCCTGAAGATATGAAACTGGTCGGACCATGGACTCCGGGCGTTCGTTTGTACTATCTGAAGGAACAGATGTGGTCGGGAATAAAGAAAAACTGGGCAGAAAATAAATGGAAATATATCGGTATTGGAGCTGCAATTGTTCTAGGTATAACTGCCTTGGCAATCCTTACCGCAGGAGCCATTTTTGCGCTGATCCCGCCTGCGCTTGAGATTTTCGCGGCTATCATGATGGCACAGGCTGTTGCAAAAGCCAGTGGTTTCTTCAAGACCTTTATGACGGACGGATGGGCAGGAAATATTGCTTCGGCAGGAAAAGCACTGGCCCGGGCGATCGGAATTATTTTAGTTGAATTACTTTTCATACTTTTATTCGATTCCGCCGCATTGTTTAAAGTTTTAAAGACAGCAGCGAAAGGCGGTGTGAAGGGAGTATTCAATTTAGCCAAAGCAGGTGCCAGGAGTACCCTGAAAGCAGGTAAAAATGCATTGGTCGCAACAGGTAAAGGATTTGTAAAGCAGGCCGGTAAAGCGAAGTTCTTTGTTCAGGGTATCGGCAAAGGAATTGCTAAAGGTGCTAAAAACTTAGACGAATTAGGTGAAAACTTAGCGAAAAGGTTTAAATTTAAAGGATTTTCTTTAGAATTAAAAGGAAGATGGTTTACTTTGTATGGTATAATTAATCCTAAAGTTCCTTTAGCAAAGGGTAAAATTGATGATGATGCGGTTGAAAAACAAATAAAAGATTCTTTCAAAAAAACAAATAAAAGATCAAAAGAAATAGACTTTGGGAAAGGAAAGATAATACGTGGATTTACATCTGCGGGAGAACTAGCAGAAAGATTAGGTAGATTAAAAAATTTATTAAAAAATCATGGTAGGATAGATATCCAAGTTGGTTTAAGAGGTAGTTCTTTATCCGGAACATCTTCAAAAAACGGACTAGAATTTTTCTCTAACCCAAAAGCTGATTTAGACTTTTTTATTATAGATAGTAAATTTATTACAAAAAATAATTTATTTGAAAAGATGAATAATGTTACAAAATCTTTAAAAGAAGAAGATTTAATGAAGATTGATTCAGATTATTTAAAAATTTTAGAAGAAGTATTTGCAAAAGAAACCAAAAATCAACTCGGTAGGAAAAGTACCGTACGAATTTTGTCAGAAAATGCATTGACAGGTAAAGAAATAATATTTTAATATGAAATTAGAAACATATACAACACCGAAAGTAAACTTTACAATTAATACAGTTTATTGGAAACTCACTAAAAGTGATAGTTTCGTCCCTATAATTACAGTTGTAGGAAAAATAGATTTAGACAAAGAATTAGAACTACTTAAATTTTATTTTAACGATGAATTTCATGATGATTCTTACTATAGAATCGTAGACTTTTCTAACTTACAAAATAATACAAGTCATCCTTTTAAGCTAAATTATATCTATGAAGATACATTTATTTTTATAAAAGGAAATTTTGTAATTGAAGAAAAAAATGTTTTTGATACAGAATTAGATGCTATAAATTATTGCTCTTCTTTAATGAGAAAAAAATATTTTGATGGAAAAATAAGAATATATGATGATAAGTATAATAAACCTAAATTTATTGAAGCACTAAATCATATTCATTTTTTTTCCTTTGAAATGAAGCACGACAAAACAAATAAGTTGGGCTACTTTAAAATAACAGGAGAATATCCTGGATTTACTAATGATATTGATGACGATATATTGGAAACAAAAAGGTTTTATTCCACTCTAAATAAATTTTTAAAATTTTCACAGGTGAGACATGTTATCATTGATATTACAGATTTTAAATATCAATATTTAGATAAATACTTACAGGATTTTATACCTAGTTATCAAGACTTTGATAGTAATCCAGCTAAATTAAGCTATATAATCAATGAGGATACAGATACTACCTATGGTTTTATAAAAAATTCTAAACTGTTTTTTAGCTTAGATGAAGCATTAGAAATTTTGAAAATAGAATGAGCAAAATTTTATACAAACGATTGTAAAAAAATTAATGCTTATTGAAATTAATCTCCTTTAATAAAAGGATTATCAACAAAACTCCGCAGAGCTTAAAACTTTTGCGGAGTTTTTTACTCAAGGCTTAGGTAAACGAATCTCTAAAGGTGCTAAAAATTTAGATGAATTAGGTGAAAACTTAGCGAAACGATTTAAATTTAAAGGATTTAAAATTATTGTCAAAGGATTTAAATTTTATCTTTACGGAAGTGTTAATCCTTGGGTTTTACTAGCGAGTGGTGAAGTAAGACATATAGATGACGAATTAGCACAGGGTAAAAAGATAGGAGAGAAACTTGAAGTAGATGGAATGCAAGCAAGGCTTATTGGTAAAGAAGATATTGAAATTGTATCACCTTTAGGAAAAGACATAGGAGGTTCTGGATTTAGTGGAGGTCGAAAAGTTAGAGATATGGCAGCTCAATCTCTCGATAAAAATAAAAAAATATTTAAAAAAATAGATAAGATAGAAGCTGACGATATGTTATCAGCTGCTGAAAAAAGTGAAAAAATAAAAAATCAATTAAAATCTCCTTCAACAAGTGCGTTAGCCAAATTGAAATCAGCTATTAATAAGGAAATAAAAAGCAGAAATAAAAAAGGATTGTTACCAGAGGAAGCAGTGTCTAAAGGATATGAGGCTCATCATATTATACCTAAAGAAATGGAAATACAATTTGGTAAAGTGTTTGACGAATTAGGAATTAACTTAGATAAAGCATTTAATGGAACAATGCTTCCGCCTATAAAAGAGTTTGATGAGGTAGTAGAAAATGCGAAAAACACTTTAAAAGATTCTGAAATTCCTGCTAATTTCTGGAATAGAGCAAAACACCAGACACATCCTGATTACAACAACATGATAAAAGAAGATTTAAATGACCTCTTTAAAGGATTTGAAAATTTATCCAAAAGTGACAAAGAATTAGTAAAAGGAAGATTCTATAAAATGATAAAAGAAAGAAAGAAATGGTTACAAACCTTAACGGATAAAAATACTTTAAAAGTACTAGGATAGTTATTAATAATATTAAATACATTGTTATGAAATACTTTTTAATTCAGCATGAAATTGAAAATGGAGATAAATATGTTAGCTCGGAATTCGACATGAATTTGGAATTGGTTTTACAAAAAAAGCAATCTCCCAAAACGTATTATCAAGGCACAAATGACACTGATTATATTTCAGGATGTTTTGGAGTGTCAGAAAAAGCAAAAAACTTCTTTAAATCCTTGAATAATCCTGATATAGTATTTACTCCTACAACGGTTTACCATATAGATACAGATGAACCATTAAATATATATTTAATGAAAGTAAATGTTGAACTTGATTGTATAGATTATGAAAAATCTGAACTTTTTGTTTTAAGTGATAAGAAAATAAGAGGTGTAGACAAAATGGTATTTAACACTGATATTAATGAAGATATCTTTACTGTTAAAAATCTTTCAAGAGTATTTATAGATGAAGAACTTAAAGATAAAATAATTTCATATAACCTAAAGGGATTTAGGTTTGTCCCTATCGAAAAATTTACTTTTTAAATTTACATTTAATTATTTAAGTTTTAAAAATGGGAATAGCGAAAGCTGAAAAAATACCTAAATGAGCTAATGAACCGTATTCCAACTTTAAGAATTGCAGTAAATGAAAAAATGAAGCAGATAATAGAAGGTAAAAATTTCCATGGAATAAAATTTACTGAAATCAAATAAAACTTAATCTCACATTCTTATAAAACTCCGCAAAAGTTGGCAGCTTTTGCGGAGTTTTTTATGTTACGTTCTAAAATTGTTGTCAAAGGATTTAAATTTTATCTTTACGGAAGTGTTAATCCTTGGGTTTTACTGGCAAGTGGAAAATTAGAATTTGTAGATGATCCAAAATTAGGAAAAGTTGGTGATAAAGTAAAAGTTGGTACTGAGGAAGCGTTCATTGTTGGAAGTCATAGTTCCAAAAGAGCTAAAAGTGCTAAGGAAGCTTTAGAAAAAGGAGGTGTTAGTAAGTTTGTTGATGAGCTGGTTGAAATTTCTGATGATGTTGATGCATTAAAAACGAAATTTAAGGAATTAGATACAACTTCCAATGCAAAGAATGAGATTTATCAAGGTAGTAAAGATCCTGCTTGGTTTGGTGATCCTAACATTTCTCAGGCAGCAAAAGATGCAGCAAAGAACAGAGCACAGCTTAGAAAAAACCTTAAGACAGCTGCTGGCGATGAAGCTCACCATGCACTTCCAATTTCAGCAATTGGTGAAAGTAAAATTTATCAAGATGCCATAGATGCAGGATTTGAAGTGAATACTAAAGTAAATGGTATCAATCTTAAAAAATTCAGTAAATCATTAGGATTAATTGATGGCGTGCATGCAAGTCACCCTTTTTATAATCGTGTAGTTGATAAAATGCTAGAAAGATTTCGAGTTGAATTTATACATTTACCAAATTACAATAAATCCATGGCAAAAAATTTTACGGAAGAATTATCTGCTAGGATGCTAAAAGAATTAGATGTATTATCTAAACAAAAAGGAATAAAAGTAGATGATTTATTTAGACAAGGCGAAGGAATGGGTAATTTAGTGCCAGATACAGTATATAATGAAATACTAAAAAGTTTTTATAAAAAATATTAGATATGAAAAAAGTCATTTATTATGAAATGGACTTGTCTACGGAAAGTGAAATTGTTGGAACATATCCACAAGTAGATGTACCACAAAAATACTTTAAAGTTCCTAACAATTTTGAGACACTATCTGTGAGATCTTTTCCAGAAACAAATCCCAATTTAGAAAATTTTGTTTTTAAAAGAGCAGCAAAGCTTACAGAAGTATTAAGTTCACATATGTTACATTCTTCCATAGGAGTTTTTGTAGATAAAAAATTTAAGGATTTAATTGAAGATTTTTATGTTAAGAACTTTCAGTTTTATAATTGTTCATTGATTGCAGCCGACAAAAATTTGGCACAGCAATTGGTTAAAAATCATTATTTTTTTCTTCATCTGATATATGCAAATGAAATTCTTGATTTTAGTCAGTCTGTATTTGAAGATTTAAAAACCGATGAAATAGTTAAGATAGATAATGAAGAACAAAGAGCTCCTTTTTTACGCCCAGTAAAATTATTTTTAAAAGAGACTCCTGATTTATTTCGTTCTCCTTTTAATATAGCTCTTTTAGTTTCAGAATCACTTAAAAAAGCTCTTGAAGAAGCTAATATTTCCGGTATATTATTTAAAGAATATAAAAATAATGAATTTTATATCGAAGCATAAAATTAAAAATGAAAATAAAAATAAAAACCGAAACTTTTTAGAGTTTCGGTTTTTTATTTAAGCTTTGACTAAGCTCAAATAAATGTTGTCAAAGGATTTAAATTTTATCTTTACGGAAGTATTAACCCTTGGGTTTTACTGGCGAGTGGTGACATTGAAAAAATAGAAACATCTGATATTATTTCAAAAGTTCAAGTCCGTAAAGAAATAAAGTATCTTAAAAGTGGACAGGAGGTGACTGGAGATTAATCTCAAGAAGTGATAATATTAATTATAAAAGGATTTTTGAGATGTTTACAGGAGAAACTTCGAAAGGTAAGGTAATTCATCACATGATTGAACAACAAAAAACCGGATTTGTGAGTTCTATGACAGAAACATTTATCAATAATGCAAGAAGATTAAAAGGTGTGCCGCAAGGAATTATTAATGATGTTGTCCATTTGTCGAAAATAAGAAATATGTGGGATACAATGTATAGATTATTAGATTTAAATAAAGACATCTTACAAATGACAGATAAACAAATTGTCAATTCATTTATTAATTTTGCCAGTTACACCGATGAATTTTTTGAAGCTTCTTTTAGATATACTGATGAGATGGGAGAAGGATTAACCAAAGAAGGGTTGCAAGAGTTTACAGATCAGTGGTTACATAATAACCCGATGGATTTAGCTGCAGAATCAGCTGTAGAAAATGCCATCAAGTAAATAACGAAATTTAATATATGAAAATAAATTTTTTATTAGCAGTACCTGTAATGGGAGAATTAAGCCCAAATACAGTTAAAACAGAAGTTATTATATGTGAATCTTGCAAGAGAAGAAAAACACAGTACACCGATATTACTTATGTTTTTGACAGATGGAGAGGGGAAGATATTATTAGTGGATCTGCACTGTTTTTCATTTCCCAACGTTTAAAAGAAAAGTTAGATGAGAAAAATATTTCGGGATATAAATTGACTCCAATAAAAACTGCCTTTTCTGAACAAAGAGGAGGTATCCGTAAGTTTGGAAAAGGAGCATACCAAAAAGAATTACCTAATTTTTATTATTTAGAAGTTCTTGGAAAAGCTAAAGGAGATATTGATGAATGGTTCAAAATTATTGATCCTACTGAATGTGAAGTGTGTAAAGCCAATAAAAAAATGTTATCACGAGATGGAATAAGATCTATGGTGAATCCTGAATTAACAGGAGGACAAGATACTGAAGATCCACTTACAAGAAATGTCTATAAAGACAGCTGGCACGATGATGATGTTTTTTTACTTCAAGATGGGTTAAATCAACCAATTGTAACACAGAATTTTATTGATTGTCTTTCAGGATTATATATAAAACTCAATGAAAAAGATGGTGTTTGGTTTCGTCATGTTAATTGGATTGATGAAAACAAAAATATTATCGAATAATTAAATCCTAACTTGATAATCTAAAAGAGGCTGTGCAAAGATTTTGGCAGCCTCTTTTATTTTAGGAAAAACAAATTTTTAATGTATTAGCTTTATTCAAAAGCTTAAAAAATTATTGTCAAAGGATTTAAATTTTATACGGAAACGTTAACCTTTGGGTTTTACTGGCTACAGGTGAAGTGAGACATATAAATGACGAATTAGCACAGGGCAAAAAGATAGGAGAGAAACTTGAAGCAGATGAAATGCAAGCAAGGCTTATTGGTAAAGAAGAATTGAAATTGTATCACCATTAGGAAAAGGTATAGCAGGTTCAGGATTTACCGGAAACAGAAATGTCAGGGATATGGCAGCCCAATCTATTAGCAAGAATAAAAAATATTTAAAATAACAGAAAAATAAGAATAGTTGATTTATGGCATTTTAGAAAATTTTTAATAAAGGATTCATTAAACGAAGAATAACAGTCATCTGAATTTTCACATGGGATTACCAGACTTAATCAATCCTAATAATCGTAAAAAGGCCACCTAAAACCGGGCAGCCTTGTATTCTCTGCGAATTTACAGATCAGCAAAAATGAAAATCAATTATTGGTTTCCTTTGGTTTTTTTAAACCACTCCGCATACGCATCAATGGCCGATTTCAGGAACTTCCTGTTGTCTTCGCTTTTGATGTTTCCGTTATCGTCAAACCATTCGGTCACGTTGGCGATGTAGACTTCCGGCTGCTGCATGGTCGGGAGATTCAGGTATACGAAACACTGTCTCAGGTGATGGTTGGCCCCGAAAGCGGAAAGGTTTCCCGGCGAACTGCTGAAAACGGCTGCCGGTTTGCTATCCCAGACGCTTGCTCCTGCAGGTCTGGATCCGACATCTATGGCATTTTTTAAGACACCCGGGATGGAACGGTTGTATTCCGGGGTGATGAAAATGAAGCCTTCAATATCTTTCAGCTTTGTTCTGAATTCCGTGTACGACTCAGGAACTTCGTTGAAATCGTCGAAATCCTGGTTGTAAATGGGGAGGTTGTCGATGGAGAGGATTTCAAATTCGAATCCTTCCGGTTGTAAATCAACGACGGCCCGGGCCAGTTTTTTCGAGAGTGAAGCCTTACGCAGGCTTCCGGCAATAATTCCGATTCGGTTGCTCATAATGGGTAAGTTTACTTTACGCTTTCAAGAACCAAGCCAGAAAAATTTTACCGTACCAGTTTTATTGCTGTATAATTTTAATCATTATAGGATCAGTTAAACGGCTGATTGTAACGCAGAAAACAAGTTTAAAATTACCAATCATACCTCATCTTCCCAGGCCATATGCACGATTTTCCAGACGCCGTGATCTTTCATCAGCTGAAACATTTTATGGCCGGACGCCTCAAAGTATTTTCCATTCAACAGGCCTTTTTTGCAGTATTTCGAATAGCGCTGGGCAATAGTTCCCACGATTCTGGTTTCTTCTCCGGTTTCCCATTCGCTGAATTCCGTGAGTGTCCCGTCAGTCAGGATTCTTTTCCAGGGATTGATAAACGATTCCAGATCATAAACCTCTGCACCGTCCGCTGATTTTTTAATGATATTTGACGAGGGTGAACAGATTTCATTGATTACTTCAAATTCCGGTTCACGAAAAACATTTGAGAAGATACTGTAGAAATCATGAATGCACTTTCCGATCAGAAGATGATCCTGATCCAGCGAATACTGCAGGAGCATTTTACCGTCCGCTTCGGTTTCACCGTCGCAGCTGAATTTCAGCTTTTCCAAAAGCTTCACGGAACGTACATTCTCCCGGGTGGTAATGGCCAGGATCCTATCCTGCCGCAGAACTTCCGGTGCGGAATACAGCACCGCCCGGGTCGCTTCAAAAGCATAGCCCTGACCCGCACCATCAGGAAGAAAAGCAAAACCGACATCCGGATATTCCAGGTAATCCCTTTTTACCCAGGTGATAATACCCATGGGCTTCTTCCCGCTTCTGAGGGTAACTTTCCGATATTTGATCTGAGGATTTTCATTAATTTTCAGAATATAGGCCTTTGCATCGTCTTCGGTCCGGATGTTCCGGTCCCCGATAAACTGCAGCCAGCCGGGTGCATTCACCAATTCAAAAATAAAGGAATAATCGTTGCCGGTTAATGGGCTTAATTCAAGTCTGTCGCTTGAGATATTCATAGTCATCCTGTTTTTAATGTAATGAAATGATGGATTCGATTTTATACTTAAAGATCAGCAATTGATCATCAATACAATTTTCCGACAAACAGCACCTGTTTCTTCCCTTTCTGGAAAGTTTTAAGTATTTGCGGTCTGCTAAAAGTGATAAAGAAAAATCACATCGCCTGTGTAAGCCGGTTTTAGTTGGTCCCGGATCAAAAGCTTGGCTTCCACGGTGACTTTCACCGTGCCTTTCAGGTTATTCACACATTTTATTTTGGCCTGCAGGCAGACCTGATTATTTACCTTCACCGGAACCCCGAACCTGAAGTTTTCGATCCCGTAATTGATTTCCATTTTTACATTCCGTACCTCGGCAATCTGTTTCCAGAGATAAGGGATTAGAGACAGCGTCAGATAACCGTGTGCTATCGTCGACCGATAGGGTCCTTGCTCTTCTGCCCTTTTCTCATCCACATGAATCCACTGATGGTCAAGGGTAGCATCTGCAAAACGGTTGATCTGCACCTGGTCAATAGTATGCCATGAAGAAGTTCCGGCCACCGTCCCCTCCAGCCGTTTGTAATCTTCGAAATTATTGATAATTACCATTTTATTTTTTAACGAATTTATCATTATTATTAAACATGACCATCATTTTATTGCCGGGATCATAAAAAAACCTCCTGCATAAAGCGGGAGGCCGGTGAACATAACAAAATAATAAGCAATCACTTACTTTTCATTCTTCCTGACAATACAGTTGGTCAACTGAAATTATATGAATTTAGTCTGAATTGAAAGGAACGTTACGTATTTTTACAATAAAAACAGGCTATGCCAGTTTTACATTAACGGCATTTAAGCCTCTTTCGCCTTTTTGTATATCAAACACCACCTGATCGTTTTCCCTGATCGATTGGGTATTCAGTCCTGAAGAATGTACAAAGATGTCTTTGCTTCCGTCTGCCGGAGCAATAAATCCGAAGCCTTTTGCTTCGTTAAAAAATTTTACGGTGCCTTGTTGCATGGTAATGATTATTAAAAAATTAAGTATGATGGTCATCTCTACACTTTAGAGATCACTTATATTATTTTGATTGGTGTATGGTCTTCAGGAAACGTACCGCCGGTCTTCTTCTTCATGATGATCATAAACTGCCGCGTCCTCCAGCGGTTTTCTGAGAACAGCTTCTGCAAATTTCCCGGTCTTATCAGTCATCATTGTTGAAAAAAACAGCGTCTGTCTTTTATTAGGAACCAGTTTCAGGATGTTTTTCACTTCATCTGCACTTCCTGTTTCCAGCATCCGGTCGGCTTTGTCCAGCACCAGGATCTCGATTTTAGAAAGATCAACGGATTGCTGTAAAGCCAGTTCCAGCAGCCTTTCCGGGGTGGCCACGAGGAGGTCTACCCTTTTCCTTAATGCAGACAGCTGTCCGCCGGCTGAAAAGCCGTCGAAAATGGAGAGTTGTGAGAGCGGAAGGTATTTGCTGTAGATCTTCAGTTTGTCTTCTACCTGCATGACTGCTTTCTTATCCGGACAAAGGATTAAAACCCTTATTTTCGAATGTTCCCGGGTATTTTTCTGCAGCAGCTGAAGAATCGGCATCACAAAAGCCGCTGTTTTACCCGATCCCGCCTCAGAACAGGCCATCACATCACGGCCTCCAAGGATATGCGGTACCGTAAAGCACTGTAATCCGTTAGGTCTCGAATAGCCTGCTTCCGTAACGGCACGGATAATGGGATTGATTAAATGTAAGTTTTTAAAACTGATCATGATCGTCCGGTTGCCCGGCATTTGGTAAACAGATCCTTTGGGGAATCTGAATGGTATGGTGATAACCCGGATACTTTATCCGTCACCTTTTTGCTTTGCTTAACTTTTTCAACAGTCTGTTTTGGTTAACAATAAAAACTCCTGAATTGCCTGCAATGAAGTAGCATCTCTCAAACAAAGGGGGAATTTTAAAACGCCTTCATCATTGAGGTCAGATTAATAATCGGGCAGCTGAAAAAGCAAAACTGAATGATCGAAATGTAATTTAAATTAAATCAGTACAGCGAAGGCAGGAACCTGTTTTATGAATACCGTACAAAGGTACACGAAAAAACATGTAAAGAAACACCTTTAATTTACTGATTTTCAAAATTTTATTCGTAGCTTACGCACACAAACCAATCATCCGCAACCGTGGATGATTCTAAATTCCAGTCTTATGCCTACGTATGCTACCGCTCCGCGCACCCGGCTTCAACCGGCAGAAATCCCTTCTTCTCAGCAGATACGGATTGCTTATTTCATCATGGTCCATCATAAACCCAATGTTTTTAAAGCCATGTTTGAAAAGATCTATACCCGTGACCAGTTTTACCTGATCCACATCGACCGGAAAGCCAGGGCAGAATTTACAGAAGAAATCCAGCTGTATCTTCTGCAGTTTCCTAATGCCTATCTCCTGGAGAGCATGAACATCGTCTCCGGGGGATTCAGCGTGATCCAGGCTGAACTGAATGCCATGGAATACCTGTTGAACGTAAGCCAGGATTGGGATTATTTCATTAATCTGAGCGGTGAAGATTACCCGCTACGGTCGCAGAGCATCATCCGGCAGTTTCTGAAGGTCAATAAAGGAAGAAACTATCTTTTTTATTACGACCAGAAATTTTACAGGCCCGATACCATGCAGCGGATCCAGAACCATTTTACCGAACTTACCCATAAAATTTCATCCATGGTTTACAAAAGGGACTTTATGGAAGGCGTTACCCCGTACATCGGAGAGAAATGGTTTATGCTGACTAAAGATACCTGTGTTTTCCTGACAAATAATAAGAGGGTAATGGATTTCGAGGATTATTACCTTCATACCCTTCTGCCTGCAGAATCCTTTTTCCAGACCGTGCTGATGAATACGGAATTCAGGGATATTATTGTGAATGACGATAAAAGAGCAAACATTGAAAAAACCTGTTTCAGGAACAGCAGGCACACCGGCGATTTTATTCAATCCCTTAATGACGGCAATTACCTCTTCATCAGAAAAGTAAACGGTAAGACCGATGAAAGCATCCTGCAGTACATTACCGAACATTATGACCTGCCTCTGCCGGAAATTGATGAGGTGGAAAGGGAACTGAAGAGAAACAACCGGGATAATAACTGATTATTTCCTCATTTTAGAAGCCCGGTTAAATTTAGCTTGAAAATTACCTAGGTGAGAAAGCACATAAAGAGCCTTGGCTTTATGGATAAAAACTTGCAGCCTCCAGTTCCCCGCTCCCCTCCTATTATTTCTTATTTCAGATTTGAGTCAGTAATTTCCCGTACATTTCAATGGTCTGCGCCTGATCATTCGATACATCCTGGATATAGATCTGCGAAAAGCCGCAGCTGATGTCTTCTTTCAGCCATTCCAGATGTGCTTTCGGATCGGAAGAAGCACGGATGATTTTATTGGTCTGTGCTACCGTAATATTTTCTACAGCACTGTCGAAATCTTCAGGCGTTCTTACTTCAGCCTGGAGATTTCCGCCGAGAACGGCATGCCGCCAGTTGTACCAGGCTTCATGCTCTGCCTGCTCCTGATCCGGATGATACGACATAATGGCCTGCAGATGCAGTTCGTTCCGGTCTCCCCCGCCCTGCTCGTAAGCATAAATAAATTCTTTCTGGTCTTCCACCGGTTTGATTACGGTAATAATCCCGTCGGCACATCCGGCCAGCTCGTGTGCCGACTCACTGGACAATGCCGCTACCAGAATTTTAGGCTGAACGGAAGGCAGCGTATACAATTTGGTATTGTACACCTGGAAGTATTTACCTTCAAACGTTACGGTTTCTCCTTTCAGAAGCTTTCTGATGATGGTAATGGCTTCTTTCAGCCTTTTGTTCCTTTCGCTTTTTACCGGCCAGTGATGATTGCTGATGTGCTCGTTCAGCAACTGCCCGCTTCCAAAAGCTGCCCAGAACCGGCCGGAGTACATGGAAGCCAAAGTGGCAATATATTGGGCGATTATAACAGGATTACAGCGGTCTGTGGGTGAGGTTACCACCCCGAACGGCAGCTCAACGGCATTCATTGCGCTTCCGAGCCAGGGCCAGGAAGCGATAGAGGCACCCTGCCTTTCGCTCCAGGGATAAAAATGGTCCGAACAGGTAATTCCTTTAAATCCATGGGCCAGAGCCGTTTTTGCATTGCTGAGGTGTTCCTGCGCTGTAAATCTTTCCAGAGAACAGTGATATCCGATTAATGGTTTCATATATGTTTTACTTGTGATTATTTTTGGATCCAGACTTGTGTACTCAGAGGCGATAGCAAGTATAATATTTATTCATATTATCAGTTACTTTAAGCGATTGCTGATCTGTTCACACAGCTCCGGAATCCGTGTCTGATCAAACTTAAAAATTAACCGGGAAAGATCTTATGACACCGGTCAATGTCCGGAAAATTTTTTATGCTTATTTTTTATAATGTGTTACGTCTGATCAGCCGGATGAAATTTATTTTTCGCATTAAAAAACTTCTGAAAAATCAATCTGTATCATCTGAAAAAATAAAACCAGCAAGCTGATTTCTGATTAAGCGTATGTTCAGGTTTAGCGAAGAAAATGTATTGCCTCTGCTTCCCTACGATGTCTGCCAGGAAAATAAAAACTGTACATTAAAGAAAATCTGCGTGAGTATTTCTTTCATCCGAAATCATGAGCAGTTGTTCTTAAACAGATACCACAAATACAGGTTATAATAACCTAATTATACCTTATGGCTTATGACGGCAGTCATGATCCCCCTGTTTTTTTTAGTACTAGCTTTATAAGTGTTAATCTAAATACCTTATGCAAAATATTTTATGTTTCAGCCATTTACGTTGGAATTTTGTATTTCAGCGCCCTCAGCATCTGCTGACCCGGTTTGCCAAAAACTACAACGTCTTTTACTTTGAAGAACCCCATACCGGACCCGATTCCTATGAGATCATCCGTCAGGACGGCATTTCCATTGTGGTAATCCACATCGAAAACCACCATGATGATTATAAAGGGCGAATGACACGGATCATCGACCGGTTTCTTAAAGAGCAGCAGATCCAGGATTACCTGTGTTGGTACTATACCCCAATGGCTTTGGAATATACTGCGCACCTTAAGCCTAAAGTAACCATTTATGATTCCATGGATGAGCTGTCGGCGTTCCGTTTTGCGCCTCCGCAGCTGCTTGCACTGGAAGAAGCGCTTTTCAAAAAAGCCGATGTAGTCTTTACGGGTGGCCATACGCTTTATCAGGCTAAAAAAGAGCGGCACCACAACATCCATCCTTTTCCGAGCAGCATCGATAAAGATCACTTCCACAAAGCACGCAGAAAGACGGCCGACAGTGAGGACCAAAGTCATATTCCCCATCCGAGATTCGGTTTCTTCGGGGTAATTGATGAGAGGTTTGATATTGAACTGCTGAGAGAAGTTTCCGCGCGAAAACCCGAATGGCATTTCGTCATCATCGGGCCGGTGGTAAAAATAGATCCTGCAGACCTCCCCAAAGCCGGTAATATCCATTATTTGGGTCCTAAAAAATATGACGAGCTTCCTCAATACATCAGCCATTGGGATATTGCCCTGGTTTTATTTGCCATCAACGAATCTACGGAATTCATCAGCCCTACCAAAACACCGGAATATCTTTCGGCAGGGCTTCCGGTCATTTCAACTCCGATTAAAGATGTAGTAAGGCCTTACGGTGAAGAAAATCTGGTATACATTGCAGACAATGCTGATACCTTTATTGCTTTCGGAGAAGAAGAGCTTCAGAAAGATTCACGTAAAGAATGGCTGATGAAGGTGGATGAATTCCTGGCAGACGATTCCTGGGACAACACTTTTACAAAAATGAGCCTTCTTATAGAAACCGTTAAAACAACCAATGGAATTTATGTATGATTATCTGATTACCGGCTGCGGATTTGCAGGATCCGTACTTGCCGAACGACTGGCCAGCCAGGGGAAAAAAGTACTGATCGTTGACAAACGCGATCATATCGGCGGCAATGCTTATGATTATTATAATGAAGACGGAATATTGATCCATCAGTACGGCCCGCATATTTTCCATACCAATTCCGACGAAGTCTTCCGGTACCTCTCAAAATTTACCGACTGGAGACCGTATGAACACCGCGTGTTGGGAAGTGTGGACGGACAGCTGGTACCGATTCCCATTAACCTGACAACCATCAATAAACTGTACGGGAAGAACCTTACTTCTGATGAAGTCGTAGATTTCCTCGCGTCAAAAGCGGAATCCCGGAAACCGGTTCTTACTTCTGAAGATGTAGTCATCAATGCCGTCGGAAAAGAACTGTATGAAAAATTTTTCCGGGGCTACACCCGGAAACAGTGGGACCTGGATCCTTCGGAACTCGATGCCTCGGTAACAGCAAGGGTACCGACGCGTACCAACAGCGACGACCGGTATTTTACCGATACATTCCAGGCTATGCCTAAAAACGGATATACCGAAATGTTTAAAAAAATGCTTTCCCATCCGAACATCCATATTATGCTGAATACCAATTTCAGGGATATAGTGGACCTGATTCCGCATAGAAAGCTGATCTATACCGGACCGATCGACGGGTATTTCGATTTCCGGTTCGGGAAACTGCCTTACCGATCCATCGATTTCCGGTTTGAAACATTGGATCAGGATCAATATCAGGATACCGGCACGGTAAATTATCCGACCTCCAACCTGTATACAAGAATTACTGAATTTAAACACCTAACGGGACAGGTTCACCGTAAAACCACCATTGTCTACGAATACCCTACCGGTGAGGGTGATCCTTACTACCCGATCCCGAGAAAAGAAAACCAGGAAATCTACAACCGGTACAAAAAACTGGCGGAAGAGACGCCGGATGTTTATTTCACCGGACGCCTGGGAACTTACAAGTATTACAATATGGACCAGGTGGTAGCCCAGTCGTTGGCGTTATTCCGTAAAATTGTAAAAGAAACTGAGCATGAAGTACAGGTCCAGTCCGTTTGATCCCGAAAACCCGTTCCGCAGTTTCCTGATGGCGGGTTTTGAATGTGCAGACCACCAGAATGCCTTCGGGGAAAGAGTTGACCTTATTGAACTGACAGGACATGATCGTCTGATCAACGAGGATTATCAGAACCTCCGCGAGATAGACATTGCTACCGTAAGGGAAGGCATCCGCTGGAGCTTTGTGGAAAAAAAGCCTTTCGAATACGACTGGAGCCAGGTGGAGGAAATTATTTCCCATGCACAGGCACACGGGATCCAGGTAGTCTGGGACATCTGCCATTTCGGGTTTCCGGATGACCTAACTCCGCTGCACCCTATGTTTGCCCGGCGTTTTGCCCATCTGTGCCGTGCTTTTGTAAATAAATACCGAAGCATGGTTCCGGACGGGGAACTTATCGTTACCCCGATTAATGAAGTGAGCTTCCTGTCCTGGCTGGGCGGCGAGGTGAAAGGAACCAGTCCGTATACCCAAAGGCAGGGCTGGGAAGTAAAATATATGCTGATGAAAGCCTATATTGAAGGCATTGAAATGATGAAAGAAGCAGATCCGTCGGTACAGATTATGCCTACCGAACCATTGATCCATATTTCGGCAGCAGACCTCTCCGATCCGGTATTGGTGCTGGAGGCCCATGAAAAACATCAGGAACAGTTTCAGGTACTCGATATGCTGACCGGAAAAATATGTCCTGAGCTGAGGGGAAAACCCGAATACCTGGATATCATCGGCCTGAATTTTTATTTCAACAACCAATGGACGGTCCATGATCACCAGTTTATTCCATGGGATGCGGATCCGCCGAATGCCCTGTGGAAAAGCCTCAGCACGTTGGTCAGCGAGGTCTACCTCCGATACGGAAGGCCCCTTGTGATTTCCGAAACCAGTATTCACGGGGACCATCGGTATGCCTGGCTGAAAATGATTGGCCAGGAATGTGTTTCTATGATCAGAAATGGAATCCCATTATACGGATGCTGCATCTACCCGATTCTCGACCGCCCCGATTGGGATTTTCCCGATCACTGGCATCACAGCGGGTTATGGGATATATCGGATCCGGAAAACCTTCAGCGGAAAATTCATTATGAAAGCATGATGGCACTGAACGAATTTCAGGAGGAACTTTCGGATGTATTATCGCCTGATAAAATTCCTGTAGTTACCGACATCCTGATATAAACCACTCCGGTTTTCACCGGACTCATCTTTAATACAAAACTCCGGAGCTTCTGCTCCGGAGTTTACCTTTATCATAACTTCAAATGAAGTATTTATTGTTGCTTCAAACGCAATACAGCTATTCACCCACATGGCTTGCTTCCGCAGTTTCAAGATAGGTACGGATGCTTTCTTCAGGAAAAAGTTCCAGTACTTTATTTATGTCGATAATTTTATGTTTATTGATGATGCTTTCTATGGATTTTGCCGCGTCGGGCTGACTGATCAGCCGCTCCAGAAGTCCGTAGGTATTTACCATTTTCTTATGCGTGTTCTCCTCATCACCCCCAAACCAGGAACCGTTGAAATGATGGCTTACATAGTTTTTCGGCAGATCCTGCGAGAAATAAACCGATGGATACAGCGTGACGTCATGTTTAAGCTTCTGGATCGTATCGCTGTAACGGTCTGCCCCGTACTCTTTTTCCAGCATTTCCGAAAAGATATCGGTATTGATCCGTTCTTCGAAACCGTCCTGGGCGTCATAATATGCTACAAAATCCGCTGCAAGTTTATGCTCTGGTTCAGCCATCCAGAATGCAGAATACGGAACGCCTTTTACTTCAAAACCACAGACAGCTTTTTCATTTAAGAATTCATCCAGTGGCATCTTCAGCTCCATATCGGTATCCATATAGATACCTCCGTGTTCGTACATCACTTTGGATCGTACATAATCAGATACAAAAGCCCATTTTTTCTGGGCAAATGCTTCTTTTACATAATTGTTGTCTTCAAGAGGCGCGTTGCTTTCGTTCCATTCTACCAGTTCGTAATCGGGATGGATTTTTTTCCAGGATGCGATGCAGTGTTCGGCCAGCTCGTGTTTTGCCTGGCCTCCGAACCAGCAGTAATGTATTTTCTTAGGAATCATATATTATTTTTTTAAGTGATTTTGGTATTGCCGGCTTTTGCCGTTTTTTAAAGGTTACAAAAATTAAACCTTAGTGTATAAAGGAAGAATATTTAGATACCATATCTTTCTTTTTGCTTACAAAATTTGCTTTAAAAAATTCGCTGAAACCAATTTTGCGGTTAGTATTTTTAGAGAACTCTGTCAAACTTTTCAATAAACCTAAAGGTAAAAAAGACTTTACCTATAGCTTTACAGGAAAATTTACCGTAAACGAATCATCCGTGTAAATCCGTGCAGTCCGCAGGTGATTTCTTCGTCATTTATTAGAAATCTAAAACTGAATCTTTTCTCTAATACTATGTTGAGATCCACTGCAGGGATGACAAAACGAAGTGCTGAACTTATGCTCATCCCGGTGGTTGAGGTCCTCAAGGCCCCGCATCCCTACGTATCTGATTTATATTAAATAAAACCGATTTTCCCATTATGGTACGTTTATTTCTTTCACGTCTGATAGTATACAAGCTTCTTTTATCATCAAAATACAACTATGGAACAGCACACCGATTCCCGGTACCAGCCGGAACAATATGTAGAAATTACCCTTCCGGAATGGGCGAAAAATGCAACCGTCTATGAACTTAATATCCGCCAGTTCTCAGAGGAAGGTACCTTCAGGGCCGTTGAAAGACAGCTTCCGAGACTTAAAGAAATGGGAATCGATATCATCTGGCTGATGCCGGTGCATCCCATAGGGAAGCTTCACCGGAAAGGAACCTTGGGAAGTTATTATTCCGTAAAGGATTATTTCGGGATCAATCCGGAATTTGGGACGGAAGAAGATTTCCGGTGCCTGGTAAAAGCCATCCATGAAGCAGGAATGTATGTGATTATCGACTGGGTTGCCAACCACACCAGCTGGGACAATGCTATGGTTTCCGATCATCCCGAATGGTACCGTAAATCACGGAAAGATACCTTCCAGTCTACCCGATGGAGGGATTATGATGATATTATCGAACTGGATTACAGCCATCCCGGACTGCGCCAGTACATGACGGAAGCCCTGAAATTCTGGATTAAGGAATATGACCTTGACGGATACCGGTGTGATATTGCAAGTTTTGTCCCGATCGATTTCTGGGAAAATGCAAGGGAGGAGCTTGAAGCCATCAAGCCTGTTTTTATGCTGGCTGAAGCAGAGGACCGTGAACTCCACCGTAAAGCCTTCGATGCCACCTATAACTGGACTTTATGGAATATCCTTCACCAGCTGGCCCTGAATGAAAGGAGTGTAAAAATCCTTACCGAAGCTTATATTGCAGAGCATGTTTCCATTTTCCCGAAAGCAGGGATCCGGTTGAACTTTATCGACAACCATGATAAAAATTCATGGGAAGGCGACCAGTACAGCAATTTCGGTAAAGCTTTAAATACAGCAACCGTTTTCACGGTGATGATGGATGGAATGCCTTTGGTCTACAGCGGCCAGGAATCAGGACTGGACCGTTCGCTGGAATTTTTTGAAAAAGATCCTATCGACTGGAAATCTTATCAGAATCAGCCGCTTTATACCACCCTTTTTAATTTAAAGCATAAAAATAAAGCGTTGTGGAATGGTAAATACGGCGGCGAAATGGTAAGGATCGTTAATGATAAAATGGATGCGGTAATCTCTTTTGTCCGCGAAAAAGAAGGCGATAAGGTGCTTACTTTTATAAATCTCAGCAATAAGCCTGTAACCGTACAATTCGATACTTCTTTCGATACGGGAATGTATACCAACCTTTTTACTAAAAAGGAGCAGAAAGTTCCGGATACAGTAATTATGACGATGGAACCGTGGGAATATATGATCCTGCATCGCGAAGAACAGATCTAAAACTGCTGTATCATCTGAAGGAAACTTTTATTAAACAGATCCGAATAGTAATCCCTCATCAAACATTTATGAATACCCTGACCCAGAATATTTTAAAAGGAATTGCCGTAGGCCTCGTTGCTTCATTCATCAAATCGCTTGCGGAACCGCCGCTGCAGAAGCTGGGTGAAAAGATGTTCCCGCCGGAACCTTATGAACTGAAACTTCGCGGTGCCGACGTTACCGGTCATCCACAGAACATGCCTCCGGCGGTTCTGGCGAAAGAAGTATATCACAATACCACCCATAGGGTACTTTCTGAAGAGGATACCTTAACGGCTATGAAAGTCATCCACTATGCATTGGGTACGGTCATTGGTGTCAGTTATGTACTGCTTGTCAGCAGAAACAGGCGCTTCAGAATGGGCGAAGGCCTTGCAGCAGGAGCTGCAGTCTGGGCATTTACCCACGGTTCCACCGTTCCGATGCTGGGCTTACAGGCAAAAGTAAATGAAATGCCGGCCTCATGGTGGGTCTGGGAATTCGGTTCACATGTTGTTTTCGGGGTAGGAATGGAACAGAGCCGAAAGGTGCTGAATGCGCTTTTTTAGCAGGCTGTCTGGAGTTAATTCAAGAAGCTGAAGCTAACAGAATAAGTGGAATCCGTACATATATGAACACGGATTCAGTATATGATTCTATAAATTATTTTTTGGCAGCCTGAAACAACTGTTCTGGCCCTTAAAATTCCCGGATCCTATTTCATCAGACAAAAGCAATTCATCATTAGGGTTATAACAAGAGTGGAACAATCCCTTACCGGTCTAAATTAATTTCATTTTACCGCTGTAAAGTGTTTGAAATTTAATACTTTTGAACAGAAATCCATAAATATGAAAAATTACTTTTCCAAGCCCTCCCTGATCCCTGAAAATGAGCAGGAAAGGATCGAAAAACTGAATCAGTACTGCATCGTCGATACGTCTACGGACCGGACGTTTGACAATATTGCTTCCATTGCTGCAGAACTTTTTGATGCACCGGGGGCTTTTGTGAATTTTGTGGATTCCGATAAAGTTTTCTTCAAATCCAATCTTAGCAACTTTCCTACCAACCATGTACTGCGTGAAGATAGCCTCTGCTCCCTGGCTATCCATGAGGATAAATTATCCGTCATCAATGATACCCACCTGTATGATGATCTCAGACAAAATCCCTACATTGCCTGTGAAGGAGGCATACGATTCTATGCAGGAGCCCCGATAAAAACCGAAGACGGCTATATTATCGGAACGGTATGCGTTATCGACAGCAAGCCAAGGGAAAGCATTTCAGAACTGCAGGTTTCCATTCTTAAAAAACTTGCGGAAGTGGTGCTGGATAAGCTGGAATCCATAAAAGCCAAACGCAGGATTGCAAAAATAGCAGACGACCGCCTGCACCACATGGTCCATAATATTCTAAATCCCCTTACTTCCATCCTGATTTCCGCCCAGCATCTCCAGAGAAAAGCTACGGAAGGCGACCTTGTCTACCGGCTGGCCCATACCATTGTGGAGAATACAAGATCCACGGAACAGCACCTGAGCAAAATGCTGCATAAAGCGGCCGCGGAAGAAAAATATATTGAGCTGGAAATTACTTCCATCAACCCAAAAGAGATTATAGAAGAAGTATGCATGAATCTCGGACAGATCCTTAACAATAAGCAACAACGCATCACCGTCAACATTTCAACAGATAAGAGCATCAAAGCTGACCGGCACCGCCTTATTGATATCCTGACCAATTATCTGAGCAATGCATCGAAATACTCCCCTGCTGAATCGGAGATCTGTGTTGAATGCAGGGAACATGAAGATTCGATGATTTTCAGTGTGAGTGATACAGGACAGGGAATTCTCCGTTCCGAGATCGATTTCCTGTTTACGAAATTTTCAAATCTTTCATCTGTTCCTACGGCCAATGAACGCTCGCACGGATTCGGACTGTATTCGGTAAAAATCCTGGCAGAGATGCACAGCGGCAGGGTCTGGGCTGAAAGTGAAGGCCGGGGAAAGGGAAGCACCTTTTTCCTGCAGCTGCCGAAGTAGAAGTTAGGTTAATAGTCTGGAAGAAGCACGCTGGAGGCCGGAAGTTTTTCCGGTTAACAGTACTACAAAGGTTTGGACATCAACGGTCACTGATTACAACTAATTTATGAAAGATCAACCTTAGTCTTCAATCAGCAGCTTCCCGATATGGTTTTTTCATATCTATCCGAAGTGACGAAGCGGTTTAATAGGAGCCAGGAATACATGAAGAGTTTTTTTTGATTCACCTCGGTTCAGTCCTGCGTCCGTTCAAGAGTTTTTTGCAGCGCAGCGGGAGAAATGTATCGGGAACCTGTAAAGGAACCTTCGTGGACCAATCTCAAATTTTCCTTACATTTTTTACCTGGACCATGCGCTGTATCACTTATTAGCCTAATAACTCCTTTTCCCTTAATCCGATGTATGCTCCGAATTAATTTAATGCTGCTTCCTCCTGATCAGGCAGCGTAAACCAGAATGTACTCCCTGCTCCTTCCACGCTTTCAGCACCGATTTTTCCGCCGTGGCGTTCGATAATATCCGCACTGATATACAAGCCTAATCCGAGTCCGGAAACCTGTATCCCCCGCGGGTCTACTCTGTAATAACGTTCAAACAGGTGCGGTAATTTATCTGCCGGAATGCCCGGGCCGGTATCCCTGATCGAAACCCTTACTGCATCACCGGTACGTTCGATCTTCAGGAATATCTGTCTGCTCTGGGGTGCATATTTAATAGCATTGTTAATGAAATTCGTAACCACCTGCTGGATCCGGTTTTCATCTGCTGTGATGTGCAGATTCGTTTCCCCTTCCACCACCAGTTCATGGGTTCCAAGCTGCAGGACATGGGAGCAGCATTCGTCTACCATATCTGCCAGGCTGAACTTCTTTTTATTTAAAATCACTTTGCCTTCGTTGATACGGGTCACGTTCAGCAGCTCTTCCACGAGTTCGGAAATCTTATCCATACTTTTGTTGGACTGTTCAATCAACCGGGGCATTAAAGCAGTAGGGTTTGCCTTCATCCGGTCTAGAAGCTGCAGGGAGGCCTTCAGGCCGGTAAGCGGTGTTTTCAGCTCATGACTCGCAATTGAAATAAAGTCGTCCTTCTGCTGCTGGATCTGTTTTAAAGCGGTAATATCCATCACGGTACCCAACAGTTTCTTTACTTTTCCTTCGCTATCGTAATGTACATTTCCCTGCAGACGGATCCATTTCACAGCGTCGTCCGCGGTCAGAACACGGGCTTCATAAAAAAGCTTTCCGGTTTTTCGGGCAATGGCATGGGCCTGTTCGCTGAGATGAGTATCCAAAGGATGAAAGGTGGCAAGCACCTGTGCTCTAGAAACGGGGCTGGTAACCCCGAAAATTTCATTAAACCGTTTTGAGCCTATCACAAACTGGCTTTCGTAGCTCAGTTCATAGGTCCCGATCTCTGCCGCCTCAATCGCCAGGCGGTTCCTTTCCTCTATATCTTCAATCTGCTTTCTCGATGTCACTTTATCAGTCACATCATTTCCAACAACCATGATGGATGTTACTTTACCTTTCAGATCGGTAACCGGCTCGTAAACAAAATCGATAAACATGGTTTCATCTACACCGTTGCGGTTTAAGATAAGTTCGTGCTCCCTTCCGTGAAAGGCCGTTCCGGTAGTGATAACCTGCTGCATCACCGGCGCATATACTGCAGCGGCTTCAGCCACACCGTCCCAGATCAGACGTTTTTCCAGCTGTTCCCGGGATTTTCCTACCAGTTCCAGATAGCCGTCATTAACGTCGGTAACAATCAGATCTTCAGCCCGGATTACGCAAATGGCTACCGGTGCCTGTCTGATAAGGTTTCGGAAACGCGCTTCACTGAGCAGCAATTCATCATTGGATTCCGCAAGCTCTTCATTGATTGTTGCCAGTTCCTCATTGAGAGCAGCCAATTCTTCATTGGAGGCAGCTAATTCTTCATTCATTTTTTTCAGCTGCTGTTCAATAAGTTTTTGCTGCGTAATGTCTACGCACGAGCTGATATATCCGGCAAAGCTTCCGTCGGCAAAAAATCTCGGAGTTCCTTTCTTCAGCAGCCAGTGGTAGGAGCCGTCAGATCCAAGCAGCCGCATCTCGGCACTGTAGGAAACTCTTTCGGCGAATGCCTGCTGATGAATTTCGATAAATTGCTGCCGGTCGTCGGGATGAATCAGATCATACCATCCTGTACTGATCAGCTGAGCTGCCGTCCGTCCGCTGAGCTGCGACCAGGCTTTGTTAAAATAAATCAGCTGTCCGGTTTCATCGCGTACGGCGATCTGTACATCGGTGTTATCTGCCATAGACCTGAAACGCTCTTCGCTTTCAATCAATGCCTTTACCCGGTCTTCCACCATATATTCCAGCTCTACATTCATCCGGGAAAGCTCTTCCCGGCTTGCATGGAGCTCCTCATTGGTTGCACTTAATTCTTCATTCATCACGGCAAGCTGCTCGTTCAGGGATTGCTCGCGGATAAGCATCTGTTTGTTCCGGCCGGCCTCCTCCAGCTCGCGTCTGTTCAGGTAACGCTCTGTTACATCGGTAGCGGTATGCAGTATGGCGATGACACAACCGCTTCCATCTTTTACGGCACGGTATTCAAAATCAAAGTAATAGGTATCCAGTACTCCGTCTACTAAGATTTTTGCGGGGGTATCTTTTCCCGAAACGGTAATGCCTTCCCGCCATACTTTTGCAAACAATTCACCGAAAGGCTGACCGGACAGTTCCGGCATCGCCTCTTCCAAGCCTTTTCCGATGACTTCCGGTCCGCGGCCCCAGATGGTCAGCATCGCCTGGTTGGCAAATTCTATCCGGGCATCTTCCCCAACATGCACGGCAGTGGCCGTGCTGATAAAAGAAAATACATCGATTAACTGTTCAAAATTCAAGGGTGGTACCGGATCCTTCATTGTCGCTCAAAATTTCAGTTCACGAAAATACAAAAATAGAAATACGTTCAAGCCCCTGCCCTGCTAAAAAGCATACCATAAAACTGCATTTATAAACCAAAACATATTTGCAGCATAGAATCATGCCGCCGGAGCCCGAAATTATTTTTGATTTTCACAGCGGAGAAATATTCATCCCACCCTTCGGCTTAAAACGAAATAAGCTTCTGTAATGTGCAGCAGCTTATTTGTCATTTGATTTAAAATGATAAAAACCTTCAAAAACAGTTTGCATCCAGCGTAATTTTTAATTCCTGCTACTGCCCGGGCTTCGGAAACCTGGATTTCTCCGTCATTATTTGTATCAATATTGAAAATTTTCAACAGTATTATTTAGGCATATCTGAAGCAAGAATAAGGTATTAATACCGTCTGCTTATAAATAAATTATATAAACCAGAAAAAATATTATCATAAAGTCATATCAACTCCTTTTTATATGTTTTTATTCGGATTATCAGTTCCATTGCCTGTATAGGCATAAATTAAGGGTTAGCCACCGGCAATGTAAACCAGAATGTACTTCCCTTGCCCTCTGTGCTCTCTACGCCGATTTCTCCATGATGCCGCGCAACGATTTCCTTACAGATATAAAGACCGATGCCAAAACCTTTTTTATTTTTCATGCCTTCACTTTCCACCCTGTAGAAGCGGTCGAACACAAACGGCTGGTCTTTTACCGGGATTCCCATTCCCTCATCGGTTACGCATACCCGTGCTCTCCCTTCCTTAGTTACACAACTTACATTTATTGTACTGCCTTCAGGTGAATATTTAACGGCGTTGTTGATAAAGTTCACCAGTACCTGTTCGATCTTATCTTTATCGGCCTCTACCGGGGTAAAGTCTACCGGCGCAAAAACAACCTTATGGGAAGTAATGGTCGCCAGGGATTCTTCTTCAGCAATACGCACGAGGCCTGCCATATCGAAAGCAGACCGGTTGAGCTGTATTTTTCCTTCGCCGAGCCGGGCTACATCCAGGAAGCCATTGATCAGTGCTTCCATCCGTTTGATCTGCCGGTTTAATTTAACCGCGGCCTCAGATACCATTTCATCATTGTTTTTCTGCGCTCTTTTCAGAAGAAGATATGTATATCCCCCGATGGCTGTAAGCGGGTTTTTCAATTCATGGCTTACCATACCGATAAAATCGCTGCGCCGCTGTTCATCGAGCTTGCGTTCGGTAATATCAGCCATCGTTCCGGAAAAATGAGAAACCAGAGGATTTTCGGCTCTTGTATAAAGATGGCCGGTAGCGCATACCCAGCGGAGTTTCTTATCGTGATAACCGATGATCGGATATTCCAGCTCATACGGTTCCCCTTTGATAACGGATGTTTCAACAGCATCAATAATCTGCTGCCGATGGGAATCGGCAATCTGGGCAAAAGCAGCATCATACGGCATTTCTTCATCAGGGTAATAGCCGAACAGCTCTTTCAGCCTGGGAGAAGGGAAAAATTTCCGGGTCTCTGCATCCATATGCCAGGTTCCCAGATTAGCGGAAGAAATGGCCATCTGCAGTCTTTCTTCCCGGTCTTTCAGTTGCTCCTGCAAAAGATAGCTTTCCGTAATATCGGAAAAGCTGACGACCGCACCGGTAATTTTTCCCTCCTTGTCTTTAATCGGTGTGGCGTTCATACACAGGTACACCGAACTGCCCTGTCGGTCGCTTACCATAAATACAAAATTTGTTATAGGTGATCCGGTACGAAGCGCAATGGTCACCGGGTGCTCTTCAGCAGGAAGCGGGGAACCGTCAGGCCGGCGGTTTTCCCACGCTGTGGATCCGGTGAAGGAAAACAAGGTTTCTCCCTCAACATTGAAGATTTCAGTACTGCGCTTATTGGTGTAGATGGTATTTCCTTTTTCATCGGTAATGCCGATACCCTCGCCTACAATATCCAGTATCGTCTGCAGCCATTCTTTACTGTCCGCCAGTTCGGTATTGGTTGTTTTCAATTTTTCTTCCGTTTCCGTAAGGTATCGGTTTGCCTGCTCAAGCTTTTCATTGGCAGTGAGCAATTCGATGTTGCGTTTCCGGAGCGACAGTTTGTCGATAACCTGCCGTGCCAGCGTACGGAGTGCTTTCTGCTGGGCTTCATTCAGATAGCCGGGCTTCTGGTCAATTACACACAGCGAACCCAGGGCATAGCCTTTTTCATCTACCAGCGGCATCCCGGCATAAAACCGGATATCCGGATTTCCTGTAACCAGGGGGTTATCCGAAAACCGCGGGTCCTGCATGGCATCTTCTACCTGCATTAAAGTTTCAGGATGCTCAATAGCATGGGAACAGAAGGAATGGCACCGGTCGGTCTGCCGGGCTTCCATCCCATGGTGCGATTTAAACCACTGCCGGTCCTCGTCTACCAGGCTGATCAGTGCAATCGGCGTATTGCAGATGGCTGCTGCCAATTCAGTAAGTTCATCAAAATCCTTCTCTGCTGCAGTATCCAGAATATGATAGGAACGAAGAGCAGCCAGTCTTTTCTGTTCTTCCGAAGGATTTATATCAGACATAATACGGGTATTGAATAATAATTTGCACTTTTGTGGTATGGGCAAAGGTATAAAATATAAAGATCAGTCATTAATAAAGTTTTATGCTTTGGATCATATCGCCTGATATAACAGAGAGTATGCCAATTCTATCCTCGCGAGGATTTTAACATCGTATTAAAGAAGCAAAGGACTGATTGAGAATTGAATTTTATGAAAGGACGCTGCCATGCACTGCACGTGTCGATACGGATGACTGTTCACTTCAATGGTTACCGGGAGCACAAAGCTCACGAAGAAAATAATCTGTATGCTGCCGAACGGTTCACCGAGCCGCTCCACTTATAAAAGATCGCGGAGGCTGGCTTTGACACCATTCAGCTCCGGATCAATGTTGGTTTTATTAATCATAAGCTCAGCATCCTGGTCTGTCATCCCTGTAAGGGATCCCGACGCAGGATCAGAGAATAGCAGGAAAGTTTGGGTTTGGATTGCTGCTGAACCGACAAAGCACATCCCCCACGGATTGTACGGATTTGCACAGATGGTGCGGGGCTTCAAGAGCCTAAGCATGACAGTGCGCATATACAGTTTAGTTTGAATTAAAATAGCTCTGTTCAGCAGCCGGATGGCCGTCTTTCGGGTAAAAAGCAGAAAAGCTGATGGATTGCTGAAATAGGGAATGCCATGCACCGAATTTATTTTACTTTTCGGTCTTCAAGGTTCCTCAGGTAAGGTGAAGCAAATCCTGCAAATGCAGCTATACCGCTGAGAACCCCAACGCCTATGAACAGTCCGCGTAACCCCAGCCATTCTCCCAGAGGGTTGGCCACCATCAGCCCGACCGGTGCTGCCAATGCCATAATCATGTTTAGAAGTGACAATACCCTTCCCTGGATCTGGTTGGGAATAATGGTCTGCAACAACGCTGTTAAAGGAGCGTTGGCGAAAATAAAAGTGAAAGAGCTGATCATCCACCAGAAGGCAGCAGCCCAGAACAGGTGGGCAGGCATCAGGGCAGTAAGGCTGATGGCAATACAGGACAGTCCCAGACCGGCAAGAATCCAGGTCATTTTGCGTTTGGGCGCGATGATTGTCACTAAAATACCTCCGGCTACCATCCCCGCACCGGCAAGCCCTTCCATGATGCCTACCTCTTCCACGCCGCCTTTAAAATGATCTTTTACGAGAAGCGGCACAAAGGTAAAAGTCGGCATAATAATCAGCACAATGCCGCCCAGCATCAGGAACAGCCTTTTCAGTCCGTGGTCTTTCCAGACCAGGGCAATCCCTTCGCCAAGTTCCGAGATGATTTCCCTGAAAAACGGGGCATTGCCTTTCTCTTTCCTGAACTGCGGAACTGTAAAAAAGAACAGCGGTGCAATACCCAGCAGGGCCGTAAAAACATCAATGCTCAAAGCCCACCCCAAAGGCATGGCAGTTACAGCCAGGGCTCCAAGCGGGGCGCCGGCGACCAGCGTCCCTCCCATCAGGATCTGGTTCAGGCCTGCGGCTCTCGGAAGAAAAGATTCCGGAACCAGCATGGCGGTACTGGCCTCAACGGCCGGAGACTGGAAAGCCTGCATGGCACCGCGGATGCCCATCATCAGGTAAATATGCCAAAGCTCAACATCATCCGTCAGGAAAAGTATGACCAGAACGGCCACACAGGCCGCGCTGGTGACATCAGCAAGGATCATGATCGTTTTCCGGCTGTAACGGTCTGCTATGACGCCTGCTACCGGGCTCAGCAATGCCTGCGGCAGAAGGGCAGCCGTCCCGGCCAGCGCGAGTTTACTGACGCTCCCGGTGGTATCCGCAATCCACCATATGAGAACGAATTGAGTGAGCGCAGAACCAATAATGGAAAAGGCCTGCCCTGAGAAAATAAACCAGTAGCGTTTCTGCCAGTTGGCTCCGGGCAATATCGTTTCATTAATCTGTCTTTTTTCAGGCAGCTTATCAGGTTTTGATTTCATAAAATTTACGGTTTGGAACAGGCCGGTTATCGGTCCAGCCACAATTTAAACTGAGGGATCCTGATCCGGCTTACCATAACTTCTGCCTGGCGATTCCTTTTCAGAACGATTTTCAACTTATCATTGAAATATTTGTGGATGCTGTCGATGCTGTTGATATTCAGGATGTACTGCCGGTTCACCCGGAAGAAAAACTGCGGGTCCAGCTGCTCCTCCAGCTCCTCCAGTGTATACGGAACGGCAATGGAAGTCCCGTCCAGCAGGTGGAAATAAACGTTTTTGTGTTCCAGGCAGATGTAATCGATTTCTTCTACCGGGATCACTTTGTAGGTTTCCCGGTAATGCAGGAGGAAGCGGCTTCTGTACGTTTTCTCGCGGGTACGGAACATCTCCATGATGGCACCGATCTCATCCCCGGAAATTTTCGGCTGAAGGCGCTTCACCTTTTCCAGCGCCTCCTGCAACTCATCCTTTTCAACAGGCTTGAGCAAGTAAGCAGCACCATAGACCTTAAATGCCTGTAAAGCATACTCATCATAAGCGGTGGTGAAAATAACGGGCGAAACAATCTTTACCCGGTTAAAAATTTCAAATGACAGCCCATCTGCCAGCCGGATATCCATAAAAATGACATCGGGTGCAGGGTTTGCTTCCAGCCATTCCGTGCTTTCCTGCACGGTGGGCAGTATGCCCAGCAAGCGGGCTGCAGGATCTGTTTTCTCCACCAGGCTTTTCAGCAGCCCCGCGTTATGGGCTTCGTCTTCGATAATCAGGTAATTCATTGTTTTATTTTAAATGTTCAGCAGCGGCAGCACCACTTCAAAAGAAGCACGGGTTTCCGTGATTTCCGGCATTCTGCCTTCCAGCAGCTGGTACCGTTCTTTGATATTCTTCAGTCCCATACCGGTACCTTTATAATCGATATTGATGCGCTGAAGATTATTTTTCACGATAATTTTACCGTTGTTATCACTCATAATCGACAAAAACAGCGGATTTTTCAGGGTAGACATATTATGTTTGATGGCATTTTCCAGCAGCAGCTGCAAAGTAACGGGCGGAATGCCTTTCCTTCTGTCGCTATCCGGCACGTCAACGGTCAGATGGATGGTTTCCCCATGCCGGATTTTAATGAGATGGAAATAGGTTTCCACAAACTTCAGTTCCGCATCCAGGGAGACGATGTCTTTTTTACCGGTGGTGAGGATGTACCGGTACACTTTGGAAAGGCTGGACAAAAATTCCTGCGCCGCGCCTTTATTGATCTCGATGAGCTGGGTCAGGATACTGAAATTATTGAACAGGAAATGAGGATCCAGCTGCAGCTTCAGCACTTCCAGCTCAGCCTGCAGGGCATTTTCCCTGAGCTGATGCGACAGGATTTCCAGCTTATTGGTTTCGGTAACCTCCGATTTCCATTTTTCGAAAAAGAAAAAGGAATTGTAGAAACTGTTGACAAATGCGGCGACCACCAGGTTCACCACCAGATAATTCCGCACGTCTGTTTCCAATTCTCCGTTTCCGTCGGCAGATTCCGGCCACAGCTGCTCATAAAAAACGTTTTCCAGGTACAGCAGCAGAAACATGCAGGCAACAACCACACCGGTAGTCAGGACAAAATGGGCCAGAATATTGTTTCTCAGCCTGTTTTTCCTGTTGACCCATCCGGACAGCACCCGGATGATTCCGAAAATAGCGGCATACATCGCAATGCCTCCGGCGATGGTAATCCAGATTTCCGTCCAGCGTGCCTGGGTATAAAAATCCCACCATCTGCTTTGCGGGTTCAGCAGGTACTGGATGACATGGGCCAGTGCCAGTGAAACCGGTACACCGCTCCACTGAAAAATGGTTTTCCACATCGATCCTGACCGGTTTTTCAAATTTCCGTCCATTTAATTTCCGCCTAACGATTTATATAAAGCAAGATAAGTATTTATTTCTTTCTGGCGGGCCGCTGCATCGGCCAGTTCCGCCTGGAAGGCACTTTGCTGTACCGTTAATACTTCCAGGTAATTCGCTTCGCCGTATTTATACAGCAGCTGTGCATCGGTAATGGCTTTATCCATTGCTTTTTTACGGTTGTTCACTTCATTCAGCTGTTCTTTTACCTGGACGATATTGCTCATGGCGGTACTTACTTCCTCTACTGCCGCCAGTACCGATTTCCGGAACGCCTGTACCGCCGCTTCCCGCTGATGAACGGCCTGTTCGTAACCCGACCGGATGCTTCGCCGGTTGAACAGCGGCTGTGTAAGACCGGCCGCGGCGGTACCGAACAAAGATCCCGGAATGGAAAACCAGTTGGCCAGGCTGGTGGCATTGGATCCGCCCTGTGCGGTGATCTTCAGGCTTGGATAAAATTCGGTCTTGGCGATGCCTACTCTGGCGGAAGCGGCCTGCAGCAGTAATTCCTGCTGTTTTACATCCGGGCGGTTGGCCAGGAGATCAGCCGGAACACCGCTTTCAAGGTCAGCCGTAAACGCATGGCCATCGAAATTCCGGGATCGTTTTACCGCATCGGGATAATTCCCGGCGAGCGTCTGCAAGGCATTTTCCTGGACCGTGATGCTGCTTTTGATCTCGGGGATCAGGGCACGGGTTTCCGCCAGCTGGGCTTCGGCCTGTTTGACGGCCAGCGCCGTTACATCCCCTACCGAATATTGGGTTTTCAGCATGGAAACAGTTTCCTGCATGCTTTTTTCAACCTGCCGGGTGATGTTGAGCTGTTCATCGAGGCTTAACAGGTTATAGTAAGCCTGGGCCGTCTGTGCCACCAGCTGTACGCGCAGTGCCCGCCTGTTCTCAGCCCTGCTGAGGTAATTCGCAAGCGATTCTTCCCGCTGCTTTTTCAGCCTGCCCCAGAAATCGGCCTCCCAGGAGACCACCGGTGCAAAGTTATATTCCCGGAAGATTACGCCGCCACCGAAAGAAGCCTGCATGCTGTTTTTAGACAGCCGCTGGATCCCGGTGTTGACCTGAAGGCTGATATCGGGAAGGTAATTCAGCTTTACACTTTTCAGCTGGGCTTCGGAAGCCAGGATTTCCTCCGAAGCGATCAGCAGATCCGGATTCTTCGCCATCACCTGGTCCAGCAGGGCGATCAGTTCCCGGTCTTTGAAAAAATCCCGGTAAGCCGGGATTTCGGCTGTTTTTACGCGATCCGATCCTGCGTTGAACGATGCCGGAAGATTGAGCTCCGGCCTCTGATAATCACGGGTCACTTTGCAGGACTGCAATACCCCGCAACAGACCATTGTTATTAAACTATATTGAGTGAGTCTTTTCATTTTTCTCATTTTTATGGATTGACAGTTTATCCTGCAGCCACTGGAACACCATGTACAGAATCGGGATAATCATCACCCCCAGGATGACGCCGCTCAACATTCCTCCGGCGGCACTGATGCTGATGGACCTGTTCCCCATCGCCGTTCCTCCTTTCGCAAACATCAGCGGTACCAGGCCGGCTATGAAGGCAAAAGAGGTCATCAGGATCGGCCGCAGACGCATTTTCGCTCCTGCAATACCGGCTTCAAAGACCGACAGGCCTGCTTTGCGTTGCTGGATGGCAAATTCCACGATCAGGATGGCGTTTTTGGCTAAAAGCCCGACGAGCATGATGAGCGCGATCTGGACATAAATATTGTTATCGATACCGGCCAGTCCCGTGGCGATAAAAACCCCGACAATCCCTGTCGGAAGGGACAGCATCACCGCCAGTGGCAGCAGGTAACTTTCATACTGGGCAGAAAGTAAGAAGTACACAAACAGGATGCTGAGGCCGAAGATAAAGAGCATCTGCGAACCGGAATTCCTTTCCTGCAGACTCAGGCCTCCATATTCATAGCTGTAGCCCTTTGGGAGTTCTTTCTTCAGCACATCGTCAATTACACCCATTATTTTGCCGGTGCTGGCACCACCGGCAGCATTCGCATTAATGGAAATACTGTTGTAAAGGTTGTACCGGCTGATGACCTGCGGACCGTAAACCTTTTTAAGGCTGACGAGCGTAGCGATCGGAACCATCTTGTTTTCGCGGTTCCGGATCATCATATTATCCAGCGAAGCTTCGTTTTTCCTGAATTCAGCCTCAGAACGGACGTTGACGCGGTACAATCTTCCGAAACGGATAAAATCCGTGGTCTGGGAACCGGTAAGGTACAGCTGCATCACATCCATAATTTCTTTAGGGGTAAGCCCCAGCTGCTGGGCCTTGTCTTCATCCAGCACCACTTCATACTGGGGATAATCGCTTCTGAAACTGGTGAATGCAGTCCCGATCTCCGGCCTTTTGCTTAAAGCATCAATTACTTTTTTGCTCACTTTCTCGAAATCGGCAATACTTCCCGAAGCCCGGTCCTGAAGCACAAATTCCACCCCGCCGGCGGTGCCGAATCCTTCCACTGCCGGGTTCCTGAAAATCATAAATTCACCTTTGATTTTTCCCTTTACGGCAGACTGTATTTTTTCCATCACTTTATTCATATCCGATACTTCTCCCCGGTCTTCCGGATTCTTCAGGGTAATGAATCCCATCGCGGAATTGGGTGAAGCCGCGGAGCTGAACAGATTGAAGCCGGAAACGGTGCTGATGCTTTTCACTTCGGGCATGCGGCGGACGATTTCCGTCGCTTTTTCCATTTCCCGGGTGATGTACTGCAGGTTGGCACCGGCCTGAAGGTTAACGACAAAACTCAGGTTATTGTCATCTTCTTCCGGCACGAAGCCTTTCTGTGCACTGTTCATCAGGAAGAAAGCACCGAAAGCAATCAGGGCCAGAGCCCCCAAAGCCAAGATTTTTCTTTTTCCTAAAAACCGGATCGCCCATCCATACTTATCCGTCAGCCGCTCAAAACCGGCATTAAAAGCATGGGCAAACCTTTGGGTAAACTTCTCAGGCTGCCCCTGATGTTCCGCATGCTTGTTCTTCAGCAGCAAAGCGCATAAGGCCGGGCTTAAAGTCAGGGCATTAACGGCGGAAATCACAATGGCAATGGCCAGCGTATAGGAAAACTGCTTGTAGAAAACACCGGCCGGGCCTTCCATAAATCCGACGGGAAGGAAGACGGCGGACATCACGAGGGTGATCGAAACAATCGCCCCGCTGATCCCGCTCATGGCCGAAGCCGTGGCCGTCCCGGCGCTTTCCCCCGTTTCTTCCATTTTGGCGTGGATGGCTTCCACCACCACGATCGCATCATCCACCACAATTCCGATAGCCAGTACCAACGCAAACAATGTCAGCACATTTACCGAAAAACCGATCAGGTACATGAAAAAGAAAGTACCGATGATGGATACGGGAACGGCGATGGCCGGAATAAGGGTCGACCGGAAATCCTGAAGGAAAACCAACACGACAATGAATACCAGGATAAAGGCTTCGACCAGCGTGGATTTCATCTGCGAGATAGAGGCATCCAGGCGGTCTTTTGTATTCTGGATAATCTGGAAGGTGATTCCGTCCGGCACCTGCGACTGGAACTTTGTTAGCGATTCCTGAACTTTAACGGCAATTTCACTGGCATTGGAGCCGCTGGCCTGGATCACGGAAAATACCACCGAAGGTTTCCCGTCGGTAAAGGTATCGCTGGAATAATTGGACAGCCCGAATTCAATCCTGGCCACATCCGTCAGCCGCAAGACGGAGCCGTCTGTTTTGGAACGGAGGATGATTTTCTCAAATTCTTCAGGTTTGTTCAGTTTTCCTTTGTACCGCAGGACGTACTGCAGCTGGGCATCCGATTCTTCTCCCAGGCTTCCCGGTGAAGATTCAAAGCTGTAGTTCTGGATGGCCGTTTCCACATCGGCAGGAACCAGGCCATACCCCGCGAGTTTCGAGGGATTGATCCAGACGCGGACGGAATAGTCTTTGGCCCCGAACAGGCTTACGTTCCCGACTCCGGGAATCCTTTTCAGCTCCGGAACGAGGTTGATGCTGGCATAATTCTGCAGGAAAGCTTCATCATACAGCTCCGGTTTCTCACTGTTGATGTTCACCACCATCAGGTTGCTGGTCTGCTGTTTGGTGGTGGTAAGGCCCAGCCGGATGACTTCCGAGGGCAGCTGGGCATTCACCTGGGCGACGCGGTTCTGGACATTAACGGCCGCCTGGTCGGGATTCACGCCCTGTTTAAAGATTACGGTAACGGAAAAACTGCCGTCGTTGGAGGCGGTGGACGTCATGTACTGCATTTGCTCTACGCCGTTGATGGCCTGTTCCAGCGGCGTCACCACCGAGCGGATCACGCTTTCCGCATTGGCGCCGGGATATACGCCGGAAACAAAAACGGTAGGCGGGGCAATCTCCGGAAACTGCGTCATCGGGATGCGCTGTAAGCCTACAACGCCCAGCAGCACCAGTATAATGGAGATCACCGTAGCCAGTACGGGTCTTTTGATAATTTTATTGAACATATCCGGAAGGTTTTTATTGAACGGCTTTTGGCGTAATGGTCGAATTTTCAGGAATGGAGGCCAGCTCGTTGGCCACGATGCGGTTGCCCGGGGCAAAGCCTGATTTCAGCAGGTAGAAATTTCCCGACCGCGTAAAATCCTGTAGGGCTTTCCGGGTTACTTTGTTCTGACGGTTGACGAGCCCGACAAATATCTTGTCCTGTACTTCATAGGTTGCCAGCAACGGAATCTTATAGACATTTTCCAGCATGGTTTTCAGCACAATCCGTCCGGTATTGCCGGTCCGGAGCAGGCCTTCCGGGTTCGGAAAGGAAGCCCGGAGCGATACGGACCCGGTGTTCTGATCGAACTGCCCGTCCATCATATCGATTTTCCCGGTGTGGCTGTACGGTTTGCCATCGGCAAGCAGTAAAGTGATGTCCTGAAAGCCTTTCAGTTTTTCGATCAGGGTTTTTCCGGGACGGGTGGCGCTGATGTTCAGGATTTCCTTTTCGGAAAGGGAAAAATAGGCATAGATTTCATTCACCTGCGAGAGTGTTGTAAGAGCCTGCGCGTCATTAGGCCCTACCAGTGCGCCGATCCGGTTGGGGATCCGGCCGATGTAACCGCTGACCGGCGCTTTTACGGTAGAGAAACCCAGATTAAGATCAGCCGAGGCAACAAGGGCCTGCTGCTGTCTGACGGCAGCCAGCGCATTGTCATAATTGGTTCTGGCTTTCCGGTACTGGAAATCGGCCACGACTTTATTTTCGGTGAGGACCTTATATTTATCCAGCTCCAGCTTTGCAGCAGCCAGCTGGGATCTGGCCATGCCCAATGCTGCCGACGCCGTATTTTTCTGCTCCCGGTATACATTGGCGTTGATCCTGAATACAGGCTGCCCGGCTTTTACGTAAGCCCCTTCATCCACATAGATTTTGTCGATATACCCGCTGATCTGCGGCCGCAGCTGCACGTTGTCTTTTCCCTGAAGGCCGGCCGGAAAGGTCTGTTCCACCACCGCTTCAGCGGGATGAAGGATCATCACTTCAGCCTGAACAGGTTCTGCCTGATCCATGCTGTCCTGCTCCTTACTTCCTCTACAGCTCATGATGAATACTGTAACGGCTGCCAGGAATCCGGCGTTGAGGGTTTTAAGGTATTTTTCTGGTTTCATTACGCTCTGTCTTACATTTAAGGCAAAGCTACCGCTGCTCCCTGGACGTTTGAACCCTTTAATGACTGAAATGCAGAAAACGGCGGGTAAAATGAGGAAATGAAGTGATAAAGTGTGATTCGAAGAACCGGAAAAAATATAACTGAACCTGCCGGAATCGGATTAACCTCCCGCGGACCTGCACGGATGATGCCTGGCTTCGGTTCCACGCAGCGACCGGATGGCCGTTGTTTTACCTTATCGAATATAAAAATGGGCACAGACCCGTTTGGGAAAAGCTTCCGGGTGCTATTAATAATACACCCGTCCCCTGACGATCTTCACAACGTTTTCGCTTTCCAGTTTTCTCAGGATCCTGATAACGGTTTCAATACGAAGGCCGGTGAGGTGGGAAAGTTCTTTTCTGGTGTACGGAACTTTGTAAGGAATACCGGGTGCGGCATGCTGGTTTTCCTTTAGGTGATCCAGTACCGTCAACAGCTGGTGGGTTGCATCTTCGGAGGTCAGGCTGTTTAAAAAAGTATAGCTGTAATAGGTTCTTTCCGCACAGTTTCTCAGAAAATCCAGCTGGATTTCAAAGTCGGATTCCAGTACTTTTAAAAATTTAGAATATTCCAGTTTCAGGATAACGGAATCCTTCGTTGCCATGGCTGCTACAGGATATCGCCGGTGCTTGCAGAATAAGAATATTTCCCCAAAGGAATCGCCTTCTTTATGAAAACTCTGGATGAATTCTTCATTTTCATTTTTAAAGTTCGTAAGTTTAATATTGCCTTTTTTAATCTGGAAGTAATACTCCGGCGCATCATTTTCCTTAAAAATTATCTCGGACTGCTTTACATGAAGCATTTCCGCTCCAAAAGTAATGAGTAAATCTTCTTTGATGGCCATAGCGCTCATTAAATAATTCCATTTGCTGCCTGCGTAAATACCCAATAATCAAGGCATACACGCAACACCATACAAATATACAATCAAATTTTCCTTTTTATTATGATTTTGGTCAGAGAAAGACAGCTAAGAATTTATCTAAGATAAATAATGGATATTCCGTACTTTACAGAGCACGGATGAGAGGCATGCATTTCGCCGCCTGAACTCCGGAAAGGCCCATCCGGAAAGGTCAACAAATTGAAAGTCACCGTCCCGTTTTTACAGAATATGATCTACATCATATTTATAAGCTGGCGATAGCTGTATCTTTGACGAGCCCAAAAATCCATGCGATATGGCTTTATGATATTTCTTTTCACCTGAAATCTACCGGTAAAGCATCTGAACGGATGCAACACGATGCATTGTGCAGAAGAAATATTCCAAAATTAAAACTTTAAGTATGTGCATCAGCGAAAAACTTTTGCGTTCGGCAGGAGCAGTAGAACAGCATTACCAGAGCGGCGATTATATATTCCGCCAGGATACCTTTCCTCAGTTCTACTTCTATATTATTGAAGGTGAAGTGAAGCTTACCAACTATCCTGAGGACGGAAAGGAATTTATACAGGAGATCATTCATGAAAAATCCGGTATCGGGGAAGCCATGCTTATTTTGGGAAAAACCTACCCGGTAGATGCCGTGGCGCTTTCCAGATGCAGCCTCCTGAAAATGGCCGGTAGCCGGTTTTTCCGGCTGCTCCGGGAAAATCCCCTGGTTTTCAAGGAAATGTATGCCGCACTTGCCGACAGCACTTTTGAAAAGCAGACCTTGATGCATACCATTACCAGCAAAAGCGCTGAAGAACGGCTTACTGAGATCATGGAGCTGATGAAGGAATCCAGGGCCAAAAAAGACAAGTTCTCTCTGGAAATTCCCTATACCAGACAGCAATTGGCTTCCCTTACCGGGCTTTCACTGGAAACCACCATCCGGATCATTAAAAAAATGGAAAAAGAAAATACCATCCGGCTGGAAGGAAGGAAAATTTTATACTGAAAACCCAAATCTTTCACGGAATAAAAAGGAAACAGCCAAATTTTTCCCACTTTCTTTCGGGATGCCAATCCCTTCCGAAGGCCAAATTTCTACATGCCGTCTGCCGTCCCCGCAGGGGATCCGGGCGTAATATCAGCGATAAGCGGAAGATTCGTGTCCGGATTGCTGTTTAATGAAAAGAAATCTCCCACGGATTTTCACCGATGATGCGGGGCTTAGAGACCCTCAGCCTGGCCGTGCGCATAATTTCCAAGGTGTCCAAAAGCTTTTGTGGCTATTGGCTGCCTCGAACCTTCGGTTTGTGGTAAAAAATCCGGTTACTTTCCGGCTGCAGCCCTTTCCACGATCAGCCAGGCGGCATCGAGCATTTTGATGAGCTGGAGGTACGGGATGACGATCCTCCTCTCCTCTTCGCACCCTGCATCTGCCAGCGAAAAATACACTACCGCCGAGAGAAAGTCATCGTATTCCTGCAGGGTGCAGGTTTTGAAAGCACGCCGTAAGACCCGCACCGGATCCCGGTATTCCTCGGCCGAAAGGAAAGTCAGCGGCATTGGAGGATGGGGTTCCGGAGAAACCCGGAACGTTCCTTTCTCTGCTTTTTCCCCGATCAGGCGGGCGGCCCGGACCAGCGACCGCAGCGACTGGTACAGGTGGAAGATTTCGGAAGGGTCTTTACGGATCCGGGTGTTCTGCCGGACCGAGCACTGCATCATGAGGCTGAGGTTCTGTTCTACTTCGGCCAGGTCGTTGAACCGGAAGAAGGTTTCCAGCAGGCCGACCGCCGAATGCTTCCGGGTGCCGGACCAGAAACGGGCTCCGAAATCTCTTTTTCTCTTTTTCATTTTCTGTTTATTTAGGTTACGGGTTGTCCTGGACACCACGGAACTTCTCCGTAGGGCCGGAATGTTATCTGCCTGCCGAGGTCATCATGAGCACGCCGGAGCCGGACGGTCTCAAGGCCAGACCCTGACCGGATGCAAGGCCATGCTTCCGCGCTGCGGCAGGCAAACGGTTCATTTTTTATAAATTCCTTCCGTAACGAAAATAATTTGGAAAATTGAAAGAAAGCCAGTACTTTTAAGGGTGCGTTTAAACGTGCTTCGGCTTTCCTTTGGCTTAAAGGAATTTCGGAGGGCGGCGGTTTTCGGGCGCGGCGGTACCCCGCCTTCCTGCCTTTGCAGGCAGTTTCGGTACCGCACGGTAATCGCTGATGCTGAAGGGCTCCGGTCAGGCCGGCGGGCCGCTCAGCAGCAGGGTGGAAATGTTCTTTTTCATCATTTTTGTCTGAGAATAACTTCCCCCTGAAACCTGCGCTGGAACCACCCTTTTGCCGACGGAAAAGTGATGCCATTTGAAAACCCTTTCACAGGGCTTTCCCGATGGAAATCGTTGTGCCGGCTCGGAATGCGTTTTTGTAACGGGTCTACAGAGGCTGTTATTCATTCGCTGATACAAATATATAAAAATAATTCTATACCCCACTATAGTAAGGTAAAAAAATGGAGAAAATATTTACGTTTGAGACTTATCAATTTGATTTTGCTTTCATTGAACACATCAAATCATTAAGAATATCAAAAGGCTGGTCACAGGAAGCACTTAGTATTGAGATGGGAGTTGCTACAAAATTTGTAGGAAATGTTGAATCCTATAAGCAACATCAAAAGTATTCTACCCGCCACATTTCGTTGCTGGCCAAAGCTTTCGGCTTTAAAAACATTTCCGAACTGATGGATTTCTCTACCCCGGAACATGACCGCATCAAAGTTACTGTGAAGCAGGTTTATAATGAGAGCGGGACGAAGGTGATGGAGAGTGAGGTTGTGGGGATTGAGGGGGTTGAGTGAAAATGGCAGTTAATCGCTATCTAGATATAAACTTTGGAATACTATTTATAAATAAAGAATATTTATCAAAATATATTAAATTTAGTTTTAAAGCTTAAAGGTTTATTATTTCGAAAAAATATTAACATAAAACCGGCAAATTTAAGCATAATTTCCAATCTAACTTTTTTAAAAATTATAGAAATATTTTGACATTATATTAAATCAGACTTTTTCAATGTAAAATTCTTAAATGGCTTCAAATATTCAGGTAGAACAATATTGAGTCGATCTATAATATTAGTGCAGTTTTCATAAGCAATTTCCTTACTGCTATTGAAGAATGTATAAATTAATTGTTTTGAATAATAAGAATAATCTGCATCTAAAATTGGTACGGCAACGATATACCATTTAATGAAAGGATGATTAATGTTCATTTTTTGACCGAAAAAAAGGCGATCATCTTCTTGAAAACTAACGAATGTAATTGGCATAAAACCTTGTAGGGCCTTTGGAAAAGGACTATGTCGATTGCTGATAAAAAACTTACAAGAGTCCCCATTTTCGTCAATAGCTATTGTTACATCAAAATTTTGCTCTATGACATAATTAATCAAATCATCATAGAACGAATGTCGATAATAATTATAACGAAATTGTTTATTAATAAACTTTTCCTTTTTAAGTTCTTCAATACTACATATCTTACCTTCAACTTCCAAAGTTATGTAATTATCTAGATAGATCTGATTTTTATTGTAAAAACCAGATTTCTCAATTTCATTTGAATTAAACTCATCAAAGCGGCCATATCTCTTGAAAAAAGTAAAATTATGGAAAGCATTATGAAGGTATTGATTAAGTGGTTCAAGAGAAAAACTCAGATTTGAGACAAGATCAAACGAAAGTCCCTTTATTTCATTACGGGACACACTAAGATCTGGTAAGAGATCATCCTGAAAGTATAAAATTCCAAAATATATAAAAGAATAATTATTATGATTGGATTTTGCGTATTCCCGATTGATACGTTCAAGATTTAGAGTGAAGATTGCACGGGGGTCTTCTAATGCAATACCATTATGACTTAATAATATATTTTCTCTAATTCGAAATTCTTGGCTATCAAACCTATGATTTTGATTAATCTCGGGAATTTTTAATTTGTCAATAATGAAATTTATATCTATAATCTCATGTAATTCAATATTTTTAACATTGCTCTTTTTCACTTTTTTTGTTCCGTAAACGTTTAATGTGAAACGATTATTATCAAAGCCTAACGCAAAAGAAATATCTCTAAAAGCACCTAGGTTTTCATATTTTGCTTTAACTGCAATAAAAGCAAGCTGACCTTTTAAGTTAGGATTTAATGATCGCTTGGTGATATTTATATTTTGGAGAACAATATTAATCCCCTTTTTGAATTTTATATTAAAAGTCGCTTCAACTTTCTCAACGAAAGCCGAACTAATTTGAATCATTTCATCATTTACCCACGGCTTTTTAACCACATCCTCATGATTCCCTCCGATTATATTTCCCTCAAACAAAATTGGTATTGGTGAACAAACGATAAATTTCTCAAGTTCAGTTTTTATGTCAAAACCTAAAAATTCCTTATTTGTGGTAATTCTTACCGCGATAGAAGTTCCACATTCATTTCTATATCCTTCATCTGGAATATACTTTGAGGGCATTGAAAGTGGATCATGGTGTCTTTTTTGGGATTGTAAAATATAATGCGCATTTCTACCTTCTATACCTAAACGGAAAGAATCAGCACCGGATGAAATATGCTTGGTATTTATTTCAATCCTATCTCCAACCATAAAACAAGAAAGCAGACCAATGCCAAATCTGCTTATTGGAACAAAATCCTTAGCTAAGACTTTATTGATCTTAATTTTATCAAGCTTAAATTTATCTGAATTATAATATGACTCACCTTTTTTAAGTAAATGATTGACAATAATGTCTTCATTCATACCCATGCCGAAATCATCAATCCTTATCCATTGGTAACCCATACTGTCTTCGAAAAAAGATACTTCGATTGGAGAAACTATAAATGAAGAATTAGATTGCATTTCATAAAACTCTCTATGCCTGCTTGTATCAATTGCATTTTGCAGTAGCTCTCTGATAAAAATAAACTCATCATTATATAGCCCATCGCCTGTTAAAAGGTCTAATATTTTATCCTCAGATAAGCTGAAATGATAATCGCCTGATTGATAGTTTTCTGCTGTTATATTCTGAATATCAATCTCTTCAGGCAATGGATGATTAATCCATCTTTGAGAACAGAAGCGCTGTAATTTATGACAAGATGCAAGTTCAGAATTTATTGTTTCAATAAATGATTTAATAGCTAATTCAATGTTAGGATGCGGCGTTGTTGCACTAAAAATAGCTTTTACTTTACTACTATTATTATCCCACTCAAATACAAAACCATTAGAATTGAGATGCTTTTCCCATTCTTTTTTGCTGAATGCATCAAGTTTGTTTTTGGGATTATCCAAGTCTAAAAATTCATATACGCTCTTAGGACTTCTAGTATTATCGAAATCTAAAATATCAGCAAGCCTTAATAATATTGAACAAAAAACAAGATCACAATTTCCCAAGTAATGATTATTGAAATTGGGTAGTTCATTAATAATCTTTTCAACAATAAAATTATGACTTTCACAAAGATGGCCGAGACCTTGTTTTACAGAAGCATTTCCCCATTTTAAAGGTATTTCACTATTAACTTTATTAAGATAAATCCAAACTCGCTCAGCATGCATAGATCTACAATACCATTCAATTAAACTGGCATCAATCTGTTGGTCATTCTGTTGATATTCTAACATCGCTTTTGGATTTTCCCTAAGAAAATCTTGGAACTTAGGTTCGGCAGTAATAATTGCTAATTCATTCTCAGAATATACCATTCCTATATCATGATAGACAGCACTTAGCAACAACATAGCAGACTCAAGTGCTGTTAATTTTGATAAATTCGATCCGAGCAGTTCACCCATAATCTTTACAATATTCCTTTGATGCTGCTCATTATGCAAAGTGTACTTTCTAAATGTTTCTGTATACCGATCCAATAATGGCATTGCATAGTCAATATGATGTTGTACCATTGCTATATCTGTAACTAAAGCTCCGGAATTATTTACGAAATGGTTCCATAATGATAATCCTTCAAACTTATGCGAAATATTGTTTTGAGTTGACATTATTTTCAAAATTGTTATACAAAAATAATTAAATTATAAGTAAAAGACTTTTCTTGGATAAATATTTTAAATATCAGAATCTTCACAATTAATCATTGTAACTCATTACATTTGTATTGATATTAGTAACTATGCATTTATAAATAAATCTCCCATTTATCTTTAGAAGAAATGAGATTTGAAACCATATTTTTAATTTTAAGATAATACAGATTTATTACTTTAATTCTCTTTTTTAATTCCAAGCAAAGATTCTTAGTCAAAAAACTTTACTAGCAAGTTAGAAGTTAATAATATAGATCTTATTGATTATCAGTTTACATATAAAAGATGTAATTATGTCATTTGGCTATTCCATAAGTTTAAAGCATTATGATATTCAGTTAGATTAAATTCTATAAGTTGCCCTAAGTATTCAATAATTTCTTTCTCTACTTTTTCAGCTGCATCAATAGCACCACCAAAATTAGTATCAAATATATTATTAGTCTCCATTTCTCTGTAAAAGTCAATTATTTTTTTAAACATTGTAGCGCATTCTATATTTATGTTCTGCTTTTGGAGCACTGTGCTTTGATTAAGATAGTTTGTAAGATTAAGAAGAGAATTGAAAATTCTTAGGATTGGATGCGGATGCGAGTTTTCATTAAAATAAATTGCTGTGATGTCTGAATAAAAGTTTGCAATATGATTCAGCAAGCAAGAGCCTAATATGATAATTACATTATCTGCGATAGTCTGATTTAAAGATTCTCCGAAACTCTTTTCTAAATATTGAGAGATATGACTTGCCAAAGCAATCGAAGCAAAAGCATCAGCATTTATTTCTAAATAATGTTTTTCTAAACTATAGTCAGACGAATTCTCAACTTTTTCATTTAATTTAAAGTCTTCATTTTTTTTAGTAAACTGAAATAAATGTGCTAGTTCATGATAGTATGTGAAATTTGTTGCAATCTGAAAACCTAAACCTGAAATTTTATTATCTAGCCTATCAGTAATTTCTTTAAATTTATTATCAATGAACTGATCTAACCTTTCATTTACAAGAAAATTATCACTACATTTTTTTATCAAACCAATATTTATAGAGATTGAAAAAACTCCATTCATCAACTTTGCTACTGCATTTGAATTAAAAAAGTTGTTAAAAATTATTATGTTCGGATTAATATCTATTTTTCTGCTTTGAATATCTAAATTGTCCTTACAAAATTCATAATATTGAGAGATTAAACCGTCAAAAGGTGTATCTCTGTAATCATATATCTCATTGGACATTAATATATTATATTTTTTAGTATTATCTATTTCAATATCGTAATTTCTCATTTCAATTTAAATAAATCTTAAGAGTTCTGCTTTATTAGTTTAAAAACATGCTATAAAATCAAATGTAATAATAAGAAATTATGCAGGTTTACGGCAATCCGTATTTATACTGAATTTTTATATCCTATATTATCAACGTCTTTCAATTCAAAAATTCCATTACCCCAAAATTCCCTATCTTAGGGCTTAATTTCCCAACATGAATATTCTCCTGGTAGAAGATGACGAAAGAATCAGCCGGTTTCTGGTGAAGGGGCTGGGCGAAGCGGGGCATCAGGTGAGCCTGGCCGAAAGCGGTGAAGCGGCAAGGGAGATGATCGGGGCCTATGATTTTGAGGTGATCCTGATGGACCTCATGCTTCCCGGCCTGGACGGGATCCAGCTGACGCAGCTGATCCGGTTTAAGGAAATCCACATCCCGATCCTCGTGCTGAGCGCGTTGAACAGCCCGGACGACAAGGTGAAAATGCTGGACCTGGGCGCCGATGATTACCTGACGAAGCCTTTCCATTTTGATGAGCTGCTTTCGCGGATCAATGCGCTGACCCGCCGCAACCGGCTGTCCTATCAGAAAAGCCCGGAACTGCTGCACTGCCGGAACATCACCCTCAATAAAGACCTCCACACCGTGACGCAGGACGACCGGCAGGTGAACCTGTCGCCCACGGAATACAAGCTCCTGCTGTTCCTGCTGGAAAACAAAAACAGAGTGCTGAGCCGTACCCAGATCCTGAACGGCGTCTGGGGCATCAATTTCGACAGCACCACCAACGTAGTGGATGTCTACATCTCCTACCTCCGGAACAAGATCGATGAATCCGGGGAGCAGATCATTTACACGGTAAAAGGGGCCGGCTACCTCATCAAAGACTGACCGCTATGACGCTGAGGAACCGCTTTACCCTGATTTCCAGCCTGTCGTTCGGCATCGTTTCGGTCATTACGTTTGTGGTGATCTTCATCGCCTATTACGACAGCACGAAGCTGGCCTATTTCGACCGGCTGAAAAATACGGCGCTGATCTCTGCCATTTATTACCTGGAGAAAGACGAGCTTCCCAAACCGAGGCATACCCAGATCAAAAAAGAATACAACCACCTCATCCAGAAGAGCCAGGTCGCGGTGTACAACCCGAACAATGTGGTGACCTTCGGCATGAACCTCGATGACCGGAACATCAGACCGCAGGACCTCCAGAAAGCCCGCGCCAACGGAAAGGTCCAGTTTATGGCGGACAACCATTTCTATTACGGGATTTATTACCCGGACAACCAGGGGAATTTCGTGGTCTTCGTGAAGTCGTCCAGCGATTCGTTTTCGTCGCAGGTCATCCGGCTGCTGATCATTATGCTTTCGGTACTGGCGGTCGGGCTGCTGGCGATTTACCTGCTGAGCCGCTACCTTTCCAAGGTCGTCTACAAACCGGTCTCGGAAGTGATCCGGCGCATCAACAGCGTCAGTGAAACCGATATTTCGCAGGCCATCACCTCCACCAACACCCACGATGAAATCGATGAGCTGATCAAATCCTACAACCGCCTTCTCGGAAGAATCGGCGAAAACATGCTGCTGCAGCAGAACTTCATCAATTACGTTTCTCATGAGTTCAAGACGCCGCTGGCCGCCATCTCGGGCAGCCTGGAAGTCTTCGCGCGGAAGGAACGGTCGCCGCAGGAATACAGAGAAGTCGCCGAAGAAGTGCTGGAAAACGTCTACGAAATCGAGAGCATCCTCAACAACCTGCTGCTGATGTCCGGGCTTTCGAAAATCGAAAAACCCCGCCAGCTGTTCCGCATCGATGAAGTGGTCTGGAAAGTCCATGAAAAATTGCAGAATCACCGGAACCGGAATCATGCCGTGATTTCCGTAAAACTTGAAGTGACCAATTTCTCCCTTCTCGAATACCATGGCAACGAAACCCTGCTCTACCTCGCGCTGTACAACATCGTTGAGAATGCGCTGAAATACTCGGACAACAGCCCGGTGACCATCCGTATTTATGAAAAAGAAGGACATCTGGCGATAGATGTTGAAGATTCCGGGGTCGGGATCGCGCCGGAAGATCTATTAAAGATTACGGAGACGTTCTACCGCGGGAAAAACGTGGGTGCAGTGAAAGGAAGCGGTATCGGGCTGTCGCTGTCGGAGAGCATTCTGCGGCATCACGGTATTGAGATGAGCATTGGGTCTGCGTTGGGGAAAGGGACGACGGTGTCGCTGGTTTTTAACGGGGATTTGAATTGAGGTTTTGTCTGAGTTTTTATGCTTTCTGAACCGGTTATTCTTAAACCACCCCGTCAAAAATTCTTTGAATTTTCGCCACCCCTCCGGGGAGGGGAATTTTTGGCGCTTTGATTAACAGTCGGTCATACCACTAACCACAAAAACTCCCAGCACCCCGCATCCAGCATCCAGCCTATCCATCCACCTTCTAACCAAACTCTAATGTTGGATTAACCGAATCTTAATTTAGCTTGACATTCCCTCTAATCTGCCGGAAATAACTTTGCCGCCTAAATAAAAGGCTTTGAAGAAAATTATTTTTACGATACTCTGCATTCCGCTTTTCGCGTACGCTTCCGCACAGGTGAGCGATACGGTTAAAATCAGCAGATCTGAGGCAGAGTCTGCATTCCTTGAGCGAAATATTGACCTTATTGTCCGGAAACTGGAAATTTCCCAGGCAGAAGCCCGGGTGCTGCAGGCGAAATACTGGCCGAATCCTACCTTAACCGTGGATGAGGTGAACCTCTGGCGGACGTATGACATCGAAGCACAGCCGGCGCTTATCGGCAACTGGGGAAAAAGCTCCCAGATTTCGGTGCAAATTGAACAGGTGATCAAAACCGCCGGCAAGCGGAGGAAAAATATCGAGCTTCAGAAAATTGAAGTGGACGGCGAGAAATACGAATGGCAGGAAGTGCTGCGGGAACTGAAAAAGCTGCTCCGCAATACGATGACGGAGATGGCTTACAACCAGGAACTGCAACAGCTATACGCGAGCCAGATCTCTTCTATTACGAAACTGGCGGCCTCCTATAAAAACCAGCTGAATGCCGGGAACATCAGCAAAGCCGAGTACATCCGGCTGAAAGCGCAGGAAGTGGAATTCCGGAAAAAACAGGTCTCCCTCCAACAGGAAGCGGAAGAGCACCAGACGGAACTGAAAGCCCTGCTGATGCTGCCGGCAGACCGTTACGTCATCATCACCGACTCCCTGAAACAGCCTCCGGGAGATTTTTCCGAGCTTGATCTTGACCGATGGATTGCCGAATCCGCAGAAAACAGGCCCGACATCCTGCTTGCCAGAAACCAGGAAAAGCAGGCCCTGAAAAACCTTGAGATCCAAAATGCCCTGAAAACCCCCGACCTTACTTTTTCCGTGGGCTATGACCGCGGCGGAAATATCATGAAGGATTTCATAGGCGTGGGCGTTTCCTTAGATCTGCCCATCTTCGACCGGAACAAAGGCAATATCCAGGATGCCCGGATCGAAGTCGATAAAACAGCCTATGAAACCAGAAAGAATATCGTGAAGTCACAGAACGAAATCAGTTCCGTGTACCAAAACTACCTGAGGACAAAAAAGATCTCCGCCGAACTGGACGATGACTATGAAAGTACGCTGGATTCCCTGTTGGTAAGCCATGAGAAAAATTTCAGGCTGAGGAACATCAGCATGCTGGAATACATGGATTTCCTGGAAACCTTCATCGACAATAAAATCATCATCCTCGATACCAGGAAGGAACTGAACGAATATTTTGAAAACCTGCAGTACGTCGTAGGAAAAGACCTTTAAGAAAATGAGAACAAAAAAATATATAGCCGCTTACGGCTTTCCCCTTCTGCTGGCACTTTCGGGCTGCTCACAGAAAGATACCGGGGAAAAGAAAGAACCGGCAGGCTACTGCATCAGCCCCGAACTTAAATCCAATCTGAAACTGGCTATCGTTGCCCTCCAGCCCATCGAAGAGAGCATCACGCTTACCGGTGAGGTGGAAAGCAATTCCGATAAAACCGTCCCGTTTGTAAGCCTGGTAGACGGCGTGGTGACCCAAACGTTTTTCTCACTCGGCGACCACGTTTCCAAAGGCCAGGTGCTGGCCAGCGTGAAAAGTGTTTCGCTGAACGAAATGCAGGGCGACACCCAGACCCTGGAAGCCCAGCTGGCCGTGGCCAAAAGAAAGCTCGCCTCGGTGGAAGCGATGTTCAAAGACGATATTGCTTCACAAAAAGACCTGGAAGAAGCACGGTCGGAAGTGCAGATCCTGAAATCCAATATCTCCAAGACCCAGAAGAACATGAAGCTGTATTCGGCAGGGAAAAGCGATTTCCTCATCAAGTCGCCCGCAGACGGATACGTGATCGAAAAAAACATTTCCAACGGAATGCCGGTTTCAGCGGGCGGCGACAAGCTGTTTACCATATCCAACCTGGATAAGGTCTGGGTAATGGCGAATGTCTACGCCACCAACATGCGCCATATCTACGTCAACCAGCCGGCAGTGATCAGGACCCTCGCGTATCCCGACGAAAGCTTTACCGGGAAAATCGATGCGGTTTCCCAGGTGTTCAATGAAAACGAAAGGGTGCTGAAAGCAAAGATTGTGATGGATAACAACAACATGAAGCTCCGCCCGGGAATGTCCGCGGACATCGTGCTTCCCATCAATTCCCAGAATATAAGCGCCCTCGCCGTTCCGACCAAGGCGCTGATCTTCGACAACAACCAGAGCTATGTGCTGGTCTACAAACAGGATTGTGACCTGGAAGTACGGCACGTTACCGAAATCGTTTCCAACAACAGCACCACGTATGTGGAAGGTTCATTGAAAGCAGGCGAACGCGTCGTGGCGACCAACGGCCTGATCATCTATGAAAACCTGAAAAACCAAACCGTTAATTCTACCAGATAATGCGAAAATTCGTTCAGAATATTGTCTCCTTCTCCCTTAAAAATTCCCTGATTGTCCTTCTGGGAACTTTTCTGCTGCTGGCCGGAGGCATCTATTCATACATCCATACGCCCATCGAGGCGTTTCCGGATGTTACCAACACCCGGGTGCGGGTGATTACCCAATGGCCGGGAAGAAGTGCCGAGGAAATCGAGAAATTTGTTACCCTGCCGATCTCCAAAGAGATGAACACCATTCCGAGCAAGGCTTCGGTACGTTCCATTTCGCTATTTGGATTATCTGTGGTTACGGTGACGTTCGATGATCATGTTGACGATTTTTATGCCCAGCAATATGCGTCCAACCGGCTCGGGAATGTAGACCTGCCCAACGGGGCCGATTTCAGCATCGAACCGCCGTCCGGGGCCACCGGGGAAATTTACCGGTACATCATCAAAAGCAAACTGCCGATCAGGGAAGTGACCTCCATCCAGGACTGGGTGATCGAAAGGGAGCTGCTGGCCGTTCCCGGCGTGGCGGATATCGTCAGCTTCGGCGGTGAGAAGAAAATCTATGAGATCAGGATCAACCCCACAGAGCTCCAGAATTACGACCTCTCCCCTCTTGATGTCTATGAAGCGGTGTCAAGAAGCAACGTGAACGTCGGGGGCGATGTGGTTTCCAAAGGCGACCAGGCCTATGTGGTCCGCGGGATCGGCCTTCTGGAAAGCAAAGCCGACATCGAAAACATACAGATCGAAGTGAAAGGTTCCACACCGATCCTGGTGAAGCATATTGCGGAAGTGAAAGTTTCGGCCAAACCAAGATTGGGCCAGGTGGGCTACAACAAAGAGGATGATGTAGTAGAGGGCATCGTGATCATGCTCCGCGGGGAAAACCCCAGCGATGTGATCGCGAGACTGAAAGACCGGATTGCCGAACTCAACGGAGGCGAGCTTCCCGGCGATGTAAAAATCGTCCCGATCATCGACCGTACGGAACTGGTGAACACGACCGTGCATACCGTGACCAAAAACCTGATCGAAGGAATCATCCTGGTATCCATCATCGTATTTATCTTCCTGTACAACTGGAGGACGACCTTTATTGTGGCATCGGTGATTCCGCTGGCTTTCCTTTTCGCCATCATTATGCTGAAAATACAGGGATTGCCGGCCAACCTCATCTCCATGGGTGCGCTGGATTTCGGATTGCTGCTTGAAGGAACATTAGTGATCGTAGAGCATGTCTTCGTTGCCCTGGAACATAAAGCCAAGAAGGTCGGCCTTGCCCGGTTCAACAAAATGTCGAAGCTGGGAATCATCAAGAAAAGCGCGGGAAGTGTGGCCAGCTACATCTTTTTTGCCCTGCTGATCCTGATTGTCGCGCTGATGCCGATCTTCTCTTTCCAGAAAGTGGAAGGGAAAATGTTTTCGCCGCTGGCCTTTACCTTAGGCTATGCCCTGCTGGGCTCACTGATCCTGAGCCTGACCTATGTTCCGGCGATGTGCAAGCTGTTGCTGACCAAAAATATCGAAGAGAAAGAAAACGTGATTTCCCGGTTCTTCAGGGTGAATGTTTACCGGCTGTATGCCTTTGCGGACCGTCACAAGAAAGCGTTCATGATCGGATTCGGCGCTTTGCTGGTGATCTGCGGGCTTAAGTTTTCCAACTACGGTTCGGAATTCCTGCCCAAGCTGAATGAAGGGGCGATCTATGTACGGGCTACCCTTCCGAACAGCGTCAACCTCGACGAATCCGTAAGGCTGACCAAAGAAATGAAAAAGACCCTGGAAAATTATGATGAGGTGAAATTCGTGATGACCCAGACCGGCCGGCCCAACGACGGAACCGACCCTACCGGATTTTTCAATATCGAATTCAACATCCAGCTCAAACCGGCAGACGAATGGAAAAACAAAAGTTCCAAAGAAGACCTGCTGGAAAAAATGCGGGTCTCCCTGGAGAAATATCCCGGCATCAATTTCGGTTTCAGCCAGCCCATCCAGGATAATGTGGAAGAATATGTAGCCGGTGTAAAAGCGCCTCTGGTGATCAAGATTTTCGGGAATGACCTTTTCGAGCTGGAAGATTATGCCAATAAAGTGGCCAATTCCATTAAAACGGTACCTGGGATTTCGGACGTGAATGTTTTCAAAAATATCGGGCTGCCGGAATTGAGGATCCAGCTGCACGATTCCAAAATGGCCAAATACGGGATTTCCACTGCCGATGCCCAGGCGGTGATCGAAATGACCATCGGCGGCCAGGCTGCGACGAAATTTTATGAGGAAGAAAGAATGTTTGACGTTACCCTCCGTTTCGAGAAACAGTACCGTGACAATCCGGAGAAAATAGGCAATATCCTGATTCCGACCAAAGACAGTAAAAAAGTCCCGCTGAAGGAAATCGCCACCATTGATTACCACACAGGTCCGTCCTTCATCTACCGTGAAGGCAGCAGCCGGTACATCGGTGTCGGGTTCAACATTGAAGGCCGCGACCTGGGAAGCACGATTGAAGATGCCAAAGCGAAAGTCGCCAAAGACGTCCATATCCCCAAAAAGCACAAGATGACCTGGGCCGGTGAGTTCGAGAGCAAGGAAAGAGCTGCCAAACAGCTGATGATGGTGGTACCGATATCGCTGATCCTGATCCTGATGCTGCTTTACTTCAACTTCGGAAATATGAAAGACACGCTGATCTCATCGGTCACCCTGGCCTTTGCGTTCATCGGCGGGTTTTTATCCCTGTGGTTTACGGGAACCATCTTCGGCATCTCTGCCGGCATCGGCTTTATCATCCTCTTCGGGGTTGCGACCATTGACGGGATTGTCCTGATCGGCGTGATGAAGGAAAACCTCCAGCAGAAAATGCCGTTGAGAAAAGCCATCTCGGAAGGCGTTAAAAGCAGGATCCGTCCGGTGGTGATGATTGCCCTGATGGGTTCGATGGGACTGTTCCCCGCCGCCATCTCCAACGGAATGGGTTCTGAAATCCAGAAACCCCTGGCGATTATGATTGTCGGCGGACTGATCATCTGTATGATCCTTTCGTTTACGATCCTGCCGCTGGTGTTTTATTTTGCCTACCGTAAAAAGTATACCGACTGACTATTACCCTTTTAATTTCAATTTTTTCTATGCCGGATGCAGTTTGTATCCGGCTTTTTTAGCAGGTAATCCGAATTGTAGAATTTCCGTTTACAGCCACTGCTATTGAGACCCCACACCTACGGCATGCTGATGACCGTGAATGCCTGTTGTTGCTACACAGATGATATTCCTACGAAATATGACTTTAGCAATCAGTAAATTCAACACACTGAAATGACTTCAGTTAAATTACAATCAACGTTTAATCCAGAGGCTATTTAAATTTAACATAAAAAAACAGTATATCTTATATATGATTGATGATCAGATTTAAAATACAAATCTGCTGAATCTGCGTGAGTAAAGCAGGTTCAGCCCGGCTAGGTTTAAATTCTGATTTTGAACAGGCTTTTATTCTTTAATTTCTGTGCCAGATCTAATGGTGTCGTGCCTTCAGCATGTTCAGAAGAGGTTCTTTTTATTCAACCTTCTTCATAATGGTGGTCGCCGAGAATCCATGCATAATGATGGATAAAAGAATGGTTAAGGAAACGATCGCCCAAAGCCGGTCCTGATGTTGGAAATGGAACTCGCTGAAACCGAACGAAAGATAATAGACAGAACCCAGCCCCTTGATCCCGAAAAAGCCGATCACCCACTTTTCCCTGTTTTTTATTTTGGAAGTGGCCACAGCCAGCCTGCCTGCAAGCGGGCGGATCACTAACAGGAAGAGTATGACAAATACAATTATTTCTGTATTGACCGGCTTTAAGACACCCATGACGAGTGAGCCTCCGAATAGGATCATCAGCAGGCTCAGCAGCAGCCTTTCGGCCTGATCGGTGAAGGAATGCAGTTCTTTATGGTACTGGTGGTCCTTTTCATAATGCCGTAAAGTAATGCTGCAGATAAATACCGCCAGAAATCCGTAGCCGTGGGCAAATTCCGTGATTCCGTACACCAACAGGGTCGCTGCAATCGCCAGAAAACCGTCCCGGCTTGATAACGGTCCGCTTTTTTCGGATGTCCTGAACAGCAGGAAGCCAATGCCTTTGCCGCAGGCCCATCCGATCAGGATGCCTGCGCCTAATCGGTATAGGACATCAAAGGCAAACCACTCCATAAAACTGACCTGCCTCCCTGAAACCATTAAGCCCAGAGCAATCGCCAGCCAGGTAAAGGGAAAAGCTACGCCATCGTTCAGGCCGGCCTCGGAGGTCAGTGTAAATTTCACTTCCGATTTCGCCTTATCGTTCGGAGGGCCCACCTGCACGTCGGCAGCAAGCACCGGGTCGGTAGGCGCCAGTGCCGCACCAAGCAGCACTGCCGAAGCAAGGCCGAGGCTCAGAAGATAATAACCCATCACAGCAGCGGCTGAAATGCAGAGCAACATGGTAATGCCAATCAGCTTTAACGGAGACGACCATGCTTTGAAAGAAAACGGACGGTCGATCTTGATCCCCGATCCCATCAGCGAAACAATAACAATAAGTTCGGTAAGGTGAAGCGTTAAGTTTTCATTATTCTCAGGAAGCGGATCGGGAAGGTATTCCGGAATAGCCAGGTAAAGCAGAATCCCGGCGATGATGTAGAATATTGAATACGATATTCCTGTTTTTTTTGAAAAGCCGGGCATCCAGGCCATAACAAACGTAGCCGCACCGGTTAGGGTTAAAATAAGTAAATAATCATCCATAAACTGTACATTATTCTGCCTGCAGACCCTCCTTCTTTTACTGTTTTACTATTGCTGATTACGCAGGGGATCCGGAATAATTCTCACCGGCAGTCAGGCAAATATCCCGCCACAAAATTAGGCAGCAACGGTAAAACAGCCAGGCTCAGGTTTGCGCTGTGCCGGTACTTATCTTTTATCAGGATGTACAGCTAACGATTGAAATATGCATAGGTCCCGGTTATTGCTGTTTTCAGATATTTCTTAACGGGTGCTGCATATATTTTCTGTCCAGATCAGGATTTTTTATTGTTTTTACGTAACTTTAGAAAACAAACCTCTCACAAAATATGAAAATCAGAACGACTCTGAAGAAAGGGATCACGGTGCCCAGTCTTATTTTTATTATCGGCGTATGCCTGATCTCTGCGATTTACCCTCAGCTTACCGAACAGGTTTTAAATGTCGTCAAAAATTTTATATTCGTCAATCTCAACTGGGTTTACATCTGGGCAGTGACCCTGTTTGTTATTTTCCTGGTGTACATCATGGCCAGCAGCTACGGAAATATCCGGCTGGGCAGGAATGACAGCAAACCCGAATATTCCTTTTTCTCCTGGCTCTCGATGCTTTTTGCCGCAGGAATGGGAATCGGCCTGATGTACTTCAGCGTTGCCGAACCGATGCAGCATTACTCGAACGAAATCTTTGCCTATAAATCTCCTGTCCAACGCGCTCAGAACGCCCAGCTGTATACTTTTTTCCATTGGGGAATCCATGCCTGGGCCATTTACGGCGTCGTGGGTCTGGCACTGGCTTATTTTTCGTACCGCTACCGGCTGCCCTTGTCCCTGAGAAGCTGTTTCTACCCTCTGCTGAAGGATAAGATCAAAGGAAAATGGGGAAATGTAATTGATATTTTTGCCCTGTGCAGTACTTTCTTCGGGATTACCACGACCCTGGGCTTCGGGGTGGTACAGATCAATTCGGGGCTCATTACCCTGAATATCCTGCCGGAAACCAGTTTTATCTATCAGGTCCTTATCGTCGCCGTTCTGGTTTCATTGGCCATACTTTCGGCCATATCGGGAGTAGACAAAGGCATCAGGATTTTAAGCAACATCAATATCATTGCTGTGGTTGCCCTGCTGCTCTTTGTACTGATCCTCGGGCCCACCGTTTATCTGATCGGAAGCTTTACCGAAGGCATCGGAACGTATATCAACAGCTTTTTCAGCCTGACCTTCAACACCCATGTTTATGAAGAGAACACCCAGAAGTGGTTTCATGACTGGACGATCTTATACTGGGCCTGGTGGATCTCCTGGTCTCCGTATGTAGGGCTGTTTATTGCAAGGATTTCCAAAGGGAGAACCATCCGGGAATTCGTGGCTGCGGTACTGATCCTGCCGACCCTTTTCAATTTCATCTGGATGACCGTTTTCGGAAACAGTGCCATATGGTTTGATATGAATGAAGCCCACGGCTTTTTAAGCAAAATGGCCAATGACCCCGATGGGCTGATGTTCCAGTTTCTCGAATACTTTCCTTTAACAAAGCTAGTAAGCTTCGTCGTAATCGGGATTATCCTCATCTTTTTCGTAACCTCCGCCGACAGCGGTATTTTTGTGATGAACAGCATTGCCACAAAAAATGCCAGGGTATCGCCCCGCTGGCAGACCATAGGCTGGGGAGCCCTTCTCGCAGTCCTTGCCCTGATGCTCCTTAACGCCGGAGGGCTGGCCGCACTGCAGAGCATGACCCTGATTACCGCACTGCCCTTTTCCATAATTATGGTTCTGTTTATCGTGAGTCTCATCAAAGCCCTGGTGATCGATAAAAACTACTATGAAAAAGATTTTTCGTCAACCACCGTTCCCTGGTCCGGGGAGCACTGGAGAGAAAGACTGAAGCAGATTGCTTCATTCAGTGACGCAGCTTCCACTGAAAAGTATATCGAAACAACGGTAAAACAGGCATTTGAAGAACTGGCAGCAGAATTCGCCGTGAATGGTATTGAGGCCAGCATCAATTCGGAGAACAGTCCTGAAAGCTTGGAAATTGAGATTAAGTATGACCTGATCAACAATTTTTTATACGGAATAAAACGCGAAAAAAAGCTCATTTCGGAATACCTGCTGAACGAAGGGAATCTTCCCGGTTCAGAAAAAAACCTCGCCTATTTCCCGAAATCTTATTTTGGGGACAACCGGGAAGGCTACGATGTAAAGCTTTTTACCAAAAACGAATTGATCTCGGATGTACTGAAGCACTATGAGCGGTTCATCGAAATCATATCGGAGGAAAAAAATACCCTGTTTATCAGCAGCGATTCCAATCACAGGTTCAGGTAAATGCCCCGAACCTTATGAGGCTGTTCTTCGGTTCCTTCCGGACTCTGAGGCTCTTGAAGAGTCCGGGAAGAACCGAAAAGTTGAATAAAACTGCCGGAGAATACCCTGCCTGTATTTAGTATTAAAATATAATCTATCATTTGCCGGCCTGCCGGGAGTTTTTATTCAGAATAACATAGCCGATGATTCCTCCGATCAGCGAAGCGGCAAAAATACCGATCTTGGCCTGGGCTTGGTATTCTTCGTGCGAGAAGGCAAGGGAAGTGATAAACAGGGACATCGTAAAACCGATGGAAGCCAGGAAGCCCAGTCCGAGCAGGTTTCTGAAATTCATTCCTTCCGGGGCATGAGCTATTTTCAGCCTGATAAAAGCATAGCTGAACCCTACGACGCCCAGTACTTTACCACCGATAAGCCCTATTGCGGTACCCAGCGCAATATTATTGTTGAAGAGGCTATCAAAATCAATATCCAGCGACACCCCTGCATTGGCCACGGCAAAAACGGGAATAATAAGGAACGATACGGCCGGGTGCATGGCATGTTCCAGTCTTTGTAAAGGCGGTGTTGCGGCAAGGGTTGCTTCATTCACCTGCTCCAGGACATGGAGCTGTTCATTGGTTAAAGTCGGTGTATTTTCGGTAGGGTCGATATTCTTAAACCGTTCGAGGTACAGCTGTATCTTAGAAATAAATACATTTTCCGGGATCTTTACATCGGCAGGAATGGTAAAGGCAGCCAGCACCGCTGCAATAGTGGCATGAACCCCTGAAAGCAGGAAAGCCGTCCACACGCCGCAGATTCCAAGCAATGCATAAAAAAGAATGGACCGCACCCCGAGCCTGTTGCCCAGATACATCACAGCCAGAATGATAAGTCCAACCATCAGGTACATCATATTGATGTCGGCAGTATAGAAAAAGGCAATCACCAAGACGGCTCCCAGATCATCGACAATGGCCAGGGCGGTAAGAAATACTTTCAGCGCCAGCGGAATCCGGTTTCCCAGCAGATACAAAACGCCCAATGCAAAAGCAATATCGGTTGCCATCGGGATTCCCCAGCCTTTATGCGGTTCACCCGACGGATTAAACAGCAGGTAAATAAGAGCCGGCATCAGCATCCCTCCCACCGCTGCAATAATGGGGAGCAAAGCTTTTTTTGGGTTGGATAGCTCGCCGCCGATGATCTCCCGTTTGAGTTCTAGCCCGACTACGAAAAAAAAGATCGACATCAGCCCATCGTTAATCCAGTGGTGGATGTTGTACTCAAAATAAGTCTTACCGTTCCACTGAAAGCCAAAGGACTGCTCAAGGATTTCGTGATAAGTATGGGCCAACGGCGTATTGGCCAGCAGCAGGGCAACAATGACACTGATTCCCAACAGCAGCCCGCCCGATTTTTCCTGCTGGATAAACCGCTGAACAGGCTGTATAATTTTATCGATAGGTTTTCGGGTGTCATTGTGATCCATAGTAGATTATTTGTAATACAAATTTACGGATTCTAATTTTGATCCCTCCATATGGCGTAATCTGCTTCTTATGATTTCAGGAATTTTTAGGCCCACTAAAAACAGATTTGAGTCATTTACTTTTTACGATCAGCAAATTTCCAGGCCGTCCAACCGGAATGGTTTAAACTGATGAATTTACTGCCCTGTAAGTTTTACAGATGATATTTTTGAAAAGTCCTGATTGTTTTTACAGAGCACCTTATACCGGGTATATTCTTCAGTTCCCATCTTTTCCATAATATAATCATTTTCGGTTATATTTCTTTTCTCCTGAATAAACCGGATGAATGAATCATTCTGCCGGCATTCTTTGAAACCTGCCGACTGCATGGTATGTCTTACTTCTTCATCCTCTATTTCAGTCAGCCATTCTTCATAATGAACCTCTGACACATTCAGCTGGAGGTCATAATACAAATACACTGCATTGCTGTAGGAAATATGTAACCTATGATATTCTTTATTTTTTTCAGCAAGATGCTGAAGAAAAAATTCCTGCTGGATGTTGTAATATTGAAGAGGGTGTTTTGGATTTATCATAAAAGCCTGATTTAATAGTTTATTATTCGATTGGTTAATTTCTGCGAAAATATTGATTACGGGAACTGAAACCGTTTGATTCCAATAGATAGATCGAGATCGCGTCATCATTAATTCTAATAGAAAAACCATACAGTAATGATTTAATGCTACTGCTAATTTTTGTTTTGAGACAATGATCAATCCCAGCTCATTCAATTGAAAGAATTGTTAGAATTTGAAGAACAGAGGATTACTTAAACGATTTGAATAATTGTTTTTGCGGTCAGTTCTGTGGCAGGTAAGATGATTATAATCTGTCCCTTTACTTACAGCTGATACGGATAAAGCTTTTGTTTCACTGTAATTAAAACGGATGAATGGTTTAAAATAAAAATGAGCTTTGGCAGGTGCTTAGGCTCATTTAATTTTGTATTTCTCTTCTATCGGACTGGTCAGCTGCATCAATTACAGTCCGACACTTATTTTAAAGACCGGTTTAAGGTTCACCTTTAATTCATCCACACTGGTCTGTGCCCCTTTGATTTCCAGGATAAGGGAATTCTGCTTGGACTTCAGGTAATCGATCAATTCTGCATCTGCCGTATTGAGGGTAATGGTGGCCGGATTGGTGTTGTTTTCAACTGTCCCGATCAGTACCTCCGGAAGATTGGGCGCTTTCAGGTACACTTTGGCCCCGCTGATGATGTTAAGCTTATTCCCTAACTTGGAACTCAGATAATCGATTGAGAAACCGGTGAGTTTTGCACTTTTCAGATTGTTGATGGACAATTTGGAATATTTTTCCTTGATGGCCGCATCGGCATCGAGATTCAGTGTAATTTCCGGATATCGGAGGTAAGAAGTAGTATTCACCGTAGCAAAAGGTAAAGTCTGCTCCACCGTCATCGGAATATCAAACGGAACCGGAATGCCTTCATCCCCGTCGCAGCTGGTCATGGTAAATAATAAGGTTCCCAACACGCTGAGAACGAAGAATGACTTTAATAATATTTTTTTCATACTGATTTATTTTGAGAAACTTACTGACTAAAATTATGCCAGAACGGTCAACCGGAGCTATAAAAATATGGTATCTGTTTTAAAAGAATTGCGGTGATTGATCGCTGGATATTGAGGCATTCTTATCTGCAATAGCAGAAATTACTTTACGGAGATTCCGGATAAAATGCAAATCCAGTATAATTACCTGAACCTGCCTTCCGTAGTGGACATGTTTACAGACTTTCCGTTTAATGTAGAGTATTCTTACAGGGCTGACTGGGTAAAGCTCAGGAAAAAAAGCACTAGTACCATTGCAGGGGTTAATTCAATGACCACTATCGTAATTGATTTAGCAGACAAATTATGTATTGTAAATAATGAGTTATATCATACACATGTACAATATTTATTTAGATGTAGTCAAAAGAACCAATACCCGTGATTTCATAAACCCCTGCTGTAATTCTCGAAATAACCATGAAAATTTATAACACATTTGCGTAGATAATATTCCATGAACCTGTGCCGAATTCTATGCAAGAGCCTTCCGATTTTATCAAAACCTATGTCCCCCATCTTAACGAAGGGAGCTTTAATTATACCCGAATTATGAAAAACATCATTTTAGTTGCCGGTACCACCCAAAGCCTAGACGGAAAGATCTGCCGCGAACTGCATTAACGGGAAGTCCGTATAAGAGCGGTCATCCGTTCCCGGAAACGATCCTGAAAAAGCACAAACCCTGGAAGAAAGCAGAATTGAAACCGCGGTCGCCGGTTTCAGCAGTCCGGTCCAACCCGAAGCGGCCTGTTCAGACGTAAGCTGTAGTTTCTGCGCTTGCCGGATTACAGGACACCATTGTGGAAGCAGTACTGCCTCGAAACCGATGGTAGTCCGTTCTGTTATCTGCCACTGGTTCAATGGATTTTTACAGATTTCACAGATGACAGCATGGCTTGGGTTCTGCTCAGCCACCGGGGGCGGTACTCGAAATACAGATCATAAAAATCAAAGATTTTAAGGTTTTGTACGATTTGAAGCATTCAAATTCTTTATCCCGAATCAATATCTTTTGATTTTTTTACGGTTAAACACCTCATGCAGATAATAGCTTCCATACATGTTATCGAAGAATAGCAGGAAGAATAAAATTTTCCAGCATTTTGGTAACCTGAGGATGGGCATAGGTCTGGCCATAAGCACTCGCCGTGATAACAATCACTATAGGATGGTCTTTCAGGATGATGATGTAGTTGCCGCCGTTTCCCGCGCAGTAAAAAGTTTCCGCTTCCCTATTGTTATTTACTTTAAAACTTTTGTTCCAGAAAAGGTAGCTGTAATACTCCTCTTTCCGGTTTGGGATCCGGACCTGCCGGGTCAGGGTTTTCTTCACCCAGGATTCAGGGATGACCTGCTGTTTATTCCAACGGCCGTTGTTTTTATAAAGCTGACCGTATTTTGCAAAATCCAGGGCATTCATCCGGATTCCGCCTGCCGTATTGGGAATATGCTGCGGGGTATATTCCCAGCGGTAATTTTTAATGTGCAGCGGACTGAACAGTTGTTCTTCCGCAAACTTTTCCAGTCCTCCCGGAACAGACCGGTTCAGAATATCACCGAGCAGAATCGTGCCTGCCGTAAAATAATGCCAATTGTTTTTCAAAGCCGGATCATACGGCAGGTTCAATGCAAAATCAGCCCAGTTCTCCGTAGGATACATCTTTTCCTCATTGCCGGGAGAATCAGGGACTTCATCGTCACCTTCAAACCCGGAAGACATGGTCAGAAGATCTTTGATCGTTGCTTCACTTTTACCTTTGGGGTGTTGATATTTTTTAAAATCATAAAACCTGCTGAGTTGCTGATCTTCGTTATGAATAAATTGACGGCCGATCGCTATTCCCATTAAAGTGGAAGCAAAGGATTTCCCGACCGACCGGGGATCATGCAGGGCATTCCGGTCTACGCCGTTGAAATATTCTTCGATCTGCAGTTTTCGTTTGTTAATGACGATGATGCTGTTGATCCGTTTGAATACGCCTTCTCTGATTAGACCTTTCAGCTGCTTTATTTTTCCGGTGTCAAATGGTTCCGAGGAGACCGGAAAACCGTCATAAGGCCTGGGTATATTTAAGGTAATCTGCCGGACGTCGATCACAGGATTCCGCGATACCTGCAGGTTCAGTTCGCCGCTTGCCATTAAGGGTCCTGCTTTAACCTGATTATTTACATTAACATAAGGCCGGATTTCCATACGCAGATAATGCCGCCCATCTTTCAATGCCTCTTCCCCGCCGTTGTTCATAAACCGGTTCCAGAACGATTCACTCCACGAGCCCTGTCCGTCGGTATTATTGATCAAAGAACGGTTAAGTATCACGGCCGTATCCTGCACCTTCTGCTGAGGAGCACCGGGCAGCAGATTGCTTCTGTAGATCTCCTTATCATCAATCCATAAAGCCAACTGATAATTTCCGGTTTTAAATAAAGAATCCTTTTTTATATCCGGACATAACTTAGATGTATATTCCGTAAGCGGCCTGTCAAAAAAAGCGATAAAAGAAAGGTCACTGGTGTTGGTTAAGGTATATTCCCTGATAAAGTCGCTTTCCTTAATCTGATCAAAACCTTTAAAAGACAACAGGAATAGAATCTTTCCGGTATGGGCAGCATGCAAACGTCCGGAATCAGAAGTTGGCTGAACTTGGGCATTTAATAGGGTGATCAGAAATAAGCAGAGGACCAGAAACAAATTTTTCACGAGGTATCAATTTTGGGACCGGACAAAATTCATATAAAATAAACAGGAAAAATAGAATCAGCTTAACATTTGCTTCCGGATTTTTTATAAAACAAAGGGTTCGTGCCAAGATAAGCTTTGAAGACCCTGATAAAATGGCTTTGGTCGGAAAATCCGCAGTCATGGGCGATCTCGGTTAAAGATTTATTGCCGTTAAGCATTTCAGACAATGCCTTTTCAATTCTGATTCTCCGCACATATTCTCCCAGGGTACAGTGAAAATATTTTCTAAAGCTTCTGGATAAATGGACCGGATGGATATCGAGCAGATCGGCCATTTTGGTCAGTCTTAAAGACGTGCAATCATGATCATTCAGGATTTCCCTGATCCGGGTTACCCATAGCGGCGTACGCGTTTCATGATCCGTTGATTCGTTATTTAATCCTGAAAAGATTTCCAGGACCGATGCTTCGATGATCATCTCACTAAACGGATCGTTTGATTTGCTCTCGGCTAATAACCGGTAAAATAAAATTTTCAACAGAGGATTCTGTACTTCATGATTTCCCTGAAGGTTCTGCAACGACAGGCCGTGACCTTTTATAAATTCAGAACCGATCTCCAGGTGAAATCCCCTGGCCGTTTCAGTCGGTTTATGATTATAGTGGCATTCGTCCCAATGATGAAATAAAACAGTGCCGGCCATAAAGTTTTTCCGCCCTTTTTTATATCCTTCGGTCAGACCGCCCTGCAGCAGGAAAGTAAAGTAAGGCGTTTCATGATAATGCCAGTCGACAAAATCGTGCGTATACACCGTATCCGTAAGCGTCAATGAATTGACACTCCGTTTAAAGTGGGTCTCACCGTAAAACTGTCCTTTCAAAAGCTTTTGCATCGGCTGTTAAATTAATGATAAAGCTACAGTATTTTTACGGTTTGTCATTTAAAAAGAACCGATCTGCATCAAAAACAAATAATAATTTTGTACAAAATAAAATCTCCCGCAAAGATTTACTTTACGGGAGGTAAAAAAGATATGAATTGTTTTATTATTTAAAAGCCGCTTTTAATTTTTCAGCAGCGTATGCCTGTGCCTGCTTGGCTTCAGGAACGATAATTGCCATTCCGAAGAATTCGTGGGTAACCCCGGTATAATCTTTACTGTCGACTTTAACCCCGGCTGCAGATAACTTTTCAGCAAGCATCTTTCCATCCTGATTCAGCGGATCGATTTCAGCGGTAATGATGGTTGTCGGAGGTAAGCCTTTAAGATCGGCATTCACCAGAGAAATTCTCGGGTCTTTGGCTTCGCTCATGGTGTTCACGTAATTCTTTGTAAACCATGCCATCATGGCTTTGTTCAACGGTTTTGCATTGGCATACTTTACGTAAGATGCCGTATTCATATCAGATTGGGCAATCGGATACACCAGGATCTGGTGCAGCGGCAGCATAATCTTTTTATCGCGCGCCATGATGGAAACATTAGCCGCTAAATTTCCTCCGGCACTTTCTCCGGCAACCGCAATTTTCTTAGGGTCTCCTTTTATACTTGCTGCATTCTTCACCACCCATTCGTAAGCGGCAAAAGCATCATTGTGGGCAGTCGGGAATTTATGTTCCGGTGCCCGACGGTACGCAACGGAAACCACAATAGCTCCGGTCTGTTCTGCCAGGCCTTGTGCAGAGGCATTATACACATCAGGGTCAGCGATAACAAATCCGCCGCCATGATAATAAACGATTACGGGGAAAGGGCCGTTTCCCGTTTTGGGAGTATACATCCGAAGGTGGATCTTTCCTCCGGTAACGTCAATGTTAGTTCCGGTAGTGTCTACTTTTGGTGCCGGCATGGCAATGTTATTTTCTTTTACCAAATCCATCACCGCATCGGTAGGGGTATGATTTTTACGGGCTTCCTGCGGCTTCAGGGTTTCAATCGGCTTATCACCGTAGCTCCCCAGTTTTTCAATAACCGCCAGCATTTCGGGCTTCATGGTTTTGCCCCAGTCCGGTGCAGCGCCGGTAGGTTTGATCGCCGATGTCTTTGCAGAATCACCTGCAGTTGCCGTCATGTTCTGTGAATCTTTCGTGTCGCTCTTCTTGGAGCATGAAAATGTCAGGACTAAAGTACTCATGGCCAGAGTCCATTTAAAAATGTTGTGTTTCATATGATTTATTTATAGTTGATGTCATTCTTCATCTAAATGAATTGTATGAATCAACTACAACTCCTAGAGATTTAAATTCTCAATCTAATAATATGCCAAGTATTTTGGCGGACCCGAACCAAAATGACAGATTAATCCCGGTTACAATATTAATGCAATTAAGTTGCATTAATTAAATGTTATTTATATTTTTGCAACCGTGTTACGATAAAGAAACTTAAATATTACTTTTATGAAATCAAAAATTTTAGATGTTGTCGGAATATCCGCTGCGGTACTCTGTTTGATTCACTGTGTGGTTTTCCCGTTACTGCTGATTGTTCCACTGGGAATTTCACACAACCTGTTTATTGATTTGGCCTTCCTGTCGATAGGCGGTGTTGTGGTTTACCGGATTGTAAAGAAAACCCGCATCAAATGGCTGAAAGTTTTGTTTGCCACTTCCCTTCTGCTTATTTCAGTTTCCGTTTTTGCAGACATGATCTTTGAGATCCACCTGCCGCTGATTTATTTTGGAACAGCAGGCCTGATTGCCGGACACCTCATCAACTTCAGTCATCACAGACATTAATTTAAATATCATGAACAGTAAATTACCGGTAACGGTTCTGAGCGGTTTCCTAGGAGCCGGAAAAACCACCTTGCTTAATCACATCCTTCATAACAAAGCAGGTCTGAAGGTAGCTGTCATCGTAAATGACATGAGTGAAGTAAATGTCGATGCCCGGCTTGTAGCCAGTGAAAATACATTATCCAGAACGGAAGAAAAACTTGTTGAAATGAGCAACGGCTGTATCTGCTGCACTTTAAGAGAAGACCTGATGGTTGAGGTCGAACGTCTCGCTCAGGAAAGAAGGTTTGATTATCTGCTCATTGAAAGCAGCGGAATCAGCGAACCGGTTCCTGTTGCACAAACATTTTCTTATATCGATGAGGAAAGCGGGATTGATTTATCAGAATTCAGCTATATCGATACGATGGTAACAGTGGTCGACTGCTTTAATTTTGAAAAAGATTTTGAAAGTAATGAGTTGCTTACCGACCGGAAACTTACCGATATCCAGGGAGACCACAGGACCATCGTTAACCTTCTCACAGATCAGATCGAGTTTGCCAATGTCATTGTACTCAATAAAACCGACCTTGTCGATGCCGGTACAATAGGCTTCCTGAAAGCCGCTTTAAATAAGCTGAACCCTGACGCCAGGATTATTCAGTCGGAATTCAGCAGAGTGAATCCGAAAGAACTTTTAAATACCGGATTATTTGATTTTGAAAAAGCGCAGAACTCTGCAGGGTGGCAGAAAGAGCTAATGGCTGATAATCATACGCCGGAGACCGAAGAATACGGAATAAATGCATTTGTTTTCAGAGACCGCCGGCCCTTCCACCCGTTCCGGCTATGGGAATACCTCAGCACTTCTTATCCTCAGGGGACATTGCGGGCGAAAGGTTTATTCTGGCTGGCATCAAGGCCGGATGACGCCCTTAACTTTTCGCAGGCCGGCGGGTCATTCCGGTTGGAAAAGGCCGGTGTATGGTGGTGCAGCATGCCGCTTAATCACAGGGTCCGATATTCATCATTTGTGGAAAATCAGGCTTTCATCGAAGAAAGATGGGATAAAAACTGGGGAGACAGAATCAATGAACTGGTTTTCATCGGACAGCATATTAATCCTGCACAAATGCAAAAAGATCTGGAAAACTGCCTGGTAAATGAAATGGAATCGAAGATGGCTAAAGAAGAAAGATATTTTGAAGATCCCTTTCCCCAAAATATTTAATCTCAAAATTTACAAATAATTAACGCAACAAAGTTTCAATAGAACTAAAGTCTTTATATCTTCGCTGCACATTTAATTCCGTTATGGACAGACGTACATTTTTAAAAGGTTCGGCGTTTATCACCGGTGCCTTTGCTTTAAATCCGGCAGATCTTTTAGCCGGGAATTCAAAAATAACTTCTCCGGATCCCGGAAAAGCTAAAAACATCATCTTTATGGTCAGTGACGGCATGAGTATGGGAACCCTCACGATGGCGGATCTTTATTCCAGAAATATACTCGGTAGAACCAGCCATTGGATGAACCTGTATCACACGGGGCAGGTAAGCCGGGCTTTGATGGATACGGCGTCTGCCAGTTCGATTGTGACGGATTCAGCCGCCGCCAGCTCGGCATTCGGAGGCGGAACCCGGGTTAAAAACGGCGTGCTGAACGTCGGCGTTAATGGTGAACGATATGTTCCGATATGGCAGAAGTTTAAAAAAGCAGGCAAAAAAGCAGGCTGCGTGACGACAGTTACCGTTACGCACGCTACTCCGGCAGGCTTTTGTGTGAATTCCGACAGCCGGAACGCTGAGCCTGAAATTGCAGAAATGTATCTCCAGCTTGGCCTGGATGTCATGATGGGCGGAGGTGATGAGTTTTTTAATCCCGACAAAAGAGCGGACCGTAAAGATATGTATGAAGCCTATCGGCAGAAAGGCTATCAGATTCTCAAAACCAAAAATGACCTGAAAAATATCCGGAAGCCCGGTAAGATGCTGGGGGTTTTCGGTACGGGCGCACTGCCTTATGCAATAGACCGGACAAATCTTTCTGATTTGCAGCACAGCCCTACCCTTGCGGATATGGCCAAAACGGCTATCGACCTGATGAAGGACCATCCCCGAGGTTTTGTGCTACAGATAGAAGGCGGTAAAGTAGATTGGGCAGCCCATGCCAATGATGTGGCAGCCCTCCTCCACGACCAGCTGGCATTTGACGAAGCGGTAAAAGTTGCCATCGATTTTGCCGAAAAAGATCAAGAAACCCTGGTTATCATTACAACCGACCATGGCAATGCCAATCCGGGAACCATCTACGGAACCGATGCCGCCTCCGGGTTCAACAGCATCTCCGGTTACAAATATTCCAATGAATACATCCTGAATGCTATAAAATCTGATTTTAACCTGCAGCAGATCAAAGACTGGATCTATGAGACCAATCAGATCCGGCTGACGGATGAAGAAGGCAGGCATCTCCTCAATTTTTATAAGGGACTGGAGAAACAGGAATCCGGATTGTATAATTATAAAAAGCTACCTTACAAAGCATATTCGGATATTCAGCAGCAGCACAATCATGTCGGATGGATCAGTATGGATCATTCGGGAGATTATGTGGAAGTTGCCGCCTACGGTCCCGGAAGAGAATTTCTTTCCCCCTTTATCAAAAATACGGAGCTTCATCAATTGATGATAAAAGCAGGCGGCTTGGTGATTTGATTGGGAAAATGCAATGATCTGAGAAAAAGTCCTGTGATCAGGCACTGTAGATTTCTATAAAGTACCCTAATTAATCCCGCTTTAAATTGCTTCCTTGACTATTTCCCGATACAAAACTTCGAAAAAATATTCCCCAGCACCTCGTCGTTCGTCACTTCCCCTGAGATTTCACCGAGATGCTCCAGGGCATTGCGCAGTTCGTAGGCCAGGAGTTCGGTGGAAATCCGGAAGGTGACGGCTTCTTTGACTTTCTCAACGGCGTCGAGGGATTTTTGCAGGGCTTCATAATGGCGCTGGTTGGTAATGACCACGTTGTTTTCCGAAGCTTTCAGCTGTTCGACATAGGAAGAAAGTTCATTTTTAAGATCCTGGATATTCTGGTTTTCAACGGCAGAAATTTTGATGAAATCAAACTCGTGGCTAATTGCCTGCCGGAAGGTATCTTCCACTTTTTCATATTGGGTCGGGATTACTTCATCGATTTTCGTGGCACAGATGATCAGCTTCAGGTCATCCCTCAGCAGGGATTGGATCATCTCAATATCTTCCGAAAAATCGGCGGTTCCGGCATCGGCCAGATACACAAGAATATTGGCATTGGCTACCTTTTCCCTGGCTTTTTTTACCCCGATGGCTTCGATTTCATCCATCGTTTCACGCAGCCCGGCCGTATCGATCAGGCGGAATGCATGGCCTTTGATGTGCAGCACTTCCTCAATCGTATCCCGCGTTGTTCCCGCAATATTGCTGACGATCGCACGCTCTTCCTTCAAAAGCGCATTCAGCAGCGTCGATTTCCCGGCATTCGGCTTTCCGATGATCGCCACGGCGGTTCCGTTTTTGATAGCGTTTCCATACTGGAAACTTTCAATCAGCGAGTTTAATTTCAGAGTGATCTTATCCAGCAGCTGGTTCAGGGCACTGCGGTCTGCAAATTCCACATCTTCCTCGGCAAAATCCAGTTCCAGTTCAATCAGTGAAACAAAATTCAGCAGGTCTGTTCTCAGAAACGAAATTTCATTGGTAATTCCCCCTTTCAGCTGACTGATAGCGACTTTCCGGGAAGCTTCGTTTTCGGAGGCAATGACATCAGCAATGGCTTCGGCCTGTGAAAGGTCGATCCGGCCATTGATGAACGCCCGCAGCGTAAATTCACCGGCTTTGGCCATCCGCGCACCGTTTTTAATCAGTGTTTCCAGAATACGTTTCCCGATATGCGGCGACCCGTGAAAAGCAATCTCCACGGAATTTTCGGTCGTAAAGCTCTTCGGCGCCAGGAAAATCGAAAGCATAACCTCATCGATCGCCTCTTCCCCATCCATAAAATAACCGTAATGGATGGTATGCGATTTCTGTCTGGCCAGGTTTTTCCCCGGAAAGGATTTCTGAACCACAGCCAAAGCTTCATTTCCTGAAACACGGATAATTCCCAAAGCCCCTACGCCGTTAGCCGTAGCCAGCGCACAAATCGTATCGTTATTCATGCCGCAAATTTACGGATTTTAATCGCAAACCGCCATACCGTTTGTCTATTGCCTCTATTGGAAGGTGAATAGTGAATCGTCAATCCGCTTTATTTGTCAGTTTTTTAATACATAAGATTCACCTTTACGTTCAATTTTCAACACATCAAGATTCAGCATTCACTTGAAACACAGACTCCACCATTGATAAACCCGGCATTTTCTCAGGAGCTTTTTCCGGCTATCCACTTATACTCCTCACGCCTTTCCCGGCCTTGGCTTAAGCCATTGCTCCCCTTCTCCTGCTGCGGGGTATCCGTTACTATCCGGGCTAGGCAGCCGTAGGCAAAACAGGCAATGGTCGATGTTTGCAGATTTGATGACTGACTCGAGCAAAATTCACGATTCACTTTATTTTCAATGCGCCCCTCACCGGAGGAATTAAATTTATAATTTATTTATTATCAAATATTTATAATAAAATAGAAAAAAAAATCACCTCAAGAACTGAGATGATTTGCCTGCTTTGAATTTACTATTGAAGATATGAATGATGTTTGTTGGGACAAAGATAGGATCAGCCGGTTCCGGTATCTTCAGGGAAAACCCTAAAATGCCATCCGTAAAAACACGGTAACCCGATAAAAAAATCGTCCTGCAGGATTTGCAGGACGACCATTTATTTTAAGATTTCTAAGCCGGTTTCGAATTCAGCAGAATGTCAACCGAAAATTTTCGGCACCCGGCTCCTCTTTTCCAGCCTTAGCAGTCTGCTAAAGCGGGCTCACCAATTCAAGGAACCATTCTTTCACCTCCCCTTCCAGGAACGGAGCCAGCTTTTCCTCACAGGTTTTGTGATAAGTATTCAGCCAGGTAACTTCTTCTTCGGATAGGATTTCCTTAACGACTGTATCTTTGAAGAACGGACAGAACGTCAGGGTTTCAAACTCATAGAAAGTGCCGTGGATTGTTGTTTCGGATTCTTTTACCGCAATCAGGTTTTCATGACGGATGCCGTATTCTCCCTCCAGGTAATACCCCGGTTCGTTGGAACACACCATTCCGGCCATCAGCTCCTGCGGATTCATGTCTTTCCGGATATTCTGAGGGCCTTCGTGCACATTCATGAAGCTTCCTACCCCATGGCCGGTACCGTGGTTGTAATCTTTTCCTTCCATCCATAAAGGCAGTCGGGCAATGGCATCCAGCTGTACGCCACGTGTGCCTTTCGGGAATTTCACCATCGACAGACGGATCAGTCCCTGCAGGACCAGCGTTGAGTTTCTTTTGAATTCTTCGGAAACCGCCCCTAAAGCCAGTGTCCTTGTAATATCTGTTGTTCCTTCAAGATACTGTCCTCCGGAATCGACCAGAATACTGGCGTCGCCGGTCACTTCTTTGCTGCCTTCTTTTTTCGCGGAGTAATGCATAATGGCTCCGTTATCCTTGTATCCGACAATACTTCCGAAGCTCTCGCCTACAAAATTCTCGCCTTCCGCACGGAAACCTCTCAGTTTTTCCCCGATGGAATATTCGTTCATGGCTTCTTTTCCGGCATTGTGCGTCAGCCAGTACAGGAATTTCACCATGGCTACGCCGTCACGCACCATCACTTTTCTGAAACCTTCCAGCTCCGTTTCATTCTTCTGGGCCTTCATCAGATTTCCCGGCACCGCCGCTTTGATGAACTCATTATCCGGCTTCAGCGCTTCAAAAATCGACTGGTTGCTGTTTGGCGAAACCAATACTTTCTCATTGCTGAATGCTTTCAGGCAGTTGTAGAACTCTTCGTACGGCATCATTTTTACCCACGCTTCATCCATCTGCCGCCTCGATTCCACATCCAGCTTATCCAGGTCCGTGAAAAGTTTCGCATCGTTTTTTGTGATCACCAGATACCCTAAAAATACGGGATTGCTCTCAACGTCGCTTCCCCGGAGGTTCAATGTCCAGGCCACATCATCCAGGCTCGAAATAATATGGATGGTCGCACACTGCTCCTCCATTTTCTGGCGGATGGATGCAATTTTATCAATGACCGATTTCCCTGCTCTTTCCACAGGATGTACGAAGATCGGATTTTTAGATGGGGCTCCCCGGTCTTTCCAGATCTCTTTCAGCAAAGGAAGATCGACCAGCGTAATATTTTTAGCGTTTAATTTTTCCGTAAGAAGTTCCCAGTTGGCGTGGGAAGTGGCCACCGCATTTACTGCTACTTTTCCGTTCTCCGGAATTTCGGAAATGATCCAGTCGATGTAATTCGGCGTTCCTTCCATTCCGTCCTTGAACAGATCGATCCCCGATCCGGCCAGCTCAATCGGTGCCTGGGTAAAATACCGTCCGTCCGTCCATAAACCGGCTTTGTCTCTGGTAATTACCACAAAACCTGCGGAACCCAGGAATCCTGACAACCAAGCCCTTTCCTGCCATTCCTGAGGCAGGTATTCGCTCATGTGCGGATCTGCGGAATATACTATAAATGCATCAACATTATTTTTCTGCATCTCTTCACGAAGCGCAGCTACTTTGTCCTTTGAAGTCATTTTTTTATAATTTTTTAAAAGGTGAAGTTACGAATTTAAAGGTTATCTGACAGCGTTTAACGATGTTTTATCGGATTTTGTTGCAGCATATTGCCCGCCACGATCGAAGCTCAGATAAATACCATCTTGTTAGGCCGTTTCTGTATTGAAGGAGGATCGTCTTTTTACTTTATTGCAAATATCCATTATCCTGCGAAGGCCTCCTAAGATTTCTTTGTGTTCATGTAATTCCAGATCAGATACAGCAGAAAGATAAGAGCCATACGCTCAGCACGACGATCATGAAAATAATCCGGATCGAGGGATGAAGATAGTTGGGTTTATAATATAAACGTTCAAGAGTCACCAATCTATCTTTCAGTTCAGGCCTGTCAAAAGTATTCCGGATTTCATTGAGGGGTTCCCGGCTGTGGTCACGGTAATAAAAGACATCATGGTTCAGGTCCTTGGGAACGATTTGCGATTCTATATGATATTTTCTGAGCAAAGCAGCGAAATTTTGGAACGATTGAAGCAGCGAGTCCTGATTATATTTATAAAGCAATTTGTATCGCCTTACCGCATTCTGATACTGTTGGGCCGTTTGAGAAACTTTAGAAAGGGGGCTGTATAACATCTTATTTTCTAAAAAGACACAAACCTGTTCATCATACTCCGGATCTACCTCAATCCCTTTGAATATAATTCCGTACTGTCTCCGGATATGTTTTTCGAAATAATTCTTTTTATAACCGCCTTAGGTTCAAGTCCGAGATCACCCATTCCGAAAGTATTTCAGAGCTTATGTTTTTATAATCAGAACCTGGCGCTGTTAAGGTATCTACACTGTAATAATTTGTTTCAACGGAATAATAGTCCGGATTACCGGGATCATAAAAGGTGGTGTCTCTTTCCGCGATCACCGGGTAAGGTTCAGGATATAAAATATTTTCCGGATTGAACAATTTGTCCGAACTATATGAAGTATAAGTGTACAAAAACGGATTTAGGACATTCAGCAAAGTCTTGTCTTTATTAAAATTTTTTTCAGGAAGCTCCTGTCTCATTTTGGCATTTAATCCAAAACTATAACTTAAAAAAAGTCAGTGAGAGAAAGGAAATAAGCAGTACGGAATCACCAATTTTCACCTTGTTGGCGGCGCTGTATCTTTTTTGGCATGATTCCTTAACAATAAAACAAGAAAGCAAAACAGAAACAGGCCGGTAATAAAAAAGTGGGAAATAGAAACGTCATCATAAAATTTGAATCTATAAAACTCCGTGTACCTATCAACTGTGCGGATTCCTTCAAACTTAAAGTAGTCATAGATAAAATAAGCCAGATAAATGGATTGCGCTTAAAACAACTGCAGATCTGATCAGAAATATTTTTATTTTTTGTCCATAATCAAACCATTTATTCTTTAAAGATTTTTAAAAAATTTAACCGGCTGGCTTGCATATACATGCATCAGTAAAATTGTATTTGACTACAATAAACTACTGAAATCAGAATAGTCAACATACTCAGTATCCCCCGTTGGTTATTTGTACATGTATTTAATTAAAATGTTAAGATACTCAAATATAACGATGTACAGGTAAACACAATTTCAGATATTATTATAACCTATTATCCGGCATGACAATTAAAGCCTAAACTTGCCATTTCTTGAGACCAAAATGCTGTTCCGATCAGAAATTAAAAGATTTTGGAAAGGTTATTGCTTACTTACAGATTATGGAAAGCCAAAATTATAAAAACCACAGGAAATTTTACCCGCCGCATCATTTTATTTACCTTCCATTATTAATGGTGCTGCAGATTTTCGGGATTTATAAGATTTTTAGTGATGAACCGCATGAGTTGCTCTGGGTTTTATTTTCAGCAGTTGTTTTTCTGATTTTATACCTAGCCGTTATGGTAAGACAGCATTACGCACTTGGGCTACAGAACCGGATGGTAAGAATGGAATTCAGGCAAAGATATTTTGAGCTTTTCCAGCTTCGGTCTGATGAAGTAGAAAGCAAATTGACATTTGACCAGATTGCTGCTCTGAGATTCGCCTATGATGATGAATTCAAGGAATTGTTGTATAAAGCACTTCACGAAAACATCAAAGGCGATGAAATCAAAAGATCCATCAAAAAATGGCGGGCCGACCATCACCGGATTTAATTTTAAATAATAAACACCAAAATAAATTATCATGAAAAAATTGAGCTTATACAGCATGACGGTATTCTGTCTGCTGATGTTAACAAGTTGCGAAGCAGTAGAAACAATCTTTAAAGCAGGGATGTGGTGGGGCATCATTGTCGTTGTCGGCGTAATAGCCCTTATCTTATGGCTATTCTCAAGGGGTAGAAACTCTTAACCAAATCTTATGGAAAATTCAGACCTAGACCTTATCACCCATCTGAAGCCTTCGAAGATTGTAAAAATTATGAAAGATCCGGTAGCTTCTGCAAAGGCGGTACATCTTATTTATACCTCCGATGCAGAAACAGCCGGAATTACCCGGAAAAAAACAGGTAAAAAATATTCCTATTACAAAGACGGCGAAAAAATAAAGGATAAAGAAGAAATTGCCCGCATCAATAAGCTGGTAATTCCTCCGGCCTGGGAAAATGTCTGGATCTGTGCATTGGATAATGGCCATCTCCAGGCAACCGGAATCGACGTTAAGAAAAGAAAGCAATACCGCTATCATCCGCTATGGAGTGCCCTTCGGAACCATACCAAGTTTTACAGGATGCTTCAATTCGGCTATGCACTGCCCGATATCAGGCTGCAGGTGGAAAAAGATCTGGCATTGCGGAACTTTGAAAAAAGAAAAATCCTTGCGCTGATTGTAAGCCTGATGCAGAAAACCAATATCCGTATCGGAAACAATGCCTACGAAAAACTCTACGGGTCTTTCGGACTGACAACCTTGAAAGGTAAACATGTAAAGGTTAAGGGACAGAAAATTACGTTTCACTTCAAAGGTAAAAAAGGGGTGATGCATGATATCGACCTCAAAAGCCGGCGGCTTTCCAGACTGATCCAGAAATGCAAGGATATTCCCGGAAGGGAACTTTTCCAGTACATCGATGATGAAGGAAACCGTCATACCGTGGATTCAGGAATGGTGAATGAGTACATCAAGGAAATCAGCGGTGAAGATTTTACGGCAAAGGATTTCAGAACCTGGTCCGGAACGGTAAGCGCCCTTATTGCTTTTAAAGAAATTGGCTATGCAGGGACCCATACGGAATACAAGAAAAAAGTAAAAGAAGCCCTGGAAATGGTTGCTTCCCATTTGGGAAATACCAGCACCGTGTGCCGTAAATACTATGTTCATCCTTTGGTGATCAACCTTTATGAAAACAACACCATCAAAAAATACCTCGACGAACTCGAGAAAATTGAAGAAAATGACGGGAAAGCCGGCCTTACCCATGAGGAAAAGCTGGTGCTGAAGATTTTGGAAAACGAGAAGATTTAGAAGGTCAATGGTAAATGACAGATGGTCAGTTTTAAGCAAAAATGTACTAATGTCTTACTAGGACAAAACTTAATTAACGACTGGCGGAAAATTCACCATTCCCCATTGACAGGCACAGTGAATTCACTATTTACCATGCCATTGCGGATGGGAAATATGCATAATCCTTTAACCGAAACTTTGCGAACTCCGTGTTAAAAAAGCCTGATTCATAAAAAATTGAAAAGCATTGCGGATTGACCATTTACTATTCACCATTCGTAACGCTCTTTGCCGGAGACCTCAAATAAATGTTGTAAATTTGTATCCTTAGCAAATAAAAAATATACAACGAATATGGCAAAAGCAATTTCGCAAGTACCGTTCGCGGTAAACGAGCCGGTAAATTCTTATGCACCGGGAACCCCGGAAGTAAAAAGCCTGATCGCCCAATATAAAAAAATGTGGGCGGAGAAGGTAGAAATCCCAATGATCATCAATGGTGAGGAAGTAACGACAGGAGACAAAGTTCAGCTTCAGTCGCCTCAGGATCATTCCCATGATTTCGGATTCTATCATAGAGGGACAATGCAGCACGTAGATGATGCCATCAACGCGGCATTGGCTGCCAAAAAAGAATGGAATGAGCTGGGCTGGGAGCACCGTGCTGCGATTTTCCTGAAAGCGGCCGATCTTTTGGCCGGACCTTACAGGGATGTGATCAATGCAGCAACGATGATCGGGCAGTCTAAGAATGTTCATCAGGCAGAAATCGATGCGGCATGCGAATTCATCGACTTCTTAAGATTCAATGTAGAATTTATGACGGAAATGTATTCCGAGCAGCCGGTGTCGGATGCAGGAATCTGGAACCGTGTAGAATACAGACCGTTGGAAGGATTCTGCTTTGCAGTAACCCCATTCAACTTTACGGCAATTTCCGGAAACTTACCGGCCTGTATGGCCATGCTTGGAAACGTGGTGGTATGGAAGCCTTCCGATAAGCAGATCTATTCCGCAAAAGTAATCATGGACGTTCTTACGGAAGCAGGTCTTCCCAAAGGAGTAATCAACATGATCTTTACCGATGGGAAGGAAACAGCTGAAAAAGTACTGGCCCACAGAGATTTTGCCGGACTTCACTTTACCGGTTCTACAAAAGTATTCCAGGGAATGTGGAAAATGATCGGAGATAACATCCATAATTACAGAACCTACCCGAGAATCGTTGGGGAAACCGGAGGAAAAGACTTTGTGATCGCCCACCCTTCCGCCAATGCAGCAGCAGTAGCTACCGCTTTGGTAAGAGGTGCTTTTGAATACCAGGGACAGAAATGTTCGGCAGCGTCCAGAGCTTATATCCCACAGTCGCTTTGGGCTGAGGTGAAAAAAGTAATGGAAACACAGGTTTCTTCCATTAAAATCGGTTCTCCTGAAGATCCGTCCAACTTTGTGAATGCGGTAATCGATAAAAATTCCTTCGAAAAGTGCAAAGGGTATATCGACAGAGCCAATGCATCGGAAGAAGCGAATGTAGTAATCGGCGGAAAAACTGATGATTCCAAAGGATGGTTCGTATACCCTACCGTTATTGAAACCACCAATCCACAGTACGAAAGCATGGTTGAAGAAATCTTCGGACCGATCTTATCTGTATATGTATACGAAGATGCAAAATGGGCGGAAACCCTTGAACTGGTAGATTCTTCTTCACCTTATTCCTTAACGGGTTCTGTTTTCGCACAGGATCGTTATGCCATCAACGAAGCCTTCAAAGCTTTGGAAAATGCATCCGGAAACTTCTACATCAACGACAAACCGACAGGAGCCGTAGTGGGCCAGCAGCCTTTCGGAGGCGGAAGAGCTTCCGGAACCAATGACAAAGCCGGTTCTAAAATGAACCTGTTGAGATGGACTTCCGTAAGATCGATTAAAGAAACTTTTGTTTCCCCTAAAGATTATAAGTATCCATATCTTGGATAATGAACGATAAATGATCATTGATGAATGATAATAAGCCCCGGAATTTTGGTTCCGGGGTTTTATTTTGATATTTAATTGCAAACGGAATTTTCGGAACGGTTATTGAACTGATGGAAACACGCAACCAAAACAAAATATTATGAAAAAATTAGTGTTAATAGCAGCGGTCGGAATGTTTGCCATCAGCTGCGGTACAAAAGAATCTTCGACGTCAATGAGTAATTCGGATTCCGCGGCAGTGGACAATACTGCAACCATGGCACCTGCCACCACAGATACCATGACGACGGCACCGACGACCACGGGTAATCCGGACAGCATGAAAATGAAAATGGATACTGCCGCTACTGCGCGATAGGATCTACCTTACCCCAAACATTTAATCCTCAGATGAAAAATCAGGGGATTTTTGTTTTAATGTAAATGCAGTTATAATTTATTTATTTCAGTTAGTGAACAGCGAATTTGATCAATCTAATTTAATTAGAATCCTTTTAGCAGGCTGAGAAAAATATCATTTGATATTCAAGACCATTGGCTATAGTACCCACAAGAAAGCTTACAGCATCCGGCATCCCTTTTCCAGCCTATAATTACACTGCTGCTTTAAGTTACATTATGGTACAACACCTTACGACCGGTAACTTTCCAGAGACTTAATAAAGATACTTTTTACTTTTTACTTTTTACTTTTTACTTTTTACTTTTTACTTTTTACTTTTAATCACTATATTTGATCTACTACTAAACATTAAAGAATTTACTATGAAAAAATTAGGAATAGGCGTTGTTTTAGGCTTATTGTTTTTAAGCAGCTGCGCGGATAAAAAAGAAAACCGTGAAGAATTTAAGGACGACCACAACAAGGAATATATGAGAAACAGCCTGGGCGACACGGCCAGCGCCCGTTCGGAATCTTCTGCTTCCGACAGCACGGCAATGAAACGGGATACCGCAACAACGAAATAAAACAGAACCGCAGCTCTACTGCGGTTTTTTTATTGAAGAAATTCCCTGAGCTCTCCTATCAAATTGATTTTCAAAGTACCGGTTTTGTCTTTTAACCTGAAAGGCATTCATTAATCTAAATATGGCTGTAACTATTTTTGTCTTATTCAGACTGATATGTCGACATAATTATTACATTTGTAGCCAATAAAAAGTACTATGAAAAAATTGACAATATTCTCGGCCCTGTTTATCGGAGCTTTTGCTTTCGCACAGGGAATTAAATTTGAAGAATCCGGCTTTGCTACGGTTCTTGCCAAAGCCAAAAAAGAAAATAAGCTGGTCTTTATCGACGCTTATACCACCTGGTGCGGACCTTGTAAGCTGATGGCCAAAAACGTATTCCCACAGAAAACCGTAGGCGATTATTACAATGCCAATTTTGTAAATGCCAAGATCGACATGGAGAAAGGCGAAGGAATCGAAATTGCCAAAAAATATAACGTGAAGGCCTTCCCTACCTATCTTTTTGTAGACGGAAACGGAGAACTGGTACACCGGACTCTGGGATATGTAGAAGAAAACGACTTTATCCAGTTTGCCAAGGATGCGGGAGATCCAAGCAAAAGACTGACTGCCCTGAAGCAGAAATTCGAAGACGGGGAAAAAGATCCTGAATTCCTGAAAAACCTTGCCGGACTTACCATGTACAGCGACCCTGAATTTTCAGGAAAAGTAATGGAACGTTATTTCAACGCGAAAACGGAACTGAACCAGGAGGATATCCAGATGCTTGTGTTTGCTGCCCAGAATATCGACAGCCCGATGTATAAAACATTCCAGGCTAAAAAGGCACAGATTTCCAACGTCATTACTCCTGAAAAATATGAGGCTATTGATAAAAGCATTAAGATCAGCGGTCTCTTCAAGAAATCATACAATGCCGATACCAAATCCTGGAATGACAATTATTTCCTGACGGAAGCGCAAAAGTTTATGTCTAAGGAAGAAGCTGAAAAAATTCTTAAGAAGACACAGGCTGGAAGAGCATTGAGGGATAAAGATATTGCCAAATACGAAAAGCTGACCCTGGAACTGAATAAAGACACTTCTGCAATGAGTTCGGAAGAACTGAATTCCCTGGCATGGAATTTCTTTGAGAACGTAACCAATAAAGCGTCTCTTGAAAAAGCCGTAGCCTGGGCACAGGAATCGGTGAAGAAAAATGAGAACTATGCCAATACCGATACTTTGGCCAACCTTTACAACAAAGTAGGCGACAAGAAAAACGCAAAGCTTTGGGCAGAAAAATCCATTGCACTGGCGAAAAAATCCGGCGAAGATTCAGCAGATACCGAAAAGCTGCTGAAGAGCTTAACGATACAATAAAATTGACAAATCCGCAGAACAATCTGCGGATTTTTTATTAATTCTTAAATCGGGTCTTTTAACTTTCTAATGGAACTTCTTTTTTAAACGCTTTAATCATCTGATCTCTCTTATCCTTTGGAAAATTCTTTCTTTCAGGGTACGGGTTATTTTTAAATTCATCCCTCTTTTTTAAGTATTGCTCTCCGGTAACAGGAATACCTTTTGAGAAAGGTTTTATTTCAACCTTTTTTTTCTCAATACCAATCGCATTGAAAGAGTGATAATTTTTCTCGCCATTAACCTGAAGTATCAGACCTGTGAGCCCTTTAAACCGATAAGGTCCTTCAGAAATAGGAATTTGCTTTGTATACCATGTTGTAAAGAGTCAACAGAACATATTTCTACATCTGCTGAAGTTTGCGCAGCAATAGCAGCCTGCTTAAATATTTTTCTTACCGCCTGATATTGCTGACTGTAATACATTGATCAGGAGGACCAGGCTTTTCAGCTGGATGTATCCCAAAGCCACCTCAGCAAAATTGAAAACGGGGCCATCGAAAAACTGGACTTCATTTTTATGCAGAAGATTTCCGATTTTTTTAAAGTGGAACCTCAGTATTTTTTAGAAGGTGATACGATTGTTAACAATAACGTTGAAAAAAGCACGAATTCATCTGTAGGAAATATTGGTGATACAACAATGAACAATACGACTGATCAGAATTTATTGGAAAATGTTATTAATAATCAACACCAGATCAACCGACTGATGGAAATGCAGAACAAGCTGATCGAAAAGCTCTTGAAAGATTAACGTCACGTCAAAAACATAAAAAAATCCGCTGCCTCTTCAGACAGCGGATTTCTATTTTAAAAAGTTTTTATTTAATATTCAAAAAGGACGCTTCCCCAGGTAAAGCCGCTTCCGAAGGCCGAAAGCAGGACGAGGTCTCCCCTTTTGATCTTCCCTTGCTCTATGGCTTCGCTTAAGGCAATCGGGATGGAGGCTGCCGTCGTATTTCCGTATTTCTGGATGTTGTTGAAGATCTTTTCGTCCGGCAAACCGAATTTCTGCTGTACGTACTGGGCAATCCTTAAATTTGCCTGGTGCGGGATGAACATATCTACGTCATCAATGGTTTTTCCGGCTTTGTCCAGGGCTTCCTTCATTGTTTCCGGGAATCTCGTTACCGCATGTTTGAAAACAAAGTTGCCGTTCATGATCGGATAGACTTCCTTATTGGTTACGTTTTCCGGTTCTTTTCTCATCCGGTCGCTCCAGCCGTATTTGGAACCCGGAAACTGGGTGCACAGTTCATCAGCGTATTTTCCTTCGGAATGCATATTCACCGCCAGTACATCTCCCGCGTCATCATTAATGGTCGCAGAAAGGACAATGGCTCCTGCCCCATCCCCGAAAATGACGGAAACGCCTCTCCCTTCATCGGAAAAATCCAGCCCGAAAGAGTGTACCTCGGCTCCGACCACCAGAATATTCTTATAGGTTCCCGATTTGATGAATGCATTGGCCACGCTCATGGCGTAAACAAAACCCGAACACTGGTTTCTTACATCGAGTGCCCCAATGGTCCCGCAACCCAGCATATCCTGCAGAAGGACACCGCATCCCGGGAAATAATAGTCCGGTGAAAGGGTGGCGAAAATAATATAATCGATATCTTTTGAAGTCAGTCCTGCATTGGCAATGGCTTTTTCGGAAGCCCTGAATCCTAAATAAGCGGTTGTTTCCTGCGCATCGTTACGGTGTTCCCGGTGTCTTCTTTCCTTAATCCCGGTACGCTCCGTAATCCACTCGTCATTGGTGGTCATTAATTTGGCTAAATCATCGTTCGTAACAATGTGATCCGGAACATGGAATCCGATCCCTTTTATTGTACTTTTAATCATGTAGTTTGTTTAATTTTGGTAAAGATAAACTTATTTAACACATAGTTTTTCAAAATATTATTATTTTTACCATATGGCAATTGTTACCATTTACCGGGACTCCCAATGCGAATGGGTGGATGTGGAAGCTCCTACGGCGGAAGACCTGACGTTTTTACACGAAAGATACGCAATCAACAATCTTCTCCTGGAAGATACCCTGGATCCGAACCACCTCCCGAAATATGAGGAGGACGGCGACGTAAAATTTTTCCTGCTGCGGGAAAGCACCGAACTGGAACGGAAAAACCTCAACTCCATCAGCGACATCAGCACCAAAATCGGGATCTTCCTGCTGGATAAAACCATCATCACCATCCACCGGATGAAGACCAAGAGCCTTACCGAAACCAAAAAGCAGTTATCCTCCCTGACAACCGAAACCACGGTCAAGGATATCGCCCTCAGGATTGCCCTGCTGATCATGAAAAGTTTTGACGACGAATCGGTAAGCCTGCTGGAAACCATGGACAATATCGAAAATGAGATTTTCCTTAAAAATACCAACCACACCAACCAGATCAGGCGGCTGTACAAGCTGAAGAGAAAGTCTGGGCTTAACTCAAGGGTGCTGACGGTTTCTACCGATGCCATCGATAAGTTTAAACTGCTGGGACTTCAGGATTCCGAAGTTTCCGATTTAAAGGACAAGCATAAAGATGTGGTTGCGGATTTCGACCACCTCAATATCCAGGTGACCAACCTGATCGGAATGTTCCTGGCGCTTTCCGACCAGAAGGCCAACCAGGTGATGAAAGTACTGGCCGTCTACTCCGTTTATTTTTTACCGATTACTTTTATCGCCGGGGTGTATGGGATGAATTTCGACAATATGCCGGAACTGCACCAAAAAAACGGATATTTTTTCACCTTAGGATTAATGGCACTGGTCGTAATCTGTACCTTTATTTACGCGAGAAGGAAGCAGTGGTAATGTTAAATTGATTAGCTCTATGATGAAAACGGCTGTAAAGATTGAAAGAATTCTTGTCTGGGTATTTTATTAAAGGCAGAATTAAATATCTTCGTTGAACCCAAAATAATTTAACCACCAATCACCATGAAACCCGAAGCCCTGCAGAAAATCCTTAAAGACAATACGCTTTCCAAAGCATCCAAAGAAAAGCTTTCCGCGCTGCACGATCTTATTTCGGCCAAGGAATTTTCGGACCTGCTGGATGAAGAAGGGAACCAGTATGTAGAATTCGTTCAGGAAGGAGGCGGGGTCTGGGGTAGCGCGCTGGTAGGGTATTTATACGCCCTGGAAATTTTCGGGATCCGGTTTCTGAAAGTGGCAGGAACAAGTGCGGGAGCCATCAATACCATGCTGATCGCCGCGTGCCGGACGAAAGAGGAAGCCAAGAGCGAAACCATCAGGGATATCCTGTTCAACTGGAACTTTGCCGATTTTATGGATGGAAAACCGTACATCAAAACCACCATCCATTCGATGCTGAACAATAAGCATTTCATCCGGAACAATGCGATCATTGCCGGGGTCATCATGCTGATCCTGGTCATTATGCCGTTCGCCATTTCTTCGGAAACGACCCTGCGGGCAAAACTGCTGTTCCTGGTTCCGATCGTCCCGATCCTCATTGCCATGACCTGCCTGCTGAAGCTGTATAACGACCTTAAAAAAGCCAATTCCGGCCTCAATCCGGGAAACACCTTCCTCAACCAGATGGAAGCGGTGCTGGACGGCTTCGGCATCAAAACCGTTGCCGAACTGAATGAGAAGTTTGTTCAGAAAGGCAAAAACCTCAACCTCAATTACCGCTACGGAAACGAAATGCAGTATTACGATATTGCCGTGGAAAGCATTGAGGAAATCTACACCAACAACAAAGAACACATCGACGAGATCCGGTACCGGATTTTCTATGAAGGGACTGTCAACAACGATTATTATAAAAAAGACCCTTTCTACCTGCTGCAGTCGGAATATATCGTGGTAACAACGGACATCAATGCCAAGATCAAAGTGGAACTGCCGACCATGGCCAATCTGTACTGGTCCGAAGAAGAGCTCAAACACATCAGTCCGGCGGAATTCGTGCGCGCTTCGATGTCGGTTCCTTTCTTTTTCGAGCCGTTCCGGAAACCGATCAACCGGAACGACGATTCGGTAAAATATGCCTGGAAATTCTGGATGAACACAAAGCCTGAAGATATTAATCCCGTCGGAGTATTTATCGACGGCGGCAGTATTTCCAATTTCCCGATCGACCTTTTCCACTCCGCCGATATATTTTACCCGAGAACCCCGCTTTTCGGGGTACAGCTTACCAGCGATTCGGACATCCTTTCGGAAAAAGGAAAAACAAGCGAAGAGATTTTAAAATCGCCTTTTTCTTTTGCCGGTAACATTCTGAGCACCCTGAAAGGCTTTAACGATAAAACCTTTCTCACCAAACATACGTTTTATCACCTGTTCAGCATCCAGACCGTAAACTGCGGGACCAGCAGCTGGCTGAACTTTTTTATGAAGAGAAACGAAAAGGAAGAACTTTTCAACCGCGGGTTCTCAGCCGCCCTTGATTTTCTCCACCAATTCGACTGGCAAAAATACAAGTGCGAACGAATGATGCTCTCCATGAAGGAGAAAAAGATTCTGAAGGAGGAGGATACGAAGACGGTGGGGTAAAAACAGTGTTAAGGTTTTACTATTAAATAATTACCTATTTTTGGTAAAAATTTTTAACCCTGTCAAAAAAATTCAATGAAAAAGTTTTATATTATCTCCTCTTTATTTTTTATCATAAATCTTTCTGCCCAAAATTTCACTCAAACCAGTAAATTAACTCCTGTTATAAGACAGGGTGGAGACTCTTTCGGGTTCGATCTGCTGCTGAAAAATAATTTCTTATATAGTTCATTACACGGAAATTATTATGATTCGAATGACCAAAATAGTTTATTTAAAGCCGGAAGCTTTTATGTATTTGAATGGCAAAATAATTCTTGGGTAAAGAAAACCAAGCTGGTTGCCAGCGACCGCAGCAGCAGTGATGAATTTGGAAAAGCATTTGCCTTAGGAGATGACAATAAATTGTTTATAGGAGCTGCTGAAAAAAGATCCGGCACAAGCTTCGCAGTAGGTGCTGTTTATTTTTTCAGTAAAAACAACAACGGAGACTGGATTCAGGTCCAAAAGCTTATGCCTGCCGTTGCTGCTGCTTATACTCATTTCGGATACCGGCTCGGAGCGGATTCCAATACTCTTGCCGTAGGTACAGAAGGAAAGGGCTTTACTATTTATGAATATAACAGCAGCAGCCAGATGTTTGATTTTAAGCAGAATTTTCCATCGATATATAATTCAAATCCGTATGTTTACAACAACAGAATTTTTATAGGCTCTTCAAATCAAGTGGTTAACGGAACGTCTGATACGGGTCAGGTTACGATCTATAAGAAGAACATCTCTTCAAATACCTGGGAACTTAACCAGACGATCAATTCCCCGGTTACAGGTTCAAATCAATTCGGATTTACCACCCATGCCAACGGGGATTATCTTTTTATAACAGCAGCCAACAGCATAAATAGATTTGTCGCTGTTTATAAGCTTGAGCAGGCAACAGGACAATATAATTATGTACAAACCATTAACAATGGGGCTACTTATTTCGGATCACGAATATCTATAGATAATAATCTACTGGCAATCAATGCACCGGGTGCTACCAACGAAATTACGAATGGAGGTGCCGTATTTTTATATAGACTTGAAAATAATATCTGGGTGCAAAAACAAAAGATCTTTAATAATGATTCCCATCCTTATGACGGTTTCGGTTACGGATTAAGCGTTAACAATAACAACGTTGTTGTCGGGGCACCAGATCATGATTTTGATTCCGCAGGCAATAATATCAGTACAAGCGCAGGAGCAGTGTATTTCTTTAATGATCTTTCCAATCTGGCAACACAGGAATCAGAAGTAGTTTACTCCTATAAAATCTATCCTAATCCATTTATTAAAAATATTTCAATACTTCTCGATAAGAAATATGAAATCCTTACAGCAGAGGTTTACGATAGCTCCGGAAAAAAAGTGTATGCCGAGTATTTTTCAGAGAGACAGGAACTTGATATGAATCTGGAATCATTGATACCTGGAGTCTATCAGATACGGGTTATTTCAAAAAACAAACAAATTCTGAGTTCCAGAATCGTTAAAAAACAATGATAAAATACACCTGCCCATGCTGTGGCGAAGAAAAAGAAGACTGGCCTGCAATAGCCTATTCTGCACCATATCCCTATTCCGGTTTATCTGAAGATGAAATAAAGAATTCCGAATTAACGTCCGATCTTTGCATTATTCGGTATTCGGATGAAACCTGTTATTTTATCAGGGGTGTTCTGGTGCAGGAAGTACATGACGACTGCCAGGATCTTGAATATGGGGTCTGGGTTTCTCTAAGCGAAAAAAGTTCTGAGAATTACGTGAAACATTATGACGACAAAGAATTTGAAGGCGGATGTTTTGGATGGCTGGCGAGCTACCTTCCGGACTACGATTTCAGCAATTCTATTCCTACCGACGTCTTTATCGATAATAAACTAGGAAGACCTTTCATCTACCCTCATAAAAGCCATGATCATCCCTTTGTGAAAGATTTCCACCGGGGAATTTCAAAAAAAGAGGCTGAAAAACGAATTGATTTTGTTTTAAATAACTAAATTCATGGACAAAGAAACCGTAAAATATATTATACGCTATTTCGGCCATCTCATGACAGATGATGAAAAGGCAGCCTTGAAATATCAGATGTATATGTATAAATCTTCCGATAATGAAAAGCAACGGAAAATCATGATAGAAAAAGGCTGGATCCGTCAGACAACTGAAACGGATGATTTGCTCCGGAACGGGTATGAGGAATTTGAAACCGACGTGGCCAAACGTATTGTAGCGCAAACACCGGAAAAGATCTTTTTCAACAACTGCCCGAACTGCGGCAAGCTGGCAAGAACCCCTGTTGCAAAACAATGCAGATACTGCGGATTGAGCTGGCATCAAAAATAAATTTTAAATTAAGAAACTTCCATTGATGATTAATAAAACCGATTTACGGGAAACATTGGATCTTCCCCTATTCGATACCACCAGCGAAACAGAAATCTTCCAAAACCAGACGCTCCGTCCTGTTCTGAAATTGCAGAATGAAGTGTATCTGATGCTGTTCAAAGATTATGCGCTGCGTAAAACCTCAGATTTTGAGACGCTGAAAAAGGAAAAGAAAATAAATTTTATTGATCAGAGCCTGCAGAAAGATAATGCCCTCCGTAATATCTTTATCGGAATGACCATCGGCATGCTGACTCCGGAAGAAATGAAGTTCTATCTTTCCGACACCAAATCATTTAATAAAAGGATTATTTCGATGCTGACGGAAAGGATTAAAAGCCAATCAGGATTAATTTAAATATTGTAAATATAATGTTCAAATATCAATATGAATTGGCAATATTATCCTGAGCTTGACGAAGGGAAGGGAGCCCATTTTAATAATTTAGAAGAAAGATTGTTTTTAGCCAAAACTTTGGTAAAATTTCGGTTAAAGCCGATTTGGAATTGCAATTTTCACATCGGGCTAAAGCCTGACGCTGTTGACAATCACAATACATTGAATATCAAATAATTAATTCTATGTTACATCAGACCCACATTAATTATTCTTACTGTTTACTAAAAACTTCCAGCACCCAGCTTCCCTCTTTCTGCTTATCATCCTTCCAGCCATTTCGGATTCTGTTCCAGCACTTTCTGGTACACCGGACAGCTTTCCGAATGGCAGCCTTTCAGGTAGCCCGTGCTCATCAGGAACTCGTTGACGATTTCCCCGCCGGTGAATTTAAAGGTTTTCTTAAAAAGCTTCATCCATTCCGGCAGTGTTTTCGGATGGTGATGGTCCAGCCATTTCTCGAACGAACCGAATTCCTTCTGTAACCCGATAATGGTTTTTGCATTTTCGATGGCTGCATTGATCTTTAATCTGTTCCTGATAATTCCGGGATCAACAAGCAGCCTTTCACGGTCAGCTTCGGTATACGCTGCAACTTTTTCGATCTCAAAATTGTCATATGCTTTTCTGAACCCTTCTTCCTTTTTCAGAATGGTTTCCCAACTCAGACCTGCCTGGTTGATTTCCATCACTAGCCTTCCGAAAAGTTCGTTGTCGTCATGAATCGGAAAACCGTAATAATTGTCGTGATAATTTTGGTGAAGTGCCCTTCTGCTTTCGGGCTGCAGGGTTTCAATAACGGTGCAATAGCTCATAATGGTTATTTATAGTGCAAAGATAAGACAGATGATGACAAGGGTATGGCAGTAGGAAATTTTACAGAAAGAATTTCTGCCTATTTACTGAAAAACATTATTTTCATCTGAAATTTAGATTCAGCTCAACCATGAAATACTTTCCTGCTGTTTTTATTAATTAGCTTCAGTAAAAAGGAAAATCATTTTTTATAAACCAATTGCTTTAGAAATTTATTTTTTTCTCTTCAAATTAACTTTAACCCATAATTTTCTAAACATTTTGCGTTTTCCAAGTTGTTAGACCAACTACCGCCAGCTGTGATCTATCCCGGCAGCATCTTAAGTAAAAGATCATAAGCACGTCCAAAAACGATCGCCGTTATCGGCCCAAGATTCTCCAAACATTTTATGTGCAAATAGATCTTAATAACAATAATCGTTCCTACAAATCAAAATAAAATATCTTGATTTACTTGTAAATGATTCTCATTTTAATAATTTCAGCAAATAAGAAAAGTATATACTAGATTATTTTCTTAATATCCAGTGATTTATTATACTATTATTCCAATTTTTGACTTTTCCGACTTTTAAAGAATCGTCTTTTGAAAAAATGTAGCAGTTAAAGTACATTATGCTATCACCTACGCGTTTCGCCAGTCGAGATACAGCCGGTAGCCGATCCTGTTGTTTTCCAAGCCGATTCCTTCATAACGGATATAGGT
>NZ_VTSX01000064.1 GCF_008329705.1 Chryseobacterium sp. SN22 | reverse complement strand
ATTTAACATAATAAATTTTTCAATAAAAAGTGATTAAACCTATTGTATGTACCACATTTTTTATTTTACTTTGAAGTGTTGAAACTGATGCGCAAAAGTTTAGACGAAATTTTAATAATAAAAATTTATCACAATGAAAAAGTAATTTTATTAGCAGGAATTTTGGTAGCAGGAGCTATAAGTGCAAATACAATTTCTGCAAAATATGAAAGTGATGGAAAGTCAGAAAATAAGAAAGAATCATTTTCAAAAGAAAAAAGGAAGTTGTTTCAAAAGATAAGAATAAAACAACCTTAAAAAATAAAGCAACAAAAAGAGTACAATGTGCGACAGTGGTTGTAACTTGTACATCAGCTTATACCTGTCAGGATTGGACAGCAGATCAATGCATTAACTGGGGACAGCAGATTCAAAACAATTATTGTATGTATGATAGCCCATATACTCCTTAGTTATTTTATAACTGAATCAAG
>NZ_VTSX01000063.1 GCF_008329705.1 Chryseobacterium sp. SN22 | reverse complement strand
GAGGAAAAATTTAAAAGAGAGCACTGGGAATAAAGCCGGACAAAGGTTGAAAGGGAGATTCGGATAAGATCAGGTAAAAGTTAAGCTTAAGGCAGAGGCTAAGCGTCACAAGGGAAAAGAGGGTTTTTAGAAAGGTTAGAAAAAGAAAAACAAGCATAAACAAAGGAAAGAGGGATGGAATTGATGAAAACAACAGGCTTAGAAAGCGACGCCCCGCCCCGAAGGGGCGGAACCAAAAAGCCCTGGTTGAAATCCGGGGAAATCAATAGAAGGAAATCAAAAAAGTTCTGAAGGGACAAATCCGTGGAGCCAACAATGGACAATGGATGGTGGCTGATCGGTAATGGATAAATAAATCATGACAGCAGATGATGTTATAATAACAAAAGGATACAAAATAGATTATCTGAAGAATAAGTAAATAATAAAGTATACTATAAATATGGTAAGGCGAATCGATAAGGGCTGCCTGAATGATGACGCCCCTGCAGCGCTTGATGAAATATGACAGCTTAACCCGGGCTCCGCCCGGGGTTATTAAATCACCCACTTCAGTGCTTTATTC
>NZ_VTSX01000062.1 GCF_008329705.1 Chryseobacterium sp. SN22 | reverse complement strand
ATACAGTTGTAACATACAAAAAACAAAATCAGAAATTATATACTTTTTACCTGCCTCGGTGACAGAAATTCTTAATAAAGAAATAAAGAAAAGAAATAAAGAAGATAAAGATGTAGGTTTAGTTTTAGATAAAGAAGGTGCAGAAGTATATATAATATATATTAGTACAGTTTCTAATTCTTCAAAAAGATTTTGGCTTAAGTATAGCAATAGATCTGCTTTTATACAAGGTAGTCAAATCCCTCTATATTTTGAGATGGATGAATCTTTTTCTTCACCCGAAAAAGGAAAAGTTGTATTAAAAAAAATTGAAACTGATGAAGGAATTAAAAAAACTTTTCACAACAGAGAACATGCATTTAAAGTAAAATTTAAAAGAGATGGAGAAATTTTGGAAAACTGAAAATAATAGTGGCGCTGCAAAAAAATAGAATTTCTAATTACGCTATTGATTCGTGGACAGGTAATGTTACAGGTGGAAATGCTATACATAGAGTAACAAGTTATGGTATGCATACAAGAAATGTATGAACAACTGAAGCTTCGGATAACCGTAAAGGCATCCTGGAAATTTCCCATACCGATTCTG
>NZ_VTSX01000061.1 GCF_008329705.1 Chryseobacterium sp. SN22 | reverse complement strand
GCCCCCGATAATAAATAGATCAGTAGAAATCATCACGATTTGTTTAAAATCATAATGTGCTGAAAATAAATGAAATGAACTAAATAGAAACGAAGCGAAATATTGTTAGTAGTCCCTCCGGGGTCACAGAAAAGCTTCTTTTTTAAGGAGCTTTTTTTGTTATGTATGCTTATCCTGATGTCTAGACGGAAATGAAAATCACTATTGCATCTTGAACTATAGTGCGAAATTTTGACTTATAATAGATGAGGGGTTTTATATTTCTAATACTGACTCTAAAATTTAATTTCGATATGAATCAGGTGTATCTGAACTTTCTTCAATTGACCATACTTTTTGGTCACTTATAGAAAACTTTCTTGCATCGATATAAAAAATACCTTCTGCCACAGATGCTTAAGTTCTACTTAGATAGGCAAAGCATTTTATCAATTTTTAAATGTAATTGTTATTAATAGGCCTTTATCGATACGCTTTATTTTTAGTTCTTGAAACATCTATTTAATCATAGTCTCGCATTTCCTTTTATTACCCTCCTGCATCCGTTTTTCATGCTCTTTCTACTATAGGGTTAACTTTATACTCATACAATTAGTAATGAAAGAAA
>NZ_VTSX01000060.1 GCF_008329705.1 Chryseobacterium sp. SN22 | reverse complement strand
ATTTTATGCTTCTTCTTTGAACCAGACATCATTGTATTCTTCCGGATGACGTTTGAATTGCGCGTGAACGTACGGACAAAGCGGAACGATTTTCAGATTGTTTTCCCGGGCGTAAGCCACCAGCTTATCCAGCAATATTTTCGCAAAACCATTTCCTGCATATTCATCATCAACTTCGGTATGATAAACCGTTAGTTTGTCTTTAATCACCGAAATATCCATTTTACCCGCCTTTTTACCGTCTGAGAAAAGCTGAATTTCCCCTCTTACATTGCCCAAAACTACTTTTGTGGTTTCCATTTTATTTAATGTTTAATGTTTGTTTATCTAAATTACCCTTTCTTATGAAACTGCAGGATATCCTATGATAATTTCGGCAGCACTGATTCTATTCTTTCACGAAGGCCTTCATGCTGTTTTGGAAGCTTTAAATTTTTTCCTAATTCGCTTAAAGGCTCATCCACAGTGAAACCCGGATTATCGGTGGCTATTTCAAACAGAACACCGCCCGGTTCACGGAAATACAATGAATAGAAATAATCCCTGTCTATTTTCGGAGTGATATTCAGACCTGCAGACCTTACTTTTTCACGGAATTCCATTAAAACCCGGTCATCCTTTACTCTGAAAGCCACGTGGTGATTGGTTCCTGCTGCATTTCTGCCTGTTTGGAT
>NZ_VTSX01000059.1 GCF_008329705.1 Chryseobacterium sp. SN22 | reverse complement strand
TTTATCATCATCGGAGCTTTAGGTTTCTTATGGATGGGGCTTTGGGTATTTTACTACAAGAAACCGCATAAGCACCATAAAGTCAATGAACACGAGCTTTCTTACATCAACCAGGACCACGAAGAACTTAATACGGAAGAATCTCCGGCTCCCGAAAGAAAGTTTTCCTACAGGGAATGTTTCAGCCACCGTCAGACCTGGGCATTTGCCTTCGGGAAATTCATGACCGACGGGGTGTGGTGGTTCTTCCTGTTCTGGACCCCGGCTTATTTAAGCTCGGTTTACCAGATGGATTCCACGCAAAGCGCCTTTCCTTTATTTGTTTTATATGTAATTACCCTGCTGTCGATTATCGGGGGCTGGCTTCCGAAATACTTTGTGGAGAAAAAAGGGATGAACGCCTATTCGGGAAGGATGAAAGCGATGCTGATCTTTGCTTTTTTCCCGCTATTGGCCCTACTGGCACAGCCTCTGGGCTCGATAACCTACTGGATCCCGGTTCTGATCATCGGGATTGCCGGCGCGGCGCACCAGGCCTGGTCGGCGAATATCTTTTCCACCGTCGGCGATATGTTCCCGAAAAAAGCCATTGCGACCATTACGGGGATCGGCGGGATGGCCGGGGGCATCGGTTCGTTTATCATCAACAAATCTTCAGGCGTATTATTCGACCATGCCCACAAAGCCTGGTCCACGGTCAACGGAATACCGCTTCTGGAAAAATACCCGCAGTACACTAACGAACGGCTGCCGGATGGTTTTTTCGAGGGCCTGAAAAAGTCAGGAGCCGTGGTGGTCGACGGCATCGACAAAGGCTACATGATCATTTTCTCAATCGGTGCCGTAGCCTATCTCATCGCCTGGGGCGTGATGAAAGCGCTGGTACCCAAGTATAAGGAGATTAAATAAATACCAATTAA
>NZ_VTSX01000005.1 GCF_008329705.1 Chryseobacterium sp. SN22 | reverse complement strand
ATTATGGAACCACGGTCCTGTCCGGGATACTTCACGCAGGCCGGGCACCCTGAATCTCCCTGCATCTTCCGGACTTTTCGTAACCAGATACCTTCCCAGGTCCTCTCCTTTTTCCCCCATCCGGGAGGTCCCTATATTTTCAAAACGGTTATTGGAAAAATACCCCGAATTGTGGCAGTTCATGCATTGTGCTTTTGTGCGGAAAAGATGCAGACCCATCAACTCGTCATTGGTATATGCATCAGATTTTCCGTCAATGAAAAGATCAAATTTTCCGGGTCTGCTTTTTATCGTCCTTTCGAAAGCGGCAATGGCTTTCGAAATCCGGTCTTTGGTTACCGATTTATCACCGAATGCTTTTTTAAATAAGACGTCATATCCTTTGATCCCTGAAATTTTTCCGACGGCAATATCGATGTGCTCCCCCATTTCTTTTTCATCCTCAATCGGCATCTGCGACTGTGCTTCCAGTGTTTTTGCACGGCCGTCCCAAAAGAGCGATCGGGCATAAGCCACATTCAGAATACTCATGGCATTACGGGTTCCGGACTGCCGGTCGTGGCCGAAGGAAAACGTCCTGTTGTCGCACCAGCCCAGTTCCGGATCATGGCATGAAGCACAGGCAATCTGATTAGACTTCGAGAGCCTGGGATCAAAAAAAAGCGTTTTCCCCAATAATTCCTTCTCTCTCGAATACGGATTATCTTCAGGAAATGAATTTTCAGGCAAATGACCGATCTCCACAAAAGAAGGTACAGACTCCGGATCCAGGATTGGTTTCGGCCACTTCGAAATATCACCTGATGAATATACTTTCCTCAGTCGATCCATAAAAGCATTTTTCCGGTCGATCTCTTGTTGCACCTTATTGCTCAGGCAATTATGCAAAAGCGAAACGATAAGAAATAAAACCAAGGTCCAACTTAAAGCATTTTTCATAACCGGAAAGAATTTTCGCAAAAATATGATATTTTTAAACGGTATTCATTCAGATAACCTGGAATCTGAACAGAAATCAGAGGAATAGGCGGGAACTTTCTTATTATTATAAATTTGGCTAAGGCCGAATAAATGGGCTTCTTCCGACGGACTCAGGATAAAAATTCCCGTTGACTATAGAAATTCATTTTACATAGAACTTAACCTTAATGGTAATATTTTAATCATATTTAATCGGATAGCGTAAAGCGGTATTTTCACGGCTGTTTGATAAAAATTCACCGATTGTTTATATACTTGAAAAGTATTAGGCTTATATTTAAACTTTCATTCGAATAACAAAGAAACTTACATGCAGATATTATCTATGAAAACCGCCGCTTCTGCAGCAGCACTCTGTTTCAGCACGGTTGTTTTTGCCCAGCAGAATTACTCGGTGAGCGGTACAGTAAAAGATCGGAAAAACGGTGAATTGCTCATCGGCGTTACCGTAAAGGTAGCTGAAAACCCCGGTATTTCCGTCATATCAAATGACTACGGCTTTTATTCCTTATCTCTGCCACAAGGAACTTATCACCTGATTATTTCCACCCCCGGCTTTAAAGACTTCCGGCAGGAAATTGCAATAGAAGATAATACCAAACAGGATCTGCTGCTGGATCCAGGAGAAAGTGAAGCAAGAACGGCTACCATTGATGAAGTGGTTGTTTCAGGCATCAAGAAAGACAAAAACCTGAGTTCTGCCCAGATGGGCACGGAAACGATCAGCATCAGGAATATTGAAAAGCTTCCTGTCCTGTTCGGAGAGAAGGACGTAATGAAAACCATCCAGCTTCTGCCGGGAATTAAGAGCAACGGCGAAGGAAACAGCGGATTCAGCGTGCGGGGCGGTGCTACCGACCAGAATCTCATCCTGCTGGATGAAGCAACGGTATACAATGCTTCCCATTTGCTTGGCTTCTTCAGTACCTTCAACAGCGATGCCCTGAAGGATGCCAGCATCATCAAGGGAAACAGTCCGGCACAATATGGCGGAAGGCTCTCTTCAGTACTGGATGTAAAGATGAAAGACGGGAACAACAAAGATTATAACATAAATGGGGGAATCGGGATTATCAGCAGCAAATTAAGCGTGGAAGGACCCATCCAGAAGGAGAAATCATCATTTATTGTTTCGGGAAGGAGAACGTATGCCGATCTGTTCCTGAAAGCGACGGATGATTTTAAAGACAACAAGCTGTATTTCTACGACCTGAATTTAAAAGCCAATTATCAGGTAAATGACAATAACCGGTTGTATTTATCCGGATATTTCGGGCGCGACGTGCTGGGCTTGGGCGATACCTTTGCTTCAAACTGGGGAAATACCACGGCGACTCTCCGTTGGAACAGCATCATCAGCAGTAAATTATTTTCCAACACCTCGCTGATCTACAGCAATTACAACTACGATTTCAGCGTAAGCAGCAACAACAATACCTTCGGGCTGTCTTCCAAGATCGAAGACTGGAACCTGAAGCAGGACTTCACCTGGTTTGCCGGCAATAAGCATTCGGTAAAATTCGGGCTGCAGTCAGTATATCACATCATCACACCAAGCAGCGCTTCGGGAACGAGCGTGAGCAGCTATCCAAGAAACCCAAGGTATTCCTGGGAAAATGCGTTTTACTTCAATGATGATTTTAAAGCGACTGAAAAACTGACGGTCAACTACGGGCTGAGGCTCTCGCTGTTCAGTGTCCTGGGAGGTGACACTTATAACCTTTATGATAAAGGAGCGCTTACCGGTTCGGAATTCCTTGGTAAAGGTAAATTCGGAAAAACTTACATTAATGCAGAGCCGAGAATTACCGCCAATTACCGCATCAACGAAGTAAGCAGCATCAAAGGGGGCTATGCCCGGAATACCCAGAACCTGCATCTTCTGAGCAACAGCGGAAGCGGAAACCCGACGGATCAATGGATCGGAACCAGCTACACAGTAAGGCCGGAGATTGCAGACCAGGTAAGCTTCGGCTACAGCCGGAATTTCGGCAACAACAATTATGAGCTGAATGCTGAGGTGTACTACAAATCCATGCAAAACCAGATCGATTATAAAAACGGGGCGCAGATTACCTTCGATACGGCAGCAGATGTGGAAAGTGAACTGCTGTTCGGGAAAGGAAGAGCTTACGGACTGGAACTGATCGCCAAGAAGAAAAGCGGAAAACTGACCGGCTGGATCTCTTATACTTTATCCAAAACCGAAAGAAAGATCGAAGGAATCAACGACAACCAATGGTATAATGCGAGGATAGATAAGACCCACGACCTGGCGGTGGTTGCTACCTATCAGCTGAATCCCAAATGGTCTTTCTCAGGATTATTTGTGTACAGCACCGGAAATGCTGTTACCTTTCCGACCGGAAAATACGTGCTGAATGACCAGGCCATCCTCCAGTACAGCAGCAGGAATGCCGACCGGATGCCGGCCTATCACAGGATGGACCTGAATGTGACGTACGAACCCGAAAGCCATAAGCGTTTCAGAGGTTCCTGGTCTTTTGGGGTCTATAATATTTACGGAAGGGAAAACGCCTACTCCATCGCCTTCAAAGACAATCCGGACAATCCGGGAACCTACCGCGCCGTACAGACTTCGCTGTTCCGCTGGGTTCCGAATATTACCTATAATTTTAAATTTTAACCGATGAAGAATCTGTTTTTAAGTATATTATCCCTGTTGTTTCTGACCTCATGTGAAAAAGACATCGATCTTGACCTGGACGACCAAAGCGGAAAAATTGTGATCGAAGGAAATATCACAGACGGGGGCGGGCCTTATCTTGTTAAAATTACCAAGTCGGTGCCTTACAGCTCTTCTCTACCTTACACTGCTATTGAAAATGCGCAGGTTGTGGTAAGCGATAATGCGGGGCAGGCCGAAACCCTGACTTACGCAGGAGACGGATATTACGTTACCAATACTTTCACCGCACAACCGGGAAGAACCTATACACTGAAGGTGAATGCGGAAGGACAGCAGTATTCTGCCCGGAGCACCATGCCGCAGCCGGTATCGTTCGACGGGTTGGATCAGGATTCTTTTCTGATAGCGGGAGAAACCACCTATACCCTGCTGCCGGTTTTTACGGATCCCCCGGCACTTGGCAACCGTTATCTTTTCATCTATTCGGTAAATAATGGTTCCCAGAAGTTTTTTGCTGAATTTTCCGATAACGTGAATAACGGGCTGCCTAATCAGAGGCCACTGCTGATGCCTAATGATGAAGACGGCGTCAAAGTAAATGCAGGAGATACCATTCATGTGGAAATGCAGTGTATCGACCAGAATATATTTACTTATTATTCCGCCCTGCTCCAGATTCTGGATGGCGGTGCCGGATCAGGCATAACCCCTGCCAATCCGCCAGGCAACATCAGCAACGGCGCGCTCGGATATTTTTCAGCCCATACGGTAAATAAGAAAGACAAGGTAATTCAATAAAAACCAAAAGGCTGTCCGGTATTTCAGGAACAGCCTTTTTTATTTTTTTTATATAAAACGATTTTACGGTTTTAAAATATTTTGTAGAATAAATTCGATCTGATGTAACAAATATTCTCCCTTAGGTGTCTTATGGGTAGAAACCTGGTTTACATGAAAAATATTTTGATGCCCATTGCTTTTTTGGCAGGCATTCTCACCTTTGCACAAACGGAGAAGGACACCCTTAAATCAAAGGAAAAAGCCATTGAGGGCGTTACCGTTACGGTAAGAAAACCCACTATAGAATCCAAAGTCGACAGAACCGTCTTCAACGTTGCCAACAGTTCCGTGCTTGCCGGAAACACGACCTGGGATGTGCTGAGAATGACGCCGCTGGTAAGCATCGATAACAACGACGCCATCAAAGCGGAAGGCGAAACGGTTACCGTGTATATCAACGACAGGAAATCCGTTTTTACCGGAAAAGAATTAAAGGAATATTTAAAAACCATCCCGGCCGACAACCTAATGAAGATTGAAGTGATTACCAGTCCATCTTCACGGTACGAAGCCACCGGATCCGTGATCAATATCGTCCTGAAAAAAAGGGATGACGAAGGATTCAAAGGAAGCATTACCTTAAACAACCGTCAGAATACCAAAAACTCGCAGTACATCAATTTCAACGTCAATTACCATAAGAAAAATTTTACCCAGACCCTGATCGGCAGCTACGCCAACAATACCAGTGTACAGAGCAACTCCAGCATTCAGCAGATGTATGAAGATCGTTCCACCACCTTCCGGAATTCAAAAACCATATCCGAATCCAAAAGCCCGTCTCTTTCATCGACTTCGGAATTTGAGCTTAACGGCAAAAATACGGTAGGAATGATTCTGGAATATTACCAGAGCAACTCCCTGTCTAATTCCGGCGCTGACGGACTGAAATATATAAACGGCGATAAATTCGACAACTCGTACGTCCAAAGCCAGAACTCCAGCGGCCTGAACCGGAATTTCGGGACCAACCTTTTCTACAAATGGTACGATAAGGAAAAGAATAAAATACTGGATATCAATCTGGGCAGCAATTACTACGGTAATTTCATCAACGACTTTTTCGTTAAAAGCATCATCGATAATGCGGTACCACCTGTAATACAGAATCAGGAAACCGGGGTTCTTACCGATACCGAAAACCGTAATTATTATGTAAAAGCAGATTACACCCAGCCGCTTGGAAAATCAGGCGGTACCTTTGAGGTAGGAGGAAAAATGGATTTTAACAATAATATAATTCCAAACAGCCTTTACGGCAATATGCTTTCAGGACTCAGCAGCCATGATGTATTTCACTATGAAGACAACATCAACTCGCTTTATGCCAATTACAGCAAGACTTTTTTCAAAAAACTCGAAACCCGCATCGGGCTCCGTTACGAACACATCGATTATACAATCCGGCAGGACGTTGCCGGTACTTCCCGTAAAGATTCGTACGGCAAACTGTTACCGAATATTTTGCTGAAATATTCTTTCTCCGATAAATATGACCTGAGCTTAACTTACAATAAAAACATCTGGCGTCCGTGGTACGCGGAATTCAACCCGTTCCTGATCCCTAACAGCGACGGATTTTACACCAGAGGAAACATCAGTCTGGAGCCCAACCCCAGCGACCGGCTTTATATGAAACTGGGAATCCTTAAAAAGTATTTTATTTCCGCAAGGTATATGTTCACCGATCAGGATTACTGGACCGATTATATTACGGAAGGAAGCAAAACCATTTCCCAGGAGTCCAACTTCGCAGGCAAGGTGCATAAATATTATGTATTTGCCAATACAAACCAGACTTTTTTCAAAAACAAATTCACCGTAAATGTAGGTTTGGGCTGGTATTATATCGACAACAGCGATTTCAACCTGAAAAACAAATTGAGCAATGCCGACAGCTACATCAGTTACCTGAGTGCCTCCACCAATCTTTCATATACGAATCTTTTTAATAAAAACATCAATATCAGTGCATGGGTTGAGGTCTCCAACCAGAACAACGGAAACTCTGTCACCAACAAGCCGAATATCTTCCATAATATCTCGGCAACGAAAATATTCCCGAAAACCCAGATGGAAGTCAGCCTTCAGCTGATGAATATTTTCCAGCGGCCGAATTACGATGCGACGACTTATGTACAGGGCGGAACTTTCAGGAATGCTTCGAAATGGGACTGGTACGGTGCTTCAATCTCTTTTGTAAAACGTTTCGGAAACCAGAAAGTGAAAGGAAATACCAAAACCGATGTTGAGAAAAATGATGGCGGCGGAAAATAGTTTTAAAATCAGAAAATTCTGAAAGCGAAATTTTAAAATTCAATAAAAAATTTGCAGAGAGCAATACTTATGCATTACTTTCTGCAAATTATAAGACTCATACCGTTATTAGCTGTTAAAAGCCAATTGCTTACTGCTTACGGATGCGGTATAATTTTCCGCCGTCCGTTACCGTATACAGGTTGCTGTCAAGACCTTGGGTAATATCTCTGAACCTTTGGTTTTCACTGGCAAGCAGCCTTTCTTCACCGACAACTTTATTGTTCTCGATCACCAATCTGGCAATATGCATCCCGCTCAATGAAGCAACAAAAAGGTTGTTTTGCCACTCAGGAATGGTGTTTCCTTTATAGAAGGTAATTCCACTCGGCGAAATTACAGGATCCCAGTAATACACGGGCTGTTCCATCCCTGACTGCTGCTGAATTCCGTTTCCAATAGTGGCTCCATTGTATTCAATTCCGTAAGTGATGGTTGGCCAGCCGTAATTTTTACCCGCCTGTACCCTGTTGATTTCATCACCACCCCTCGGGCCGTGCTCACTTTGCCATAATTCTCCGGTTACCGGATGGATGGCAATGCCCTGCGGATTCCTATGCCCGATGCTGTACAGTTCCGGCAATGCTCCCGACTGTGCAAAGGTAGGATTTCCCGATGCCGGCTGACCGCTGGTAGTAATTCTTAAAATTTTTCCCAAAGCAGCAGTTACCGACTGTGCAAGAGGCCGGGTCGAAATATCCGAACGTTCCCCGGTACTGATGAATAAGTTTCCGGTATTGTCGAACAGAATTCTTCCGCCATAGTGGAGGTTCCCGACATTGGCTGAAGGTGCCGCCCTGTAAATAACCACCGGATTTTCAATGGTTGTTTCATTATTGGAAAGTCTTCCTTTCGCCACCGAAGTTAAATTTCCTCCTGAAACGTTTTCAGAGAACACCCAGTATACCATCCGGTTGGATGAAAACTGAGGATCTATACAAACGCCCAGCAATCCGCCCTGCCCTCCTGAGTTTACCGCAGGAAGTCCCGTAATTGCACTGCTGACAGTCCCGGTTGTACTGACGATTCTCATGGTTCCCGCTTTTTCGGTTACCAGCAATCTGCCGTCAGGCAGACTGGTAATTCCCCACGGTGAAGATAAAGATGAAGTAACGACTTCCCCGACGTAACCGGTAGATGTTCTTACACCGTTTGCCCGCGTTTGTCCCGGAAAGGCAGGCTGATAACTGGTATTGGCGGCATTGTTTTCTACTGGCGGAAGTGCAGGTCCGTTGTTCTCATTTTCATCAATCGTTTCGGAACAACTTGCAAATAGCATTGATGCTGCAATCAGCATTTGGTAAGTTCTTATTTTCATATAATCAAATTTTGGTGATTTGGCAATAATTTCAGTATTTGTGTAACAATTTTTTTGCCGAAAATCATTTTTGGATAACTTTTTGCTAAGTATAGCCAATTGATTACAGAGGCAATTTGTTTATTCGATATAGCAGAATAATTTATATTATTCTAAAAAACTTAAAATCACCAAAGCTTTTACTAAAGATTCTTAAAGATTTTATAATTGATAACAAAGAATACAGTAATTTTCAGATAAACAATGATTGTGGCATGAATATTATTGTAATACATGAAACACCCTAAGAGATGGAAAATTTATCAGAAAACAAAGAATTAATCAACAACTACTTAAATTATATCATTCAACAGCAATTTAATACACAGATTGACCTCACTGATGAATATACATTTATAGAAAACCTAGTTTCAAGAAAACCAATTATTGCAACTACTTTTTCAGATAAAATCCTGTCGGATCCTGAAATAAAGCGGTTCCTTACTTCCCTGATTACAGAAATCAATACAGGCAGCTGCAGCATACAATCGATGAAAATGAAACTCCGGAATTATCCTAAAGAACACTGGAATTCATTCAGAAGGATTATATGAAATCCGGAGAGTATAAATAAACAGAAGTCCCTGCAGATGATGCAGGGACTTCTGTTTTTCAGATAACCCTGCTGTTTATTATAGGTATTGCGCTACTTTATCCTCAAGGTCTTCCAGATTGAAAGGTTTTGCCACATAATCGTCTGCCTGTGCCTGTTTGGCCAAAGCCACGATATCATTGTTGGCCGTTACATAGATCACAGGAATACTTTTAAATTCCTCATGGCTTTTCAGAAGCCTTGTTGCCTCCACTCCGCCTATTTTCGGAATCCAGTTATCCATCAGGATCACATCCGGCTGATACTGGGCTACTTTCTCCAGAATATCATGCGAGGTTTCTGATATTTCCACATGATAACCGTTTTCTTCAAAAATGATCGTAATTACTTCAAGAATGGTTTTATCATCATCGAAAATCAGGATTTTCTTTTTACTCATACTAATTTTATATTTTTAACGTAGTTAGGGATTTCTTTTTATTTTACAGCTGATTGATATAATCCGCTAAGTTACCGGAATTAATAATTAAATCATAATCAATTTCTTCCACCGCATGCTTAGGCATGTAATCCACTTCCGCCGTTTCGGGATCCTGGATCCAGACTCTGCCTCTGTTTTTCTTGATATACGCCAGGCCTTCCACCCCATCTGCATTAGCCCCGGAAAGCAGGATACCGATTACATTTTCTTCGTAAACTTCTGCAGCCGATCTCAAGGTGACATCAATCGACGGACGGGAATAATTCATTTTCTCGGAACTATCCAGCGACATGGTATTTTTATCTTCAAACAGCAGGTGGTAATCTGCCGGCGCAATATATATTTTATTTTTCTGAATATCAGTTTTATCTTCGATTTCAATAACTTCCACCCGAGAAAACTGCTGAAGCAGGGTTTGCAGGATATTTGTTGCCTGGGCTTTTCTGTGCACTACAAGAAGAATAGGAAAGCTAATCGGATCATCCAGCTTTTTGATCATCTCTATAATAACCTGCAGGCTTCCCGCAGAACCGCCTATTACTATTAGTTCAGTGTTGGTGCCATTTACTTTCATGGGTAGGGGTTTTTAATGATGATCTACTTTTTTCCAGACTTTCTGATCATCAACCTGGTGGTAGTTTCTGTCTAATTTAGAAAATCTTATCGTTTCTTTTGCACCCAATGCCAAAAATCCCAGATTCTCCAGACTGTTGTCGAATAGCCGAAATACCCTTTCCTGCAGACCGCGGTCAAAATAAATAAGAACATTTCGGCATATAATTAACTGAAAACTGTTAAAAGAGCTGTCAGAAACCAGATTGTGTGTAGAAAGGATCAGCTTTTCCTGCAGGCTTTTATCAAATTTTACACTGTCATAGTTCGCGGTGTAATAATCCGAAAAATCCTTTTTACCGCCGGACTGGATATAGTTTTCGGAGTACAGCTTCATCTGCTGCAATGGAAAAACTCCTGCTCTCGCTGTTTCCAGTACCGATGGATTAAGGTCGGTTCCGTAAATCAGCGATTTCTGGTATAAATTGGCTTCCTTTAGAAGAATGGCCATGGAATAAGCCTCTTCCCCCGTCGAGCATCCGGCTACCCAGATCCGGATCAGCGGATAAGTACCCAGCTGTGGCAGGATCTTTTCCCTCAGGGTTTTAAAAAACTGGGGATCGCGGAACATTTCGGTCACATTTACTGTAATCTCTTCAATGAACCGTTTCAGGTATTCAGGATCATTAAGGATGGTATATCTTAATTCCGCAAAACTGGTAAACCTGTCGATGAGACATATCCGGTTGACCCTCCGCTTAAACGAAGCGCGGCTGTATTCCGAAAAATCGTAACCGTACATATCGTAAACATCCTTGATCAGATATTCTACTTCTTCATCTTTTATAATACTAGGTTCCAGCATTTACATCAGTTTTTCAATCGCTGTTATCAATTTATCCACATCAATAGGTTTGGAAATGTAATCTTCCGCCCCTGCATCCAGACATTTCTGCCGGTCTTCCGGCATCGCCTGGGCTGTAACGGCAATGATAGGAATGTCTCTGGCAGACGGCATTTCTTTTATAATTTTTATCGCCTGATATCCATCCATTTCAGGCATCATCATGTCCATCAGCACCGCCTGAAACTGGCCGTCCCTTTCCAGGACCGATATGGCTTCACGGGCCATGGTACAGCTTTCCGTCTGATAGCCCCGTGCTTTTAGGGTGAGTTTCAGGGCAAAGATGTTACGCGGATCATCGTCCACAATTAAAATTTTCTTGTTCATCAGAATTCTGGCTGTTTAACTTTCATATAACCAAACACGAAGCAGGGAAAGCAGCTGATCGATATCCACAGGTTTCGAGATATAATCTGAAGCGCCCGCAGTGATGCATTTTTCTCTTTCTCCGATCATGGATTTTGCCGTGATGGCAATAATTGGCAACCTCGTAAATTTAGGCATTTTCCTGATTTCTTTTATCGTTTCATATCCATCCATTTCCGGCATCATCATATCCATCAGGATTACGTCGACATCAGGGTTTTCCTTAATCTGTTGCAGGGCATGTTTCCCATCCATGGCTACTACCGCTTCCACTTTATATTTCTCAAGTGCTTTCGTTAAGGAGAAAATATTCCTTACATCATCATCCGTGATCAGGATTTTTTTCCCGCTCAGAACTTCTGTTAAAGAGCCCAGCGCTTTATTCCTTACGTTTTCGATGGAGTTGTTCTTTTCTTCTACGAGATGTAAAAACAAACCGACCTCATCCAGAATCCTCTGGTACGAATGAGCGGTCTTTACAACAATTGAGTCTGCATACTGCTTGATTTTCAGTTCTTCGGATTTGGATAGGTTTCTTTCCGTAAAAATGATGATCGGCAGGTTTTCCAGTCCGTCATAGCTTTTAATGGATTCTACGATCTGGTATTCATTTCCTTTCGAAGATCCGATGTCGAGAATAACACAGTCTACACGGTCGGAAGTGAGTGCCTTCACACTGTCTTCCACATTATTTTCTACCGAAAGCGAGATGTTGAAATTGCTTAAAAAATAAGACAATGCACTGGCATGCTTTGCGTTTTCTTCCACGATTAAAACTTTCTGGGGTCCTTTTTTCAGGGCTTCTTCAATAGTTTTAAATACTGCTGTCATCTGATCCAGAGCCACCGGCTTGCTGATAAAATCGATAGCACCTTTCATAAGGCTTTCTTTTTTTACATGCAGCGAGGACATCATATGCACCGGAATGTGCTTGGTATCGGGATTCGATTTTAAATCGTCCATCACCTGCCATCCGTCTTTTACCGGCAGCTGCACATCCAGCAGGATCGCATGAGGCTTAAACTGCAGCGCTGCGGCAAGGCCACGGTCTCCCCTGACTTCAATCACTGCCTTATAATTCTGGAGGTGAGCATATTTCAGCAGGGCTTTGGCAAAATTCGTATCGTCTTCGATGATAAGGATAACTTTATCGTCTTTTTTTATCAGGTAACGGTCATCATCTACATTTTCCGGGATTTCAAGTGTATTAACTTCTTCTTTTATTTCTTCTTCCCCTTCATCCAGAATATGCTGGATTTCTTCTACTTCTTCACGGATTGTTTTTACCAGGTTCTGATCATTTTCCGCAGGCTTAATTTCCGTTGCTTCCTTTATTGGAATAACCAAGCTGAATTCACTGCCTTCATTCACTTTACTTTTCAGAATGAGTTCGCCTCCCAGCAACCGGGCGATTTCACGGCTGATCGATAATCCCAGACCGGTTCCCCCGAATTTTCTTTTTGTAGAACCGTCTGCCTGCTGGAAAGCCTCAAAAATAATCTTCTGCTTGTCTTCCGCAATTCCGATCCCGGTATCCTTTACTGAGAAAATGATAAAGTCTTCTTTTTCAGGATCTTTTTTAATATGTAAACCGATGCTGCCTTTGGTCGTAAATTTCAGGGCATTCGATAAGAGATTTCTTAATACCTGATCTACTCTTAACCGGTCAGTCTCAATACTTTTCCAGGCATCCGCTTCAATATCAATATTAAACAGAAGCTTTTTCTCCTGGAATACGGGATTGAAAAGATTTTTAAGGTCTTTTACAACATCTTCGATAATAACCTTCTGATATTCAAGAGTCATTTTTCCGGATTCGATTTTAGCAAGATCAAGAATTTCATCAATTAAAGTCAAAAGGCTGCTTCCGGAGCTCTGGATTACTTTTGCCGATTCAATCTGGTCTTCATTCAGGTTTTCATCAGGATTTTCAGCCATCAGCCTGGAAAGAAGCAGGATTGAGTTCAGCGGTGTACGCAATTCATGGGACATATTGGCCAGGAATTCCGATTTGTATTTGGTGCTCAAAGCAAGTTCCTCCACCTTTTTCTGAATTTCGTTGTTGCGTTCGGCGATCAGGTGATTCTTTTCTTCCAAAAGCCTTGAACGTTCTTCCAGTTCGGCATTCGCTTGCATCAGCTCTTCCTGCTGTACTTTCAGTTCTTCTTCAGAAGCCTGCAGCTTCTGGGTCTGGGCTTCCAATTCGGTATTTAAATTTTCAAGTTCGGAATGCTGTACCTGCAGCTCTTCAGACTGTGCCTGCGTTTCCTCAAGCAACTGCTGTTCTTTTTCCCTCCCTTTTGCTGCACTTAAGGCAATGCCTATATTCCTGCTGCATTCTACAAAGTAATCTACACGGTCCTGTTCGTAATTGGAAGTTGATCCCAATTCCATAATTCCTATAATTACACCGTCAGCAAAAATCGGAATTAGCATAATACCGTAAATCTGGATGGCGCTGCTTGCAAAAGTCACTACAAAATCATCTTCATGCAGGTTGTTATACACCTGCGTCTTTTCGCTGATGAAAGTCTGCCCTACCATTCCTTCTCCGGGCTCAAAAACCTTCTTCATATTGTTTTCCAGTCCGAATGCTGTTGTGAGCCTTAATAAACCATCATCGTACAGATAAATGGAACCGTTGATGCATTTTCCGTATTCGATCAGTTGCTGTAATGAAGCAGTAGCTACCTGCTTTACCGTTTTATTCCCTACAAGGGATTCATTCAGTATGGCAAGACCTTTTTGGCGCCAGTCGCTTCTGTTAATGGTATCAAATGAAAATTTCAGCGATTCCGTCATGTTATTGAGTGATTCCACCAATTCTCCAAGGTCATCTTCAGCAGTGTCCACTACTTTTTGACTATAATCGCCGTTAGCTACCCGGTTCGCAATTTTCTGAATGGCATTTACCCTTCTGGAAATTTCAAGATCTTTTGTCCTGAGCATTTTTTCCAGCTTTTCCCTGCGGATCAGGTCGGCCCTGAGTTTAAAATAGAAGAATGTGGTTACAACAATAGCGGCTATGGCAGAAAATATGATGAACATCACCGTTGTGTTTGAAGAACGGTTGAGATCCTTGTTTTTTAGAGCAAGCTGATTTTCTTCATACTGCGAAAAGTCCCTTACAATCTGCCGGCTGCGGTCCATATAGACTTTGCTGTCCAGAATCTGCTGCTGTGTCATCATGAGTCCGTTTCTGCGGTTCTGCACAAAAAGCTTCAGCGTGGCAATGTTGTGATCTGCATTTTTTTCCAATTCACTCAGCAGCTTTTTCTGATGAGGGTCCGTAATTTCCAGCCCTTTGGCATACTGAAAAGTTTTGGAATATTCAGCAACGCTGCGGTTGAAAGGTTCAAGGAAACTTTCTTTTCCGGTAAGCTGGTAACCGCGGTTTCCGGTTTCGGCATCCAGAAGCGATAACATGACATCTTTAACAGCGGTTACTGCCCTTCTGCTTTTTCCCACACTTTCCCGGTGGTTCATCTGGTTCTGGATACTGAAATAAGAAGCTACTGAACTCGCTATCAGAATAACAAGTGAGAGAGCGACTCCAAACTGGAGATTCCGTATAATTTTTTTCGGCATGAAAACTAATTTAATGGTAAGGTGAAATAGAATGTTGACCCTTCGTCAACTTTACTTGAGACCCCGATGTTGCCATGGTGCTGCTTGATGATTTCCGAACAGATGAACAGGCCGATGCCCATCCCCTGGAACTGGAGTGAAGATTCTTCGACCCTGTAAAATTTATGGAAAACAGCTTCCTGCTTATAATCCGGAATTCCTATTCCGAAGTCGGTTACATTTACCCTTACTTCCTGCTCTTCCTCATCAAGAAAGGTGGTTACTATCACCTGATTGTTATTCGGAGAATATTTGATGGCATTGGTGAGAAAGTTGATTAAGACCTGCTCGATGCGGATTTCATCAATTGGGATTAAAATATCCGGAAGAATTCCGTCACGTTTTATTTTTACCCTGTTTTCATCATGGGTCTGCAAAATCGTATCAATAGCATTGTTGATTACGCTTGCCAGGTTGGTGGGTTTGCGGGTAATTTTCAGTTTTCCATTTTCAATTCTTGAAACATCCAGCAGGTCGGTAATGAGGGTATTGAGTTTTTCGATCTGGTCCTGCACCTTTGTGACAAATCCGGCTTCCGTACTTTCTTTACTGAGCTTCAGCTTTCTTTCGAGCAGCTGAACATAAGCTTTAATACTCGTCAAAGGGGTTTTGAGCTCATGGCTGGCAATGCTCAGGAATTCATCTTTTTCTTTTTCCACTTTTTTCTGATCATCAATATCCGTAAATGTCCCGACCCAGTTTTTAATGCTGTTTTCTTCGTGTACGGGTGTAATACGGAGAAGGTGGTAGCGGTAATTTCCGGTTTCCTTATTCCTGATCCGGACTTCCATTTCAAGGGCTTTCCCTTTCTTTCTGCAGCGTTCGAGTTCTTCCTTTATGTTGAAATCATCAGGATGGGTTTCAGGAAATTCTTTATCGGAATCCGAGTACTGAGCCCATTTTACATTCACAAAATCTACAATTCCATTTTCATTGAGCGTAAAAGCAATCTGAGGCAGAGACTCCAGCATCAGGTGGAAGTGATCGATCTGGGACTTCATGGTTACCTGGGATTCCCTTCTCCCTTTTACTTCCAGTTCCAGACTTTGCTGCGTCTTTTTCATCGCAATATTCTGTTCCTGGAGATTGTAAAATGTTTTTACCTTAAGAAGAAGGATTTCGGGATCAACGGGTTTCGTAACATAGTCTTTTCCTCCTGAAGCATATCCTTTGGTGATAAATTTTTTTTCAGTATTTACTGCGGAAAGGAATATAATCGGCACTTCTTTTGTTTTGCTGTACCCGGCCAACGTTTCAGCCACTTCAAAACCATCCATATCCGGCATCTGCACATCCAAAATGATTAAGGCATAATCGTTTTTAAGAGCCTTTCCCAGGGCTTTTTCCCCCGAATCAGCCGTATCGACCTGAAAATCTTTGGATTCAAGCAGTTTTTTTAATGAATAAAGATTACTCTGGTTATCATCAACAATTAAGATCATAGAAACGTAAAATCAATAATTAAGTATTTTTAGATCAGTTTCAAAAATATATGGAATATTCTGAAAAAAAGTCATTCTGTATCCTGCATCAATAGATATACCAGAATGCAAAATCTGCGTGAATTTATAAAAAAAAACACATAAAAAAAAGTGGAGATATTTTTCTTAAGTCATTTTAGCCTATTATGATCAAAAAATTAACCTGATCTGGTAATTTATATCAAAATTTTCTTTGTGAAAAATTATTCACGGCACGGTGTTTGAATAAGAAGACATAACACTTTTTCACTTAAATATATTTTTCAAATTTAACCCCTGTTTTTGCAGGGGTTTATTTTTTTGTTTATATATTTGCACCGAATTTCTCATGTTTAATTTGAGTTTTCATGGTTATTAGTTTTTTAATCCCCGTCGAAAGTCGGGGATTTTTTTATCCTGTAAATTAAATATCTTCCAGCTTCCGTCTTTCCCTTCCAATACATGATGCATTTATTCATCAAAAATTTAATTTAAGACCGGTATGGCACAACTTGTGATATAGCAGAGGTACACCATTAATATCAATACACTATGTCGATCAAAATACAAGTCGCTGTCTGCACAGAATGCAACGGTTATTTTTCAGCTGCACCCTTGGAGCAAAAAAACGCAACTCATCCGGACATCACGGATCATTTTTTTTATCATGGTGAACCGTGGTTTACACTTGACTGTAAAACTTTCGACAAATCCAGAAATATGGAAAATACTCAGATTGTAGTTACCGATCTGGAAACACATGTAAAAGATGACCACCGGTACTGCAACTGCAAAAAGAAGGAAGCAGCTTCTAAAGTTAAATATGCTTATGAGTCATTATCTGCCGAAAGATCAATGCCATACCTGGAGAGAAACGAAATGGATACGGAAATCTACTTTAAAGATTTGTACTACACCTATAATAATTTCCATGGTATTGCAGCAGCAGGCCACCATAGAAATTCCGGGACAAAATTCCGTTAAAATATATTTATGAAAATTGCCACCTACAATGTAAACGGCATAAACGCTCGGCTTCCTGTCCTTCTCAAATGGCTACAGGAAGCCGATCCTGATATTGTAGGTCTGCAGGAACTAAAGGCCCCACAGGAAAGATTTCCGGAAGCTGAAATTCACGACGCCGGTTACCATGTGATATGGAAAGGGCAGAAAAGCTGGAACGGCGTGGCCATCCTAGCTAAAAAGAAATATGAAATTACAGAAGTCCAACGGGAATTGCCGGGTGATGAGGAAGATATCCAGAGCCGATACATAGAAGCGATCGTCAATCAGATGGTAATCTGCTGCCTGTATCTTCCGAACGGAAATCCTTATCCGGGTCTTAAATTCGATTACAAATTAAATTGGCTCAAACGTTTCATAGAACGGACCGATGAATTGGTAAAAATGGATCTTCCGGCCGTATTGATCGGGGATTTCAATATCATTCCTACTCCATTTGATGTTCATAAACCCGAACGTTGGGAAAATGATGCCTTATTCCGGCCTGAAGTACGGAAAGCGTTTGCAGATCTGCTTAAGAAAGGATGGACCGATTCCATCCGTACTTTATTTCCAGAAGAAAAAATCTATACTTTCTGGGATTACCTTTATAAATCTTACGACCGTAATGCGGGAATCCGGCTGGATCACCTGTTGCTGAGTCCATATCTGAAACCGAGATTATATTCCGGCGGTGTAGATAAACACGTCCGTGGCTGGGAAAAAAGCAGTGATCATGCCCCGGTGTGGATCGAGCTGAAGGATTAAACCAAAATTCCAATTATCTCTATCTAACATTCTGTTTCAAAATTCATTATCGAATCTTATTTAACTCAATATAAACAGGACAAATGCAAAAATGAATACGGTAATATTTATCTGATTTCTGATAATGATCCTTTAATCCAGATTTTAATAAGAGATATAACCTCTCCGAAATTCCGGTGTTGCTGAACTTTGATAATTTACTACACAAATATTGCTTTAGAGAGTAAAACCTGCAAGCATTAAATTAATCTAACGTAAATTCTTAGTAGAAAGCAGATTAAAGGCAGGAAGAAAAAAGCCGGATACTGGAAGTCCCTTCAACCAAATACTTTTAAAAGTCTTGAATATTAAACGATTTTTTGCATTGAACAAAGGAAAGCTTTATTAAGATTCCTAATCATTTCTATTTCCTTATTTTCTTTAAAAACTGAAAAATAATTAAATATTATCGGATTCACGTTAATCTGGTATGAATAATATCAATTGAGAGAAACTTTCATCTTCCCTATTCCCGTTCTTCAGCCGTAACTCCGTTCAATGCCTTAATCAATTTCAGGACAAAAAATAAAGTTATCCTGAATATTCAGGATAACTTTTAATTTTAAATAAAGCTGATTGTTACAGCTTGTACTTTAGATACAGCTTATTTTACGGCAGCTTTTGCTTTTTCAGACTCCATTAAGTGATGCTCCAATGTAGGAAGCGTTTTGCTGGCGAAAGCTTTCAATGAAGATTCAGTACCTGATGAAGCTTCTTTCTTGAATTCGGCGATATCCATTTTATGATCGCTTACCATCAGATCCGTATAGGCACGGTCGAATTCCGCTCCTTTTTTAGCTTTCAGATCATCGTATTTTTTTTGCTTCTCCGCATCAAGGCTTGTCGGTAATGTATATTTTGCCATAGAAGCCCATGATTTAAGTTCCTCGTTAGCTTTACCATGATCCGTTACCATCATGGCGCCTAATGATTTTACGGTTGCATTCTGTGCGTTGGTCTTAGCCAGTTCGCCCATCATTACTTCCATCATCCCTCCTTTCGCAGCAGCATCAGCAAATTTTTTGTCCTGATCGCTCAACGTTGTATTGGCTGCACCATTGTTTTGGTTCATGGTTGAAGCAGAATCGCCCGTAGTTGTTGTCATGCCGGTATCTGCCGGTGCAGACATAGCCGTACTATCGGCTGATTCGTTTGCAGTTGTAGTTTCGTTTTTCTTACAAGCCACCATTGTTCCAACGGCTAATAGGGCTAAAATTGTCTTTTTCATAATATTAATAAATGGTTGATAAATTTTTAGTTCGTAGTGCAGATAAACTTAACGATAAAAAATACCGCAGTTTTATGACCAGGATCATAAGCTCTTAATTGTGACTTAAGATAACAGTCAGATCCGGGATATAATTAAAAGAAGCCCTTTCAGAATTGAAACAGCTTCTTTTATTCATTGCTATACAAAATTATTATATTTGATGTTTCCGGTAGCACCCATTGGCAGATAGACCACCTTTCTTTTGATCATCTTCGCTTTTTCAAGTGCTTTAAGTGCTTTTTGACGTTCGATTTCTTTGTTCAGGGAAGATGAAATTTCCCATTCGTTAAAATTTTTCATACTATTATATTTAAGTGATTGGTGTGTTGATGTCAAGTGCTTTACAGCTATTATTGTCTTTACATAAAACAGGCCATTTTTTATATTTTCTGAAAAAAATTAATCTTTCTGTATATTTTAATAAAGATTAAACAGATAATTTCCCAATTACTTGTTTTCAACCGGCTCTTTCCTTTTAAATTTCTGAAAAAAGAAGATATTCCATAAAATAAGTTCATATCCATACACTGTATCTTCGATAGGGATGGTAAGGATCCTGATGCCTATGAAATTTCTGGGATTATAATTAACAATCGGCGATTCCAGACCGGTTCCCGTCAGAATACCATTTACCATTAAAAATCCCGGCATGAGAAGAAAATAAACAAATGAAGCTTTTCCGATCCACCGTACCTTTAAAACGAAATGCAGGACCGCTAGGCTGAATGCTGTGGTAATAAAGGTTATGCTGGTATAAATTTTATCAATAAAATAAATCCCGATCATCAAAGCAAGCAGGATACAAATCATTACAAAAACTTTCTCCCGGAGCGGCTTCCAGTCCAGTTTAAAAAATTTGTCCAGGCAGAAATAGGTGAAGATACAGGCGAAAGGAATGCAGAAAAAGAAGAGAATCTCTTCAATAGGCAGCTTCAGAAACCGTATGCCTATCAGATATTGATCGTTAAACCACCACACGCCTATTTTTGTAAACCAGGCATCCCAAATGATAAATACTACGGCCACTATAAATGAGCCTAGGAGAAAAGCCCCAAAATGCCTGTTAAATTTTATTTTGGGATGAAAGGAAAAAATAAAACAAATAATGATGGTAAAAAAATTAATGAGAAGGTAAGTGTAGTGCAGCATCATTTATTTGTTTTATTAAAGTACATTTTAAAATATTTTACCGGAACCCAAAGAAAGCCAAAACATTCACCTTCTTCTTTTCCGGTATGCTTGTGATGCTGTTTATGTGCTCTGCGGATGGCCAACAGATAAGGATTTTCCGTATTCCGGAATACTTTAAGCCGTTGGTGGATAAAAATATCATGTACGAAAAAATAAGCCATTCCATACAGAGCAATTCCTAAGGCGATATAGAACCAGTGATTAAAACCCTGTATGGTTCCGTAATACATCAGCATAATAGTCGGGAGGGCAAAGATGACAAAGAAATAATCATTTTTTTCCATAGGTCCTTCACTGCTGTGATCATGATGGTCTTTGTGCAATGACCAGAGAAATCCATGCATAACGTATTTATGGGTAAGCCACGTTATTCCTTCCATAATAAAAAAGGTGGCGGCCAGGATAAGGAAATTCATATAAATAGTTTAAGTGGTATTAATCTATAAGAAAGAAGTTTTGTACTGTACGTAACAGCTCATCATCAGAGAAATCTTGGCACCGTTTGAAATTCTTATTCTTTCACTCAGGATTTTCTCTGCAGATTTTCTTTTAATTTTTTTAAATAAGGATACATAATATTTGTAGGCAAGATAAACGCCGAACCTTGAAGATGCAGGAAGCTTTTTAATTCCGATGAGTGCCTGCCTGAACTCCTCCTCTATTTCTTTTTCTATTGAAAGCTTTACGTTATTATCAAATGAAGTCATATCCAGGTTCGGGAAATAGCTTCTTCCCAAAGTATAATAATCATCTTTCATATCCCTCAGGAAATTTACTTTCTGAAATGCCGATCCCAGAATCATAGCAAAAGGTTTCAAAGCTTCATACTGTTTTTTGTCACCGTTGACAAAGATCTGCAGACACATCAGGCCAACCACTTCAGCAGAACCGAGAATGTATTCTTTATAAAGATCTGAATTGTAATCGATCTTTTGGAGATCCATTTCCATACTTTTCAAAAACTGAATAATCAGCTGCCTGTCGATATCGTATTTATGCACAGTTTCCTGAAAAGACTGCATGACCGGATTTAATGAAATCCCGTCCTCAAGGGCCTGAAAGGTTTCATCTTTAAATTTCAAAAGAAGCTTTTCTTTATTATAATCATGAAAGCTGTCTACAATTTCATCGGCAAGGCGTACATATCCGTAAATGGCATAAATCGGGTTTCTGATCGCTGAAGAAAGGGCGAGAATTCCCAATGAAAAGCTTGTGCTGTACTGCTGGGTGGTTTGTTTACTTACTTTGTATGAAAGTTCGTCATATAATTTTTTCATATCGATCAATTTTTGGTAGCTTCTGTAGCTGCAATTTTTCCTGAAATAATGGAAGGCGGAACGCCGGGCCCCGGAACCGTGAGCTGGCCCGTATAAAACAAATTTTTTACTTTTTTATTTTTCAGAGACGGCTTCAGTACCGCAGTCTGGGCTAAAGTATTGGCAAGACCATAGGCATTTCCCTGATAGGCATTGTAATCTTCCTTGAAATCTTTTATGCAATAGCTCTTCTTGTAATCAATTTTCAGCAGAAGATCAGACGCTCCGGTGTGTTTTTCCAGCCTGAGCATCATTTCCATAAAGTACCGCTCACGGATTTCTTCAGAGTCTTCGATTCCGGGTGCAACCGGCATCAGCAGAAAGACATTTTCACAGTTGTCAGGTGCAACGGATGCGTCGGTTTTAGAAGGACAGCACGCATAGAACAATGGCTTGGTAGGCCATTTCTTATCATTATAAATTTCTTCGGTATGAAGCCCCAGATCATTTTCAAAAAACAAAGTATGGTGTTTCAGATTCGGGATTTTCTCTCTGAATCCTAAATAAAAAATAAGACAGGAAGGAGCGAATACCCTTTTTTCCCAGTAATTTTCATCATAGTTCCTTAATTCCTGCGGTAAAAGTTGTGATTCGGTATGATGGTAATCTGATGAAGCAATAATGGCATCGAAATCAATGTCCTTATTATCAACCGTTAAAGAAGATACCTTTTTGTTATGTACATTAATTCTTTCTACATTAGAATTTACATAAAGATGGGTTCCCTGGGATTCGGCAATGTTTTTCATTGCGTCAATAATTTTAGAAAAGCCGCCCATCGGATACCAGGTCCCTAACTTGTATCCTCCGTAATTCATTAAACTGTATAACGCAGGAATGTCCCTTGGTGCGGCTCCTAAAAAAATTACAGGAAACTCCATCAATACAATCAACTTAGGGTCCTTAAAATATTTTCTTACAAAACGCTGAAAATTGGTCAGAAGATCAAGCTTCAGCGCACTTTTTGCTATTTTCGGCGAAATGAATTCAAACCACGAATGGCAGGGTTTATTCACGAAATCCTGCATGCCCACTTCGTATTTGTAACGGGCATCTTCCATGAATTCATCAAGTTTCTTTCCGGCGCCCGTCTCCGTTTTTTCGAAAAGTTCTTTCATCTCTTCGTAATTATGCGGAATATTCATATTACCGTCGGAAAAAACCATTTCAAACTGCGGATCCAGTGAAACAAGATGATAGAAGTCGGAAGATTTTTTACCAAAATCACTGAAAAAAGACTCGATAATATCGGGCATCCAGTACCAGCTGGGCCCCATATCAAAAGTATAGCCGTTGTCGGTTTTAAAATGCCGTGCCCTGCCGCCGATGTCACTGTTTTTTTCGAAAAGGTGTACCTCGTGTCCTGCTTTCGAGGCATAAGCTGCTGCCGACAATCCTGAAAACCCTGATCCTATTACCGCAATTTTCTTTTTCATGGTTAGTTTTTAAATGAATATTCTTGGTATACCGTCTTAATAAGATCTTTACTGTCAATATTTCTGGAAAAAATCGGATAATGAAAACGGTCCAATTTATTCAGAATTCTTATCAGTTCCATTTTTTCATGATGGTTAAGATTTCCTGCAACAATTTCAGTAGCAATTCTGATCTTATGCATATGCTGCTCCAATGCGGCAATACCTTCTTCTGTAATGCTGATCAGTTTATTTCTCCGATCTTCTTCAGATTCCGTCTGTTCTATCCATCCCTGCTTCAGGAGCCTGGCGATAATCAGCATTCCCACTGGCTTGTCATGAATATTTTTCTTGATGAGTTCCATTTTCGTCATTCTTCCGAATGCCCTGAGGTTAATAAGATAGATAAAATCTTCCTGGGTAGTGAAATCCGAATCTGCAATCGCTGATTTGGAATAAGTTCTGGCATATCTGTTAAGATGGACAAGCAAAGTGCTTATGGCACTTTCTGCACTTCTTCCAGTTTCTTTTCCTTCCCAATAAGGCTCATGGTTTTTAGCATATTCAGCGGATTCCTTATCACAGATCCATGTTTTGAATCCCTGAACCGTATCAGGATAATAATGATTGGTATTTTCTTTATTAAACGCTTCAAGAAGGTCAATAACTTCTCTAGTAACTCTGTAATTCATGATTGAATTTAATATATAAATAAACTAAACATACTATATATAGTTTATAAATAAACTTAGGAGCATTTTTTATGCCAAAAAAAATTTTTAAAAAAATTTGAAATACCGGCTAAAAGAGGCATGCTTATTGCAAAATATCTAAGACACCAATTAAAAATTTTAATATGAACAACGAAAAAACAGTATCAACATTAAACGATTTACTGAACATCACGAACGACAGAATTGAAGGATTTTCAAAAGTAGAAGAAAAAGTATGGGAAAACCATTCAGGTTTAAAAGCCGATTATGATCAAATGGTATCACAGTCCCAACAAATGAAATCAGATCTGATCAGAATGATTAATGAGCACGGAGGAGATGCGGATAATACGACAAGTACTGCAGGAGCGTTGCACAGAGCATGGATTGATGTAAAGAACACATTTTCCGGCGATAAAAGCGAATCTACACTGGAGAATGTAGTATTCGGAGAAAAAGCGGCGATAGACGCTTATCAGGATGCGTTGGACAGCGGAGATTTAAATCCTGAGTGCTCAAGAACAATTTCTGATCACTTGCATCATCTTAAATCTTCTTATGCTAAATTTGAAAATTTAGAAAATTTAAAATCATAATCTTTTTTATAAAGATCATTTACAGGAGGACCTAAATAAGGTCCTCCTCTTTTTTGTATATCAGAAGATTTATTTTATATCTGTACGATGGTCTTGTAAGCCGAATTTAAATGTGTCCTTAAATATCGGTATGCAAAACGATCTGTATTTTTCAGGCTAAATTATTCTGTTCATACTAAAGAATTATAGATTCAGGATCACTGCTTTAAATCGTTAACTGTAAAATCATGAAATTTGTGGAGTTATTCAGTCCCGAACTTTTTCACCCGTATCTTTTTTTCTTTTACTTTAATGATAAACGGCTCCAGTGTAAGTATTTTACCTGCTTCCACTTCTGCTTCGGCATCAGTGCGTTCTACGTAAGTATTTGCCGGAAGCGAATTCTCATTCAGTTCGATCCTGTATTTGCCGGATTCAAGAAAAAAGACGAATTCACCATTATCATCCGTTACCAGCCGTTGCAAAAGCTGATTGTTCCGGTAAATATTAAATACAATCCCACCAGATTTAGGATCAAAGTCCATGGCCGTCTTTTCATTGAAATCATAACTGATGTTTCCTTTTACCGTTCCGTTCTGGTGTAATGGAATCTGCAATACATAATTGTGCCTATTGAGCTCTATCTCAGTCTCATCATAATACCAGCCTTTCTGTATAATCTGTTTAAGCGCATATTTTCCGAAAGGAAGCGCTTTGTAATTCAGGTTTCCTTTGCTATCCGTTCTAAAGGATACCGTATTCAGCATTACAAGATAGCTTTCCGCAGGTTTATCTCCTTCGTCATAAATACCATTGGTATTGTTATCATAATAAACAAAGGCGGTAATATTTCCTTTTTTACCAGGATCAGGAGTGCTGGTTTTGAGGTTCAGCGTAATGCCGGCTTCTACCGTGAGAAGACTGTTATTATTGCTTCGTGAAGAATAATAAAACCATGATGTATTAAGATAAATTCCATACATTTTTCCGGAATATTTAAGATTCATAAAACCAGAAGGTGATTTCCCGTAAAAAACATCATCGGTATAAGTAGCACCGGAGGAAACTGTTAACTTCTGGTCGAAGAAATTTTCATTCACGAAAGCTGAAAGGGATACTTTTTTATATGTGCTGTTTTCATTGAATGCTCTGGAAAAGGCATATTCAGAAAGGAAATAGCTCCCGTACTGATACATCACGTTCAGATTAAACCATTTATAGGTATAATTACCCAAAGCTTTCAACTGGAATCCGGCGTTGTCGCGGTCAGGATATTCAACCCGGCCGGCCTCAAGTCCTATCACCGTTGAATGTTTAGCATTCTGGCTCGACCACGTCATGTAGTCAGTAACCCTTTGGGCGGTCAACGTCTTTTTTTCCTGACTGAGTGCGGTATTAAAAAAGTTGTTATAAGCATTGGATTTTTCACCCTGGTACTGTAAGCCTAATGTAACTCCAACATTCCCTATCCTCGGCAAACCGATTCCGGTATCTACCCTGAATGTATCCGATATTAAATTATTATCGAAAAAGTAGAATTTCGGTGAAAAATCAGAAAGGAGAATATTTCCGTAAATACTGTAATCTTTATTGATATTGGCAGAAATGTTCTGCTGTACCTGCAGCATTCCCCGTCTGTTTCCCGGATAATAATCCGTACTATAGAAGTAATTTCCGTTCAGGTTGATCTTACGGATATTCCCGGAATACTGGGATTCAACAGCCAGCGAAGGTTTTGTAACATTGATCTGATCATAGACACTGAGTCCTGAATAGACTTTAGCCGCCATATTCCAGTCTTTATTAAAAGAATACTGCATATCGGTTCCCACCAGGTTATGCCGGGCCTTTTCAAAAGGATCGTTCCTGAAAACATAGGTTGCTGAAAAACTCCGTGCTGCATCCTTTATCATGGTGCCCCTTGCATAAAAACCATAGCCGAACTCCAGAAAGGAATGCCGTTCCACCAAACTAAAGGTCTGATCCACAAAGCCGACTTCCAGCTTCTTATCCTTTGCGGAAGAATTCCAGGCATATTCTGCACCTCTCCCGAACATCGACATCTCCATGACTTTACTGATGTTGCCTACGGTATACTCATTATTGGTATTGCGATACGTAACATATGTATTGGTAATCACAGGCTCCCCCTGACCGTTCAGAGTATAGATATTCCCTCTCATAAAAAGATATCCCGAAAGCAGATTAACACTTCCGGCTCCTCTAAGCTGGTACATGTTTAGATTTTCTCCTACTCTTCGGTAGGATGCCGTAATGCTGTTTTTTTTATAATCTGACAACACTATATCCTGAGGATCATGGTAACGTTGTGAAGAAGCGACATTCTGCACGGATACCGATGCGTTTCCGAAAATTTCTTTTTCAGGATTCCTGAATCCGGCAATACTAACACTGAACTGGGAAGTCCTTGCCAATGGGCTTGAAGGCATGAACCTGAAGATAAATACCGAATCTTTCTGCATTGCAACGCTGCCTGTTTTCTCAACGAAAATATTCTCTTGGGTAATTTCCGGAATCTTAAATACCACTGTAATATTCTGCCGGGTATTACCGAGATTGGAAACCCTGGCCCTGACTTCTAACGAATCTTTCATGTTATTGATATACAGCACAGGATTTTCCGCAAGTATTCTCAGTGATGTATTTTCAGCAACTTTAAAAGTGGTGGATTTCTCCGACACTGTATTGTCCTGAAGATCGCTGAGACTCAGGGCAATTGTTTTCTCTCCGGCAACCGCATTATTACTGACAATAATTTTTACCGGCAGAAACACCGTTTCTCCTGCAGTGAGCTCGGCTGGAATTCCATTGGCGGCAGCAACCCGGATGCCCTCCGGAGCATGGATATTAATTTTACCTTTAAAAGGAAACTGTTCTTTATTTTTCAGGACAACCGTAAGATCGATAATATTATGTCCTTCGGTACCCGATTCACTCCTGATCTCCATATCCACAGCAGGAATGCGCTGTGCTGAAACCGTTATAAAGGTAAGCAGTATCAAAAAAACGAACGTTATTTTTCTGAAAAGGACGTTAGGCATTACGAATATTACTGTGGGGTTATCTCAAACTGCAATGTGGTAGAATAGTCTGCTGCTTTTGCATTAATAAACCGCTGATCATTGGCATCGGTTGAATAATTCATATTGTAATATACATCGGAACCCTGGGTGTAAGCTCCTTTTGCCACAAGCTGCGACCAGGAAGCCAATGAAATGGGATATACCGCTGCATTGTTTCCGTTAACCGGAGCCAGCGAAAATTTTACGGCATCCAGGGGAAGTGTGTGTCCGGCAGCAGAAGTAAAATTATTCTGCAACGACCGTATTTTAATCTGGTAATTGATATTGCTGCGTACTGTAAGGGCGCTTTGATAAGAAGTACTCACCCCATTATTATAATCGTTCGTGCTGTTAAATTCCAGTAATCCGTTCACGGCATTTGCGGAAAACTTCAGAGACATTTCCGGAGTGTCCGGAGGATTTCCCGAAAGCGTACCGATCTGGAACTGGAATACATGATCCATTCTCCCTATAACGTTATTATAACGGTCATAAGCAGTAAACTGCATAGGTGCCGAAAAGGTAGTCCACGCAGGATAATTGCCGAGGTAGGCACCGCCGGCCAGCATAAGGCTGTATTTAAGCTGAAGATTATAGTAGTATCCGAAAAATAAAAAAGGAAAATTATAGAGCGCCGCATTAGACTGAGGAACCAGAAATACCTCCTGCCCTTGCTGCATGATTACATTAAGCGGCATACCGATCTGTGAAATCGTAGGAACGGCATACGGATAAGCATTTCCGGAAGAAGATACCGGACTGAAGGAAATCTTGTTGGCAGGCAGCGTATAATTTCCGTCTGCAGAAGTTACAGGCTGTTTCAGTTTTACAGATAATCTCCAATACGGAACATTCAGGTAGCCATTTGCCGAAAAATTGGCTGTGTAAGCATCCGGTATGGTATTGCCACCATAAGAACTTACTGACATATAACCGTTGATCCAGGAATTATATGCTACCTGGGCCGGACCATAGATCCAGCACAACAGCAATATTATCAACAGAAACTTTTTCTTATTACTCATACGTAAAATTTAATTCGCCTAATTCCAGATTATCCCGGTCACCGTAATCTATGATTACCGAAGCCGTATATTTCCCTTTTTCCAGACCGGAAGGAAGCGGGATGCCAAGTTCTCTTTTATTGCCCGGCATCGTATAAAAAACAATGGTTTCCAATGTTGTTTTCTTACCGTTTTTGGTATTTACAAGCTCTGCAGATATTTTACCGTCTGCCCACACATCTCCCACATTATCAAAGGTAAGGTCCAGCATTCCTTTAGATTTCCCGTACGATAAATTCTGTATTTCCAGCTTTTTATTTTTGGCTGCCGGAAGCCTGTGAAATATCTTAATACCCGATCGGATGCTTACTTTAATATTGGCGCCCTGGCTGTCTACATCATCTACAGGGTTCATCTGGCTCACATACAGTACTGCGGTATGGGTAAATAACTTATCCGGCAGCGTTCCCGGAACGGTAAGCGTTACATCAATATCCTTTTTCTGCCCCGGGGCAAGGGTAAAGTAATTGTCTTCCTTTTTTACGGAAATCCAGGCCGCACAGGAGCCGGGAAAGGTATTGGCTGCGGCCATTATATTTTCACCTTTTTCGTTGTACTGCCAATCTCCAAGACTTACGGCAAGATCCAGAGAATTCTTGGTACTCACATTGGTTACCGTTACTTTCTGGCTGCTGCTGTTCCCAAGGCCCGACTCAAAGTAGACCCTCGGCGGAGACACAGAAACCCCGGTCTGGGCATTCAGATGATAAAAAAAACAGGCGAATAAATATAGAAAGCTAATACAGAGTTTTTTCATTACTTAGATTTAATACTAAAATACATAAAAAGTGTTACAATGGATGTTGTAACACTTTTATATTTAGTATTTCAGTAAGTATTTTCCAATTAGTGAGAAATAATAGTATAAGTAAGTTCTGCAGTATATACCGATGGATTCTGACCTGCCACGTAGTTATCAAGGTAAGCATTTGCTCCTGATCCTTTATAGTCTACGCTGATTTTTTTATCCACCCCCCCTACTGACGAAGTTACCAAAGTGGTTTCAGTATTTGAAAGCGGTGCCATTGCTGCATACTGTGCTCCGTTTACAGGATCCGTTCCGGCACTTGCTTTTACCTGGATGCTACTTGCCTGGATGGTTTTGGCGCCGTTCTGCAAAGCAGCATTTCCGCTTTTTACTTTTACCTCGAATCCTCCGGTACTATAAATGGTCAAATGATCTGCATTTGCCGAAGTAACTCCATTTGCATAATCATCTCTTGTGGTATAGTCTAAATTAACAGTTTTTTGTGCCGTATTTACGATAAGAGTCTGAATCGGCTTTAATCTTACGTTTAAAGTAACAGTCTGTGCGCTTAATACACTAAATCCAACCAGCGATAAAGCAGTAAAAATGAATTTTTTCATGAGGGGGAATGATGTTTTATTTCTTATTAGTTGATTAATTAAATCTCTAATTGCAAAGTTACATACATCATCACGAAGCCCATTTGTAAAAAAATGCGCAAAATTTGCAAATATGGTTTTGGTAAAAATAATGAAAAAATTATTGCATAATCTGAAAAAATGCAAAAAGTAGAATTACATAATTAATAAAAATTACAAATATCACAAAAAAATTAATTATATATTAACAATAAATTAATTCTTAACCTCTATTTAACAAAGAAAAAAGTGTTTTTTTCATGTTCAGGACATAATTAAACACCTTATTTTTCATTAAAAATTTTATTGAGAAATTAGAGTTAAGATCAAATCGGCTGGTTTTAGGGATGCGTCTGCATACATTTCCCTGGTTCTGTTATTTGTATTATAATCAATAACGAAATCTCTGTAAACAGTTCCTTTGTTACTGTTAATTATGCTACGGTTTCCAAATTCACTCGCTCTGCGGTGTATACTGATTTCAAAGCCGGTGGTACTGGACACAGTAACATATTTCTGCTCTGCATAGCCCGCAGATTCACGGCCCGTATCTCCTCTACCGACTGAGAGTATCTGTACAGGATATAAATTCATCCTGAGATGAACCCCATCCATCTGACCTGAAATTCTTAAAAAAGAAAACAGCAAAATACCTAATAAAAAAAATCTGCCCCCCATAGCAATTTATTTTTCACCGACAGGTTACTTAGGTAAATGTACAATATTTTTTCTTATCTATTTCATTTCTGACGGATTTTTTCCGGTATGTTTTTTAACAAAATTACTGAAGTTTCCTTCGTCACTGAAACCCAGGTCAAAAGAGATCTCAGAAATGGTAGAATTGGTGAAAGCCAGAGTTCTTTTGAATTCGGTGATAATTTTTTCGATAATAATATTCTTTGCTGTTTTTCCCAAAACATATTCAGTCATCTCTGTCAGCCTTCTAGACGTAATATTGAGCTCACTTGCATAATGGGATACTTTTTTTTCTTTTTTATAATCCCGCTGAAGTAGAATCTTAAACCGGTTTACATAATGTAGATAATCGAATTTTACATCTTTCTTGATTTCTTCGTTGGGAATATACAGAAAAGCATCCAGAATCAGTCGTTCAATTGCATTATGTGCTGCCGATACATACAGGTTTTCATCTTTCTGCCGGAAAGCATCCATCCGTTCCATGAAAATCACCCGCATATGTTCGGTATTCGAGAAAGGAGCAATAAAAAAATCGGTGTGGTAATTAAAGAAAAGCTGGGAATGGAGAAAAAGACTGTCTTTGGAAGATCTTTCATAGAAACTTGCTGAAAATGCAATGCACAGGATATTCGATGCGCTGGCCTTTCCAAAAATAATCTGTTTCTGAGGACCTAAAAAAGCGATGTGGCCTGCTCTTATAGAATAAGGTATATTTTCCACTTCGACCTCTATGTTTTCGAGAAATATATAGATACAATAATATTCAAGAGTACTGAATTGGCGGGTAAAATTATTCCTTTCAATAAGATGATCCATACGGTTCAAACTGACACCTAAATTTCTTAACTGATCCGTTATGACATACATAATACAACAATAAAATTTTTACATATTCGATTAAAAAAAATGTTTTTTTAATTATAAAAACATCAGCGAATAGATTATATCAATAATATTTGTAAATAATTAAATATATTTATAAGTGTTGCGAATATACTTTAAACAATTAATCAGTGCAAAACTCGATTGCAGAAAATATTAATTTAAAGTTTCCGGCACACTAAATTTTGATCACGATCTCTTATCATACTAAAGTCATCACTTAATGGTTCGGAAAATTCTGTCCGGCTTCTGTATTATATTTATATAAATTATTGATATTTATCTTTCGGCTATTGATATGCAATTAGATAGCCACACTGTTGTATTTTTAATGATTTATAAAAATCTAAATGAATTTCTGCCTGCAGCTGAATATCCGATCCTTTAAGTGTCCTGTAATGGCCATAAATAATTTATTCCATAAAATAGTTGAATTCTTTTCTGTATTGTGACGGGCTTTTCTTGATATATTCCTTAAAAGTCTTATTGAAATAACTGAAATTGTTAAAACCCGATTCAAAACAGACTTCCGTAATACTTAAAGGCTGTTCCGCCAACAGTTTCAGAGAATGGGTTATGCGGTACTCATTGACGAAATGGGTAAAGGTCTTATTGGTGATCTTTTTAAAATAACGGCAGAAAGAAGGTACTTTCATATTGGCAAGGCCTGCCACTTCTTCCAGGGTAATCTGCTCTCTGAAATGATCTTTTACATAATTAAAGATGATATTAATTCTTTCATTATCCTCTACCTGGGTCTGAAGATAGTATTTTCCGGCATTCAGAATCCGGTAGTCCTGTGTAGTGGCCAGATCTTCAAGAATCTCCAGAAAACAGATCAGCCTTCTGAAAGATACCGCTTCATGCATGGCTGCAATTTTTTCCCCGATCTCTTTTTTTACCTTTTCACCGAATACAATCCCCGCCTTGGATTTTTCCAGGAGACTGGTAATTTTCTGCATTTCCGGAGTTTCCCACACAGGTTTGCCTAAAAAATCAGGTTTGAATTGCAACACCATCTCATAGTCGTTGTTGGTATTTTCATTGGTCATCCCGCAATGCGGAAGATTGCTGCCGATTAGTACAAGATCACCGTCCGAAAAATACGAAATGTTACTTCCGATCTGTCTCTTCCCCGAGCCTTTACAAACAAAAATGAGCTCAATTTCAGGATGATAGTGCCAGACATGGGATTTGATATTTTCGTTTTTCAGAAATTTCAGACTCGTAAAACTGCTTCCGATATTAGGCTTCACCGCTTCAAATGCCGGATTTGAATGTTTCATATATTACCATTTAACTATACAAAATTAACAATTAATATTCAATTAATACGAAGCTAATGTTAAAATAGAACATACATGTGAAAATTATATTGTAGAATCCAACCGATAACTGCTGTAGATTTGCAGTATAAAATTATTGGTAACAAAAACTTATCTCTATGACTACATTATTAAAATCCGGTTTTCTTGCAGGTTTCTTATTGATCTCTTCAAGTCTGATGAGTAAAGACAAAGACTTTTCTATTTCGGTAGGAAATGTAACGGCAAAAACGTTGAACTTCGAAATTGCCAATGCAAAAAATGTTTCCCTATTCGTATACAACGATATCGATGGTGAACTTTTTTCTGAAAAACTTGATGCTGAAAATCTAGTGATAAAGTCATATAACCTACAGGATCTTGCTTCAGGAACTTATTACCTGGTAGCGGAATCCGATACGAAGGTTGAAAAATACAGAATAAGCATCAACAACCTGAACGGAATGGAGGTTGAAAAGGCCCCGGTAAGTTCGGTAAGCAAACCCGAATACAGCATTTCCGGAAATATGGTGCAGCTTCACCTGACGGATGTAAAAAACCCGGTGAATGTTTCGGTATATGATTTTGCCAATAACCTGTTTTATACGGCCAACAAAAATGCTGAAGACGGTGAGCTGAACATGACGTTCGATCTAGATCCCAAAACGTCATCCAATTACATCATCAGGGTTGAAGAAAACGGAAACGTTTTTAATAAGATTATTCCCCTGAAATAAATCTGAAATATATTTTCACATATATACTATTTTTATATAGACGTTCCGGATCATACCGGGATAAAATTTTACGTACAGTTATTTTTTTGAGGCATCTCTTTTTTGTAATCGCGAAAAATAGGTGCCTCATTTTTTTCAGGTTCAAGGTTCAAGATTCAAAATTTGACTCTATCTGCTTCAATTTGAGTAGATTAAAAAAAATCTTATCGATAAGCTGCTGATTAAAAAAAGGGTAAGCTTCAGTAATTCTCACTTCCTTTCCTTCATTGCAGCAAATTCTCATCGTCCTTTTAAGTATTTTTTGCAGCGCAGCGGAGAAATGTATCGAGAAGTGCTGATTAAAAAGCCAGGGCTGATCTGTCGCAGATTCCTGATACCTTCCCGCGCCATGGTAAAAGCCTTCGGGGTTCAGTACTTAAATATTCAATAGCAACTTTTGAATAAATCCATATAAAAAAGCATCGTCAGTTGACGATGCTGTATCATTTATTTTTTGCTTCAGATTATGATCCTTTCGCTTTTTCATCGGTGAAAAACATCAAGCCTTCCTTCGGGCGGATCAGCTGCAAAGGGTAAAGCTGAGGATTATATTCTCCATTTACCACTTCGTTCAGTGCATGCTTTTTAGATTCCCCGAATGCTACTACAAGGATATGTTCCGCTTTGCTGATGATCGGCGCCGTCAGCGTAATCCTGAACATTTCCTGAGGCTTTAGGTAATAAGCATCCACCCACCTTTCTTTTTCCTCCAAAACTTTTTCTCCGGGGAATAAGGACGCGGTGTGACCATCATCCCCCATTCCCAAAAGGATAAAATCGAAAATCCCTTCTTCGCCCAGAACATTCCGGATCTGCTGTTCATATTTCTTTGCATAATCTTCCGGCTCTATTCCGGCTTTATACATCGGGAAAATCTGGTCACCGTTCACAGGAACCCTGTGCAAAAGGGTTTCAAAAGTCATTTTGGCATTGCTCTTTTCATCATCCAAAGGCACCCAGCGTTCATCCACCCAGAAAAAATAAACTTTATTCCATTCTACTTTCTGCGAATATTCCTCCGTGGCCAGAAGGCTGAAAATTGCTCTCGGGGAAGAGCCTCCGCTTAATGCGACCGCAAAACGGTTTCTTTCAGCAATTGATTTTCCGGCAAGCTCCACGAAAGTATCGGCTGCTTTTTTATATAAAATATCTAAATCGTTAAATACGGTAATCTCCATTTCTTTTTATTTAAATCATTATTTTACACCCAGCTGTGCCCCTGTCTTGCAACCAGGGTAAAGCTGTCTTTCGGACCCCAGGTTCCGGCCTCGTAATTCGGGAAAAATACGTCTTTGTTGTTTTCCCAGGCTTCCTGTATGGTTTTTACCACATCCCACGCCTCTTCTACCTGGTCGGAACGCATGAATAACGTAAGGTCACCCATCAGCGCGTCCAGCAATAAGGTTTCATATGCTTCCGGAGTATCTTCTTGGCAGGCAAAATTATCGAAGATCATTTCCACAGGTTTCAGCACAAGAGATAGTCCCGGCTTTTTCGTCATAAACTGCAGCCTGATATCCATCAGAGGCTGGATGTTGATGATCAGCCTGTTGGCAGACAGATGCTGTTGGCTGTCCGAAAACGTAGAATGCGGAAGCGGCTTAAACTGGATGGTAATGTAGGAATGCTTTTCTTTCATTCTCTTTCCGGTACGTACATAAAACGGAACACCCTGCCATCTTTCGTTATCCAGGTAGAATTTTACTGCGGCAAACGTTTCCGTATTGGAGTTCGGTGCAATACCTTCTTCCTGCCGGTATCCTTTCACTTCCACCCCATTTAGGGCTCCTTTTCCGTATTGTCCTCTTACCGCATAATGGTCCACTTTATCAGGAGTGATCCGGCGGATGGATTTCAGCACATCCACTTTACGGTCCCTAATCTCTCCGGCTTCCAGCGAAACCGGCGGTTCCATAGCCACCATACAGAGGATCTGCAACAGGTGGTTCTGGATCATGTCCCTTAAAGCTCCCGTCTGTTCATAAAAACTTCCCCGTGTCTCCACACCTACTTCTTCAGCAACCGTAATCTGTATCGATTCAATATGTTTGTAGTCCCATAAAGGTTCAAAGATAGAATTCCCGAATCTGAAAGCGAGAATATTCTGTACCGTCTCTTTCCCCAGATAATGGTCGATGCGGTAGATCTGCTCTTCCTCAAAGGTTTCGGCCAGAAGACTGTTCAGCTCAATCGCCGACTGCTTATCATGTCCAAAAGGTTTCTCGATGATGATGCGATCTTTTTGAGGATCCGGTGCCAGTGATGAGTTCTTGATGTGGTTTGAAATCGTGGCCACAAAATTCGGGCCGATGGACAGGTAGAAAAGCCGGTTTCCTCTCATTCCATATATTTCATCCAGGCTGTTGAGCTTTTGCTGAAGACTCTGATAAGAGCTTTCCTGGTCGAGCTGATGCTGGAAATAAGTAATATGGGCCTGGAAGCCTGCCCAATCCTGCGAAGTTACTTTTTTTCTTGAAAAGTTTTCCAGGTTTTCCTTGATATAGCTTTTAAAATTTTCGTCGGTATTTTCCGATCTTCCCAAGGCTACGATATTGAAGCCTTTCGGCATTCTTCCGTCGATATACAAATTATAAAATGCAGGAAAAAGTTTTCTCTTGGCCAGATCTCCCGTAGCACCGAAAATGATAATGGTGGTTGGCTGCAAATTTTTATTGTCGTTCATTTCTGTTACCTGAATTTTAATTATTTACACTTCCCCATGAAGTATGGAAAATACCTTCCCGGTCGATTCTCTGATAGGTATGTGCCCCGAAATAATCCCTTTGCGCCTGGATCAGGTTTACCGGAAGCGATTCCGTGGTATAGGCATCAAAATATCCTAAAGCCGTCTGGATGCCCAGGCTTGAAATGCCGTTGGAAATGGCATAAGCTGCTGTATTTCGTAAAGCCCTGGTCTTTGATTTTACGATTTGTGAAATTTCATCATCCAGCAGGATATTGCTTAAACTTTCATTTTTTGTATAAGCCGAATAGAATTTCTCCAACAGGACAGAACGGATAATACATCCGCCTCTCCATATCTTTACGACATCATTCAGAGGAATATTAAAACGGTATTCTTCGGAAGCCTTTACCAGCAGGGCAAGTCCTTGTGCATAGCTGATCAGGGTAGCAAGATATAGAGCATCACCGACTTCTTTAATAAACAATTCCTTGTTTTCGGGTGTACTGATTTCTTTGTCCGTATACAACTGGGAAGCCTTGATCCTTTCGTCTTTATAGGCCGATAAAATCCTTGATGTAACGGCAATATCGATGGTCGGGATTGAAACACCGATTTCCATGGCCTGCTCGGAAGTCCATTTTCCGGTTCCTTTTGCACCGGCTTTATCCAGGATATGATCTACCAGGTAACCATCTGCCAGAGAATCTTTCTGTTGGAAAATATCTCTTGTAATTTCGATCAGGAAAGAATTCATTTCTCCGTTATTCCAATTTCTGAAAACTTCATAGAGCTGATCGTTGTTCAGGCCGGCTCCTTTTTTAAGAAGGTCATATGCTTCACTGATCAGCTGCATAATTGCATACTCGATTCCGTTGTGAACCATTTTTACATAGTTTCCGGCAGAGCTTTTCCCCATATACGCCGTGCAGGCTTCTCCGTCGACTTTTGCAGCGATGGATTCCAGCATCGGCTTAATAAGGTTAAAGGCTTCAAGATCACCCCCCGGCATAATGCTCGGCCCTTTTCTCGCACCTTTTTCACCTCCTGAAACACCCATTCCCATAAAATGAAGATTTTTGGATGCCAGATCAGCAATACGTCTTTCGGTATCCCTGAAGTAGGAGTTTCCTGCATCAATCACGATATCCCCTTCGCTCAGGAGCGGCGTAATATTTTCCAGTACGGCGTCTACCGGTTTTCCGGCAGGAACCATTAAAATAATTTTTCTTGGGGTTTCCAGTGCGGCTGTGAAATCTTCAAGAGATCCGATTCCTTTAAGTTGCATTTCCGGAGTTGCCCCTTCATGCAGCTCGCGCACCTTTTCTGTATCAAGATCGAATCCTGCGATTGAAAAACCGTTCTCTGCGATGTTGTAAAGAAGGTTTCTTCCCATCACTCCGAGTCCGATCATCCCGTAATTATATCTTTCCATTTTATCGTTATTTATATGAATTCTATTATACGGAGTATAAAATTACGCAAATGCTGTTTAGTAAAAAAATAAATTGGATTAAAAATTACTTACCCTGAATGTTTAGCACTCGTTTACAGGAGGATATATTATCCCCACTTAACAGCCTTATCATATTTTACACAGCAGAAAAATTCATTTTTTCACAGGATTTTTCGAGCGTTTATTATAGAATGCTGCCAGCTATATAATGCAGTTCACATCCCGGCATTAAATTTTTCACTACCTTTAAAACAGCAAACTTCATCAATTGCGGTACAGCAAAATTTCATAGTCTTAATTAAAACTGATTATCTTATTATCCCTCAAATAATGACGGCAAGGCATATTTTTTTCATTAAGGTAATTTTCTAATTAAATAAAAAAATGAACCGAAAACTGAAGCATTCATACTACCGGAATCATGATGTCGAATTTCTAGCCAAAGACCTGTTGGGAAAGGTGCTGTATACTAATAAAAATGGCCAGCTTACTGCAGGACTCATTACGGAAACGGAAGCTTATTTCGGTGGGGACGACAAAGCTTCACATGCCTTCGGAAAGCGCCGGACTGCAAGAACGGAAATTATGTACGGACCCGGAGGTTTTACCTATGTCTATCTCTGCTATGGCATCCATTACCTTCTGAATGTTGTGGTATCGGACAGCGATGATCCTAAATGCGTACTGATACGAGCCGTTGAACCGTATGCCGGCAAGGAAATCATTGAAGAACGGAGAAAAATGCCTGTTACTAATGCAGCTGTTTCTTCCGGTCCGGGATCCCTTTCAAAAGCACTCGGCATCGATGGTTCATTCAATAAAAAAGACCTTAATGAAGATGAGATCTGGGTTGAAGATATCGGAAACCGCTATGCTCCGGAAGAAATTGCCGCTGTCCCGCGGGTCGGAATTGATTACGCCAAAGAACATGCACTGCTGCCGTTGCGGTTTTACATAAAGGATAACAAATTCGTCAGTAAAAAGGTGAAATTCCTTTAAACTTATTTAAATTTTAAATGGTATCGATTTTTCAGCTCAAGCAGATTCAGCAGATCACGAGGATTTATTTGCTATGTAAAATTATATTCAAGGTTAAATTTATCCTGAGTTCGATAACATTTAATTTAAAACTTCCAGCCTTCAGTATCCCTCTTTTAACCTGATTTCTCCTTAAGTCAAAGTTAAATTGTTCCAGCCATTAAAATCAAAAAATCCTGACACGAGATCAGGATTTTGCCAGATTAATTAAATCCCATTGTATTTAATTTATCTTCAGCTGATTATCAAAATGAAAGGTGATAATTTAGTTTGATGTGGCAGGCTTTTAAATTGATTTCCTATTTATATGATAATGAACGATTTCATTTGATAATTAATACCTGTGAAAGTAATATTTGTCAATATTACTTCCAGCTTCCAGCATCCAGCTTTCCTCTTCCAGCCCGTCAATCTGATTTCCAGTTCATCTTATATTACTTAACGTTACTTCTGGCAGATTTAAAAAACTGTATCGGGAAGCTTCTGATTTCAACTTTAAATCGTCTTCAGATACAATTCCTGGAGTTCCGATGCGGAAAAGTCCCGGGAAGGAAGATGCTGAACAAGTTCCCCCTGCTTCATGATCCCGATATTGGTAGCTACGCTCACGGCATTGAAAATATCGTGCGTCGCCATAAAGACTGTGCGACCTTCCTGTCCCAGCTGCCGTACGATTTCCGTGAATTCCGCTGTAGCAATGGGATCCAGCCCGCTGGTCGGTTCGTCGAGCAAAAGGACTTTTGCATCTTTTGCCAGGGCGATAGCTATTCCCACTTTCTGGCGCATGCCTTTGGAATATCCGCCCAGCGCTTTATGATGGGCTGTTTCCTGGAGGCCGGTACGTTTCAGAAATGCAGACAGTTCATCCCGGTTGTAGGAAAAACCGGCGATTTGTGAGAAGAAGTCCAGGTTTTCAATTCCGGTAATGTTCGGATAAAGCAGTACGGTCTCCGGAATATAAGCCAAATGCTTTTTAATGTCCTGCGGATTATCTTTTACGGAAATATGATTGATGAAAGCATCGCCGGAAGTGGCTTTGATGAGTCCCAGCAGGATATTGATCGTCGTACTTTTCCCCGCTCCGTTCTGTCCCAGCAAAGCGAATATCTCTCCTTTCCCGACTTCCAGGTTAAGGGATTGAAGTGCCGTGAAATCATTGTATTTTTTATGAAGGTTGATGGTCTTTAGCATAATTTTCTGAATTTAATTTGTGAAAGAATAAGAAGAATGGTTATCATCAGGAGATAAGGTAAAAACAAGGCAGCCGGATCCGCAGAAATATTTTCACGGAATGCCTTTACCGTTTGCCGGTTCCAGTCGAGAGCTTCCGGATGTTGACCGGAAAAAATCAGCGGATAGAAGAACAGCCGTTTTTCTTCATGAAACTTCTTTAAGCCGGCACCGAAATTGAGATGGTTATCCATCCCTGTTTCCGCCAGCCGGCTGCCCTCGAGCTGCGTATGGATATTCGGAAGGAAATACCCTAATATTTGCGCTGCCTGATTCCGTTTTGCCATTTTTTCATTGTATTGCCGGGAAGAAAGGGAAGCTTCCATATCGCCCATGTGCTGCATCGCATAATACCAGGTCCATGAGAAGCTGTCATCTTCCTTTACCGTAAACCTGGAAAACTGAGGATAAGCCTTATAAAACTTCTCCATGGTCGGCTGTTTCGGCTCATCCCATTTGTTGTGATAGCCTTCACGCTGCTGCATCACCGCCTTTAAGGATTCCTGAACAGGATAAAATTTCTGGATCAGGATATTGCTGCTCATCGGAATGATGAAATTGATTCCTACCCAGACGATCAGAAGAATCAGTGCATTCTGGGCAGATGATTTCCTGAATGAAATAATCCAACGGCAAAGCACAAACCAGAATACGATATAAAGCCATCCGGCTATGATGAAAGCCAGGAAATTCATATCCAAAGGAACAGAAATCCAGAGAAAGGCAATAAAAATCAACAAAAAATATACCGCACTGACCGCCAGAAAACGGATGAGCAGTTTCATATCAAGAAGCTTCCCCAGATCACGGCTCTGCACCGAAAGCAGTTTCCACCGGCCGCTCTCCTCTTCTTCGGAAATGATGTTGTAGCAGAAAGCCACAATAATTAAAGGGAAAAGGAAAACCAGAACAAAACTGAAATCGAAATTCCCTGCCGCCGCACTGGCCGGATTATAGAAATCTGCATTATAACGCTGCTCTTCAAGGTTCCGTATCGTTACCCCCTGAACGGACGGATTAACGTCCCGCATTCCGATATTCATGGCAGCAAGTTTGGGCGTTTCATTAATCAGATTGAATTTGACGTAATATAAAATCAGCCCCAGATCATCCTGATGGTAATTTACATTTTTCCTGATGCTCTCTTTCTGGAACTGCTCACTGCTGGCAATAATATCCTGGTTCCTGTCGAGGAATTTTTTCCCGGTATAGATGGCCATAATTCCTGCCAACACCAGGAAAATCAAAGCGGAAATATAGGCCTTATTGCGGTAAAACTGTTTATATAGGTAATTTTTCATTTAAATTAATTTTAAGTTTCGTCCTGCTGTTTCGGTCATCACCAGGCAGATGGCCAGCCAGAATACCAATGCAGCCGCCGGAATCCACTGTTCGGCAAAGCTTTCCCGGAAAGAGACATACCGGTAACTGAAATCAGGAAACTTTTTCCAGTTTCCCGCATCTATAATGGCTGCCGGACCGCCCTTTTCCGGCTTGATATTGCTGATCTTTTCAATCTGCAGGTCATTCATTTTCTGCGCCAGGCGGTAGCGGTATTCTTCAGCCTGTTTCTGAAAGCGGGTGTATGAGAAATAATCCGTTCCGGAAGCCGTCATGGAAACATGTTTAACGGCCATTACCGGATCGATGAAAGCACTCAGTTCCGAAAAACGCTGCTGGCTGGCAAAGGTTTCTTCCAGCTCTTTCTGATGCCTGATGTAAATCTGTGAACTGATTCTTTCCCCTTCCTTCATCACGAAACCGCTGTAATTGAACGGGAGCTCGTTGGTGGACCTCACCTTGTAGCGCGCCAGAAGGGAATCTTTCATTTTATTGAAGTGCGGGTCGTCCGGATTATGGCTGTCCCCTGCTTTCAGGATATCCTTTTCCAGCGCGGTTTCAAAAGCAATTCTGGAAGGCACAGGATACAGATTCTGTGCGGCAAACTGAATGCCTTTCGGCAGAAAAACCACCAGGAGGAGCCAGCTGCCAATCAGGCCGACCAATGCCAGTGACGAACTCCTGCTGACTGCTGAAACCAGGACCGTTAAGGTGCAGATAAATAAATAATATACCATATATCCCAACAGAATAACCAGCAGCCGGACGGTAATATCCGCCCATCCGGACATTACTGACATGATGGCTGCCGTCAGGACGACCGGTAAAACCGGCAGCAGGAACAGCAGTGAAAATTGCCAGAGACCCAGGATTTTCCCACGGACAATCGTAGTACCTGAGGCACCCTGGGTGGTCAGGATTTTCAATGTGGCATTTTCGCGTTCCTGGGCAATCAGGCCGAATCCTGAAAATAAAATGATCAGAGGAACAATACACTGCAGGATGAAAGCACTGCTGAACGTTCCGAAACGGACCAGAATTCCGGAGCTTCCCGCTTCCGAAAGATTGGCGGAATTCTGCTTGTGGGCTTCAAGAAAGATCACATTTCCCAGGTAGTCGTCCAGTCCGGTATCGAAAATACTCAGCGGATGAGCCATCCTGAAAACAAGATAACCGTAATGGGCCATCCGGTGCGGATGTTTGGCGGGCCGGTGCTCCCACTGTTCGCGCACCTGTTTCCTGTATTCCCTTACCTGTGCATTGGTCTCGGTATATTTTGTAAACCCGACCCCTATACTTAATAAGCAGAATAAAAGGACGGTAATGCAAATCAGCAGGTTTTGTTTTTCTTTCATCAGGTCCTGCCGTGTTTTCCTAATGATCAGCTGTAATGTGGATGTTTTCATAATTAAAATTTATAGGCAGCGGTGAATAAAAAATTTCTCGGGGCTGCCGGAAACAGCCGCAGGTAATTCTGGGCACCGATCCAGTATGCCTTATTGGTTATATTATTGATATTCAAAGCCAGTTGAAGTTTTGATCTGAAAAGTGAGTAATACAATGCGGCGTCCAGAGTAGTATACGCAGGAAGCTCAAAACTACGCGTGAACCAAGGAACTTTTGAACTCTGATATAAAATGCCGACCCCTAGCCCAAAATCTTTCAGAAAAGAAGTCCTCGAAAAATTGTAACGGCTCCCGAGGTTCACTGAATTTTTTGAAGTATTCTCTTTTCTCTGCCCGATCAGCTCAGAATTGGCGTCATTTACTATTTTTGCATCAATATAGCTGTATCCTCCATAAAGATGCCAGTTGGGTAAGAGATACCCGGTAAATTCGGTTTCAAAGCCCCGGCTGCGGTCGGCACCGCGCTGTACCAGCCCATCGGGTTCCGCAGGATTGTTGGCATTGATTAAAATATTTCTCTGGTTGATTTCGTACACTGCCAGACTCAGAGAGAATTTTTTGAACAGGCGGCTTTTGATCCCGAGCTCTTTTAGGTCTGAAGTTAAAGGCCTGAACCTCGCTGCAGATACGGAGCCGGTAAAACTTCCCGTATTGGGCATCAGCGATACGGTATTGGATTGCGGCTGATAGCCCGTAAGATAGGTTCCATATACATTGATATTATCCGTAAGGCTGTAGGTAATCCCGATTCTGTACAGCATCCTGGAATTATCGAATGAAGTCCGGTTATCTTTTTTAAAATTGGTGATATCGCGGAACCATTCCTGGCGGAGACCGGCCAGTACCTTAAACTTATTCCAGGTCAGAAGGTGCTGGATATATGCCGCATGGGTTGTGGTAAGCGCCGGTGGCAAAGGATTGATGACATTCAAAACATAAGAATCGGTTCCCTGATGGTTCTGCGCTCCCGGACTAAGGTCAAAAGGGGAAACATTAGGCTTCGGCAGCACCATTCCCTGATAGTCGATGGTCTGATAGAGTGCCGCTTTCGCAGGATCATAGGAGGCGGAAACCGTTCCGTCCTTCAGCAGGAATCCCCGGGCTGCATCCTGCCGGCCGCCGTCATGCTTTTCCCAGAGCTGGCTGTCATAGCCGATCAGGGTCTGGTGGAGAAAGCTCCCGGTTTTATAGCTGAAATTAAAGTAAGCATTTATATTATCCACTTCCCATTTCTGTTTCCGCCGGACAAACTGCATCATGGCCAGACTGGATACGGGATGGTTGTCGATGTCGGGAACAAAAGCATTGGTAGTGCGGTGCTCCTCAAGGTTTTCCTGCCAGAACTGTTTCATATACGAAGCATTGAAACTGATCTGCCTCGTAAAGTGATGGGCCAGCGAACCCATAATGATGAGCTCCTTGGTCTTGAAGAAATCGTCCGGAGCTCCAAGGTTCAGGCTTCTCGGCGTACTGTTCAGGTCTGTTTTTCCGGCTACAGCTCCGAAAATCGGCTGTCCGCGGTCCAGATTTCCATGGAGGTCACTGTAAATCAGTTCAATATTCACAGACGTTTTTTCGTTGGGAATAAAAGTGAAAGATGGTGAAATCAGGATGCCGTTGTTTTTCACATGATCCCTGAAAGAACCTGCTTCCTGGTAAGCACCATTGAAACGGTACAGCAGGGTTTTGCTTTTATTCAGCGGGCCGCTAAGATCAGTGCTCGCCCGGTAGGTACCGAAACTTCCTCCGGACAGGCTGATTTCGCGCCGGGGGTTCGGCAGGGGCTTTTTTGTAACCATATTGATGGTTCCGCCGGGATCCACACTGGACATGGTGATGCTGGCAGGACCTTTAAATACTTCCACCCGCTCGATATTCGAGGTCATCGGCTGCAGGAAATAGTTCTGCCGGGTCCGCATCCCGTTGATGATCTGCCCTTCTTCATTCTGGCTGATTCCCCGGATGTTGTACTGGTTGTAGTAACTGGAAGGGGAAACCCCGCTGACGTTTTTCATTACTTCTCCCAACTGAAAGGCCTGCCGGTCATTCATCAGTTCTTTGGTAACGGTGTTGAGCGTTAAAGGAAGATCTTTGTTCTTCATGGCAATCTTGGTTGCCGCAAAAGAATAATCCGAAATATAATCTTTGGATTTCCGTCCGATCACCTCAACGGTCTGGATAGTTGTCGAAACCGAATCGACCTTTTTTTCCTGTGCAGTAAAAAGAACGGATGAAAAACATAAAACAGCTACAGAAAACCCCTGTTTTATGCCGGGAATACCCAGCCGGATTTCCCAATCGTAATTCGTATTGATGTTCATTAAAAAATTAGCGTAATCCTGACGTTATTCCGCCAGATGTTATTGAAAGAACTTCCCTATCGTTTTATGATACGGAAATTCACAGATATTGCCTTGCAGACCTGAAAATCTGCACTGTATGGCGGCTGATAATAAAATATTATACTGCCAAAGAAGAATGCGGCGGTGCCCTTGAACTGAAATAATCGAGCAGGCAATAATAAGCAATAGCCTTAGGATGCGGCATTTCACCGGAAACCGAACTACCGGCCGGCAGTTCCAGAGCAAAGAGATCAGGAAGCAGCACATGGTGCATCTGCAGGTGAAGCGCACACTGGCATTCATCATCCTGTGAAACAGAAGCTCCTTTTTCGGTTTTGGAATGCTTTAATTTCGCAGCAAAACTTTTAGCGTGCCCGGCATGATCAAAACAAACGCTGATCCCGCTGACGTTGTAAACAAACACCGTCAGTAAGGAAAAAACAAAAAAAGTTTTCAGGATCTTCTGCATATCGAAGGCACAAAAATACGACATAATTTTTTTTACGGCGTGCTCCGGGCCAATATATTGATAAAATTTAATGTAACTCCCTCATCAAAAAGGAGAAATATTTTTTAAGATTAAATTTTGCGGACGTTCAAATTAAATTAACGTGAGCCCGAACCGGAAATCGGATTAACGGGCTGGAAGAGAGATGCCGGTCGCTGGAAGTTTATCTTTGTCAACAGTACTTTCAAGGTATTCATTATCAGAAATAAGATCGTTTGTTATTATCTGAGTAGAAAATCTGTTTAAATCCTGACTTACTAATCTAATCCCAATCTTTAATTTCCATAATAAACCGGAAATAAATTGAATATGGTCGAACCTACGTTATCTCATATTCCCAGTTAACTTAAAAGTATATGAATCACCCTGCCTATGTGCTGCTCTTTTATTTATAGCTATACAACGGGACTGATTTCCGGAAAATATTTCCCGGGATTGTGTATTTCAATTGGCGGAAATTTGTTAATTTAGGCAGGAACCAAATCTTATGTTTATGGAAAATTTAAAAAAAGTCAACAGACAGGCAATGAAGGCCATTACCGGAGGAATTACCTGCCCGGGCGGCCAGTTATGTTTTATCAATGGTAAATGGCAATGCAGGCCGTACGATGGTTGCGGCGGCGGAAACCAACCTTAGTTATGTTTAAACCCAATTCCTTTATTATGAAAAATTATAAAAAAATTTCAAGAGACCAGCTGAAAAACATCAGCGGCGGAGCTTTAAGCTGTTCTGAAGCATGCTGTCCTCCTCCGGGAATCAAAAGATGCCCTTGGGTAATCTGCATTATTGCCTGTCCGGTAACAAGTTAACATTTTAACATTTAATTAAAATAAAATCCTGCAGAACTATTTCTTCTGCAGGATTTTATTTTTATCTGAAGTGATGTGAATCTGAAATGAAGTTACCTTAAAAGATTTAAATACTTCCGCCTATTTACCAAAAAGGCTCCTGAAAAAACCTCCTTTTTTATTGATATGGCTTCGCGCCGTATTCAGGTTGGTCCGGGTATGTGGCAAATCGTTCAGCTGTAACGACTGTTGCAGGTTTTTCACGGCTTCATCATAATTTCCAAGATCGAGCTGCGCGCTGCCGATGTGTTCGTAGATTTCCGCTGCCACATCATCGGTGACGCCTTCCTGTACAGGCATTACAGAGAGGGCCCATGTTCCGTAATTCACCGTTTTCTCATTTTCCAGCAGGTGATAAGCCGTGTGAGCGGCCCAATAAAAACACCAGAAATCCCGGTTGCCGTAATGCATGCTCTGCTCAAAGCTTTCAAGGGCAGCAGCGCTGTTTTTAAGATGTACTTCCAGAATGTACCCCTGGTTGTAAAATGCCACCTGCACAGACCGCTCTCTATTCTGCTCAAGGCCGAAATGAATTGCCTGGTCATAGCAATCCAGGGCTTTCTCCCATTTGCCTTCTTTTACAAAAGCGTCGGCCCTGCTGATCATCAGGCTTGGATTATCCGGCATGTTTTCCAGTAAGTAATCAGCCTCTACAGCGTTATTGGTCGTATCCGTTTCCACACCCAGCGCAGCGGAAGCTTCTGCCTTGAAGATAAAAAAGTTAGTGACACAGCGGGTCACGTCTTCGTGCTGAAGGATCGTATCGGCTGGGTCTGTTTCATAATAAAGCTGCAGGCCTTCATCTGCCCAGTACAAAGCCTCTTCATACTGCTTAAGGTCCGAATGAGAGAAAGCAAGACAATCGATCACACTGATTAAGGTTATGAAGTCCATTTCATCAGCATACTCTTCCAGAAGCAGCTTCGCATCGGACATGGCTTTTTCCGGCATTCGGGCATGAGAATAGCTGTCCATTCGGTTGAGCAGGATAAACATGAATCTGCTCTGCGCTATTCCTTCGCTTGCTACGGCAATTGCTTCCTGATAGGCTCCCCGGATGGTCAGTTCCCGGGCAAGGTTGTTGCAGCTCATGGCAAACGTATGCGGATCATGGTTTAGCTCATCACCATTCCCTCCCGTAATCGCATTTTTGTATAATTGATAGGAACGCTCATATAATTCAATTTTCAGTTGGGTCAGGCGCTGCTTTTCTGCTTCCGCCATATCCGGATTTTGGGCCAGAATCCTGTTGATTTCCACACCCGCATTGTAGGCTTCCATTCCGGAATTTGTATCTGTTGAAATTTTAAGCTCAGAAAAGTCGGGATGTTTCTGATTTCTGTGACGGATATTAAAAATACGGATCTGCAATACCGGCGAAGAACGTAGCTGGTTGCTGATCTCATAATACCTCAATGCGCCCTTCCAGTCATTCAGCCAGTAGAGGGCCGAGCCCGCATTCCGGCTGCAATGGTAATGCTCCGGATCAATCCCTGCACCGTTTATGCTCCAGTCCAGGCATTTCGTGAGGGCATTCTCGCGGTTCGGGTCGAAGATTTCGTTATGGTCCAGGGCTATTAATCCGAGTATGGCATAAAGATCAGGGTGCGGTGCTTCCTCATTAAGGGCAGTGATGTGCCGGAATATTTTTTTCAGCTCGGCCAGGCTGTCCGGAAGCGCATATCCGTCCAGCCAGTTTCTTGCCGCTAAGGCGTAATTTCCGGCGTTGAGCGCTTCCCACGCTTTCTGGTGAAGAATCTCTTTCATAATAATGATTTTTAAAGGATGAATAAACAAGATAAATATGAGACCGAAAGACCGTACAGATCAACTGGCATTTACAGCAGCGTATTTTTAAATAGAGAACAGCATGGCTCATCTGGCTGCTCAATTTAATCCGATTAAATAATGAACTCCCGCAGATCCGACAGATTCAGCAGATTTTTTTCTTTTATCTGTCGGAGATTGCATTTTTTATTAAGATTTACCAGATTTTAACTTTTAAATCTGATCAGCCTTTTTTATTTATCAATTATTTATTTAAAAGCTCGTACAGCCTGTTCAGGATTTCTTTTTCGTAATCGATTTCTTTTGCTGACTTTTCTTTGCTGTCTTTAAAGTCTCCACTGATCCGGTAGCTTTTAACCAGATGGCTTTTTTTTGCGCCGACGCGGTAATGCCAGTAGCGGCAGGCCCTGCTTGTAAAGATCACTATCTCATCAGAAGACATCAGTTTTTTTTTCGGGAACAATGGCATTTTCCGGTACAGCATCCTGGATTCCCTGTTGAATACATAGCTTATTTTCGACCGTATCAGGATGTCATACAGACTTTGAAGAATCAGGTAGGGAGCAAGGACAGCAAACAAAACCTGCGCTCCCTGGTTGACCCTGTCAAAATAAGCAATCAACAGAACCGTTAGTACCAAAATGATTATAAGCACCCCAACCGACAGGCGGATGCTGTACCGGTTGGGCCTGAAGCTGAAAATTTTCCCGTTATCCGTAATTTCATACCTGCTCTGTAACATAAGGCGCTGTAATTTCCTCAATATCGTTAAGAATACGCTGCATGGCACTTTTTGAGAATCCCTGAGCAACGATGGCAACTTTTTCTTTTCCTGAAGATAAGTACCATACATTCAGTGCCGTATTTACCGGAATAAAAATATAGATCAGCCGGCTCATCTCATAATTGGTAATTTGGGAGAAAGGGATTCGGATTTCAGGCTTGATGAGTCCTTTTTTGATCAGCAATACCTTTTCATCCAGATCAATCACCGTCTTTTCTGTAAAAACAGACAGCAGGCAAAGAATTGCCAGAATCCCAAAAATCCACATCATGGCTTTATTATCCGAGTTAAAGCCGATCCACGTCATGATGGCAAGACCGATAACGATCACGAAGGTAAATCCGTACTGTCTTTTCATGATATACCGGTTTCCTTCTTTTCTGAAATTTCCAATTGCTGTTTCCATTTTCATTTTTATTTAAGTTTTACGTCATTTACATTAATTTCCCTGCACCAAAGATAGATGTATACATTGGCATCATCGGCAGAGCTTTGGGAGGAGACATTGTCCAGCGTGGCACCGGAAAATTCAATTTTCTGAATGGTGCTGCGGTCTTTCCCCGTCACTTTCAGTTCACCCGAAAACTCGGCATTATAATCGGTAATTAATTTTAATAGAGCTGTATCCATCGTATCGAAATCAATGGCAATGAAGTATTTTTTGGCTTTGGCAGGATCTTCCGAAGGCGGAAAAGCGGCTGAGATCCCTTTGGAAGGATTGCCGAATGCCAATGAGAGGGAACGGGCAGGGTATTTTAAGACCCCTTCCTTTGTTTTTACGGACAGTTCGATCCTGTTGGTAGTTTTTTCCTTAGCCTGCGCATGGCAGTATACGGAAAAAAATAATAGTAAAGCGAACACCATTTGCCGGATCATTCCGGTATATCCCTGAAAATTCATAATAATATAATTTGGTAAAAACTTTTGAGAACAATATTATCACTATAATTTATCTTAGCCTGTTTGCAATTTGCATTCTGCAACAACCGTTTTTTATTTAGCGAATATCGTAAGGCATACGGTATTATGCGCTGAAATATCATTTTTAATTAAAGAAAACAAAGACGTGAAATCCTACCACATTTCATTACATTTGTATGAATTTGTGAATGATTATGAAAAATATTCATCTTCTGCGGATGTCTTTCTGCCGGTTTGCCATTGTTCTGATGATGTGGCCGGTATTAGGGATGAAGGCACAATCTTCCCCATCGGAAAAGATGGCCAACCTCGGTTACACCTATCGGTTTACAGATACGGTAAAGAGCAAAAAGCTTCTGGCGGATGCACTTGCCCTGGCAAAATCTACCGGATCCAAAAGGGATGAAGTGGTTGCCCTTGCCCTGTCAGCGTTTGCCTACCGGAAAATGCATCAGGTAAAAAAATTCAGTTCGTATGCTGAGCAGGCTTATAAAATTTCCTCTGTGACCGATGATGAATATGCAAAAGCTTACGGCTATATGGCAATCGGTGGCTTTAAAGCCTATTTTGACGATAAAGCAGAAGCGCTGAATTACCGTCTGCAGGCTTACACACTGTTTAAAAAACTTCATCAGTATGCCCAATGTGCCCAGATAGGCTCGGACATCTCCTACCTTTTTTCACAGGGCTCGAACAAAAAGATAAGAAAATATGCTTACGAGGCTTTGTATTATGCAGAAAAATCGCGTGATCCTGAAAGCATTCTTCATGCGCGTCTGGCTGTCGGTTCCTATCTTAGCCAAATAGCAGACAAAAACCGAGGTAACGATAAACTCTGGAAAGATGCGGTAAAGTTTCAGGAGCAGACCGCGGCATATGCTGGTGCAAACCATACGAAAATTAGCAGCAAAAGCAATTTAGCCATTTCCCATATCAATCTTGCTTCCTTATACATCCGCCGCAGCAGGCTGATGGACAGAGAACTATTGCTGAAAGAACTGGATTCTGCGGAGTCCATCAGTAAAAAGTACAGTGTAAAAATTACCTATGGAAACAGTGTGGGAATTCGGGGGCAATATTTTATGCTGAACGGTGAGTATGAAAAAGCAAGGGCTATGTTTCTTGAAGGAATCGCTTATCAGCACAGCCTTCCCTATCCTGATGATGAAATGCAGTCCAACCTTTACCAGTCGCTGAAGGAAATAGCTGCCGCCCAAAAGGACTATGCTTCTTATTACCTTTACGATCAGAGCTTCGGGAAGTACAACCGCATAAACTATAATAAAAACCTGCAGACCAACATGCAGAATGCCGAAATTAAATTTGAATCAGAAAAAAACATGCTCAGGATCCGGCAGCTGGAAAACGAAACAAAGCTTCAGAAAAAGAACAAACAGTTGGGTTATATTATTTCGGCTATCCTTTTCCTGATCACCGTTTTTATTTATATTTCCTTTTACTACCGGAAAAGATATTACCGGAAGCAGGCAGAAAACCTGAAACAGCAGCAGATCAATAATGAGCTTAAGCTCGACCTTCTGGAAAAAGATACCCTGGAGCACCTTTTGGAAAAGCTTTCCCTGGAAAGAAGATTTCTCCGGTCGCAGATGGATCCGCATTTTATATTCAATGCTCTGGGTAATATCCAAAGTGTTATTCTGCAGGGAGATAAGACAAAAGCCGTCCGGTATCTGAGTAAATTCGCAAAGCTTACGAGAGACATTCTCGATCATTCCCGTAAAGAATCCGTTACTCTGGAAGAAGAGATTGAAACCCTCGCCAGTTATATCGGGCTTCAGCAGCTCCGGCTTCATGATTCGTTCGACTATGAATTTATTTTCAGGGATGGGATCAGCATGCACGAACAGATTCCTCCGCTGCTTATTCAGCCACTTGTTGAAAACGCTATAGAACACGGCCTGAAGCCATTGGAAAACCGCAGGGGAAAACTGAAGGTGACTTTTGAAAAAGCGTCTGAAGATACACTGACCTGCATTGTTGAAGATAACGGGATCGGCATAGAAGCATCTAAAAAACGCCAGAAGATCAGCAGCCACCTGCCACTTGCTACCGAAATCACCCACGAACGGCTTGCGCTGTATCCGGGAATAGAAAAAGATCCTGCCATTTCCTGCTTTCATATAGAGAGTAACGAAAACGGCTGTACCGTAACCATTAACATCCCTTTATTATAAAAAAATATGTACAAAGCTGTCATCATTGAAGACGAATACCATTTAAGAGAAGCACTTTCCCTATTGCTCGAAATGACGGTCCCCGACCAGATCCAGATTACAGGCTACGCTGAAGGGCTGCCTGACGCCGTTACCCTGATCGACAGATTGAAACCGGATGTGGTATTTATGGACATCAAACTGAAAAACGGAACCGGTTTTGAGGTACTGAACAAGATCGTATATAAGGACTTTCATCTGGTCTTTACGACCGCTTATGAAGAATATGCCGTACGGGCCTTTAAATTTAATGCCATCGATTACCTCCTGAAACCCATTGATCCCGAAGAACTGAAAAGCACGATTGACCGTATTGAGAACAACAGACGGAAATATGTAGATTTTGATTCCCTGCTGCCACTGACTGAAGAATCGGGAAATGCTCCTGAAAGAATTGTCCTCCCGACTCAGGAAGCCATGCACGTTGTGAAACTGAAAAGTATCATCCGTTGTAAAACCTCCGGTTCGTATACCACATTTTTTCTGGAAAATGATAAAAAAATCATGGTCTCTAAGCCTTTGAAGCATTATGAAGAAATGCTCGGCCCTCCAGGCTTCATGAGGGTTCACCAGTCCCATCTGATCAATGTAGATTTTATTGCCAGCTATTCCAAAGACGGAATGATCACCTTACAGGATAAAAGCACGGTCCCCGTCTCGCGGGCCAACCGGGAATCCTTTTTCAGGCTGCTGAAGAACGAACAGGAATAATTGACCGGATACAAACCCAAACTGTACAAATGCAAACCGGAGTTTCCCGATAGGCAAGTCCGGATCTTTATTATTCCAATGCTCTCTTACTTTTGTATAAAAATTATTTTAGTATGACCAACAAGGTATTGGCGATTCTATCCTATATTACCATCATCGGATGGCTGATCGCTTATTTTAAAAATAAGGACAACAAGCCCAAAAGCGAGGTCGTTACCTACCATCTTGAACAGGGGCTCGGTCTTTTCATCGTATCGGTAGTGCTGAACGTTGTTTTATCAGTGATTACTTCCATCTTCCCTTCCCTGTATTTCATCAATTTCATCGGCATTGTGCTGCTGATTATCTGGATTATCGGTATCGTCCATGCGGCCAATGAAGAAAAGAAGCCGCTTCCGCTGATCGGGAAAATGTTCGAAGGGCAATTCGGATTTCTTCACGGGTAGCTGAATACTTGCCCTGTCCCCTCTCTATAAAACAAACTGTTATTTTCGTATATTATGAAGAAACTCTATACCATAGCGATAATGGGCTTACCCGTTATCGCTTTTTCCCAGGTAGGAATCAATACCACCAATCCCCTGGGCATTTTACACATCGACGGAGCAAAAGACAATCCTGCTACCGGAACTCCTAACGTCAGCCAGCAGGCCAATGACATTGTAGCCACTGCAGACGGCAGGCTAGGTATCGGAACCCTGACGCCTACTGCAAGACTGGAGCTGAACAGCGGGACGGTCAACGGTGCCCTTAAAATCACCGACGGTACGCAGGGGATCGGAAAAGTGCTGACTTCAGACGCCTCCGGACTTGCCATCTGGCAAATCATTCCGGCCTGGGGAACGTCAGGTACCGGCAACTCGGACGCTACTGCCCTCAATGCTTTAGGAACTAAGTTTATCGGAACTACCGATGCGCATTCGTTGGTTATTAAAACCAACAACAACCTGGCAGGTTATATCGGTACATCAATGAACGATAACCTTACTTTTGGGGTTGATGCCGGAAAAGCCTCCACATCCGGAAACCTGAATGTTTTTGTCGGAAACAATGCAGGTGCTTCCAATACCGCAGGAAGCTCAAATGTATTTGTCGGGCCTTATTCAGGAACAGCTAATACTACAGGCAACTCCAATGTTTTTATGGGGTATAATTCGGGCAGCAGCAGTACGGCGGGCGATGCCAATACTTTTCTAGGAACCTGGGCCGGCAACATCAATACTACCGGCGGTTACAATGCTTTTTTAGGATATCAGGCAGGGAACAGCAATACGACAGGGAACGACAATACGTTTTTGGGCTACAGTGCCGGTAAAAACAATACCACAGCAAACAATAACGTTGCTGTAGGAACCCTGGCAGGGCAGAACATTACTACAGGCGGCAACAATACGTTTATAGGAACGGGCGCAGATGCGGATTCCAATAATCTTACCAATGCTACCGCTATCGGATACGGAGCCAAAGTAAGCAGCAGCAACAGCCTGGTGTTGGGAGGCGCAGGATCCAACGCAGTAAACGTAGGAATAGGAACTACATCACCTGCTTCCAGACTTGAGGTTGATGGGGCATCCACCAATAAATCGGCGTACAATGCCGGAGCTTCCACTACCATTGATTTTTCTAAAAGCAATCTCGCTTACACGACGGCAAATGCAACAGCTTTTACCCTGAGTAACATCAAAGACGGCGGAAGCTATACCCTGAGCGTAAGGGGTACGGTGAGTGGAACTTCTACGTTTACGGCAGCAGGTTTTACGTTTAGATACGTAAATAATAACCCAAGTATTGCCAATACCCATACCCTATATACTTTCGTTGTTATAGGAACTGTAGTATATGTATCTTGTGTAAGAGGATTATAATACCAGTAGTGATGAGAAATATAACAATATATAATGTAATAGTTACTACTCTACTCATTTTGTGCTGGATCCAGCCAAAGGCACAGGTAGCCGGGACCCCCGTAATATCACTCAAAGAAAACAGGAATGTATTGGGCGGAACCTCCAATGATGTAGCTTTATCTGCTGCATATACTACAAATGGGGGATATGCCCTAGCCGGACTTAGCAATTCAAATGATGGCGATGTGTCCGGAAATCATGGGTATTTTGATTTATGGGTAATAAAACTCAGCAGTACAGGAGCTTTGCAGTGGCAGAAATCATTAGGCGGATCGGGCCTGGAAAGTGCACAATCCATAGTTCGGACTACAGACGGAGGATATGCCGTAGCCGGATATACCCGTTCTAATGATGGAGATGTATCCGGAAATAACGGGAAGGCCGATATTTGGGTGGTCAAACTCAGCAGCATAGGAACTTTGGAATGGCAGAAAGCTTTAGGCGGAACAGAAGATGAAATAGCATATTCAATTGTACAGACTACGGATGGAGGGTATGCAGTTGCAGGATATTCTAATTCGAATAATGGAAACGTATCAGGAAATCATGGCGGGTACGATTGGTGGGTGGTTAAACTCAGCAGTACAGGAACTTTACAGTGGCAGAAAGCTTTAGGCGGAGCGGGTACGGAAAGTGCGCAGTCAATCATCCAGACTACGGATGGAGGTTACGCCATATCCGGATACAGCGATTCAAATGATGGCAACGTGTCAGGAAACCATGGCCAGCAGGACATTGTGGTTATGAAATTAGATAGTACAGGAAATCTGCAGTGGCAGAAAGCTTTAGGCGGTACAAATACAGATCTAGGCAATTCTATTGTCCAGTCTGCTGACGGAGGATATGTCATAGGAGGATACACCCGTTCTAACGATGGAGACGTTACGGGAAACCATGGCGATTATGATTTTTGGGTAATAAAACTCAGCAGTACAGGAGCTTTAGAGTGGCAGAAAACTTTAGGAGGAACCGGTTATGAGAAATTACTTTCTCTTAATAAAAGTACAGACGGAGGATTTGTGGCAGCTGGAGAATCCAGTTCTAATGACGGAGATGTATCCGGGAACTATGGTGGTACCGACATATGGATAGTAAAGGTAAGTAATACGGGAAATCTGGTATGGCAGAAAACGACGGGTGGAACAGGTTATGATTCTGCAAACATTGTGCTCCCTATCCAGAATGGTTATGTAACAGCAGGGATAAGCAATTCAAACGATGGAGATATATCAGGACCATTACAGGGTGGGAATGATGCATTCATCATAAAACTTGATACAAATGGTAAGGTGAACTATTTTTTCGATGACACTGTGCAGCAGTAAAATCTTCATCTGTACTTGGAATTTATCTAAAAAAAAAACGAAATGATAAATTTGAGAACATTCCTATAAAATCCTTACTGAAAAAATGACTTGTAGTATCTGCTTTCAGATATGTAAACAACAATGAAAATATATCCAATGATCGTCATAGACTTTTCGGCAGAGAACGCATTCAATTCCGGGAACCAGGCAGAAACCGATAAACAGGAAGGATTCGACTTTTGGGTAATTAAAACAGACCGGAACGGCAACATCGGTATCATGAGGTAATACCTTTTGTTGTCTTAATGATGCAGGATTATTACCATTAAATCATCTTCTTACAAGGCCATCCGGAATTTCCGGATGGCCATTTTTTATCCACAGAGAGCAGAGATTTCACGGATGATGGCGCTGTGTCAATGTCAGTTCAGGTGTTTTTTTGCATTAGATCGGAGAGCAATATATCCACAACCTGCAAAGTAAAGTAAGACCTTTGGTTGGTGGTTCAGCAACTTCTCAATATATTTTTTTCAAAATCTACTTGAGGTACGGATCCAGCATCTCTCTCCCGGCACATTTCTCAGCATCTGAAAAAATATTTTCAATATCAAGTCGGTTGATTGTGACCTTAACTGAAAAAAACTTCAAGCTTCCAGCCTCCCTCTTCCAGCCCATTCCTCAGCAACTGAAAAATATTCCTGATACTTAGTTGGCTGGTCGTGACTTTAACCGAAAAAACTTCCGGCATCCATCTTCCATCTTCCAGCCTATTCATTAATATTATAAACCCATTTTATTTTTTCAAGGAATCTGAAACAGCCTTCAAAATTATAATATTTGGTTTTCAGGATTTCGGCCTGGAATTTCAGAGGAAGGTACAGGCCCCATTTGGAAAGGTTGATCAGCGCAGGATTCTTTTTCAAAGTTTCACATAAGGCTCCTGTGATCTGATCCTCTGTAAGACGAATGGTTGCGAGGTTTATAAACGGCGGCTGTTCCGGCGGCCTGCAAATAAATACGGTTGAATGGTCGTCGTGGCTATATTCGGCACCGGCCTGATCAAGCAGAAAGCAGATGGTCTTATTGATTTTGCTGCCGGCGAAGGAATAAAATTTAGTCTGTTCATTACTACAAAGCAAAGGCCTTTCATCATTTAAATTCGTAATGGGGAATACCGAAAATTCCTTACGCATTTCTTTCAGTATCTGCATTCCTTCTTTATCCAGAAAATCATACTCCTCATCCGAATACAGAATTTCCATCATCTTTTCCCTGATGCGGTGGGCCGTATCTGCAGCATCGCCGAAAAACAATGGCTTTTTCCCGTCCTTTGCCGGGACTACTTCTATTTTGGAAGCTTCATAATCAACATATTTTATCTTCCAGATTTTTGCCGAAAGGTAGACATTCTCATCTTCCATGATCTGCGGGCTCAGCGGAAGTTCCCCGATTTTCACCCCCTGGCTGGATACTTTAAAGAAAACGGGCGTATGGAACAGACTGTAAAAATCTTTATTGTTTACTACTTTTTCGCCCTCTACGCCGATAATATATTCGTGGCCTAATTTTTCAAGAAAATCGATTTCCTGCAAGTGACCGACGATCTCTTTTGTTTCTTCTTCGCTGATGTTTTCAAAAGTGGGATTATCATTTATTTTAGCTAAAAGTTCATGAAGGTATAATCCCGAGCTTCCTTTGATGATGGAAAGGATCTGATGCAACAAAACGTCGTACGGTTTTGTGATGACTTCAATAGGCTCGATGTATTGTTCCGAATAAAGCAACCAGCAGGCAAGAGACTGCAAAAGGCTCCACCGGTCGGTTGAGTACAGATAAAGATTGCTGGCCCGGCCTTCCCTTCTCCCGCTTCTCCCTACCCGCTGGATTAAGGAAGCAATGCTGTTGGTGGCATCAATCTGTACGACCTCATCCACATTTCCTATATCGATCCCAAGTTCCAGTGTTGAGGTACAGGAAATACAGAAATTCTGCACACCGGCATTCTTTGCGAAAAATTCCACGTATTCCCTTACTTCCTTATCGACTGATGAATGATGGGAAAAATAATTCTTATGCCCGCCAACCCTTTCCGAAAGCCTTTTAAGTTTTACCGCCACTTCCTCTACCCGGCCTCTCGCATTGGGAAACACGAGCACTTTGGAATCACGGGTCCTTACATAAAGATCTTTCAGTAAGCCGATCGGCAGTTCCTGCGGATCTCCGGAGAAATACCTGAAAACGGCATTGATGGGCTTGGGTGTATGGTCCCGGATGATTTTTGTATTTTCAGCATGGCCCAAAAATTCTTTAAGCTCGGCATAGAGATTCACATCGCTTACAGTAGCCGAAAGTCCTACAATGCTGAAGCGGTCCCGATTAATCTGCTGCAGCCGGCTGAGCAGCGATTTTAACTGCACGCCGCGGTCCGAACCCAGAAAGGAATGGATTTCGTCGATCACAACATAATCCAGGGAAGCGAAGAGATGGCTGACGGTGTACGGCTTATTCACAAACATGGCTTCCAGGGATTCCGGCGTAATGAGGACAATGCCTTCCGGATCTTTCAGAAGCTGGTCTTTCCTGCCTTTTGAAGCTTCGCCGTGCCATTTGGTTACCCTTACGTCCAGATGTTCGCAGAGTTTTTCCACCCTGGTAAACTGATCGTTGATCAGGGCAATCAGCGGCGAGATGTATAAAACCTTCACACCCTTTTCCCGGAAATTGACTTTGGAAAGAATGGGAAGAAAAGCGGCTTCCGTTTTACCGGAAGCGGTTCTGGAAATAAGGACATAGTTGAGGTCCGTGCTCATAATACGCGGAATGGCCGCTTCCTGTATTTTTCTCAGGCTTTCCCACCGCTGCTCCCGGATGTACTTCCTGATGGGCTCTGACAATAGATCGAAGGCACTCATATTTCTTCAATACTGTCCAGTACGGCAAGATCATTCGGCCTTTCGTCTGAAATTTCTATTTCTCCGAAGAGCCGCGCTTTATCCACTTTAGGATTCTGGCGGATAATGTTTAGGATATTCAGGAAATCCCGGATCACTTCACGCGGCGTAAGGAACTCGGAAGCACCGGGCTTGTTGAACATCTCTTCCATAAAGGCGGAAATCTCATCATCGGTAATACCAAGCTCAGTTTTATAATTAAAATCAAAAATTAATTTCAGTTTTTTCAGCAAAACAAAAATTTCATTGTGATCCAGCGGCTGCAACTTGATGACGGGCTGGGCATAATCCCGGATCCCCTGGCTTTCGAATTTGTTGCTTTCCAGACGTGATTTTAAGGCCTGATAGCTGAACAATCCGCGCCTTTCGTTTTCAAGGAATTCCCTGGTGCCGGCGAAATTGATGAACAGGTTCGCTACTTTCCCTTGGAAACAATCGTTGTAGATCGACAGTATTTTTTCGTAATTTTTCTCACGGGCTGCAGAGGTGGAAATTTTATACAGGTTGATTGCCTCATCCAGGTTGATCATAAAACCGCTGTAGCCCATATTCACAAACAGCTTGCAGAAGTTTTTGAGCATATCGTAATAGTTGCCGTCATTAATGATCTCACGGATTCCCAGATCCTGCCTTGCTTCAGTCTTTGTAGTGTATTCGCCTTTCAGCCATTTCAAAGCATTCCTTCTCAAAAGCTCGTCATGGTTGATGTAGCCTTCGTAATATTTTACGATCACAGAACCGAAATCGAAGCCGCCGGTTTCCGTAATCTCATTGACGGTTTTCATGATGGCATTCCCGATCAGGCTTTTGTACTGGTCGTTCCGGATTTCCATCAATGATATATTGTTTTCTTCGGCGGTCTTACCGATCACCTGCTCGATCCACTTTTCCAAAAGGACGGGCAATGCGCCGCCTTCAGGTTTGGTCTGTATCGCGATATTATCCATGATGGCCGAATATAAAATGACGCTTTTGCCATCGTTGGCATACAGCCGGTTATCAGGCGTAAAATCGGCATTGGCCACGACAAATTTCTGTTTCATGGCTACGGTATTCAGCAGGTGAAGCATAAAGGACTTTCCGCTTCCGAAATCACCGATCCAGAATTTGGCGATGCTGTGTCCGTTTTTCACTTCTTCCAGAGCATTGATGGCGGCATGTACTTCTTCAGAACGGCCGACAGCGATGTGCTGCACGCCTATTTTAGGGACCACCCCGCCGGTAAGCGAATTGATAATGGAGGTGGCTTCTTTCGGTTTAATGTTATTGATCATTGTTTAAAAGTTTTTTATAATATTCGGGATTGATGGTTAAATATTCATCCTCTTCTTCAATCAGGATATCGTCCAGCGTATCAAAAAGGTGATCGTTGACGGATTCGATGGCTGCATTTATAAAAAGGTGGCGCGACCGTAGGTATTCTTCAAGGTCGGATTTCAGGATTGTGAGGCTGCTTTTTTCGAAATACTCCAGAAGATCCATCTGGGTATCACTCAGGTTGAGTTCCGGCAGATATTTCTTAACTCCGACAGGATCTTCGGTAGCAATCACTTTAAATTCAATATCAGCCGTATTTCCTGCATCTATTGGATGCTGTTCTTCAGGCTGTTCTTCTTCATCAGCCAGCAGGTCTCCCAGAATCTTCGAGGTCTGCGAATCCAGCTGCTGTACCCGGTCGATAGCATTCCGGTCGATCACAATTCTTTTCCGCTTCGGCAGATAAAGGGTATCCAGCTTTGTGACTGCTGACTGGAAGTCCCGGGTCAGGACAAATTCATTAACGATCTCCTCAAACTCCGCAAACTGTTCCGGCGTAGAGAACAGGTTTTTCTGAATGCTTTTGGTGAGATGTTTCCGGTCGAATCTTTTGCTTTGCAGATCTTTATCCAGGTAATGCAGATACAGCCTCAGGGCAGCATTCCGGTCGTAGGTACTGACGAATTTTGATGCTTCCAGATAGATATCATCAAGAGAAGGGTTTTTTATATTCACTTCCGCCAGCCTCCCGATTTCTCTTTCAAATGAGACAGCATTGGTGTAATCCGATGTAATCATCCCGAACTTATCTTTCCAGCGGTTCGTATTGGTCTCATTCAAAATCAGATTCGTCCTGTAGTCGGCATCCAGAACCAGATGCTGATGCTGGCTCAGAAAGGATTCAACCGGCGCAACGATCTTTTTATGGAACCGGCCTGTGATTTCGGGATGGGTATATTTAAAATCGGTATTGATTTTTCTTTTAATGCCATAACAATCCCTTATGCTGTTTTCGCACAGCTTCAGGACATGGTTGAAGATCTCGGATTTTATGGAATCAATGGTATACTGATAGTTAAGGCTCTCTTTCCGGTAATTGTATTCCAGGACAATAATGATTTCCGAAACCTCATCGACAACCGTAGGATAGGTTTTATTAACGGGAATGCAGTTTTTTTCCAGATAATCCGTAGTACGGAGAAATTGCTTCAGAATCTGGATCCTGCAATAATCGATTTCGTTGAACACATTCGTGCTGAAACTCAATGTATTCACCAGCTCCGCCTGCTTCCCGTCCAGTCCGAGTTTTTTTCTGTATCTTTCACCGGTACTCTGAAAAACCGGTCCGGTGTTATTTTCCTGTGCCACCCCGTAGGTGATCGGAATTTCTGCCGTACCGGAAACATCAATAATAAAATCTGACGGGTCCTTATTTACCCGGTTCATTTCTATTTCCATGATTATTCATATTATCGCATCGCTGTTAAATAGTTTTAACCGCATGATGCCTGTCAACCATTATTCAGCTATCAATAGACTAAGATATAAAAATTCATTGTAGATTGAATTAAAAAAGTGAATTTTACATTGAAGGTGGAAAGTGAATGGTCAATTTTAATTGTGGATCTTGTTGGAACAACGCAGAGGCGCGAAAGGTTTTCAATGCTTTGTGTTGTAAGGTGCAAAAATTTTATCTGATAAAATTGAATGCCGCTGATTTCTAAAGCATAAAATTTCAGAGATTGGTATTAGCGGTATGAAAATTTGACAGCGTCAAATTCTTTGTGCCTTAAAACGTCTGGTTTTTCAGAAATTTTGCGCCTTTGCGCTTGCCAATCTTTTCAACATATTTTATTTGTGTCGGATCTTTATCAATAAGAAAAAAATAAAAATCAGTAATTTAGCACTACTAAACTGCATTTATCATATATGCAAAACGGAAAATCCTCTGAATATGCAACCGACATTAGATTTCAAGCTCATCCAGCCTGAGGATTCCCTCAGGGATTTTATCTATTGCTTTTCCTCAATGCGCTATTTTTCCGGTATTCAGCAGGCGGTAGTGATTCCCAACGGAAGGATCGACCTGATCTTTTCAAAAACGGGAGACGGCCGAATCAGGGTTGCGTTGCTGGGTCTTGAAACCATGCCGAAATATCCGGATCAGGAATTCTCGGATTTCTGTTCGGTCAGCTTCAATCCGCTGGCTACCGAATATGTTTTCGGATTTCCGGTAGCCGGGCTGATCAACACCGGAATGTTGATGCCGGACGATTTCTGGGGGTTTACATCCGGCGACCTGGATGATTTTGAAGGATTCTGCCGTAAGATGTCCGAAAAAATAAAATCACTGATCCCCGAGAACGTAGATTTACGGAAACGAAAGTTGTTCGAGCTGATTTTTGCCTCAAACGGAGAAATTCCCGTTGCCGAACTCGCGGAAAAAATTTCGTGGAGCCCGCGCCAGATCAACCGGTATTTCAATACCCGGTTTGGACTTCCGCTAAAAAGCTATTGCAAGATCCTCCGCTTCCAGGCCTCATTGTCACACATCAAAGACGGAAACCTGTATCCGCAGCTTAATTTTACTGATCAATCCCATTTCATCAAAGAAATCACCAAACTTTCCGGGGTCTCTCCCAAAGAACTCCATAAAAATGAAAACGGCCGATTTTTACAATTTTTAGTCTATGGCGAAAACTAACTTTGCCATCTAAATCTAAAATATGATCTTAAAGAATAAGAAAGTAGCCATCATCGGCGGCGGACCCGGCGGACTGACCCTGGCGCGGCTTTTACAAATGGGGGATACAGACGTTACCGTCTATGAAAGGGATTTTGACCGTACCGCTAGGGTGCAGGGTTCGCCACTCGACCTGCATGAAAATTCCGGACTGGCTGCAATATGCAAAGCGGGACTGCTGGAAATCTTTAAAAAGAATTATATGCCGGGAGCCGACCGGACCACCATTACCGATCCGCAGGCAGAGGTGGTCTTCAGTGACCATGACACCCATAAAAATGAAGATTTCGGAGCTGAATATTTCCGCCCTGAAATCGACCGCGGAACATTGCGCAGCATTTTACTGGACTCCCTGCGACCCGGAACGGTGGTCTGGGACAGCCATTTCCTCTCCATGGAACCGCAGGGCGAAGGCTGGCTGATGCATTTCAAAGACCGTCCGGGAATCTATGCCGACCTAGTGATCGGTGCAGACGGAGCCCGTTCGAAAATCAGACCGTACATCACCGGTATCACAGCATTTTATTCGGGTATCACCATGCTGGAAGGAGATATTCCTGATGCTGAAAAACAGGTGCCTGAAATTACCGGTTTGCTGCGCGGCGGCAAGCTAATGGCCTTCGGTAATGGGAAAAACATCCTGATGGGACAGAAAACCGATGGGGAAATCGGCTTTTATGCCAGCTTTAAAACCGGGGAAAACCGGATCACGGAAAGCGGGCTTAATTTTTCCGACAATAAGAAGGCATTGGAGTGGTTTAAAAATGAATATACGGAATGGAGCGACATCTGGCACCCTCTGTTTGAAAACACTTCCCTCCCTTTTATTCCAAGGCCGATCTACTGTATGCCTCTGGATCAGGACTGGGAAGCGCTACCGAACGCCACCATCATCGGCGATGCAGCACACGTCATGCCTCCGTTTGCAGGAGAAGGCGTCAATATGGCTATGCGCGATGCCCTGGAATTAAGTGAAAAGCTGACCGGCAACAGCCATCTTTGCATGCAGGAAGCCATTGCGTCTTATGAGAAGACTATGCTGAAAAGGGCTTCCGCAGCAGCAAAGGAATCGCTGGAAAACGGTGAAACGATGCACAGTGAAAATGCTTTGGAGGCTATGACCCGATTTTTCAGCGGACTGTAAGGTGTTGGCAGATATTGTAATAACACAGATTTAGCAGGTTTTTGGACTTCACATTCTGGCAATCAAAAAAATTCTTTGAGCAGCTTATCTGGTCATAAACAATATTCATCAGGCTTTTGACACATGAGAAACATTAGATTTTATTTTTTCCGGTGGCTGAACGGAACCGAAGCCATTATCTGTGTAAATCTAAAGGTAAATCCGTGGTTAATAAAATTTTTATATGCCTAGACTGACTAATCTTAATAAGCTCTTATATTTCCTTTAAATACAAAAACAAAAGCACGGATTCTGTAAATCGGTGCCTTTGTCCTGAAATGACCTGAGCATTTTCAGGCATTCAATTATAATTTGAAGTTCAAAAACTTTATAGATGATAGGGAAATAAACTTCCTGCATCCAGCTTATTCAGCATCACATCTCCGGTTCCTGCCCTTTCCAGGTATTGGCGGCAGCAAGGCCGTTGATCTTTACGGGTTTGCCTTCTTTAGCCGACCGGTAGATCGCTTCCATGATGATATGGTCCTGCAGGCCTTCTTCACCCGGGGTAAACGGTTTTTTATTGTTCATGATACAGTCTGAAAAGTGATCCATTTCCGCAGCAAACTGGTTGTTTTCCGCAAGACCGATTTCTTCGGTGCGTTTCATCATGCCGTCTGCCTTTGAGGTGGTGAGCTTCTGGCCTTTGTACGCATAGGCCTGATCGATATTCATCCATCCTGTTTTACAGTTCACCCGGTACCGGCGGCTTTCGTGTACATCGTAATCGGTCGCACAGTTGGCGATAACGCCACTGGGAAAACGCATCTGCCAGCTTACCAGTTCTTCGATTTCTTTAAACAGGGGATTTCCGGGGGTGCTGTACTGATAGGCAAAAACCTCAACCGGTTCTTCGCCGAGGATAAACCGGGTCGTGTTCAGGCAGTATAGTCCGATATCAGGCAACGCTCCGCCGCCCGCCAAGGCTTTCTTGTGGCGCCAATGCTCGACGTTGGCGGTACTCTGCGAGTTATGGGCTTCTACGAATTTTGCCACGCCGAATTCTTTTTTCTGAATCATTTCCCGCAGCTTGCGGTTGTGCGGCTGGTAATGGATCCGGTAAGCGACCATGAGCTTTACGCCTGCCTTGCTGCACACAGCCAGCATTTCCCTGCATTCCGCGGAAGTATTTGCCATGGGCTTTTCGCATAAGATGTGCTTGCCTGCCTGTGCGCCGCGGATCACATACTCTTTATGGAGCCCATTCGGCAGGACGATGTAAATAACGTCTACTTCTTTATTGTTCTTAATCTGGTCATACGTCTGATAGCTGTAGCAGTTTTCCGGAGCAATGCCGTACTGAGCTGCTACTTTCTTCAGTTTTTCAGGACTGCCGCTGACCAATGCCGTCAGCTTTGATTTCTTACAGTTGTTAAGTGCCGGCAGGATTTCTTCAAGCGCCAGGTGGCCCAGTCCGACCACGGCATAACCGATGCGGCGGGATGGAGGAAGAGGCGTTGGCGTAGGGGCCGACTGCTGGTCGGCTTCAGACTTCCATTTTTCAAGGACGATCGGTTCTCCAACATCAGCCGGGATTTTAGCCGGCGGCGAAAGGGCTGCTTTCCGGTCCTGGCCATACACGTTGTTTGAAATAACGGCACCCAAAGCGAAAGTGCCGGCGGCTCCGGCCAGCGATTTGCCGGTAAGGTTCAGAAATTCTTTGCGGGATAAACCGGATTTTACAGGAGGTTGATCAGAGGGTTCCATAAGATTTATTTTTGTGATTTGATTTTGGTGTTGTAAGAAAAGCTGGTGTTTTCCGGCCCTTCAGGTCTTTCTCAGAGATTCAATAAAAATGCCAATAGTATTTTGTTCAGATTACTATCTTATATACTACGCGGCGTTCTTTTGACGCAAAGTTTTATGTTTCTGTGCGTGTTTAAAGGAAACAAAGAGGTGATCAGCAGACTGATCTGATGAAGCGGACGGTAGCTTAACCCAGACATAAACTTATCTTTGATTTTAGCCGGTTTAATGAATTTCGGTTTACCGCAAGGCCGGATAAAGTTTTTATGTTATGCCGTTGATTTTAAGGCAAACAAAGCCGCTGGGCTTAGCCGTGACATGCAGAAGGAAAATAATCCTGTTTTCAGATGAATACAAATCAGGACAGAAGCGTACTGCCCTGTCCTGATCAGATCATTTATTTGGGAAGCGGCATCAGCCGGGCATGCTGTATGGCAAATTTCTGCGAGGGAACTGAGGTGCTGTTGGTAAGCTCTGAGAATTTGGCATTCATCACCCAGAACTTATCACCGGCTTTCGTTACCGTAGACGGATACGTAAAACGGTCGGCTGCCAGGGTGGAAGCCGAGAGCTTCGCCGAAGACCAGTTGTCATCAGACATCAGCTCATAGATTTTATCACTGCCTCCGTTCTGGACAACAAGGAGTTTCCATTCGCCGTTCAGCAGGAGGCCGTCGCCGTTGATGAAGAACTGTTCGGTAGCTACCTTGGAAACCTTTCGCGGATCGGCAAGGTCTATTTTGTAGACCGCTCCGGTACCGCTGCTTACGGAAAGCAGGTAGCCGGCAGGATGATAAACGATGCCGTTCAGCCCGATGCCTTCGGTTTTGAAAAGAGGGCTGTCTGCAAATACGGAAGCCTTTCCATCCGGTGTTACTTTATAGATCACATTCGCAAAGCTGTCGGTAATATAGGCATTCTGCCGGCTGTCGAAGGTAAGATCATTGGGAAAATGCTTTCCGGGTACCAGTCCCGAAAGGTCGATATCATCCGTTTTCCTGCCGGTCATTTTATCGATGCCTATGAGGCGGGCCAGCTTTTTACGGGTTTCAGGGGAGGTGAACTTGCTGTAATTGGCATCGCCGATACATGCAAAAAGACGCTTTCCGTCCGGATGAACCTTCAATCCATAACTCGATTTGAATGCCGGATCGCTGATGAGTGCCGTGTATGCTCCGGCCGGTGTTACTTTTCCGATGCTTCCCAGCCTTGCCGAAGAGACAAAATAAGTATTGGAAATGCTGTCATATGCAATTCCTTCAGGATAGGTTTCCGGTGCGCTGAATTCTATTCTTGCGGTCGGCTGATCCGGCAGGGCTGCAGCACAGCTTGCAAAAAGGGCACAGAATATTATTTTTTTCATATTATTTTATTTAGGTTGAACACTGTAAATAACGCCGTTGGCATCATCTGAAATAAACACTTTACCGGATGATGCGATGGCAACGCCGGCGGGCCTGCCGAAACGGGTTTTCCCTTTCAGGAAGCCGGAAAGGAAATCTTCAGCCGATACCGGTCTCCCGTTGGCGAAATGAATCTTCTGGACCTTGAATCCTACAGGCTTGCTCCGGTTCCACGAGCCATGCCAGTTCACGAGGGCATCACCGCTGAAAGGCGCACCTGAAGGGAAAAACCGGAATCCGATTGGCGCCATATGCGCCTGGAACTCCATGACCGAGGGTTCCGTATTCATCACCCATTTTTCCTTGCTGTCCCCTGCCGGGTCTTCCCTGCTTTTGTCGACTTCCCTTTTTGCATAGGCAAACGGATAGCCGTAGTTTTTACCTTCTTTGATCTGGTTAAGCTCTTCCGGTGGCCAGTCGTCCCCTTTTGTATCGCCGCCGTTGTCCACGCCCCAGAGCTCGGAAGTCTGCGGATGCCAGCCGAAACCGATCATGTTGCGTAGGCCGGAGGCATAGATTTTCCTTTCCCAGGTCAGCGGGTCTACCTGTACCATGGTTGCGGCTTCGCGGTCGCTTTCCTTACAGTCGTTGCAGAGGGTGCCGATGGAGATGTAGAGTTTTCCGTCCGGTCCGAAATCCAGGGTACGGTTCGGATGCTGCCCGGCACTCGGCATATCATTGAACAGCATCTCTTTGGCCGACAGGGTTCCGTCCGTATTGGTTTTGTAGCGGCGCAGCTCATTGTTGTTGCACACATACAGGAAGCCGTCTTTCATCGTAATGCCATGCACGCCTTTAAACTCGGCAAGCACCGTTTTTACGTCATCGAATTTCCCGTCGCGGTTCTGGTCTTTCAGGAGAAGCACATCGCCGGCATCCCTTCTCGTAACGTAAAGATGGCCTTCGGGAGTCAGGTAAAGCATTCGGGGCTTGCCCAGGCCTGAGGCCGCTACGGAAACCGTCCAGCCATCAGGAACTTTAAGCATCCCGACCATTTCGGGGATAAAATCCAGGTGCTCCGGATAATTTGTGGTGTGGGTGACGGTAACGACCTCTTTCGGCGGGGTTCCCCGCTGGGCCGATAGTCCCTGAACGGCACATACAGCCGTAAACGCTGCGATACTCAGTAAAGTTGTTTTTTTCATAAGTGATAGTGGTGTTTAAAGGAAACCGGGCTGCAGGGCAGCCCGGTTCATGATTTTATTTTTCCTGATCTTCATCAGCCGCTTCAAAATTGATGGAATGATAAGCCGAATCGGTAAGCAATGCGTCGGCCTGCTTTTCTTCCGCCAGCGTCTCTTCCAGCAGCGAGGCGATTTCCTCTTCTCCCAGGGTTTTTGCAAAAGCAGCCAGTGTACCGTAGGAGGCTATCTCGTAATGCTCGATCTTCTGGGAAGCAGAAATAATCCCGGCATCCCTTACCGGGCCGGCTTCAGTTTCTTCCATGATGCTCTCCCCTTCTTTGATCAGCCCTTCCATAGCGTCGCATTTCTTTCCGCGGTTCGATTCCCCGAGTAGTTCGAAGATCTTTTCCAGCCGCTGCACCTGGCCTTCCGTTACGGCTACGTGCTCTTCAATGGCTGCCACCAGCTTGGGCTCCGTTGCATTACGGGCCATTTTCGGCAACGATTTTACCAGTGCCCTTTCGGCATAAACGATGTCTTTAAGCTCGTCGATAAACAATTCTCTCAGTCCTTCGGCAGCCGAAGATTTTGCAGCCACCTTTCCGGAGGCTCCCCCGTTTTTGGTTTCTTTTGATTTCATATTGATGTATTGTAAATGGTTTGTACCTCCGTAATACAAATACCAGACCCTTGAATATCTTTCAAATACCACACTTTCAATTACATACCACAAAAAGCTCCTTATAATGGTAAAAACGTTTTTCTAGTTGATCTGTTCGGGTGATAGAACAGCACAGAGGGAAGATACGGATCAGAGGGTTTATTGCATGTATTAAACGGCCGAACCGGGCGGTAAGCCGCAAAACCGTAAGGATAAATTTCAGTAAACTTGCGGTAAGACCAGGAATTGCCGAAGTTGAATTTTACGCCCCTGTTAATATGGGATACCAAATTTTTTTTAAATAAAAAGTTTTATATTTTCGTGAGAAGGCAAAAAAGGGGCCGGCAAACTGATCTGATCAGGCGGCCCGCCGGCTTACATAGAAGTTATCATTTTACCGTATTAACTATCCAGGTAGATAAGATGGGGTTATTTTAATTTTGTTTCAAGCCAGACAAAGGATTTTATGTCATGCTGTTGATTTGAAGATAAATAAAGCTGCTCTATTGGGTAAGGGTACTCACAAACTATTAAAAGAACTTTATTCAAAATTCTGATTTTCTACCTTTTTTATTATACGGTGTGAAAATCCCTCTAATACTCTTACAGTGGCAGTCAGGCCTCATCTTTGCTGTCTGAAATCTATGGTGCTTAACCTGCAGAAATTATCGTTCGGCTGAAATAACCAATTAAAAATTAAACGACATGAACAACAAAGAAATTTTACAAACAGCCAATGACTGTATCACCCGGGGAGATTATGAAGGATTTCTGAACTATTGTACGGAAGATACCGAATGGATTTTCGTCGGAGACCGGACGGTTACCGGAAAAGAGAAAGTCCGGGAATACATGCGGGAAGCCTATGCTGAGCCACCTGTTTTTAATGTGGAAACCATCATCGGAGAAGGAAATTTCGTAAGTGTCCTGGGTGAAATCACCCTGAAAAATTCATCCGGGACCGATAAACATTATTCATACTGCGACAACTGGCGGTTTGAAAACGGAAAGATGGCTGCGTTAAAAGCTTATGTCATCAAAACGGACAAACCTTCTTCCGAATAGCTTAGAAGCCATTTCTTTTTTTAACGCAGCTTTCTTGCCGCTCCTGTCAGGAACTCGATTCCATACTGTTGTTCTTCAATCACGCCGCGGTAAATAGCCATCAGATGAAGATTGGATTCATAATAAGCCTTCAATCGACGGTTTTTGAAATGAAGCTGCCGGGTGAGCCTGGCAATATACCAGAAAAGGACAATGCCGATAAACAGCAGGGCCCTTACGGTCCATAGCACGTAGAAAAACAGGTTATTAATGATTTTTTCCTGAATATCAGCCCGTACTTTCTCAGCATAGATGACTTCTATGCTTTCCTTTGCAGTTGCACTGGATCCGGAAGCTTTAATTGAATATTGGGTCCCGAGAGTATCATTGATCAGGGAAGAAACAGGGCCGTCAAACTATTCATGAAAAAGCTTTGCATCATCATCATCCTGACGGATGAAAGTACTGATCAGAACTATAGCAGAAACAATTACAAGAGTCAGCAGGACCGTCCGTATCGAAAATAAAAATTCAGCCTGTAAAATTACCTTGTTGGATTAGGGTTTGTATTCCAACTCATCATGAACGATTTAAAATCATGCGATGACGAATGAAAAGAACAACACCAGCGATCATCTGGCTAATGAACGGACCTTCCTGGCCTGGCTGAGGACCTCTGTTGCACTGATGGGTTTCGGGTTTATATTGGTGAAATTTTCCCTGTTCCTGAACAGATTGCCCTGCTGAATACGGAACAGCATCTTGTGCATTACCAGAAAGAATATTCCGGAGTAACCGGCCTGGTGCTCGTAGCGGCCGGCGTGGTAATCCTGCTCCTCTCCTACCTGAATTACAGGAAGACCCGGAAAAGGATCATAGAAAATGTTTTTGTCGGAAACAATTCGTTAATCCTGATTGTGACGGTCCTGATCATGTCCATCAGCATCTTTCTTATCGGCTACCTGTTCAGCAGCCTGTGATATGATCAGCTGAAACCGTGATGACCTGCACGGATACGCTGGCATACATTTAGCAAAGCTTAACTTTTACAGGACATCCTGAGCATTTCCATTTGATGACAACCCATGGCCAATAACCGCAAATCCATTTACAGTGCCCTCGCCGCCAATCTGCTGATCGCGATCACCAAGTTTGTAGCAGGGGGTTTTACCAACAGTTCTTCCATGATTTCGGAAGGGATCCACTCTACTGTTGATACCACCAACCAGATCCTGCTTTTGTACGGAATCAAAAGGAGCAGGAAAGCACCTGACGAATCGCATCCCTTCGGCTATGGCAAGGAACTGTATTTCTGGTCCTTTGTGGTTTCTATCCTGATATTCGGCCTCGGCGGTGCACTATCCGTTTACCAGGGAATCCTTCACATCATCGAGCCCGAAGTGATGAAAGACCCGTTCTGGAACTATATTGTCCTGATCCTTTCCCTGATTTTTGAGGGCACCTCGCTGATTATCTCCGTTAAAGAATTCAACAAGACCCGCAAGGGCGTAAGATGGTGGGATGCGATCATCAGAAGCAAGGACCCGTCAAGCTTTCTGGTTGTTTTCGAAGACGGCGCGGCGGTGGCCGGTCTTACAGTTGTGATGATCCTGATGGGAATCAGCCATTCATTCGGAATTCCGGAACTGGACGGCGTGGCATCGATTATCGTAGGGCTGATCCTTGTCTTTGTATCGTTGATCCTGGCCCGGGAAAGCAGAAGCCTTCTGATGGGTGAAGGGATAGCTCCTGAAACCCGGGAAAAGATCAGCAGACTGGCAGAACAGGATGATGCGGTAGTAAAGACAAAAAATATACTATCCACCTACCAGTCACCGGAAGAGATTGTGCTGGTACTGATTATTGATTTCAAAGACCATCTCGATACGGAAGAAATTACCGAAGCCGTCCAGCGCATTCGCCAAACGGTAAAACGCGCATTCCCATTGGTCCGGTATGTGATCATTCAGCCGGAATGATAATAAAAGCGGCCATAGACTTCATTTTTAAACATTCAGGGTTTAATTCATAAACAATTTTTTTTAAAAGCCGTTGAATTTTATCTATTGAAATCTAGAGCCATAGCCGGATGGCAAAGGTTTTTCAAAAATATGTCTTGCCGGTATTAAAAAATAATCCTATATTTGCACCACTGAAAACGAGAAATCGTAATAAGTAAGGAGAGTTGGCAGAGTGGTCGATTGCGGCAGTCTTGAAAACTGTTGACTGTAACAGGTCCGGGGGTTCGAATCCCTCACTCTCCGCCAGTTAGATATTAGGAGTCCGCTCCTATTTTTATTATAAAGCCTAGAGCCTGCATTTTGTTAAAATGCAGGCTTTTTATTTTGCCAGATATTTGCATAATTATCAAAAGTGCTCATAATTATTGTGGCAGAATCGCAGCACTTTTATATAGTAGAAAAAGTGCCACAAATTCCGATTTAACCAACTGTAAATTAACCGATAAATTACATTAACGGCTTAATTTGATATCGCTATTGTACGATATTATAAACCATAATTTTAAAATTATGTTAGAATCAAAATTTTGGACAAATATTCTTTTTAAGGGTACCTTAAGCTATTCTCCCGCTTTGGAATGAATCAGGAATTGAAGTATATTTTGAATCCTTAACCAGCATTAACTTTTCTTTCAATCAGATCCCATAAATTACCGTATAAATCAGTAAATACAGCCACGGTCCCGTAGGTTTCAACAACCGGCTCACGGACAAATACAATTCCGTTTGCCAGCATGGCATCATAGATTTTATCAAAGTTGTCTGTTTCGAGAAACAGGAAGACTCTGCCACCGCTCTGATTTCCAACGGCTAAAAGCTGTTGTTCATTCGCTGCCTGAGCTAACAGAAGACAGCATCCGGAGGAACCGGGAGGCTTAACTAGTACCCATCGTTTGGTTTCTGATAGACGGGTATCTTCCACAAGATCAAATCCTAATTTCTGGAGGTAAAAATCAAGGGCTTCATCGTAGTCCCTGACCAGAAGTGAAATATGAATGATGGACTGTTTCATTCTTTATATATGTGATGGTTTTGTGCTGCACTACCGGAAAATTTTCATTTCCCTATGCTTTTGAATAACTGATTTTTTCGAATTATGACAAATAACAGTAAGAGCGACCGACAGGCAATTACTTGTTTAAATACTTGACAGAAATGCCCAGCTGGCCCATATGGTAGAGATCATGATGAATAAGTCCCTGCAAGAAATACCGGAAGTCTTTCCCATAATCGGCTGAAATGGTATCGAGATAGGTATCGTCTTTACCGTTCAGGATATCAATAATCTCCTGCTTGCTTTGGTACAGTTCTTTTTTGAGCGCTTCCCATCCGGCAGGGCGTAATTCATCATTGGTTTTCCAATTGGAAGGATCATCGAGTTCCAGCCGAACCACTGCACCCTTCAGCCGGCCCATAACTGCCCTGCGCCAAACAACAAGATGTGAGATCAGTTCCGCAGGACTGTGCAGATCAGGAAGCGGCCGGGTAAATGCATCCGTTTCATTAATCTGTTCAAATTTTTTTGCAAAAGTTTCATCCAGCCATACCTCACCATCATGCAGATCATTGAGCTGCTTTATAATATCTTCAATCAGGATTCTTGCCATAATTTTATTATTATCCGTTTATAAATTACGAAAAATTTCCGGATATCCACCTGAATCCAAAAACTTATTTTAAAAGCAAAAAGTGTGCTGTCATTTTAATAGCAAGTACTCTTCACCGGCATCACCACCTTTTTTTAATTTTCCAATAATTAAACTCATAATAAAATATTTATGAATACAAGCTTAGTGATGTATATAAACATTAAGGATTGATAAATGACATTGCCGCTTAAGCGATTACGAAAAACAGTCCGGCTGCTTAAAATAGTTATTTAAGATATTATTAATCAATAAATTAAAAAATTAAATCGATTGCTTAAATTATGGCAGGTCCGGGGCAATTGTACTACTTAAGCAAGGTGGTAGAAGGGCATTTCATACGGTTAGTTCGAATCCCTCGCTCTCCGCCAGGTAAAATGTGAATTTGAAACGTCCATTTTTGAAATAATCTAAAGGTTGTGGCAAAGCATGGCATTTTAAACTCCAAAAATTGAAAAGTCAATGTTCAGAATATAATTAGCGTATCGGTTCGAATCCTTCACGCTCCGCAGAAAAAATAAGTCCTGTACGGTAGCCTGAAGGATTTTTATTTTAAAGATCATCGTTCCGGATCTTTTTATCTTCAAAACTTTTATTACATTTGATGCCGGGGACTGATACGCAAATTATCTTTAAATAATTATGAAACTGCCAACCGATATCGAAGACCGATACCTTAACGATGTTCTTGCCAACCCATCTCTGGAAGATCTTCCCGGTGAAGAATGGAAACCGATTGAAGATTTCGAGAACTATGCCATTTCCAATTACGGCCGGATCAAGAGTCTGGAACGTTGTGTGATCAATTCAATGGGCGGAATACGTCATATGAAAGATATTATTAAGAAGCCTCATGTTTATAAATATTTCAACAAATTCCTGAACACTGATTTTTATACGGTCCGAGGTAAGCTAAGTTTGGACGGAAAACGTTTCGGAGTGTCGATACCCCGTCTGGTCTATTACCATTTTGTCGAAAAATTTAATATGGAAGACCGGTTGTGCTTCATTTCATTCAAAGATAATAACCAGTTTCACATCCATGCCGATAACCTGGAAAAACTATCCATCAGTGAACTGCGCTCTAAAACCATGAAACTCGGAAGGGGCAAAAAAGGGGATTTTAACCGGCCCGTAGACCAGTATACGGTGGAGGGTGATTTTGTTGCTTCCTATGAAAATATGGATTCCGCCGCAGAGAGCCTGGGGATCAGCCGGATCAATATTATGTCTGTTGTAGAAAAGGAACATCTGACTGCCGGTGAGTTCCGGTGGTTTTTAAAAAACGATGTTCCCACAAAAGATGATTTTGTACCGGTAGACAAGAAAAAAACGGATAAAATACTGAATACCTCCCTCTGGAAAAAGCTCGGCCAGCCAAACATTGATGAGAATAACCCACCGGCCTGCATAAACCTTTCCCTCGAAGATCTTCCGGATGAGATATGGAAGCCGATTCCCGGTATGGAGGACCAGCTCCGTATTTCCAGTAAAGGTAGAATAAAACGCTTAAACAGCTGGACTCTTAACAAACGGAAAAGATTTATGAGCGAGCATATAATGTCACTTTACGTTGATTTTCATTCCGATGAATTCTATTATTTATACAGTGATATCAATTATAAAGGCAAACGCGTTCAGATAAGGGTTAACAAATACCTTTATTATTGTTTTATAGAAGAATTTGATCTTAAAAACCGCACAAATGTCGTTATCAATGAAAGCAAGCCGTTGTGGAATATCGATCTGGCCAATCTTTCTTTACGTCATATTTCTTCGCATCTCAACAAAAAGAAAACAGAATAAACAGATGGTTTTCGGTATTTGGTTTCCTGCTGAAGATCTTTCCTGAATAAAAGAAAGTTAATCAGCATTAACTTCAGAGTGCCGGAAAGATTAGCTATTACGACTAAATTTCAGATGATCCTATTTAAAACTCATCGGTTTTCAAAAACCCGCGAGATGTATTTACTTTAATATTTCTGCTGTGAATCTGACTATGTTAATCTATATTCAGTAGCTTATCGAAACAGAAAGTAAAAATTAAGTTTCTCTTCTTATAGCTATTTAATCTGAACTCTGCTTGAGGTTCACGTTATTTCTTCCACTGCTCTGCGGAAACCCGGAAAAACCGCTCTCCAAATATCCCTACCTTTAAAATTATTAACCGAAAACAATTTAAGATTATGGGATGGAGTTACAGAAAAAGAGTGAAGCTGATGCCGGGTGTTCACCTGAATATCAGCCAGAAAGGCGTGAATACTACCATCGGCATACGGGGTGCCAGTGTCAATTTCAATTCACGCGGCACGCGGGTCAACAATAAATGGGTCAGCCTTTTCAAGAAACTGTTTTGATTGTTGTTTGATTTAAAGAAAGGCCGTTTCAAATCTGATAACGGCCTTTTAATAATTCTATATGAATACCAGAAAAGAGTTCTGATAAAAAATTTAATTTCCGTGAATTTCAATTTCCAGTAATATTTCCCTTTTTTCTTTCAGGTGCCGGAAGATATTTAGATCGGTCTTAAAAGATCCTGTTTTTTGGAAAAGATCTTCATAATAGTCAATTCCTTTCAGCAGGTTTTCTTTAAAGGCATTCCACTTTTTAATCTGGGAATTCGTTAAGGTTCCTGAAAAGTCTCTGACCTCTTTTGCAAGGTGATCAATATACATTTTAAGCTCATTGACAAACATATTCGGCCTTTCGGTAGTGCCCAGAACATCGTCATTCCCATAAATATGCCCTATCATTCTGCAAAGGGAAACCTCTTTATCAAAATACGCAAGATTAGGTCCCGGGCAGATCACCACGCCTTGTTTTTCCCCTTTGATGTCCAGACCATTTTCCAGGTAGGCCGCATTCACCAGTCCTACACAAAGGCAGGCCTTTTCGGTAATAGCCTCTTTTCTCTTTTCATAAATTCTACCCGGAATTTCCGCCTTTATCTCCTCCAGTTCAGCAAATTTAATGTCCTGGTATTTTTTTGAAGCGGTACACATTCCTCCCGGTGAATATTCTCTGCTTAAGGCCAGCAGCTTCTTCGGGCACGAACTTCCGAAACGGTTTCTTTTTTGCTTTTCCCGTCGGATCCGTTCGTTAGAAGTCCCTTTTACCGTATTGAAAGGTACACCCAGCGGAGAAAGATTGCTGAGGTAAAAATCTTTTTCTTCCGAAACGGCCAGCAGTTTCCTCGTTTCTTCATCTACTGAAGTGGCTTCCGGAACCAGCAGGAAAGGTGACCCCCAGCCCACACTGTCTACATTATACTGTTTAAGCAGGAAGCCGTGTTCCTCGGCGGTTCCTACCCCGCCCTGAACCGTAATCACCATTTCCAGTGGATGCACAACCGTATTTTTACCCTTTTCTTCCAGGGCTTTAATCATCAGGGCATGGGCAGACGTTATAAGTTCTGTTTTCTTCTGTTTAAATTCTTCCATAATCGGACCCAGCAGCAAGCCTTCGGTTGCAAAAGCGTGACCACCACAGTTGAGCCCGGATTCCACTCTGTATTCCGATACCCACAGCCCTTTTTTAGCCAGGAAATTGCCCTGGATCATAGCCGACCGGAAATCACTTACTTTCAGGATAATTTTCTTTTTCAGTTTTCCGTTTTTATTCGGGAAAAAATCGTCAAATTCTTCGAGATAGCTGTACAAACGCGGATTCATCCCGGCCGAGAGAACCACCGATGATGATAATTTACTATTGGCAAAACCCCTTAATGACGCATGGGCATCATTATAAATAACCGGAAGCGGCTCCTGGCCGTGAAAATTTTCCTTATCGACCTTCGTCATGATATTGACATCGATACTGCCCCTAAGGAAATGCTCATCGATAAAAGTTTTAAGCGATGAGGAAATACGTTCTTTACAGTTCAGGAATGGCTGCAGGCCTTCTTTCAGTTCGGAAGTATTGGGAAGCATTTCCATGAAATTCTTTAGAGCGATTTTGTTTCTGGAAATTTCTTCCTTAAAGGCTTCAAACTTCTGATTCACAATATCATCCATCATATCCAGATAACCGGTAATCCTTTTTGCCCGGTAATCATCCGTCTTTGCTGAAATACGAGGGTAATTCAGATGGAATTTTTTGCTGTAAAAATTTTTCATTTTTTCTATGATCTCATCATCGATGATAGAAACTACGGATGAAATACCGTATTGCGCCACACGGATAGGGCTGTCTATCGTGTAAGCCAATCCCATCACGGGAATATGGAAATTGTGTAAAGGTTTGTTGTTCATTATTACATGAATTAAATAATTACGTACCTCTGAATTCCCATCAACTGATTCACTGCAAAAGTACCGGTTTCCGGCCAATTATGCAGTAAATAACAAATATTTCTTTTGAAATAAAGATAAAAGTCATTCAGCACCGGGCAAATTCTGCTGTACAACAGATGAATTTTAACAGATCAGAAAAATTAAGTTTAAGAATGTATTTTCCACTAATCTTAAAAATCTCAAAAACCATCTGTCAATTGCTAAAAGGAATGATTCAAAATAAATTATTATGTGAATCTTTATTAATTTTATTTAAACTGTATGAAAAAATATAATTTCCGTTTTATTATCATTACATTTACGGATTATTGACATTTTAGCGCAAAAAATTACAAATGTATGACCAGTAAAATCATCGGTACCGGCAATTATATTCCTTCAGAAACCATTACCAATCTGTTCTTCAATCAGCATGTGTTCATGAGCGAGGACGGAACCCTTCTCAAAGAGGACAACGCCTCTATTACCAGCAAATTGCAAAAGATTACCGGTATTGAAGAAAGACGGTATGCAGGCAGCGGACAGGTGACCTCAGACCTGGGATTGATCGCTGCACAGGCCGCTATAGAAGATGCAGGCATAGATCCGGAAACCCTCGATTATATTATATTTGCCCATAATTTCGGTGATGTAAAAGCCGGAACGGTTCAGTCGGATGCCGTTCCCAGCCTTGCTGCACGGGTAAAACACCTTCTGAAAATAAAAAATAATTTCTGCGTGGCTTATGACGTCCTGTTCGGCTGCCCGGGATGGATTGAAGGAGTGATCCAGGCCAATGCCTTCATCAAATCCGGAATTGCCAAAAAGTGCCTGGTCATCGGAGCCGAAACGCTTTCCCGTGTGGTAGACATTCATGACCGTGACAGTATGATCTACGCCGATGGGGCCGGTGCCGTAGTCCTTGAAAACAGTGAAGACGGATCGGGAATATTGTCCCATCTTTCAGCTTCCCATACCTTTAAAGAAAAAGATTTTCTATATTTCGGAAAATCCTATAACAACGAAAGCTGTCCCGATACCCGGTACATTAAAATGGACGGAAGGAAGATCTATGAATTTGCTTTGGTTCATGTTCCCGAAGCAATGAAACAATGCCTGGACAAAAGCGGGTATTCCATCGATCAGCTGGATAAAATTATCATTCACCAGGCCAACGAAAAGATGGATGAAGCCATTGTACAACGTTTTTATCAGCTGTATGATGCTCCGGTTCCTGCTGATATCATGCCCATGGTCATCAATAAGCTTGGAAACAGCAGTGTGGCCACTATTCCTACTTTATTAACAATGATCCTGAAAAGTGAACTGGAAAACCATACCATCGGAAAAGGTGATGTTGTTCTTTTTGCATCCGTAGGAGCAGGCATGAACATCAATGCCATTGCTTATAAATTTTAAAAGATAAACCCGGGATCAATTTAATTGGTTCCGGGTTACATTTTATATTTAAATCCTATATAAAAATTTCAAATAAGTTCTTTCAGCTGATCTGATTTTTTCCGGAATTTCTGGATTTTAAAAACAGATACGTCAATCCTAAACCAAGACCGGTTAATAAAGCAATTTTCGTTTTTTTGGAAGGAACGGGAAGAATGGTTTCTCCATAGATGCGGTGAGGCGAAGGCGAAGGCTTAAGAACATTTCCTGGATCTGAAGGGGCTTTTTTCAGTTTCATCATCAGCCTCATGCCGGCAGAAGCGGTATTGATGACCGGCTTTGGGAAAAACTTATACATCCCGGTAAGCACCCTGGACATCACATCCGGAAACATTTCTTTTCTCGGATTCTTGGCCAGCTCCACCATTTTTGCAGCTGTATCCCGCGGATCAGCAGCAAAAGGCGGAATTTTAAAATCGAGCCCCGAATATTTTGCAGAATGCATATTCCCCGTAGAACGCTGGATCTGAGGATACATATTGCAGATATAGACTTCCGGGAAATCGGAAATTTCACCGTGAAGGCATTCCATCATACCGCGGATCCCGAATTTTGTTGCCGAGTATACCGCACTGTAAGGGGCCGGCATAAGTCCGCCGATGGAGATATTGTTGATTAAAATTCCGTCATTCTGTTTTTTAAAAATCGGCAACACACTGTAGGCACCGTGCATATAACCGAAAAGATTGGTTTTGATTACCTGCTCATTCAGGTCCATCGGAATATCTTCAAATTTCCCGCTGGCCATCACTCCTGCATTGTTGATCCAGATATCAATTCTTCCGTTAAACTGAAGGGCTTTGTTGGCCAGGTTCTGAACATCGCTGGCAATAGAGACATCCATAGGTACTGCCAATGCGGAAACTTCAAGGTCATGGCATAAAGCCACGACTTCTTCCAGAGCTTCTTTGCCTCTGGCAGCGACTACAATATTACAGCCTTCAAGGGCAAATGCTTCTGCGGCAGCGCGCCCGACACCACTGCTTCCTCCGGTAATAACAACGGTTTTTCCCCTGAGACTTTGTTCTGATGGGTCTTTTAATTCCATTTTGTGATTGGTTTTTTTTGATTAATGACATAAAACCACCTATTTTTATGCCAACGGCCCATTGAAGCAGACTTCAAGTTTCTAATTTCTCCCAGAGATTTCATTGATTTTCACAATAATGGTATGGCTTCTGTTCAGCTCAGCTACCGGAACTGCCTTTACTTAGTCACAGGGCATAAAATCTCTGATTTGTCTCATTGTTATTTATATTATCAAAGAAATTCGCAAACCTCTTCGAGGTTTTTAACTTTTGTGTGCTTACTTTAATATCGAGCATTAAACTTTATTATGCAGTATTAATACCTTTGCCTTTTTTGCGGTTAACCACCAGAAGGTTATGACCGGGAATTCAGGAGCTTAGCCATCTTACAGGAATAAAGTTGAACATACACAAAAAATCTTTGATTTTAATCTAATGTGTTCTAAAGTATGCGCAATAAATTCCTCTTTAATCACATGTAAATCATGTATTTAATTATTAACTTATCAAGCCCCGTTACAAATAAAAAAGCTGCTTCATGAAAGAAACAGCTTGGTATACTAATTAAAATTTAAAGTTCTAGTGTCCGGATTTGGCATCAGCTTCCTGCTTGACATGGCCAAGATATTTGGTACAGTATGCCCCGAAAATCAGGATGACCACATAGCAGAACACCGGAATGATAAACGAGTGCTGAACCCCGAAATGATCTGCCAGAAAACCCTGGAAAATAGGAACAATTGCACCGCCCAGAATCGCCATCACCACCAATGAAGAGCCCTGGCTGGTATATTTACCCAATCCTGAAATGGCCAGCGTATAAATATTAGAAAACATAATCGAGTTGAAAATCCCTATTCCCAAAATGCTGTACATGGCCAATGCACCGTGATTCAGCATGGCAGAAATTAACAGCAGTACATTTACTGCGGCAAAGATGGAAAGCGTTCTTGCCGGAGCCGATTTTCCGATGAAGAATGCGATAAAATTTAAAGCAATAAATACAAGGAAAAAGCTGATCTGGGAAAAAGTAAGATCCACAATACTGAAAATTACCAGGAAAACCGCAGCGGCTGCACCCAGCATATACAAGGCTTTCTTCCCCTGGCTGATAGAATGATTCAGTGAAATGGCCCCCAGAAAACGCCCGATCATGGCACCGCCCCAATACAGGGAAAGATAATTTTTACTCACGACCTCAGAAAGATTCATCACCTGAGGCTGCTCAAGAAAGCTGATGATAAAGCTTCCTACCGCCACTTCCCCGCCAACATAACAGAACATTGCCAGTACCCCGAACTTCAGGTGGTTATGCTGCAGGGCACCGAAGCCTTTTACCACTTCTTCTCCTGCTACTTTAAAGTCCGGAAGCTTAACCCTTGAAATGATCAGAGCGACCAACAGCAGAATCCCGGCAAATATCAGGTAAGGAATTTTAGTTGCGGCTGCAGAAAACGAACCGTCAGGTGCGGAAAACAGCTCAAAAATCAGGTGCCCGCCCAAAACAGGGGCGATCGTTGTTCCGAAAGCATTGAAAGCCTGCGTCATATTCAGACGGCTTGAAGCGGAATCTTCAGGACCCAGAAGGGATACATAGGCATTCGCCGTAATCTGCAATACCGTAAACCCAAGTCCTAAAATAAACAGTGCTCCTAAAAACAAAGGATAAGAAGCCAGGCTGGCTGCCGGATAAAACAGCACACAACCCAACGCCGCAAGAAAAATCCCGAAAAGAATTCCTTTCTTGTACCCCACTTTATCAATCGGGTCTCCGCTGCTCGTTGAGATAAAAAAGTAAATCAGGGAGCCGATGAAATAAGCTCCGAAAAAACAGAACTGCACCAGCATTGATTCAAAGAATGTCAGGCTGAACAGCTGTTTCAGGTAAGGAATGAGGATATCGTTCATACACGTGATGAATCCCCACATAAAAAATAAAAGCGTAATGGTAATCAGCGGAACGGTATAGCTCCGGCCTTTGGTCTTCACTTCATTGATCATAACAGTCATTTTTTTTAAAGACGTTAAAGATAGTTCGTTTTACTGATAAAATCTCAATTTGAGACATCAAATCTTAAAGAGCTTATCATAATTTTTATCATAAAGCAATGGAACTGCAGACTGACTTCCACAGTCGTTTTCAGTCTGGTCCGATTTATCATTATATTTGCTGATCCGGATATATAGATAAGAATTAAATGTATGAAAACAAGCGCAGGAATTTTGTTGTTTAAAAGAGAAAATGAAAATTTTTTCTACTTCCTGGTACATCCGGGAGGCCCCTTCTGGAAAAATAAAGATCTGGGTGCATGGTCGGTTCCGAAAGGGGAAGCTTTGGAGAATGAAAGCCTCATAGAACGTGCTGTAACTGAATTTTATGAAGAAACGGGAAAGAAAGTCAGCGGAAATTTCATCGAACTGAAGCCTGTAAAACAGAAAGCAGGAAAAACAGTGTATGGATGGGCATTGGAAAGCGATCTGGAAATGGATGGGCTCAGCAGCAATACCATTCATATCAATTGGCCACCAAAATCCGGGAGAACACTGGAATTCCCGGAAGTTGACCGCTGGGAATGGTTTGAATCTGAGGAGGCTAAAAAGAAAATTAACCCCGCTCAGTGTAATTTTATTATTCAGTTGGAAGAAATGCTGAATTCTTAACAGCAGTGATCTTAACCTGGGTTTGATACCATTTAATTTATTTAAACCCGGTAAAAGTGATCGGGTAAAACAGTCAGTTAAGTGAATAAGGAGTTAAAGAAAGTTTTTAATAATAAAACTTCCAGCCTCCAGCTTTCCTTTTCCAGCCTGATTTCTGCTTCAGGTTTTCGTTAACCTTAATGATCACCTGTTTCTTTTTTAAAGCTTACCACTTCATAATTGCCATCGGAACTGTATTGCTTACAGCTTTCATCATTAAAAGACTCAGGGGATTTTAAAAAATCCTCGATAAATTTTGCGCTTTCATCCGTATTAGACGGTGTAATCACGATGTGAAAAAGTTTGGCCACGGATTCATCGGCATTTTGTTCAGATTCTTTTTTGTGTTTGAGGGCTTCCTGATAATTCATAATTTTAATTTTTACAATTTACTGGCGTAATGAATAAATTATGCCATCAGATTACTTTTACACCATGTGTGGTATCCGTACCATTTCAGTACAATTGCCATGGCTTGATTTTAGATAGCTGTAGAATATTTATGCTAAAATTAAAGGATTATGGAACGGTTTAAAAAAATATTGCTGAAAGTTCTGAAATGGGCAGGAATTTCGGTGGCTTCCCTTCTTTTTCTGATGTTTATTATTCCGATTTTATTTCCCGGAACCATTTCCGCACAGGTAAAAATATTTGCCAACAAGCATCTTGCCGGCAAGCTCGATTATAAAAAGACACACCTTACCTTTTTCAGGCACTTCCCTTCCCTTACGGTATCGGTAGATGACTTTTTACTGAAAGGATCCAGACCTTTTGAAAACGATACCCTGCTGGCTGCCCGGGAAGTATCGGTAGGCATCAACCTGAAAAACCTCATCTTCGACCGTCAGGTGAAAATTGATGAAATTTATGTAACGGATGCCTACGGAAACGTATTTGTAAACAGTAAAGGGGAAGCCAATTATAATGTCTATGTTTCAAAACCTTCTAGCCAGCCGAAAGATACAACCGCTACAGGAACTTCGGTTAAGCTGGATTTTATCAAACTAAAGAACTGGAACATTACTTACCGTGACCATTCGGCAAAGGTTCTGGTAGATGCCAAAGGACTGAATTATACCGGAAAAGGCGGCTTGAGTGAAGATATCTTTGACCTGGAAACGGATCTGGAGATCAACAAGCTGGATTTCAGCCTGAACAGGATTTATTATGCCAAGCAGAAAACCCTGCATGCCGATTTAATCACGAGAATCAATACCAATGCGCTGACATTTGTTTTAAGGAAAAATGAATTACGCATCAATGATCTTCCGCTAAAATTCAATGGCTTTTTAAGTATCTTAAAAGACGGCTATAACCTGGATATCAATGCGGCTTCTGAAAAAACGACGATCCGTGACATGATTTCCGTATTGCCGCCACAATACCTGGATTGGGCAAAAGAGACAAAAATTGAAGGGAACAGCGATCTGTTCTTCAGCCTGAAAGGAAAATTCAGCGAACCTAAAAACCTGAAACCCCGGCTGCAGGCAAGACTTCTGGTGAGCGACGGCTTTATTTCCAATGCCAAGGCACCGGTACCGATGAATAATTTCAATATGGATCTGCATGTCGACCTGCCGGATCTCGATACGGATCAGCTGGGAATCAATTTCAAAACACTGGGATTTGATCTGGGGCCAAACAATAATTTCAGAGCGGTAGTAAAGACAAAAGGCCTGGATGAAATGCAGATTAATGCCGATATCAAAGGAGCTGTGGATTTATATACCTTGAACCAGGCTCTTGGATTGAAGAATATTGATGTCCGCGGCCTGCTGAATACCAATATTAAAGCCAACGGAATTTTCAGCCTGGACAAAAAATTGTTCCCTAAAACCAACGGAACTCTGAATCTGAGAAACGGATGGCTGAAAACCAAATATTATCCGAACCCGATCAAGAATATCAACATTGCTGCGGATATTGTCAATACGGACGGAACCTTTAAAAGCTTAGGGGTAAAGCTTGATCCTTTTAAATTTGATTTTGAAGGCAATCCGGTTTTTGTAAATGCCGATCTGCAGAATTTTGAAGATGTCCTGTATAAAGTCAGGGCAAAAGGGGTTCTGAATGTCGGAAGAATCTATCAGGTATTTGCCAAAAAAGGTCTGGATGTCAGCGGACTGATCATGGCCGACCTCTCCCTGAACGGAAGGCAGAGCTATGCGACAACCGGACAGTACAGCAAGCTTGACAATAAGGGAACTTTAATTTTAAAAAATATCAAAGCGACAACAGCCTCCCTTCCCAAATCATTCTATATCAAAGAAGGGAATTTCCGGTTTGAAAATGAAAAAATGTGGTTTCAAAAGTTCTCTGCAACCTACGGTAAATCGGATTTTGCTTTGAACGGTTACCTGCTGAATACAATCAATTATTTTATTGAACGTAAAGGAACCCTTCACGGAAAGTTCGCGCTGAACTCGAATTACATCCTGATCGATGAATTTATGGCTTTAAAAAATGGCGACAATAAAGATCAGCCCATTGAGGTGGAATATGCCAAGGTCGAAAACCCGAAAAGCAGCGGCGTCGTGATAATTCCGAAAAACCTGGATGTTGCCCTGAGCCTTAATGCCCGGAAAGTCGAATTTAAAGGGCTGAACTTGAACCATATAAAAGGAACGGCATCCGTCGAAAAAGGACAGGTATATCTAAAAAAAACCTCGTTTGACGTAATCGGAAGCCGGATGGGCATCGATGCACGCTACCAGAATGAATCCCCGCTTACGGCAAATTACGATATCGCCCTTAAAGTGCTGGATTTTGATGTTCAGCGGGCATATAGGGAAATTGATATGATCCGAGAAATGGCAACGGCAGCAAAAAATGTGAAGGGGATCGTTTCGATAGACTATAAACTCAAGGGGGACCTTGATAAAAATATGAAGCCAATTTATCCTTCTCTTGAAGGCGGAGGCATCGTTAATCTTAGGGACGTAGAGGTAAAAAATTTAAAAATGCTTTCTGCTGTCGGCGATAATATCGGGGCTAAAGCTTTCAATGATCCGGACATGAAGGGTGTAAATATTGAAACGCACATTAAAAATAATTTGATCCACGTAGATAAATTTACGTTTAAAGTTTCTATCTTGAGGCCCACAATCAGCGGTACAACCAGTTTTAACGGCCTGCTCGATCTCAGGATCCGGGTGGGCATCCTTCCGGGCGGGATCATCGGTTTTCCAGTGGTTGTAACCGGTACTCATGAGAAGCCGAAAGTGAAAATTTTCAGCAAAAAAGGTCAGGGTATTCTCGATGCGCTCTACAACAAGAAGACCAATAAAGTAATCCGTCAGGAGCGGCGTGCGGAGAAAAAGACCAAAAGGCAGCAACGGAGAGATAAAAGAGTACAGGAACAGAAAGCGAAAGCAGCGGAACAACAGATTGATAAAGATCTTAAAGAAAAATAATTCAGGTAATAACGTGAGTCAGTTAAGCTTATTTGATGCAGATGAATACTACCGGTTTCCGGAAGAATTACTGGAGTATACCGGAAATTTTCTCCCGGAGGCTGCAGCGTCCAGGCTTGAAGAAAAGCTGCTGAATGAAACGCCGTGGAACCAGCCGACACAGAAGATGTACAACAAAACCGTCATTACGCCACGTCTGACAGCCTGGTATGGTGACGAAAGCAAGAATTACCATCTGGGAGGAAATGAATTCGGAGTCAACCAATGGTCTCCGGAACTGCTGAACCTGAAACTCAAGATCGAAAAATATTCCGGTTATAAGTTTAATTCCGTTCTGTTGAACCTTTACCGGGACGGCAATGATTCCGTAGCCTGGCACCGCGATAAAGACAGTGAGCTGGGCGAACGGCCGGTAATTGCTTCCGTAAGCCTGGGACAGGTACGCCATTTCGATTTCCGGAACGTAGAAGATCATCAGCTGAAACACAGCCTGGCGCTGAAACATGGATCATTGCTTATTATGAAGGGCGATCTTCAGGTACATTGGGAGCACCGCATCGCAAAATCCGTAAAACCGATGAAGCCCAGAATCAACCTTACTTTCCGTCTGATCCGCGAATTATCTTCTTCATAATCATGAATATGTATATTACATTTTATGATAATTAAAATATAATACAAAATTTAACAAATTTTGGCAGAGAAATTGCGTATATCATTTTGAAACGATTAAAAAACAGCAGCTATGAACATTTCATATTATGATTTTAAAAATATGCCAAACCAGGAGCAATGCAGTTTTGTAATGAATGAAGGACGCGTCATGAATGAAAGGCTTGTAAATACAACGAAATACATCCTTTATGAAGTTTCGCATTTTTCTGTTGAGGTAATCTATAATACGGTAAATAATAAAATTGAAGGCATCAATGTTTATCAGAACAGAGGAGCCTACGCCATATAGGGAGTCACTACTTTCGTTATAAATGGAGGAACGGTTTTTATAAACTGTTCCTTTTTATTTTTTCCATCCGCTTCTGCGACAGAGAAACCCCGCGGGTTTATTTATTATCCGGTTCAGGAATGATGAAATAATTATATAGGGATATCTTCTATTATCTCATTTTATTCACTGCCATCATCTGCTAAATGAAGTCCTGTTGTGAATAAAAAATAAGCAGTATGTTTATCTAAACTTTACGGCCAGAGCATTAAAATCTTTAGGTATTGAAAACAAAAAATCCTCAGAAAGAATCTGAGGATAAAAACTAATAACCATGAAAACTCAAATTAAACATGAGTTACTTAACTACATTAAAATATTGTGCCATTTAAATTTTCAAATTTAAATTTTAAGTTTTATTAATATTATTTAACACTTTTTAATAAAAAATTAGAAAATTTTATTTGGCACGGTTTATTCTATATCTGGAATACCATTAAAAAATAACGATCATGGCACATAAAATTTTTAGAAAAGGAGATTTCAGAAGGGACGAAACCGGAATATACATCCTTGAAGTACCAAAAGGAATTGTAGGAATCGGCGCAAATCTGATTATTGAAAGACAAACCGCTGATGGGGAATATGAAGTCGTACAGGCCGATATGCACCGGCATAATGATGACATCCTGATCAAATGGAGTGAACCTTTCGACGGAAGATTGCTTTACGAAGAATAAAAATGAAAGACTGTCTGAGACAGTCTTTTTTAATGGTTTAGAACCTTAATAGGTATTATTTAAGCCGCCATCCAACGGAATGCTTGTTCCCGTAAGGTAAGCTGCATAATCAGAAGCGAGAAAAGCAACCAGATGACCATATTCTTCAGGTTTTCCCAACCGCTTCATCGGAATCTTTTCTTCTTTTTTCTTTTTGAGGTCTTCAACAGAAGCACCCGTTTCTTTGGCTTCATGATCAATAAGATCCTTGATCCTTTTTGTATCAAAAGATCCTGTAAGAATATTATTAATGGTGACATTATGTTTGCCCACTTCGATAGATAATGTTTTTGACCATGCAATTACTGCCGAACGGATGGAATTGGAAAGCGCCAGATCAGGAATAGGCTGTTTAACCGACAGCGACGATACATTGATAATCCGTCCCCTGCCTTTTTTAATCATATAAGGCAATGCGAGATTGGTAGTTTCGCAGACTGTTTTGAAGAGCAGATCAAAGGCTGACTGGTGGTCCTGCGTATTTTTTTCTGACGCTAAGCCCGGCTTCGGGCCATTGGTATTGTTAACAAGAATATCAATATCATGATTCTGAAAATAGGCTGCGATGATTTTCTGAAAGCTTTCAAAATCTGAAAAGTCAGCCACGAGATAACCATGTTCTTGCCCGTCGCTTACAACAGGAAGCGAACGGACGAAATCCTTAAGTTTTTCTTCATTCCGGGCCATGACGGTAACGTTGGCTCCGCATCGGGCCAGCTCCATAGCAATCCCTGCTCCTATTCCCTGGGTGGCAGCACCTACCAGGGCGTTTTTTGAATTTAACTGAATATTCATATGTTTTTGATATTTGTTACACAAATGTATTATTAATATGATGATTAATGGTTTAGAGACTTACAAAGATTTTTAAACTATATTTTGTTTAAACTTCACAAAGTCTTTTTCACTTCTAAAAGCTTTTGGCATTTTACATTTTAGAAAGATCAAAATAAAAAAGCTGCCCAAAAGCAGCTTAAATTTTAATAAAATAGATTCTTATGGCTGGCCACTTCCTCCTGCGGCACCATAAATATGTCCTGTGGTAAAGCTGGCACTGTTATCGGCAAGCTGTACAAAAATGGACGCTAATTCGGCAGGCTGTCCCGGTCTTCCCAGCGGCGTATCCTCACCAAATTTCTCAATATTTTCCTGAGTCTGTCCGCCGCTTACTTCAAGGGCTGTCCATACCGGTCCCGGCGCCACACCATTTACCCGGATTCCTTTCGGCCCCAGCTGCTTGGCCAGTGATTTCACGTAGCTTGTGGTTGCCGCTTTGGTCTGGGCATAATCATAAAGGTTTTCCGACGGATCATAAGCCTGGACAGAAGACAGGCCGATAATGGATGAACCCGGCTTCAGGTGCGGTAAAGCTGCCTTTGTAATCCAGAATGGTGCATAGATGTTGGTTTTCATCGTTCTTTCGAATTCTTCGGTGCTGATATCCAGAATTGATTCGTGGGTTTTCTGGTGTCCTGCATTGTTGACCAGGATATCAAGTCCTCCGAGTTCCTGAACAGCCTGAGCAACGAGTTTTTTACAGAAATCTTCCGTACGGATATCTCCAGGGATGGCCACGGCTTTACGTCCGGCCTGCCGGATCAGCGCAACAACTTCTTTGGCATCCGGTTCTTCCTCAGGAAGATAATTGATGGCTACATCAGCACCTTCTCTTGCATAGGCAATGGCTGCTGCACGTCCGATTCCGGAATCCCCTCCGGTAATCAGAGCTTTTCTTCCCATCAGCCTGCCTGATCCTGTGTAGGTCTTTTCACCATGATCCGGAACCGGATCCATTTTGCCCGCTAATCCCGGGAACGGCTGAAACTGCCTTTTAAAAGGAGGCCTCGGATATTTCGTCGTTGGATCCGTAAGGTCCGGCCCCATTGAAGGATTTGCCTTTCTGTTTTGGGATTGTGCAAAGGCTCCCGGTGCTACTGCAGCCACTGCCAGGGTGGTTGCGATTTTTCCAATGGCATTTCTTCGTGTGATTTCCTTTTCCATTATTTTATATTTTGGTGTGATTGGTTTAGAATAAATTTCTGCTCAGTGGCAGGAATAACGGTGATATTTCTGCAAGTATGAGACCACCAACGAAAAAAATCTATTTTATGTAAAAAAGTGTGGTATTTAAATTAATTAAGGAATAAGCACTTATCCTACGTAATTTATATTAACATGAATCCGAAGTAGAAATCGGGACCTTAAGATAATTAATGTTTTAAACTTTAATAAAAAATCCGGGTTCTTTTTTCTTTAAATGCATACCACACCTTTAGAAACGGGCTTCCATTGGCAGATTATTTGTTTTTACAAAGAAAATTTTTGTTATGAATAATAAAATAAAAATAGCCTTGGGTTTAATCGCAGGCGGATCCCTGATTTATTTCGGGTTAAAAAAGAAAAAAGGAGAAACGAAAACATTTACCGCACCTGACGGAAATACCTACGGTGAAAACCAATTGTACCGTACGTTTGATAACAAGACGTACAAAAACGGAAAGGAAGTTCACTTCAACATGCCGGAGTCGCAAGACAAGAGCAATGCTTCCAACCACTACGAACCGAATAATGAAAAGCTGGCGAAAAACTATCAGGCAGGAAACCAGGGAGTCAATTACCACCAGAAAGGGGTAAGACACCACTGATCATCCTAAAATTAAAAATCTCCGTTTATACCTACATGTTATATAAACGGAGATTTTTTTTAAGCCGGTTCTTATTTAACCGGTTTTACAGAAACGGCAAAACCACCGCTTCTCGCCATATTAAAATTAATTTTAGACTTGCTGTTAATCAATTTTTTATAAATACGGTAACTTTGAGGATTGCTGATATAATCAGCGTCTTTTCCATCCTCATAAAAGGTGGCTTCATATGTCCTATCTTTATCAAGAAACGAAAAATCGACGGTATAAGACCTTTTATTTTCATCGGTAATCCCACCCACAAACCAGTTTTCCGTACCTTTTGCTTTTCGGGCCGTAATAATATAATCTCCGGGTTCGGCAGATAAAATCTTTGTGTCGTCCCAATCTGCAGCGACGTCTTTAATAAACTGAAAAGCATCCATATGCTTCCGGTAATTTTCCGGCAGGTCGGCCGCCATCTGTACCGGCATATACATAACCACATAAAGGGCCAGCTGTTTCGCCAGCGTGGTTTTTACAAAACGTTTGTCACCCGGAAAATAATAATCCAGCCTGGTCTGAAAAATACCCGGGGTATAATCCATCGATCCCCCCATCCATCGGGTAAACGGGAGAATGGTCTGATGATCGGGATTGTTTCCGAGAAAAGCCTCATGTTCCGTTCCGCGCGCCGATTCCGCCGATACCCAGTTCGGGTACGTCCTGCTTTCCCCGCCCGGCCGTACAGACTCATGGGAGTTTACCATAATTTTGTATTCGTTTGCTTTTTCGGCAATCCGATAAAAATGGTTGATCATCCACTGCGAAAAATGATGTTCGCTTCTTGGGATAATATCGCCAACATACCCGGTTTTTACAGCATCATAACCGTACTGATTCATCAGCTGAAAGGCTTTATCGGCCCATCTTTCATAATTGGTGGCAGATCCTGAAGTTTCATGATGCATGATCAGTTTAATTCCTTTGGAATGGGCATATTCATTCAGCTTTTCAATATCGAAGTCCGGATAAGGCGTGGTAAAATCGAAAACAAATTCCTTGGAATGCCCGATCCAGTCTTCCCAACCGATATTCCAACCTTCCACCAGCAAACCATTGAACCCGTTTTCCGCAGCGAAATCAATATATTCTTTGACTTTGATATTATTAGCTCCGTGCTTTCCGTTCGGGATCAGCTTTGTAAAATCCGTACCGTCAATATGAACGTTTGTTTTGGGCTCGCCGTAAGCCCACTGGGATTTTCCGATGATCATTTCCCACCAGACGCCCATGTATTTCGTAGGATGGATATAGGAAGTATCTTTGTACCGGGTGGGTTCATTGAGATTAAAAAGCATTTTGGAATCCAGCACCACTTCTGCCTTTGGCGAAACGATAACGGTTCTCCACGGGGTAACGGAAGATGTCTGAATATAACCTTTGGCACCGTTTTTATCCGGGGTGAGATGGGTTTTAAATTTAAAATTTTTAATATCAACCTCCAGATTTGATGCCGGATAATTTAAAACGGCAGCTTCAGCAATATTCATGTATAAAGGATCCTTCCCTTCTTTTTTAAGCATTAGCGGCGACTGTACAGCATCCTTTACCAGGGTCTGCGAAGAATGTTTATCAACGCCGTAACTCCATCGGGCTGGAATTTCCGAAATCTTCGTAGTCTGGGACGGATATTCCTGAGAATCGTAATCAGCCACAATCCACCAGGCTTTCATATCCGTAGGAAAGTCGAATTCCGTATCTTCTTCTTTAATGATAAAATAATTCAGGTTTTTCTGTTGCGGGAATTCATACCGGAAGCCAAGACCGTCATCAAACAGCCTGAATCGGATTATAATATGGCGGTCCGTAGAGGCCTGATTCAGTGTAATGGCAAGTTCGTTGTAATGGTTGATGTAATTTTTCTTTTCACCCAGCACCGGCTGCCAGGTTTCTTTTTTGGCATCCCGCTTTTCAGCCGTTATTGTAAATCTGTCACTCAGATCGTATTGTACATCTTCCGGCTTTCTAATTTCCGGGGCAAATTGTACAGTATTGTTATTGAATAACCTCAGGCCAAGCCTGGAATCTTCAATAACGGGAGTTTTGTTATACGTAAGATTATAGTAAGGAACACCCTGCTTCAGCTGGAAGTTCATTTCAAATTTTCCGTCAGGCGATTTAAGGGACTGGGCATTGGTAAATACACAGAATACCGGGAGCAGTATCGCTCCAATAGTACAGTTTTTCATATTGGCGATTTGGTCTGCTAAAAATAATGAAAGTTGACCGGACAGCCATCTTTTGAGGGGGCTAACTTTAAAAAACCCAATACTATCCTGCAGCTAATGAAACCTTACCTGCCTTTTTCTGTGGAAGCGTAAACCAGAAAGTGCTTCCCTCGCCGATTTTGCTGTACACTCCTATCTTCCCGGAATGTTTTTTTATGATTTCAGAACAGATATAAAGACCTAACCCGAGTCCGGAGTACGATTTTCCGATATGCTCCGCTCTGTAATACCGGTCAAAAAGATGGGGAATCACCGCTTCCGGAATTCCCTGTCCGAAATCACGGACCGAAACTTTTACGTAGTCAGGATCAGTTTCCGTGAAAATGTGTATTTCGTTTGAGCCTTTGGCATATTTTACGGCATTGTTCACGAGATTGATGACTACCTGCTCGATCCGGTGTTCATCAGCATAGATCTCCAGCGATTCATCGCCTTTCAGAATAAGCTTGTGTTTTCCTTCCAGCCGTATATAATGGCAGCTTTTGCCGAGCATTTCGTGAAGATTGAAATCATGGTATTCCAGCATCAGCTGATCCTGCCCCAACCGGCTCATGTTCAGCAGGTCGTCAATCAGCACGCACATTTTTTCAATGCCTTTATCCGATTGCTCAATCAGCCGTATATGGGTCTGGGAATACGGTTTTTCCTTGAGCCGGTTCAGCAGCTGTATGGAGGCCCTGACAGCAGTTAGCGGTGTCTTCAGTTCATGGCTGGCCACACTTAAGAAATCGTCCTTACGTTGCTCCGCCAGCTTCTTATCCGTAATATCGGCATTCATCCCAACCATCCGGTCCGCCATACCGTCTTTATTGAATCTCGGTCTTCCGTGAGCCTGGATCCAGTGGATAGAACCGTCTTTCCATCGTACCGGATACTCTGCCTTGTAGTCTTCATTGTTCTTAATAGATTCTTTTACAAGGTCCTTAATGCGCCTTCGGTGTTCCGGCAGGATCGACTGATAAAGATCCAGATAAGTGAATTCGTCTTCTGTCCGGTAACCGTAATTGTATTTAAACTGATTGGTGCTGTCCATGGCTCCGGTAGAAAGATTGATTTCCGTAGAACCCAAACGGCTTGCATCCAATGCGATTTCCAAACGGTTTTTTATTTCGATAATCGCTTCCCTGGCCTGTACCTGCTCGGTAACGTCGGTTGCGACGACAAGAATGGAACCCGTTGCATTATTTTCATCAAAAGTCGGCTGATATACAAAATTGAGATAGCATTCGGTAAGTTCGCCATTCTTTTCGAGCATCGCCTTCAGTTCCTTTCCAAAATAGGGTTTTCCAGTGGTATATACTTCTTTCAGGATATTAAGAAAAGGCTGATTTTTCAGCTCAGGAAGCGCTTCAGATAAAGGCATACCGACAACAGAACGGTCTTTGTTCCAGATATGCAAAGCTTTATCGTTTACAATATCCACTTTAAAATTTTCGCCCTCTAAAGAAGCCATGGCAACGGGGGACTTTTCGACCAGGTTTTTAAAACGCTTTTCATTTTCCGACAGGGTATGATTGGCCGTCAGCAACTCTCTTTTTATGATTAAAAGTTCATTATTGGCAGCAAAAAGCTCTTCATGTTTAGAAATAAGGTCTTCGTTTGTAGCAAGATACTCTTCGTTCAAGGCAGAAAGATCATTAATAAGCTTCTGTTCAGACTTGGATTTTTCATCCACCATTTCCATCGCTTTCCGTCTTTCTGTGACTTCAGAAGCCGTATGCAGAATATACTTGGTTTTTCCGTCGGTGTCTAAAATTGCCTTGTATTCGAAATCAAAATAAAATTTTTCCGGAAAACCATTGGTCAGCAGAATAGCAGGATAATCTTTGGCAATAAATGTTTCTCCGGACAGCCATACGTTTCTTAAAATTTCAAAAAAAGGCTGTCCTTCCAGTTCAGGCAGCGCAGAACAGAAATCTTTGCCGATGATTTGCTGATCTTTCCCCCAGAATTTCAGCATTGCTTCATTAGCGCTTAAGATCTTTACATCTTCATCTTTATATACCGCAGTTGCATTAGGAGAATAAAACAATACGGATAACAGCTCTTCTGCCTGGATCTGATTAGGGGAATTCATAATTTTATTTAAACGGGTCAAAGATAACCATAAAAATATCATACCACATTTAATCAAGCCATCAATTAATCCATTTTTAAATTTATTGAATCTCTTATCGTGTGGCAACCGATCCATAAAAAATAATTAAAAACAGCTTTGTTTACTGACAGACCCTTGTCACAAAGCCTTCTTATTTTTGCTTAACAATTTAAAAATCAAAAAATGAAATTAGTTTCTTTACGAATGATAACCGCTGATGCAAACCGCCTGGCCGATTTTTATGAAAAAGTAACCGGCATCGAAGCCGTACGCTATACCGAAGATTTTGCTGAGATCAAAACGCCTGCAGCCACCCTTGCTGTCGGAAGCACCCGTACCCTGCAGCTTTTCGGTGGTGAAGATATCGCAGGCCCTGCAGAAAACCGTACAGCGATTATTGAATTCTTAGTTGATGATGTGGACCATGTTTTTGAACGCCTGAAAAATGACAGGGCCATCCAGGTTGTTCAGGAACCGACAACGATGCCCTGGGGCAACCGGTCGCTTCTTTTCAGGGATCCCGACGGCAATCTGGTAAATTTCTTTACACCGGTTTCAAAAGAAGCCGTGGAGAAATTTAAAGGCGAATAATTTTTAACATCAACCTTAAAGCAGAAATCAGATGAATAGGTTGGGAGAAAGAAGCTGAATGCCGGAGGCTTTTCCTTAATCACAGCCAATAACTTTAAAGTATTCATTAACGACCTGGCTTTTTCAGATACTTAAAAACCATTAAGAACCGATAAGGTATTCGGAAAATTAAGATGAGTTTTGCTTAAGCTTGATGCTAAATAAAAACCCTTCATTTTTCTTAAGCTCTTCATATCTCTTAATGGTTTAAACTGTATTCTTATCAAGATTTACTCTTAAGTTATCGAAATTCAATATGCCCTGATTCACTTTAATTTCAATGTAAGATTGAATCTGAAATAAGGAAAGGCTGCTTATCTTCTGATCACAGCCTTTTTTTATCTGCTTTTATAATGTACGACCGAAAGGCCTTTCAGTATTTCCGCGCTCTGTTCCGGAGTGATATCCCGTTGCGGTTCGGCCAGCATTTCGTAGCCGACCATAAATTTTTTCACCTCGGCATTCCGTAATAAGGGCGGATAAAAATGCATATGAAAATGCCATTCCGGATGCGCTTTGCCGTCAGTCGGTGACTGATGGATTCCGGCTGAATAAGGAAACGAAATCTCAAAAAGATTGTCGTATTTGATGGTTAAATCCTTGATGATGGAAGCCAGGGAAAGCTTCTCAGCTTTTGAAAAATGCAACAGGTTTTCAATCTTCCTTTTGCTGACAACCATCATTTCGTAAGGCCACACGGCCCAGAAAGGAACAAGGGCTACAAAATCTTCGTTTTCCAGAATAATTCTTTCGCCGTTTTCAAGTTCTTTTTTAACGTAATCCTGCAACAGCGAGGTGCCGTTTTTCTCAAAGTATTTCTTCAGGTTTTCCTGGGTTTTTGAGATGATGGAAGGGATGGAAGACTGCGCCCAGATCTGTCCGTGCGGATGCGGGTTGCTGCAGCCCATCGTCTGTCCTTTGTTCTCAAAAATCTGAACATGGCTGATGTAATCCAGGCTGCCCAGTTCTTCATACTGTTTTTGCCAGATGTCAACGACATTTTTAATATCATCAACTTCCATTTCAGGCAATGTAAGGCTGTGATTTTCCGAAAAGCAGATCACCCGGTTGATGCCCCGTTCGGGCTGTAAAATAAAGAAGCCGGAAGATTTAAAGGATGATTCCACCTCCTCTTTTATCAGTGAGCCGAAGTCGTTGTTAAAGACATAGACGCCTTTATATTCAGGATTTCTTTCGCCGTTGACGCGGACGTTCCCCGAACACAGATAGCAGTTTTCATCGTGGGCCGGAAGTTTATCTTCCGTTCTCTTTTCGGTCTGCCCCTGCCACGGCCGGTTCGCCCGTTGGGGCGACACCAGGATCCACTCGTCCAAAAGCGGATTGTACCTTCTGTGCGGATGCTGTTTCTGATTAAATGACGAGTTCATTTCTTTTGTATTCATTAATTCCATCCGATATTTTTACCCGGTATATTTTCATTTCAATGCCAAATGCAGCTTTGTATAGGGCTGTAATCGTTTCAATAACCTCGTCCACATGTTCATCTTTGATGAGATTGATGCTGCATCCGCCGAAGCCGCCGCCCATCATCCTGGCACCCAACACGCCGTTCTGCCTTAACGTTTTCTCCACCATAAAATCAAGTTCTTCGCAGCTTACTTCAAATTCTTCAGAAAGGCCGGCATGCGTTTCATTAAGCAGTTTACCCAGATATTCCGCATTGCCTTCCGATAGAGCCTGTGCCGCTTCTTCTACCCTTTTGATTTCCTTTAAAAGGTAAAAACATCTTTTGTAGGAAGTCTCGCCCATTTCTGCTCTTGCTTCGTCCAGCATTTCAAAACTGAAATCCCTGAACTTCTGTACGGCAGGAAACTTTTCCCACAATGCCTTTTTTCCAAGGTCAACATCTTTCCGCCGGTTATTATAGCCTGAGGTAAGATGTGTATGTTTCACGCAGCTGTCAAAAAGAACCAGGCTGTAGCCATCCAGATTCGCTTCAAAATACTGATGATCAAGAGAATGACAATCCAGCATAATCACCCGATGCTCTTTTCCGAAAACGGAGGAAAACTGATCCATGATGCCGCATTGTACCCCTACAAAGGTATGTTCGGCTTTCTGGCCGATCAAAGCCAGCGCTTTTTTGGTTAAATTCAAATTAAAAATTTCGTTGAGGATGTAAGCAAAACCACATTCCAACGCTGCCGAAGAAGACAGGCCCGAACCCATCGGGATAGTGCTGCTGAAAGCAATCTGCAGCCCTCCGATCTCTTTGCCCGATTCCTGGATGGCATTGAAAACACCCAACAGATAATTGGCCCAGGTCTGCGAAACCGGAGATTGTTTTTCCTTTACTTTAAAGGTGAACGACTCGTTGAAATCTTTAGCAAAAAAAGTGCAGGTTCCTGAATCGTCTGTCTTCTTTACGGCAAAACAGATATGCTTGTCAATAGCCGCCGGCAGTACAAAGCCATCGCTGTAATCCACGTGTTCACCGATAATGTTGATCCTTCCGGGAGCCAGGAAAATACGTTCCGGTTCCGATTGAAATGCCGACCGGAATGCCTCCGAAGTATTCTTAATTAATTGTTCCTGCATAAACCTGCAAATATATTTGGATAAAAAATTTAAGTTTTAAAATAATGGATAAAGTTAACCATTTCCGGACAATTGAAGCGTCACTCATCCGGAAAAACGATTCCTGCGAGATTCCGGATCCTGTCTAAAGTCTGCATCAGTAAAATACTGTAATCGTGAGGAACTACCGTACTTTCGGTACTTCCTTTCAAAAGACACCCGGTCGCATGATGCGCTTCATACTGATACCCCAGACCCTCTTCTTTTTCTGTTTGGATAACGGTTTTTTTCTCATCAGCATCATATTCCAAAACAGAAGTCGGATCGTAGAAAGGCGCCGTCAATTTCAACCGGCCCAGCGTTCCGCAGATTTCGACCTCCGTTTCCAGATTCGCCGATATTGAGGAAAACAAGCTGGCCATTGCCCCATTGTGATATTTGAAAACAACAGCGCATTGTTCGTCGATTCCCTGCCCGGCAGGATTAATGCTGACACTGATTTCATCAGGTTTTCCCAAAATATCCAAAGCGGTGAATACATTGTAAATTCCGATATCCATCAGCGAACCGCCGCCCAGTTCAGGATTCAACAGACGGGAATCCGGTTCCGGATTGGCCTGAAAGCCGAAATTTGCGCGAACCATTTTTATTTCTCCCAGTTCCCCGCTACTCACCATTTCGATCATTTTTTGGTAATGGGGAAGGAATTTCGTCCATAAAGCATCCATCAGAAATACATTTTTCCGGTGTGCCAGCCCGATCATTTCCGAAGCCTGTCCTGCATTCAGGGCAAACGGTTTCTCACAGAGCACTGCTTTTCCATGGTTCAGGCAAAGTAAAGTATTGGGATGATGAAGATTATTGGGCGTCGCAATATAAACGATGTCAATTTCGTCGCATGCTGCCAATGCTTCATAGCTTCCGAAACTTAATGGAATATTAAATTCTCCGCAGAAAACTTCCGCACTCTGCAGCGAACGGGAGCCCGCAGCAACAAGCTCGGCATTTTCCACCCGTTTCAGGTCCGATGCAAACTTATGGGCAATCGTTCCTGTTCCCAGGATTCCCCAACGTATTTTATTCATCCTTTTTTGATGAAAATTTGATTTCATCAGATTTTAAAATTTGACTTAAAGCTTACGTTTCATTACTTTTTTAACGGCTTCAACGATATCGCTGGCAGCGTACATAATGGCTTCCCAGTTCTGCCCTTCCTGCAACTCACCGTCACCGTGAAGGCTGAAAACAAAATGCGGGTCTTTATTCAGTTTTTTTCCGGCTGCATGCCCGATGGCTACTGACATTCCCTGCCCGGGCGAACCCGAAGCAATGCGGACCCCCGGAAGATGTTCATGCGTTGTCGGATGGCCCTGAAGCCTGGAATTCAGTTCCCTGAAAGTCGCTAGTTCCGATTTGTCGAAATAGCCGGCGTGCGCCAGAACGCTGTAAAAAACCGGAGAAATATGGCCGTTGGAAAGATAAAAGACATCTTCGCCCTTTCCCGTCATATCAAACCTTCCTTTCTTTCCATTGCATTAAAATACAGGGCAACCATAAAATCGGTGCAGCCCAATGAACTGCCGGGATGGCCCGACTGGCAGGCGTGAACCATTCTTACAATATCCCGCCGAACCTGCGAAGCAATACTTTTTAATTTTGAAATATCAGGCATATTGTTATTGCATTTTTTGTGAATCTTTGATGAACTGCTCCAGGCCATTATCGGTTAAAGGATGCTTAAGCAGCGACAAAATCGGAGGCAGCGGACAGGTAACCACATCGGCACCGATTTTCGCACAGTTGATGATGTGCATGCTATGGCGTACGGAAGCCGCAAGAATCTCTGTTTCATAACCGAAATTGTCGAAAATTGTCCGGATCTCCTGAATCAGATGAAGCCCGTCGGTAGATACATCGTCCAGTCTTCCCAAAAACGGAGAAACATAAGTAGCTCCGGCTTTTGCTGCCAAAAGCGCTTGTCCTGCAGAGAAAATCAGGGTACAGTTGGTACGGATTCCTTTTTCTGAAAAATACTTAAGAGCTTTGATGCCGTCTTCCGTTACCGGAACTTTCACCACAATCTGCGGGTGCAGTGCTGCCAACTCCTCTCCTTCAGCGATCATTTCATCGTAGGTGATTCCCAATACTTCCGCACTTACATCGCCGTCTACGATTTCACAGATTTCAAGGTAGTGCTTCAGAATGTTATGCTTTCCGGAAACGCCTTCTTTAGCCATCAGCGAAGGATTGGTGGTAACGCCGTCAAGAATTCCCAAAGCATTCGCCTCTTCGATCATGGCAAGATTGGCTGTGTCAATAAAAAATTTCATTTAAATAAAGTTGTTTTATATAAGTGTTAAATTTACACTTAATTTAATAAACAGACAAATTCCTGTCTTTTTAAGAAAAGATGAATTGTTTATTTAAAAAATCAGTGCAGATGAAAATTAAATTAAATTTCCCGCAGATGAAGCAGAACTCAATCTGCGGAAAATTATAGAAGTTGATTAATCTGAATTAAAATCCTGATTAATTATGATGCCCCATATTCAGCTTGATCTTCTTCAGGTCTTCCAGCTCGTTCACCGGACGTTCGATGTCATAGGGAACCGGTCTTTTGGAGAACGTCTGGAAGTACAGCAGGCAGGCATCTTTCCACCAAACGGCATCTTTTGCCTGGATTTTAAGTTTGGACTGAACCTCAGAGAAACGCTGTTCATCGATGTAAGGCTGCATCCTATCCCAGGTTTTCTGGTATTCCCTTATCTGATGAACCCCTGAGTCGTATTTGTAGCACAGCTCGTCCCAAAGGGTTTTGCCGTCTTTCATTGTATAATTCCAAGGTACATGATGGAACCACAGGATCAGGTTTTCCGGGCAGGTTTCGATGTTTCCGTAAATTTCATTCAACGGCGGGAAATACTGCGAAACGGCGTTGCTTCCGGTTTTGGTGCGGTCGAAGCCGATTCCGTTGGCGTCTGCGCGGTGGTAATACACCGGCGACCAATCCGGTCTTCCGCCTTTGTAATCGCCCCATGGTTCCGGGCCGTAGTGGTGGTTTCCGGCAAAGATGTGATGAAGGCCCAGAGGCATCATGTAATCCACCACCGTTTCGCGGGAAGTCAGCATGATCTGTTTCACCGGATTTACAAACTCCGGTTTATCGGTAAAGGTCATTTTAATCCATTCGTCGGCGATCTGCTCGGAAGTCAGTTCATGGTTCCAGGCCAGCCTTCCGAAGGCATACCAGTTGGATTGGGCAAACTGATGACCCGTCCAGTTGGTATCTTCCCCGATATTGGCAACTGCTGAAATGGCGGTGATTTTTCCGGCCCTTAAAGTACCGTCGGTAATTTTGGCAATGGTCGATCCTTTTCCGTTGGTATAGGTATCGCTTTCAAGGGTTTCTTTAAACAATGGGGCCAGGTAAGCCAGGTGATTGGCCTGCCCCAGGTATTCCTGTGTGATCTGGAATTCCACCATTTCGGGCGTTTTTCTCAATGCTCCGAAAAGAGGATTGAAAGCTTCCCGGGGCTGGAAATCTACCGGTCCGTTTTTGATCTGGATAATCACATTGTCCCTGAACTTACCGTCCAGCGGAACAAATTCAAGGTAGGCCTGCTTGGCGCGGTCTTCTTTGCTCGGACTGTATACAAACGCTCTCCACATGACGATTCCGCCGTAAGGTTTTAGGACATCGGCCATCATATTGGCGCCGTCGGCATGGGTTCTTCCGTAATCCTGCGGCCCCGGCTGTCCCTCAGAATTGGCCTTCACCAGAAATCCGCCGAAGTCCGGGATCAGCTTATAAATTTCAGCCGCTTTGTCTTTCCACCATTTCTGAACATTTTTATTCAACGGATCCGAATTCTCTGTTCCGCCCAAAACTTTCGGAGAAGAAAAGTTCACGGAAAGGTAAACCTTGATCCCATAAGGTCTGAAAATATCTGCCAGCACCTTCACCTTTTTCAGGTAATCTTCGCGAAGCATATTCGGAGAAGCGTTCACGTTATTCAATACCGTCGCGTTGATTCCGATCGAGGCGTTCGCTCTTGCGTATTCTTCGTATCTCGGCGAAACGGTATTGGGCAGATCTTCCCATTTCCATAATGAGTGGCCTGCATATCCGCGCTCGATGCTTCCGTCCAGGTTGTCCCAATGGTTCAGGATCCTTACATCATAAGACGGTTTTTCAGTAATATTCAGGTTGTTGAGGTTCGCGTTGGTCTGCTGCAGCCTGAGCATGTGGAACACCCCATACAGCAAACCCGATTCTTTAGGTGCTGAAACAACGATCTTTTCAGGTGAGGATGTTATCCGGTACCCGTCTTTCAGGCTTCTCAGTGATTTCTCCAGTCTGAGTTCCACCGTTTGTCCCTGCCAGTGACCGGTCAGTTCTTTCCGGGCAATGTTCAGCATCGGGCTGTTGCCTCTAGCCATGATCTTTTCAGAGGATATTCCGTTTTTTGAAGGAAACCGGAGCCAGAGCTGACTTCCGTCTTCAGCGAAAATCATCATCGGAACCATCAGGAATAAGATAAGATAAGTTCGGAAATGCTGCATCGGATTGATTTATTTTTTTGATTTGAATTAAATAGGGCTTGCCTGTCGTATTTTTCTCCATAGGCTTCACCTATGGCTATTGGAACCATGTCAGGGTTCAGAGCCCTGACATGGTTGATCCAAGTTTACTGATTTTATTCCAGTCCTTCGATGGTTTTTATTTTGCCGTCGTTATCGTATTCGATTTCCACGACTTTCATGCTTCTCAGCCACGTTCTGCCGCCGCTCGGAACGGAATCGTGGAAGAACAGGTACCATTTCCCTTTAAATTCCACGATGCTGTGGTGGGTGGTCCAGCCGACAACCGGGGTCAGGATTTCGCCCTGGAAGGTAAACGGTCCATACGGATTATCACCGGTCGCATAGCAGATCAGATGCGTATCGCCCGTTGAATAGGAGAAGTAATACTTCCCGTTGTATCTGTGCATCCAGGAAGCCTCGAAAAATCGGTGTTTGTCACCATGCAATAAAGAATTTCCGTTTTCATCAAGAATCAGGAGGTCTTTCGGCTCTTCACCGAATTCCAGCATATCATCGCTCAGCTTTACTACTTTTGACGGGATCGCCGGTTCATCGTCATTCGGGATCACGGCACATTCCAGGGCTTTGTTGTTGCGGTATCTTTGTAATTGTCCGCCCCAGATGCCTCCGAAGTACATATAATGCTTCCCTTCATCCTCAAAAAGACAAGGATCGATGCTGTAGCTTCCCATCATCGGATGCTTTTCCGGAACAAACGGCCCGTACGGCTTGTCGCTTACCGCTGCCCCGATTCTGAAAATGTCGTTTTTGTCCTTTAAAGGGAAATACATATAATATTTTCCGTCCTTAAATGCTACATCACAATCCCACAACTGTCTTCCCGACCATGGAATATCCTTTACCGAAAGGACAACCCCATGATCCGTAATTTCTCCGTTTTCCACGTTATCGAGCGAAAAAACATGGTAATCATTCATATCGAAATGGTCGCCGTTGTCATTTTCCTCGATGCCGCTTTCACGGTCGTGGGACGGATAGATATAGAGTTTGCCTTCAAAAACATGCACGGAAGGATCGGCCATATAGTCTTTCGGAAAAAGGTATTTTGCTTTGTTCATTGTTTATAGTTTAGACTTTTAGATTTTTAACCACAAAAGTCACAAAAGATTTAATTCTGTATAAAGCTTTTCAAAGTTCAAAAAAGAATAATAAATTAACATATCGTTTTTTTGTTCTTTTGAACTACTCTGTTTTCAAGCATTTCTTTTGTGGCTTTTGTGGTTTATTAATTTATTTGGTTAATTCAATGATTTTCTTCACCACCGGTTTTGCCTGATCATTACGGTCGAAAAGCAACGGATAATCGGTTCTGCCTTTTACCGGGAAATCGTTTTTCCAGGACTGGTTGTCGTTGACGCCCCAAAGGGTAACCCTTCTGATTTTGTCCTGGTGTTTGATGAATAATCTGAAAAAATCCAGGTACCGGGTTTCCCATTCTTTCTGAACATCCTCCGGAAGTCCTTTGGTATACGGATTCATTTTCGCCTCGTATTCCACTTTATCGGAAACGTTGGCCGAGGTTCCCCAAGGTGAAGGAAGGGCACTGATTTCCATTTCGGTAACGTTTACCTTTACGCCGGCTGCCGCGTAATCGGTGATGGCTTTTTCATATTCTTCCAGTTTCGGATTGTCGAGTCCAACGTGGGTCTGCATTCCGACACCATCGATCCGGATTCCTTGAGATTTCAAATCTCTGACGATTTTATTAACGGTTTTTACTTTTTCAGGGAACCATTCGTTGTAATCATTGTAATACAATTCAGCATTAGGGTCGGCTTCCTGTGCATATTGAAAGGCTAACAGAATAAATTCTTCACCCAGGATTTCATAAAATTTGGATTTTCTATAGGTTCCGTCTTCCATAATGGCTTCGTTCACCACATCCCAGCCTTTTACCCGGCCTTTATATCTTCCCACCAAAGTGGAAATATGGCTTTTCATCCGCTGTTTCAGGACTTCCGGTGAAACATCTTTCCCGTCTTTGCCTATGAAAAACCATTTCGGCAACTGGGAATGCCAGATCAGCGTATGACCGATAATGAACATTTTGTTTTTCTCTCCGAATGCTACGAATTTATCGGCATCGCCAAATAAAAACTGGCCTTCCTGCGGCTGAATGAACATGGATTTCATACAGTTTTCGGCCACGATGGAGCTGAACTGCTTTCTGATGATATCGTCGGATTTTACGTCAGTCCCATCAATCTGCGGAAGACTCATCGCAGTTCCGATGTAGAATTTATTTTTAAAGGCATCTTTCAGGGAATCGCCGGAAGGCTTGGTCTGTGCTGTTTTACACGAAACCGTGAGGGCTAAAATTCCTAATACAGCAATGGCTTTCTTCATAATTATTTTTTATAATTTATCTATTAACAGGTCGCTCCTTGGGAGCTTTTCTTACCGGATTTAAATAGTGTCCTAATTTATTTTATTTCGTCACCCAATTTGATTGATGATTTTGCTTCTTTCAAGCTCCTTAGGAGCTTTATCTGTGTAGTAGAATTTTGTTTCTCTTTCACCATTCCGTAGCAATGGAATCTTTTCCGCCGTATTTTCAGATTGCACTCCTATAGAGTTCTGATTCCGGTTTATTGTTTATTCTACACAGATATAGCTCCTCCGGAACTGTTATCTTAATTCTATTATTTTCCAGTTTCTTCACAGCCCGACCTGAGTGGAGCTCTTTTTCCTGCATTGCGGTTTCAAAGTTTCCTATGATGACCAAACGTTGTTCGCAATGCCGGAAAAAAGCGGGAACCCTTCGACAGGCTCAGGATAAACTAAGGGCGGAAATAGCTGCCCAAATAAAAATTGAACCAATTTTAATTCTGTATTTTCCTTCTTTCTTTAAGATCCTGCTCGATCTGAACTTCCATCTTTTTATTGATTTTATAGAAAATCAGCAGGCCACAGGACAGGAAGAACGGAATAGACGGAAAAATACTGACCAACATTTTGGCGCCTGCAGCCACCGTTTGCGGCTGAACTACATTCTGGGCTCCTTCTGAGGAAATATATCCGTAATGCCCGATGATGGAAGAAACCAGTGAACTTCCGATGCTTAACCCGACTTTTAACCCCACCATCATGGCAGAGAAAATAATCGCTGTCGCACGTCGGTTATTTTTCCACTCGGAATAGTCGGCTACATCAGCGATCATGGCCCAAAGCAGCGGCGTGCTGATCCCGTAAAAGAATCCGTGAAGGATCTGAGAAAGGAACATCAATCCTACTGACTTCGGCGGATAGAATATAAAAGCGACAATAAATAAAGTGGAGATAAACAGGGAAGCAATAAACGCATCTCTCTTTCCATATTTATCGGCAAATCTTTTGGAGAAAGTAATTCCGACAATCATCATGATGATCCCGCCGGCATTGAACAGTCCGAAACCTGCTGACCTTGGATCTTCCCCGAAGAAATTCATCCCGATGGAATTGAAAAAGTTGGTGATTGGTGAAATGAAAGAAGCAAGAGCCGGTTCATCCACATAATTATTGAAATAGTAAACGTAAGAACCTCCTTTCATCGCCAGGGTGATGAAGATCAATGCCGTTACGGTAAGCATAATGATCCACGGCTTATTTTTAGAAAGGTCTTTCAGGTCTTCTCTCAAGCTTGATTTCTGATCGGAGGTTGGAATAATTCTTTCCTTCGTAGTGAAAAAAGTAATCAGCAACATCACCGAGCCAATGACAGCCAGCCAGGTCATTACCGTTTCAATCCCCGCTGCTTTATCGCCATGTCCTACGGATAAAATGATGGGAAGCATAAATACCTGAACAAAGAACTGGGCAAACATCACTGCGACAAAACGATAGGAAGAAATGCTGTTGCGTTCTCCCATATCTCCGGTAATTACCCCGCTTAATGCGGCATACGGCAGGTTGTTGGCTGCATACAGTAATAAAAGCAGGGAATAGGTAACCGCTGCATAGATCATTTTACCTTTATACGAAAAACCGGGTGTGCTGAAGGCCAGAAGCGCAGCAATTCCCAGAGGAACGGCTGTAAATAAAATCCACGGACGGAATTTTCCCCATTTGGTTTTGGTACGGTCTGCCAGAGCACCAATCACCGGATTGAATCCAAATCCTGCGATGAGACCGACAATCAGGGTAATAATGGAAGCATCTTCCGGCTTCAGTCCGTAAATATCGGTATAAAAATAAGCGAGGTAGGTAACCAGGGTCTGAAAAACAAGATTGGCCGCAAGGTCACCTAGGCTATAGCCTATTTTTTCGGATACTGATATTTTCTGTGGATGATTATTCATTTTTAAAATATGAAGATTAAATTAATTTTTTTCTGTTGTAAACGGTGAAGCGGGAAGCCCGGCCGTATTTTTCAGGTTGCCGTCAGGATTATCCGCCCAATCGTAGCGTACGGCTACCGGGTTTTTAACGGCATCGTTCCAGACTATTACTTTTTTTCCTTCGGTTTTTGCTTTCGCCCAGGCCCAGCTTCCGCCTGAATTTTTGATGGCAAAGCCTTTCAGCTCGGCAACCGGAGCAAGATCATCTGTTCCGGTTTTGAAAGAAAGTACGATTTTGTTTCCTTCCGTTTTCATCGACTGATACACCGGTCCGTCTGCTATGATATTCTTTTGATCCGCTATTTTCAAAGCCTGGAACGCTAACCGGTCACCGACTGCTTTTTTATTCAGCGGATGGATGTCGTTCCACTCTCCTACGTCGATGGTTACGGCCAGTCCGGTGTTCGGAACCGTCTGGGAAACCAAGCGCTGCTGGTCTCTCAGTTCCGCCCAGTTGCTTTCTATGGGCTGGCTTTTCGTTTCCATGAAGTTGGCGAGCTGAACAACCATAAACGGTGCATTTTGTTCATGCCATTTGGAACGCCAGTCGTTGATCATTGTCGTGAGCAAATCGCCGTATTCTTTCGGTTTTCCGGTATTGCTTTCGCCCTGGTACCAAAGGAATCCTTTTACTTTATAATTGGTCAGCGGATTGATCATCGAATTGTACAATCCGGTCGGTTTCCAGCGGATAAAGGTCTGTCCGGGAGCTACTCTCGACATTTTCGCGCCCACTTTATACTTCCAGGTTCCGGTAAGATCTATTTTCTGCCCTCCGACTTCCAGGTAGTACGGTTTATCGGCGATGAACTGCCCTCTTCCGCTTCCATTGGTGATCCGTACGGTGATGATGTTTTTGCCGTCTTTCAGTACGCCTGCCGGGATATCGTACCAGCGTGGCGGATATTCATAGGTTACATTTCCGACTTTGGCGCCGTTGATATAGGTAATGTCGCCATCTTTGATCCTTCCTAAATTTAGAAAGGCAGGTTTTCTGGCTGATCCGGCCGGCACATGGATTTCTTTTCTCAGCCAGACCGTTCCGTCAAATGATCCTTCCTGGTCTTCCCAGGATCCGGGAACCATCATGGTTTTCCATCCGGAGTCATCAACATCCGTTTTTTCCCAGTGCTGTGCCAATCCGGGATCATTCTGGTCAAGCTCGGCATACCATGCTCTGCTGGCTGCCTGCTCGCCGGATTCGGTAGATTTAATCAGATCATCGTTCTGCCATTTCCTGGCTTCTTCCAGATATTCGGGATATTTTTTCAGGGAATTGGTATCCATCCAGGCCTGCACCGGAGATCCGCCGAGGCTGGTGTGGATGATTCCCACCGGAACTCTATTTTCAGCATTTATTTCTTTGGCAAAAAAATACGCTACCCCTGAAAAATCAAGAATAGTCTGCGGATCGGTAGATTCCCATTTACCGCCATCGAGTTCCGTCTGCGGTGCTTTGAAATTGTATTTTTGCGGTACCGTAAAAAAGCGGATATTTTTATTGTTTGCCTTCTTTATTTCATCACCGTATAAAGGGGTCAGCCTGCGCATCGGAAGTTCCATATTGGATTGTCCGGAAGCCACCCAAACATCACCGATCAGGATGTCTTTCAGCGTAATTTCGTTGATGGTCATTACATACGGTCCGCCGGCTTTCAGTTCGGGAAGCATGATGTTCCAGTTCCCGCTTTTGTCGGCGCTGGTGATATAGGTTTTGTTTAAAAATTTAACGTTTACCTTTTCGCCTGCATCGGCAGAACCCCAGATCTTCAGCGGCATATTCCTTTGCAGGATCATCCCGTCCGAAACCAAGGCAGGAAGCTTTACTTTGGCTTCCATCATGGAAAGACTGAAGAGGCTGACGATCAGAAAAGTGGCGGTTTTGGACTTATGGATATTCATAGAAGATATGATCTGTTATTCAATTTACTTAATCGGTTCATAGTTTTGGGTGAGAAAACGGACTTCAATGATCCTTGAGGTCATGGCCTGATCCTCTGCAGAGAATTTTACCGTGAGGATTTCTTTGTTTTTCTCGGAATCGGGTACCGGTAAAAGCAGGTACTGCGGTGAATTTCCGGCTTTGCCTTCCAATTTTTTAGCAAAAACTTTTTTACCGTTGATTTCCGCATTCAGCACCCGTCCTGCATTGTTGTCGAAATACAGAACATAGAGGTAAGCTGCATTTTTTCCGGGATTCTTCATGCGGTAGCTGAACCAGCCTTTGGCATCACGGAAATGGCGGTCTTCCATATACCCTATGTTGGAATCTTTGCTTTCAAAGAAGTGATCGGATTCCGGCTGCTGCTCTCCCAACTGGATTTTATCGGCGGTAATCAGGTCAAGCTTTCTGGTTTCAGCTTCTTCCTGAGCCCTTTGCTTCTGTACGGCCTGTATCTTATCACGGTCTGCCTGCGGCCAGTAAAGAATATACCGTTCTTCCTGAATGGTGTAAAACGGAACCAGCTGCAGCCCTTTACCAAACTTTTCAGAAGGATACAATCCGTTAATGCTGAACGAAAGGTTTTTATCGCTTAAAGGCTGTACATGATTCAGCACTTCCGAAGCATTTCCTTCGATTACAGGAATTTCGTTTAAAGGAATCTGAGGACCGTGGGCAATATGCCCACCGCGGCTGTCGTCGGCCAGTAACCCCTGCTGGTTTTCTTTTCCGTAAGGAGCGGCCAGCACTACAGGACCGTATTTAAAGGCATAATAATCTGACTGATCCGGCAGCTGCTCTGCAGTAAGGTGCATCGGCATTTTCATTTCCACGACATCGCCTTTTTTCCATTTCCTTTTGATATTGATATAACCGTCGGCATCAACAGGCACCTTTATATTTTTTGAATTAACGGAAACGACTATCTGTGGAGCGTTTGTCCATTCCGGTGCTCTCAGTTTAAGGTTGATTTCAGATTTCGGAGCTACTTCAAAAACCAATTTGGTAGAAGGATTCTGCGGAAAGTTGTTTTCCTGTTTCAGCACCATTTTTTTCTCCGCCCACTTCAGAACGGATGGAATAAAAAGATTGACGTACAGGTCTTTATCCGTATGGGCGTAGATCATTTCCCCATACTTGGCATGATTCTCCATTCCTGAACCGACACAGCACCAGAAGCTGGTCTGCGGCTGCGAATACACCCGGTAATGTCCGGGACGCATCGGTGTGAAATACACGAAACCGCCTTTGTCATGATTTTCCGTGGACAGGATGTGGTTGTACAATGCCCGCTCGTAATAATCCATATAATAGGATTTGGGCAGTGTGGCAAACAGCTGTCCTGTCAGCTTCAGCATATTATAGGTATTGCAGGTTTCAGGGCCTTCAATGCTTTTGATCATGCTGCTGAAATCATTTACCGGATTGAAGTGTTCGCTTACGCTGTTCCCGCCGATGGCGGAAGACCTTTTTTCAGTGACGTTGTGCCAGAAAAAATCGGTTGCGGCGTTCCACGAAGCATTATTTTCAAGATCGGCAATGCGTTTGTAGCCGATGACTTTCGGGATCTGCGTATTGGCGTGGATTCCAGTGAGTTTATCTTCATTATTCAGCAGCGGGTTCAGGATCGCCTGATGCGAAAACCGGTGCGCCAGCTGAAGGTATTTTTTATTCCTGGTAATATCGTAAACATCGGCGAAAACTTCATTGAGCCCGCCGTGCTCGCTCCGGAGCATTTCCTGGATCTGTTCATCGGAAAGTCCCGAAACTTCACCGGCCATCCAGTCCGTCAATCTGATCAGCATCTCTTTTGCCTTTTCACTTTCTGCATACCAGTAGGCATCGCGCAGTCCGGAATAAGTTTTATGAATGTTATATAAAGGTACCCAACGGTCATTCAGTCCGAACCCGGAAGCCCGGATATTTCCTGCTGCAATTTCGTTCCAGATCTTTTTGCCGTTCGGAACCCCGGAAATATAGCCGTTACCTGAAGCTTTCTGGCAGCGTTCGAGTTCATCGATCATGTAATCGAGGCGCTGCTTTACTTTGGCATCGCCCGTGGAAGCATACATCAGTGCCAGGGCTGAAATATAATGTCCGCCGATATGTCCGTCCAGTCCCGTATTTTCCCAGTTGGGATAATTTACCGCTTTAGCGGAAAGGCCGGCTTCTTTCAGATAAGGCGCCAGTAAACGGTCCGGTTCCATCGCCATAATATACCCTTTGTCCGCCTGTATCGCTTTGTTGAAGACACTTTCGGTCAACTGCACCGTATTCAGTGGAAAATACCGGATATTTTTCTTTACCTGAGCGAAGGCAACAGCCGTAAAACCCAGGAATAATAAAGACAGTTTTCTATTCATTAATAAATGTTATTTCAACATTTCTAAAATAACAGAAAGAATCTATATATAAAACAATTTGGAAAAACGAGGAGGCAAACCCGTCAAAAACCCTATTTCTACCGGACCTTACAACAGGCAAGACCGCTCTACCTTATCATAAAAAATAAGATTATCAATAATCAAATGAATCAGATGAATACTCCCAAACCGGCACTATTTAAAACAGATAAGATGAATTTATATAAAATTGTTAATTATATCCGGAAATACTTATCGTATTTTTAAGATTAAGCCTGAAAGATGATTTCTCATCACCTGATTTTACAAATTGTTAAACTTTAACATAATTTTAACATTGCATTCATATAGATTTAATGGGTTTTACATCGTTTTTTCAGATATAAAACGCATTAACAGTTCCCAAAAATGATTCTGAGAGCCAATATTTTCACAGAATAGAAAAGATTCCGTACAAAAGTGTAAAAAACACATTTGTTTCCGGCCTTCCCGTCTTAAAAGCTTTATCTTTGTATAAAATAAAACGATGGAACAGGATTATTCCCAATATCCCAGACATTTGGTTGCGGTAGACTGCATTATATTCGGATTTGACGGAGAGCATCTTAAGATTCTCCTGGTCAAAAGGAATTTCGAGCCCCAGCTGGGAGAATGGTCGCTGATGGGCGGATTCGTCGGAAACGAGGAAACGGCTGATGATGCAGCCCAACGCGTCCTCCATACGCTTACCGGACTAGAAAACATTTACCTGGAACAGCTGAATTCCTATACTGAAATCGATCGGGAACCAACGGCACGGATTATTTCAATTTCCTATTACGCCCTGATCCACATTGAAAAGGATCTTCAGATCAATGAAAACTACAACGCCCAGTGGTTTGAACTCCAGAACGCGCCGAATTTGATATTCGATCATAACGAAATGGTAAAAGATGCGGTCCTGAGGCTGAGAAGGCGGGCTTCTACTCGGCCGATCGGATTCGAGCTGCTTCCGGAAAAATTCACAATGAAAGACCTTCAGAATCTGTATGAAGCGATTTTCAGCGAAACCTTCGACAAACGGAATTTTACCAGCAAGATCACCGGAATGGATATCCTGGTGAAAACGGATGAAAAAGATATGACTTCCTCCAAAAAAGGATCTTTCCTCTACCGCTTCGATGAAAAGAAATACAACAAAAAGATTTCTCAGGGGTTTATGTTTAAAATGTAATTTTTTCAACCACAAAAGAAACAGAAGATTTTTATACTGCATAATACAGTTAAATACGGGATGCTGAAAAAGTCTGCAAAAGTTCTCAAAATCTTTGATTTTTATACTTCCTCATTTAGCCGTAATCCTTTTGGCTCAGCGGAGGCGAAGCCATAAAAGGTTGTAATGCTGCAAAACAAAGATAAATACCCGAATCAAAACCAGAACATAGAATTCTGTACAATTTCTGATTTTTAAATTGCTTAAGTGCTATTGATTGAATCAACATTAAATTAGCTTTTATGTTTTTCAATCTTCATTCAGATTAATTTAAAATACAAACCCTTTCAGTATTCAAAATGCTGAAAGGGTTTTGTATTAATAATGAGGAACTATAATCTTTCCATCACCATTTTTCTCGGTCCCATATCCACTTCCTGTTTCAGAAGTTCAAGGGTTTTGCTGTCGATGAAATAGGTGCTTACGGCTTTTTGCTGAGAGATATCATCCGTTACGGAAACCATCCAGACCGGCTTGTTTTTGTACGTTCCTTTTTTTGTCCCGGTGATATACGCTTTCATGATGCCTTTTCCGGAAGCAGGATTGTAATCGAAAATGGCCATTTCAGTAGTATAGCCTTCTTTCAGCGGCAGCCAGCGGATCAGCTGGGTATACAGATTACTGTCGAAGAATTTTCCTTCGGTAGCTTCATTAATTTCGGTCTTTTCATTTTTCGTTTTGTCAAGATAATATCCTGTCACAGTATTTTTCTTTCCGAAATCCAGCAGCATATCGCGCTGAACATTAAAAGACGTATGTTTCACCGGAGCAAAATTCGAGAATTCCGCTACGGTTTCATCTTTCCAGTCCGGCATGTTCTTCATTTTAACCGTCGTATTTACTGTAATACTCTTATCTGATTTCAGGATCCGGGTATCTACTTTTCCGATTTCAACTTTTGCCGTATCCTTGAGTGCATACCAGGCCATAGAGTAATCTTCGTTTCTGACCAGCGAACGGTCTACCTGATTTTTTTCCGGTGTCTGAACCGGCTGCTGAGCATTTGAAAAAGCCGGCTGTAAAAACAGCAATACAGGAAGAAGTTTTAACAGTTTCATAGGTTTGTTTTTACTAATTAGTGAAGGACCCTTCTGAATTGTTACAGGATGATATTGAAGAATTGCAGTTAAGGCGCTCTTTGAATATTTTAATCCGGCTATTTATAAAGATGAGGCTCATGAATTCCTCTTTTGTTAAGATTCTCTTTATTCATTTCATAATGCATGATGGTCATATCATTGTAATATTTTTTAAAGGACGGCATATCATATTCTTTTCTAAGTTGCTCTACATGGGCGCTGTCGATAAGTCCGTTTTTAGGAACAGCCTGTCCCAGTTTATTATAGGTCACCTGCGAACCGAATCTCTGTTTCTGATCGGTATTGATAGCAATCCGGTCTTCAAGCATGGCATAATGTAACTTCGGGGCATTGTTTCTTCTGATCTCTTTTCTTAAAGCTTTCAGCATTTTCTTTTGGAAGTCGATATCATTGTCCGCATGCTGTACTGAAATCCAGAAGTCGGTTTCATTCGATCCTACTTTATCAAATCCGAGATAGCCGTAACGTTCATACAGTCGCTTGATTCTTTCCTGATTGTCATTACCCACACTGTCTCTTTTACTGATAAAAATCTGCCATCCTTTTTCTTCTCCATACTTTTCCATGACTTCTTTAGGCGGAATTCCTGCATATCTCTGATCTATCTCAGAGATGTATTTCAATTCTTTCAGCACAGATGCCTTTTCATTTTCAGACATTTTATGGGAAGCACAACCGAGAATTGTAAGGCAAAAAATAAAGACCAATACGTTTTTCATAAGATTTTCATGCAAAATTGCTTTAAATGATATAACGGAAATTGTACAAATGTAAACTCAGGCCAACATCCATGGATTAGAGGTCATAAAATGTATATTTTTAAAGAATAATTTGGGCTGATACCCTGTAATGTTTCTGATTTCTTTCGAGAAATGCGACTGATCATAAAACCAGGCATCAAGTCCTTTATGGGTTAAGCTTATTTCTTTACTCTTTGCAGACTGTATGAATCTCTGGATCCGTTTAAAATCCCGCGGAGACTTTCCCAGATAGCGGTGAAACAAATAATTGATGTATTGTCTTGAGATATTGTATTTCAGCGACAGGCTTGCCATATCAAGGTATTCGATTTCTTTGACGAGGTTTGTAATAAGATCTATTTTTTTTAAAACGAATCGGTTAGCAAAATAATTTTCCAGTTCCGATAAAGATTCTCTGGGATTTTCAGCACTTAGGATGTTCCAGATGCCTGATTCAAAATCATGGAACAGGTTAAAATTTTCAAACTGTTCATGATTTTCGATTTGAGACACAAACTGATGTAATCCTAAAGGCTTGAAATAAATGGTGAGCTCTTTTACCTTCCCGAAATATTCGATCTTCATGGGCGAAGCATAATGGTTGATAAAATAAGCCGAGACTGGATTGCCTGAAGGCATCACTTGTATCAGATTACCTTCTTTGCTTGCTGTACCGTTAAGGAGAAAGGTTACCATCTGGAAATTATTCGGAAAGGTCTGGTAGGAAAATCCGGAATCTTCTTTTTCATTAGTCAGCAGATAAAAGCCTTCAATATACTCTGACAGCAATTTGCTGTCCGGTTTTTTAAAATAGACATCCATCATTATATTTTTTAATTACCGAAAACATTAGAGGCTTCCGGTAAATTTCATCCGAATGCCCTGCTGGAAGTTGCTGATAGTCTTGAAAATCTCGGTCAGGGTCACGCGTTCGATTTTGGTAAGACGGCTGATCTCAATGTAATTGTCCGGCATTTTCTTTTCGATATTAATCTGATGCACCTGGTTTTTCAAACGCAATGCCATCAGGTAATAATACGAATGATGCAGTTCCTGGTATTGTTCTTTGCTGAAAACGCCTGCTTTCTGCAATTTTTTCATCCGTTCCCCGGTATTTTCATTATTGATCCCGTTTTTCAACGCGTACACCCTGAGCAGGTCGACAATCGGGCTCATGGCCGTTTTGATGTCGAAAACTTCCGCTTTACCGATCGTCTGCGTCCTGATCCTTTTAAAAAAGGTCAAAGGTGCTTCGTACTGGAGGGCATTTTTGGCAATAAAAGTAAAAAACCTTTCATTCGGAACGCGAAGCTGGTCCTGTATGAAATCTTTCAGTTCGTTGATAATGGATTCTTCCCCGTAGATATAACGGCAGTCGAAAAGGGTAGAAAATTTCATTGCATTCTCAGGAACGGTTTCATTGATCCATTCTTCGTAATTCCTTTTCCAGTGGGACAGCGAATGGGTCCATTTCGGATTGCTGGCCATGAATTCGCCTTTGCAGTATACAAAACCGATGGTATTCAGGTCATCCGAAACCCTTTTGGCAAAATCGAGAAAGTATTCGCGTACCATTTCGCGCTGTTCATTCGCTTTGTCTTCGTAAATGATGCCGTTGTCCTGATCGGTGCTCAAAGTCTGCTCTTTCCGTCCTTCGCTTCCGGTGACCATGAACACGAATTTCGCCGGCGGTTTCCCAATCTGGCGGATCACGTTTTCAATCACTTTTACCGTGATGGTATCGGCAATGGTGGTAATGATCTGGCTGGCAATTTCCCCGTGAACGCCACGGCCCAGCAGCTGATTGATCATATCCGGAACCTGAAGCCACTTTTTCCGGAGTTCTGCCGGAGTTCCGGCCTGCTTAACCGATTGGATAAAGACCAGCGGCGACTGTGCCTGTTCGCTCAGCAAGCGGTTTCTGCTAAGAAATCCTGCCATCTCGCCGTCTTTCTCCACCAGTAAATACCGGGTCTTGGTTTTGAACATCATCAGTACCGCTTCGTAGAGATAGGCATCGCTGGAAATAGAAACAATGGGATTATCCATTACTTCCTTCACCGCTTTCTGAGGATCGATACATTGGGCAATCACATTGTCACGCAAGGTTATATCCGTTACGTAACCAATGATTTTCCGGCTGTTTTCCTGCCTGATGAACAGACAGCTTACCTTGTTTTTCGCCATGATCCGGGCCGCTTCAAAAATGGGTGTATTTTCGGCACATGAAACGATATCTTTAAAAGCAATGCTTTCTATTTTCCTGGAATACAGCTGGTCCGCCGCAAAATAACTTTCCTCAAACGACGCCGGGGTCTTCACAAAGTGCGCAAATTCCTCATCCAGCATTTTCTTTCCGAAATCCGAAGTGAAATAATGGAAGAAATCCTCGTAGGCATTGCAGAGTTCCGTAAATTCCTTTTTGGGAAGGGTATACACCACCGTTCCTTTCTTCGCCATCACCGATTTTAAGGCACGGACCCTGTTCAGCACTACTGATATTCCTCCGAAACAATATGGTGAATGGTGAATTTCGATGGATCTTTTATTCTGGGAAGCATCAAAGAAGAAGGTTTCGTATTCGCCTTCCATAATCACATCGACGCCCTCCATTTCCGTAACTTCCTGACGATATGCCAGTGTTTCTTTAGGAAAAGTTCTTTTCTGCATGCTTTCGGAGACTTCCTGCAACACGCTTTCCGGCAAAAGGCTGAAAGGCGGGGTTCTTTGTAAAAGCGGGATCAGATGTTCCATAAATTTATTGGGATTTTAAAACGGAAAAATGTAATGTATCGGCAATCATACGGTTGTTTTCTTCAAGATCTTTCTCAGTCATTTGATTTTGACGCCGGATTTCAAAAAAACAGCGGGCCGTCATTCCGGCATCAACAATCGCATTATGGGAAGGTTCTGCTTTATCATTTAAAAGGAGACGATAGAGCTGCGGCAGACGCATACCGGTTTTTGAAGTTCCTGACCTGTATTGATGGCTTTTCAGCATCGTACAGTAAAAGCGGCTGTTTCCGAAAGGATTCGGCAATTGCGCTCTCAGGAAATCAGCTGACAGGATGTGCAGGTCAAATTCCAGGAAATGGCCGACAACTAAAGGATTGTATTTTATAATATCTGCGGCAAGATCATTCAGCACTTCCCTTCTGCTTTTCCCTCTTGATCTCAGGAATTCTTCGGTAATGCCGTGCACCCTGAAAGAGCCTTCGCTGATCACCAGATCTTCTTCAAAGATGTACCGGTCTTCCTTTTTTATCTCCGTCCCGTCTTCCGAACAGATGATCCAGGACACCTGAACCGCAGAGGGCCAGTTTCCGGTATCGGAATACGGCAGATCCCAGCGTTTGGGAACTGCGGTGGTTTCCGTATCGATAAATAAAAGGTAAGAATTCACGGGAAATGTTTAAATACAAATGTAGTGATATTGATCTTTTCAGGAGCCTAATTAGTTGTTATAATTTTATATTTTACAGTATATTTCAAACTTTAATTTTGAAATATACGCTCGCAGATTTAGCGGATTCTGCAGATTTTTAAAATAATAATGGACCAGGAAGTAAAGCAGGATATTAAATGTGGTCAAACCGGCCAGGTAAGAGAAATTAATTTCTCCTGATCAGTGCACCTGCATAGTATTTGTACAGTTTAGCTACATTCGTACTCCGTACTCCGTAGGTTTTTTTATCTTTCTTAATCGCCATTTGAAAGAGTGCTTTATAAAAGTATTTTTATTGTAACTTATTTATAAAACCTGATTTTTTTTCAGAAAGATTTATAGATGAATTAATAAGAAGTCGTATCTTTCATTAATATACAGATAACTTCTGAACTTTTTTAAGTTGTTTTTTCAGTCTTCTTTTTATTTACTTTTTCTGTAAATTTAATATCGTTACTTTTTTTATTATTACTGAGAAAATCACTTATTTTATGTTCCTCCTGTTTTGTCAATGGCTTTCCATCTCCGATGAAATCTACATCCAATTCTTTTAATTTATTTTTCATTGGGAAAGTATTTATGAGTTAATTTTAATGCAGCAATTCTATCGATGATCATAATTCTTCCACCAATATGAACAGCTCCCACAGATTCTTCGTAATGCTTGATAAGCTGGCTTTTAGCGATAAACGAAACATTACCGTCATGACCTCTTTGAAAAGATAATTTACAAGCGAAAGCAACAAGATTTCCGGGAACACCGGCATAAACCTATTCTCTTCCTTTATTGAATGGTGAACTTTCAATTAAATGCATATAAACGTGGTCTGATTTTACTTCCAAGCTTATCAAACCCTGAATTATATTACTATTATTTGTTATCGAAAGCTTGTAAACTTCTCTTTGCGGTTGCTTTAATTCATTTTTCCAATTAAATTGCCAGCCATTCTTCTTTAAAATAGCCTTTAATTCAGAAATCGAATTTATTAAGATTACTTCAGTTGTAAAACTATCACCGGTAATAATATTCTGAATCGAATTTGTAAGCTTATCAATTTCAAATTCAAGACCTATTTCCTGTTTTTGTTTCATTAAGTGAATATACAAAAATTGAATTATATAACAAAGATACAGCTTAATATTCTGCGCCTGACACAGAAAAAAACAGAACACCGATGGCATCCTGTTTTTTATTTATCTTGTCATTAAAACTTACCAGAATCTTACGTAAATAGCGGTAAGCAGTAATAAAGTAACGACAATAAGTATCATCGTTCTTGGATCTACCTTGAACATTTTGCTGTCGATGGCAAAAGCTTTCGGGTTAACTTTCGGACCAGCCAAGCTGATCAGTACCATCACGACGATAGTGATGAAAAACGACCATCCCATATTGATGAGGAACGGGATTTCGGTAATGGTATGCACCACGCCGTTTTCCAGCTTTTCGTAAGTGAATGCCGTATACAGCCAGGTTTCTTTTCCAAAGATGCCGATGGCAAAGCTGTTGAAGAAGATCGCCAATACAAAACCTAAAATGACCCCCACCAAAGCGGCAGTTCCTGTTGTTCTCTTCCAGAACATTCCCAGTAAGAACATCGCGAAAACCCCCGGGCTGATAAATCCGGTGTATTTCTGGATAAAGGTGAATCCGCCTTCTCCACCGATGCCCAGAACGTCCGTCCAGGTAAAGGCAAGCGCAACCATCATTGCGATGATGATGACCCATCTTCCGGTTCTTACCATTTCAATTTCAGTAGCATCCGCTTTCAGGTATTTTTTATAGATATCCAAAGTGAAAATCGTAGAGATACTGTTTACTTTTCCGGCCAGGGAAGCTACGATGGCTGCCGTTAATGCCGCCACCGCCAGACCTTTCAATCCCGAAGGCAGGAAAGTAAGAATGGCAGAATACGCACCGTCTTTCACGCCGTTGAATCCCGGAAGCTGTCCTTTGGTATACAGCACATACGCTGCAATTCCCGGAAGCATCACGATGATCGGCATGAATAATTTCAGGAATCCGGCAAACAGAATCCCGGTTCTTGCCGTTTTCAGATCTGCCCCCAAAGCACGCTGGGTGATGTACTGGTTGCAGCCCCAATAGTTCAGGTTTACAATCCATTGTCCGGCAAAATACATGGCCAGTCCCGGTAATACCACATATTTCTGAACTTCCAGGTTTTGTGGCATTCCCAAAGTAGTGGTGGTCGTTGTCGGTTTATCAAGCATCAGCTTAAAGTGTCCCGGTGCTTCGTTCATCAAAGTATTGAATCCGGCGAATGCATTTCCTACCGCTACGCCGTTGATTCTCTGGTCAACAATCTGCAACGCCATGTATACGGTAGCAAAACCACCGATGATCAGTACCGCTACCTGGATTACATCGGTATACCCGATTACTTTCATTCCTCCCAGACCGATCAGCAAAGCCATCAGCAGGAGAACGATCATAATGATGTGAAGGTGTTCGCCGCCCAATAAGGTATCAATCGCCAGAGCTCCAAGATACAGGATGGAAGTCAGGTTTACAATCACATATAAAAACAGCCAGAACACGGCCATGATCAGGGAAACCGATTTGTTGTAACGGGTTTCCAGGAACTGCGGCATCGTGTAGATCTTATTTTTAAGATAAATCGGAATAAACCATACGGCGATGATGATCAAGGCTACGGCTGCGATCCATTCGTAGGCGGCAACGGCCACTCCCACAAAGAATCCTTCACCGCTCATTCCGATGAATTGCTCCGCCGAAATGTTGGAGGCAATCAGGCTGGCACCGATGGCCCACCACGTAAGCGATCCTTCGGCAAGAAAATAATCTTTACTTCCGGTAGACTCGGATTTTTTCCTTTTGTAAATCCAGAGTCCGTATCCGGCTACCACCACAAAATAAATGAGGAATATAATGATATCAATGGTTGCTAGTTGTCCCATAGTTTATTTTTTAACTGAAAATTTATAGATGGTTTTAGTCTGGTATTTCTGTCCGGGCTTCAGTTCCGTGGTCGGGAAAGCCGGCTGGTTCGGAGAATCCGGATAATGCTGGGTTTCCAAACAGAATCCGCTTCTCTTTTCGTATTTGCCACCGGTTTTGGTATCAAATTTTCCGTCCAGGAAATTTCCGGAATAGAATTGTACACCCGGCTGATCGGTCATCACTTCCATTACTCTTCCACTTGCCGGATGGTATACGGTTGCAATGGTTCTCATTCCGTTTCCGTTCAGGATCCAGTTGTGGTCATAACCGCCGCCCAGCTTCAGCTGCTCATCTTCTGCATTGATGTCTTTTCCGATGGCTTTGGCAGCCGTGAAATCAAACGGAGTTCCTTTAACCTCTTTCTGCTCTCCTACAGGAATAAGCGTTTTGTTCACCGGTAAAAAGGTATCGGCATTGATCTGCAATTCGTGATCGGTAATCAGGTTGGAAAAGTTTCCGGAAAGATTGAAGTACGAATGCTGTGTAAGGTTTACGACAGTTGCTTTATCGGTTTCCGCTTCATAGGAAATTTCAAGGGCGTTATCGTCCGTTAGGGTGTACAGAACTGTAGTGGTAAGTTTTCCCGGATATCCTTCTTCACCGTCAGCACTTACATAGATTAATTTTAAAGTTGGTAACTTCGCATCTTTCACCGGTTCGACGGTCCAAATTTTAGTATGGAATCCCTCTTTTCCTCCGTGGAGACTATTTGGGCCATCATTTTTATCGATGTCATAGGTTTTGCCATCCAATGTGAATTTAGCATTGGCAATCCGGTTTCCATATCTTCCGATTAACGCTCCGAAATAATACGGGTTTCCGTTAAAATAATCTTCAGGCTTCGTAAATCCAAGAACCACATCCTGGTATTTGCCGTCTTTACTGGGAGCCGTAAGGGAAGTGATGATTCCACCGTAATTGATGATTTCTACCTTCATACCATTCTTGTTGCTCAACGTGTATTTTTTGATGGAATCTCCCTTTGCGGTGACCCCGTAATCTGAAACCTGTACATTTTCCATGGTATCTGAGTTCGTTTTATTGTTGTTTTCCTTTTTATTGCAGCCGAAAATACATAAAACTGCTAATAAAATGAATACACTGCCTCCTATTTTTTTCATAATACATGATATTTGTTGAAGAATTAACGGTAATAGATTTCATTCCAGCGAAGGGTGTTCTTAAAATCACGGATTTTCGTGTCTTCATCGATCACCAGCGATTCGATGTTTGCCATTTCTGCAAAGTCTTCCAGCTGATCTACCGTCAGATTTTCGCTGTAGCAGGTATGGTGTGCGCCTCCGGCCAGGATCCAGGCTTCAGCAGCCGTGTACAGGTCAGGAAGCGGTTTCCAGAGCACCCTTGCTACCGGAAGTTTCGGAAGCTCTTCAGTAATATCAAGCGATTTTGTTTTGTTGATCAGCAATCTGAAATGGTTTCCGAAATCCATCAATGCGGCAACCAGCGAATCGGTATTGCCTCTTGAATTGAACACCAGTCTTACAGGATCTGCCTTTCCTCCGATTCCCAATGGGTGGATTTCACAAGAAGGTTTATCAACAGCCAGTACAGGATCCACTTCCAGCATGTGGGAACCCAGAATCGATGGGTTTGAAGGGTTTAAATGATAGGTATAATCTTCCATGAATGCGTTTCCACCTTCCAGTCCCTGCCCCATAGTTTTCATGGCTCTTACCAAAGCTGCCGTTTTCCAGTCGCCTTCGCCGGCAAAACCGTATCCTTTTTCCATCAGTCGCTGTACGGCGATTCCCGGAAGCTGTTCCATCCCGTGAAGGTCTTCGAAAGTATCGGAGAATCCTTTAAAATTTCCGTCTTTCAGGAATTTTTCAAGACCAAGCTCAATTCTGGCAGCGGTTTCCAGGGATTTTCTGCTGGCTCCGCCGGCAAGCAGGGATTCTGCCATCCGGTAGGAAGCTTCATATTCTTCGATCAAAGTTTTCACTTCGCCTTCTCCGATGCCGTTGATCACGCTTGCCAAATCCCCGATTCCCCAGGTATTTACGGAAAATCCGAATTTGGTTTCCGCCTCCACTTTATCGCCATCGGTAACGGCCACATATCTCATGTTATCTCCGAAACGCGCGAACCTGGCACCCTGCCAGTCGTCCCAGCCGGCAGCCACACGACTCCAGTCGCCGATCTGTTTCTGTACTCTTTCTTCCGCCCAGTGTCCTACCACCACTTTCCTGTTTTTACGAAGACGGCTTACCATAAATCCGAATTCACGGTCGCCGTGTGCAGCCTGGTTCAGGTTCATGAAATCCATATCCATCGTTGACCACGGAATGTCCTGGTTGAACTGGGTGTGAAGGTGCAACAAAGGTTTCTGTAAAGCGGTCAGTCCGCGGATCCACATTTTTGCGGGTGAAAAGGTATGCATCCAGGTTACCACTCCGATACAGTCGGCGGTGTGATTGGCGGCTACCAGGGTTTCAAAAATTTCTTCCGTGGTTTTTACGGTAGGCTTTAAAACTACTTTTACAGGAATCTGTGACGAAGCATTGAACGCTTCCACGATTTTCGCCGAGTGCTCGGCAACCTGCGCCAGTGTCTCAGGGCCGTATAAATGTTGGCTTCCGGTGATGAACCAGATTTCTTTCGTATTGAGAGGTGTTAACATAGTTTATAAATGATGATTGATAATTGATGATTATTTTTATTGTAAAATGTATCGGCGTACAATGTAAAAAGTACACTATACATTTTTACATTGTACATTGTACAGAATTATTGCCCGTAATAAGCATCCTTTCCGTGCTTTCTTTCGTAATGCTTTTTGATTAAAGAATCTTTTAACCGGAGCGCGTCCGGGTTGATCTGCCGGGTAAGATAGGCCATTTCAGCAATGGTTTCCAGGACTTTGCTGTTGTACACCGCCTTTTCCGCATTTTTTCCCCAGGTAAACGGGCCGTGGTTCCCGATCAGGACCATTTCCACTTCCTGAGGGGAAAGGTTTTTCTCCCTGAAACAGTCGAGGATCTGGATGCCGGTGTTGTATTCATAGTTGCCTTCGATCAGGCTGTCGTCCATCGGAGGCGCGCACGGAATATCAGAGGTCAGGTGATCCGCATGGGTCGTCCCGAAAATAGGAATGTCCATCTGTGCCTGGGCCCACGCCACGGAATAAATAGCATGGGTATGGGAAATTCCCCCGATGTTTTCCCAGTTTTTATAAAGGTACGCATGGGTTTTGGTATCGGAAGACGGTCTCAGTTGGCCTTCAATGACATTCGCATCAAAATCGAGGATGACCATATCTTTCGGCTTTAAATCGGCATACGGAACACCGCTTGGCTTGATGGCGAAAATGCCTTCGTTGCGGTCAACGGCACTTACATTGCCGAAGGTATAAACCACGAGCTTTAAGGCATCAAGCTGCATATTGGCTTCGTAGCATTCCCGTTGAAGTTCTTTATATTTTTTCATTTATTATTTTTTCTTAATTAGTCCTAAGCCCTGTTAAGGTCTTAACCTTAACAGGGCTCTTAATTACGCTTTCCGTAAAATCGGCCAGCTGCTGGTACTGCTGCATCAACCGGGCATACTGCTGAACTCGTTCCGGCTGCGGATGGTATTCGGCTTCAAAATCGGAGCCCATTTTCCGGCTGGCTTCCTGAACATCAGGATAAACGCCTGCGGCAACGGCAGCATAAATGGCGGCACCCAACGCCGGAGCCTGGTCTGAAGCGGCAACGATGATCGGCATATCCAGCACATTGGCCAATGTCTGCATGATAAAGGGCGATTTTCGGGCAACGCCCCCGATTCCGATCACTTTATGGATAGGAACGCCTTCTTCCTCGAAACGGTCTACAATTTTTTTAGCACCGAAACAGATGGCATTGACCAAAGCTCTGAAAATATGCGGTGCTTTGGTTCCAAGGGAAAGATGGCTGATGGCGGCTTTCAGTTCCTGGTTGGCATCCGGGGTTCTCCTTCCGTTGACCCAGTCAAGGGCTATCGGTAAAGCTTCATCGGCCGGAATTTTTTCCGCTTCCAGGGTTAGATTTTTAATCAAATTGTTTTCAAACTCTTCTTTAAGCTGCGCTTTCTGTTCCGGAGAAATGATCTCGGAATGGTGCAGCATATTGTTCACCGGCCACATCAGAATGTCACGGAACCATGCCAGTACGTCTCCGAAGGCAGATTGTCCCGCTTCGAGCCCGGCCATTCCCGGAATCACGGACCCGTCTACCTGGCCGCATATGCCTCTTACGGTTTTGTCGCCAATGATTTCGTTCGGGGCGACCATAATGTCGCAGGTGGAGGTTCCCATGATTCTGATCAGGGTGTTTTCTTCCACTTTGGCACCTACCGCACCGGAATGGGCATCGAAAGTTCCGACGGCAATCACGGTAGAAGTCGTTAAACCTAATCGTTTTGCCCATTCTTCATTAAGGTGGCCGGCGATTTCGTTAGAAGTATAGGTTTTATCATATAACCGTTCTCTCAGTTCTCCCAAAGACGGATCGAGCCTGTTGAGGAACTCTTCGGAAGGCAGTCCGCCCCAGCTTTCATGCCACATGGCTTTGTGTCCGGCTGCGCAACGGCTTCTCTTGAATGTTTTTAAATCTTTATGATCCGACAACAGGAAGGTGATATAATCGCAGTGTTCCATCCAGCTATGCGCTGCATTTTTTACGTCTTCATCTGCCCTGTTGATGTGCAAAATTTTGGCCCAGAACCATTCGGAAGAGTAGATACCGCCTTCAAAACGGGTGTAATCTTCGCCACCCCAGGTTCTGGCGAGGATATTGATTTCTTCGGCCTCACGGATGGCAGTGTGGTCCTTCCAGAGCACCATCATGGCATTCGGGTTTTCTTCAAAGCCCGGCGTTAAGGAAAGAGCTATTCCCTCCTGAGTTACAGGCAGCGGAGATGATCCCGTAGTATCGATGCAGATGCTGACAATTTCTTCCGGCTGTACACCGCTTTGCTGAACGACTTCGGAAATGGTTTTTTCCAGTCCCTCGATGTGGTCTGAAGGATGCTGCCTGAACCTGTTCTTTTCAGGACTGCAGAAACGGCCTTCTTTCCATCGCTGGTAATAGCTTACAGAGGACGCCAATTCAGCTCCGTTTTCGGTGTCGATGAGTACTGCCCGAACGGAATCGGTTCCGTAGTCTAATCCTATAACATATTTTTTCATGAATGGGAATGCTTGATTTCTTTTTTTAATCTGTTTAAATTCTCTACCTCATTTAATGATTGATGTATTCTCGCAGATCAGCAGATTCAGCAGATTTTTTCGAGATTAAACCTGCGTAATCACTGCGATCTGTCAGAAATTACAATGTTATAAAGTCATTATTTATTCATTCCAGAGATTTAAACAAATATAAGATTCTTTTCAATTAAATGTAATAAATACACTTAATTTTTATTAATTATTGATTACCAATTATTTAAAATTACTTTACCTTTAAAATTATGAGAGATTGCGAAGGAATTTCCACCGTCATTTTCCCTTTTTTGAGACTTACCGTTTCTTCTTTGGGCTGAATGGGTTCATTTTCAAAGCTGTTCTCGGTGGAGAGCTGAGGGGCCGTCAGGGTAATTTTGGTCAATGTGTTCCCAAGTTTCAGGTTTGCCGGATTGATGGTTACGGATTTGCTTCCGGCATCCGTATTGACTATTTTGATGATGGTTTCCTTAGTGGCTGCATCTTTTACAGCCGTGGCATACAACTGATCCTGACCGGTTACGGGTTTACCATGATCAGTAATTTTCAGGACTTCCGTTCCTTTGTTGTTGGAAAAAAGTTTCTGAACGTAATAATTCGGGGTTGCGTAAGATTTCAGATTATTAAACCAAATCAAATCCGGCGTCCACTGCCATCCGTCTGCGTGGGCGAAAAGCGGTGCGTAAGACGTCATGGTCACCACATCGGCATTTCTTTCAAGGCCTGTCATAAAAGCGGCTTCCGAAAGTGCGGTAAGCCAGTTGTTTTTATTGTCCGGTTTTACGACACCCACCGATTGCGCTGCATATTCCCCGGCGAAAACTTTGGGTCCGGAACGGTCGTATGTATCATATCTTCCGGCATTTTTCATAAACCATTCCGGGGAATTGTAGTAATGTTCGTCGACGATCTGGGCATTGAGTTTTTTCAGCTCTTTCCATCCGTAATCAAAGAATTCGCCGTCGGGAGAAGGTCCGCTTCCGGAAACGATTTTAATATCCGGATATTTGGTATGAATGGCCTTTTCAAAAACTTTATAACGTTCGATATAATCTGCTCCCCATTGTTCGTTTCCAACCCCGATGAATTTCATATTAAAGGGTTTCGGATGTCCCATTTCAGCACGAATTTTCCCCCATTTTGAGTTGGAATCTCCGTTGGCAAATTCTATCAGATCCAAAGCGTCCTGAACATACGGATCCAGATCTTCCATTTTGACGAGTTCGGCAGTATTAAACTGGCACGCCATCCCGCAGCTGAGGATCGGAAGCGGTTCAGCCCCCAGATCTTCTGCCAGCTGGAAATATTCAAAAAAACCAAGTCCGAAGGATTGCCAGTAATCCGGGGTGAGCCGGTGCGCAAATCCGTTGTTCCATTTATTAATTAAGTTTTCCCGGTCTTCTACTTTACCGATTGTTTTTTTCCATTGATAACGCTCTGCCAACGTCCTCCCTTCGACAATACAACCACCCGGAAAACGTAAAAATCCAGGCTGCAGATCATACAGTTTCTGAACTAAATCTTTTCGTAAACCTCCTTTTCTTCCTTTCCAGGTATCCTGAGGAAACAGGGAGATCATATCCATATTTACCACTCCATTTCCGGTAAAGGTGATTTGAAGCTTTGCTTTTTCAATCGTTTTGGAAGGATTGAAAACCGCATTGTATTTTTGCCAGCCACTACCTTTTATGATGTTTGAAACTGAAGAAACTACCGTTCCGTTTTCGTCGACAAGACTGATGTTGATGGCAGAAATGTTTCCTGAAACGTTTTCCAAATTAAAATTTAAATCATATTTACCACCCTGATGCAGGCCGATTCCTCTGAATCCATCGTTTTCCAGCAGATAATTTTTGTCGTTCGAAACCGTAACTCTTGCATAATTCTTATTAGGTTTAGACTTATCGGTGATGATGGTCAAAAATCCGGAATCCAGGTTTGGAGATAATGTTTTCGTATTGGGTTGCTTCCAACCGGTCAGCGGTTCGTCAAACTCGAAGCTGCGGTTTTTGATCAGTTCCGCATACAATCCGCCATCGGCTGCAAAGTTGATGTCCTCAAAGAAAATCCCGTACATCGTGGGCTGGATTTTAATACCGGTGGGAGCTCCGTTCAGATCCAGCACATAGCTTGAATTTTGAGACTGAGCAGAGAAGAAAGTGGCCGTCAGGAAAAGGGCGGCGGCACAGATTGTATTTTTCGTTTTCATTAAGGTTTTTTATCAAGCTAAACCTCATAGGTTTTAAAAACCTATGAGGTTTGATAAGGTTAATCATTATTTTACTTGCAGCGAAAGGCTTTTTAATCCCGAATCGGCTGATGTTCCGCCATACAGGATGGTGTAATCGCCAGGTTTCGATACCAGGTCATCCGCTTTTTCGTCGTAGAACATAAACGAATCCGGAGACAGGGTCAGCTGAACGGTTTTAGAGGTTTTGGACGGAACGGCTATCCTTTGGAATGCCCTGAGCGTTTTTACAGGAGCCAGCGGATCACTGTTGCGTTTGATGTACACCTCAACAACCTCCTCCCCGTTTTTTCCTGAAGTATTGGTAACAGGAACGGAAATGGTTACGTTTTCGTTAGCACTGATGCTGTTTTTGCTGAGTGTCGCATTCCCGTAAGAGAAATTGGAATAACTTAATCCGTGACCGAATGGATATAACGGCGTTTCTTTCATATACCGGTAGGTCCTTCCCTGCATATCGTAGTTTTCAAATCCCTGATGCTTGCTGGTTTTGGACAACCCGTTATCCAGTTGCTCAATACTCTTGTAGAAGGTAATAGGCAGTTTTCCGGACGGATTGTAATCACCGGACAGGACATCTGCCACCGCTGTTCCACTGGACTGTCCGCCGTACCAGGCGTTCACCAGGGCATCATAATTTTTTTCATCCTGCTCCAATCCGAGGGCGCTTCCGGTGCACAACACGAAAACAACGGGTTTTCCGGTTTTCCTCAATTCGGCCAACAGTTCGCGCTGCACTTTCGGAAGCTCAATATTGGTTTTGTCACCGCCTTTGAAGCCTTCTGCATTCACCATCATTTCCTCTCCTTCCAGGCTTGGAGACAGTCCACCTGCAAAAATGATGACCTCCGCATCTTTTACTTTTTCCTTTACGGCAGCGAAATTGACAGGATCTTTTCTATACACATCAAAGGTGATGCTCACGTATTTGCCGATCTGCCTATGCTGAAGTTCAATTTTATATTCTTTTCCTTTTTCCATCTTTACAGGGAATTCCGAAGGATGCCTTGCATCGGGACCTTTTCGGGTAGCCACTTCTTTGCCATCTACAAAGAGCGTATACACATCCGAAGTGGATGCTGAGAAAATCACATCGCCCGTGTAGGTACTTTTAAAAATTCCTGAAATTTTTGCAGAGGTATTTTCTCTGCCGACATTCGGGGCAAGCTGGGTGCCGCCGAAACTGTTGTAGCTGATTCCGGTTGTATTGACGGAAATATTGGCCGGTGATCCTTTGAATTCGTTGTTGTTGAAAAACTCTACTTTCAGGCCTTTCTCCCCATTTTTCTGACTTAAAAAGTTCTGGTACAGTGAAGTTCTGGAAGACGGATCGGTGACTTCACTACCTTTTTCATAAATGATCTCCGCATTCGGAAATTTGGTTTTGATGCCGTCTAAAATGGTTACGATAGAAGAAGGTGTTCCATTGTAATTCCCGAGCTGCATCAGTCCGTCATCGGCATTTGGCCCTACGACAGCGATTTTTTTGATATTCTTGTTTAATGGCAAAACATTTTTATCGTTTTTCATAAGCACAATCGACTTCCGGGCCATTTTCAGTGCCTGCTGCCTGTGTTCTTCAGAATCGACCACTGTGTACGGGATGCTGTTCCAGTGAACGGCCGATTTCGGATCGAGCATACCTAATTCAAACCAGCCTTTCAGGATCCTGCGCATGGAGGCATCGATGTCATTCTCTGTGATTAGTCCACTGGCAAGGGATTTATTAAGGTTGTTGTAGGTATCGCCGCATTCAAGATCGGTGGAATGTTTCAGTGCATCTGCAGCAGTCGATTTTTCATCCGGGTGGGTGCCATGGTATTTTTTCTGGTAGAAATCGGCGAGTGCCCAACAATCGGACACCACCATGCCGTCGTATTTCCATTTTCCGCGTAAGATGTCGCTGACCAGGAAATCATTGGCGCAGCAAGGTTGGCCGTCGAAAGCATTGTAAGCACACATCACTTCCCTTACATTTCCTTCCATCACCAAAGCCTTAAAAGCCGGAAGATAGGTTTCGTAAAGGTCGCGGTGCGAAATTTCGGCGTTGTAGGAATGGCGGTTCCATTCCGGGCCGCTGTGTACGGCGAAATGTTTGGCGCAGGCGTAGGTTTTGAAATAGTCGGGATCATTTCCCTGCAGTCCTTTTACGGCTGCTACACCCAGGCTGGCTGTCAGGAACGGATCTTCTCCGTAAGTTTCCTGACCTCTTCCCCATCGCGGGTCACGGAAGATATTGATGTTGGGCGTCCAGAACGTGAGTCCTTCGTAGCGTCCGGTTTTGCCGGCTTCATCGAAAGACCGGTTGTATTTGGCCCGGGCTTCATCGGAAATCATTTCAAAAGTTTTCAGGTGTTCCGGAACATCCCAGCTTGCCGCAAGCCCGATCGCCTGTGGAAAAACGGTAGCGGTTCCGGCTCTGGCCACGCCATGCAGGGCCTCGTTCCACCAGCCGTATGCGGGAATGCCTAATCGCGGAACGGCTTTGGAATTGTCCATCATCATGCCTATTTTTTCATCTACGGTGAGCAGTCCGAGGAGGTTTTCAATCCGCTGTTCTACCGGCAGTTTTGTATTTCGGAACGGTTCAGTTTTGGCGGTCTGTGCAGATACTGCCGATGCGGTGCTGATGAGGAGGCTGATGCCTAATGTTATCTTTTTCATATATGAATATCAATGGTCACATGTTTATGCTTTTCATCATTTAATTCATCAATGGTTTCTGGTAATCTTTGTGAGAAGCACAAATATAGTATTCTCTTTTAAATAAATGTGTAATTAACACTTAATTTTTGATAATATTGCGGATGGTTGAATTTTAAGTAGCAGGACAACCGGTTTTCATTGATGAAAGTTTTGGGATATGGAAATTAAAACATAAGAACTTGTAATCATTCTGTTTAATTTTCAGTCAGGAAGATTTCTTTAACGCAAAGGTTTTATTTTCCTTGTGTGTACATCAAGGAAGCAAAGATTTGATCAGCAGGCTGATCTGATGAAGCTGCTGCTTTATTTCTTATTTGATTCAAATAATTATATAAATAAATTTATGGAAACTGAATAAAGAAGCAAATCGAGGCGAAAACATGCGTTCTAATCCCTGCAATCCGCGGGGAAATATTTCAATCAATATGGTTGTACATGGCTTTATTTGATGTGAATTCGGTAATATTTAATTTGGGAAATGATAGGGAATTTTAGAATAGAGTTTGTTTTTACGGAGTACAAGCACGATCATCTGATATTTGAGACTGTTATCGACATGTTAACCGAAGAAACTTCTAACATCCAGCTTCCCTTTCTCCAACCTTTAAATTCATTTCCTCGTCGAATCCAATTTATTTAAATAATAAATACTTATAATCTCACAAAATACAGTAAATTAAAGCCTTAAAAATTGTTATCGATTATATACCAATAGCAAAAACCAAAGCCAACTATGAAATCTATTGTTCTTATCTGCTTTTTTACGGCTTCTGCTCTGTCTGCCCAGCTGAGTACCTTTTCTAACCGTGACCTTTATGAAATGGGAAAAGTCTGGGGATTGATGAAATATTACCATCCTGCCATATCACAAGGAAAAACAGACTGGGATGGTGTTCTGCTGGAAAGTTTCCGGTCCGGCCCAAAAGAAGGGGTCAACGGCCTTGTTAAAAATTGGCTGAGCAAGGCAGACCAACAAAAGTTTGATAAGGTCGCCGGAAAAGATAATAAATGTGACAGCATTACCCTCCGGAATTTTGATGTTTCGTGGATTGACAAATTAAAAATTTCGCCTGAAAATAAAATCCGCCTGACAAAACTGGTTAATCAACCGGCCGATGTCGGTTCATTTTATTCCAATACAGCTAAAAGCAGCATCTATTTCAGCAGTGCCAATGAAAAAGTGCATGGTACTTTTTCAAAAGAGGTTAAGATGCTGGATCTCTTCAGGATCTGGAATGCCATTGAGTATTTTTATCCTTATAAATATCTCCTTGACCATAACTGGGATGACATCCTGAAAAAATACATTCCCTTATTTAAAAAGATCAACAATGAGAAAGATTATGAATCGGCAGTGATGCAGCTGGCCGCTGAGCTGCAGGATACCCATGCCGGGATTGAAGAGACCTACCAATATGATGTAGCCGGGAAGCTGTCTTCTCCGTTTACTTTTCAGATGGTTGAAAATGCTGTGCTTATCACAGGAATCAAGGATGAAGCAAAGATGAAAAAAGCCAATCTGGAAGTTGGTGACCTGATCACTAAAATTAACGGTAAACCGATTCTAAAAAATATAAAGGAAAAATCGAAATATTTTGCCTTTTCCAACCCATCCGTTGAACTGCGTGAGGCGTACAGTTACCTTTTCAGCGGGGATGAGGAAACCATTGTCGTGGAAGGAATCCATAAGAACGGGGAAAAGTTCCGGACCGCCGTAGAGCGTACAAAGCGTATTTTCTATGAAGAATGGGATAAAGACGGAATCCCGGATCTTCACCTGGTGTACAAAGGAAAAAACTATAATTATTTAACTTACAATGAAAAAGAAAGCCGCCTGAACCCAAGTTTCCCAATAGATGATAAGGTGTATTTCGAATTTGCATCATTGAAGGGAGCAGAAATCCCTTCCCTGATGGAACAATACAAACATACCAAAGGGATGGTTTTTGACCTGCGCGGCTACAATGACAATGCTTCCCTGCTTAAAGTATTTGATTATTTACTTACCAACCCTGTTGTATACGGAATAAAAACCCAGCCCAACTTCAGCCAGCCGGGTAAATTCTGTTTTGTAGACAATATTGTGAATAAAGAATATAAATTCGCAGGAAAAGATAATCCTGATCCGTATAAGGGACTGGTAGTTGTGATTATTAATGAACATACCCAAAGTGCGGAGGAAATGTGGGCCATGGTTTTCAAGAAAATCCCAAATGTTATTTTTGTAGGCAGCCAGACGGCCGGCGCCGATGGTAATAAAACTTCCATTAAACTGACGGATGGCCATAAGATCATCTTTTCAGGACTGGGTATTTATTATCCGGACGGAGGCGAAACCCAGCGTATCGGCATCAAACCGGATGTCGTGGTGCGTCCTACCGTTGAGAGCACCCGGAATAAAGAAGATCTTCTGCTCCTGAGAGCACTGGAACTGATTGATCAAAAGAAATAAATAAACATATTGAAACGCGGATTTCAGACCGATTCTGTTACAGCAGGAGAAAGCCTTATGCTAAAAACCTCACAGGTTTTCGAAACCTGTGAGGTTTGAGTACCAACAAACAAAGCCACCCTAACCGGTGGCTTTGAAGTATAAAAAATAATCTTTGCTTAAAAAATTACTGCTTGATAAACTTTTTCTGAACGGATTTGTTTCCGGATGGGGAGATTTCCACCAGATACATTCCTGCAGGAAGATGTCCGATGTCGATGCGGTTTTTACCTGAACGCAACGGTTGATCTTTAATGATCAGGCTGCCTTTGGCATCAAATAGGGAAGCCGTGCCGGAAGTCTTCAGGTCGATGAAGATTTCATTCTTTGCCGGACTCGGATAAAGACTCGGTTCATTATTATCGGCAAGAAGATTTTCTGTTGCCAGCGTCGTAAAGCTTAACGGAAGTACTGATGCCGTGTAGGTATTTTCCTCGGTCAGATAGGCTCTGAAAGGATTGATTATCGGTTCGTTTCCTGCTGCTACTTTATAGAATCCCGGTGTGCCGTTGACGGTCTGTAAAACATAGCTGTTGGCCGGAACTTTTAGGGTATTGTACACCCCGTTCATCTGGTTGACGGTGATGGCTTTCGGCGTGGAAACATTTCCGGTTCCCTGGAAGGTAACGGTTCCGGTAGCATTTACCAGTACCGGTGTATTGGCCGGAATGGTTCCGTTCGTAATAGCGGTACAGCTGATTCCGGTGGAACCTGGTGCTAACTGATAAACACTCACTCCGGATGGAATATTTGCGGTGAATGGCAGGATCAGCATTTCAAATCCGTTGAATGTACGGGAATACGATGCAGCTGATGCACTGAAGGTAAACGGAACCTGGAAATCTTTGCCCTGATCTGAAAGGACAAGATTAGCAGCACTGGTTCCGGAAATCACGTTGTTGCTGGAAGAAGTTACCGTGGACGGCACATAATAAATGCTGTTGGAATTGGCACTTCCCTGTTGCCAGTTGTTCGCAGAGGTTATTCCTGTCGTATTCCTGAAATCCACTGAAGTGTAATAGCCGTTTTCAAGCGCATCCATCAGGTTGCTGTCGCCGTCGGAATAGGAGCCTGCAAATTTGGAGGCTACTTCATTACCGACGTTGAAATATACATCGCCTAAATTCAGGGTGAGTACAGAGCCGTAATTGGAGTTTCGTAACCCTAAGATGCCTTTGCATCCGTCAGTGAGCACCTGTCGGGAAATATCCAGGGTAATATCGAAATTCCCTCCTGTAGGGAAAGTAATTTTCCCGTAATTATAGGATTTTGTGAGCCCCTGGCTGTTGATGTAATACAGCGTGGTATTGTCCGAATAGCTCTGCCCTGCCGTTGTAAAACTGTTGACATGCATCACCATTTTATTATAGCGGTCATTCAGCTGCAGGTATCCGTTGGCTGCCGTCATGTTGGTGCTGATCAGCGGGCTGGCGTTGGAGAAGGTAGCTGTCGTATTGCTGATATTGTAGCCTGCCCCGAAAGAAGCATTTGTCGGCGTCATGGTTTCAATCTTGTTGTAACGGATGTCGCTTCCGTTCATCTGGGAAGCCGTACGGTCGGCACTTTTATTAAAGACAAAAGTCATCACGCTGGAAGCATTGATCGTAACGCCCGGACGGAATGTCTGAGCCATTGTGATGGGTGTGGTCGCCATATTATTCTGTGCATCCGTCAGCACTTTGGTTCCTGATGTAGAATAAAACGGCAGATCCACTTTCAGGTTATAGGCATTTGCCGAAGGATTGATCACCATCAGCACCACCTGGTTTCCATCCAGGGAAATATAGGAAGAACCCTGAAGCACACCTGTACTGTCGCCCCAGGTTGCGGCGATCCGTGTTTTCCCGGTGGTGTATTTGGCATAATGGGATAGAATGTAGCCTCTTTTGGTCATTATACCGGTGGTTGTTCCGTTGGTTCCGTCACCCATCAGGGCATAGTAGCGTTTGGCCGCATAATGAATCCATGCATTTACGTTGCCGAGCATGGCATTATTAATGCTGGAAGCGAAATTAAAGGCATCCAGATTCCAGCTGAAATCACGCGGCGTCCCGGTGGATGGATTCCAGTTAATCAGGTATTCCGTCTGCCAGATTTCTTTATTGTTGTTTTGAAACTGCTTGTAAGCAGACTGCATCAGCCCGTACTGGTGACCGCCATACACCTCAAAATTATCCATTGTAGCCTGGTTGAGCATCGCATTGGCGAAATTGTCGGTAAAGCCCACACTTTCGGGAGCGATTACTTTACAGTTGATCAGCTGGCCGTAATCGCGTACGAAAGTAGCAATCTGCGCCGGTGTCCAGATGCATCCCTGGTACTGTGCCATTTCATCCGGTTCGTTTTGGATCGAGATATAATCCAGCGTTACCCCATTGGTCTGCAGATACGTGACAAAACTATTGAGATAAAGAGCATAATCCTGGTAATTGGCCGTTTTAAGGGAACCGACCTGCTGTACACCGTTGGCATCGGTATAGACTGCATTTACATGATTGTTGGTTTTCCAGGCGGCCGGCATGGTCCACGGACTGGCAAAAATCGTTAAGCCCATCGACTTGGCCAGCTGGGCCGTTGCCAGCACGGAACTCCAGTTGTTGCTGTCTTCCGGGATGTAGAGCCTCATGATGTTGTAGCCTGCCTGGCTGTTAGCTCCCCAAAGGGTCTGGATTTCCGAAGTCGTCATGTGGTTGTACCCGAATTGCGGGCTGCAGACAAATCCGCCGAAACCCGTGACTTTCTGGTAGGTCGTGTTTTTATTGATTCTTACCGTGGTAAGCTGTCCGGATACGCTGATGCCTGTAAGTACACAGACGGCGGCCAGAGCAATGCGTTGAGCAAGTTTTTTCATAGTCTTATTGTTTTAGGTTAAGCTCCAGCAAGCGGCTGAAGAGTATTTTATATCTGTTTCAGAATGATCAGGTTTTGTCACTGACAAACTTTCCTGACTGTTGGATAGTCAGGCTAAAATCGGTACACAAATTTGTTGGAAATGTTCCTTTCGTATTCTTATGATCTGTTGAAACCATTTAAATACAAAAGGCAAAGCGGAATTATGTATTCATATTATATTATAGATTTGGGTTGGATCGGCCTATTTTATTATTTAGTGAAGCATTTTATTCCTGGAAATGATCATTGAATGCAGTCCTTCATTATTGGATACTCACTATGATTTTAAATCATCTGTGAGAAAACACATCCTTTACCCAAAAAATTCAATAAATCTGAAATGATGTTCCTTTATGAACAAAATTTCATATTCCGTTACAGACAAATATAACATTCTATTTGAAATAAATGTATAAAATACACTTTATTTTTGTAAAGTTGATTCAAACAGTTGTTTAATAAACATAAAGCCAAATACATTTATCTGATAATCAAAAATATAAATATCATCAATTCAATGATTTAAATTTCAGGTATTTTGGTTTTAAAAGGATCAGACAGCTCATTTTTGCCATCAGAAACCCTGTTTTCTAGTAAAAGTTTAACCGAAAACAGGGTCTGCCACTGTAAATCGGACGATACGGTGAAATACGGTTTATGATTAAGAACGGATGTACAGGATGAGCATCAACCGGAATTATTTGTCCGGAATTTTTTCATTATCCAATGCTGATCAATCATCATTAAAAAAAACTCCGTCAAACTACTTTAACAAAAATTAGCTGTAAACACATTTCAAACTTTCCGGAACAACTGTTCTGTTCCGGTTTAAGCAATATCTTCTTTGAAAGGATTAACACTGATTTCGATCAGATGTTTCAGTTTTTTTTAAGCTCAATTGTAAAACCTGTTTAAACAGATTTATTCTCTAAACCACCCGTCAAAAATTCTTTGAATTTTCACCACCTCTCCGGGCCGGAGGGGAATTCTCATACCGCTGATTATTAAAATTTTAATTATTAACAAACTTTTGTGTCTTTGACTTCGTTGAAATTTCTGCTAGTAGCTGAAGAGAAATTTTAGACAGTTTTGACATTACCAAAAGAAAAAACCACCGGAAAAATCCGATGGTTTTAAGAGGTAACAAAATTATTTTCCGGTGTAATCACTTTCCGGGGCACCCAGATAAGTCGGTTTCAGCCCGCCGGTATTGATGAGGATCTTCTCCAGTACGATGCCTGGTTCCAGCACCCTGAAACGGAGCGTATGTTTTCCGGGCTGGGAGATCTGGTGTTTGGTGATGGATCGGATGATGTGTTCCGACTGCCATCTTCCCAGCTCACCTTTATAATGGCCGTTGAAATTCACCACTTGCGGCGCTTGCCCGTCGAACGAAATTTCATAGCGCAGTCCTTTGTTGTGATTGAAATTCAATGTCGGAGCCAGTAACAGTTGGACTTCAAATTCGCCTTTGGATTCAAAATTCATGTCGTATTCCAGATAGATGTTTTCATCCGGTTTCGGATAGGCATTTTGTGGAAAGGTCGTTACGCCGGATTTGGTCTTCCCGAAATCAGGAATCACTTCCCAATGAATCCGGTCCGAATTCTGCATCCTGGCAAAATGTTCCGCTTCTATAGAAACATAGCCATTCTTCTCCTGAAATGCCTTTTCTTTCGGAATATCCGCTTCGGAAATATAGGTCACTTCCGGCATGATGTTTTCTTTCCCGTCGGCCCAGGTTTTATAGCCGATCCGCATCTGGTCCATCATGTGCTGCCATTTTCCGCCGGCCATCACATTATTATAATAGTTGTCCAGATAAGCATTTCTTTCAAAGCACTGCTTCACCTGATCAGCATATTTATTCGCTTCCGGATCTTTTTTAGCAGCCAGTTCCCTGTTTTTGGCTACGGCATAATACATTTCGTACAGGTTGCTGCACGCATCAATCGGGTACAATACCAATTGGTAATACGCGTCCTGATATTCTGCCGGAATGTCTTCTTTCAGACGCAGTGCTTTCAAGGCCAAAGCCCGGTAATCATTGAGAACCGTTTCAAATTCGTTGTAATTCTCCAGGCTATAGGTGTTCCAATTCAGGGTTTCAGGCGTTACCCGGCGGTTGTATTTGGCATATAAGTTAATCATCTCCGCAATTTCTTTCGCGTGCTTTTCACCAAAGTGCTGCGCGGCCCATTTTTCAGTGTACTGGAATAAATTATTTGCATTAAACTGCTTCGGGTTCCAGGCCATGTCCAGGAAAAAACTGATCGGGAATTCCATCGGTTTTAAATCGCCGACATTCACTACCCAAACCTTATCTACTTTATGTTCATAGGAAAGGTTCATCTGTTCCCAGACGCGCTGGATCGGACTGATGTTGATCCATTTGGAGTTTCTCGGTCCGCCCACGTAATCGAAATGGTAATACATTCCGTAACCGCCTTTATGCAAAGGTTTGGAAAGATCCGGAAGCTTTCTTACGTTCCCCCAGTTGTCATCGCAGAACAACAGGATCACATCATCCGGCACGCGCATGCCTTTGTCATAATAGTCCTGAACTTCTTTGTACAACGCCCAGACTTGCGGGGTTCTTTCCGCTTTTTTCCCGGTGACATCGGCAATAATCTTTCTTTGGTCTTTCACTATTTTTTCCAGCAGGGCAATATTGGTGCCCTCTCCCATCGCTTCATCACCATCGCCACGCATGCCTACGGTCACAAGCTTTTCCCAGTTTTTGCTTCTTTCCATCCCGGATCTCCAGAATTTCTGCAAAACCTCAGCGTTTTTGGAATAATCCCAGACATTCGGCAGGTTGTTTCTTTTGATGTACCGGTGCCAGTCGGTTTGCGCTAAAGCCATCGGTTCGTGGTGTGAAGTTCCCATGACAATGCCCATTTCATTGGCCAACGGTCCGCTCAAAACATCGTCGTCATAAAACGCTTTTCCCCACATCGCCGGCCAGATGTAATTTCCTTTCATCCGGAGGATCAGTTCAAATACTTTTTCATAAAATTTGGAATTGATCCCGCCGAAAGTCGCCCTTGCCCAGCTCCCCAGCGAAGGTTCTTCATCATTTAAGAAAATTCCTCGGTATTCCACAGCAGGTTCTCCGTCGGTATAGATTCCTTTTTTAAAGTATACGTTTTCCTTTTTCTCAACCGGAACATCCGCCCAGTAATACCAGGGCGAAACGCCGATCTGCTGCGACATTTCGTAGATTCCGTAAATGGTTCCCCGTTTGTCGCTTCCGGCAATGACAACCGCTTCGGAAACGCCCGGGAACGGATTGCTTATATTCTGGATGATAAATTTCTCATTCTTGCCCTTGAGCGAATTCCCATCGATCTTTTTAGCCTTGATCAATGCATCAATGGTTTTGCTTTTTCCGGCTTCACCAATGATAATGAGCATTCCGTTTACCCCGGAATTTTGGGAAATGAGATTGGGCTGAATGCCGGTTACTTTCTGAAAATCGGACTGAAGATTCGCCACTGCGTGGAGAATCCCTTTATCAGAATCGCTGTCCGAAAACATCGTCAGCCCAGAATTGCCTTCTTTCAATACCACCGAATTTTCTGTTTTCACAAAAGAAATAAAAGGATCGGCCGCTTTTACTATGGTTGTAAAAACCAACGTAATCAAAAGAGAAAAATAGTTGAATATCGTCTTCATAATCATTATATTATTTAATGCGTATTTATTTAATAGGTTAGGTAATCAAAACTTACCAGTCATCCGTTTTGAACGGCGATGCCAGCAGGCCTTCTGCGTTTTCCAGATTCGCCTCTTCGGGATTATTGCTCCATGCATACCGTACCGCCACCGGATTTTTTATTTCCTTGCTGCTTACCACAACGGTATTGCCTTTAATCTTTGCTTCGGCCCAGACAAACTTTTTATCGCTTCCGGCAATGGCAAAATGTTTCAAAGCTCCGTTTCTGCTTTTCAGACCGCCTCCGATATTGTCGAACGAAAGGACGATTTCTGAATTTTCCACTTTCATCGACTTGAAAACGGGGCCGCTGCTGACCAGCTTTTCACCATACACCAGTTTGCGGGCAGCCAGGAACAGGCGTTTGGCCATATCTTTTTTATTGAGAGGATGAATGTCATTCCATTCCCCGAGATCATAGTTCACGCTCATCGCTGTGTATGGAACCGTTTGTGAGGTTTTAAACTGAGCTTCACGGATTTCCGCCCATCCGCTTGGTGCATTGGGATCGCTGGTTTTTTCCATAAAATTCGGAAGCTGAACCAGTAAAAACGGCATCTGTTTCCATTGAAAGGCTTCCCGCCAGTTTTCAATCATGTTTTTCAGCAGACCGGCATAATTCTCCGACTGGCGGGCGTTGCTTTCACCCTGATACCAGATCGCACCGCGAACCTTGTAATCCCGGATCGGATAAATCATCCCGTTGTACAGTCCGGAAGGCGTGCTTCGCAGGTTTTTCAGCTTCGATTTGTAGTCTTCATCTTTACTCGTATCCCGACCGATATTGTATTTCCATTCACCCGTCAGATCAACGATAACGCCGTCTCCTACGATTTTATAAGGCTTGTCGGCGACAAATTCACCGTTTCCGAAGTTGGACGTAAGCTGGATGGCAATGGTATTTTTCCCCTGTTTTAAAATGCCGCCCGGAATATCATATTTTCTCGGCGGGTAAGTATATGAGGTCGAACCTACGAATGTTCCGTTCACGAAAACCGAATCGCTGTCGACCATCACGCCGAGGTATAAGCGGGCAAACTTTCCGTCCATGGAAGCCTGAAGGTCAAAATTTTTCCTGAACCAGACCGTCCCTTTAGCCTGGATTCCGTTGTCTTTCCATTTTCCGGGCACTTTTGCTTTTTGCCAGTTTGCGTCATCAAAATCCTTCTGATTCCAAAGATTCCTTCCTTTATCCAGTTTGGAAGCATTGAGCGCAGACAATGCCTGCTTGTCGATAAGATCATTAGGAAAATCCCTGAGGTGCTCCTGGCTCACCCAACTCTGAATGGCCGAACCGCCCAGGCTGGAAACCAGCATGCCCTGCGGAATTTTGGTATGTTCGTAGGCCTCAAGCGCGTAGAAATACGCAAAAGCCGTCCAGTTCATCACTTCGGAAGCCGTTCCGGTAAACCATTTTCCGCCGGGTGCTATATTTTCCTTAACGGATTCGCTGTTTTGGGTAGGTACTTTGAAATACCGGATTTTATTTAAATCCGAAACATTGATTTCCGGAAAACGGTCTGTCAATCTGGCAATCGGGGTCTCCATATTAGACTGTCCCGAAGCCAGCCAGACATCCCCTACGAGAACATCCCGGATCGTAATTTCGTTAATTTCCATCATGAACGGTCCTCCCGCTTTTTGAGGTTTCAATTGCACAGACCATTTCCCGTTTTTGTCCGGTGAGGTATTGTAGGTTTCATTACGGAACCTGATCGTAATATTTTCGCCCTGATCCGCCCAGCCCCAGATGCTGAGTGCCACATCACGCTGCAGAACCATTTTGTCACCGACCAGGTCCGGAAGTTTTATTTTCCCGAACGCCGGCTGATGACTGAAAAAAACCATCAGAAAGGTCAGTTTAATTAGAATGAATGGTCTGAAGTACCCGGTTTTCATGTTGAATGTATTTTAAATTTAACATCAGGATTAATGAATAACAAATCCGCCTTTGGACTGGATTTCTACTTTTAATTCCCCGTTCTTATTAATGGTCACGGATTTCTCGGAAGTCACCCCTTTTGCATCATCATTGATGAGTTTTACCGTTTTTCCGGCCAGCATCGGAAATTTTAAGGTCATTTTCTGAACGGTGTTTTCAGCATTCACGCCGGCAATGTACCATTGATTCTGATACCTTCTGGCAATAACGGAGTATTTCCCGGGATAGCCGTCGATGAAAACCGTCTCGTCCCACAAGGTCGGAATTTCTTTCATAAAATCAAGCTCGAATTTCGGAGCGTCCTCCAGGTTGTTTGGCATGACGGCAAACATCTGAACCGGGTTCTGGAATAAAACGGCGGTGGCCAATTGGAAGCCGTCTGTTGTGTACCGTTTATTTTTTTCCTTATTGGATTTGGTTAAATATTTATTCAAGAACGTTCCGCCGAATTCCATGCTCCCGACCGTGTTCCGGATAAACGGATGCAGTGATGCGAAAAAGGCTTCCTGCTTGCGGACATCTTCTGAGAAATACAGCATTTCAGAGGCCAGGACAGCTTCGCTTCCGGCGTAGTTCGGATACATGATTTCCCAGCCTCTCGGTAAGGTAGCTCCATGAAAGATGATATTCAGACCAAAATCATTCGCATCAGAAAGAATGTCTTCGTACAGCTTCATTGTTTCCTGCTTGTCGCCGCCGAAGAAATCGACTTTCAGTCCTTTAATCCCGGTATCTTTCAGCCATTTCATTTCTTTTTTACGTTCGATGGAAGAGCTCATTTTATTCCTCGGGCCCATCGGCGCATCATTCGCCGCTCCGTTGGAGTTATACCAGAGCATCACGCCTACGTTTTTGGATGTAGCATACTGAACAAGTTCCTTCATCCGTTCTTTGCCGATATTTTTATCCCAAAGCGCATCCATCAGGATAAACTGGAAATTCATTTCTGCGGCAAGATCGATGAATTTCTTCTGGTCGTCGTAGTTCATGCTGTTGTCCTGCCATAAAATCCAGCTCCAGGTCGATTTCCCGAGACTGTATTTCTGTGAAGGCGCATACATCGGATCAACCACATCAAAAGGAATCGTGGTTTCAACAATCGGCTTTAAGGATTCGCCCACCGTGATGGTTCTCCAAGGCGTTTTCCCGGGCAGTGAAATGGCCGCTCCGGTACTTCCGAACCCATTGTTTTCCGCCATATTCGGGTACGCAACTTTGTAAAGAGTCTTTTCCGGTGTGGTATCCAGATGGGAAGCGCAGTACAGGCTGTTCACGCCGGTTTCGGAAAGCAGGATCCAGCCGTCGTTTCCTACGTGGAAGAGTCCAGGGAAAACGTAACCGTAATCCGCTTTTGTTCCCAGTTCCGCATCTGCTTGGTAGCCGCTTTCGTAGCTTGGAGCGGTTCTGGCAAAACCGGTCATCGGCTTCATCATCGGAGAAAGGAAGGTCGTGGTCTGCGAAGGAAACCGGTATCCCGTCATTTCCGACTGTACGACCGCACTCAGACGGTCTTTCATTGGCTGAATGTCGTACCGGAATGCGATATTGTTGTTGCTCACCTGGAATTCAATCCCGATGTTGTATTGGTCTGCATTGCTGAAATTTACCGTCAATGCATTAGCCTTATAATTAACCTCCGATTTTTTGATTTTCTCGTTGGTGTAAGTTTTGGAAACCTGGTCTTTTTTGCTGTTGATAAATTTTAAATTTTTAGAAAAATCAGATTCATTGGTGATTAAACCTAAAGGTGATTTTTCCAGCATGGTTTTCCCCTGAAAAGTCACATTGTACAGCGCTTTTCCGTCTTCTGAGAAGACATTCAGCTTTAGCTTTCCGTCAGGGCTTGATACTTCGGCGACCTGGGCAAAAACGGTATTCAGGAAGAGAATACCCAGGATGATTGATAGTTTTAAAAATAGTTTATTCATAATCATTTATTTTCAAGAAAGGTCCAGTAATCGAAAAACATAACATCTTTTGCGGCTTTTCCGTTAAACACAAAATACAGGTCGTGAACGCCGGTTGTTTTTTCCTTCACTTCGGCTTTCACGGTTTCCCAGCGGTCGTCTCCGCCGGTGAGCGGAACTTTTACCGTAGCCACCACCGGTCCGATAAGGCTGTCCAGGTGAACATCCATCGTTACGTCGCTATTGTGCGTGGTTCCTACCCTCGCGGAAAACGTCGCCGCTCCTTTTTTACCGAAATCCACATTTTTCACACGGGTGTAGGCGCCGCTTTTTTTAGCCTTGACAAAAACACCGGTTTCTTTGTTCTGGTACGATTTTACGTTTTCCGACCAGGCGATGGTTTCGGCCTGGTTGAAGCTGTACGGATTGACGGTTGCAATGGCTTTGGTGATTCCATTCGTCATTTTAATGGGCGAAATGGAACCGTCTTTATTAAATTCCAGTTCCTGAACGCTGACGGAACGCGTAAATCCGCTTCCGCCGGGCAACGCGCCGTTGTGGTAGAAAAAGTAGGTTTTACCTTTGAAATCAATGACTCCGGGATGGTTGGTGAAGGATTTTCCTTCGGTCGGCATTACAATTCCGCCGTATTTCCATGGTCCCTGCGCACTTTTGCTGGTGGAATAGCCGATAAATTCAGGAAGCGGACCGCCCGGCCAGAACAAGTAATACAGTTTTTTTCTTTTGTACAGCCAGGGACCTTCTTCATACTTCGTAGGTCTTTCCGGGTTTTCTTTTCCGTCCCTTTTGCCGAAAGATTCTGCGGTCATCGGAACTTCTACGATATCGCCGGAATAGGAAATCATGTTTTCATTCAGCTTCACATATTTCAGCTTCGGGTTTCCCCAGTACATGTGGGCCTGCCCGTCATCGTCCACAAAAACCGTCGGATCGATATCCCCCCATTCGCTCTGTACTAAGGGTTTTCCCAGCGGATCGTGAAACGGCCCTAACGGACTGTTGCCCACCGCCACACCGATCGCGCCTTTATTGTTGGTTTTCGACCACATCGGAACGTACATGAAAAATTTGCCGTTCCTTTCGACACACTGTGCTGCCCAGGCATCACGCTTGGCCCAGTCGAAATCATTATAGGAAAGAATGGTTCCGTGATCGGTCCAGTTCACCATATCGTCGGTGGAATAGACTTTCCAGTCGTTCATCGTAAACCACGTGGAATCATCTTCGTCGTGAGTCGTATAGACATACAGCCTGCCGTTGTAGACCATCGGTGCCGGATCGGCGGTGTAATTGGTCTGGATGATTGGATTCTGGGCGAGCACATTCGCTGAACATCCGATCAGGAGAAGGCCGAGTATGGATTGTAGGGTCTTTTTCATATTTTCTATTTCATTTTTTTAAACACTAAGTGCATTTTATATAATCACAAAGTCATAAAAGCTTTTAACACATGAGACACATTAGATTTTTAGTTTTATATTTTGTACATGAGATTAAAAATCAAAGATTTTTAAAGCTTTTGCGGGCTTGTTTCTCCATTATATTTTAAACTTTAATATGCAGCATCAATGCCTTTTGTGACTTTTGACTTCGTCGAACCTGCGATTTGTGGTTAAATGTTCTCTTTTTGGTTTTATTTAAACCACCCCGTCAAAAATTCTTTGAATTTTCGCCACTCCTTCGAGGGAGGGGAATTTTTTATTCCGTGATATATAGGTGTTTTAATTTATTTTTTCTTAAAGCTCCAGTGATCGAAGTTAAACAGCTTTCTTCCGGCGGTGATGTTTTTTCCCTGGAAGACAAAATACAAATCATGGATGCCCGAGACGTATTCTGAGATGTTGGAAGTCAGGGTTTTAAATTCTTCCCAGCCGCCGGTTCTCGGGATATCGATCTGGGCGATCTTAGTGCCTTTTACATCATCCAGATGAACTTCCAGGATGCCGCCGTCGATGCCTGCGGCTACGGATGCGGAAAATTCAGATGCGCCTTTTCCAAAATCGACTGCACGGACTTTGATGTAGCCTCCGGTCCGGGTGTCGGAAACGTAAACGCCGGTCTTCTTATTTTCGGAAGTGGTGCATTTCTCTGCCCACGCCATGGTTTCGGCTTCGTTTCTCTGGTATGGGTTCAACGTTCCGACAGGATGTATGCCTTCTTTGGTAATGTTGATTTTCGGAATGCTTCCGTCGGCATTGTATTTAAATTCTTCAATGGCCGTTGAACGCCCGTAGCTGCCGCCGTTCGGCAATAAAGCGTTGTGATAAAACAGGTAGGAGTTCCCTTTGTAATCGATGATTCCGCCGTGGTTGGTAAAGCTGTTGGTGGGTTGGTCGGTCATGATTTTTCCCTGGTATTTCCATGGTCCGGTTGGCGAATTACTTGTTGCGTAAGACAGGCATTCCGTTCTATTGGTCATTCCGGCATACATCATGTAATACTGCTTATTCCGTTTGTACAGCCATGGGCCTTCCACATAGACATCATCAAATTTTTCCTGTTTCTGCAGGACCTCATCGCTTTTCCCGGGCCGTCTCATGCCGCCGAAAGCTTCCACCGACTGCGGAATTTCCGTGATTTTCCCGTTGAAGGAAGTCATGTCCTTATTGAGTTTAACGTACAACAATTTGCTGTTTCCCCAATAGAGATAGGCCTGCCCGTCATCATCGATAAAAGCCGTCGGATCGATGTTGTCCCAGGTTCCTGTAGTTACCAAAGGTTTCCCCAGAGCATCTTTGAACGGCCCGGTCGGACTATCGGAAACGGCCACTCCGATGGCCATATTGTTGTCCACTGTTTGCGCACAGATATACCAGTAAAATTTGCCGTTGCGCTCTACACATTGTGCCGCCCATGCCCGGTCTCTTGCCCAACTGAACGATTCAAGCGAAATCGGAGATCCGTGATCGGTCCAGTTCACCATATCGTCTGATGAATAGACATGCCATTTGGTCATCGTATAAAAATCGAATCCCGGCTGGTCGTCCCCGGTATATAGATACATCTTACCTTTGTAAATCATCGGTGCCGGATCGGGTGTGAAGTGCGTCTGGATCACCGGGTTCTGTGCGGAAACCGCAGATCCCAGACTGCAGGCTATCAAGGTTAGTATTGTTTTTATATTTTTCATTAATTTTTATTTTAATTTTCTGACTGTATAATTATTTAAGATTGCTGAATTTACAATGGTGAAATTACTGCAGCGAAACCACCTCTCCTCAGTTCTTTCACTGTAACGGAGTCTGTATTTCCAATTACCATATCATCGGTCACCAGCTGTTTATCGTGCTTCCCGTCTTTTATCAGTCTTAACTTATACTTCTTATTTTTTTCTAAGAAATCAAAGGTGATTTTGATGTTCTTTTCGATATTTTCTCCGTTGATCCCGCCGATGTACCATTTCTGGCTTTTTCTCCTTGCCAGCACCGCCTCTTTTCCGGGAAAGCCATGCAACAAAATCGTTTCGTCCCAACTTGTGGGAACTTCTTTTAAAAATGCCCTGGGCGCATCCGGCAAGTCAGAATAGCCTTCCGGCCGGTCGACAAAGTGCTGAAGCGCAGATTCAAACAGGACACTTAATGCCAGCTCATGACCATATGAGGTCAGATGCGGAAACTGTGAATTGGTAAAGGTGACCGGCGTGTAATCCATGGAACCCACCACATTCCGTGTAAAAGGCAAAATCGTGTTGTGAACAGGTGCCGTAGCGGTAAATTCCGGGCCGTTGTTGTACCATTCGGCACCGCGAACGGCTTCGTAGGTCATCAGGTTCGGATAGGTTCTCGCCCAACCTCTCGGAACCAGGCAGCCATGAAAATAGACCATCATTTCAAACTTCGCCGCATCTTCCAGAATATCGATATAATACTGAATCATGTCCTGCTTTTCGCTCTCAAAAAAATCGACTTTTACGCCGGCAACGCCCAATTTTCTGAGCTTGGAAAATTCTTCCACTCTGTTTTCATGGGTGAGCATCCGGTCTTTCGGAGTGGAAGAAACCCAGGTATGGTCGCCGCCGGAATTGTACCACATCAACGGTTTGATGCCTTTGGAGCGGATGTATTTCAAAGCGTTTTCCAGATTGCCTCCGTTGCCCATGGCATCCCATTCCCAATCGAGCAAGGTGTACGGCCAGTTCATGGCGACGGCCAGATCGGCAAATGCGCAGACCGTTTTAAAGTCTCTGGTTCCATGGTTATCAGACCAATAGTTCCAGGAAACGGCTCCCGGTTTTATCCAGTCCGTATTTTTGATAACAGAAGGCGGGGCCACATCATCAACCAGCGTGGAAGCCACAATATCATTGAGGTTTCCTATAATAATTACTCTCCAGGGCGATTTCCAGGGAAAGGTAATTTTAGGCAGTGATTCTCCTTTTCCGCGGCCGTCTTTCGGGTCCGGAAACGTTATTTTATATGTATCTTTATCAGATTTGTTACTCAGTTTGGAACCGCAGTAATTTCCGTCAACAGCCGATTCGTGCAGCAAAAACCAGCAGTTATTTTCTTTCGTCCGGAACAAAGCCGGATAGCCCCATTCTTCCTGCTGGGTTTTATCGCCTGCCATCGCGGAATACAAGCCTTCATTGGCAGGGTTCCACTTTTCGGTCCAGCGTGCGGTTTCGTTGTTGATGGTGTAAGCAGTCAGTTCATCCTGAACGGTAAAATTTCCTTTTCCTGAAAATGAATACCGGAAAGCCATACCGTCGTTATACACCCGGAGGATAACTTCCATTTTTTTCTTTTCCTGATTCTGAAAAGTGAAAACCACTTCATTTCCCAGATTAGTTCTCTGAGAAGACTTCCCGTGGGGCATGGTATAATTTTCCCTGATCAGAATAGGTTTTGAAGCTTTTACAAAAATGATATTATCAAAAGAAATATTGTCTGAAAGAATCAACCCTAAATCAATGGCAGAAATGGCTTCTGTTAATTTACCGTTCTCGTTATAGTTCACATTCAAAAACCACCTTCCGTTTCCGGAATAATCTGAATGTAAAACGTTCACCATAATCTTTCCATTCGGAGATTTTACCAGTAGGTTATTTGCTGAAACTCCGATGTTTCCAAGCAGAAAAACGATCCATAAAATGGCTTTTGGGAAGGTCTTGGTTTGGATATGGCTTTTCATGATATTTATCTGATATTCAAGTTTTAATTATTTATTTGAAATAAATTTATAATACGCCACGCCGTGCGCCGGAATATCCAGTGCCAGATTTCCCGTACCGGTATTGATTTTCGCAATATCCTTCTGTCTCCACAGATCGCGCACCGTCTGATTTCCGGAAATTCCCAGTTTTTTAAAATCTTTATAAGCGAGCTTTACTTTTTCCCTTCCGAAATTGGCAAAGGCCACCGCTTTTCCGCCGTCTTCAAGGTCTTTAACGTAGATCTTCAGTTCGCTGATAGTATTCAGGCAAACGCCCTGTTTTCCCAACGCATCCTGATTGACGGCAATGACTTCATCGTTGGTTAAAAGATTTAGGGTAAAATCATCAAGTTTCTCCAGGTCACAACCGATCAGTAGCGGTGCAGAGAAAATGCTCCAAAGGCTGATATGAAGGTATTGTTCATCAGGTTTCAGCTTGCTTTGGTGCGGGTTTCCCCAGCCGACTACGCCGACAACCAGCATATCCGGATCGTTCCGGTTGCCGGGTTTGGCGTAGGAAGCGGCTTTGTCCTGGGCAAGGGCAATATTTTTCACGCTGGCCCAGGTATCGGTAATATCATTGGTGGTACGCCAGGATTGGGCATGGGTTTCATCGCCCCATTTCCAGACATCGCCCATGCCGTACTGGCAGAGATTATAGACAATGTCCCTGGGCTGTCCGTACAGCAGGTCGCCCATAAGTTTAAAAGGTTTTACCCCTTTATCCAAATCGCCGCCGCCGTTGAAAGCTAATGACGGAACTTTATTAAGGTCGTTATCCGGCAAACCGTCGATCACGCCGCCGTAGCTGCACCAGTCGTATTTCAGGTAATCGACTCCCCACCGGGAGTAGATTTCGGCATCCTGCTTTTCATAGCCGTAGCTTCCGGCACATCCGCCGCAGGTCCACGGTCCGGGAGAGGAATAAATTCCCATTTTGAGGCCGTTCGAGTGAATGTAATCGCCCAGGTTCTTCATATCCGGAAATTTGGAATTGGTTAAAATATACCCGTACTTATCCCGGAACTGCCCTTTGAAAGACGGATCTTTTCCGTCCCGGTTGTACTGCCATGAATCATCGATGTTAATGTAGTTCCAGCCGTGGTTGATAAGCCCTGATTTAACCAAAGCATCAGCAGCGCGCTTCACTTTGTCGGCTGATACTTCATGTCCGAAACAGTTCCAGCTGTTCCAGCCCATCGTCGGGGTCAGGGCAATCTTGTCGCCGCATTCGATCTTTAATTTTTTAGAGGCTGTACCTTTGGCATTCTCTGCGGACAGGACAACTTTGTAAGTTCCTTTGGTATTTACTTTCCCGGTAATGATTCCGGTTTGAGGATCGATCTGCAATCCTTCCGGAAGATTTTCTGCTGAAAAAGTCATCGGACGGTCTCCGGTTGCCGGAACCCTGAAGAGGAAGGGCGAACCGGGACGCACGCCGTAAATCCCTGCGGAATTGATTTTCGGTACCGCCGCAGGTTTCGGGGTTAAAATATAAAGTTCCGAAGCGATTGGATTGAAGGTTTCCAAAGTGGAAACGCCTGTTGTTTCGAACCGGGCATCCACCCAATCCGCGTGATCGTAATAGGGTCCGTTTCCGCCGTCCGTAACCACCAGTTCCAGCTGTTTAATCCCTTTTAAGGAAACAGAAACCGGTTTCGCAGGATCTCCCAGATGCATGATTCCGCTGGACCATAATTTTTTATTATCCCCGTAAATCTCAAATTCCACGGCGGGCTTGTGCCCTTTCATTTCATCATCCAGTCCAACCAAAGCCGAGAACTTAGTCGCTTTTCCATTTAATTTAATGAGTAAAGAGCTTTCGGCATGGGTTCCGAAACCGCGGTCGAAAGTTTTACCGGAAATCGTCAGTTTCTTTCCGTCTACGGAAGTATTGATTCCGGGTTTCCCGTTTCCCTGTGTGGCAACATTAAGATCCAGCTTATCCAGCCATACGGTGGATTGGGCTTTAGAAATCTGGCCTGCCAATAAGAAAGCCGCGGAAAGTATAAGTATTTTATTCTTCAGCATTATTTTAATTCATTTGGTTAAATTTCCACCAATCGAAATAGAAAAGGTCTTGATCTCCTTTAAAGACAAAATAGAGATCATGGATGCCTTTACTGTTTTTCATGGGCGTATTGATGGTCTTGTACAGATCGCCCTCGCCTTTTCCGGTAATCTGTACGGTGCCCAATAAAGGCCCGTCAAGTGCATCGGTGCGTACTTCTATTTTTCCGCCATGAAGGGAAGCGGCATTAACGTCCAGAGACTGTATGCCTTTTGAGAAATCGACGCCCTGTATTTTGATGTAATCCCCCTGATTAATAGAAGTGACAATGATACGATCGGTAATTTTCTTACCGCGGTTATACGGCTGATTACGTTCCCATTCCGTCACCATTTCCGTTTTCAGGCCTTCGCTGTATGCCATGGTTTCGGCCTCTACTTTTTGATAGGAATTAAGGGTACCGACTCTCTTTGCGCCGTCCGCTGTCCAGAAAGGAAGCTTCCGGATCGTTCCGTCTGCATTGTAAGTGAGTTCCGTGACACTGACAGACCGGCGTTCATAATGCTTGCTCATGGTCTGCATCCTGAGCATGTGATTGAACCCGAAAACATATGATTTTCCTTTGAAATCGATAATTCCGGGATGATTTCCGCTGGACCGCTGATCACCATCCATGATTACACCACCATACTTCCAGGGGCCGACCGGTGACTTCGCCATTGCATACCCGATTCCTTCAGGACAGCATTTGGAAGCATAGGCCATGTAATAGATGCCGTTTTTTTTCCATGCCCAGGGCCCTTCCTGATAGTGGAAAGGATCAGGAGCATCTTTTACCTTGGCGAACGAAGGATCTTTGGTAATGGGTCCGGCGAGCGAAACCATATCTTCGTTCAGCTTCGCATACCAGAGGTTAGGGTTACCCCAGTAGAGGTAAGCCTGCCCGTCGTCATCGATAAAGACGGTAGGATCAATGTCATCCAAAGAATTTTTGATCAGCGGTTTTCCTATGGGGTCTGTAAAAGGTCCGTACGGACTCTCTGCCACCAGGACACCAATTCCCATATTATTGGGCATCGGGCAATACATATAAAATTTGCCGTTTCTTTCAATAACCTGAGGGGCCCAGGCTCCGTTTTCCGGATCCGTCCATTTAAAATCTTTCAGGGAAGCTACGATGCCATGATCGGTCCAGTTGACCATATCCGTAGAAGTGTACAGCAGCCAGTTTTTCATTTTAAACCCGAAAGCATCATCCTCATCATGGCTGGTGTACAAAAAAACCGTGTCTTTATACACCATCGGCGCAGGATCTGCGGTGAATTTGGTCTGGATGATGGGATTCTGGGCAGCCAGTGACCATCCTGCAAACATTAAACCTGCGTTCAATATATATTTTAAATATGTTTTTGTCATGATTGATTTTTAATTTAATATTTAATGATTTTTTCCGTCCAGGTTGGTCCGTCGATATAGAACATCCCGTTTCTGTAATGTACCGGCTCGATTCCCATTTGCGGACCCAGTTCCCAAGACTCGAAGGTCTGACTATACGGATACGGTCGTTTTTCATCCATAAAATAATGGCAGGAATTCCAGAGATTTCCGTCCGGACCGATGAATAAGGCATTGTGCCCTGTTTCCTGATAAGGGTCTTCGGTATCTGTAAACTGCAAATTTTCGTAACCTCCATCTTTTGCCATTTGCTGTCTGTAGGCTTTTTTGCGGGTTCCGAAAATCGGTTGTGGCGAAGCAAGCTCCCAGGGGCCCAAAGGTGATTTTGATTTCAGTAAACCAACTTCATAGCCTCTTGTCCACGTGGAAAAAAACATAAAATAGGTTCCTTCTTTTTTCGTCACGAAAGGTCCTTCGATTCCGCCAACCATCCATTCCGGCCAGCCCGGCTGTTTTTTATCCAGAAATTTTTGAATCGGGGTGGTAAGCTTTCCTGTTTTCAGGTCGATTTTAGCCTGAAACAATCCGTTTCCACTGCAATAGAGATAGACCTGACCATCGTCGTCCTCGAACAAAGTGGCATCGTTGTTATATTGTGGAATAAGCGGACCGTTCAACAGTTTATAAGGACCCGTCACTTTATCAGCCGAAAACAGCCAAATGCTGTGGGTCGCCATTCCTTTCGGGTCTTCCTTGGTTACCTTTCCGCTATTGACAATCAAATAATACTTTCCTTTGATGAAATGAATTTCGGGAGCCCAGAAGCGGCCGTCATAAGGACAGTCTTTTGGAAGTTTTTTAGCATCAATGATAAAAGAATGCTGTTTCCAATTCACCATATCTTTTGAAACCAACATCCGGACCCCCGGATTTTTGCCTTCCCAGACAGGATTGGAAGTTCCCACGCAATACCACAAATCATCAACCTTAATGATGAAATGGTCGCGCATAGAAATGGCAGAATCTCTGGTAATCGGGTTGGTATACCGGAATTCTCTTTGGGCTGAAACTTTTGATGTCTCACTCTGAGCAAAATCCAGATTTGAAGTAAAAATTAATATTGAAAAAACTAAAATATTTTTAAATAACTTCATAATTATAATCTTGTCTTTTTATGTTAATAGGATTTCATCCTATTCTATTTTAACTCGTCCCGTTGGGACTTTATGATTTATCTTTTATAAGGACTTTCATCCATTTTCAAATACGTTTCTTCATAACCGCCATTGTCTACGATGATTTTGTGCAGTACAATTCCAGGGTCAAGAGGTTCTATTGTCAAAATAAAATTGCCGTTTTGATTTGCCGGAACAACGAATGTTTCAACTTTTTCTACGATTCTTGCTGCTGCGGCAGGATACATTTTGGTATAATTGTTTGCCCAGGTCAAATCCTGATTAAGACCGATGATTTTTGAATTGTTTTTACCGAGATAAGCCTTTACACTGTGTCCACCTTTTTTAAACGGAAGCGTGGAATCAAAAATGAAATGAATTTTCACCTTGGAAGGTTGAGTTTTCAGATTAAACTGATAGGTTATCGCTGAACCAGTAGTTTTTTCCGTGTAAGGCATCAATGCAATCCCGGAAAGCGTCCTTCCCAGATCATGAATGACCGTCCATTTTGTATTTGCTGAAGCTTTAACTTCAAAGAAATGTTCGGCTTCCATTGCAACGACACCGTTTCTTTCTTCAAAAATGTAACCGCCTGTTTTTGCTTCTTCTTTCGTAATTCTGTAGACGGCTGGCTTGATATTTCCCTCTTTCGGTTCGTCCCAGGATTTGTAGCCAATGTGCGTCTGGTCCATCATATGATTCCATTTTCCGTTGGAAATATTGAGGTTATAATCCTTTGTATATTCTGCATCTCTGGCGAAACATTCATCGGCATAATCTGCCCACTCATTGGCTTTCAGGTCTTTTTCATCCGCCAATTTGTGGTTCATTGCGACGGCATAATACATATCGTAAAGATTCGCCATCGCACGAACGGGATGCAGGACAACCTGCTTATAGGTATCTTTGTAAGCCTCATCTAAATTGATGAATTGTCTCAAAGCTCTCGTTTCCAAAGCTAAATATGCATCTTTTACCTGCAAAAATTCACCGCTTTGAAGATTGTAGGTTTTAGCATTCAGCATTTCTGCCGAAACTCTTGAGTTGTATTTACAGTAAAGATTAATGATTTCTGCAATTTCCTTTGCATCGGTCTTTCCAAAATGTTCTTCTGCAAATTTCACCGAATAATTTTCAAGATTATCCTGTGTAAAAGAAGTGGGATTCCACGCCATATTCAGGAAGAAATCCATTGGATATTCGTTCGGTTTTAAATCTCCGACATTCAGAATCCAGATTTTATCAACGCCATAGCTGTACGTCAACTGCAACTGTTCCCATATATGCGGAATCTGCGTCATATTCAGCCATTGATAGGCTCTCGGCGCACCGTGTAAATCGACGTGATAGTACATTCCGTAACCGCCCGGATGTTTTTTGGAATTCAGTTCGGGAAGTCGTCGCACATTTCCCCAATTGTCATCACAAAGCAAAATAATGACATCGTCCGGAACTTTCATTCCCTGATCATAATATTCCAACACTTCACTGTACAGAGCCCAAAGCTGAGGTGTTTTCTTTGCAGATTTTCCCGATACTTTTTCAATGACTTTTCTCTGGTCATTCATGATCTGCTCCAGCTGTTTAAAGTTGGCTTCGGCACTTCCCAAATCGCTCATTGGTTCGTCGCCGTCACCACGCATTCCCATTGTTACGAGATGATCATAATTTTTATTACGATTGAACCCGTCTTCCCAGAATTTCAGAATCGCTTCTTTATTGGTGTGGTAATTCCATTCTCCGTTTCCGTATTCTTTGCGGTGATTTCCCCATTCTTTCTGGGCACGCATCATCGGCTCGTGATGTGAAGTTCCCATTACAATTCCATATTCATCGGCTACTTCCGGATTAAGCGGGTCGTCTTCATTAAAGGCTTTGCCCCACATGGCAGGCCAAAGATAATTGGCTCTGAGACGCAGCAAAAGTTCGAACATATGCGAATACATTTTGCTGTTGATACCTCCGAATTTCGTTCTTGCCCAGGTTCCGAAAGCAGGCTCTTCATCATTGATAAAAATCCCGCGGTATTTCACTTTTGGCTCACCAGAAGCAAAATATCCCGGTACAACATATGCAGAAGAACGTTTCTGAACAGGAACATCATTCCACCAATGCCAGGGTGAAACGCCGAGCTGTTTTGAGATTTCATAAATCCCGTAAATAGTTCCTCTTCTATCACTTCCTGCAATAACAAGTTGTTTTTTGGATTTTGAATTTTCTATGGTCGTTATCACGAAACTTTCCCATTTTCCTTTCAAATCTTTGGCATTGATTTTTTTGGATGAAATCAGTTTATCAATCTGCTTATTGGTTCCAACCGTTCCGATGATGATTTCAAATTCGCCGGAAGTCTCTGTTGCTGAAAGATTTGGTAATTTTCCGGTCACTTTTTGAATATCCGACTGTAAATCTTTTACGGTACGGATGACAACAAAATTTTCTGATTGGTCATAAAACAAGTCTGCCACTTTTCCTTCTTTTGAAAACAGGGGAAAGCCTTTATCATCTGAAATAATACTTTCTGTGATTCCCGAAGTCTGCTGGGCAGAAAGAATTCCGCTTCCAAAGAAACAAAACAGGAAAATTATCTTGATATTTTTATAGGCTTTCATATTGATTTAATTTTATTAAAGGCTTTAAAGCATCATCATTAATTAAAAATCACCTGAACATTTCCACCTGAATAATCCACCCTTTTCTGCTGACCATCAGGAAGAATTAAGTTGAAATTTCGTTTCTCAATCATTCCTTTAAATTTTCCTTTCCGGGTATCAATCGTCAGGGTTTTTGATTTTTCGTTCCAGTAAAAAGGAATTTCGGTAGAGGCTCCCTTTTCATAATTGTAATTGTCGAATTCATCTTCGTACAAGATGAAATCCGCATCGGTTCCCGGATAAATTCTAACTGTAAGATCGTCCCATTTTTTCTCCGTGGCAAACTGTACATCAGGACCAAAAGGAATAATACATCCCGCTTTTACGTATAACGGAATGCTTTGAAGATTAACGGATTTTTCAATTTCCTGACCGCCCTTGTGTTTTTCATTCGTCCAGAAATCAAACCAATCTGCGCCGGCCGGAAGATAGACCTTTACGGTTTTGTTTTGTGTGAAATCTACTTTGGAAACCGCATTTTCCACGCTTCCCTGTTTTTTGTCCCATCCTTCGTTTTCATCGGTGGTGATGATTTTTTCCGGAGTATACTGCGCATGGAGAACGGGAGCTACTAAAAATGATTTCCCGAAAAGGTATTCATTATTGATATCCCATGTTTTTTTATCTGAAGAAAAATCCATCGATAAAGCCCTGAGAAAACTCGAGTTGTTTTTGGAAACGTCATGGGAAACAGAATAGATATACGGGAGCATGCTGTACCTCAACCTGATAAACTTTTCTATCGCATCGTACACCACATCGCCTTTCTGTCCAAACTGATAAATCTCTCTTGGAACGTCGGTCCCGTGAGAACGCATCATCGGGGTGAAAGTGCCGTATTGAAGCCAACGAACGTACAATTCCTGAAACAGCAGGTTTTTGGCACCTCCGTTTCTTTTGTAGACTCCGGCAAAGAAGCCGCCGATATCGGAATTGAAATTCGGGTTTCCCGTAAGGCTGAAATTCAATCCCGCAGGAACCTGATTACGCAGCATATCCCAAGAAGAGTTGACATCGCCCGACCAGGTATTCGCTGCGTATCTCTGCTGGCCGGCAAAAGCCGATCTCGTGAGGATAAAAACCCTTTTATCGCCAGTTGTTCCGCGCTGATGATCGTAGACCCCGCCAACTGCCATCAGCGGATATGCATTTCTCACTTTCCGGAATGAACCAAGGTAAGTTTTAGTATCTAAATCTTCCGGTTTTTGGCTCAGGTGATCCGGCTCGGTAGAATCCATCCACCAGGAATCTACGCCGAGGCTGAAAAGGCCTTTGTTAAGATACTTCCAGTAAATGTCCCTTGCTTCAGGGTTATAGGCATCATACACGCGGACCCCGGAGGGATAATTCATATCGGGAGGCCAGATTTCCCTTCCCGACTCCGGCCAGGTTTTGAAGTTGAACAGCATTCCTTTCTGATCCATTTCCCGGTAAGGGTTGGTCATCGGCCCGAATGACGACCATATTGAAACAGAAAGATGTGCATTCCTGTCATGGATATCCTTCATCATTTTTTGGGCATCATGAAAATCGGGGCTGATGAAATCCATCGCGTTCCACTGGTAATTGTTTCCCCAATACTGCCAATCCTGGATAATCCCATCCAGTGGTACTTTTAATTCCCGGTATTTTTTCACGACATCTACTAATTCATCCTGGCTTTTGTAGCGTTCTTTGCTCTGCCAGTAGCCGTAGGTCCAAAGCGGGAGCATCGGTACATTTCCCGTCAGGTTCCGCATTCCAGCCACCACGCCGTCGGCATTTTTTCCGTAGATAAAATAATAATCCACACCTTCGCCTACTTCTGAAGAGAAAGAGGTTTTGTGCGGGGTATCGGTAAACTGCGTAGGAGAATAGTTATCCCAAAAGATGCCGTAGCCTTTGACAGACTGGAAAAACGGCACAAAATCCCAGGTATTATTCTGGGTCATCTTGACATCCGTATTCCGCTGGGACATTTTCCCGTTTTGTAAAATCCCCAGGCCATAGATCGATTCGTCTTTTTCCAGCTGAAAAGATTGTGAAACAGAATAGGTTTGATTCCCGGCATCATTAAACGGTTTAAGATCGCTTCCGGTTTCCTTCAACAATTCTTTTCCCGAGGCTGATGTATAGGTAATCATTCCATTTTCAACATCAATCAGAATATTTAAATCATTCGTTTTTAATGAAATAATATTCTTGCTTTCTGAAACTGAAAATTTAGTTTTCTGTTCTTTTTTAATAACCGACAAACTGTTTTTCTCAAATGATTTTCCGGCAGGATATTTAATGATCCTGACCGTATTTTCACCATACAATCTGACTTCAACATTTATATGATCAGCCGAGAATTTTAACCCTGAATCTGTTTTCTGATACGATTGCGCACTGAAATTTACCGACAGTATGACCATTGTACCGATTACTGCTGTATTTTTAATAAGGTTGAAATTCATGGTGGTGATTTTGGATTACAGTAAAACTTAGCGGGTATTTTTTTTATTTTATTTAAAAAGCAATTGGGCAAAATTGTACAGGTTGTTTCTCCAAACCGGCCAGGTGTGACCGCCCGGATATTCGGAGTACGTGTATTTAATGCCTACATCATCGAGTTTTTTCATCATGACCTGACCGTTTTTATAGGCGATATCTTCTTTTCCACCCATCGATATCCAGAAGTTTTTCAGGTTGGAATTGATTTTCGACTTGTTATCCGTCATGAACTGATATTCTTTGTCTGCTACTTCCTGAAGCGACGGCAGGATCCAGCCAGAACTGAAGACGCCCAGAGAAGAAAACATCTCCGAGTTCTGAACGCCCGTATGCAGCGTATAAATTCCACCCATTGAAAGTCCGGCCAACGCTCTGTTCGCCGCATCTTTTTTAATTCTGAAATTGGCTTCGGCAAATGGAATTACCGATTCTTTCAGTTCTTTATCAAACATCTGCAGGTTTCTCGCTCCGAAGCTTCCGAAGCCCGCAGGTCCGATATTGGCATCCGGCATCACAACGATCATCGGCTTGGCTTTGCCTTCGGCAATCAGGTTGTCCATAATCAGGTTGGTTTTTCCCTGCATCGCCCATCCGCTTTCGTCTTCACCGCCTCCGTGCAGGATATACAGCACCGGGTAAGAGTCAGCGGTATTTTTATCATAGCCCGGCGGCGTGTAAATGAACACTCTTCTCCAGGAGTTGGTTACTTTCGAAAAGAAATTCTGAATTCTGATATCGCCGTGTGGAACGTCTTTCATCGCATAATAGCCATCACCCGCAAACGGCACTTCGATTCCGCTCGCATATCTTCCCATTCCGTAAAAAGATCTGCTGGAAGGGTCTGCCACCGGTACATTGTCAATGACCATCGAATAGTAATGAAAACCTTCGCTTAAAGAATCAGTCGTCGTTTTCCAGACGCCATCGGTATCTTTGGTGAGGTCATATTTTTTTCCTAGATCAATCTGTACTTTCTGTGCTTCCGGCGCTTTCACCCTGAAGATGGCTTTTCCGTTGGGCATGATCTGCGGGTACTGTGCATTCCTGATGTTGGTTTCGGCAGGCAGGCCAAGGACCGTAAAATCGGAGAAAGTGGTTTTGTCAACCGGTTTGAAGATCAATTGTGAAAAGATGTACAAATCGTTTTTCCAGACTTTGAAATCATGGCCGCCCGGCTCGATGTAGAAGATGTGCGGGATTTTATTCTGCGCCAGGTAATCATGGGTCCTTTTGCTGAACGGCATGAGTCCGTCGGCGTCACCGCAGGAAATCCAGAGCAGCTTTAATTCTTTTGCCTTTTGAGGATTCGGCAGCAAAAGCTGTGGTTCTTTCGTATTCGGAGCGGATGAGAAGCCTCCTACCCAGGCAAATTTGTCGATATTCCCCAGTCCGAAGTTCAGGGTTTGTCCGCCTCCCATGGACAGTCCGGCAATTGCTCTGTTGTCGCGGTCTTTTTTTACCGGAAATTTCTTTTCTACATATGGAATCAGATCATTCAGTAAATCTTTTTCAAAAGTCGCAAATGCTTCCACTTTGTCTTTGGCCATAATGTTTCCCATAGCACGGTCGTCCTTCATGGCCCGTCCGTTCGGCAGCACGACAATCATTGGCGTCAGTTTCCCCTGCGCATATAGGTTGTCGAGAATAGTCTGCGGCGTTCCGTTTCTGTACCACTCTTTTTCATCCCCTCCGATGCCGTGAAGCAGGTATAATACCGGGTATTTTGTCCCCATTTTATAGCCCGGCGGCGTATATACCAATGCTTTTCGCGTAATCCCAACCGTTTTTGAGGGATACTGGATGGAATCTATTTTGCCATGGGGAATATTGGCATTCACTAAATCAAATCCCGCAGGTGCCTGGCGTTGTGTATTCTGTGCGGCTACCGGTATCACGATCAGCGATGCGCCTATAATGAGTAGAGATCTAATTTTCATTGGTTTTTATTTGTAATTTTTACACTTATTAATTTAGATAAAAAAATAATACCGGCAAGGGTTTATTTTTTCCGTTTATTTCAAGGTTTTACAATTGTTTATTAAAGGTCGCTCCTAAGGAACTTTAACGGATGGTTATTTCACCTTTTCTTTTCATAGGGCTGCACTCTATTCAAGGCTCGGTTTAAAGTTTCCCGGATTATTCAGCCTTATTCAAATCTGTATTGACCCTAAAAAAATCGACGTCCACAAAACCTCCTAAGTTTTTGGTCGCATAATTAAAAATCGCAAATTTGGAACCCATAAACAATCTCCGGTAATCGAAAATCATTTTGTAATCTTTTGCCATTTCGGTCCAGTTTTTCTGATCGGTGCTGTAGTAAAAATCCGCCAGGTCTTTTCCAAGGTTGAAATCGGCATCGATTTTAAAATAAACCTTGTCTGAATTGAGCAGAATCCGTTTTTTCTCTTCTTTTTTTACGTCCGTCACCGCCTTGTTTTTATTGTCTAAACTGACTTCATTGGTTGAAAATACAATGTACTTTTTGCCGTCTTCCTTTACCACAGACAGGATCCCGGAATCTCCGTTGAATGCACTGAATCCGGTAACATCACCGTCCTTCATCTCTTTAACATCCAGTGCAACGATTCCGCTGGATTTCGGGCCTTCCATTCTTTGGGTGAGCGTATTCGGAGCGAGGTACAGGTTGTCCACTACCCTGCTGGTTTTCAGTCTTAAAAATCCTTTTCTTTCGGATAACGACCAGGCTGAATTGACGGGATTATGATTCCATTGCCATTGGATTTTCATTTTTTTATCTGAAAATTCGTCGCTTTCGACCAGATGGTTTTTCGGCTTAAACGGCGGAAGAGGAACTTCTCCTTTTAAAGGGACTTTTCCATTGTCGCCCAATATCGGCCAGCCGTTTTCCCATTTTACCGGAATTAGAATCGGAACGCGGCCTACTCCATTTCTGTCCTGAAAGATCAGGGAATACCAGTTGCCGTTCTTATCATCAATCAGCGCACCTTGTCCGGCATAAGAAAATCCGAGGAAGTTATCTTCGAGAACGACTTTCTTTTCGTAAGGTCCATTTACTTTATCAGCCCTGTATACTACCTGACGGCGTTTTCCGCCTCTCGGCCAGGAAATCATCATCATGTAATATTTCCCGTCTTTTTTAATGATCTGGTTGCCTTCCAGCAATCCGGTTTCGGAAGCATCTTTCTGGAAAACCTCTGTCCCGTCCTGATTCCCGATAATGGTTTTAAAATCCGGGCTCAGCTCGAAAACTTTATTGGAAGTAAAGACATATACCCGGTCGTCATCATCAAAAAGCAGAGACGCATCATGAAAATGTCTTGTTCTCGTCAGCAGCTTCCAGTTTCCTTTTCCGGGATTGTCGGTGACATAAAAATACGATTTAAAAGGCTCGTCATTCGGGGAAAACAAGACATAGTATTTTCCTTTGTGATACCGGATGGACGATGCCCACTGTCCGCGCCCGTATACGGTTCCGTTCAGCAAATCATATTTGGAATTATCGTTCAAGGTGTCAAAAACATAGCTTGACATTTCCCAATGCACGAGATCTCTGGAATGCATGACCGGAGCCCCCGGCATGAGGTGCATCGTAGTGCTGATCAGATATAAATCATCGCCGTTCCGGGTGATGGATAAGTCCGGAGCGTCGGCCCAGATGATGGGATTTGTAAATGCTGTCATTTCCTTCTGAGAAGGGTTTATCTGGGCTGAAAGTGAATTCAGCCCGATAAATCCCCAAAAAGAAACTATATAAAATGATTTTTTAATATTCAAGGTGATATGGTTTTATTTTTCAAATCTTCAGGGTTTTAAAAATCTTGAAGGTTATTAAATTAATTCGGTACAATATCATTAGACAACGTGCTGTACAACCCGATTAAGCTTCCGGTGAAACCACCGGCTACATCGGTTGATAAGATGTCTCCGGAAACCGGTCCGCCCAGGTTTTTGAAATTTTTACCGTCCAGTGCATAATTGAAGCTGATGTTATCATTTTCACCGGTTACCTGGAGTTTAATGGTTTTGGAAAGGGAAATTTTCTCGCTGGTAATCAGTTTGGAGACTCCTTTTTCGGTTCTTTCGAGAACGATGTAATAGTCTTTGTCTTTTTTCGTAATCCCGAAGACATAGTTGAACCTTTCGCTTTGATAGCAGGTAATTCCGGCGAGTTCTTTTTCCGATTTCGGTTTGAAATCCAGGGTTACGGACGTTTCAAAATCTTCGTGCTGCAGCCTGTGGAATAAAGCGGATACCGGAGCCAGGGCTTTGATATTCGTTTCCATAGGATTCACTTTTACCCCGTTTTTCGTTGCAGTGATGAAATTTTCACGCGGTCCGCGCATGGCGATCCAACGGTAATCCAGATTTTTATCAGTCAGTTTATCATTGTACGTAAAGTTTCCGTTCGGGAAAAATCCGTTCTGCCCGGTCTGGTTTTGAGTTCCTTCCGGTAATTTCAGTTTCGGTTTCATCGGTACCAGTCCGTTCTGGAATACAGGATAGGTTCCGCTCCAGTCTACCGGTAAAACGAAGGTTTCACGGCCTTTGTTCACCCGGTTGTTGACGTTCGGACGGATGGCCAGGAATACACCGTACCATTGTCCGTTCGGTCCTTCCACCAAATCGGCGTGGCCTGCCCAGTCTACTTTTTCCTTACGGTCTTTCGGGAAATACCGCTGCGTCAGGATCGGGTTGTTTTTAGCCGGAACAAACGGTCCTTTCGGCGAATCGGCCATAAAGATCACTTCGCTGTGCCATCCTCCGGTTCCGCCTTCCGCGCACATCAGGTAATATTTGCCTTTGTATTTGTATAAATGCGGACCTTCAATCCAGATCGGTTTCTGGGTAATATCGACACCACCATTGACGATGATTCTTTCGGATCCTGCTACCACCTGGTCTTTTTCCAGGTCGTAATCCCACATTTTAATCACGCGGTGACCCTGATACTGCTCGGTTCCTTTCGGCGGCGCATCGTTGTGAACGATGTAGGCTTTTCCATCGTCGTCAAAGAAGATCGCAGGATCGATCCCGTCGAAATTCAGCTTCTGTACTTCGCTCCAGCCTTTCGCCGGATCTTTGGTTTTTACGACCATATTTCCTACTCCGCCCGCGATCTGCGTGGTGATCATATAAAACGTATCGTTGTATTTGTTATACTTAATGTCCGGTGCGTAAATTCCCTGGGAAACACCTCCTTTTTCTACTTTCAACTGTGACGGTCTATCGAGAACGTGGCCTACCTGTTTCCAGTTGACCATATCTTTTGAGGTAAAGATGGGAACTCCCGGAAACATAGAGAACGAGGAATTCACCAGGTAATAATCTTCGCCTTTTTTGGTAATGCTCGGGTCCGGGTAACAGCCCTGAAGAATCGGCGAGTAGAATTCGTCCGGTTTCAGCGGATTGTCGTTGTATATTTTATCGTTTCCTTTGTACTGGAAATCGGTGAATGTCTGCGCTGAAATACTGGTTACGGAAAGTAAAGCGGCAACAGCAATAATGCCGGCTTTGTTTTTTAGAAAATTTGAATTCATTGTTATCTTTTTCATATGTAGATATTAATTATTTTTAAAGGTCATATGGAATCGCTATATCTTCATTGGTGTCTGCGTTTGCTGCTAACCATGGCGATTTCATATATAAATTTCTTAATTTTTGTTTTAAAGCTTAAACCCTTTAAGGATCGTTGTTTGTTTTTTCGTTGTTCCACCGGTTGCACCTGCGGCTATGGTTGTTGAACCCTTCCAGGTTTGTTTTATTTTTAATAGGATTTTATCCTATTCTGATTTAAGCCGTCCCTTCGTGACTAATGTGCTTCCTTCGACTAGCCAGGGAAACATTACCTGTTCCTATTGATCAGTTTTTCATTTTCAATGTATATGTTTTTCCGGCTTCTGTTGGAAAATCATAGGTAAATTCGTTTTTAATTTCAACCGGATTCCGTTTTGCCTCTTTTGAGATCAACGGGGTTTTCATTTCCGGGGTTTCGAAAAACGGATTCGGGTTTTTGTCTTCTGCTATTTTCAGTATTTTATTTCCGGTAATCTGCATTTCGTTAGGGGTTCTCAGCCGGCAATTTCCGCCCAGTATTGATTTGATGATGATTTCTTTCACTTTATTATTTTTCCAAATGATATCGACTTCAAAACCGCCATACGTTTTCAGCCCGGAAATGTTTCCGTTTTTCCATTCATCCGGAAGAGCCGGAAGAATATCGATGAAACCGTTCTGGGTCTGCAGGAGCATTTCGGTGATTCCCGAGGTGCAGCCAAAGTTTCCGTCGATCTGGAACGGCGGATGGGCATCGAACAGGTTCGGATACGTTCCGCCTTTGCTTCCCCACCCGTCTTTTTCTACCAGGGTCAGCTGGTCTTTAATTAATTTATTGGCATGGTTTCCATCCAGCAATTTTGCCCAGAGATTCACTTTCCAGCCCATGCTCCAACCGGTGGATACGTCGCCCCGGTGAATAAGAACCGTTCTGGCTGCATCCGCGAGTTCCGGTGTCGTGAACGGGTTGATCTGGTTGGAAGGAAATAATCCATAGAGATGAGAAACATGCCGGTGGTTATCTTTCGGGTTGTCCCAATCGCCCATCCACTCCTGCAATTGTCCGTACCGGCCGATCTGCATCGGCGGTAATTTAGAGATGATGCTGTTCCAGACCGGAATCTGATCGGCATCGGTATTCAGGAGCTGTGCTGCTTTTCTGGTTTTGGTGAACAGGTCAAAGATCAGCTGGTTGTCCATCGTATTTCCGGCAGCCAGGGCACTGCCCTGATGTCCCTGCGGAATGTTTTCGGGAGACATCGACGGACTTACGACCAGCCAATGATGCGTCGGTTCTTCGATAAGAAAGTCTTCGTAGAACTGTACAGCCGATTTCAAAACCGGATAGACCGATCTGAGGTAATTCAGATCCCCGCTGTACAGGTATTTGTCCCAGAGGTGCTGGGAAAGCCAGGCGCTGCCCATCGGCCACATGCCGGCATTGGCGAAATCTACCACTCCGGTGATTCTCCAGAGGTCGGTGTTATGATGAGCGACCCAGCCGCGGCTGTTGTACATCGTACGTGCGGTTTCTTTTCCGGATTCACTCAAATCTTTTACCATTTGGATCAGCGGTTCGTGCATTTCCTGAAGTCCGGTTTTTTCCGCCGGCCAGTAGTTCATTTCCGTATTGATGTTGATGGTGTATTTGCTGTCCCAGGCCGGTTTATTCGAGTTGTTCCAGATGCCCTGAAGATTGGCGGGCTGTCCGCCGGGTTGTGAGGAGGAAATCAGGAGATAGCGCCCGAACTGGTAATATAAAGAAATGAGTTCCGGATCGTAGCCGGTCGCAAAATTTTTAACCCTGACATCGGTCGGATTTTTTGCTGCTTCCGATGTCCCTAAGTTGAAATCAACCTTTTTGAAATATTTCCGGTAGGCGGCAAGATGATTTTTGAATAGGGTTTTAAAAGATTTATTCTGCGCCGGTTCGATGAACTTTCTGCTTTTCAGGACTTCATCGGTATTCAGTGTTTTGTAATCCGTAAAATTGGTGGCCATTGAGATCAGGATCAATACTTCATCGGCATCACTTACCGAAATTCCGTTTTCTGAAATCTGGGTTTTTCCGCCTTTGTTGATGACTTTTGCCAGTGTACTGAATTTTACCTGTCCCTGAACGCCGTCCAGGGTGGAAGACAGACCATCCATCTGCAAAGTATTTGAATCAACGGCTTTACTGTTTTTTTTAAGTTCACTGCTGAAATTAGCGGTGAAACTAAGTGCTTTTTTCCGGTCTGAACTCAGTCTGATGACCATCACGTTGTCAGGAACCGAAGCAAAAACTTCTCTTCTGAAAGTGATTCCGTTTGAAGTAAATGTTGTAGTGGCGACGGCTTTTTCAATATCCAATTCCCGGTAATAATTTTTGATATTGCTGAGATGCGTAAAATCAAGGGTAAAATCGCCGACGTTCTGATAGGCCGAACCGTGAAGAGTTTTGGCGGTTAAACCTTTATCCGCAAGAACCTGTGCCCGTTTGTAATTTCTATTAAAGAGGTAATATCTGATGGAATCCAGGACTTTGGGACCGTCCGGATTATCGTTTCGGGAAGGACTGCCGGACCAGAAGCTGCTTTCATTAAGCTGTAGTTTTTCTCTGAAAGGATCTCCGTAAACCATTGCCGCCAGCCTTCCGTTTCCGACAGGCAGGGCTTCCACCCACTGAACAGCGGGCCTGTCATACCAAAGCTTGTTTTTCCCGCCTTTCTGGGCAAAGAAAGATCCGCTTATGAAAAGACCAAGGGTGAATATGCAATGTTTTAGGTTCATTAATTTTTTATTTTGTCCGTTATGCTTAACAGGAAATTTTTCATCATCATCTGTGGATATCAAACAAAATTTTAAAATGAGACCTTAACGTATGATAGTCAAGGTCTCTCTAACTATATATGAAGAAAATTAACCAATGATGTTAAACCCCGCTGAAGGCACTGAAACCTCCGTCTACCGGCAATAAGGCGCCCGTAATAAAACTTGCGGCTTCCGAGCATAGGAACTGTACGGCTCCGTTGAGCTCTTCCACTTCCCCGAAACGCTGCATCGGGGTTTTGGCAATTACCTTTTTGCTTCTGTCGGTTAACGAACCGTCGGGATTCAGAAGAATCGCGCGGTTCTGGTCACCGATAAAGAATCCCGGCGCTACCGCATTCACACGGATTTTATCACCGAATTTCAGGGCCACATCAGAAGCCAGCCACTGCGTAAAGTTGGTGATGGCTGATTTTGCCGCCGAATATCCCGCCACCCTGGTGATCGCTGAATAGGCAGCCATGGATGAGATGTTGACAATACTCCCGCTGCCCTGCTCTGCCATTACTTTTCCAAAAACAAAGCTAGGATAGACGGTTCCGTTGATATTGAGATCGGTTACCTCATCCCATCCTTTCATATCCATATCAAAGAATGACTGGTCAGGAGATAAGGTCGCGGCAGGAATATTCCCGCCTGCAATATTTAAAAGAATATCAATTTTACCGTATTTTTCAGTTATCTTTTTTGAAGCTGTTTCAAGGCTTGGAATGTCCATTACATTGGCTTCAACGGCAAATGCGTCACCGCCTGATGCCGTTAATTCCTTAACAAAAGCATCCAGTTTTTCCTGGCTTCTGCCCAATGCCGCTACTTTGGCTCCGGCTTCGATGAAACTTTTAGCCAGACTTCCGCCTAAAACACCGGAAGCACCTGTAATTACGGCTACTTTATCTTTTATGCTGAATATTTCGTTCATTTTTATGATTGATAAATGATGATTGATAATTGATCAAAAAACGAGTGCTAATTTTGCCTCGCCATTTCATTTTGTACAGCAGCCATTACGCCTTCAATTTGTCCTAAAGCCAGCATTCGGCCCAGGAATGAATAGCCGGGATTGTACCCTTTGTCTATATCTTCCGTCAGAAGCCTTCCGTGATCTATTCTCATCGGTAAATCCGGATTTTCTTTTTCGAATACGCGGATCACGTCGATCAGTTTTCCTCTTCCGCCCAAATGATGGGCTTCGATGAAATCTCCATTCTCGAAAACGTTGGTGCTTCTGAGGTGGACAAACTTTGTGCGGTGTGCAAATTTCCGAGCCAGCTTCGGTACATCATTCTGAAGATTGGCACTTAGTGATCCTGCACAGAACGTTAATCCGTTATGAGGATTATCTACTGCATTTAAGAACCAGTCAATGTCTTCCTCATTGGTTACGATTCTTGGTAAACCCAATAGCGCGAAAGGCGGATCATCGGGATGCACACACATCCGGATACCCCATTTTTCGCAAACCGGCATTATTTTCTCAAGGAAATACTTCAGATTCTGACGGAGCTGATCTTTATCAATTCCGTCATACAACGCCAACAGGTTGTTGAATTTTTCCACCGGGTTCAGATCCCCTTCTTTAATATTCCCATTGACGAATCCCTGGGTTTTTACAATCACCGAATCGATCAGATGGTTATTGTCTTCTTCGGTCAGGGTATTTTTCAGTTCTTCTACTTTCTGAAGAATTTCCTGCGTATAATCGTTTTCCGCTCCTTTTCTTTTTAAAATATGAATTTCAAAATAAGCGAATTTGGCTTTATCAAAATACAAGGATGAGGAACCGTCTTCCCATTGGTGGAAAAGATCTGTTCTTGCCCAGTCGAGCACCGGCATAAAATTGTAACAAACGGTGGTTACACCGGCTTTGCCCAGATTTTCGAGACTGGTGATGTAATTTTCTATTAAAAAGTCGCGGTCTTCCCCTCCGTACTTGATTGCTTCGCTCACCGGGAGACTTTCCACCACAGACCAGCGAAGACCGTAACTTTCTATATAATTTTTATAATCACTCACCGCCTCCAGACTCCAGACCTGCCCGTTGGGAATATCGTGAAGTGCAGAAACAATTCCTTCGACACCGATCTGACGAAGCGTCTCCAGTGTTATTTTATCTTTTTTGCCAAACCAACGCCAGGTTTTTTCCATAAGTTTTGAATTTTTCTTCAAATTAAACAAAATAGGTGCTTTTCAACACCTATTTTGCTGCTAATATGAATGTAGAATAAATTTAATTAGTATCCAGGATTCTGGTATTTTGCTTTAATATCATCAGAAACCTCCATTGCATTCAGCTGTCCCTGAGGAATTGGTCTCAGGTAATGGAATGCCTGAATATTTCTTGTAACGGTCTGTGGAGTATGGTTACCATAAGAGGCACCTCCAATCTGATAGGTCGCTGCGTAATCGCCCCACTTCTGTGTACGCACAAGGTCATACCATCTGTAGAATTCTCCATAGTATTCACGTGATCTTTCTGCTAAAATATAATCAATCGTGATGCTTGCAGGAGTAGCCGCAATCATTGCTGCACTGTTGTCTGCAGTAAAGGTTGTATTTTGAGCATTATTGAATTTCCACTTTCCAGCTCTCGCACGAATTACATTAATTAAATCTCTCGCCGTCATCGAACCGGATGCTCCTTTAACCGCTGCTTCCGCTGCGATGAAGTAGAATTCGGAGAATTTAGCTACATTGAAAGGACGGGTAAGGCCTGCATTAGGATATCCTAGGCCATTCGGATCATCTGTACGGTAAGTTCCGATTTTCCATAGTCCGGGATAAACAATTCTGCTGATTCCGTTTGGTGCAACTACCCAATCCGCTCTTCCTGGCAATGTTCCTGCTCCAACACCGTTATTACCAGATCCGGATGGATAAGCCGGTGTTTGAGAATCGTCATTAAGGAAACTTAGAATAGCTCCTCCCGGCTGTACGGGAAGGTTGTTTGCGTTATATAACACAGGTACTGTCGTTAAACCTGTTCCATTTTTATTCCAGTTTCCTCTGTAAGTCGTAACGAAAGTTCCATCGTATCTTGAGTCATTGGTTTTATCGGCAAAAGTATTTTTGATAACACCAATTGTAGGCGCCATACGAACCCAAGGGCGACCTAAAGGCTGAGCGGCCTCCCGCTGTACAGAACTAACCCCGGTAAACGTAGTAGCAGAACTGCTACTCTTAATAGCCGTGTAGTTCCAGGTCTGCATCCACGCAGCAAAATTATCAGGAGCCCAACCGGAACCAAATCCTACAGGATCACTTTCGTTATAGTAAGAGCTGGATTGAGTATGGTCTGCATAAAGCATACATTCGGAATTTCTATCTTTGGAACCTTCGTTAACATCATAAAATGTAGGCTGAAGTGCATAGAGACCCGGGTTTGTAATTCCTGCCATTGCCACATCATAAGCCTGCTGAAAATACCATTGGGCATTATGTCCGTCCGGATCAGTTCTTGCCACATCAGGATATGTAGGGATATTATTCGGGTTCTGAAGCCACCAACCATAGGTAAGATAAGCTTTTGCCAAAAATAATCTCGCTACATTTTTAGTAACTCCTCCTGTAATCCTGGGGTTTGCAGGTAAGTTATCAACGGCTTTCTTCAGATCAGGAAACACTGCTTTTGTATATACTTCAGGTACTGTATTTCTTACAGATGTAGTAATAGGATTAATGTTAAATTTCAGCTCTCCTGAACCCAAATCCAATGGAACACCTCCATACGTCTGAACCAACATGAAATAATCGAATGCTCTGAAGAATCGTGCTTCAGAAATCAGAGATTCCGGAACTGAAAACCCAGGGCCTTTTTCGATGATTCCGTTTGCTGTATTAATATTCGGAAAAGCAGCACCCCAAACCATACTGGTAGGAAAAGTATTGGAATTCACATTCCCATTCCCCGACATGTCTAGTTCTCTAAAGTTTCCGTCAGCACTTTGTGCGAATGTAGATTCATCCGTACCGTTCTGACAGTTACTCATAAAATATCCGTTTCCGTATAATAATCTTAAATGTCTGTATAGTGAAGGTATACTTTGGTTGATCCCGTCAGCAGAACTGAAGTAATCAACAGTGTAGATCGATCTTGGCTGTTCATCCAGGATTTCATTACATCCTGTAAATGTTAATGATAAAAAGATTGCTCCTAATACCAACTTTTTGTTTAAATGTATCATGATGCAAAATATTAAAAAGTTAAGTTAAGTCCCATTAAATAATTTCTTGTAGATGGGTTATTGGTACCAATAACCAACTGACGCGGCTGATAGCCGTTAACAGCCTGATTCTGATCTCCTGTAGAGTTTGGTTCTGGATCCATTCCCGAGAATTTGTGATACGGAGAGAATAATACTACCGGGTTTGTTACAGTAAAATAAATTCTCAGGGCACTAATTTTCAGATCATCCAATAAATTTTTATTAAAATTGTATCCGAGAGTGATCGTTCTTAATTTTACATATGAAGCATCAAACATCGCCAATGTAGAAGAGTATTTAGGGTTATCTCCACTTAAATGTCTACCAGGACGTGGAAAATAAGCATCGGTATTATCTTCTGTCCAATAATCTACATCTACGTTATTCCCTCTACCGGTTAATCTATTAAGATAACTTGCAGATCCATATAATGTACTTACCAGAATTCCTCCGTGTTGGAATGCTCCCACTGTGCTCAGATCGAAATTTTTATAAGAAAATCTCATGTTGAAACCACCCTGATATTTAGGTGCAGTATTGAATACCTGCATATCATCAGGACCAATTGCCCGCACAGGCGTCCCATCCGGGTTATATCCTCCCGTATATAAAACTTTAATCGAACCTACTACATCAGCTGCCGTTCCCGGTTCTAAAATACTCTGATAAGGATCTCCTGCCTGCCATAAACCAATATATTTATAATCATATAAAGCATTGATGTTGTATCCGACAAACCAGAGGTTATTTAAGTCACGCGTTGCTCCTGAAGCAAGTGATAAAATCCTGTTTTTGTTGGTATAAAAGTTTACACCCGCTTCCCAAGAGAAACCTTCAGGATTATTAACAATGATACCGTTTAGTGAGAATTCGACCCCTTTATTTTCTGTTTCTGCAACATTTTCAAGAACGTTGGACAAACCTGAAGAAATCGGTAAATTTTTTCTTGTTAAAAGGTCATAAGTGTGAGTCTTATAATATTCTGCACTACCGGTAAGCCTGTTATTAAACAATCCGAAATCAACTCCGTAGTTTTGTGTTTTAGAATATTCCCAGCCCAATGATGCGTTTGGAGCCTGGGATACATATACCCCTGTTGTATTGGTATTGCCGAAATTATAAGGTGTTACTGTTAATCTTCCCAATGTGGAATATTCTGGTACTGCCTGATTTGACGTTTGCCCCCAGCCTGCTCTCAGCTTAAGTAAGTTGATCGCTTTTACATTCTGCATAAAAGATTCATTGGTGATGTTCCAGCCCAATGACAATGCAGGATAAGTATGCCATTTATTTCCCGGAGCCAATCGTGAAGATCCGTCTGCCCTTAATGTAGCGGTTAACATATACTTATTATCAAAAGTATACATAACTCTACCCATTGCTGATAACAATCCCCATTGTGCATAACTTTGATTATTGGGATCAACTGTTATGTCAGCCTGAGGAGATTGACCCAGATTATAATACTGGAAAAAATCTGCAGGTACATTTCTCGCACTCATGTAAGTACCGATAGATCTGTTGCCTTCTGCTGAGTAAAGACCAACTGCATTAATTTTATGTTTACCGAAAGTTCGGTCATAAGTTAGCAAATTTTCCAATGCCCAGTGATAAGTTTGGCTATTTCCTCTTCCCGCAGATGATGAAGTTGCCGGATTGAAGCTAAACACTCCGACACCTGCATAATTTCCACTATTTGAAGTACGATAATCTAAACCGACATTAAGTCTGTATTTTAAACCGTTAATAGGAAGTGTTACTTCACCATACATATTATTGTATGAAGCGAAAGATTTGGTTTCATCAACATATTTCTGGCCTAAAGCTTCAATATTTTGTCTTGAAAAAATCCAGATCTGATCTGCGCCTCCACCTGTAGTCATTGTTGTTTTAAGACTTCCGTCTGCATTATAAGGATTAGCAAGAGGAGAATATCCTAATATAGCACCTGGATTTAGACCATTAGCTTCAGATTTAGAGTAGTTGGTATTGGTTGTAAAACCTACACGAAAACGCTTTCCTAATTGCTGATCTACAGCCATTCTTAATGCAAATCTTTCGTAGTTTTGTAAAGGTATAATCGCATCCTGTTTAAAATAAGATAAACCTACATTATAATTGCCGCCTTCTGTCCCTCCGGAAACTCCAATATCGTGACTGGTAATCATTGCCGGCTTATAATATAAACTCTGCCAATCGGTATTTGTAGTTAAGCTCTCATCACCGTTTGTCTGATACAGCGGTGTTGTAGAAGTCTGGCCAGCTGATGGTGCCGGTGTAGCATAATTACGAAGTTTTGCAAAAGCAGGACCATCCATCATTGGATACCTTGAAAATAAGGTCTGAACCCCATTGAACGTATTATAGGTAAATCTGGCTTTCTGCCCTTTTGATCCCCTGTTCGTCGTAACCAATATTACCCCGTTTGCCCCTCTCGAACCGTAGATTGCAGTTGCAGAAGCATCTTTTAGAATATCTATGCTCTTAATATCACTTGAGCTAATGTCCCCTAAAGATCCGACAAATGGAATACCATCAAGTACGATGAGCGGATTGTTATCACCTGTTAGCGATCTTGTTCCACGGATACGAATTTGTAAAGCAGCGCCAGGCTTAGTGGAATTCTGAGAGATATCGACCCCTGCAGCTCTTCCCTGCAATGCCTGCGTAATATTGGCCGAAGGCACCTCACGAAGTGCATCCCCTTTTACGGATGCTACCGAACCCGTTACGGCTTCTTTTCTCTGGGTACCATATCCGATCACCACCACTTCCTCTATCTTCTTCTCTTTAGGCACCGTATCTTTTTTAACCTGAGCATACGCCATGCCGGCAGGTAATAAGGCCATGGCAAAAAAGAGGGCCGCCTTATTGGTTTTAGCAAAATAAAATCGGTTCATAATTATTATTTTTAAATATTAGGGTTGAAATAAAAAGGCTGGTAATAATTATGGTTTTTATAATCCTTAGTGTTTAGCAGCCTTTTCATTTATTTAGATATACATGTTCACAATAGCTTCAAACAATTCCTGTTTTCCGCTTTTTGGCTGAGGTTCCCCGATTTCATGTGCGATTCTCTGAAGATCCTCTAACGTAAGAGATCCTTCTTCGAATGCCTTCCCATTTCCGTTGTCAAAAGAAGCATAGCGGTCCGTTCTTAACTTGTTATAGTCTGAATTTTCAAGAATATCGGCAGCGGCTAAAAGTCCTTTGGCGAATACATCCATTCCTGAAATGTGGGAGATGAATAAATCTTCCGGATCAATAGAGTTTCTTCTGATCTTCGCATCGAAGTTTACCCCTCCTTTTCCTAAACCTCCTGCCGGAAGCAATACCAGCCACGCCTGAACCATTTCCAGGTAATCTACCGGGAACTGGTCGGTATCCCAACCGTTCTGGTAATCTCCCCTGTTGGCATCGATGCTTCCTAACATTCCTGCATCTACTGCCGCCTGAAGCTCGTGCTCGAACGTATGACCTGCCAGTGTAGCATGGTTTACTTCAATATTTAATTTAAAATCTTTATCAAGTCCGTAATGTCTCAGGAATCCGATTACGGTTTCGGAATCGTAATCGTACTGGTGTTTGGTAGGCTCCATCGGCTTAGGCTCGATCAGGAAATTCCCTTGGAAACCTTGCTGACGGGCATAATCTCTGGACATGGTAAGAAAACGTGCCAGATGATCTTTTTCACGCTTCATATCTGTGTTCAGAAGGCTCATATATCCTTCTCTTCCGCCCCAGAATACATAATTTTCCCCTCCAAGCGCAATTGTTGCATCAATAGAGTTTTTTACCTGAGTTCCTGCACAGGCCAATACATCAAAGTTCGGGTTGGTAGAAGCTCCGTTCATGTATCTTTCGTGGGTGAAAACGTTAGCCGTACCCCAAAGAAGCTTAATTCCTGTTTCAGCCTGCTTCTGCTTAGCGTATTCTACAACCGTCTGAAGGTTTTTCTCGTAGTCTTTCCAGTTATCCGCAGGATCTACCAGGTCGATGTCATGGAAACAGTAAAAGTTGAAACCCATTTTGGACATAAACTCAAAACCTGCATCCAGTTTGTGCATCGCTCTGCTAACGGCATCATTTCCGATATCCCAAGGGTGGTGAATGGTGGCTCCCCCGAACGGATCGCTTCCATTGGCACATAGGGTATGCCACCAGGCCATTGCAAAACGGGTCCAGTCTTTCATCGGTTTCCCCATGACTACTTTTTCTGCATCATAATAGCGGAACGCCATCGGATTTCGGCTTTCCTTCCCTTCAAACTTAATCTTATCGATCCCTGTGAAAAACTCTTTTGTACCTGTTAAAGTGTTCATATTTGTCTTATTTATTTTTTAATTTTATTTACATTTTTGCGTAAAAATTCCCGGCTCACTGATTTTTTAGGGTCAGTAAGTACAATGGAATTCCTGTTGTTGCTTCTCAGATTATTTCATGAAGATGGTTTTTCCATCTTGAATAGGCTTCTGCATATTGTTCGTGTTTCTCGTGTTCCGGTTCGATAACGGCGATCTTTTCGAGTGAGGAAAATGCTTCCTTGGAATCGGCATAAAACCCGATTCCCATTCCCGCAGCCCGGGCAGCACCTACTGCTCCGTCGGTATCATACAGTTCAATCACCGCATTGCTGACGCTGGCGAGCGACTGCCGGAAAATCGAACTTAAAAACATATTGGCGTTTCCTGCGCGGATTACCTGAATATCCATCCCGATGTTCCGCATGATGTTCATTCCGTATTCGTACGAGAAGACGATTCCTTCCTGCGCGGCCCGCAGAATATCCCCTTTTGAGTGGATGTTGAAATTAATTCCGTGGATCGAACAGCTGGTATCTTTATTTTCCAATACCCTTTCCGCTCCGTTTCCGAATGGGATGATGCTTAATCCTTTGGAACCGATTGGTGAAAGCGAAGCCATATCGTTCATATCTCCGTAAGAAGAAAGCGAAGTGGCAAAGTTATGCTTCAGCCATGAGTTGAGAATCCCGGTTCCGTTGATGCACAGCAAAACGCCCAACCTGGTCTGTTCCGGGGTGTAATTAACATGTGCGAAGGTATTTACCCTGGAAAGTTTATCATAATCCAACTTATCAAGCACACCGTAAACAACGCCTGAAGTTCCTGCTGTAGAAGCAATTTCACCCGGATTGAAAACATTAAGGGATAAGGCATTATTCGGCTGGTCTCCGGCTCTGTAGGAAATCGGCGTTCCTTCTTTCAGTCCCAGTTCCTGGGCGGCGGCTGCAGAAACCGTAGACTGAATTCCAAAGGTCGGCACGATTTCCGGAAAAAAGCTTTTCGGGATTCCGTAGTAATTAATGACGTCTTCCGAAATGCAGTTGTTTTTAAAATCCCAGAAAATCCCTTCGGACAATCCTTCTATGGTAATTCCGATCTGTCCTGAGAGCCTCATCGCGATATAGTCTCCAGGAAGCATGATCTTATCTATTTTTTCAAAAATCTCAGGTTCGTTTTCTTTTACCCAGGCCAATTTGGAAGCGGTGAAGTTTCCCGGTGAATTCAGCAAATGCGATAAACATTTTTCTTCTCCGATGGCTTTAAAAGCTTTTTCCCCATAAGGAACGGCACGGCTGTCGCACCAGATGATCGAAGGTCTCAGCAGGTTCTGGTCTTTGTCTACAAGAATCAGCCCGTGCATCTGCCAGGTAATCCCGATTCCTTTAATGTCTTCCGCATGTATGCCGGCTTCATGCATTACGGCTTCATGGGCAAGCTTTAGGTTGATCCACCAGTCTCCCGGATTCTGCTCTGCCCAGCCCGGATGGATGGCCGTGATTTTCATTTCCTTTTTCGGAGAAAATTCTGAAGCAATCACTTTTCCGCTGGATGCCTCGATGAGACACACTTTTACAGAAGAACTGCCGATGTCATAGCCTAATAAGTACATAGTATAAAGGAGGGTATTATTTAATTAGTTTCGTATTGTTTTTCTTAAAGACCTTGGCATCAAACTTATAATATCTGGCGGCACGGTGCGATACGTTTTTTTCTATTTCATCCAGCGGCACAATATAGTTGAAGGATGATATTTTTTTATGAAAGTTTTTAATATCTATATATTTTTCGCTCAATGCGCTGTACAGCTGGTACAATTGCCGGATCGTAAATCTCTTGGGCAGAAGCTCAAAAATAATCGAGAAATCCGACTCGATCCATTTTCTGATCTCGATCAGCGATTCACTGATGATCTTATTATGGTCGAAGGGCAGTGAAGGTACCTGATCGATCGGGAACCAGTCTACCGTACTGTACTTGGTGCTGTTGATCTTATGATCAATCTTACAAAGCGAGAGGTAAGCTACCGTAATGATCCGGTCGATATGATGTTTATACTCCTCTCCCATCCAGTTGATGTCCTTTTCATTATTTGCCCTCATCGGGTCTGCAAAACATTTGAACTGCTTCAATACCATTTTCCTGATCCCTGTAAGTTCATGAAGAACTCTTTCTGCCGCATCGTCTACATCCTCATCACTGAAAATCAGACTTCCCGGAAGCTTAATCTGCTTTTCCGCATCCAGATGCCTTTCCACAAGTAAAATATTCAATCTGTTTTCATGGTCAAATCCAAAAACGACACAATCAACAGAAACATAGGTATGTATAAATTCAGGGCTCATTAAGGTGTTAACATTTATGTAACATGACAAATATAAAAATTCAGATGAATAAAAAAAATATTTTTATTGCTAACACTTAAATATCAACAATTTACATATCGATTTTTTATGATAACAATTGTATATAATCAATGATAAGGTTATCATAATTATGACACTTACCGATATTGTAAGAGATCATTTTACAAGCATTTATATAAAAAATCCATCTAAAAAAAACATTATTTTTTCCGGTAAAATATTATGATAAGAATTGTTGAAAAATATTTTTAAAAAAAATATAAACAAGTGTAAAAAAAACACTTTTACAGCCAAAAAAGCATTAAAAAAACATTAATTTTTTTACCGTTTTTGTATGTAAGACCCGGTAAAGTTGCCGAAAGTGGAATTCCGGCAAATGATTATGATGTTTATGGGCTGCCTTAACAGTCCGGCCGCACTGAAGCTTAGCCGGTACAGCGGAAATGAAACGGCATCACAATTTTATATGATCCATCTGATTGTATTTAAGCAATCGCTTTAATACTCTGCTGTAAGACCGCAACAGCAATATCCGTGGGTTTAAGAATTGTTGCAAATATGTGTAAGGGAATCAAAAAAATGCGTCTTTAAATGATCTTTCTGTAAAACAGTAAATCTCGCAGCCTCTACTCTGCTTAGTACTGATAAATTCTCTTCTTAGCATGCTAATGAGGGAAAAAATAAAATTAATGTGATTATTCCGTCCGGAATAATCACATTAATTTCACTACATTTTGCCGGACTTACTGAAAATCACATTCGGCCTGCGCAAGTAAATCCATCAATATGTCAGTTCCGATTAAAGTTCATCTCAGAATAATCTGTCAAATGATCCGGTCTGTCAATCAGCACAAAGACTTCAATTGTTTTTATAAACGGTTTTCAACAACCGCTATTTCGGAACTGCCTTTACCGAATAATGAAGAGATCCGTTCCCAGGCGTTGTTATTAGGATCAAAGAACGTTTTTAAATAAGCCCATGTCAAAAGCTGCACCGCTTTAACCTTTTTGGGATCTTCATCCGTTGTTTCCTTTACCAGATACCCGGAAATACCGCCCAGCATATGTTCACCGTTATAAATGGTAGCCAGCGCGTTGGCCCCCGGGCTTAAAAAATAAGCATCCGTAAACCACTCCGGTCCCAGTGTCGTTAGTGGAGAATGGTCTTTATCTCCTGCAACGACCAGTGCCGGCGTATGCATGCTGCTGTAATCCTGATCAAGATAAGGCAGATGCTCTTTTGCAAAATCACTGAGGGCATCGCCGCCGCGTCCTCCGGCAGATAAAAGAATGCCTGCTTTGATCCTTTCATCAAAAAATCCGGTTTCCGTATTGTAATCCGGACCAATCATCCGCGCTCCCAGCAACATACTCGTTGTGTGTGCTCCGAAAGAATGGCCGACTGCTGCAACCTGGTCCGTCGCTACACGGCCTTTTAATATTTCAAAAGTATTCACAACATCCTGCAGCTGATCCAGGATTTGTTTGACATCATGAATTCTGATCCGCCAAATCTCATCTTTGTAAGAAAGCTCGTCAAAATTACCCAATCTTTTGGAATCCGGATACGTCGCCTGGATGACAACAAAACCATACGAAGCCCAGTAATGGACCAGGGGTGCGTATCCGTCCATCGAATTTCCAAAACCATGCGAAAAAATAATAACCGGCAGATCAGTGCCCGTTATGGGAGCGGATATTTTCACCTGTAACGGAGTGGGTCTGCCGGCAGAAGAAAGGGTTACCGGACTTAGGGTGATTACCGGTGCAGCTGTGCCGGTAATGTTTTCATAGATAGTGTTGTTTAATATTTGAGTCATTCTATTTCTTTTTCTTTGGTAAAGGTATTTATTAAAATCACCGGTCTGAACATCGGTTCCCCGGAGGAAACCGTTATCTTTGCTCAACCAGATCAAGCAATTTCATATGCAAAAAGAAGATTCACAACATCAATCCGCAGACTGTATTCCACACCTGCGGGCGATCAGCGATACCCAATATGTATTGTCGGGAAAATGGAAAGTTGTCATCATCGGCAGTCTTTCCTTCAGCAAAAAGCGATTTACCGAATTGCGGGATACCCTGGAAGGAATCGGATCGAAAATGCTGACAAAAGAATTGCAGGAGCTTGTGCAGAACAGAATTGTAAAACGGACCGTCGCGGAAGATGGCGGCAAGGCCGTAGAATATGAACTGACCGCCTACGGCTATTCTGTTAAGCCCGTAATCGATGCCATGGCATCTTGGGGAAAGCAACATCGGGAATATATCATTAAAGAAATGAAAAAGGATGATTCTAAATAAAAAACAGCCTTTATTCAAGACATTGTATTTCGTTACAGTTCATTTTAATTGAGATTCCTTATGTAGCGTTCCAGAGAAAACTGCATTACCCTCAATCCGGCTTCAAATAATCTCGATCGGGTTACACGGATAAGCTTTCAAATGCCCACCTTTGCTGCATCAACTTAAATCACTTACGATTATGAAGAACAATGAAAATAAAGTCGCATTGGTATCGGGTGCGAACACCGGGGTTGGCTTTCAAATTGCCAAAGCTCTTGTAGAAAACGGATATACGGTGTATGTCGGATCCCGTGACTTTCAGAAAGGAAAAGCTGCGGCTGAACAGCTCGGGGAATCAGCCATAGCTATCCAACTGGATATTACTGATAACGAATCCGTCAGAACGGCAGTTAAAACCATTGAAGATAAAGCCGGTTATCTCACCCTTCTGGTCAACAATGCAGCGGTTTCGCATGCCGGGGCTCCGGAACGTACGATGGAAGAAGTTCTTGGATCACAACGGGCGAGTATTGTGCCGATCGACGAACTGAAGGCCGTTTGGGAAACGAATGTTTTCGGGACGCTCGCCCTGACGCAAGCCTGTTTGCCATTGCTTCAAAAAGCTCCGGGTGCGAGAATCGTTACGGTTTCCAGCGCTTTAGGCTCACTTGCCATTAACGCCAATCCGGAAAATCCGTACCGGTCTAATTTCGATGCTGCCTACGGCGCTTCAAAAACTGCGCTCAACGGCATCTTTCTGTCTCTGGCCATCGATCTGGAAAACACGGGCATCAAAGTTCACCTGGTAAGCCCCGGCTTTACGGCAACGGCACTTAATAACTTTCAGGGAACAGATTCTGTGGAAGAAGGCTCTAAAGAACCGATCCGTGTAGCACTGGCAGAAGATCTTCCGAATGGAAGTTTTACAGGCCCTGCCAGTTTCAGCGGTGAAAACAACGTGCTTCCCTGGTAATTTTTAATCTTAAAAACCTATGATGAGCAATCATAGGTTTTTTTATACATTTATAAAATGAAAGGTAAAGAAGATAAACTGATCCGTTTTATCTCTATATCGGAAAGCCATCAGGCGTTCGGACTTCCGGCGCCGCAGCATCCGCTGATCAGTCTTGTGCATTTTAACCGGGACCAGCCGTTCAATACCGCAATGGCTCCGATTTACGATGTCCTGAGTTTTTATAAGATCACCTTTATTACGAGAAATAAAGGCCGCTTGAAGTACGGGCGGAATTATTACGATTATGATGAAGGCAGCATGCTGTTCCTGGCGCCGAACCAGCTCGTAGGAAGCACCGATTACAACAGCGAAACCTATTGTTATATCCTGCTGATCCATCCCGATTTCCTGCTCGGCCACCCGATCGCCCGGAAAATAAAGCAGTACGGCTACTTTTCCTATGCCTCCAGTGAAGCACTGCATCTTTCAGAGCCCGAAAGGGAAATTATCCTTTCGGTCTTCCAAATTATGGACCAGGAGCTCAGCAGCCGCGTGGATGAATTCAGCCAGGAAGTGGTGATTGCCCAGCTCGAGCTATTGCTGAGCTATGTCAACAGGTTTTACAAACGGCAGTTCATTACCCGGAAGGTTGCCAATAATGACATCCTTCAGAAAACGGAAAGCATTCTCGACGACTATCTCAATCATCAGGAAACCCTTCGGCAAGGGCTCCCGACGGTGCAGTACCTCTCCGACAAGCTGAATATTTCATCCGGTTATTTAAGCGATATGCTCCGCTCGCTCATCGGGCAGAATGCCCAGCAGTACATCAGCCATAAACTCATTGAAAGGGCAAAGGAAAAACTGACCGGTACCGGCCTGACGGTCTCAGAAATCGCCTATGAACTGGGATTTGAACATCCTCAATCTTTCAGTAAGATGTTCAGAGCCCGGACGGGCCTTTCGCCTCTGGAATTCAGGGGTTCTTATAATTAATACCGATAAACAGGCGATAGCACCAGTTAGAATAATTAAAAATTTACCTCCTTTAGGTATTTCAGCATTTACGGATCAAAACAAACGTTTCGCTGAAAACAGCCGGGCAAAATTATCAAATGCTTCCCGGAAACTCCGGCCTACCGGAATGGAGATTTTTCCGATCAATGCTTCATGATGGCTGACAGCGGTCACCAGGTTCCGGTTGACGATGAACGACCGGTGAATCCTTAAAAACCCATTGTCCTGAAGACGGGCAGCCAGTTCGGCAACTGATATTTTCGGAATAAGCATTATTTCGTCACGAAGTACAACCTTGATATCGTTGCCCATGCTTTCAAAATAAAGAATGTCCTTCAACAAAAGTTTCCTGTTGAATCCGTCTGATTTAAAAATCATGAAACCGTCTTCATTTTCCTTCTGTACCTGCCGCAGGATCCGGTCTGCCGATTTAAAAAAGCGCTCAAAAGTGATCGGTTTCAGCAGGTAGTCTACCGCTTCAAGCTCAAAGCCGTCGATCGCAAATTCACGGTAAGCGGTGGTAAAAATCGTCGGTGGTCTTTTATTGAGGGACCTCAAAAATTCGATCCCGTTCAGGTCGGGCATGTGAATATCGAGAAACAGAAGATCCACTTCCTGCGTCTGTAAGATCCGGTAAGCTTCCAGTGCATTGGTTGCCGTGGCCACCAGATTCAGTTCCGCTATTTTCGAGATATGGCTTTCCAAAAGCCTGACAGCCAGAGGCTCATCGTCTATTACTATACAGTTGATCATCATTTTATAGGCGTCATTAATTCTATACCGAACCGTTTATCCGTTTGTTTTATTTCCAGTGAATACCGGGATAATACAGATCGAGCTGTTTTCTGATATTTTCCAGCCCGATGCCGGTTTCCGTATCCTGAGATTTTCCAAAGAGCGGATTCTCAACGGTAAAAAACGCATACTTTTCATCGGTTTCAACAGAAATGCTGATGATTACCCTGCCGCTTGTCTTTTCAGCGCCGTGTTTAAAGGCATTTTCTATAAAAGACAGGTATACCAAAGGCGGGATCAGGCCGGAAAATTCAATTTTTTCCACCATTTCGATATCCAGGCGTTCGTCGTAGCGCAGCATTTCAAGGGCTATATAATCCTTTACGATCTTCATCTCTCCGGCTATGGAAACCTTTTCTTTCTGGCCATGGTACAGAAGGTAATCCAGGATGTCCGAAAGCCGGCTGATCGACAGAGGAACCGCGGCAGAACCGGTAACGGACAAAGAATAAATGTTGTTCAGGGTGTTGAACAAAAAATGGGGATTCAGCTGGGCTTTCAGGGCTTTCAGTTCCAGCTCCGATTTTTCTTTCTGAAGCTGGAAGGTATTCTGTTTTTCATCCCTGTAACGGATCATGAACTTCATTGAAATGAAAATGAAAGACCCGGAAATAACGGGCAGGATGTAATAGAGCAGAAGATACCTGAGATCGGTAAAAATATCGGAAATGCTGTCCTGAGGATAGTCTGCAAACAAAGGTTCCGCTGCATACACGATAAAAAGACGGTTCAGCACCCCTAAAAGGTAGATTCCGCCCAGAAAATAGACGGTGAAAAGCAAATATTTTTTAGCCTCGAAAAATTTTTGGATCAGTACGGAATACATTAAGTTGGCCCCGATGATCTGGAAAATCCAGTGGCATACGTCATAATAAAATATTTCCCTGAAATCAGGCTGCTCCAGCTCACCGTAGTTCCGGAAGATCCCGAACACGAATAAGGCGGTCCAGAATACCGCCTGCTGAATGATCTCGTTTTTTACCTTTTCGTCTGATGTTTTTTTCACAATATGTAAAGATATTATTAAAAACCTTTGTATACGCGGATTGGCTTTAAAAGGATTCGATCTGATGATAAACTGCAGCAATAGGTCTCTAAATAACAAGTATTGCTGTATACAGCCGAAAACTATCCTTTTGAATGCTCCGTTTCAAATCCAATTCAAATAAAAAGACTTTTGTCGAAAAAAGAAATGGAAAAAGAAAAATTCATCGGGTTGGACCATCTAAGAGCTGTTGCAATCCTCCTCGTCTTCCTGTATCATTACCGGATGTTTGGGCATCCGGATTGGGTAGATGACATCGGATGGATCGGATGGACAGGGGTTGATCTGTTTTTCGTATTGAGCGGTTTTTTAATTTCCAACCAGCTGTTCAGGGAAATCAGGGAATACCGGACCATCCGGCTGAAAACTTTTTTCACCAAACGGTTTTTCAGGATTATTCCGCCATACCTGTTCACCCTTTTGCTGTATTTCTGTTTTCCGGTATTCAGGGAACGGGAAGCTTTGCCGCCGCTGTGGAAGTTTCTTACCTTCACCCAGAATTTCAGTCTGGATGTTATTAACCGGGGAACTTTTTCCCATGCCTGGTCCCTGTGCATCGAGGAACAGTTTTACCTCGTACTTCCGCTTTTGCTGTTGCTTTTAATCAGATATAAAAAAACAAAATACCTGAAATTTATCATTGTATCACTGATGATTTCCACCCTCCTCCTGCGTATTTTTTTCTGGAATGAATATGTTCTCCCCTGTCTGGAAACTCCTGATTTCTGGAAAGAATGGTACATGAACATTTATTATCCTACGTATACAAGACTGGACGGCCTGGCGGTCGGGGTTTTAATCGGTTTCCTATTTCAATCCTCCAGGTTCAGAACGATGATCAAACAGAACGGAAATCTTCTGGTTTTTGTCGGATTAACAGCTGTTGCGTTTTCCCTGTGGTTTTGCAGGGACCAATATTCAGAGCAGGCCTCTCTTTTCGGGTTTACCCTGGTGGCCGTGAGTTATGGAATATTAGTAACAGGAGCTGTTTCAGCCACTTCCTTTCTGAGCAGAAAATCCAATAGCATCACCACTCAGCTGGCAGCCTTCTCCTACTCCGTTTATCTGTCACACAAAGGAGTCATTCACCTGGTACAAATGCTTCTTCAAAAAATTGAAATTCCGGTTACCGGCACATCCGGAATGCTCATCTGTTTTATCTTCTGTGTATTGGCCGGCTTATTTTACCGCTATTGCATTGAAAAACCATCTGCTGTGCTCAAAAATAAAATCCTTAATTCGCCAAATATTCGCCATCAAAAGTTTATGAACCAATAACAAAGGTCCGCTTTATAAGTTCCCGATACAGTTTTTTTTCGCTGCGCTGCAAAAAACACTTGAACAGACGTGGTGCTTCATTACAAATTCTAAAACAATACCTATTTTATTTATGAAAACATTTATTCTAAGCATTTTCATGCTGTTTTCTCATCTTGTCGTAGCCCAGAAGTTCAGTACGGAGCAAACGGAAATCCAGAACGTTATCCGGCAGTTCAAAGAAAGCATTATTCAAAAGAACTCAGCTGCTTTCCACAGCCTGTTCCATGAAAATCCGGTGGTCTGGACCGGTGTTGTTAAAAACAGATCCCAGCAGAAACGATTGGAAAAGAATCCCGGGAACCGTAAAAATTATTTCAAAGATACCTATGAAAATTTTTTCCGCTATATTATGGAAAAAGGCCATAAAGAAGAAAAATTTAAGAACATCAGGATCATCAATGATGATGTGGTCGCAAGTGTAACATTTGATTATTCATTCCTTGAAGAAGACATCGTAACAAATTGGGGAAGCGAATCCTGGCACCTCATCAAAGCGGAAGGAACATGGAAAATCGTGAGCATCATCTATTCGTACGAAAACGCAAAGTTTTTCCGGAAACCGTAGACAGGAAGCGGGAAACCGGAAGCCGGAAGTTTTTTATTTCAAAATTAAGGCCTTGGTTTTTATTAATCATCCGAAAACAAATTGAATTTTCTCGAACTCATTTTATTTTGATATCAGAAAAAAGAAGATACGGCTTACAATTAAATATTATAATAACCCTACGGCTTTTCCGTATTGTCACTAAAAAAGGACAGAAGTATGTTTGCTATACAAACAAACAAATAAATTATGAAAGAATACACCGAGGAAGATTTAATCCATGACGATTACATCAACACTACAACCAAAGAAGATAAGCTATCCGTGACTGAGAACGTGTCAGCAAGAAAGAACGCTGTGAAGTAGTTTATTTTTGTGATGCAGATCTGAAAAACAATGAAGTTCCCAAAAACAAAGAAAGTTTTCAAAAGGTAGAAAAATTAATAAGACTTCCACAGGCCAGAGATATAGTAATGCGTGATAAACTCAACAAATTTGTAAAAGATAATTGGGATAAATACCTTGTTTAAAACATTTCAAATAAATACGCGTATAATCTGCTTAAATATTGTAAACCGCACAAAGCAATACGATTTCGGATAAATATCTAAACGATTATTTTGGAAAAAAATATCCAATTTAAAAACTACACGAGTTTAATTTAAAGATTTATCTAAATGATAAAGCCCACTAAAAAGTGGGCTTTATCGTTATTGACTTTAATATGCTTTTAATATCCCTTATCTCAGTCCTTCCAATTTCATTTGGGTCCGGGCAAGCGTATATTTCAACAGCTTCAGCGGAACGCGGATCCTCCACACCTTGGCGGCAGGGTGCTCCAGATGTTCGGCGATCATAATGTAGGTCACTACAATCATTGCCAGGTTATGACCTTGCGGCAGCAACATGGGGAACAGCATCAATGCCCATCCAGAACCTACGCACCAGAGACCATGCTTAACGCCGAACTCCAATGAATCGCAGTAGGCAGCCCATCCGAATGCACGAAGGACATAATGATCATGGCTGAGGTTGAGAAATTTCTGCTTCACCGGCGAAAACTGCCACACCATCGCAATGGTCAATACGCCCAATCCAGGAATGTACGATCCCGGCATCAGCAGGTTTAAACCGATAATGATACCAACCATAATCACTCCCGCTGCCATCCAGACGGCAAGATAGCCCGTTACGAACAATAAAGAGCATATCAACCGGTACCGTCTCAGGCTCTGGAGATAAATTGACTGAACGGGCACAATCAGCTTAGGCAGCATCATGGCAACCACCATCAGTCCCCAGCCCAAGAGTTGTGAGGAAAAGGGGTTCATCTGCAGCAGCATTTTCAGGGAAGCAGCCGATGGCCCGGCGGCAGAAACATGGCAATGCTCCATGGTCATGATATGGCCGGGATTTACCAGAAGCAGCAGCCAGGTAACCATGCTGATCCCTAGAATCACCAGGTTGATCTTAAGACAATCAGTTCCTGAAAGTTTCATGATCCGGTTATTGGGTTACACGGTAAACACTGATCCGGTCGATGGTAAGGTCGTTGTCCTCAGGCAAAGGATTCTTTGTTTTGATCACCACATTCAGCGCACTGAGATCGATCTCGTTGTCCAGATACAGTTCGTCGATAACATTGGTGATATTCAACGTAAAGGTAAGCCCCGAACCGCCGTGGGCACCGTCTTTCTGCGATGCCATCCGGATCCCGAAAAGCGCCACCGATCTCACGAATTTATCATTCACAAATACCGAAAGGAAATTGGAATTATTCGTTCCTTTTACATTTTCCAGCTGAAGAAAAACCTCATCCGGAAGTTTGGAAACGGAAGCATTTTTCAGGCTCTTTGAAACGGTTTTCCACGATGGGGTATCCAGCTTGACCACAGCCTCTGTTTCTCCGCTGTTCAGCGACAGGGCACCGGCATTGGCCCCGATGATTTCATGTCTCTTTTTTTCGCTCATTGGGATTTTATTTTCAGGAACACTTGCCCCCAGTTTATTTAACCTCTCTGTTAGATTTTCAGGTTCGGCCTGTGGAGCGGCCGTTTCGTATGAGGTTAAAGAAAGGTCGTCATAGGTATAAGAATAAGGAGATCCGTTAAAATTAAGACCGGTTGTACGGTCGACGTCTGCCGGCGTGTAATACCAAGGAGTTCCCTTCGCATCCAGCGGCATCGCAAACTGCGAATTGCCGTGTGCGGAAGGCCCCTTCAGCCAATCGGGCTGGTTGGGATTGCTGTTTTTACCGGTAATGTTCCAGGCATCCCACATCCGGTCGATGTTGGCATGGTGCAGATAAAAAATCGGATCCAGCCCGGCCGTAGGAGGATCAGACATCAGACCTTCGTTTTTTTCCGAAGCATTGGGATCCGTCCACGCATCACCGTCGAAACCGCCCACCATCACGTGGACGAAATTATGCGGATTGGATTCAAGATCTCCGAAACCGCCGTTGCTGTGGCTGAAGCCCGTCTCCTGTCCGCCGTAATAATAGCCGTACAGGTTACCCGTTCCCGGTTGTCCGGGCGACGATTCGCTGTAGATGGTATCCAGCTGGCATTTGTCGTTGGCCATCGGATCATCCGGACTGTCCGGTCCTACCACTACGTATACATTGCCGTCACCGTTCGGGCCATATCTTTCCGGCACATACAACGGATTGGGTGAGCCGTCAGGTAAAGTTTTCACCGTGAATGCCGTCGGAATTTTAGATTGATTACCGGGAGCGGACTGGTTTAAATAATTCCAGTACGGCAATGCCCAGTCGGCCGGTCCGCCCAGTTGTTCAACGATAATGGTGCGGAGCAGGTTTTCAAGAGCCACCAGGTATCCGCGGTGCCATGGAGGGAAAAACCAGGTGCCGTGCTGGCATTGGTCCCAGAACAGCTCATAAACCTGAACGGAAGGAAGCGAAGAAAGTTTAGCTTCTGCCGGGATATAGGGAATATCCGTCCAGTTCGGGTAGCCTACAGGCGGCTCCCCGGTATTGTTGTTGACCAGATACTGCCCGTGCACTGCGGCATAGAACCACCAGCTGGTGGCATCTTCAATCGGTTTCGACTGCATCACCTGTACAGCCTTCGCATACCATAAAAGATCCGGATTGTCGAATGTCCCGTTGTTATTCCAGGCATTCTTTCTTGTAAATGTTGTCATGTTTAATTTAATACAGTGGTTAAAAATTTATTTTTAAGATTTTAGCTTCCGGTTTGCATTGATGCTTTCCAAAGTTAAAATATCTCTCAGAAAAAATATTCCGTATAAATACGCAATTGTTTATTCATAGAGGTTAAGGTGATGTAAAGGTTTAAAACGGGAGATATAAACAGTAAAACATCCAGCTTGTGGTTTCCCTCTTCCAGCCTGTTATTACGATTTCGATTGTACCTCTACGGCTTCCCAGCTTCCGTCAGCTGCTCCTCATGCCTTCTTACCCAGAAGGGATCATCCTTCCAACGGGTTTCCCGTTGATAGAATCCGGTCCGCTGCTCATTATACAGCCGGAAAGCCAAATCGATTTTTTCATGATAATCATAGCCGGCAGAGGAAACACCTGTGAGCTGGTCTTTCGCGGCAAGGGCCGCGTCAATTCCACTGCGCAGGGCAAAGGCAATTCCATGCGATGAGAGAGGATCTAGCGAACAGGCGGCATCGCCCGCTGCCAGCCAGCCTTCCCCGGCGTATTGTTCCAGATGGTGGCTTCCCGCAGAAGTATACTGTAAGGGTGTAATTTCGGTGTAACGGCTTACGGGTGCACGGTGCCGGATGAATTTTGTCTGCAGACTTTTGTTGCGCCAGTAAAGTGGATCCAGCCAGTATTTCCGGTCATGCAGATCGGGATCCGTGAAAAAGATCCGGGCTATTTTTCCTTCTCCGATGTCCGAGACATACCACCATCCATCTGAAACCGCTTCAATCAGGCTCTGCCGGTTATCCAGCGGATCTGCAGCAGCAAGGATGCTGATGACGGCGACCTGCTCATCCCTGCGGATGCGTCTGATGCCGAGTTGCCTGCTCAGCCAGCTGTTTCTGCCACTGGCATCGATTACCACCGCGGCATTGATTTTTAATTGGTCTCCGGTATATTCCCAGCCGTTGTCTTTCCTGTAAATCCTGAAAGACCGGTGCGTTTCATGAAACGGTACTCCTAAAGAAGCGGCTTTCCGTGTTAACATAGACTCAAAATCAGGACGGTCAATATACCAACCCTGTCCGGATGGCGACTGGATAAAATCGTTGAAGTACAAACGGTCGTCTCCCCAGCAGGAAGCATTTCCGTAGCATGGTTCATGGCTGTCGTTCAGGAATTCTTCCCATACGTCCAGTTCTGCCAAAGAATTCCGGGCGGAAGCAGCGAGGCTTTCTCCCGCCCGGAACCGGCCGGCATCGGCCGGCCGGTGCACGACCATCACCGATGCGCCCTGCTGACGCAAAGTGATGGCCGAAGCCAGTCCGGCAGAACCATTACCGATGATCAGTACATCAATCATTACCCTCTCTTTCTTTTATCTGCGCGGTCTACCATCCACAGATAGCCCGGATCTTCTTCAGCAGGCGCCTGGTCGAAAGCAGCTTTCATTGATGATTTCATTTTCGGGTGCTCTGCTATGGTACGGCCGTTCTCTACCCACAGCTTGTCCGGGAAATTGGCATCGCCGTTTCCTTGCTTCTGGATCAGGATGCCGACATCCGGCCATTTGGTAATAAATTCATTGATGCCTTTGGTATAAGGGCTTACTTTTTTCGATGGGTAACCGTATTCATAAACGATGCCCCGCAACCATTTTACCCGGTTGCCGAACGCTTCATTCTTTTCTTCAAGGCTCGCCGATTTATTCATCATCACTTCGTAATCGGCTTCGGTCATCACGTCATTCGGTACCCGTACCGGCCAGAAAGTCGGCACATACTGGCCCATAATCTGTATATAACCGCTCAGGCAGCTCGAAGTATCCGTCTGCCACGGCACGGCCATCCATTTGGTGATATCCCCTGCTGCCGAACCGTCCAGCGGTCCGCCCGGTGCCAAAGCTTTGTCAGCATCCAGAACCGGCCCGAAGGTCAACGGATCATCCAGCCTGCGTTTGATCCGGAAAGGTTCGGAATACAGGATCGTCTGCCGCATCGGCCAGGTAAATTCGCATCCCGGATGAAAAGGCCCGCCGATGGTTTCATCAAGCGCCGTACGGTCCAGCTGGGCAGCCTGTTCTTCAGGGGAAAGGCCATTCCATTCTACGCTTCCGGGTTTGTTTCCCAGGGTAAAATTACCATTGGCCCACTGCCGGATATACTCGTACTGGAACGGCAGTACGGCCATGAAATTACGCGGATCGGTATCGGTACTCAGGAATTTCTGAAGGCCGTCTCCGTACACCGGCGGGAAAAGCTCAGCCTGCATGGTTGCATAATCCGGATTACGGAACTGGCGGAAAATGGCCTGACGCAGCTCGAAATAGCGGTCGGATGCATCCGAAAGCCTGGCGATCATTTCCGGCGTGGAAAGGTTGCCGGGACTTCCCCATCCGTTCTGCTTAAATATTCCTGCGTTTACCCAACCGTTCAGCGGCATCCGCTCCAGCATCGGATAAATATGTTTCCAGAATTCCGGCGTTTCCGGAAGTACGGATTTTCCCATATCGGCAGCCGTCTGTGCCAGCAGGTCATAGCCCGTTACAAAAGCCTGAACGCCCGGAGAATAATCCGGCGGTGCCGTGAGCACCCACGCCCCGGTAGCTTCCAGCATTTCTCCCGTTTTCAGCCTGATCTTCGCATCTACCGGTCCGTCTGAAGTATCGTCATGCCAGGTCTCGTTGTTGGCAAAAGTAGTCGCCGGAAGATTGGCGTAGGAAGCAGACAGCCCGCGCCCTCCCAAGAAAAGAAGACAGCCGTCGGCATCGGTACGGAGTTCTCCCAGGTAAACCGGCTTATCGGTGCAGTCCGGGGAATAGAAAGTTCCTTTATCGAATGCAAACTGACTGTCTTTACCTTCGGCATTTGTATTCTTTCCTGAAATTTCTATTTTTCCGCCGTCGATGATCAGCCTTTTCCGGTGACTGTCGGTGATCGTAGCATTACGTAGCGTACTTTCCACCGCAGGATATCCTTTGAAAACACCTTTGGCCTGTGGAATATCCAGGGCCAGATCGAAATCGTACCAGGCCGCTTTTTTATTTGCGACGTGGACGGTCCAGGTAATGTCGCCGTCTTCCGCGGTCAGCTCACGGATAATCTTACCGTTTTCATCGGCACCGAAAAGGCGGAACCGTGCTGCCTGGCGTTTGATGCGGCCTTTACCGTCGCGGAAATTGCCGGGATCGGTAATAGGCTCATTGATCTGCTCCGGAATCAGGAAATATTCGTCCGGACTGTTTCCTACTCTAGCCACCCCGATGGCCGGATGGATGATGACTTTTTTAATTTGAGACATGCTATAATGGTTTTTAATTTGAATTAAACATAGAAAAACTGATTAATTTATTCACCAAATTGTGATTATATATAAATACGATCATTAAATTAATAGCTTTACTGACTCAAAATAACGAAGAATACAGCAAGTAGTATTCAGTATTTGCTACCAATCGGATCATTCCGTAAAAGTACTTATTCACCGTTCGGGATTTATCTGCTTACGCATCAGGAGATGTCCGGAACGGGATTTTAAAAATTATTGTTCGGATTGGAAAAAATATGGGTTCGAGACGACCTATTCTCTTCGTAAATTCGTACTTTTCCATTCTTTTTCCATTAAACCTATGATCATAAAATCTCAATGAAAGCAGAAATTGAAATCACCAACGGCAAAAATATTATCGATATTCTTTTTAATGACTTTGCCAGCTGCCTGATCATTAAAAAAGCCTTGGCTGTCAACTGGCCGGACTGCCGGGGGAGCATCGGGGAATATTATGCCATTTCGGATTATTCTGTTGAGGAGAGAAACTTTTACACCCGCAATATAGATCAGGCTTTATCCGTAGGTTCCGATACAGAGCAGCTTGAAGCGGTCACTGACTTTTTACATTTATTTGCCGACGGAAAGTATAGCATCAATAAGTCCGTTACAAATATCAGCAATACGGAATTTCTTAGGGGCAATCGCATAAACCACAATGATGCTGTTTCTGAAGATGAAAGATTTTTCGGCGGGTTTTACCCTTACTACATGAGGAATACAGATCCTAAGCTCTTTACCATAACAAATGATAAAATTGATAATGCCAGGGTGGAATACTACTGTGAATTAATCAGAACGGGCATGAAACCTATGGTATTGATTTTTGATTCATGCAATATATTAAACTCAGAATACAGCTGTACCTATGTGCTTGACGGTCATCACAAGATTGAGGCTTATATCAGACTGAATGAAAATATTCCTTTTATCAACATTCTGAAATTGGAGGAAAACCCTGATAAAACGGCTTCCCTGCTGCATCATGCCAGAACCATCCTGAAGGATTTCGAATACCGGCATTTATTTGAAAATAGTGATGAGCACCTGTTGTCCATTGATTTTATAAACGATCTGGATCTGACAGATGATATAGACCATATTTTAAAGAATTCCGACAAAATTGAGGTCAGCATCATTGAGGTACTGAGAAAGTATAACGGTACAGGAGATCAGTCTACCGTAGAGTGGCTCGAAAACCGTTTGGCCAACCTGAGCAAAAACCCGAATTTAACTATTTTCGGACTCAGTAAAGGGATCCGGGTGTATGAAAAAAAAGATCATCCAACATTTGGTGCATGCTGGTATCCTCTGGTTATTAAATACAGCTTCGAATTAAATAACTGGATCAGGAATACCATCAGGTAAATAAGTACGTGCCATACTACCTGAACATAGAATTTTATTAAACGGACGAAAAAAAAATGACAACGACAGCCATTATATCAGGATTGATCATTTTATGCATCATCTACGCAATTTAAATAGGTATAAACCCAAACCGAAAGAGGAATCTGAGCACCACAAGCTTTCCAGCCAAACCGGCTCCGCTGCTATTGAATCTAATAAATTGGATACCGAAAAGCTTTCCGCTGAAACTCCCGCTAATACAGAAAAGAAAGAGAGAAACCGCCTCTACAGGGAAGCCGAATTCATCAATAAAAACTGTACTCGCCTGGAAGATTTTATCATTAATGAGGAGATCAATGCGTTTGATCTCAGGAAGCTTGCCGATTTGAACGGGATCGACCTTCAGATTTCTGAAGGCTGGTATCCCCTGACCCTGGAACTGATCCGGCAACTCCATGAAAACGGCTGGGACAAAAAGGTTTCTTGCATCAAAGAAAAATACGCGGAACTCAGGTTTTATACCGCTGATGCCTATGGCAGCAACCTCCACACGATCATTGAGAAATACACGGAGAAATCCCAATCCATCTGCGAGACCTGCGGCGCCAAAGGCGAAACAAGATCCGGCTCCGGCTGGGAGTATGTGGCCTGCAGGAAGCATTATCTGGAAAACAGGCATACCATTTCCGCTGAAAATTTGGGTTTTAGCTACAAAGGGATTTCTTATCGGTGGAATGAAGTGAAGAATATGCATTTCCATAGTTTTGATCAGTTTCAAGGGATCTACCGCTTTTTAATTATAGAATTCCATCAAAAAAAATCCGGGCACCACGGCCCGAATGATGATCAGCTGTATGTGCCGGAACACAGCATCAGATTCGGGAATTTCCTGCAATTCTTATCTTTACAGCCCTATGACGGCCCATTGTATTATTCCGGACTGAACAGAGATTACCTCAACCGTTTTAAGCATCCCGAGTTCTGCGAAATATGCGGGTACCTGGCCGTATATCTTGATGAATGCGAATGCTGTGAAAACAAAACCTGGAAATCATATAACAAAATGATAAAAGGAGAAGACCTTCACGACAGGGAGAAGAAACAGGAGCACATTAAGCTTTACCAGATCTTGTGGATCAGGGATGAAGGAGAAATTTACGAACAGCAGCAAAAGAATTACCCTAAAAATCCGGAACACCGGTGGCTGTTTACGGAAGAAGAATATAAAGCATACCCAACAGAAGACTGAAAAAGCTTTCCAACAAATCTGATAAATGCCGGTACATCGAATAAGACAACAACGATATTCATCAAAGAAAAATAAACCAAAACATAATGACAACCGAAATTTCTTACGAGGATCAGTTTGAAAGAGCCATCTCTCCGGCTCAGGCGGCTATCCTGGAAAGATACATCAAGGTATTCTCCGTAAACGGCATGGCCAAAAGAAAAGAAGAATACCGGAAAGGGGAAAGGATCCATTTAATATATTACAGGGATCCTGATGAACCGGCTGAAGCGATCCTGGCAGACTACAAGTTGTTTCCGACCATCGAAATCCGGGAAAGGCATAGGGTGGGAAACTACATCCGGGTCAATTACTTTGAGTACGCGGACGGAGTTCTGTGAGCCAAAGGGATTTCGGTATTTGACCATAATGGCAATGAAATTTACAGCAGTCCGGTCGATGCCGTAACCAATCGGCATGATTATGAAGAGACCAATAAATATTTCTATGATGACAACCATAAAAAACTATATGTTTTCTGGTACGGTACCAATGGCCAGTTCAGTTTTATGATGAGCTATAATCCCAATCATGACAACTATTTAAATGAATTCAAGCAGGACTTCCGGCTTGAAGATCTGCCCGGCCTACCCGATTTCAACTGGCCGGAAATGGAATATTATCACCATGCGGAACCGGTTGTTCCAGGTTAATTCTTGCTCCTCTAAAATTGGTTCTTAAAGGGAATATCATATCTAACTTTAAAACATCTGCCACAATACCCCTCACTCCTTTCCCGCTCTTTCCACAATCAGATTGCCAGCCTCCAGCATTTTAACCAGATGAATATACGGTCCCATGATCTTTTTTTTCCTCTTCGCATCCGGAATCTGAAAGAGAGAAATAAACCACCGACGAAAGAAACGCATCGTATTCTTTCGTGCTGTAGGCCTTGAAAGCCTTCCGGAAGATCCGCACCGGATCCTTGTATTCTTTGTCCGAAAGGTTTCCCATTATCATGGGCGAGTTGTTTTCAGGAGATTCTTCAATGGTCCATTTGTTTCTTTTCCGGCTGATAAGAAAACACGCGCGGACAAAAGACCGCAAAGCCAGATAAAAATGGAAAACCGCCGCCGCATTCTGAGGCGGTACGGATTTCTCTTTTACAGCACAGATCATGATATTATTAAGCATCTCCCGGGCGGTCACCGGATCGTTGAACTGGAAAAAGGTTTCCATCAATTTCATCCCGGAATCCATCTCACTGCCGGACCAAAACCGGGCTTCCATATCTAAATTTTTCTTTTTCATCATTTTGTTTTTTTAGGCCTCTTGATTTTCCGGCAGTACTGGATTTCTATATGATACAGCCGGAAATTCGTATTTACAAATGGTTTAGTGCTAATATAGAAGCCTAATCCACCTATTGCATTGTGTCTTTTAATATTTTTCAAATATATACAAAAAACATTTGTAAACCAAATGGATTACAAATGTTTTTATTAAATATTCTAAAATTGTCTCATGAGCAAACTTAGTAAAGACGATATAGAATTGAGGAATATGATTACTCAGAGATTAATTAATCTGAGAAAATCTACCGGGCTCAGTCAAAGCGAGTTTGCCAAGCTCCATGAGATAGACCGTCAACAAGTCAACCGCTGGGAAAGCTTTGAAAGCGAAAGAGGCGTTACCATCTACACCATTAAAAGATTCTGTACGCTCGTAAAAATTACCCTGAAAGAATTTTTCGATGATCCGTTGTTTAAATAAGTCTTAACGAATCAACTGTAATGGATAAAATTGAATTCCAATTGGCTTTTGGAATTTCCACAATATATGAGCTTTCAAAAGGTTTAGAAGTTCATCCTCAAAAATTATTCAATTTAAAATCAATGAAAAATCCGGACGAGCGTCGGGATTCTTTAGTCTCACTAAAACAAATATATCATTAAAATATCCTAATGCTTAAATGAATAAAGAAATAGAACACAAGTGTATGAGTAAGAATGAACTTCTTATTGAGACTAAGACAAACATTGATAAATATGGACTTCAGGTAATCATGGTAGGACGTTCTGACTATTCTTCATCTTTTGCATACAGCATCGGTCTTTTTGAGACTTACAAGCAACCTGAAGTAATCTGTTTTGGCTTACCGGATAAACTTGGCAATGAAATAATTAATGATATTGCTGAATTAATAAGAAATGGTGGAACCATTAAAACTTATTCCAATTATGACAACATTTTTAAGGACAGCAGAGCTGAGTTTTTACCAGTAGATGAAAGAAATATTCCCGATTATTTTGGGGTAGCTTTACAGTACTATGACAAAACAGAATTTCCCGCCGTTCAACTTGTTTGGAGTGATAGAAATGATAAATTTCCCTGGGAAGAAGGTTTTGAAAAGAAATTTTTACCCGATCAGCCCCTACTCGACCGAAATGCTGATTTCAAATTCAGGGAAGATAAAAATTTAGGAATATTTACCACGAGGCAATGGCTGGACCTTGCTAAACCTATCACACGTGTTGTCCACGATATAGATGGAGATTGGCAATTTCTGACAGGCGACCAAATGCCCGAAGACATAAGACTTGTAACACTGGAACAAATGATAATTAACGATGCAACTCTTAATGACGCTTTTGATCTGGATTATGGCTATTCAATGGAAAGAGAATATATCGGAGGTGAATGGACAAAAACGAAATTGGAAGACGATGAAAACGAAGACTAGAATCTTTGCAATAAATAATTTTTAAAAATCCAAAAATCATATAATCTATTAAATCCCAGCTGTTGCCAGGATTTTTTTGCTTTACGGAAACCCGTAGGGCTATGATTCGGAAGCTGCTTATCTTTACTTTATTAACCAACAAAATTATTTATTATGAGTGACGATTTAAGTAAAAGAAGACCGCAGGATGCAAGTAAAGTAAATGTGCATGAAGACTGGGAATTAGAATATTGGTCAAAAGAGCTTGGTATTTCTAAGGAAAAAATAAGAGAGGCTGTCAAAGCTGTTGGGACTTCTGCGGCTGCAGTGAAAAGGTACCTTGGAAAATAATTAAGGTTTCATTGATAAATCCTGACAAGAGTTGGGATTTTTTTGCTTTACGGAAACCCGTAAGATATATCATATTTATTGTTTTGTATATTTGGAAATTAGCAATATTACATAAAATGCTTACATTAATAGAAGAATTAAATTTAATAAATATTCCTCCCTTAAGAAAATGCGGAGAAATATTAAAAAAAAATGAAAGATTGAAAACCTATTTTTATAAACTTCAAATTGCAAAACCTTGTAATTCGAATGAAGATGCTTTAGGTCTTATAAATAGTATATTAGTTGAAGTTGAAGATTGCCATTCTGGATTATCTGCAAAAAAAATGCCTGGTCTGAAATATTCAGGAAGAATGTATCCTGTACAGGATGATTTTATTATTCGAGAAAATGGAAAAATTATAGCGCGAAGTAAAGGTAATGAAATAATAATTGAAAATGACGGAGATTTTGTCATTTTTGATCGTTATACCCGAGAAATTATAATATCTAAAATTAAGTAAAATGAAAAATTACGTATTGTCTTTAAACAGGATCGGCTTCCCGTACTTATCTGTTATCACCTCATCTGTGAGGTTTTCCACTTCAACCTCGTGAATGTTCAATTTTGGCAGATCGTACTTTGAATCATCGTAACCCAGA
>NZ_VTSX01000058.1 GCF_008329705.1 Chryseobacterium sp. SN22 | reverse complement strand
GTATTTGCATTTCTTACCAAAAAAGATACATTGTTTGCAGATAATAGATTAGAATTTTGGAGGTATAAAGATAAAGGTATTTCATATAAGCTAAATGATTCTTCAAAAAACATCATACTAAAACATTATAAGCTGAATCGTAACCAACAATAATATATTCCTACACTGGCGCGAGCGTCTGCTCGTATTGGTATATAAAAATAAACTCACTGCAAAGCGGTGGGTTTTATATATCAGTAAAAAGACCTATTTATAGATTATCTACCATTAATATCTATAGAACAATGCCTTGGAAAACCGTTATATTTACCGGTATGTGGATCACCTTGGAAACGTAAGGGTAAATTATGCAAAGGACAGAAGGGGCCAGGGGAATCTCTAGATCACCAATACCAATACCTATTATGCATTTGGGATAAATCATATCGGGGGAGTGAAAAGTATGCTGGGAGGATACAGGAATTACAAATACAACGGCAAGGAAATCCAGGAATCCGGGATGTATGATTACGGTGCAAGGTTTTATATGCCGGATATTGGACGATGGGGTGTGGTGGACCCGTTAGCTGAAACTTCGAGACGTTGGAGTACTTATACTTATGCTTATAATAATCCAATACGTTTTATTGATCCGGATGGAATGCAGAATCAAGATATAATATTCGGAAAAAGTGTTTCCGCTGATACCCAAAATAAAATCGTAAGTGATTTAGAAAAAGAAACAGGATTGAAATTATCGGTTGGAGATGATGGAAAATTAAGTTACCAAGAGTCTACTGATGCGGGAGGAAGTAAAACGGCTCGTGATATGTTAAAGGGAGCTATTGATAATCACCGAACAGAATATCAAATCAATTCAGATAATTCTAAAGGAACATCTATTGACCCGACAGGTTCTCGTGGAGAAGTAATCGATGGATTTTATGATGCAACTGTAACATATGATCTAAATATTAATACCGATCAGATTGATAAATTTATAGCAGGAACGAGTGAAGCTCTTAATCCTTTAACCATGGGCTATGGTATGTCTACCTTACACGAAATAAGTCATGAATAAAATAATTTGTTAGATCAAAATTTAATTTATGGGTTAGCTGGTCCAAATGAAAAAATTATAAATACAATTAGAACAGAATTAGATGCTTCTGGACAGTTTAACTTGCCATTTGGACAAAGAAAATCATATAGTCCGATGGAAATTTATATAAAGGAAAATCACATAATTTTACTCCCTTTGAAAGCGCTCCTGCCGTTATGCAATATGATTTTAATAAAATCAATATCAAGAAAAATTTATTTATACTAACTCCAAAAACTAAATAATGAAATATCTAATAATAATTTTATTCTTATGCTTTAATGTAATATCTGCACAATGTAT
>NZ_VTSX01000057.1 GCF_008329705.1 Chryseobacterium sp. SN22 | reverse complement strand
GTACTGGAAGTGGCTGACAGCATGACCTATCTATATGACGGGACGGTACCTGTGGTCTTTGCCGGAAAAACAGGGACCCCCTATCTCAGGGAACAGAATATAGGGAAAAATTGAATTTCCATAATTTAATTTTTTTACGATTCAAAAGAGTTCTAAAGCAATATTGACAATTTTAGTTTTACTCGCCTAATTCTGAAAAATGTCTTACTACATTTAGTAAAAAGGTTGTCATATTTGTCTTAAGCAAAATATATTCTGGAGTATTAGTAAAAGCCATCCAACAAATATTTCTAGCTTGTCCTTCATCAGCCGCTAATCCTAAACTAACCATAACTTGAAATAAAGCATGATGATCAGAATGTGTTAATGCAGTTGCTAACTGAGCATTTGGATTAGCATTTAGGTAAGCTGTCACCAAGAATTTCTCAGGAGCAACGTATGGATATAAAAAAAAGGTAAATTCATCAGGGTTTTCATGATATAAAGAATACTGTGGATGAGTAATATGATCACCGTCAAAAATGCAACAATATCCAATTTTTAAATGCATTTGACGATAATTTCTTTTGTGTCTTAGATAGTCATTTTTAACTTGGTCAATCGGTCCTGAAGTAATTATGTTTATTAGTTTACTAAAATGCTTTTTGTTTTGATTTATAGTCATCAAAATATTTTTGATTATAAATTCTGCTTCAGTGTCTTCGCAATATAATCTTACTAATGGATAAGCATCTAAATCCATTCTTGAAAAGGCAGCATTAACCGATATAGCTGAAATCACTTCAAAATCTCCATTAGTCTTTTTATCAATAAATTTTCTAGATTTTTGTGGTAAGGCAGATAATAAAGTTGGTGAATGAGTTGTAATAATAAATTGTTTTTTATGATGCCATGATATATATTGTATTATGTCCGTAAGACGTCTTTGAATATTTGGATGAATTCCAGCTTCAAGTTCATCAATCATAATTAAAGAGTCTATTGGGGCATCAAATATGTCTACAAGAATATTTATTAGAGATTCTTCACCCGATGCAGCATTAAAACTTGAATATGAATCTTGATGTGGATTGGCAGCAAGATTTGAGGGAATTAATAAATATGAAATTTTGTTTATATGTGAGCCAATTTTATATATTTCAAATGGAATATTATTCTCAAATATATAATTGAATGCTTGCTCAATATCTTCATGTAATCTAACACGATTTGCGCTGTCTGTTTTCCGCCTTAAACTTGAAGAAAAATTTCGTGCTGGCAAAAGTCTGTCTAAATCAATTAGTCGAACTTGTTTATCTCTTATTTTAGCATTCATCCTTGTGGAATCACTACTAAATTTACCCAAGCCTGTCCAAGATTGGCTTCCAATAGCTCTCTTTCCTTCTCCAGTTCGGTTTGTATTCCCAACTCTCCAAAATAACTCATAAGAATAACGTCTGGTAGAAGATTCTACAGCAGTAAATGTAAATACATCTCGCCAAATATGAAGTCTCAAAATTGTTTCTGGTTTTGTAGAATCATATTTCTGAAAATTTACATGACTACATGCAATAAGTAAAAGTAAACTAGTTTTACCTATTTTATTTGTTCCAGTTATTACTGTAACTGGATGATCAAATGTTAAATCGAGATTATGTATATGGCGAAAATCATTAACTTTTATTTCATTTAAAAAATAACGGAAGCAGCAGATTTAAAGGTAGATGTCGATATGGATAAAGGGGGCAGTTCAGATGGTTTGATGTCCAATCCTATTTTATGGGTTGCAGTAGCACTGATCCTTATTCTTATCGTTGCTTTGGCAGCAAG
>NZ_VTSX01000056.1 GCF_008329705.1 Chryseobacterium sp. SN22 | reverse complement strand
TTCAGGGGATGAACTTTCTTCCGGAGGCGGAATTACAACAGACAAATCATAGGTATTTTCCAACCGATTTAAATAATCTGATTCAGATTTAAAACAAAAAGTAAAAAGATCCGGCTGCCCGGAGCCGAGCCATTGTAGTAAAATAATGCAGTCCCTGGATTACTGCAAGAGGTAGCAACAATCAACAGCATTAGTAATAAATATTTAACTTTCATAATTATTTTAGAGTTGAAGGTGGTTTAATTTTTGTTGATGTGACACTTTCTACCGTATAAGGTATTATTCCATAATTCGTTCTTTTATCTTCATTTAATTTTTGATTCATTTGATTGCCTAAATTTGTTGTTGTATATTCTTCTTCTTGATCTGGAAATCCTACATTTCGATTGTCTGGTGTTAGTATCAACTTATCAGTATTATTATCATATTTATTACGATTTCTTTCTCCATATTTTTTTGGATTTGAAAAAAGATTATATCCATGAATGATTTCGTGTCCAAGTCTAGATGAAGGGCTATTATAACCAATATTCCCTTCTTCCATTGTTGATTTTGTACCATCCTTCCTAAATCTTATACCTTCTGATGTGTTGAATTTTACGGATTTACTATTAGGGTCAAACTCGTTTTTTTTACCATTTTCTGTCTGCTCATTAATTGTAAAAGTATTCTTTTTATCATTAATCATTTCATCCATAATGTTAACTGTTTTAGCCTCTTTACCCTCGCCTATTGTAACATTTAGTGCACCAGTAGAATATAAATAATCTAACGCTTCATAAGCCTTTCTGTCAAACTCATTTTTAATTTTACTGTAATCTCGATTTTTTTCATACGAGTAAATATTATCACCAAATCTAATATCTCTACCATCAGGATCAATAAATAATATAGGATTGTTGACTGCATAATTGAAAGGATTATGTCTTCTGTGTTTCTCCGCCAGCGGGTCAACCACACCCCATCTCCCGATATCCGGCATATAAAACCTCGCTCCGTAATCATACATTCCAGATTCCGTTTGCAATTCTTTTCCGTTGTACTTGTACTGGTATGAAGAATTACCTGCTGATACATTGTATCCTTCATGTTTCATCCCAAACGGATAATAATTGTTTTCCTCAAGAACTTCTACGTTGCTGCCGTTGTTAAAATAACTCAGCCTTACATTTCCCAGGTGATCTTTATACTGGTAAATTCTTTCTGCATTTTTTCTTTCCTGGGCCAGATGTTTATAATTAAAGATTTGTGAGATTGAGTGTAGAAAAAAGAGCCTGTCTGAAAAGGACAGACTCTTTATTTTCACTGATACAATTGAGACTCTCATATCAATGAGATTATTTTTCTATTTTTTAATTAATATAACTATCAATCTGTAAAAGAAGGAATTAAAACAGGTTCAAAATTGTCAGTATTTTTAATATAAGGGTATCGTGCATGGGCTGAAGCATCAATACGATTGTAATATCGCAGTCTTATAAAACCTACATAAAAAGACTTTACTTTCTTATCTAATTTCAGAATTATTGCTTTTTTTTCTTCTTTTCTGTAACTGTAATCATATTCGTCTTCTTTATAACCCATTTTCTCTCTTTCAAGCACTGACTCATAACTAAATCCATTTGTATCGAAAAGAAAAGCTTTCTTTTGATTAAATAATTTTTTGATATTTTTTTCTTTTTCAAAATCTTCACTCTCCATTATGAAAATACCAACTTTATCATAATCCGGAACTACAAGTATAGGATCTTTAAAAGTTACGATTTTAGTGGTTAAATAATACTCATCGAATTTCTGTGAAAATAAAAAGTTTGAGAATAATAAAAAAAGTAGTATAAATAAATTATTCTGTAGGTGGAGGTGAATATCTAACCTTTCCTTTTTTAAAGTTTTCATAATCTTTATCTGTTTTTAATTACTGTCTGTAGTATCGTAATCTTCAAAAAAATCCACTTTTATACTATATTACCGTTGAATAGCAGATACTATCGAATAATTTTACCATTTCTATCAAAAGTAATATTAAAAACATTATCATAAATAGAATATATTGATCTTATTGGTAATTCATTTTTTATTTTATATAAGATACTGTCACTATTTTTAGGATGAGAAAAAAGTTCATCGGGGGTGAAACGGTAAACAGGCTGTGTGCTTCGGGAATGTCTGCGGTGGCGAATGCCTTCCGTGCGATTGCTGCCGGAGAAGGGGAAATCTATATCGCAGGAGGCGTAGAGCATATGACCCGCT
>NZ_VTSX01000055.1 GCF_008329705.1 Chryseobacterium sp. SN22 | reverse complement strand
AAAGTATTTTACTTTGATACCTTGTACTTTGGTACATTTTACATAATTTATCGGTAAATATCATCACAAAGGCAAAACCTTGGTTGCACTTATAAGGCTTTATTGAGAACCAATAGGCAATAAATCTACGGGTAATTAGTACTACTCGGCTATGCTGTTACCAACTTTACACCTGTAGCCTATCAACGTGGTCATCTCCCACGACCCTTAAAAGATGTCTCATCTTGAGGCGAGTTTCACACTTATATGCTTTCAGTGTTTATCTCTTCCAAACATAGCTACTCAGCGGTGCACCTGGCGGTACAACTGATACACCAGAGGTTTGTTCAATTCGGTCCTCTCGTACTAGAATCAAGCCCTCTCAAACATCTAACGCCCGCAATAGATAGAGACCGAACTGTCTCACGACGTTCTGAACCCAGCTCGCGTGCCACTTTAATGGGCGAACAGCCCAACCCTTGGGACCTTCTCCAGCCCCAGGATGTGACGAGCCGACATCGAGGTGCCGAACCTCCCCGTCGATGTGAGCTCTTGGGGGAGACTAGCCTGTTATCCCCGGAGTACCTTTTATCCTATGAGCGATGGCCCTTCCATACGGAACCACCGGATCACTATGTCCTGCTTTCGCACCTGATCGACTTGTAGGTCTCACAGTCAAGCACCCTTATGCCATTACACTCTACGCACGGTTACCAAGCGTGCTGAGGGTACCTTTGAAAGCCTCCGTTACTCTTTTGGAGGCGACCACCCCAGTCAAACTACCCACCACGCAATGTCCTTGAATAATCAAGTTAGGCTCCAAGTAAGTAAAGGGTGGTATTTCAACGTTGGCTCCACGAGCACTAGCGTGCCCGCTTCAAAGCCTCCCACCTATCCTACACATTACTTACTCAAAGTCAATACGAAGTTATAGTAAAGGTTCACAGGGTCTTTTCGTCCCATTGCGGGTAATCGGCATCTTCACCGATACTACAATTTCACCGAGCTCGTGGCTGAGACAGTGCCCAGATCGTTACACCATTCGTGCAGGTCGGAACTTACCCGACAAGGAATTTCGCTACCTTAGGACCGTTATAGTTACGGCCGCCGTTTACTGGGGCTTCAGTCAAACGCTTCGCTTACGCTAACGCCCTTCCTTAACCTTCCAGCACCGGGCAGGTGTCAGACCCTATACAGCATCTTTCGATTTAGCAGAGTCCTGTGTTTTTGATAAACAGTCGCCTGGGCCTCTTCACTGCGGCCAGCATTGCTGCTGGCGTCTCTTCTTCCGAAGTTACGAGACTATTTTGCCTAGTTCCTTAGCCACGACTCACTCGAGCACCTTAGGATTCTCTCCTCGACCACCTGTGTCGGTTTTGGTACGGGTTGCTTCACTTCGGCTTTTCTTGGATCCGATTACACTACAGCAGCTTCGCCCGAAGGCTAGGCCTTGACACTTCCGTCCGTCTTTAGTAGCTACATCGAACCGTCCCCTTTTTAGTGTGAGCAAGTATGGGAATATTAACCCATTGTCCATCCACTACCCCTTTCGGGTTCGCGTTAGGTCCCGACTAACCCTCAGCTGATTAGCATGGCTGAGGAAACCTTAGTCTTTCGGTGAGGGGGTTTCTCGCCCCCTTTATCGTTACTTATGCCTACATTTTCTTTTCTATAAGCTCCACCAAGCCTCACGACTCAGCTTCTACGCCGATAGAATGCTCTCCTACCAGATGTAATAAATTACAAATCCATAGCTTCGGTATTCTGTTTATGCCCGATTATTATCCATGCCGGACCGCTCGACTAGTGAGCTGTTACGCACTCTTTAAATGAATGGCTGCTTCCAAGCCAACATCCTAGCTGTCAATGCAGTCCAACCGCGTTGCTTCAACTTAACAGAAATTTGGGGACCTTAGCTGTTGGTCTGGGTTCTTTCCCTCTCGGACATGGACCTTAGCACCCATGCCCTCACTGCCGCAGAACATTTATTAGCATTCGGAGTTTGTCAGGAATTGGTAGGCGATGAAACCCCCGCATCCAATCAGTAGCTCTACCTCTAATAAACTTTGTTGCGACGCTGCACCTAAATGCATTTCGGAGAGTACGAGCTATCTCCCAGTTTGATTGGCCTTTCACCCCTACCCACAGGTCATCCGAAGACTTTTCAACGTCAACCGGTTCGGTCCTCCACTTTGTGTTACCAAAGCTTCAACCTGCCCATGGGTAGATCACAAGGTTTCGCGTCTAATCCTACTAACTATGCGCCCTATTCAGACTCGCTTTCGCTCCGGCTCCGGACCTGAAGTCCTTAACCTCGCTAGTAAAATTAACTCGTAGGCTCATTATGCAAAAGGCACGCCGTCACCCAACATGTGGGCTCCGACCGCTTGTAGGCGTACGGTTTCAGGTTCTATTTCACCCTTCTATTCGAAGTGCTTTTCACCTTTCCTTCACAGTACTTGTTCACTATCGGTCTTTCAGGAGTATTTAGCCTTGGAGGATGGTCCCCCCATATTCAGACAGGATTTCACGTGTCCCGCCCTACTCATTTATCATCTTAATATACCTTTCGAATACCGGGCTATCACCGTCTACGGCCGCACTTTCCAGTACGTTCTTCTAAATATATAAAGACTTTTGGGCTAATCCGCTTTCGCTCGCCACTACTTACGGAATCTCTTCGATTTCTTTTCCTCCGGGTACTTAGATGTTTCAGTTCTCCGGGTTTGCTCTCTAATAAATTAGAGTAATACATCTTCAATGTATTGGGTTGCCCCATTCGGACATCTCGGGATCAATTCGTGTGTGCCAATCCCCCGAGCTTTTCGCAGCTTACCACGTCCTTCTTCGCCTCTGAAAGCCTAGGCATCCGCCATACGCCCTTAACGATTTCTTTCCTATTTTTAGGTTACTCAAGCACTTATAAGTGCTCGGTTTTCTCTTTGTGATGTCTTTACCGTTAATGTCAATGATCTTATTTTTCTTTCCTTCAAACTGATGAACAATTGTTGTTTTTGGCTCCAATCGTAACTTTTAAACCAGTTTTCCAAAACTGTGGAGAATAAGGGAGTCGAACCCTTGACCTCCTGCGTGCAAGGCAGGCGCTCTAGCCAGCTGAGCTAATTCCCCCTCTAGGTGCTGTAGGCTTTAGGCTATAAGCGTT
>NZ_VTSX01000054.1 GCF_008329705.1 Chryseobacterium sp. SN22 | reverse complement strand
ACGGACAGAAAGAAATAAGAGGTAATAATCCACCACCACCGCCATCAAAGGATTTTCAAAAAATACAAAAAATATATAACGTTGATGATAATTTAGTGTATTTTAAAATTGATAAATTATCTAATTCGTTTGATTTTCTCTTATTAAAAGATGATAAAATGCCATTAGAAAATGTTTTTATAATTTCTTTTATTATAGAAAAAGATTATAATTTATCAAGATTTAAGATAGAAAAAGGAAAAAATGAAGTAATAACAAAGGAATTAAAACGACTTATCAATCTTGCTAAGTTTCCTCCAACTTTTATGAATGACAAAATAAGTTCCTTCCGTTCATATAGATTAAAGTCTACTTTTGATTACAAAAATAAAACGCTTAAGACAGTTTTATTAAATAATAATTAAATGGCCAAACTCTGTATTTTAATAATTTAATCCGTTGCCCCTCTACCGCACGAATCCTTTCGTGTGGCCGTTCTTTAAATATCAAACATTCTAAAAACTACTACATTGTCCAAAAGTCCTTTTTCATCAGAATAATCTATAGCACTGATGTATCTGTAATCTTCTGCACGGAAAACCAAACCGGCTTCCACAGGATTTTGGTAGATATGATTAATAAATTCTACCATTAAATTTTTTAACAAGGATCTCATAAAAACTCCGAAATTAAAAACTTTGGAGTAATTTTATTAGCATGGATTAAAAAATTGTATTTCTATAAGCTTTTTATTTTTAAATTTAAATTTCCAAAAAGAATCTGAAGAATTTGTACTGTAAGGCACTTGATAACTAACCTGATCATTATTAGTTTCTTTATCCTGTATAATTTTTTTACAAAAATCTTTTTCAAACATATCAATGGAATATGTATGATCAATAATAAATTTTTTATTTATCTGTATGCTATTTCCATTTTTTCTAAATAAAATTTTATCAATAGCATATATTTTATTATTAAATTCGATTACAAGATCATTTGCATATAAAATATTATGTTCTTCCTCTAGCCAGTCACCACATTCATTTCCATTTCTAAGAATAGAATCTTTCTTCTTCATTAACAATGAAATATTTTTTACACTTCCCTCAATATTATAAATATTATTAATTATTACTGATTTCCTATTTATAAAGCAGGTCCTTAATTGTCGATTTTGTGAAAAAAGACTATTAGTAAATAAAAATATTCCTATAATTAAAATTTTAAAATAAATAAATCTAATAATGTTTTTTCTTTTTGGCTTCATCTTGTATATCATTTTTAATGGGTTGTAATTTTATAAAATATGCTGGATTCATTCTGTTTGGTAGGCCTTTAGGATATGATGTTGTATTTAATATTTCGAAATGCAGGTGTGGCCCTCTAGTTCCTCCTGCATTACCCGTAACTCCAGATTTGCCAATTATTGCTCCCCCCCGCTACCGCACGAATCCTTTCGTGTGGCCGCTCTTTAAATGTCAAACATTCTAAAAACTACAACATTGTCCAAAAGTCCTTTTTCATCAGAATAATCTATAGCACTGCTGTGTCTGTAATCTTCTGCACGGAAAACCAAGCCGGCTTCCACAGGATTTTGATGCATATAATTTATTTTTTGGTGGATAACGGGATTGCTCCAAAGTTCAATCGGTTTATTATCATGTCTCCAAAATTGATATGGGTTTACATTTGAACTTTTTGAACCTTCTTTAAGAAAGAAATCCAGCCGGAATTTCTTTTGCTTTCTTTAGGATTTTCTTTGATGGCTTGTACCATTGCTTTGCCAGTAAATCTTTTTAAATCACCGATAAGAAGCTCCGGTTTTTGTCCGCTTATACTTCTAAAACCAAATGTACATGGCTGGAAATGATGCGCCAGGTATGTATTTCTAGCCTTTTATTTTTTTGGCAGAATCTTATACTTTCCAAAAGAATCTCTTTGTATTCATTTCTTATAAAGTACATCAAGCCATCCTACAACAGCAAAACTTATAAAATACAAACCTTCCGGATTATGAAATTTGTAATTTCTACTCATCATGGTCTGTTTTTATAAAGATAAAAAATAATACCATTTCAGAGAATGATATTTAAAGAAAAAGCCACACGAAAGGATTCGTGCGGCAGCAAAAAGAACCTTAATTATTAAAATATTTTTCAATAATTTTTTCAAAATCAAAATCATCAATGTTGATGACGATGTTTTTCATTTTTGTCTTTTGCCCTGATGGCGTAGAAATAACATAAGAAACCTTCTTTGATTTTACTTTATTATTCTTATCAAAAACATAATCAACAAATAAAAAGTGACTTCCACTGGCATATATTAATGAAAGCACATTTCTATCTATATTTTTTTTATTAATAGAAACATCTACATCTTCCACACAATTATTAAATATTTCTTTATTTTTTTGATATATGAAAATGCAGTTTTCCTCATTTATATATATTTTTTTCCCGTTAACCTCAGTTGAGTACTGTATTTCACTTTTATTGAAAATACTTGCATTTGGATTTTCTTTGAGAATAGGAAAATATTTATTGCACTTAACATCATCACATCCATATAACTTACGTTTTTTTCCATCAAACAGTGTGATATAATTTCCTGCATTTAATACAACCGTGTATTTCTTATTATTATAAAGTAAATTATTTACAGTAATTTCACAATTGGATTTAGTATATGCTAAATCCAGTGTTACTAAACTTTTTATTTCTTGAGATTTTAAAGAAAGATTCACAACATCATCAATATCTTTCTTTTTCAGTTTCCAATTTCTTTCTTCAGAACTTACTTCTCCAATAGCGCATTTTGCATTGAATAGAGTATTCTCATTTTTTGTCTGAGACTTTAGTATTACTGTTGTAAAAACAATAAATAAAGTAATTATTTTTCTCATTTTATTTTAAATATGGTTTAATAGCATTATAAACAATTTGACCTTTGCGACCGCACAAATCCTTTCGTGTAGAGATCTTTTTAAAAAACCAAACATTTTAAAATGCTATAATACCTTCATCTTTTTTTAAAAAAAGCCACACGATATTGTGCGGCATTAAAGAATAATCTTAAATATTTTATTTAACTACTCATATTCATCAAATTTCACTTTTATAAATTTCTATAAATCAATTATTTATAATTTTACAGTTCTTAGAATTTGAAAGTAAATCAAGAATTATGGTATCTGAATCTATTT
>NZ_VTSX01000053.1 GCF_008329705.1 Chryseobacterium sp. SN22 | reverse complement strand
AATTACTTAAATAAAAAAAACAGAATGAGAACTAATTTTTTCAAAAAAAAACAGGCTTAGATTATAAAACCCAAGCCTAAATATTTCACTCTTAAAAAAGTGACTGTTTAATTTTTTCTATTATGTCGCCATCGGAACTTCCATCAACAAAATTTCAGTATTTTCTGAAGTTGACTTAATGTTCAAACCGGAAATATCCCAAACCCGAAACCATCTCTTTTTTCTAATCTCTGATCTTCAACTTCTGCGCTTCCTTTTAAAACGAAAATATAAACACCGTTTCCTCCTGTGCATTGAACTGGCTTAATACATCAGCTTTGAAAATTTTAGTGATAAACCTATACGGTTGCAACAATTTTAATTTCGACAAGTTGTCCGGGCAATGCGAGTCCGCTCACTCCAACCATTGTACTTGCTACAGCTTTAGGATTGCCATAGAATTCTGCTTTGAAATTTTTCCGTGCCTCAAATGCAGTCGTCATATCCATTGCATAGATCACTTCTTCCACCACATTTTCCGTCGTCATATCAAATCTTGACAATAGTTCTTTGATGTTGGCATATGCCTGTTTCATTTGAGCTTCCATTCCATCAGCCAGTTCGCCTTTCTCGTTGTGACCTAACTGGCCGGAAATCCAAACTGTATTTCCTTTTTTTACCGCCTGTGCGTATCCATAAATATCTTCCCAAGGCATTCCGAAGCCTTCTGCTGTTTTGTTTTCCTGTGACATTTTATTCTGATTTAAATTAATGAAGCAAAAGTATGGCAAGGAAAAATCTAAAAAATTGAACCAGTTTAATAAATAAAACTATTTTAAGATTCTTTTTCTCTGAAGAGTTGATTTTTGTGAAACAAAAAAACGGGATAGTCTATACATTGTGCATAAACTATCCCGTCAAAAATCCTTTAAAATTTCGCCACCCCTCCATAAGAGTGGAATTCTGCGTATATATTATTCTTTACTTCTATTCGCTAAACGCTTTCTGATCGTACTTACAAACTCCTTGGAAACCCCGAGATACGATGCAATATAATACTGCGCTACCCGTTGTGGAATCGTAGGATACACCCTGATGAATTCCAGATAACGGTCCGTTGCAGGCTGGGAAATCGTATTCACCAGGCGGTTCTGAAGCGTCACTACATAGCGTTGCATCATCATCCGGAAGGCTCTTTCAAACTTAGGAACCTTCTCAAGCAGCTCTTCCTTCGTTACCGGATCCAGCATATAGATTTCGGTATCTTCCAGGGTTTCGATAAAAATCCTGGAAGGCGTTTTGTTGTTAAACGAATCAATATCTGTGATCCACCAATCTTCAACGGCAAACAGAAGCGTTACTTCAAAGCCGTTTTCATCAAGGTAATAAGTCCGTACGCAGCCTTCCTTTATAAAACCCTCAAACTGGCAAATTTCTCCCTCGCGCAGAAGATGTGTTTTCTTAGGGAATTTCTGCAGCCTTAGCAAATCTTCATAAATCTTTTCCTCCTCCGCCGTTAAACTGACAAATCGCGAGATGTTTTTGATGATATTCTGGAACATATATTTATTTTACGGCTGCAAATTAGGAAAAAGTGAATAAACTTCATTCTTCAGAAGCCCGCTTCCCCCGCCGTAATGGTCGATTACCTTCACATCTTTACCGAGAGCTGAACAAAAAACTTTGATCTCATTTTCATATTTTTCATCCAACCCGGAACTCAGCAGAACGATATCAACCTCATTTTCTTTGATATAATCCGGGCACACGGTTTCATCACTCCGGATTTCCGCTTTCCAGCCTTCATTATTCTCGATGATCCTTTTTAACGTTTCAAGAATTTCCTGATTTTTTCCAATTACTAAAAAATTTAATATTATCCAGCTGTAAAACCGGAACTCCGGAGATCAGGCTGATTCCCAAAACTGCCGATACCAAAAATAGAGGATAGACAATTCTGATGCGCTGTGCAAGCATGACGACAGTTAAAAGTCCGGGATTAAAAGAAGTTGTTCGTGCATAGTTTTTATTTATTGAATGTTGAGTAAAAATGCCGATGCCCAGCAAATTTACTTTTTACAAATGAATAAAAATTGAAGTGAGATCCACCCTTTTCATCGCTGAAGATTCTCGTGTTTTTCATAAATCAATTTTATTTAAAAACAATAGAATTCGCTAATTCAATTTCCTCCTGATTAATAGAATGTCCGAAATTAGCATAGACTTTTTCCGTTACGTCCGCGTTCATTTCGCGTAAGATATTAGCTGTCGCATACACCCTTTCTACCGGGACGTGGAAATCAGGATTGCTCGTTCCCAGGAAAATCGGAGTCTGTGCAAAATTGCCTTTGTAATGCTCCCGGTTGATTTTTTCACCGACAACTCCGCCGATGATGGCCGCTGCCCCGCCATATTTATGAGCGTTTCTGGCCAGGAACTCCAACGTTAGACAGGCACCCTGGGAAAAGCCGAAAAAGTAAATGTTTTCAGCTTTGATTCCTGCATCCAGAGCGGCCTGTACTGTTTTTCCGACAGTCTCAATAGCCGAAGAAAGCCAGGGTTCGTTCTGCTCAGCCGGAGCCATGAAGGAAAAGGGATACCAGGTCCCGTTGGTTGCCTGCGGTGCCAGCAAAGCGTAATCCTTAACGTTTAAATGCTGTGAAAGTCCCAGGATATCCTGTGCGCTCCCTCCTCTTCCGTGGATCATGACCAATGCTTTTCCAGCTTCATTCAATGATTTCCCTCCCGTTTTTATATCTAAAATATGACTCATTTTATCTGTATTTTTCTGTCGGATAATTAAATTTTGGCAAAACTTTGATCAGGTGCTGCCTGTTTTCTTCAAACTGCTGCGGAAGGCTCAGATGCTCACCCAGCGATGCTGATTCTTCATCCACATCGAAGCCCGGGCCCGAAGTTGCGATTTCAAACAAAACTCCGCCCGGTTCTTTGAAATAAACGGAAGTGAAATATTTACGGTCTTTCACTTCAGTATGCTCCAATCCGAATTTGTTTAATCTTTCAATCATTTCAAGTTGGGTTTCCGCATCGGGTGTTGCAAAAGCCACATGATGAACCGTTCCTCTTCCTGCCAAACCTTTCAGTGCAGCAGGCGTGCAAAGCAGATCCACATACTTCCCGGGAACATCTTCAGCAGCAAACCTAAACCGGTCTGAACTTTCAGCAATTAATTTGTGATCCATTTGAGTGGTCAGCAAAGCGGCTGTCCTTTCATACGCATCCAGCCAGATTTCCACGTGATGAAGTCCCTTGATGGCAAAATCTTTTGGAATAAATCCATTATCATAACCTTTTCTGTCATCCTTCTCATTGAAAACCAATTCCAAACCCAAACCGTCGAAATCTTCCAGATAAATAAAAGCTTCACCCGAAAGCCTCTGCTGAGGTTCCTTGAAAGGAATATTGAATTGCTCTAAACGGTTCGTCCAATAATCAAACGAATCCATGGAAACGGAAAAAGCAGTGGTATTCAGCATTCCTTTGCCGTGTCTTCCGTTGACCAGTCCTTTTCCATACGGAAACGTGGTCATGATGGTTCCCGGAGTTCCAAATTCGTCTCCGAAATAGAAATGATAAACCTCGGAATAATCGAAGTTAACGGTGGTCTTTACCAGCCGAAGCCCTAAGACGCCGGTGTAAAAATCTATATTTTCCTGCGTATCGCCGGTAATGGCGGTAACATGATGAAGTCCTGTGATAAGTGACATTTTAGTTGATGGTATTTGGTTGGTTGTTGATGGTTTTAATGGGCTTTAGATTTTATGCTTCTTCTTTGAACCAGACATCATTGTATTCTTCCGGATGACGTTTGAATTGCGCGTGAACGTACGGACAAAGCGGAACGATTTTCAGATTGTTTTCCCGGGCGTAAGCCACCAGCTTA
>NZ_VTSX01000052.1 GCF_008329705.1 Chryseobacterium sp. SN22 | reverse complement strand
TTGCACTATTAAAATCACAAGATTTAGAATTAATCATTTTTAAAAATATTTATATGAAACATTTATTATTTTGTTTAATGCTTTTATTGTCAACTAAAATATATTCACAAACAATCGACGCAAGTGATTTTACAGTTGACAATGTAGATATTGCAGGTCATAGAATGGATTTTAGTTTTAATATTACCGGGACATTCTTTAAGATGGATATGCGTGTTTATAAAAATTCAGAAGCACCCTCAAATCTCATATCATTTAATTCAAAAGTAGATGAAAGCAATTATGAGCAATTTACATTCCCTGCAGGAACAAGATATTCTACATATTCAACAAATTACTATTTAAATTACATACCAACAAAATTGATTTTAGTAATATCTACCTGGGAAAATCAAGGATCACCAAAAATCGCTAAAACATTGACTTATTATCCACCTGTTACGCCTCTTCCTACCAACTTAAAAATCGATGGGTTTAAAATTACAGAGTCATCAAATAATAATAAAGTTATATTTGATTCTTATAATGCAAGTCAGTATCCATCACCAAATCCGAAAGTAGTGCAGTCAACTAAAAATTACAATTTTAAGGTTTTTATCAGAAAAGAAGGTAATGCTGCTTTAAATGATGTAAATGTTGATTTTTTACAGTATGACACTTTTTGGGGCACTTATCCAAATACCTCACCGTCATCTCCCAAAAACCTAAAAGTTAATTTTGAGCAGGATGAAAACCTAAAAAGCGTAGATTTTTTTTCAAATGTAACTAATTTTAGCAGCTCTACAATTGGTTGGGGATTAGTGTTTCATGTTGATCGCAATAATAATATTTCTGAAACAAACGAGACAGATAATTATTTAGGAGTGCATGGTATTGCATATCCTGCCGGAACAACTCTTAGATTAGCAAATTCAGATTATTCGCAAGATTATACTGAAGTAATGGTTTTTAATGAGAAAGGTAAACATATTAAAACATTCTCTGCGCCAGCTGATGATAAAAATTTCTCAGAGATAAAAAAACAACTATCTGTTGGTAGTTATATTTTTAAAATAAATAATTCAACAAAAAGAATTAAGATTTACAGATAGTCTTTGTTAAAATAATTTTATTTTAAAACGACACCGGAATATTTTTCTGGTGCCGTTTTGCATTTAAGAATAATGGATGTTTGCATAATAGTATTGGGAAATACCCGGAAAAATGGTAATTTGGTCTTTTAAAAAGACTTTGTCTTAAATCTTTTATAAAGAAGTAATCTGAAATAGTATGAAGAAAAATTGTTTATCCATATTCGCTGCGGTGTTTATTTCCGGTTTTGCACTGGTCGTTAATTCCTGCAGCAAAGACGATGATGAAATTGCAACTACCGCTGTGGTAGGAATTGCCCAGGATCCCAATAACTTTAAAGGAGAGGTAACCAGTGGACAGGTCGTTACCCTGGATCCCACCAAAGTTTATGTGCTGAACGGTGCAGTTCGGGTAAAAGACGGCGGAAAGCTTGTGATTCCTGCAGGAACAAGAATCGTGGCTACGGCAACAGCTTCATCATACGTCCTGGTAGAACAGGGCGGGCAGATCTATGCCAACGGAACCCCGGCCTCACCGGTATCCTTTACTTCTTCAGCGGCAACTCCCGGAACCTGGGGCGGTGTGATTATCTGTGGAAAAGCACCCCTCAATACCGGAACAACGGGAACCTCTGAAATTGGCACAGCAACCTACGGCGGAACTTCCGCAGCAGATACTTCGGGATCTTTAACCTATGTACGGATTGAAAACGCAGGCGCTGACTTTTCAACCACCGTAAAATTCAACGGACTTTCCCTGTTTGGTGTGGGAAGCGGAACTAAGGTAGAAAATATCGCTTTGGTCAATGGTGCTGAGGACGGAATCCAGCTGTACGGAGGGACAGTCAATGTATCCAACATTGCTGTTTTAGGCAATGCAGACGATGCCTTTGTATGGACCGACGGATGGATCGGGACCGCCAGTACAGTCTTTACCCAAAGAAGAACTAACGGTACAGGAAATACTGGAATCAAAGGAATGAACAATGCTTCCAACTCCGCGGCTGTTCCGGTTTCCAGCCCAACGATTAAAAATATTACTTTGCTTGGCGGAACAACAGGAGAATCCAACGCCATCAGTTTATCTTCAGGAACCTACGTCAATTTCGATAATGTGGTGGTTTCAAACTGGGCCAAAGGATTCAACATCACCGGAGATGCTACGGTAGCTTATCTGAACGGACAGGGTAAAATTACCAACGTATTTTTTGACACGAATGTGACCAGCAAAATCACTGCGACCTCAACCGCAGGAGCCAACGTCACCCTGCTTAGTAATACTTATACGGAAAAATCCGACGCTACCGGTGCCGGAAATAAGATGGCTAACCCGGCTTGGGCGATTGGGTGGTCGGGGTTGCTGTAAATATATGTTGATTATAACCAATAAACCCATCGCAAATTGCGATGGGCTTTTATTTTCAAAAGAATGACATATAATTTTCCTCAGATTAGAATGAAAGTTTATTATAATCACCACTTGATAACATACGTCAGAACTCCCCAAATTATGAAGGCTATTATAAATATTGAACCCGTCAGAATATCGTTTTTTTCTTCTTTATCAGAATTCATTTGATGTGCCAGATCCTGTTTTTTCATACTAAATTTGTAAATAAATATAAGCCGTATTATACTACCTACAAAGGCAATCATATTAATATCCAATCCCATTATTTAATCATTTATTTTTTACTGGTTATTAATTGCACTTTTGTAGTTCTTTGTATTCTTATTTTAGACTCATATTGATTGCTGGATTTTATCAGATTAAGAATTTTTAAACAAATCTTACATCCGGATAATCATCATTTTCTCCAAATTTCTTTAAGACTTCACTTGCGAAAGTCTTGATTTCTATATATTTTTTTAAATCATCATAATCTTTTTTTATATAAGATTCGCATAATTCATTTAATTTTTCAAACTATTAAATTCTTCTTTAGATATATGATTCTCTCGAAGAAGTTGAGGTACAAGCTCATAATCTAATATATAATTCATTATTACATCAGATTTAATATCAATTTCAAAATCTAATTTTTCTTTGTAAATTTCCTTTTGTTTATAAAAATCTAATGCAAGCAGTTTAATACTTTGTATTAATCTATATTTATATCTTATAAGATCATTTTCTAAATTCATAATTTAATATATTGAAGCAGGAAATTTTGACACTCCACTTGAACCTGAATAAACTTCCCAATATGGATTTCCTCCAAAATGTCTTGGCGTACCAGGATGAAATTGTAAATATTTATCTGTAACATCTGTACCTCTAGAATTTAACTGTCTATATGTCCATCCGCTTGCACGACTACTTTTATTCATTGTTCCATTAAACCAAGAACCTGTATTTTCAGAGTTTACACTATTCCATACATTCATATATGACTGTCCGGCTATAATATTTGGATTATTAATTATTGCTTCAGCATTTGCTCCAAAAAAAGAACTTTGCACTCCTAAACTTTGTAGACCAGTTCCAGCAGTAGAACCTGTACTAGAGAAAGAAACACCTTGTCCTCCAAACGCTGATAAAAAGGTGAGCCCAGTTCTAGCTGCAATGAATTCTGATGCTATTCCAGATGCAGACATTTGCATTGCAATCAAGCCATTATATGCCAATTGTGATGAAGAGTTGGCAAATGGATTATCTGGAGTCGCCCTTGCATAATTTCCCACAGTATAGCTTTGAATTTGAGCCATGACACTATTAACATACCCATTAAAGTCTGAATAAGAAGCTTTTCCTTCTTCTCCTAACTTTACATATCCATTTGGTCCATTACCTATACGGCTATCTGAGACAACTGAATTATCTGATTTAAAATCAGTATATCCTCCTTGCCTATAATCTGCATCACCTTCCTGCATACCTGCAACGAAGTTCCATTTACCGTCTTTCAAACCCCAGCCTGTTCCTTCTCGTCCATCTGGATCAATAAATTTTATCGGATTATTAAATGCATAATTATATGGACTATGTCTTCTCATTTTTTTCGCCAGCGAGTCCACGACGCCCCATCGGCTAATATCCGCCATATACATCCTTACGCCGTAATCATACATTCCTATCTCCTGCAATTCCTTTCCGTTGTACTTGTAATTCTTATAAGAACCCGCTCCAAAGAAAGCATTTCCAGTCTTCATATGGTTCATTCCGAAAGGATAATAATCATTCACATCTACCAGTTCCAAACCACCTGCGCTGTTTCTTGCGAAACTGATCCGGGTATTCCAAGATGGTCTTTGTACTGATAAATATACTGATCTTTTTTGTAATCGTAATATCCTTCTGCTGTCGGGAAAAATTCAAGATCCTCGTTTTTAAGTGATCCCTTCTTTTTCGTTGTATTTGTTTTATAGGAAAAGAGCTTTCCTCCAAGATCAGCAACCGGCATTTTATCCTGATTGATACCAGTCAGTCAGGTCCCGGATGTTGTAGCTGTAATCGATGCTTTGCAGCGGCGATGATCCCGAGGTATAACCTATCTTTTTATTGGTAAGCTGCGAAAGATCGTTATCCGTGTTTTAAGCTAAAATCTCTTCCGGATTATTGTCAACCTTATGCTTATGCACCAGAAGCCTATTCTGATTATCATACTCAAAGGTTTTGGCAATCACTCTTTCCGTATCCGTAGCGAGCCTTTTGTGGTAGGTTTTGGAAAGCTTGGGTACCCCTGCAAAATCCAGCTCGGTTTCCATATTGGTGTAACCGCCTAAATGGTTTGTGGTTTTTAGCAGTAATCTATATTTCAATCGAATCGAATAACACAAGACAAGACCCACCGCATTGCGGTGGGTCTTGTCTTGTGTTATTAACCGGCACGAGCGAGACGCTCGCGCCAGCAGTGAGCTTAATAGTTAATTATCTTCCTGACTTACATAATATTTCAAAATTTTAAAGTTTTCTTTTTCTTTTATTAAAGTAAAGCTTTCTTTCGTGTGGACATTTTGATATTCAACTACATATCCTAAGTGTATGGTATCTGTAGCGTTTATAGACTCTATCATCTTATATTTTCCTAAAGATCTTCTATTAATTTTTCCAAACTCGTTATTTTTCCTATCTAACATCTCAATGAATTGTTTGTATGGAGTACCCTGATAAAATAGAAAACTCATTAATTTATCAAGAAGTTTATAATTTTTTGTTTCTATATTACTATAAAAAGCATTTACTATTGATTCACCTTCTTTTAATTCAGTCTTTTCACAAGAAGAAAGTAAGGATAGGAAAGCTACAACTGCTATAAAATTATATTTCATTTTAAAGTT
>NZ_VTSX01000051.1 GCF_008329705.1 Chryseobacterium sp. SN22 | reverse complement strand
CAAGGACCTTTTCAGAAACCTAAGAAGGCTCTCCTTCGGGGAAATAAAGTGCGTTGACATATAATCTATTTAAGTGGTGGTGTGATTAAAAGTAAATTTTCCAGTTCAAATATCTCACCAAAAAATCCCGATTCCTTTTAACCCCGAACTTATCTCGGTTGTACCTCTTTTACCTGCACCAACATTTAAAGGATTCATCATTTCAATTGGTGTTGATTTTGGATCAAAAGTTCCACCGTACGTTACTCCTAAAGGAGAAATAAACGATTTTGCTTCACCTGAATAATCTTCTAATAAAAAAGGACCTGAATGACTGGATGAAATCCTTCCCACTCCTACTCCTCCTTCAAACCCTAATCCAAAATTTATATTTCTGTTAAAAAATAATCCCCAATTATTTCCAGCATCTTTTACTAATCCAATATCAAAACCAAAACCACCTCCTAATACTCCATTTGCACTAAACGATATACTACTACCTTTACTTTCTGTTCCTATAATTGTAATTCCTCCTTTAGTTTCAAATGTTTCTTTAGTACTTTTTTCTGAACCATCAGCTTTTGTAATTGTTCCATTATCGTGAAAAGTGAGTTCAGATGTAACTTCACCATTTGTTGTCATAAGAGTACTTCCTTCTGCTAGATGTTCAGCACTATCACCATATTTGTCTTTAGCTTGCTCTTGTGTTTTAATGGCAGCATCAAAAAAGATTTGATTTCCTCTCTGTACCCAATCTTCTCCTTCTTTTCCATCTGGATCAATAAACCTCATTGGATTATTAAAAGCATAATTATAAGGACTATGTCTTGTCATTTTTTCCGCTAGCGGATCCACCACACCCCATCTACCAATATCCGCCATATAGAATCTCGCTCCATAATCATACATTCCTATCTCCTGCAATTCCTTTCCGTTGTACTTGTAGTTCTTATAAGAACCCGCTCCGAAGAAAGAATTCCCGCTTTTCATATGATTCATCCCAAACGGATAATAATCATTCACATCTACCAGTTCCAAAGCACCTGCGCTGTTTCTTGCGAAACTGATCCGGGTATTTCCAAGATGGTCTTTGTACTGATAAATATACTGATCTTTTTTGTAATCGTAATATCCTTCTGCTGTCGGGAAAAATTCAAGATCCTCGTTTTTAAGCATCCATGTAATTGGAGTGGGGAACAGTCTTTCATCTACGGAATAAGCCTGCATTTCCATAGCTCTTCTCTGAGGAGCCATCGCCATAGATTCCATTGGAGGATCTACAGGTCCGCCTCCGCCTCCCTGGGTTGTAGAGGTTGTTTTGTTATATTGGAATCCATCCAGGTAATCCGCATCTTTTACGATCGTGGTCATTGAATTAACCCCTGCAATGGTACTGGTGCTTTTTTTCCTGAGCTTTACCCCGTCAGCCCTGTAAGAATACTCTACATTAAATGGAAAATCTACGATCATGTCTACTACGGAAGGCAGGTTCAGGTAATTATACTGGATTTGCATGGTTTTATCCGGCATTGACGTCATATTTCCATTGGCATCATACTGGATCGGCATTCCTCCGCCTTCATAGCCGGTAGCATTATAAGAATTGTCATTGATCATAATCAGCTCATTGCTCTTATTCTGGGCTGAATAAATATATTCCAGATCATCGATTTTTGTTGGCGTAGTATTGCCGTATTCCAAAACCGAAGTTCTGAAGAGCCTGGTGATATTTCCATTAAGGTCGTATTCCAGAGACTCTGTGTTTTCTCCAAGGCTCGGATTGTTCGGGGTCTGGTAAAAACCTGCGGTTAGCCTATTGAGTTTATCGTAAGCATAACCGTACCTTTTTGGGGTTAGAGAAGGATAATTCCCAATATTCTCCACGCTTCTCCAATCTACTTCGGCTATATTCCCGTTATATTTTGCTTTTACCTCTTTACCCGGAAACTGCGTTAGGTCCGGACTGGAGATCCCTTCCTTTTCGTTGTATTTAATCTTATAGGAAAAGAGTTTTCCACCAAGATCCGGAATCTGCATCTGATCCCGGTTGATGCCTGTCATCCAGCCGCGGATGTTGTAGCTGTAATCAATGCTTTGCAGATTGTTTCCTACTTTCTTGTTGGAAACCTGAGAAAGTTCATTATAGATGTTTTCAGCCAAAAGCACTTCAGTCTGATCATCTACCTTATGGTAATGCTGAAGCAGCCTGTTCTGGCTGTCATAAACAAATCTTTCCTGAACCGTTACCCCGATTTCGCCCAGCTTTCTTAAATGGGAAGTATTGGTTTTTTGGGCTACTCCTGCAAAATCCAACTCGGTTTCGGTTTTGGTATATCCTCCCAAATGATTAAAAGAATACGTCCCGATAGATCTCCCTTTTTTATCGTACCAGGTATAGTTTTTTGTCCAGTTGTCGTCTTCAATGTTTTTTACGTATGAAGCCACCGGTAAGCTTTTGGTACTTATCGAAGAATTCTGGCTATCCTGCGGTAGAACGTCCTGTCCTAGAATCTGGATAGGGATCGTTGGGCTTCCAGGAGGATATATATCATAGTAGTTTATACTCAACACTTGAAGAATGGCATTAGTAGGATAGGTATTATTACCATAATAAATATCAATTCCGCTTTTGGTAAAGCCAACAGCACCTGTTCTTTCTTCTGTCAGAGAAGCTGCTGTTACAGAATGATAATTTACAGCATCCTGAACATCTTTTCTTGCATAAGTATTCCCTATGTCTGCTATGGCTGTATAAACAACCCGTGATAGCTTATCATAACGGGTAAGCAGCCAATTTCCCGAAGGTCTCATATTAGCATCCTGGGTCATAAATACACGGTCTGCTTTGTCATATACTATATATTCCCATCCTTTACCGGGAATTTTCTTTTCAACCAGTCTTCCTCTGCCATCGTATTTATACTGGTAGCAGAGATCACCAAGCACCGTGTTGGGATCCGTTTCCACAGCAGCTTTCGGGGAAATCACAAAAGCCAGCTGGTTGTATTCATTATACACATAGTAAGTATCTGCCTTTTCGGTATCACTAATCATTTTTCTGACCAGTAATACCTGCCCCTCACCATTTTTGAATTCTATCGTTACATTGCCGTCTTCGTCGGTAACGGTATTTTTATACAGCTGGGCAGTCCCGTAATTTGTGCTTTGGCTCAGCACTGAGCTTGTAGCACCATTCACCCATGTGGTAATGGTGGTGTATTTTTTTACCGCATCACCGGTTGTATTGGCATCATATCCAAACTGTACCGGCTTGTTATCCCACGCCAGCCCCACCTGCTTCTGCTGGAGGATCCGGTCAAGAGGCGAGCTTTCTAGGATTTTTTCAGAGAAAGGTCTTTCATTAGTATACACTCCGCTAGGATCACCTACGGGAAAATTCCCGGAATTTTGCTGGGGGTAGATGGCTCCGTTATTGGTTCCCTGCTGGGGAACAGGAAGGAAATCCATGGTCTGTCTTCCGAACCCGTCGTATAAAATAGGCGTTACTACATCTCTCCCTAAAGGAGAGGCCTTCACATTCACAACCTGTTTAGGTCTCCCCAGACCATCGAAATACTGAACGGTCTCAATCTGCTTTGCTGTAGAGCTGCTTGTAGTCACAGGCTCCAGATAGGTCCTGCTCTGGACGTAGTTCTCTGTTAAACTAATCTGTGCCTGCACAAATCCTGATAAAAGGATCGTGCCTATCGGCATTAATATCTTTTTCATTGGTATTAGTTTACATTATAATTAAAAGTAACGTTATATGGAATACCTGTAGCAGGGCTTCCGCTTCCTGTCCATCTTAACGCTGCTTGCCCAGAGCCTGCGTAAATAGTAACCTGCCAATTTCCAGATGTTTTTGAAATTGTCGTAGTAGGCCAGCATGGTGAAGGAATATATCCTATTAATACACCTCCTGACCAATTCAAGCCTTGATTTGAAATTACCTGGAAATTTAATTGGGCATTAACTGTAGTATTTGCCTTTTCAAAAGGAGCATACTGCATCATAAGAAATAAATTCGAAGATTGAGCATCAAAGTTACAATATGGATAATAACAAGTTAAGTTTGAATTGGCATAGTTTTGTGCTTCATCAATTGCCTGCTGATCTGCATCAAGCTGATTAACCAGTGAAATATATTTACCTTCCGCAACCGAATAATTTAAAGATCCCGAAATCATTCCTACAGGACAGTTATTTTTTGTAAAAGCCTGATCAACGGCTTTGCTGAAAAACTTTCGCGGAGCGTAATTATATTTATACTCCTTTATTATTTTACCATTAATATCAACTATTTTTTGAAGCTGGTTTGCAGAATCATATTTATAATTTTCTCTAATACCTGAAGGAGATGTTATACTTGTAACTCCAATCAAAGGGTTATAAGTGTAAGTAGATATTTTAAAGTTTTTAAACTCAGCTTTATTACGAAAATTATTTAGCTCAGATTGCAAGTTAGCTTCCGAAATATCATCAATATCAAGATTAGACTTGCTTACAATAGCTAATTGTAAATAAGAATTGTTGTCATTTGAATTTAAACCGAATGCCTGCATTATTTCACCATATGTTGCACCCTCAATAGTGGCAAGAGGTAACGTTTGATTATAACCCCATATTGTTGTGGTGGGAATTCCTGACTTTTCGGTTGATTGAATAAGGTTAATTTTATTATCATAAAGATCAGAGATAGAACTGTCTTCTGTCTGATATGCAGGTATAGTATAACTGCTGAAATCAAATGTAGAATTTAATAAAGAGCTCCTAAACTTTTTGACAGCATGAGCTCCTGATAAAGAAGAAGTAATAGGTGAAAAAATATTCTCCCGCAAAGAAAATTTATTAGCTTTATTTTTGATAATCTCTACAACAGGAGTAAAAATATTTTTATAATGAAGTTGCTGATAAGTACTATATTGTCCTCCAACCTTTGTATCATCATTAATACAATTTATGCAAGCGTTCTCATTATATAAATCTATCGGATATATATTCCTTTTAATAATTGTTCCGATTACTGTAGTCTCTTTGTTTTCTTTAGGATATGGATACCATATATAATCTTCACTACTAGCTGATCCTGGACTGTACCTTTTTAAAACTTTATCAAGATAAACTGTACTTTTACTATTTTCAATAACATCACTGCCATAATATTCTTTTACTGTCTGAGAACTTAATAAGTAAGGAATGACAGGGACATACATTGACTGTACATAGTTTATATTATATCGATTTACTTTTATGTAGTAATTAAGATCAGAAGCTTTACAAGCTATACAATTACTATTAAGTAAATCTAAAGAAGGTAATTTATTTAAAAAATTTTTATATTTATATGTTATCTCTTTAAGTTTAATACCATTATTGTTGAAAATTTCTTCCTTAAGAATTTTTCCTCTTTCATTATTTTTAGATAAGTACCATTTGTTTTGGTTATCAAATAAAGCACCATTATTAAAGCCTAAATT
>NZ_VTSX01000050.1 GCF_008329705.1 Chryseobacterium sp. SN22 | reverse complement strand
CTTTCTGGCGCAAGCCTCCGCTTGTGCCAAATAAAAAATTATCGCTTTAAGATTATCTTTTATTGTTATGATACAAATATATGTAAATAGGGGCGTAAAATAACGTGCACAAGTGAGACGTTCGCACCAGTATTGAGAATATAGGAATGCAGAAATTAGGTCTCGTTTGGCTTTGCAACGAGATTGAAAACCCTCAGAAGATAAGCTGGAAGTTGGGCGTCTGCGTTCTGCTTCCAGCCGAAAACCAACAGCAGGATAAGCCTATAGAAATCTAATATATTTATTCAAAGTTTTTTATAGATGTAGGTGGTATTGTAAAAGAAAGAAGCTGGACAAATGTCCAGCTTCTTAATGCTAAGCGTGCATTTTATTGTACTAAGCAGCATCCCAAATTTTTAGTATTTCTAAACATTCTTGTTTATATCTACCTACGATATTTTTTTTTGCATTTGAATTAGTAATAAATCCATTTCCAAAAATATCCAACGAAATACAAAATTCAGGTAAGACTACTTGATTATGTACAGCTACATTAAATTCAAGATATTTACAAATTCCTGATGCGATTACTTGCTGTTGTTCAACGTCAAAAACATTAGATTTACTAACATGTAATTTTACTCCACCTAAAACCTCTTTTCCATCCACAACTGTTTTAAAAATGATTTCTGGCGCAACAATTATTGACAACCCATTAACATCAATTTCGCTTTTAAAATCTTTAACATTTAAAAATGTTGTTTCATTACTTTTAAGAACTATAGGAATTTTCATCCTCAAAAATTTCTCTAATGCCTCAATTGATACAGCTTTGTCACTAATCTGTTTTTTAGTTACAGGCACTCTTTCAGATAATTTGTCCAAAGCATCCCTAATATGCTGTATAGAGCCATTGTCCGTTAAAGTTTTTCTGATTCTAGCTTTTGCTAATTGATAATATGACACTCGAAAAAGATTAGGTTTTTTTTGATCTCTAATAATCCTCTTCCTTTTTGCCTCAGAAGCTTTTATAAAATCAGCATACTGATTTATTGAAATAGTACATTTGCTACTCATAATCCTAGCCTTTAGGTGGATACTTATCATTTCCATAAGAGTTTTTTTCTCTTATTTTTCCATCTTTTCCGTGTATTATTAATTCTATATTAGCATTAATAGCCACTGGCTTTGCAATGTTAATTGCCTTTTCTTGCGTATCTACTGTCCTGTACGCTTTCTTACTGCCGGATGTTTTTACATCCCAATTTGTTCCATTAGGAACAACATGAACTGTTTTCTTCATAATACGAAATATTTAAATAAACAGCATCAAAATTTGTTTTTTTTAAAAAAAAATTGTACATTTGCAGTCTTAAAACGGATCAAGTTTTAAACTTAAAAATTACAAATAAATTACGATGCTGTTTAGCATTAAAGTTTATTTTTTCTATTTATATACCAATATATATTTTCTGCCATATTTTCCATTTAGGCTATTTTGTCATGTTTTATGACAGATATTTACCTATCTCACTTTTTCATTTTATTTGTTATCTTAAAGCAAACGTCCTCTAAGATTACTCTAAACTGTTTTTTCCATATAACAAAACATTAGAAATTAGGTATCTTAATTTAAATTTTAAATCAAAATCCATATCAATAACCTCTGCCCTCCCACACATATCCAAAAGCTTTGCTAAATTATCAACACTTTGTACTGCACTTCTTTTAAACAAATCCTTGAGTTCTCTGACATTCTTGAAAGGACTATTATTCGTAACTAATCTTTCTTCTATTTTTGCCCTAAGCTCATCATAATTCTTAGTTTTATAAAACCCTTTAAACGTTGTAACAAATTCATTAGTTGAATAAATAACTTCACTCATAGAATCTATGGTTGTTAATACAGTCCCAATTGATGTACCATGTGAAACTGATGTTTTAGTAGTTACATCTTCTTTTATTTTAGGGAATATATAAATCTCTCTTTCAGTGTTTTGTAAACTTGTAATTTTGAGGGTTTGAGTGAAAGACAGAGACTTGTTACCTAAATCATTATTACGAATACTTATCGAAGAAGAAATGTGACTTTCAATTTCTTCAACATAGATAGAATCATTTGCAGAAACTATAATATCAATCTTTGACTCGTTCAGAGACAAAGATGTAATTGAAAAATTTAAACCTTTATCGTTTTGCATAGCTTTATGTAAAGCTAACATAGCCACAACAAAAGAAAATGCAACACCATACTCATTGTATAAGTCAGAAGTGATGCTTCGGAGATACATATTATTGGACTCCTTAACAAACCTATAATTCTTTCTTTTATTTAATTTTTCATTAATAGAGAATTCAGTTTCCCATGATTTATTTAGGTTTTCCAAAGGTCTTGTAAAGCCATTCTTTTTTAAGTAATTTATATGTTTTGATAGTTCTCTATCCTTATAAAACATATTAACTGAATCATATTCTGCTTTTGCAATAATTTGAGATAGTACCTCTCCTTCATTGTTGAAAGGTTCATCAATAACAAAATACATTTCATTCTCTTTAGTGGTCTCATTTTGTTCAATATAAGTATCTACATTTTTGCTAAAGGCATAATAATTTACATACTCAAATTTTTCAGTAATGTATTTAACATAATCGTAAGCTATGTCAACATTTCCAATTATTATGTAATTATCCAGTGCCTCTTCTAATCCAAAATGCTTTTTTATATCTTGCTGATAAGAAGCATCCGTTACTAATTCAAGAAGTTTACTAATTTTTAATTTACCTTCTTTGTTGTGCCCTTTTATATCTGGCACAAATACTTGTTTAAACCTTTCGTTAAAAATTTCTTTTGTCATTGTTTATAATTTTAATCGTTAATAAAATGCACTTTTATGGAAAAATGCAAAAAACCCCCTTAATTTCTACTTTTTCTTTTCTCTTTGGCTCAAAGCACTTGCTGCAACAGATTTTGTTACTTTAGAATACTTCGGACTCTTGAGAATTTTAGAAGCTGTAGAAGCAATTGATTTGCTTGTTGCTTTCTTTGCCATTATTCACTGTTTTAGTATTATACCTTATATTACTGACAAGGATATATCAGTGAAGTTAGGGGTCATGCTTTTGACTCTGGAAAATTTAACAATATTTAAACACTATTTAAACATCGTTTAAATGCTATTTAAACAAATTATTATTATCTTTGCAAAACAAAAGCAGGTTATCATGATAACTTCAAATCATGACTAACTCTTTGTAAAAACCTCAAGAAGTCCCACCGTGAGAAAGTCTGGACTTCTTTTTTGTATATGTATTCTATTTAGTTATCACCCTCTTTATCATTTTCATAATCTTTTTGTTTTCAGTTTTAAATAAATCAAAAATTGTAGTGTTCTTTGACCTGTAATCAATGTCTAAATCATCCTCTAACAATGCTTTTGCAGACACATAATAGTAGTCTCCTGCTTTAGCAACATTATACGTTTCATTATCCTTTTCGTTTGAGACAATTATAAATAATTCTCCTTCTTTGTTCATTCCGAACTTGCAAAATTTATTAGATTCTAATTCTAACTGCTCCATAGCTCCTTTAGAGAATCCTAATTTCCCAGTCTTGTGTACTGTTATTTTAGAAACTAAAGCAGATTCCTTAGGTTTCAATATTTTAAGTTCCATAACAATCTCTTTATATTGTACAAAATTAGAACTCTATTTTTAATTGTGCAAGTTTTTAATTTATTCTTGTTAATTTTTTTTTCAATTTATTTTGCCTTTTACGGTTTACCATAATTTCAACCCTCTCTTAACATAGTTTACTTATTTATTTTAGTCCTCCTAAATTCTCTTGTGTTGTTGTTGTTATTATTAGAATACTCTCTTATTACCCTTCTTCTTAACATTATCTTAACATTAGCCTTTAATGAACAATTGTCATACTGTATATATAGTATACATGTCATACAAATAAAATATCCCTTATATTTTTTTGCTTACTCACTATAAAAAAGGTAGCTCTATTATCTTTAAGAGATTTCAAAATTTATGAATTTTATTTATTTTTTTTCAAAAAGTATCACATTTAGAAATGTCTAAATGTGATACAAATTTAATATAATACCAATTCTAATCTTAACATTTTAATATTTCAATATCTACCATTATAACCTCATTCATAATATCAATTTTATTAGGAATCTTATAGAATTTTACAAAACAAAAAGGACCGCCCTCCTAGACAGTCCCATATTATAAAATTTCAATTTCTAATCCCTCATCACTTTCCTAACCAACTCCTCAATCAGCCTACTCTTCTCCTTTTCTGTTTCCAACAAACGCTCATACAGCTTTCTGTTCTCTTCATAGGATTCCATCAGCTTATCCAGCGGATTGAAAGTAGGATAATAATTTAATGAACTCGCTATTAATGTCGAGTGGTCATTACTGGTATTATGATAAGTATTGGCAATAATATTAAAAAACGCATCCTCAGAAAAATTCTTCAGGGCTTCCACAGAGATTTCCAATGCTTTGGCAATCGGTTCCAGTTTGGTATCTTCCAGTGCTTCGGCGTTTTCAAACAATGATATTTTCTGCTGGCTGACGCCTAAGAGTTCGGCCAGGGTTTCCTGCTTCATGCCGCGCATTTCCCTGATTCTTGCGATGTTCCTCCCGATATGTTTCTGTGCTGTAGCTGCCATGGGCTAAAGATTTAAAACAAAGATATAAAATTATAAGCTATTCTGCCAGTCCGGTTTTTTACATTTTCCGTTTGGTAATATACATTCGTCCGTAGTTCGGCACCCGGGTTGGTATGGCCAACTTGCTGAAAAATTTTATCACCATGCCACACCCTATCACCATCCCTAAAACACATCCCTATCACCAGAAACTGACGGATAGGATGAAAAGAACAAACCCTTTACCCCGCAAATTGACCGATCTTCAGCTGTACGAACTGCTGAAAAAAGGCAATCCGGCCTCTTTGGAACATATTCATCTACGGTACAAAAGACTTTTGTTCTGGCTCGGAAAACAGATGCTTGACGATGATTTTGTCGTGGAAACCTTGGTGCAGGATGCCTTCCTCAAACTCTGGCTGCACCGCGATTCCATTGAAACCCCGAATCATATTCTCTGCTTTTTACGGTTTGTTATGAAAAGAGACTGTATAACATATTTCAATGCCCCGAAAAACAAATTCGCACGCTTAACGGCTTCCCTTGAACGTTTTGAGAATTACCAGGATTACCTTGCAGGATATGACCCGATGCAGGATCAGGAGTATCTCCTCCGCCAGGAGTCTGATCAGAAAAATTTTGATGAAGTGAATAAGGTGTTAAACGTACTGGATCCCAAAAGAAGACACCTGATCGGACTTTGCCTTGCCTATGGCTTTCAGTACAAACCCATTGCCGAGGCCATGGGAAGCAGCGTAAAGGACATCAGCAATGAAGTGGGCAGGGCCATCACTGATCTGCGGAAAATTTTGAATAGAAGTTCTTTTGAACAGACACAGGAAAAAGCTTGCGATAACGAAGAGCAGCCGGATACACTCAGCAGCCGGCAGCTTGAGATCTTAAAAAGAAGGTTTGAGCATAAATCTTCATTTGCAGTCATTGCCCGGGAACTCAGGCTGTCTGAAAAGGAAGTCCACCAGGAATTTTTATACGCTTATCAATATGTCCAGAAGAACAACAGGTGCTTAAAATCTTTCTGATATGGAAAAATCCACCATGACCCTTACCCGGAAAATCCAGCTGCTGATCGATCTTCCTGCACATGAACAAAAAGAGATGTGGGAAAAACTCTGCCGGTATCAGAATCGCTGTTTCCGGGCCGCTAACTTCATTGTTTCCCACCTGTATGTCCAGGAAATGATCAAGGATTTCTTTTACCTCACCGAAGACATCCGATACAAGCTGGCGGATGTAAACAAAGAGGAGATGGGAATGTTTAACCGCTCAAAAACGAATACGACTGCAAGAATGGTCTTCGACCGTTTCAAGGGAGAGATCCCGACCGATATCCTGGGAAGCCTGAACAATACGATTCAATCCACCTTTTCCAAAAACAAAGCCGACTACCAGCAGGGAACCAAATCACTGAGGAACTTTAAGAAAGACATTCCCATCCCGCTCCCGGTAAAATGCATCAGCAGAATGAGGTATGACCCTGAAAAGAAAGCCTTCTGCTTCAATATGTTTGCGGTTCCGGTGAAAACCTATTTGGGAAAGGACTATTCGGATAAGCGCCTGGTCATGGAACGCCTGTTAAGGGGAGAGATCAAGCTCTGCACCTCGCAGGTCCAGCTGAAAGCCGGGAAAATCTTCTGGCTCGCCGTATTTGAATTTGAAAAGGAAAACCATCTTTTAAAACCCGGAATCATTGCAGAAGCTTCGCTGTCCCTGGAACATCCCATCGTCGCAAAAGCCAACAACGTACGGATCAACATTGGGTCAAAAGAAGAGTTTTTATACCGCAGGCTGGCCATCCAGGCCCGGCAGAAAAGGGTTCAAGCCGGTATGGCCTATGCCCGTTCCGGGAAAGGAGCGAAACGGAAACAGAAAGCATTGTACAAAACAGAAAACCTGGAAAGCCGGTATGTCAGCCACCGGCTTCATGTATACAGCCGGCAGCTGATCGATTTCTGCATCCGCCAGCAGGCAGGCACCCTGATCCTTAAAAACCAGGAAGACAGGATTGGCATTGCCAAGGAGCAGGAATTCGTGCTCCGCAACTGGAGTTATTATGAACTGCAGGCCAAGATCAGATACAAAGCCGAAAAAGCAGGGATCGAACTGATCATCGGATAGCTGAAAAAAAACAACGAGGGTGCCTGTACACCCGCAGGGTGAGGTTGTCATAGGAAACACTCACTAAATACTTTAGAATATATACAGCGGCGTGGGCTCTTTTTTTTTTACGTATTGATTAGTAAGGAAATAACTAAAGATTCTGGTTTTTAAGTGCTGCCGGGGTCTGTTAATCAACTGCCTGTCATCCAGTGATCAAGCCTGCCATTCCACGGCTCTTCCTGTTTCAGAATTAGTCAAAAATCATCCGACCTGTCTTTTCATCGGATTATGATTTAAAAGCCTCACCGCAATTGCGGTGAGGCTTTTATTGATCATGTATCAGAAGTTGAGAATTAAGGTTTGAGAAATCTCTTAAAAAGTTTTGGATATCTGATTTCGTCTTCAATAAATTTCCATTCACTCCATTAATTTTTATTTCATTGTTAATTCGAAGGGACCATTGTCTTATATCTCTGTCTAACTCATAAAAACAGGTTTCAATTGTAACGATTGAAGACAAACCCGGTTTTGAGAAGCTCCATCTGATCAATCAGCCCGACGAAGAACACCGGTCCATGATCTTTAAACTGGCCGATCAAATGCTTACAACCAAAAAATTCAAAGACTTCTTTAATAAAAATGTAGCCGCTTTATAATACATAAACCCCACCGCTTTGCGGTGGATTTATTACTATAAGCACGAGCGGAGGGATATCGCAGTCCTGGAACAGCTAAAGCTCATCAATGAACTTGATGTCGAAGAAAAAAATATACTTTCAAAACTTATTGAAACTTTTATTTCTAAGAACGCTTCAAAGATTATCTACAGAAAATATTGCTACACTTTAGTTTCGTTTTGTAACAGAAAACAAAACTGCTTTATAAAATACAAAACCCACCGCAAAAACGGTGGGTTTCTTTTTACTTTATTCAAAATTTTCTTTGCTAATCTTGGCCAATAAAATAAAGCAACATGTCTAGAACATTACTAAATACACTATTTCAAATTTTCATTTTGTGGAAATGTAAAATCGAAGAAGATTTCTGAATAATCTTCGCTAAAAAAGAATAATC
>NZ_VTSX01000004.1 GCF_008329705.1 Chryseobacterium sp. SN22 | reverse complement strand
ATCCAGTATAAGTAATTCTTTTTTTCCATAGAAAACCATCTCAGTCTGAACATAAGCACTTTGGTTACTGTAAAAGTTTATTTCAATATTTTTTTCTTTATTAACTTTAACAGTTCCTACTTTATAACCAAATATTTCAAAAAGTTCTTTTTGATAAGTTTTTTTATCATTAGTAGTAAACTCTATACTATAATCTTCACTATTAAAAAATACTTTTTCAATTAATGTTGTAGTATCTTTTTTTTGAATATATTCATTAAGAATTGTTGTAATTACTTCATTTTGTTTAGATAAAACAAATATGTCTTCATTCTGCCTATTTTTTATTTCAATATTTGCTCCCTTTTTTAAGAGCAAGTCAACAATGCTTGGTTGTTGATAAGTAATTGCTTCCAATAGTGGAAATGACGTATATTCTCCACCAGAATCTCCTAATCCATCTATCTTTGCACCATGTTTAATCAGTTCATTCACTATATTTTCATTAGGGTATCTACAACTTAATACTAAAGGACACAATCCATTTTCATTATATAATTTATTTGGATCGGAACCTTGATCTAATAATCTTTTTACAGCGTCAAGGTTCTGATTTTCTATTGATACATATAAACCGTCATACACATAGTAATCATCTGATTTTGCAATGTTTATTTTAGCTCCATGTTTTAATAAAAAATCAATAAAAATCGGTTTATTTTGTTTTATCGAATATCCTAATAATGTATATAAGTTATTACTTGTTTTATCTAATACAAATTTATTAATGTCTGTAGGTGTATTTTCTACCTTGTTCTTAAAGAAAAGAAATTGGTTTTTATCTATATGGTTCAATAAAATTGCATTAGTATATTGACCTATACAAAAATTAAAGCATACAAAAAGAACAAAAAAAACGATTTTACATCTCATAAGTAAGTAATTTATTTATTAAAAAAGGAATCTGTGTTTCGACTAGCGAAAACGGACTTTTTTATGATTTTCTCGATATCTCCAGAGAATAATTTTTATACTGCAAATTCTCAACTCACATCATTGAGTTTTAAAATAAACTCTAAAAAAGGTACATTTATTGTTTAATTTCGACATGTATTGCAGCTTCACCAGTATCATATTTAACATTTTTTTGTGTTATCTTTTTTGAAATGGGTTGAATGATTTGTGCAACGTTCATATTTTTACTTAAATTTATAATAAACTGTTCCGCATTTATATTACCTCTTGTATAAGAAATGTCTATAATATTCAATTTTTTATATTCCTCATCGGGAACACAATGTAGAGAAACTCTTTTTCCATTTTTATATTGTTTTTTAATTTCCATATCCACATTATTAATTATCATTTCTTTAGATAATTTTTTTCGCTTTCCTTCCTTATATACGTTAATTACTGCTTGACCAGGAGCTTTATAAGAAATGTGTTTACTGTTTTCTTCATTTGTATACATGGCCTCTGCCTGTCTCCTTGTTGATCTGATAGTACTTGTAATAAATACATTGGTACTATTAGATGCTCTAGCTGCAGTATTAAGAATATTTAGCGTTTTTTTACTCACAATTATTTTTCTTTCATCTGATATGTTCTTATCAAAAGTAATATACGCTATATTTTGTACATTATCAGGTATTGGTTCTGTTTTATCTTTTGAAATTTCTAAATTGTTAATACATTTTGTATAATTAAAAATCTTTTTTAACTCTGAATAATATTTTGTTCTTTCTTCTTTACCCTCACTTCCTCCATTTACTATTATTGAAATTCTTTCCTGATATTTGTCTCCAAATAAAGATATTTCATTGAGGGTTTTACCTAAAATTTCTTTGTACTTTAGCTTATTTTGTTTTTTTTGAAAATCAGCCTTTCCTTCAATAGACCAAAACCAACCAGCTGAATCTACAGAATATCTCAATTTATCAGAAATTAGTGTTTGATAATCATTTACTCTTTTTTCAATTTCTATTTCCTTTACACCAACTAAAGTATTACTTAAATTTTTTTGAGCATATTTTAAATATTTGATTTGTGTATTTCTCCATGTAAGTTGCATAAATCCACGTCCTCTATATCTTGATCCATCACCAATTACAGTATTTCCGTTTGTCTCAGCCTCAGGATGTTTACCCGGTTCATATCTATTCCCATCTCCATATTCCAAAGAAGTTCTAAACCTATCTGACTCCCAATATACTTGTGATATAAGATGTATTTTTTGAATACATAGATTAATTTTATATCTATCAATAATGGTATTAAACTCTGCCGTAAGTTTTTTAATGTTTCTCTCTATACTATTTATTTTACAGTTTTTTGCGCTCAAAAGAGCATACTTAGAATCTCTTTTTACTGTAGGCTCACTATCTCGTAATTTTTCAAAAATATTTTTAAACTCATCTTCCGTAATATTTCTGTTGCAAAAACACTTCCCTGTTTTCTTTTCGTTTTCTTTCGCTTTCGCCTCTACATTTTCTTCAGGTTTTACAGCTTCCTGTATTTCTTCATCAATATCTTCCGTTTTCCCAAAATTACCAAATTCTACCATTACATTTTCGTTTCGTTCTCGAAAATAAGCAAATACTTTTATCTTTCTCGGATCAGCATGAAATTCACAATCCATGGCACTGTAACCATTCTTAATTGTTTCATGATGGTTTTTAAATAGTACCGGATTTCCGTCATCATATTGGTATTCCCATTTTGCTGACAGCAGTTCTACATCATGTAATTTCTGATTAGGTTGCGCTGTAAAATAATATCTTTCTCCTGGTTTAACCTCTGCCTGCAATTTCCCATCCTCGTCAAACGGACCGTTGACCTTTACTACTTTTCTGTTGCTATTCCAAAAAAGATTAAAATAATCATTTTGGGTACTCATAATGCTATCTCCTAAAGCCAATCCCCATGAGCCTAAGATTTTTGTAAAATCTTTCTTTTTGGTACAGATTATCCGGTCATTTTTATAATCATAAAGCTGAGCATAAATGGTCAGGCTTTCATTCATTCCCGGAAGCTGAAATCGAGAACCGCCTTGATCTATTACGACATCCTTCATGTGATATTTTAGATCATCATAAAATTTATTATTAACTCTTAGGATAATTCGGTGTGTATTTGGATCGAATTCTCTCGTGCTGACAAGTATTGTATTAGAATTTTTATTTCCGGAGCTATTTTTAATCTTTATATCCGTTATTGTTGGTAAATTCATTTTTATCAGATTAAAATTCTGACTAACAGCGGCTGATAAAATCAACCGCTATCAGTCAAAATAGGTTAAACATTAATTTTTTTTTACTTCCAGATAAACTGTAGTAGTAGAACTTTCTTTTACCTCAACAATTCTGGTTACTTTTCCTTTAAGGATAGAGTACTGATTATCAAAATCATCATTTTCATCAAGACAAAGCTCATATTTACCCACAGGAATATTTTCCATCCAGAAATCTCCTTTATCATCCGGATTGGTAAAATCTACAGGCGATTTATCTTTGTTTTTAAGCATGATTTCCGGTAAAAGCCCTTGTAAACCTTCTATATGACCGGAAATTGATCCTGTCTTTTGCTCATCACTTCCTCCCATCTGCGCGTCAGTAGGGACAATCTGAGAAGACTGCGGAACTTTGGTCGGATCTTCATAGTCGGAAAGATTATCATCGAAAGGCAATGCTTTGGTAACATTCAGCCCGATCGACTGTGCCTGAAGAATGGTAAGTGCAGTTGGAACCCTGCTTGCCCATGCTTTACCATATTTTTCCCCTTCAGTCTTACGCATCTCATCTACGATGGATAAGAACATCGGATCATCAATTACCGGCACTTCGCCACCGTTCCAAATCTGTCCAGTTGACATGAAATGCCCTACCGCTTCTTCAAATCCCGGTCTTACGGTTACAATGACCCTTGCCATACCGGATTGCATAAAGGCACGGAAAGTCGCATCATTATCGTCGAACTGATACATTTTATCCCAGTTGTTCCTGTTGCCCCAATAGTACGGATAGAAATAATAAGACATGATTTCCCACTCAAACGCCTGTTCCATGAATTTCACAAAAGCCGTATATTTATCCAGTGTTGAATCCAGTTTAATTTCCGTATTCAGGAAGCTTTCTTCGGAAGAGTTGGTTCTGTAATATTTATCTTTTCCAAAAGTAAGTGCTGCCGAAGGATCCTGATTGATCATGTAAGAAATACAGTTTCTTCTGAGAACCGTATTCTCAATCTGTCTGTAGAATCCAGGATTTGATCCTTTGATTTCAACTCCTTGCGCTTTTATAGCAGCCAGGTCCTGATCATATTTAGCTTTGGCTTTTTCGTAAGCGGCAATAATTTTATTGAATGATTTCTGCAACCAAGCATTATTAGCTTCTTGGGTAAGTTCACAAAAGATTGTAAATGCTCCAGACACAGCTTTAACATCCCAGGTATTCATAAATAATCCTAATTTTCCTTCAATATTATTAAGATCCATGTCTACTTGTGGGATTGTCATTAGAGATCCATTAGGATTTTTAAATGCAGCATCGAACGCTCCTTCCATCCCTTCTCTTACTCGTCTATTAGCAATGCTCAATAAACATGATGGATACATTTGATGAGGAGCTTCCCATCCCCCTCCCCTAATAGAGAAATCGCCTTGTAATTTTACAGCTATATAATCTTCAGGAATGTCAAAATCATTGTTATAGATACCAGCCAGTCTTCCAAAGCCTTGACGTTTTTCAGTATCAGTAAAATCGATACCTACTTTTTCTGAAAAACTATAACTTACCTTTTTGCTAATTTTTGGCCTTTGCTCTAACTCTACATTATAAACTCCTGCCCAGTATTTTAAAATTATATCTCCTGAGGTTCCATTTAAAGAGATAAAATCTTTCATTTGAAAAACTGTAGATTCCCGCGGGTCTACAGGTTGTATCAATGTATTATCCGTATTTTTGGAAATTTTCATTCCTAAAATATGCAATTTTGCAGGTTCCGGAATCATAAACTCAAACATCATTCTCTTACCGTAATTATAGATCTGGTTTTTGAAAACTTTATCTACCCAGCGGTAAACTCCCACAACATGCTTATCTCCTTTTCGATTGTCAAATTCATGAATATTGGTTTCCTCAAATTCTTCAATCATCTTTTCTGTACGCTCCTTATGAACTTTGGTTACGATCCTGTCAGTTGCTTTTTGAGTAATTTCCTTTGCCTGGGTCATTGCCTGCTTCGTATTTTCTTCTTTGGAATTATGCGTAGCAAATCCACCGGAAACGCCAAAACTAATTCCGCCATAAGATCCGTCAACATGAGCTTCAGCATGAGCATCCTTAGTTTGCTGCATGGCTTTAGCGATTTCGTTTTGCATTTCAAAGCGTTCGGTAGAAGAAGTATCACGAAGCTGTTCTTTTTCAGAATCAGAAGATTCTACTGTAGTGATTTCACTTTTAGATGTTTTCTTAGTTGCTTTTTCCCTGCGTTCCCGAGCCATTACATTTTCAATATGGGCAACCTCTCCTTCCACATATCCCTGTAAGCTTTGCTCAACTTTTAAATAATCTGCCACTCCGATATTTTTCATCCCGAAACCGGAAGGAATAAAGGCTTCCGGATTTGCCGGATTTGTAGTTGGTATTGGATTTTCCGGATTCTCAGGTTCAGTTTTAGGCGGCTGTTTCAAGGTAAGGGCAGCATCCCCTTTGAAAATGTATTGTTTCAGAGGCCTGTTAAATTCATTGGAATCTCTTGTTAAAGTTACGTTTAACAAATAGGTCTTCCCATCATTCAAGACCACTTCTCCCTGCAATATAAACCCATTGATATTGGTAGTCGGAAAAGCCGGAATGGTGGTTCCGTTATAGAAAAGTGAATGGACTCCGTTGGTAGTCTGAATAATATTGTTAGAACTGATATCGTTCCCGTTAATTGTCACCTTATACGATCCTGATACAATGTTATGGGCGAAACCATCTATCGTAAGCAGGATAGACCAGGCATCATTGCCATTATTATATGTTTTAACACTGTAAGGAATCCATCCATTAGGATTCAGGGAATTGCTTACCGGTATCACAACGCCACCCACATTTGCAGAAACCTGTTGGTTTAGAACGGTATTATTCAGTACGGTCTGTTGCAGAGCCTGGGTATTCTGGGTAATATTCTGGTTCAGCTCATCAAAAGTAGTGATTCCTGACAAAGCTTCCGTAACACTCGATGCGCCAAACAAGCGGAGTAATGCATTCTGATCCTGTACACTTAAAGTTCTTCCGAGGATTGCTGCGTCAATTTCAGGCGTTTTATATGAAAATTCAAAATCCGGAATTTCGGTCTCGGGGATGGTAATCTGCATAATTTCATCCTTGATGCGGTGCAATTCCATATCCAGTTCGCTATTGGCGTAAAACTTTTCCGGATCGGCCACGCTTAATTGGGTAAGGTAATTGATCCGGTTTTCCAGGATCTGCTTCTTTCTATCTGCTTCTGCCGTATCTTTCTGTAATGACTTTAAAAGCGGCTTTACCTCATTCTGATATTGATCATAGGCCGTTTTATAAGCTGCATCATATTGCTTTTTGTAGGTCTTTTCCAGTTTTGAAATGGAATCGGCAAGTGCTTCATTCGCTTTCAGATTGACGGTCGCTTCTGCAAATTTCATGGCCTTATTGTCATAAACCGTTCTCTGAGTCGTCGTGCTTCCTGATGTATTGGCAACAGCCGACTGCGATGCTTTGAAAAGCTCCTTCGGCAATACGACTTTAGCCTTTACCACATCCTGATAAGCTTCTTCCGTGAAATCGTATACGGAAAGAATATGATAAAGATGCAGAATCTGCATAATCAGTTCTTTAGCATAGAATTCCTTTTGCATAACTACCTGATATACAAGGTTGTCCCAGATTCTATTATCTACCGTTGGAATTCCGTTAGCTGTTTTGCATGCTTTGATCTTTTTATCGAATTCCTCTTTCGTGGCTGTCGCTTTATTTCTGGCTACCCATACGGCATAGTCATAAAATGCGGCATAGTCAGTTTTAAGACTTTTCTCAGTAAATATAATAAAACCCGGATTTTGCAAAAGCTTCTGTAAGGAGTTTGATGTACTAAGATTATTGTCGATAGAACTATTTATACGGGACTGATCATCCCTGAAAATAAATCTTCTTTCTTTGTTTTTAGGATCAGACAGTTCCGGGTTTCTCATGGTAGCAAACCTGAACAGGGTCTGGGAACTGTTGTTTGTATTTAAATCGGTTGTAGACATTTTTTATTTTTGGTTTTTAAGATTAAATGGGAAAAGCCCTTTTTATTAGGATCAGTTCCGGTTTTGCAGCCTCTATTTTTTAAGGTGGTTCATGGCTCCGCTATCCACCCTCCTTCTTAATTTTTCTTTTCATTATCGGTTTGTTTTTTATTGATTTTTGAACATACTTTGGGCTGTCCGGCATTTTAGGAATGCTGAATTTTAAGGATCTAAAAAATTAATTGGACTTGTTTATGTGTTTTTTATTCCTGAAACAAAGATATTCCGTGACAGCGACAGAACTTGACGCATTAAAATCTTTTTTTACGATTTACTGCATTTTTTTACAGCCGGTTTCATTGTATACCAACACTTCCATTTTATCACTGATGTATAAAGTTACCTGCATCCCGGGAGATAGCGGGTAAGGCTTCAATCCTTCGATATTCAGGTTAATCTCGTTTTTGCTGAAGTTAAAAACCACGATGGTCTGCCTCCTGATCATTTCCCTGATATTCAGCTCCTTCCCTTCTCTGAACAGCACATGTACCAGTTTTTTTCTGCTGCCGATATCATAGGATCCGCTTCCTTCGAGCGAAAATTCATCCGGCTGAATTTTAAGGGTATCATCTTCCAGGATGACTTCTTCCGAAGCGGATGACTGGCTGATGGAGTTGTTCCACTCGTTGATCTGGGATTGGTTGATAGCTGCAACAGGATGTGTTTTAGGAATGAAACTATTGGTGGACCAGCTTTGTGTTGCTAAAAATACGAATCCATCATTTTGGTGAATAATATAAGGTGCACTGGTAGAAAGACCGGAACTGAAACCTATTGCAACAGCTTTTTCCTTACGTTCCACCGCCCAGCTTTGAGTAGCCAAAAATACGTAGCCATCTGTATGATGATAGATATAAGGTGCTCCATTAGATAGGCCGGAGCTGAAACCAATAGCATCAGCATTCTCCCATTTTTTGATATAGGTGCTGTCAACAAATGAATTTGTTGCATAGTTCCTGATTTCTGTGGAATCTATCAATTTTTTCCATTGAGTTTCCTGTCCGCTATGGTAATAATTTTTATAATATATTCCCTGATTTGTCGATGTTGGTGCAAATAATGAAAAGCCTAATTCTTTGGAATTTTTATTGGCTCCCGAAAAGTTCGCGAATGTTCCTTCCAGAGTTTTATTGGCCAAGTCACCATCGAAATTATTTCCTGAATTGCCAACGGAAATAAATTGCAGGCCATTCGAAACCAACTGGTCCTGATTTGAGATGCCGCCATTATTTACCTTATAGTAATCCGTTAAGTCAACATTTCCGGAATGATAAAAGAAACCCTGTAAAACACCATTTCTCATCAGATAGGTCTGAAAACCATCCCAATCCAGTGAGTATTGACTATTAATCGATGAGACTTTTTTATTTGGATCAAAATTCACATTATCCCAGGCAGTTCTCCATGGTCCCCAGGTGTTATTAATTCCTCCTCTATAATATAATGTTCCGGATGAATTTGGATCATTGCCATATTGGATCTGTATTTGTGACATAGTATCCTGACCACCCATATGCAACATAGGTGAATATAGAGATTTTACTCCTCCTTTATCATTATTAGCCCGATATATTCCTGAAGCTCCATATCCACTAATACTGTCAAAATCTTCCTCATACACCACTGATTTTGAGATATAATTTCCTAATTCACTTACATTGGCTTTAGAGTCTGGATTAAAATTACCTGAATGCCATATTCTATTACCGTTAATATAAGCACCAGAACTATTAACAAGTAGCCAATTTACATCAGAATTATTATAAGGTTTAACCGTAAACCCTGTAGATACACCAAACCCATCAGTGTCATCTGTGAAATGTTTAATATAATGAGCTGGGTCTGATGAACTTTTAAGAAAAATAGAATGTCCTTCTCCCATTGCAAGAGTGGCATTAAATTGCTTTACACCAGTTATATCCTGAACAGTAGTTCTGGTAATATAATCTCCTGAAGGTTGATAATTATTAGGATTAAAATTTCCGCTATGATAAATTTCATTCCATGTACTTGGATTACCTGAATTATATTCCCTGAAATATAATTTACTTCCTCCTAACCTAACAGTAGCAAAATCATATCCCCAATTCTTGTCACCAAAATTAGAAATAGAACCAAAAATATCTTGTGACGTCGGGTAAGGTGAATTAGCTAATTTATTATAATATAAACTTCCTGAACTATTATCTTCAACACTATTTGTGTCTCCTGTTAATAAATATTGCCTTTGTCTATGTGGAATTAAATTTCCACTATGATAAAAGGCTTTCCAATTACTCCAATTACCTCTAGATTTAATTCTACTAAACGTTTCATTAGTATCACCATCAAAACCCAACTGCATTTTATAATCAGGATTTGTTGTATCTAAATTCAAAATACTGAAACTATGGGCTCCGACGGTCGAGGGTGCATTGGCAACACTATACCCGTACGTAATCGAGTTTGTACTTAAATCATTGGCATTATAAGAGCCGTTAATGATTTTACTTCCTACTTTTTCACCGGAATTGATTTCAATATAAGCAGAGCCGCCCCACCGGAATTGCTTGTTATCTTTCGTCGTAATGTATATTTTTCCCTTTTCGCCGGTCTGGGGTAAACTGGTGTAGGAATCAAATTCCAGCACATCATCCACGTAGCTGGGAAGCTGGCCGGCCGGAACTTTTCCGTTGACCAGATCTGCTTTCTTCCGCCAATCCGGATGAGCGGGCGGGAAATCCCTGTTGTTATGCCAGTACGACTGCATCCAGTCCCAGAATTGCCCCGAAATGGGCGTATTTTCATTTGTTGACATTTTTTGTTATTTTTGTTTTGGTTTTAAGATTAAAGTGGGAAGTTCTTTTTAGTAGAATCCTTCCGGTTTTAGCCTTATTTTTTAAGGTGGTGTCCGGCTAACGGATGTCCACCTTAAATTTTGCCGTTTATCTTCATCTGACTTTCTTTATGCAAATATCTAACGGCACAACGTCAAAACTCGTCGTATTAAAAATTTTATTTAAGAAACGTTGATTTTTTTATTTATACCTAACTATAAGGATTGTTAAATTCATTCACGATTCTTTACCCTAATCGGACAAATGTTATAAATATATCAAATTAAAGGGATATTTATATACATTCCAAATCATTGATTTTGACATAACTCTACCAAAAGCAAGTGATAATAAACAAAAAATATTGGTAAAAACTTTATCCTTTCCATCCGCACAAAGTTTCTATCTTTGCATAACCGCACCGGGGAAAAAAGATTGAAAACAGCAGGTCTTAGAGAAAATTAAAACGAACGACATTCATATCAATGGCCAGAGGATTTAAAGAGAAAATTCAGCAGAAAAATTCAGAAAACAGCGGATTCGGAGATAATGCTTCGGGGAGGTTTATTAAAAAGAACGGATTGCCGAATGTGAGCCGCAAAGGGATGAATGTCTTCAACCGGTTCAGCTGGTACCATACCATGCTGGATTTATCTACCTTTCAGTTCCTGTCCTATCTGGTAATTGCCTATATTCTGGTAAACATCTTCTTTGCCTTCATCTATTATCTCATCGGCGTGGAACACCTGACGGGAATCGACAAAAGCAATCCCATTAATGAGTTTATCGATGTATTTTTCTTCAGCTCGCAGACGTTTACCACCGTCGGGTACGGAAGAATTGCGCCGGTCGGTTTTACCGCAAGCCTGGTGGCCACTTTTGAAGCTTTCCTGGGATTGCTTACCTTTGCGATCGCAACGGGACTTTTTTACGGAAGATTTTCCCGGCCGAGGGCGTATCTTAAATTTTCAGATATTGCCGTGATTGCGCCTTTTAAGGAAACCTCAGCCCTGATGTTCAGGCTGGCTCCTTATAAGAACAATGCGCTGACCGATGCTGATGTGACTGTCTCAGCTGCAATCGAAGTGATGGAAAACGGTTCGCCGAAGAGCCGGTTTTATCAGCTGAAAACACAGTTGAGCAAAATCAACACACTGGCCCTGAACTGGACCATTGTGCACCTGATAGACAAGGATTCGCCGTTCAACGGCTTTTCGGAAGACGATTTTAAGAATACGGATATTGAAATGATCGTCCATGTGCGGGCATTTGACGAAGTATTTTCCAATACGGTAGTCCAGAGAACATCATATGTTTCCGGCGAGATTATCTACGGCGCAAAATTTACCCCGATGTATTATCCGGATAAGCAGCATCTGTCTACGATTCTGGATCTGGATAAAATTAACGATTATCAAAAGGCAGATCTTTCCAAATAGAGGAAGAACAATAATAAATGGATTTGGAATTCTATAAAAAGCAGGCTTTACAAAAACAGAAAGAGCATAAAAAATTTCTCGACGGACTGAAAAAGAAACCGCCAAAAAACCTTGATTACATAGTTCAGGAAACCCATGAAGAAGTTTTTGAGCGGATCGACTGTCTGCAGTGCGCCAACTGCTGTAAAACCACAGGCCCATTGTATACCGAAAAAGATATTGAACGGATTGCCAGACATCTACGGATGAAGCCGGCCGACTTTGAAGCAAAATTCCTTCGGGTAGATGAAGACCAGGATAAGGTGTTGCAGAATCTTCCCTGCTTCTTCCTTAACGAAGACAATACCTGTTCGATCTATGACGTACGTCCGAAGGCATGCAGAGAATATCCGCATACCGACCGGAAGAAAATCTACCAGATCAACAACCTGATGATCAAAAACACCGTCATCTGCCCTGCGGCCTACGAATTTGTAGAACGAATTATGAAGAATTTGGCAAAATAGGTTTCAATTCAAAAAAGGTCTTAAGTAATAATAAAGTACGTTAAATGACGGCTTCAGACATAATATTCGGTAAAATGGCAGCGTTTTACTTAAACAACCATTTAAAATATTACATCATGAAAAAGTTAGTTTTAACCGCAGCGTTTGCTATTGCCGGAACCTTATCTGCCCAGACGGGAAACACTATGCAAAATCAGACCCAGAATTCTGCCAACCAGCAGACCGGCCAGCTGCAGCAGAATTCCCAGGCCAATTCAAATTTAGGTACGACTTCAGCGCAGACCGTTCCGAATCAGAATACGGGAGCTACTGCAACCGTTGATGCCGCGGCAGTTAACAGTTCAGCCAACACCAATGCTGCACCCGACATTAATGCAGGCATAGCAGCAGACACCACCAAATCCGCAACCATCATACAGGAAGAGAAGAAAAGTAAAAAGAAAAAGTCGAAGTAAGTATTTAAATTCAAAACAATCAGAAATGAATTCCGGGATTTACATTCCGGAATTTTTATGATACCCAAAATGTAATTTATCATAATTAATTATAAATCAAGTTAAAACACAACTTCAGATCCCACTTTGTACGATAATTGTACTTAACATAATATCACCAAACCTAAAATAGTACTTTATGAAAAATTTAATTTTAGCAGCAGCTTTCGTAGCTTTCGGTACCATTACCGCATCTGCACAGACCACCCCACAGAAAAAAATGGACACGACCCGCTCTGATACGACCCGTAACAACGGAAACATGGGAACCGGGAACATGAATAACAACAACATGAATAATCCCAACGGAACAACCAACAACGATTGGGACAAATCGAAAACCGATACGGCCAACTGGAAAAACAAAGACGGCATGAAGACCGACAGAAAAATGAAAAAGAAAAATAATCGATAAGCAAAATACCAAATCCTGAAATTTTTTTCAGGATTTTTTGGTCTGCTTTAAAATCGTATTAAATAAGCCTGTCAGTTACAGGATTTACAGCTCATAAAAAAAGCGTTGAACTGATTCAACGCTTTCTCCTTTCACTTTTTTACTTTTATCCCATTTATAATCCCGGGAACAGGTTATATGAAAAAAGGCCGGGAATTTTCCCAACCTTTTATATTTTATACCACTCCCTGAGCGAGCATGGCTTCTGCTACTTTTACGAAGCCGGCGATGTTTGCGCCTTTTACGTAATTTACATAGCCGTCTTCCTCTTTTCCGTAGTCTCTGCAGGCCTTGTGGATTCCGATCATGATCTCTTTCAGTCTGGCGTCCACTTCTTCGGAAGTCCAGTTCAGACGGATCGAGTTTTGCGTCATTTCCAGTCCTGAAGTGGCTACCCCTCCGGCATTGGAAGCTTTCCCAGGAGAGAACAGTACTTTGTTGTCCAGGAAATAATTGATGGCATCAAGCGTAGAAGGCATGTTGGCCGCTTCCGTTACGCATACGCAACCATTTTCTACCAAAAGTCTCGCGTCGTCAAGATCCAGTTCGTTCTGGGTAGCAGAAGGGATGGCTACATCACACTTCACTTCCCAAGGGCGTTTTCCGGCAAAAAATTCAGCAGTCGGATATTTCTTTACGTAATCTTCCGCTCTGTTGTTTCCTGACGCTCTCAGTTCCAATAGATAATCGATTTTTTCTCCGTCGATTCCGTCTTTATCGTAAACATAACCGTCCGGTCCGGAAAGTGTTACCACTTTTCCACCCAGCTCATTTACTTTTTTAATAACTCCCCAGGCTACATTTCCGAAACCTGAAACCGTTACCACTTTATCTTTGAAGGTCTGTCCGATGGTCTTCAGCATCTGCTCGGCAAAGTATACCACTCCGTACCCTGTAGCTTCAGGACGGATCAGTGACCCTCCGTAAGCAAGGCCTTTTCCGGTAAGAACACCCGTGAATTCATTTCTGATTTTCTTGTACTGCCCGAATAAATACCCGATCTCTCTGGCACCTACCCCGATGTCTCCTGCAGGAACGTCGGTCTCAGGACCGATGTGCTTGCAAAGTTCAGTCATGAACGCCTGGCAGAAACGCATTACTTCCATGTCGGATTTTCCTTGCGGATCGAAATCCGAACCTCCTTTACCACCCCCCATAGGAAGCGTTGTAAGAGAATTTTTAAATACCTGCTCAAAAGCAAGGAATTTAAGAACCGAAAGGTTCACTGTAGGATGGAAGCGGATTCCTCCTTTATACGGACCGATCGCAGAGTTCATCTGGATCCTGAATCCTCTGTTTACCTGGATCTCTCCTTTATCGTCAACCCATGGAACTCTGAAGATGATAATTCTTTCAGCTTCCGCCATTCTTTCCAGAAGCTTCATGCCCGTGTATTCTTTCTTCGTCATAATGAACGGAATTACCGTAACGGCCACTTCTTTCACCGCCTGTAAAAATTCCGGCTCATTAGGGTTTTTCGCCTCAATTTTAGCTATAAATTCTTGAATTTTCTGGTCAATATTATATTGTTCCATATATTAGGGTTGAATATTATTATCAACAAATTTAATTTTTTTTTCAAAATTCGCAACACCTTATTTAAAGATTGTTAAAAATTTAATAATAATGTTTCAAAATATTATTAAATCAATAATATCAATGTAATTTTTATTAAAAATTAAATATTAGGTCTCATATAATGCAATATTAAGAAATCATTAAATATCAAATTGCCAGAAATTGTCTCCCTGAAAATGATTTTACTTTCCCCAAAAGCTCCAATTCCAGAATTACCGGCAGAATCTTATGAGAAGAAAGGTTGATCTTATCTGCCAGGTCATCCAGTGAGATCTGTGGATTTTCAAAAACAGCATCAAATACTTTTTTCTGATTTTCAGTAAATTGAACCGTAATTTCACTATACGGAAAAAGCTCTTCCGTTTTTGTCTTCGGTTTGTTGAATCCTAACTGATCTACCAGATCTTTTACAGTCGAAATGGCGGAAGCTTTATGCTGAAAAACCAGGTGGTTGCATCCCTGGCTCTGCTTATCCGTAATTTTTCCGGGCAGGGCATACACTTCCCGGTTGTATAAATTTGCATAGGTAGCGGTGCTGATGGAACCTCCGCCGAATGCCGTTTCCACCACGATGGTTGCCGGAGAAATTCCTGCCACAATCCGGTTCCGCTGAATGAAATTTTCACGGTCCGGTTTTCTGGATGAATTGAATTCCGTCAGCAGGCATCCGCCCTCTTCCAGGATTTTTTCGGCCAGCTTTTTATTTTTAGAAGGATATAACGTATGGAATCCGTGAGCCAGAACACCTACGGTAGGAATCTGATGATAAAGGGATTGTTCATGCACTTCCTTATCAACGCCTAAAGCCAGTCCGCTTACCGATGTGAAATGACAGGCTTGGGTTTCTTCAAAAAAATCATGAATAAACTGCTTCCCGTAAGTTGTTATATTCCGGGTCCCAACGATACTTACTTTCTGTCGGGAATGATCAAAAGTTCCTTTCTGATATAGAATGGCCGGCGCATCATCGCACTCATTTAATAAAAAAGGAAAATCCTTACGATGTCTGAGATTGATGCTAATATAATTTGTTTCACAGAATTTCAATTCTTTTTCTGCAAATCTCAGATGTTCCGGATTTTCAAGGTCGGAAATCATCTTTTTACCGAATCCGTCAAGCTTTTTATATTCTTTCCCGGCATTTTCCCAGGCGGCTTTCGCACTTCCGAAAGTACGGACCAACTTATGAAAATTAATGTCGCCGATCAGGTTGGATTCGCGTAAAGCAATAGAGTAAAGATGTTCTTCAGAATACATTTGTGCAGGTTTTTTACAAATGTAGAAAATTTTTAAATCTGTTCAGGCTTAAATATAGAATATCCGTAATTTTTAAATTTAAATAAAAAGCACATCCTTTTTAAATTACTTCACCTGCTAAATCGTAACAAATATAAATCAAAGCGATGCATCATGAATTCTTTCTCAGTTCATCCAGCCGGTCCCAGATATCATCTTTCTTTTTGTAAGGCAGTTCCATAAAATCTTCAGGATGGTTTTCCTTATATTCCTGCCATAACTTATCGTCTTTTTCGCTATAGTAGTTTGGAAATTCCCAGATGTACTTTTTTTTCTTGTCCCCCACTTTTTTAAACATGAAAGCCAGGATAATTCCTACAAGCCCGCCTGCAAGATGTGCCTGCCACGAAATTTTACTGGGCTCCTGAAGATTAGAGAATAATTCCTCCGGCAGCATGCCCCATATCAGGCTGCCGTAATACAATACCACCAGTAAAGAAATGGTCAGCAATTTTACATTCCATTTAAACACACCGCTGAAAAAAAGAAAAAAAGCCAGTACATATACCACCCCGCTTGCTCCGATAGTACAGGTATAAAGATAGTCGCCGGTCATGATATCAATCGGTGGAAGGAGCCATACCAAAAATCCTGTCGCCAGCCAGCCTATAATGAAAACTTTATTGGCTACCAATGGGTAAAACTCGTACAGCAGGAACATCAGTACTACCATAGGAATTGAGTTTCCGATGATGTGGTCCAGGCTTCCGTGTAAAAGAGGCGATGTGACAATTCCCAGCAGGCCTTCCGGCAATAAAGGGATGATCGCCCCGAAGCAACTTGCAAAAAAGCCGTGCAACTGTAGAAAATAGCCCAGCCACATGGCCGAAAGCATCAGCAACGGGTTGATAACAGCCCTTTTGGAAATTACATTATTTTTAAACATGAAGGTTGTATGTCAAATGGAAAGCCAATGATAAATTTCGGAAAATTTGTCGATGAATTATCCCGTCACGGATATATTTCAGCCAAAAAGTAATTATTTCCCTTATTTTCGCGATGTTCAGCCTATTATCCTGCCAATGACAACTTAAAAAACCATTAAAATAAAGCGTTAGCCATAAGACAATAGCCCAAAATGCCGGTCCGTAAAATTTATATTTAATATTTTTGTACGGAATTTTTGTAAAATAAAATAGTGAAATCATGAAGAAGTTTTTATTGGTGCTCTCATTTTCTCTCGGAATTTTTGCTGGTGCGCAAGTTGTAATTATTGATACAGCAGCTGTTGTGAAGGATACCGTAAAACACTGGTCAGTCGTAGGAAAACAATCGGTAATGATCAACCAGGCAGCGTTTTCCAACTGGGTGGGCGGTGGTGCCAACAACGTTGGATGGCTTGCCGCACTGGATTACAACCTTACCTATGAAAAAGACAAAGACCTTTGGGAAAACATTATCCTCCTGAACTACGGGCAGAATGATACCAAAGGAGTGGGTGTAAGAAAAACCCAGGATGTAATTAACCTTTCTACCAATTACGGCCGGAAATTCTCTAAAGGCTGGTATCTTTCGGTAGGTGCCGGATTGATTTCCCAGTTTTCTGCCGGATATGAGGACGGAAACAATCCTGATGCAAAAAAGATTTCCAATTTCATGGCGCCCGGTTACCTTAACGTCGGGATGGGGATCACCTACCGTCCGAATGACAACATCAATGTAACGCTTCGGCCGAGCAATGCCCGATGGGCTTTTGTCCTTGACAAAGAACTGCAGCTGGCCGGAAGTTACGGCTTGAAAGCTGACGGCGATTCTTCAATCCTACAGTATGGTTTCCTGGGGACGGCCTACTATAAAGTAAAGCTGATGGAAAACATTAACGTGACCAATACCGCTTCCATTTTCTCCAATTACCTGGATCATCCGGAAAGGCTGGTTCTGGCTTACGGAATGGTACTTAATATGAAAGTCAATAAATTCATCTCATCCAATATTACAGTGGATGTCATGTACGATCACAATCAGATCCAGAAGACCCAGCTCAAGCAGACCCTGGGTGTAGGTTTTGCCTATACGCTGAACAACGGCGTAAAACGTTCCGACCGGAAAGACAGCCAGTGGTGGATTAAGAAGTAAAATGTATAAAGCATAGATCAAAAGCTGTTTCAGGATTGGAACAGCTTTTATTTTTTATATTTTTAATACATTTGTTAAAAGCATATTTTCTGATGAACCAGGCAGCCTGCATATTAAAGAGGATGCATGGCAGAAAGCATTATTTAAATTATATCTGAAACCAAACACTGAATTACCTGTTATGATGACCATAAAACCGGAAATTTCCTGGACCGATTTTGAAAAAATAGACATCCGCTGCGGAACCATTATTTCTGTAAACGACTTTGAAAAAGCAAGAAACCCGTCGTATCAGTTGGAAATAGACTTTGGGGATCTGGGTATTAAAAAATCTTCTGCCCAGATTACTTCGCTGTACCAAAAAGAAGAACTGATCGGCCAGCAGGTCGTGGCCGTCGTCAATTTTCCGAAAAAGCAGATCGCCAATTTTTTCAGTGAATGCCTGGTACTGGGCGTATATGGCGAAGATAAAAAAGACGTTACGCTTTTAACACCCTCACTGACCGTAAAAAACGGAATGCAGGTCGGCTAAACACATCAACATGATACATAAAATCCCTTTAGAAAGAGTCTTATTCCTTGATATTGAAACCGTTCCCGGCTTCGGATTATGGGAAGAACTGTCTGAAGCAGAAAAAATGCTTTGGGATAAAAAGACCCGGTTTCAGAGAAAAGATGACCTAACAGCAGGAGAATTCTATGAAGAAAGAGCCGGCATCATGGCAGAATTCGGAAAGATCATCTGCATTACCATCGGAATGATTGAGAAAAATGATACCCTGAAGATCAAAAGCTTCGCAGGAGATGATGAGAAAAAACTGCTGTTGGAGTTCGGTGAAATATTCAACAGCCAGAGGCTCCGCGAGGTAATTCTCTGTGCGCACAACGGAAAAGAGTTCGATTTTCCATGGATCGCCAGACGCTATCTCATTAACGGGATGATGCCGCCTACCCCATTCCAGATGTTCGGGAAAAAGCCGTGGGAAATCCCGCATATCGATACGATGGAACTCTGGAAGTTTGGGGATTACAAAAGCTTTGTTTCCCTGGAGCTCCTCGCCCATGTTTTCGGAATCCCTACCCCGAAAGATGATATCGACGGCTCAATGGTTTCATCAATTTACTACATAGAGAAAGACTTGCAAAGAATAGTGGACTATTGTGAAAAAGATGTCTTAACTTTGGCAAATGTTTTCCGGCGCATGCGTCAGGAAGATTTGTTGAAAAGGTACATCAATTTAGATTAAAAAATGAAATTTACAGACGATCAGATTGCTGATATCGGTGAGGAAATCATCGGTGTCCTGAAAACCGTTTATGACCCAGAAATTCCGGTGGATATTTATGAATTGGGCTTGGTTTATGATGTTCAGATCTCCGATGAAGCCGACGTTAAAATCATCATGACCCTAACGACGCCGAACTGCCCTGTTGCGGAAACACTTCCCCAGGAAGTAAAAGATAAGGTGGCTGAAGTGGAAAATGTGAAAAGCGTGGATCTGGAGCTTACTTTTGAGCCGAGCTGGCACAAAGACATGATGAGCGAAGAAGCCAAGTTTGAGCTTGGAATGCTTTAAAACCGTGTTACAGATAAATAGGGCTGCCAGAAATTGGCAGCCTTTATTATTTTATATTTCCTTTGCAATTTCCTTTCCTTCCCTTCTGCTCCATTCGCTCCATAAGCCCACATACAGATGCGGAATGGGGAAGCCGGCATACACCAAAGCTAAAACAGTATGGCAGGCAGTAACTCCCGAGCCGCAATGAACAATTAAGTTTCCGGGTTTTCCCTTTAGAAATTCCGAATATTTTTCATGCAGTATTTCAGGAGGAAGAAAGCACCCATTTTCATCGAGATTTTCTGAAAACGGAATATTGATGGCCCCGGGAATATGCCCTGCTGCAAGATCAATGGGTTCGGATTCTCCGTTATATCGGTAGGCATCCCTAACGTCAATAACGGTTGAAAAATCATTTGTTAATTCATTTTCAACATCTTCCAAAACTGAAACCGGGAAAAGCCAGTTTTCTTTCTTAATGATTGCTGCTTTTTCAAAAGATTCTACACCTGATGAAAATTCCACACCCTGGTGTCTTGCATTCTGAATTCCGCCGTCCAGCACCTGAACTTTTTCAAAACCAAATGATTTCAGCATCCACCAGGCTCTTGCCGCTGCATTCGAACCATTTTTATCATCGTAAACAACAATATGATCCTGTTCCGAAATTCCAAGACGGGAAAGTGTTTCCGCAAACTTTTCGATTTCCGGGAGCGGATGCCTTCCGCCGAAAGCAGCATCATCACCGATTTCCGCAAGGTCTTTATCCAAGTCGACCAACCTTGCTCCTTTAATATGTTTGTTCGGATATTTTTGATGATTATCTTTCCCAGCTCTCGCATCAAGGATGATGAGGTTTTGTATGGGAAGCTTTTCTAATTCGGATGGCGAAATAATGGGTTGCATAGCCGGCATTTATAAACTAAAAGCCGCAGAAGTTTCTGCGGCCTTACATTTTTTACTGATAAATAAAAATCATGGTCTGTACCAAATCCGGGTGAAGGCTTCTTGCAACCGGGCAATTGTGGGCTGTCTGCTCTATAAAAGCTTTTTCCTTATCGGAATATGAATCTGAAAATACAAAATTACATACGATTTCACTAATTCTTCTCGGCTCACCTCTCATAATTTTTTGAAGATTACAATACGCACCGTCGATATTAATGTTCTTTTCTTTGCCTAAAATCGCAATGGTTGTCAGTGCACATTCGGCTAAAGAAGTTGCACAGAGATCCGTAGGGGAAAACTTTTCACCTTTTCCGTGATTATCCGTCGGAGCATCACTTTCAATAAGAGTTCCGGATTGTAAATGCTCTGCCGAACATCTTAAATCTCCGGTATAGGTAATTTTTGAAGTCATTTTATTTAATTTTAATTAAAGCTAGGAAAATTTTTGTTTAAAAATGAAAAATATCCTTTGCTTTATTATACGAGCTTTCGAAATTCAGCAGATTCAGTTTATGTTTGGCTTTCTCCACGCTCATGAAATTGATGACCTGCTCCGTCGGCATATTGCCTACGAGATCGTCTTTCGCCATCGGGCAGCCTCCGATTCCTTTGATCGCACTGTCGAATCTCTTACAGCCCTGGTCATAAGCCGCTTTTAATTTAGAATAAGAATCCTCGTATCGGTTGTGGAAATGTGCTCCGAAATTGATCCCGGGATACTTTGAAGGAATTTTCTCAAATAACAGCGAGATGGATTCCGGCGTTGCAACACCCGTAGTGTCAGACAATAAGATATCTTTAACTCCTATTTCCGAAAACCGCTGTGCCCAGAAATCCACATCTTCCCATTTCCACATTTCGCCGTAAGGGTTTCCGAAGGCCATCGAGAAGTAAATATTCAGCTGTCTGTTTTCTCTTCCTACCAGCTCCAGCATTCTGATGATTTCATTAAAAGCTTCTTCCTGGCTTTTATTGGTATTCCGGTGCTGAAAAGTTTCGGAAATCGAAAATGGAAAACCGATGATATCCACCGACTCGTGCTTCAAAGCTTTCTCTGCTCCCCGGTAATTGGCAACAATCGCAGAGACCTTTGTATTGGAACGGGACTTGTCGATATTTTCAGCCACTTCCGCAGAATCGGCCATCTGGGGAATGGCTTTGGGAGAAACGAAGCTTAAGCAGTCCAGGACATCGAACCCCACATCCATCAGAGAATTAATATAATCTATTTTTTGATCAGTCGGGATAAATTCTCCCCATCCCTGCATTGCATCACGCGGACATTCAGTAAGAAACATGTTTTACTTTTAGATTTTCTCAAATATAATAAAACTAAACAAGTTCCGGAAAGATATCAGCAACTGCAACATGAGCCTGAATTTCAGACAATTACATTGAATATTTAATCTCTGCCCCTTATTCGGAAGTACAAATAAGATATTCTGAGCCCCAAATTTGCTAACTTTACGAGAAATTTATACCAATAATGAGCGCAATAGAATTCAACCCTTTGTGGAAAGAAAAGCTGCTGAACCGTTTTCTTAATTATGTAAAAATATACTCAACCAGTGACGCCGAAAGCGAATCCACCCCATCTACCCAAAGACAATGGGATATCGCCCGATACATCACGGAAGAACTGAGAACGATCGGCCTTGAAAATGTATCGATTGATGATAACGGTTATATCATGGCCTATGTTCCTTCCAACCTTGAAAATGATCGTCAACCGACCATCGGATTTATTTCACATTACGATACGTCGCCAGATTTCAGCGGGGAAAACGTAAAGCCGCAGGTTTGGGAAAATTATGACGGAAACGATCTGGTACTGAACCAGACAACAGGATTTATCTTATCGCCATCCAAATTTGAAAGCTTAAAAAAATACATTGGCCAGACATTAATTACTACTGACGGAAACACCCTTTTGGGAGCCGACGATAAAGCGGGCTGTGCGGAAATCGTTACGGCAGCAGAATATCTGATGGCTCATCCTGAAATCAAACACGGAAGGATTGCCGTAGGCTTTACGCCGGATGAAGAAATCGGAAGAGGAGCACACAAGTTTGATGTCGCTAAATTCGGGGCGGAATTTGCCTATACCATGGACGGCGGAGAAGTCGGCGAACTGGAATATGAAAATTTCAATGCTGCCGGAGCGGTGGTAAAAATCCACGGACTGAGTGTTCACCCGGGTTATGCCTACGGGAAAATGGTAAATGCCGCATTGCTGGCTGCTGAATTTGCCCAAATGCTTCCGGCCAACGAAACCCCGGCTACGACGAAAGGTTTTGACGGGTTCTATCATTTGATGGATCTGAACGCCGATATTTCCGAAGCGAAACTGCAATACATCATCCGTGACCACGACGCGGATAAGTTTGAAGCCAGGAAGAAATTCATGGAAGAAAAAATCGCTGAATTTAATCAGAAGCATGGTGAAGGAACTGCTGAAATCGAAATTAAAGAGCAATATAGAAACATGAAGCAGCAGTTTGAAGGCAAAATGCACATTGTGGATCTTGCTGCCAAAGCGATGAAAGAAGCGGGGATCGAACCGAAGATCAAAGCCATCCGCGGAGGAACCGATGGCGCCCAGCTATCTTATATGGGACTGCCTTGCCCGAATATTTTCGCCGGCGGGATCAATTTCCACGGACCATATGAATATGTGGCGCTGGAAAGCATGCAGAAAGCCATGGAAGTAATTTTGAATATTGCTAAAGCATAAATCTTAACATCCAGATAGAAAACCAGCTCAATTGAGCTGGTTTTTGAATTTTCAAAAATATTAAAATTAATCTACATGAATTTCAAAAGCCTTTTCAAAAACAAAATGAATATTGTAAGCGTATTTCTTATTTTTTCGTGTTCATTGCAGTAAATCCCCAAAACCAAAGGTGGACAAAGAAGAATGGCTGGCAATAAATTCCGTAAACGAAAAGCAGATTAAAACTTTAAAAAGTCATCAATGAAAATTACGAAAATCCAGAATTGTTGATCAATTGAAACTTAAAAAAAACCACTGCAGACACTGGTTTTTGAATATTTAAATTTACTTAACAATACAAACTTGCTACAGATCATTTTATAAATTCAACATTATAAAATATCACAATTTTTTTTATAAATTAATGATCTAATTTTTGAAAACTTTTGAAACAAAAAAATTTAAAATGAAAAAGAGATTATATTCAGTCGCCGTGGTTCTTTTATTCGGAATCGGCATATCAGCACAAAAAACTAATTCAGTAAAGCAGGAAATAAAAAAAGATGCTAAAACAGTAGGCAAGGCTGCTAAAGATGGCGCAGAATGGACTGGCAAAACAGCTAAAAAAGGGTATGATGCTACCAAAAAAGGGGTAAAAGATGCAGCAAAATGGACGAAGAAAACAGCCAAGAAGGGAGCAAATGCAGTAGATAAAACTTATCAGGATACAAAAGCTGATATTAAAAAGGATTAATCCCGGAAAAAATAAGATACAAAAAACCACCGCCATTGCAGTGGTTTTTTTAATATCTAAACAATAAGATTATCTATCCTTGCTGATTCCCCAAAAAAGCATCCCAACCCTGCGCCGTCAATGCCACCAACTGGTTGGAACCTCTCGCGACCATGAAATTACCTTCTTCTTTTGCAACGGCATGGCCGATGATGGTAAAATCCGGATGGTTTTTAATTTTATCGAAATCATTAGGGGAAATCGTGAACAGCAGTTCGTAATCTTCACCCCCACTTAAAGCAGACATTACCGGATTAAGGTTGAATTCATCGGCTGTGGTAATGGTGAGATTATCCATCGGGATTTTCTCTTCATACAGCCTGAAACCTGTTCCCGACTGATCCGAAAGATGAAGAATCTCCGAAGCCAGGCCGTCCGAAACGTCGATCATGGAAGTCGGTCTGATATCCAGCTGCTCCAGGATGCCTTTTACATCCGTCCTTGCTTCCGGTTTCAGCTGTCTTTCCAGGATATAATCGTAACCTTCCATTTCCGGTTGCATGTTCGGGTCTGCCAGGAAAACTGCATGTTCTCTTTCCAGGATCTGAAGCCCCATATAAGCACCTCCCAGATCACCGGTAACTACCAGAAGGTCATTCGGTTTTGCTCCGCTTCTTTTAACGATATTTTCATCGTTTTCAATTCCGACAGCCGTAATGCTCATTACCAAACCGGCATTGGAACTCGTTGTATCTCCGCCGATTAAGTCGACTTTATATCTTCCGCATGCAGCCTGTATCCCGGAATAGATTTCTTCCAGTGCTTCCACCGGAAAACGGTTGGAGACCGCCAGGGACACCAGGATCTGAGTAGGCGTCGCATTCATCGCAGCGATATCGCTCAGATTTACAACAACGGCTTTATAACCCAGATGCTTCAGCGGAACGTACCCGAGGTTGAAATGTACGCCTTCGGCCAACACATCGGTTGTAAGCACTACCTTTTTCCCTTCGGGATTGATCACCGCTGCGTCATCTCCTACGCCAAGTTCCGAAGAATCATTGGCCAGAGGAAAAAACCGGGTCAGGTGTTTGATCAGTCCGAATTCTCCCAGCTTGGAAATCGGCGTCAGTTCAGGATCTTTATCTTCAAACATATCTTTTATTTATAAGTAATGAGTAATGGCTAATGAGTAATTAAAACTTTGAACTCAAAACCTTACATTTTAAACCGTAAATGCTGCCGGATCTATATTTTCCGGGCGGAACGGCAGGTTCTTGAAATCTTCCCTGGTCAGTACTGCTGTTTCAGGAGATTTGTATTTGTTCATGGCTTCTACTACATCATCCGGCGGGGTCGTCATTTTTCTAAGCATCATATCAATCCACACTCCTGTGGCTTCCGCCGTTGCACAGTGTTCGCCGTCGGGCGTATAAAACTTGTGTACAAAACGGTAGATGGAGGAATCCTCTGCACATCCGTCGATTTCCAGGCTGACAATTACGGTCTGATCGGCATAAATCTCTTTAAAAAACGAGTATCTTTCGTGCAGGATCACCGGCCCGATTCCCCATCGGCTCAGCTGGGTAACACCCATTTTTTCTTTGGTCATAAAAGCCATCCTGGCCTGCGCACAATACTGCACATAGGATGAATTGGCCAGATGTTTATTGGCATCAAGATCGCTCCAGCGCACTTCGAATGTATGGTAGAATATCATTTAATTTTTTGTTTTAAATATGAAATAATAATTTCCGGCTTAAAAGTAACCGGCATATTTGTTATTCCGCATAATCCAAACCCTTTTTTAAGAGACTTTGCTGAGATTCCTACGGAATGACAAACCACACTGCTACGATAAGTCTTCATTATTTTACGGCAATAATTTTTAATATCGGTCAAAAATTACATTCTTCAAAATTACTCAAATAAGATGGTTTATAAAAATTGTAGTTTTGCAAAAATAATCTTGAGCATAAGATTAACAAGCTATGAAACGAATTATCATTATCGGAGGAGGTGCTGCCGGATTTTTCTGTGCTGCCAACCTGGACGAAACACAATATAAGATTACCATTCTCGAGCAGAATTCGGATGTTCTTCAGAAAGTGAAGATTTCCGGAGGCGGCCGGTGCAATGTCACCCACGCCTGCTTTGACCCTCGGGAGCTGGTGCAGTTCTATCCACGGGGAAACAAGGAGCTGCTCAGCGTTTTTACCAAGTTTCAGCCGGGAGACACCATGGATTGGTTTGAGCAGCGGAATGTGGCCTTAAAAATAGAAAGCGACAACCGCGTTTTTCCGGAAAGCAATTCTTCACAAAGCATCATCAATGCCATGTTGAATGAGGTTCAAAAGAAAGACGTGGAGGTGAAGACCAAATGCTCCGTCAAAGAAATTGAAAAACTGGATGGTAAATATTTAGTGAAAACAAGCCTAGGGGATTTTGAAGCCGATGTTGTGGTTTACACGACCGGAAGTTCTCCGAAGTCCCTGAAAATGATTGAAAATTTGGGCCATAAAATCATCGATCTAGTGCCTTCCCTTTTTACCTTCAATATCAAAGATGAATTGCTGAAAGACCTGGCAGGAACGAGTTTTGAAATGGCGGAAACTTCCATTCCTAAACTTAAAACCGAAGAAAGCGGACCGTTGCTGATTACCCATTGGGGGCTTTCGGGGCCGGCTATTCTGAAAATATCCGCCTGGGAAGCGATCAACCTGGCTAAAGTGAAGTATCATTTTGAAATTGAAGTGAATTTCATTTCCAAAACTCCGGAGGATGCGGAAGAACTCTTCCAGCAATTCAGGCAATCCAATCCGAAGAAGACGATCGGGCAATCGAAGATTTTTGAGGTTACCAATCGGTTCTGGCAGCGGATTCTGGAAGTTTCAGATGTAGACCTCAACAAACAGGTGGCGAATCTTTCCGGAAAAGAAATGCAGGCCATCATCGGAAACTTATGCCGGAAGAAATTTCAGGTGACCGGAAAATCGACTTTCAAAGACGAATTCGTCACCGCCGGAGGGGTTGATTTAAAGGAAATTAACTTCAAAAACATGGCTTCAAAGATTTTACCCAATTTCTATGTTGCCGGAGAAGTGCTGAATATCGATGCCGTAACCGGCGGGTTTAATTTCCAGACGTGCTGGAGTGAGGGCTGGCTGATTGCGCAGGATTTGAATAATCATATAAACAAACTATAACATGAAAAAATTAATCGTAATTATTGTTCTGATTTGTTCTGCAAAGATTTTTGCTCAAGAAAATGCTGAAAATAAAGGATCATTGAGAAAGGAGCTGCTTATTAATGAATTCACAAAACCCGCTGAATATCCCGGAGGCATAAATGCATTTAGAAATGCTTTTGCAAAAATGTTTAGAGCTGATAAGATAAAATCAAAGGGAGTAGTAAAGTCTGAAGCTCAGCTGATAATTTCTGAAGAAGGAAATGTTACAGAGATAAAAATTATAGGAGATGATCCATCCATGAATAAGGAAATGGAACGTATCATGAAACTGCTGTCTAAAACCAAATGGACACCTGCTACAATAAATGGAAATCCCACAAAGTTCAGATTTAGATTACCTATAACAATGAATTTGGAGGGATAAGATAATAAATGCTTTCGGTCAAAAGAAATATCTCTAATCTTTTAAAGATCCTTCTAATAGTAGGATTCGGATATTTCTTTTGGCTGATGCTGCATATCACCCTGGAATACATTCCGCTGAGACCGGATGCCAGTTTCCTAATGATCAAACAGACGGAAGTTACCGACCAGCCAGAGTATCTTTGGTTTTTTTACACCCATGTCTACGCCAGTATTTTCATATTGCTCAGCGGGTTTTTAGCCATTCTCAGAAAAGATTTTGGGATAAAAAAATTTCACCGGAATGCAGGAAAGATTTATATTTTCCTGATCCTGATACTGGCTGCTCCTTCCGGGGTTTATATGGGAATCTTTGCCAATGGCGGGCTGTACTCCAAAATCTCATTTGTCCTTTTAGGCGGCTTTTGGTGGTTTTCAACTTTTAAAGCATATCAGCTGGTCCGTAAGAGAAAATTCTCAGCCCATAAGCAATGGATGTGGCGGAGCTTTGCCTTGACCCTTTCGGCCATTACTCTGAGAATGTGGAAGGTCATTCTCGTATATGCATGTCATCCGGACCCGATGGACGTTTACCGGATCATTGCCTGGCTCGGCTGGATCCCGAATATTCTGTTGGTTGAATATTTAATTGCAAAAAAATACCTGTAAGTCTTTTCCATTTCCATTATTTTACGATCTTTAATTCCATTAAATCCTATCAGAATCACCTATGAAAAATTTAAAATTAATTTCGGCTTTCCTGCTCGTTTTGACTTTGGCAAGCTGTAAAAAAGAATCAAAGGAAAACCTTTCAGTCCAAAATAATCCTTCTGCCAAAAAAGACACCGCCGTTGCCCCGGAAATCCATAAAGAATATTATGGCATTTATATGGGCGACTTTGCAGGAAAAGAGATGATTACCCCGGAGATCGGTGAGGAATATGAAGGCGATGTTTACAAGAAGCTTTCCCTGAAAATCAACCGGATTACCAAAGACAGCGTTTACGGGCAAAGCATTGTTAACGGAAACCAACGGCCTTTCCGTGGCATCTTCAACGAAACCACAAAATCTTTTATCCTCGACGAACCGGGCAATGACAAGAGCGATGGGAGATTTGAAGTAAAGCTCAACAAGGACAGCATTACCGGGAAATGGAGCGCGTTTAATACCTCAGCTGTGAAATCACCGCATAAAGTCCTAAAGCTGGCGAAAAAAGAGTTTGCATACAACCCCAACTTTATGCTGAGCGAAAACAGCGACCTCATCGATTGGGAAAACCCCAAGGATTTCGCGGAAAAGTATACCGATGAAGAGACCGGAAAAACGGAAACCTATATGGCTTCCAAAAACAGGATTGCTTCCGATGCCGTATTCAAAATCAATGCTTCCAAGCAAAAGCTCGCGGAAAAAGACCTGAAAAACTTAAGGAAACTGGATCTGGAAATTATTAAGAATGCCGTTTTTGCAAGGCATGGCTATGCCTTTAAAAAGCAGACCTACCGGAATTTCTTTGAGCAGACCGACTGGTACATCCCGGTTTCAAATAATGTCGATAACGACCTGACGCCCATGGAAAAGGAAAATGTAGCTTTACTGAACCGTTTCATCAAATATGCGGAAGATAAATACGACAGTTTCGGGCGTTAATTCCGCTTCTGCTTTCCGGTAAGTTTCACAAAGATGATCAGCAGCAAACATCCAACGGCATAGCAGAACATATCAATCCAGGAAAATGAATTGCCGACCACGATGTACATAGTGCTTCCCGGCTGAAAGCCCAGCTTTTCTGCAATGTTGAAATACTGTGCGAATTCTACCGTGAAAGAAAAAATGAGAATACCAAAAATCACTTTTACATCATTCCGAATATTGAAAAAGCTTTTGACAAAAGTATAAAGCAGCATTACAACAATGATGTCGCCCAGATACGCTCTGATGAGGAAAATATCTTTTAAAACAGTGGCGATCAGGACTTCGGAGAGAAATATAAAAACAGTAGCCAGGAAATATTTGTAATGAAACTGAAACGCAGATTTTTTCATTGGGATCTTTTGATTTATTTTCCGTAAAAATAAGCGATCAGCCTTTATAAAAGATATTTTTCATAATAATATCAAAAACAGGTTTACTAAAAAGCATAAGGAAATCAACGGCAGACACGGATGCATCACCGCATGTTTCTGCCTCGACTCCTCCGGGAACATCTGCACCGGAACCTGCACCATAAAGGAGAATGTTGCTAATCAGCACTTAACTGTAGTTCAGCACCAATAGATTTGGTACTTTTTTATTACGCTACGGTTCCATTTTTGCTGTCGTAAAATATCTAATTTTTGCAGGTATGAAGAAGTTCTTATTTTTCATAAGCTTGTTTTTAAGCATTTCATTATTTGCACAGCAATACAATTCCGTTAGGGAATTGCCGGATTATGCCGTACTTAAGACAAAAATGAAACTTGATGATGCGGTAACCAAAGCCGATACGCCACCGGAATTTCCCGGCGGAACGGAAAACTTCAAAAAGGAATTTGCCGATAAGATGGACGTTATTGATGTAAAATCCAGAAAAATCGATACCCGGGTTTATTTCATTGTGGAAAAAACCGGATATGTCCGGTACGTAACCGCTTTGGGAAATGACCCGAAACATTCTCATGCCGCCGAAGTGGCCGTGAGAAGGCTTTTTGTAAAATGGAAACCTGCCATGGTCAACGGTCAGCCGGTACGGTATCTTTATACTTTTCCTTTGACATTGAAGAAATATAATTAATCATAATCAGGAAAATCACATTTGAAAAAGCCTTTGATCTTATTTTTGATAATGAATATCTGTGGAATGATTTTCGGGCAAGAGCTTCCGGAAACGCCTTTAAATCCAAAAAAAGCGGATGTTCAAACAGCTACAATATGCTATCTTTATCCTGATCACCATGCATATTTTCCAAATGGTACGGAAGCTTTTGTTCAAAGAATTAAAAATCTTATTCTTTTAGAATTTTTAAAAACGGAAAAGAGTAAAAACATCATTAAGGCTACCCTCAGTTTTATTATTGAAAAAGACGGGTCCATGAGAGAAATTAAAGTTTTCGGACCTAATAAAATCTTTAACCAATCTGTTGAAAAAGCAATATCCCGCATCAATGGCAAATGGATTCCGGCTAGACAGGCTGGAAATCCCCTACAAAGTAAAATCCAGATTCCTTTCAGTATGGATCTGAAATGATTTCTAATGAAACTATAATTACCCTCCGATCATCTTTTTAATTGAATTCAGCTTCATTAACGCTTCGATCGGGGTTAAGGTATTGATATCGATCTTCGTCAGTTCTTCCCGGATGTTTTCCAATACCGGATCATCGAGCTGAAAGAAAGAGAGCTGCAGATTTTCTTCTGTTACCCTTTTGATCTTTTCCGAAGAGCCTCCGCCCTGGGTATGGCTGGCCTCAAGAGTTTTCAGGATTTCATTGGCGCGGTTGACCACTTTCGCCGGCATTCCGGCAAGTTTGGCCACATGGATCCCAAAGCTGTGCTCGCTTCCGCCCGGCACCAGTTTTCTCAAAAAGATAATGTTCCCTTTGTTTTCCTGAATGGAAACGTGGAAGTTTTTTACCCGCTCAAAATTCACCGTCATTTCATTCAGTTCATGATAATGCGTGGCAAACAGCGTCTTGGCCTGTGCAGGATGCTGATGGAGGTACTCTGCAATGGCCCACGCGATGGAAACCCCGTCGTAGGTAGAAGTTCCGCGGCCGATTTCATCCAGGAGTATCAGACTTCGCTCGGAGATATTATTCAGGATGTTGGCGGCTTCGTTCATTTCCACCATGAAAGTCGATTCCCCGGCAGAAATATTATCGGTAGCGCCTACCCTGGTAAAAATTTTATCTAAAATCCCGATTTCCGCATATTTCGCCGGAACAAAGCTTCCGATCTGGGCCATCAGGCAGACAATCGCCGTCTGTCGGAGGATTGCGGATTTACCGGCCATATTCGGCCCGGTGACCATAATGATCTGCTGCGAATCTTTATCCAGGAAAATATCATTCGGGATGTATTTTTCCCCCAGAGGAAGTGCGTTTTCAATGATCGGGTGTCTTGCTTCTTTTAAATCGATGGCAAAAGTTTCCGTTAGAACAGGTTTGGTATAACTTTCGGAAACGGCCAGCTCCGATAAGCCGACTGCCACGTCCAGCTGGGCAATAATATTTGAGTTTTCCTGAATATGATCGATGTAGATCATCGTTTCACTGCATATTTTCCGGTACAGTTCGTTTTCCAGGACTCCGATTTTCTCTTCGGCACCAAGGATCTGGTTTTCGTATTCTTTCAGTTCTTCGGTGATGTAACGCTCGGCGTTCACGAGCGTCTGTTTTCTCAGCCAGTCAGCCGGAACTTTGTCTTTATGGGTATTTCTTACCTCAATATAATAGCCGAAGACATTATTGAAATCTATTTTTAAGCTGGAAATTCCGGTTCTCTCGATCTCCCGCTGGCACATTTCATCCAGGAACCCTCTTCCTTTCGACTGCAACCCTCTCAACGTGTCGAGTTCCTCGGAAATCCCGTTTTTAATAACATTTCCTTTTGCCAGATTTACCGGCAGTTCGTCGTTCAGGTGATTCTGAAGGCATTTGATCAGTTCATCCTGATCATACAGAGGATCCAGCCACGCTAATACATCGGCATGCGGATGAAGCAGGGCTTTGATTTTATGGATATTGATCAGGCTCTGACGAAGATAACCTAATTCTTTAGGACAGATTTTTTCCGCAGCCAGTTTCCCCATCAGCCGGTCCAGATCCGAGATGGATTTCAGCAGCTGTGAAATTTCATATTTAAGCTGATCGTTTTCGTTTAAAAAGTCAATCAACGAAAGTCTCCTGTTGATTTCAGCGACGGATTTCAACGGCAAAATGATCCTCCGTCTCAACAGCCTTCCGCCCATCGGCGTTGAGGTTTTATCGATAATATCCAGCAAAGATTTTCCCTGAGGATGGCTCGGATATACAATTTCCAGGTTTCGCAGCGTAAAATGGTCCATCATCAGGAAATCCTCCTGTGGAATGATCTGGATTTTGGTAATGTGCGCCAGTAAATTATGATGTGTATCTTCTACCAGATAAGCGAAAATAGCTCCCGCTGCAGTAATCGCCAGTTGCTGGCCTTCAATTCCGAATCCTTTTAATGAATTGGTTTTGAAATGATTTGTCAGTTTTTCATAGGCAAAATTATACTGATACGCCCAGTCTTCCAGCTTGAAGGCGTTTTTATTTTTAAGCTGTTCCGGAATCTGAACACTTCGCTGGTAAATGATTTCACTCGGATCAAAAGTATTGACAATATGGATCAGCTTCTCCAGGTTTCCTTCGCTTACCAGGAATTCCCCGGTAGAAATATCCACCAGGGCAATCCCGAATTTCTCTTTTTCTTTATGAAGCGAAAGCAGGAAATTGTTCTTTTTGGAATTCAGTACCTGGTCGTTAAACGTAACGCCGGGCGTCACCAATTCCGTAACCCCTCTTTTGACGATCCCTTTTACCGTTTTCGGGTCTTCCAGCTGGTCGCAGATCGCCACCCGCATTCCGGCCCTTACGAGTTTCGGCAGATAAGAATCCACCGAGTGATGCGGAAATCCGGCCAGCTCAATATGGCCTTCGCCGTTGGCCCTTTTAGTCAGGACGATTCCTAAAATCTGAGAAGTCCGCACGGCATCCTGCCCGAAAGTTTCGTAAAAATCCCCTACCCTGAACAGCAAAAGCGCATCAGGATATTTTGCCTTGATGGTGTTGTACTGGGTCATTAACGGGGTTTCTTTTTTCGCTGCCTTTGCCATTAAAGTCTTTTCTTAGAATTGGGACGGTAAAAATAGGAAATAAAACAGTAGGAGTAAAGTTTTTGAAAAGCTATATATTTGTTTTAACTTAAATGCAGAGCTCATAAAGATTTTTACAATCACTAACTGCTCTTAAGTCTGCAAAGCCGTTTGGCTCTGTCGAATTTGATTTCACTTAGCTAAGATCACAAACTTTTTCATTCCGGAAAAATATCTATTCGCCTGACCTGCTATTTCTATACAAAATCTATCGCTTTACTACTGGTCACACAAGAAATATTTTATTTCCAATCAATGCTTCATCAGATCAATCTTTCCATTTAACATCATAAACTTTAAACAGATCTTTGCATTGAAAATTTTGAAAAGTTTATTTATTAAGATTTAATAAAGCCTTCGAACTCCTTTTATAGGCCCACTTCTGTTTATAATTTACCCATTTCGCTTTGAACAGTTTCCGCATCAGCTTGTCGGTATACCGCATGATGAACACGTGGTACAGCATATTGGCAAATACAGCGGGTTTGTTGGGAAGTGCGCGCAGCGACATGGAGAATCCCGGTTCCAGATAGCGGTTGAAATGCCAAAATGCCCCGGGAATGAAAAGCGCATCGCCGTGTTCCATAAAGATTTCAAAACCTTTGGCATGCTTCAGTGCCGGGAATTTTTCGTAATCCAGATTTTCGTAATCCACGTCATAAACGGTATGTACCGACAACGGCACTTTATACAGGAAAGCCGACTGTTTCTGATCGAACAACAAAATCCTTTTCTTTCCTTCAAAATGGATATGCAGAAAATCGCCCAGGTCCACATCATAATGCATCAGCACATGGGCTTCGCTTCCGCCGAAAAATAAGGTGGGCAGGCGTTTGAAAAATTTCATTCCCAGATCCGGGTAGGTAAAGTTTTTCAGCAGTTCCGGAAGCCGGTCGGTAATGATGTAAAAGAAAATCCTCAGATCCGAAGGCCTGCTTCTGATGGTATCGATATATTCCTTCATTTTCATTTTGGCCACCGGAGCATCAGAGCTTTTGCCGGCATCCGCAGGTTTGTTATCGTAGAGCGGGACTTCCTGTTCCCCTGCTTTTTCCCGGATATAATCGAAATTCCATTGATCGAAAGCTTCCCAACGGCTTGCAAAATTTTTGATCAGAAGGGGCTTTTTCTTTTTAAAATAATTTTTCTGAAAATCTTCTTTACTAATATCAATAACAGCATCTACGTTTTCGAGAATCATTTTGTGTGGTATTTAGTGAGACTAAAAATAGCACTTTTTTGAAATCCTGAAAAATTTTAAAGTTGATATTCGGTTATCATTTCCCACCAGGTTCCTCTTCAGGCCTACCTTAAAAGATAAACCAGCAGTGAGACAAGACCTCCGAAAATAATTACAACACAGCCCTGTGGACCTTTCGCTTTTCTTTTTCCGCGCCCGAAAGTACTTACATAATGCCCGCTTACCCACGTTCCGTCTTTCTTAAAATGTCCTTTTCTGTAATATCCCATTTTTTGATAATTTTTATGACAAATAACCATCTGCTTAGCCGGAAAAAATTACGGCTTTCCGTAAAGCCGGGATAAAATGAAAAAAATTATATTTGTAGGACCAACCCTATCTATGAGAGTTTACAACACCAAACATTTCCTGAAAATCCTTTTCAGCCTGCATAAAAGCGATACGTTGAAGATCCTGTTCCCGAGCATGATCCTGGTCGGCCTGTATTCCTGGGGCATTGAATACCTGGAGCTGGAATATTTCCGTCTCAATTCTAAATCCGGTATCAGCCATATAGGGCTGATTCATTCCCTGCTGGGCTTCGTGCTTTCTTTATTGCTGGTTTTCAGAACAAATACAGCTTATGACCGCTGGTGGGAAGGGCGGAAACTCTGGGGAAAGCTGGTGAATGATACCCGGAATTTTGCAGTCAAGGTCAGCATGATTTTGGGCAACGACCCTCAGCACACCGAACAGATTACCAAATACCTGAAGTTCTTTCCGCACCTGCTGGCGAAGCACCTCTCCAAAGAATCCACCCGTCTTGCTCTGGATGAGGATTATTCTGAAATTGAGAAAGAGCTGAGAAACCACGGGCCGAGTGAGCTGGTTATCCTGATGAGCCAACAGCTGAACCAACTGAAAAAAGAGGGAAAGATCTCCGATGTCGAAATGCTGTACCTGGATACCCAGCTTTCCGGGTTCCTGGATGTCTGCGGCGGCTGTGAAAGGATCAAGAATACCCCGATCCCCTATTCCTATTCTTCTTTCATTAAAAAATTTATCATCCTGTATGTTTTTGCTTTGCCGATTGCTTACGTCATTAATATCGGTAATTACATTATTCCTTTAACGGTCTTTATTTATTATGTGCTGATGAGCCTTGAGCTGATTGCCGAGGAAATTGAAGATCCTTTTAATAATGATGAAAACGACATCCCGATGGAAACCATTGCACAGAATATTGAGAAAAACGTGCACCAGATCATGGAATTGCAAAAACAATAAATCCCTTTCCGGCTGGAAATCGTAAATAATTATACCTAATTTTGCCAAAAAAATAAAGTTGGTACATAAATTAAAACTGGAAGAACTGAACAGACTGGATGTGGAAACCTTTAAATCTGTTGAAAAAATTCCGCTGGTGGTGGTATTGGACAATATAAGGAGTATGCATAATGTAGGGGCGACTTTCAGAACAGCAGATGCTTTTCTGATCCGGAAGATTATCCTTTGCGGAATTACGCCACAGCCGCCTCACCGTGAAATTCATAAAGCTGCATTAGGGGCAACCGAAAGTGTGGACTGGAGCTATGAGAACGATATTAATGTGACCATCAATGTTCTCAAAACGCAGGGTTTTGAAATCGTTGGCATCGAACAGACGACCGGCAGCCGGATGATCACCGATTTTACCATTGACCCATCTAAAAAATACGCGGTGATTTTAGGGAATGAAGTGGAAGGAATCAGCGATGAAGCGTTGCCGAATATCGATTCTTTTGTGGAAATTCCGCAGTTGGGAACCAAGCATTCCCTGAATGTAAGTGTGTGCGGCGGAATCGTGATGTGGGAGTTTGCCAAGGCCCTAAAATAAAAAACTGCATGTGCCTTACAGACATTGCAGTTTGAAATAAATCTAATAAAAAGTAAAAATGAAAGGCGACAAAGATACTTCTTTTTTCATCACGGACAAATTTTAAATTTACTTTTTTGATTTTTTCAGAAAAAAAACCAATATTTCAGAAAAAGTTTCGTTTAATTTTTTATAAATTAGCACAATGTTTATCAAGGACTATATCTCAAAAGACTTCCCGTGTTTCAGCCTTTCTGACTCTATAGAATCAGCGAGGGAAATGTTAGAAGCATTTGGATATTCTCATATTTTCATCAAAAAATCCCATCACTTTTACGGTGCCCTGGCTCAGGATTTCCTATATGAAGCAGAAGGGACCCTAAAAGAGCTGGAGCATCAGATCGAGCGTTTTGCGATTCTGGAGGACAACAACATTATGGACAGCATCCGCCTGTTTTATACGTTCAATTCCAATATCATTCCGGTGATCAGCAAAGCGGAGAAATATCTGGGCTATATCAGCTGTGAAGATATTTTCCAGGATTTTTCGAAATATCCGCTGTTCTCGGAATCGGGAGCCATTCTCACCATTGAAACCCCGGCCAGGAAATACTCCATGACGGAGATTGCCAATATCGTGGAAAGCAACAACTCCAAGTTTTACGGTGCATTTATCAGTTTCATGTCCGATGAAGTGCTTCAGGTAACGATTAAGATCAGCAATGAAAATCTGAGTTCTATTGATGAAACATTCGACCGGTATGATTATCGGATTGTGCAGAAGTATTACTCTGATGAAAAATCGGACTTGTTTCAGGACAGATTCGGGTTTTTCCAGAAATTCATAGAAATTTAAACACGGATGAAGGCAGCCATTTATTCTCAGAAAAAAGATCTGGATACTTTTTTATATTTAAGTAAATTTATTTCCGAGCTGGAAAACAGAGGGGTAAAATCTGTTTTATACGACGAAATGGCTGAAGCACTTCAGTTTTCAAAAATTTTCGAAACGTTCAATAGCAAGCAGGACCTTCTTGACAAGGAAGTGGACCTGTTCTTTACGTTCGGAGGCGACGGGACCATCGTGAATTCCTTAACCTTTATTGAAGATCTTGAGATCCCGATTGTCGGGGTCAACACCGGAAGATTGGGATTTCTGGCCAGCTTTACCAAAGAGGAAGCTTTCAACGCACTGGATTCTATTCTGAAAGGCGATGTGAAAACCAGCCGGCGTTCAGTGATCCATGTGGTTTCCCCTGTTTCTGAAGATTTTTTCCCGTACGCTTTAAACGACGTTACGGTTTCAAGAAAAGAAACTACCTCCATGATCACGGTAGATTCTTACATCAATGATGAATTTCTGAATGTTTTCTGGGGCGACGGGGTTATCGTTTCCACGCCTACCGGTTCCACGGCCTATTCATTAAGCTCAGGCGGACCCATCATTTCCCCGAATAACGAAAATTTTGTCATCACCCCCATCGCGCCTCATAATCTTAATGTAAGACCTTTGGTGGTGAACGATCGGGTTGAAATAAAATTCAAAGTGGAAAGCAGGGTTCCCCAATATTCACTCTCCCTGGATTCACGGCTGATCCATATTGAAACCGATCAGGAAATCGTAATCAGAAAAGCAGATTTCCAGATTCTTCTCGTGCAGCCGAATAATTTAAGTTTCTATGAAACCATCCGACAGAAGCTGCTTTGGGGACGGGATAAAAGAAATTAAGAATATTTTTAAAAATGATTACCTTTACAGGAATTTAAAGACACCCTAATAATATATTAAAAAGTAAAACATGAGCAGAATTTTCCCGGCAGGAGTTGCCACTGGTCAATTAGTTACTGATATTTTTCAGCATGCTAAAGAAAACAAATTTGCATTACCCGCAGTAAACGTAATTGGTTCCAGCAACGTAAACGCGGTTATGGAAACTGCCGCAAAACTGAATTCCCCTGTTATCATCCAGTTCTCCAACGGAGGCGCGGCTTACAATGCAGGAAAAGGATTGAGCAACGAAGGGCAGAAAGCTGCTGTTTTAGGAGCGGTAGCCGGAGCAAAACATATTCATACCCTGGCAGAAGCTTACGGAGCAACCGTAATCCTTCATACCGATCACTGTGCCAAGAAATTATTGCCTTGGATTGACGGGTTGATGGATGCGAATGAGGAATTCTATAAGCAAACCGGAAAATCCCTTTATTCTTCCCACATGCTGGATCTTTCTGAGGAATCTTTAGAAGAAAACTTAGAAATTTCCGCACAGTATTTCGAAAGAATGGCTAAGCTTCAGATGACGCTTGAAGTGGAAATCGGGGTAACCGGAGGAGAAGAAGACGGTGTTGACAATTCAGACGTTGACAATTCTAAATTATATACCCAGCCGGAAGACATCGCTTATACTTATGAGAAGCTAAAAGCAATTTCCGATAACTTCACCATCGCAGCGGCTTTCGGAAACGTACATGGTGTATATAAGCCAGGAAACGTGGTTCTTACTCCAAAAATCCTTGATAACTCCCAAAAATATGTTCAGGAAAAATTCGAAACGGCTGAAAAACCGATCAATTTTGTGTTCCATGGAGGTTCAGGTTCCACGATTGAAGAAATCAGAGAAGCGATCGACTACGGGGTAATCAAAATGAACATTGATACCGATCTTCAGTTTGCTTATACCGAAGGAATCAGAGATTATATGGTCGATAACATTGATTATCTGAGAGCCCAGATCGGAAATCCGGACGGCGAAGAAAAGCCGAACAAGAAATTCTATGATCCTAGGGTATGGGTAAGAAAAGGAGAAGAAACTTTCGCTAAGCGATTGGTTAAGGCATTTGAAGATTTAAATAACGTAAATACGCTTAAATAAATTATGAATGACAGAGATGAAGCAGGTGGTTTTCTAAAAACGCTTTCTTCATCTCTTATCATTTATTAAACATCAATTATATACAATATGGCATTCGAGTGGTTTAAAAGAAAAGCACAAAATATTACGACCTCTACTGATGAAAAGAAAGACGTGCCTAAAGGTCTTTGGCATCAGACTCCTTCGGGAAAAATTGTTGAACATGACGAACTGAAAAGAAACAGCTATGTTTCTCCGGAAGACGGTTTCCATGTAAGAATAGGAAGTGCCGAATTTTTTGATATCCTTTTCGATGAAGGTAAATTCACCGAGCTGGATGCCAATGTTGAAAGTATTGATATCCTGAATTTTAAAGATACCAAGTCGTATACCGACCGTCTGAAGGAAGTAAAAGCCAAAACAAAACTTACCGATTCCATCAGAAATGCAGTAGGAACTGTAAAAGGAACTCAAATGGTGGTTTCCTGTATGGATTTTGCTTTTATCGGAGGTTCTTTGGGTTCTGTGATGGGCGAAAAAATTAAAAGAGCCATCGACTACTGTATCGAAAAGAAACTTCCTTATATGATCATCTGCCAATCCGGAGGGGCAAGAATGCAGGAAGCGACTTATTCCCTGATGCAGCTGGCTAAAGTTCAGGCGAAACTGGCTCAGCTTTCCGAAGCAGGGCTTTTATATATTGCTTATCTTTGCGATCCTACCTTTGGTGGAATTACCGCTTCATTTGCGATGACTGCTGATATCATTATGGCAGAACCGGGCGCACTCATCGGGTTTGCCGGGCCAAGGGTCATCCGTGAGACCATCGGAAGAGATTTGCCGGAAGGCTTCCAGACTTCGGAATTCCTTCAGGAAAAAGGGTTCGTGGATTTTATCGTGAAGAGAACAGACATCAGAAATACCGTTGCTAAAACCGTGAATCTGCTGACTTCCCAGGCATAATATCATTTAACAAAATACATTAATCTCTCTCATTCCGGGAGAGATTTTTATTATGAGGACATTTAAAATATTCTTTAATACGATCCGGAGCATGAGCTTTAAAAAGATTCTCCGTCTTTTAAGGCTTGTCCTTCCCCACCCTGTTTTTTCCGTGTTAAGCTTTTATGCGACATTAAAGGCTTACACCATTGCCCAGAAAAAATTCCCGGACACTGCCTCTACAAACGGCATCGGCAATTCTTTCAGGCATGCATTGTGGTGCTGTTTCATCATGATGTACTGCTGTAAGGTTTCCTCTCCGAAAAAAGCCCTGGAATTCTGCAAACGAATCACTGACCTGCACGAAGAACTTTTTCCGAATAAACCGCTGGAAACCAAGATGGATCTTCACAACAATAAAATCGGGATGGATTATTTCATGGAAATGCTGCAAGGCGTCCACCGCCAGTTTTTTGAAAAAAGCTTTTTCATCGAGGGTCTGGAAAATAAAATGAAGGATGCTAAAGTGCTGAAGGATCAGGAAGATGATTTCAAAGGATTTTTGGTCTATCTGGAGGAAAAGTAAAGTGGAACGTTGAATTTCGCTCTGTTGGTTAATTTTTGCTGTGCAGGTGAATTAGTACGTCCTAAAATTCACTATTGGCTCAAAGGAATTCACTATTGGCCATTCACGCTTTGTAATCTGGAGTTTTTTTGATAAGTTTAACCCCTATTTAATTCTATCGAATGGTCCTTAGCAGAATCTGGTCGGCATTCATTATCATTGCCATTGCCATTGCCAGTATAAAATACATTTCATCAAGCTCTTACAAAACCATTTTCAACGATATGGTGGTGGGAAAAGGCGGTGATACCGTGCAGATTGCCACGCAGAAAATGAGTACCCTCTCTCCTGTTTTACGGGACAGCCTGATGAAGAAACCGGATTTCGAGGACAACCGGATTCACTATAAAACCGACCCGTTACAACAGGAAGTAAAAGTGTACCGGGTGCAGGAAGCCGACGGCGTTATCGGAACTTCTGAAACAGCAGTGAAAATCTGCCTCGGCCTTATCGGAATCATGGCGCTGTTTATGGGATTTATGAGCATTGCAGAAAAAGCAGGGGGCATCAACCTTCTGAGCCGGCTGATCCAGCCTTTTTTCTCTAAGCTGTTCCCTGAAATTCCTAAAAACCATCCCGCTTTCGGACATATGCTGATGAATTTCAGTGCCAATCTGCTCGGTCTGGACAATGCCGCAACCCCATTTGGATTAAAAGCGATGGAAAGTTTGCAGACCCTGAATCCGGATAAAGATACGGCAAGCAATTCCCAGATCATGTTCTTATGCCTTCATGCCGGGGGAATGACGCTGATTCCGGTTTCCATTATTGCGCTACGGTCTTCTGCCGGATCCAAGAACCCCACCGACATTTTCCTGTACTGCATGATCGCCACCTTTGCCGCAACACTGGCCGCCATGATTATCGTTTCTTTATACCAGAAAATCAATTTACTAAAACCGGTAGTCCTGGCGTATGTCGGAGGAATTTCTGCTCTGGTCGGACTGTTGGTCTGGTATTTAACCGGACTCAGCAAGGAACACCTGGATACCTTCAGCCAGATTTTAAGCAACGGGCTGATTCTTTTTATCTTCCTGGCTATTGTTCTTGGGGCTGTTTATAAAAAAATCAATGTTTTCGAGGCGTTTGTAGATGGTGCAAAAGAAGGTTTCACGACCAGTGTGAAGATTATTCCTTATCTGGTCGGGATGCTGATTGCCATTTCGCTTTTGAGAACTTCCGGAGTATTCGATGTTATTATTGACGGGATGAAATGGATGGCCAATGCCGCCAATCTGGATGCCCGGTTTGTGGATGGGCTTCCAACCGCATTGATTAAACCATTATCGGGTTCCGGAGCCCGGGGAATGATGATGGATACGATGGCAACGTTCGGGCCGGACAGTTTCCAGGGGAAACTGGCAGCCGTTCTCCAAGGGAGCTCAGATACGACCTTCTACGTGATTGCCGTTTATTTCGGTGCCGTAGCCGTAAAGAATACGAGATATACCGTAATTGCCATGCTTCTGGCCGATCTGGTGGGGATTATTACTTCGATCTTGCTGGCTTATTTGTTTTTTGCATAAAAAGCATGACTTGGGTAACTTCAGCCGCCAATAGTCAAAAATTTAAAATTCCGGTGATTTTAATCAGCTGAATTACAATAACTTTAAACATAAAACCTTAAACTTTAAATCTCTATGATTACCGATAAAGAATTTACATTAAGACTGATCCGCCAGCTAAGCCAGGCGCTGGAAAAACTGATTTTAGATAAGCCTGAAGAAAGCCTGATGCAGAAAGAGCTGGATTTCAACTCTTTGATGCGGGATATTTTTAAGTTTGATTTTACTACGCTTTCATCAAAATCAAAAGAAGAGATTATCGGAATCGTAAACGAAAGGCAAGAAAGGGATCATAAAGATTATTACGAAATGCTGGGTAACCTTTTCTATTTCAAGGGAAAAACAGAAGCCAACAACGACTTCCTGGACAAAGCAAAAACCTTTTATGAACTTTATCTTCAGACCAGCGGCATTTTTGCCCTTCCCATCATCAACAGGATCTCGGAAATAAAAAAAGCACTTGAATAAGTGCTTTTGTATTCTATGCGAATCGATAATTCAATTAACTTCAGTCAGTTAATAACAGGAATCTAGCTTTGATGTCGGCAGGGATACATCCATCTTCCCTCTTCCAGCCTCATCCTAAAATGTAATCTTATACGTTCCGGTAGAAGATACACTGGCTTTCTCGGCCTTGACGTATTTCTTTACCCATGAAACGGCATTGGAAGTAATACAGGGATCTGATGTTCCTCCCGATCTTCTGGCTGAGACCACGTTTCCGGCTTTGTCTACGGTATAAGCAATGGTAATGGTCCCGCTGGCGGTACAGCTGTTGGCCGGCTGTGCGCCTCCTCTTCCCATCGTTCCCGGGATAAACCCTACCAGCCTTCTGTCGATCCCCACTTTGCTGTCACCGTTTCCGTCGCCGCCTAAAGGGTCCCCCGCATTGCCGATTCCAGTTCCATCACCCTGACTGCCGGCTTTGGTACCACGGCCCCGGATCAGGTTTCCGATGGCTGCATTTCCTTTACCATCACCGTTTCCCGTTTTGGAATTTGCAGTGGTAGCTCCGGTTTTTTTTGTATTTTTCGTAGCCGATGTACTGGGTGCCGACTTTTTATTATCTGCTTTGGATTCTTCTTTTTTAGGCACCGAAACCTTCGTATTGTTTCCGGTAATGATTTTATCCTTTGCGTCCGACTTCTTGGTTTCGGGCTGCGGCTCGGGCTGAACTACCGTCCTGGTCTCAGGAACCGCTGTTTCTGTAGGCTCCGTGCTTACTTCTTCTGTAGCGGCTGCGAGACTTCCCGGCTGATCGGCAGGTTCTTCCACTCCGTTTCCGTTCCGGTTATCCCCGAAATTGACCAGCATTGTGGTAACCACTTCCGGCTGCTCATCCAGTTCGGGTTTTAATTTATACAAAAATACAAACAGCAGAATGGCAGACCAGATGAGGATAGAAAGCACTGCGCTCTTTATCCGGTCTTTGTTTTGCTCGTCTTTGTTTATCGTATAACTTTTCATTGTCTGTTTTCCCGGGACTTCCGGAGGTGTTATTTATCTTTAACGGTTGCAATCGCAATATTCAATTTGTTTTTTTCAGCAATTTCCATAATGAAAACAACATCTTTATGCAATGTATTTTCGTCTGCCCGTATCGTAAAAGACTTGTTGGTCTGGCTGGCTAATTTATTCACAACCGTCTGCTCCAGTTCGCCCCTGTTTACGGGAACATCATCCACAAAATAGGAGCCGTCCGGCTTTACGCTTACGACCAGAGGATTCGGGATACTATCAGCTGCGGTATCTGCTTTAGGTAATTTTACATCGATGGCGCTTTGGTTGGCCGCCGAAGATGTTACCATAAAGAAGATCAGCATTAGCAGGATAACGTCTGTCATCGCCGCCAGACTGAATTCCGGATTTGCTTTATTTCTTCTCTGAATTTTCATCTTTTATTTTTTTAGTCAGATGGAACCTTTACATTAAAAACTACAAAGGTTTGTTGATAAGGTCTAAAAATTCGCCGGACATATTCTGGGCCTTCAGGACAAACTTATCAATCCGCGTTAATAAAATATTGTAGAAGAAGTTGGCCGGGATCGCTACCGCAAGACCTACTGCCGTCTGCCCCAATGCCGTATAAATCCCTTCAGACAAGGTTTTCGGAGAGAATGACCCGCTGGCATGTGACAGATTAAAGAAAGCAATAATCATCCCGATTACCGTTCCCAAAAGCCCTAACATCGGCGCAATACTCGGAACCACGGCTAAAAGGTTCAGGTTTTTCTCCATATTGGCGACTTCTACCTGGGCCTGGGATTCCATGGCGCTTACAATATCGGAAACGGGGCGCCCCAGTCTTGAGATTCCTTTTTCGAGGATCCTGCCCTCCGGAGAATTCTGCCTTTTGCAGTAATCCAGGGCCGCTTCCATTTTCCCTTCCCGGATAAAGTCTTCAATATTATCCATGAAATTGGAATCCGTTTTAGACGTTAATCTTTTAATAAAGAAAAAGCGCTCAAAGAAAAGGTATACGGAAAATACACCCAGCAGCAACACGGTGATCATTACGATCTTAGCAAAAGCGCCTCCGTGAAACATGATTTTCCAAAATGAGAATTCTAAATCATCTGCCGCCACTGCGGGGGCGGCAACCTGGGCAAATAACATCTGAGTAAGTTCCGTTAACAGCATTAATGTGTATTTTATAAAAGTTGTAACGACAAAAATAATGGAATATTATGAATTGTGCTCTTAAAAATTGCTTAAAAACAACTTAAATTCTGCTATTCCATAAAGCAACAGATTTCTTTCCAAAATATATTTTGAAAAGAAATCTTTATAAAGATCAGACAAAAGAAGACTAATCTTCGTCTATTTCAATTTCTTCCTGTTTGAACTCGCATTTAAGCCTGAAAGGAATCGGGGCTTCCGAACCTGTATAGAAGTCGTCGATTGTTCCTTTCCAGATTACCTGAAGCTCGCCTTCCTCGTTTTTCTCAAACAGAAGCTCGTTGTCATAAATGAAAGCGTCTTCGTCATCAAAAAGATTGACCTCTGTGTAGGTGTCTTCATCAGAATCGTTTATGGTAATGGTTTTTCCCTCAATCTCCGCAGAATCGATCGGGAAATCGAAAACTTCAAGAGAAAGCTGGGGAAAGTTATACTGTAAAGAATCATCTTCTACATGATCCAACCCGTCATCCGTGATAATCTCAACCTCTAGGAGATGCTGCTGGTTGCTGTAAACCGCTTTACAATAAGTGTTTCTGATATTGTACTTTAGCGTTTCCTCCGGATGGTAAATTTTTAAAATCCCTTTCATTATTTCTTAAAAAAAAGAGCTGTAATACTATGATTGTTAAACGTTTTCAACAAAGATAAAAAATAGATTGAATGTGAAAAATTTTTTGAAAGTATTTTTAGGAAAATCAATGATAATTACTAACTGTAGCACCTGAAAGGTGAATTTTGATGATGAAAAACCAGAAAGCACTGAAATTTATAATGATTAAGCGGCGACCGATACCGTAATATCAAAGAAAGGGACGATCTGAAATAATCTTTCCGACTTTCTGTTTTAAATATTTACATTTGTTTGATAAAGAATTCTGAAAATATGAAACATATTTTAGCAAAAGGAATTGTGGGACTCAGCTTAATTGCCGGTCTTACTTCATGCAAAAAGTCCGATTCGCCGTTAACGAAAGTGACGCCGTCCAATCTGGATTCCATCGCCTCTAATTACTATGAACAGTACCTGAAATTATATCCGCTGGAAGCGACTTCGCAGGGAGACCTGAGATATAATGACCAATTGCCCATCAATATCGATAAAGATTTTATTTCCGGGGAAGTGGCTTTCTACACATCGGTGCAAAAACAGCTTGAAAATGTGGATTATAAAAATCTTTCTGATGAAAACAAAGTGGTTTTTGATGTGCTGAACTTTACCCTAGAGGATAAAATCGAGGCTTCCAATTACCATCCTGAATATATTCCTTTTACCCAGTTCGGCGGCCTGCCGCTGAATTTTCCGCTGTATGGAAGCGGAGAAGGAAGCCAGCCTTTTAAAACAGAAAAAGATTACACCGACTGGCTGAAAAGGATGGAAAAATTCCCGGAATGGATGGATGCCGCTACCGAAAATTTCCGTGAAGGAATCAATAATAAAATGGTTCTGCCTAAAAAGCTGGTCGTAAAAATGATCCCGCAGATGAGAGCGGAAGAAATTACGACGAAGGACCCTGAAAACAATATTTTCTTCGGACCGATCAGAAAATTCCCGAAAGATTTTACCAAGGAACAGAAAGACCGGCTTACAGCCCTTTATAAAGAAGCCGTTATTCAGAAAATCATCCCTGCCTATACGAAAATGGGCGATTTCCTGGAAAAGGAATACCTGCCGAAAGCAAGGGAGACGGATGGCTACAACAGCCTGCCGAACGGGAAAGAAATTTACCGGTATTATGCGAAAAGCTGGACGACTACAACCAAATCTCCTGAAGAAATCAATAAAATCGGGCTTCAGCAGGTAGCCATGCTCCGTGCTGAAATGGAAAAGGTAAAACAGCAGGTGGGTTTTACCGGAACGCTGGAAGAATTTATTAATTATGTAAAGACGGATCCTAAGGCCATGCCTTACAAAACGTCAAAAGAAGTTCTTACGGCTTTCAACGGGATTTTAACGAAAATTACTCCGAAACTGAAAACCATGTTTTCCGTGACTCCAAAAACCGGTTTTGAAATCAGGCAGACCGAGAAGTTCCGTGAAGCCAGCGCCAGTGCAGAATACATCCAGGGAACACCGGACGGAAAAAGGCCGGGAATTTTTTATGTTCCCCTTCCTGATCCGACTAAATTCAATGTTACCTCAGGAATGGAATCCCTGTTTCTTCATGAAGCCATTCCGGGACATCATTACCAGGTTTCCCTGCAGCAGGAAAATACCAAACTTCCCAAGTTTATGCGTTTCGGATGGTTCGGGGCGTACGGTGAAGGATGGGCTCATTATTGTGAGACCTTAGGTCCGGAATTCGGGCTGTACACCGATCCTTACCAGAAGATGGGCTATCTGAGCGACCAGATGCTGAGGGCCGTACGATTGGTAGTAGACACCGGCATACATACAGGAAAAATGACGAGGGAACAGGCCATCCGATATTTTCTGAGTAATATTTCTTACGACGAAGCCGGTGCCACGGCCGAGGTGGAAAGATACATGGCCATGCCCGGACAGGCTTTAGGCTATAAAATCGGATCGTTACGTATCCGGGAGCTGAGGGAAAAATATCAGAAGGAACTGGGCACCAAATTCAGTCTGGCAAAATTTCATGATGAAGTCCTGAGCCAGGGATGTCTTCCGCTGGATGTACTGAACCGGAAAATGGAGCTTTGGGCGAAAAAGCAGAAGTGATAATGTGAACTCGAAGCAGAAGCTGGATTTAAAAATCTGGAAGAAGGAAGCTGGATGCCGGAAGTTTTTTCTGCCAACATATCGATAACAGTCTCAAATACCAAATGATTTTGTGGGATTTTGTTTACATTTAACTGTGAAAAAGTATGATGTCATATCTATGTTATTTTGGATATTGTTTCTCCTTAATTGTCAATCCGAAAAAAAGACTGACCGTTATGAGGAATTTGCCGTTGACGAAAATCTTCCGGAAAATGATATGATAAGACTTCTTTCAAAATATCCTGAGCTTAATTTGTTTATTCATGAAAAAACAGAAAGTCCGGCAAGGACCGCTTCCCTTGTACAAAGATTAAGCTTTTCTGACGACTTCATCATACGTGGTCATTTCAGTTTGAAGATTATACATGTAAGGCTGAAAACATTGGAGATACGATCAATATCTGGCTGAATAATAACAACGGATATTTTGGAAACGGGGTATTGGTAAAAGTTTTTAACAGTAGATTTTTAATTAAAGATATTGATCCGAAAACATTGAATAATGAAATCAGATTCATCAATTCCGCTCCTGTTCGTCAGAAACTGATTCTTCATAAAATGTCTTTTCAAAAAAATGACAGCATTTATGGTTTTATCAACTATACAACCCAAATCGACTCATTGGTTTCAAAGGATATCAAGGGATATTTTAAAACAAAAATTAAATAAAAATGATTACTGAAAGCCTGCAGTCTCTGTTCATTAGAGATTTGACCAAATTAAGAACAGAAATCGAAGCCTATCAAAACGAGGAAACGATCTGGAAAACAGACAAAAATATTTCAAATTCCGCGGGAAACCTGGCACTGCACCTGGTTGGGAACCTCAGCCATTTTGTGGGAGCGGTTTTAGGAAATTCCGGCTATGTAAGAAACAGGGATCTTGAATTTTCATTAAAAAATATTCCTAGAACAGAATTAATTCAGCAGATTGAAAAAACAACTGAAACCGTAACCATTACCCTGGAAAATTTATCTGCCGAAGACCTTGAAAAAGAATTTCCGGGAGAACCGCTGGGATTTACCATGACCACAGGCTATTTCCTGATCCATCTTTTCGGTCATCTGGGCTATCATTTAGGACAGATTAATTATCACCGCAGAATGCTGGATGAACAATAGATTAACTTAAAAAAAACAAGCTAAATGATTGATAACCAATAATTAGTTTAATTACTTTTCAAACAGCATTTTCGTAATAAAATCCTTTTCCCCATTGCCCCGGGCAGGAGAATATTCCCTTCCGTAATAAATGATCTGAAGATGCAGTTTATTCCAAGCCGTTGCCGGCCATAATGCCTTGGCATCTTTTTCCGTTTCCACCACATTTTTGCCGGAGGTCAGCTTCCATTTTGTCATCAGGCGATGAATATGGGTATCTACCGGAAATGCAGGAAATCCGAAAGCCTGGCTCATCACTACCGAAGCGGTTTTATGGCCTACGCCCGGCAATGCTTCCAGTTCTTCATAGGTTTGAGGCACTACGCCATCATGCTTTTCCAGCAGCAGTTCTGCCATTCTTTTCAGGTTCTTGGCCTTTTGATTGGAAAGTCCGATCTCTTTAATCAGTTCCTTGATTTCAAAAACTTCCAGCTTTGCCATCCGCTGCGGGGTCCCGGCCACCTGAAAAAGGTCAGGTGTTACCTGATTCACTTTCTTGTCTGTGGTCTGTGCTGAAAGGGCAACAGCCACTAATAGGGTAAACGGATCGGTATGATCGAGCGGGATGGGAACCTGCGGGTATAATTTTTCCAATTCTGTCAGAACTGTTTCGGCTCTTTGCTTTTTTGTCATGTAACCATTAAATTTGAACAAAAATAAATCATTATGTTGAAAGTCGGAGACCAATTACCGGAATTTAAAGGAATAAATCAGAACGGCGAAACCATTGATTCGAAAAATTTTAACGGAAAGAAACTTGTTGTTTTCTTTTACCCGAAAGCAAATACCCCCGGATGTACCGCTGAAGCCTGCAATCTGCGCGATCATTATTCCGAGCTGCAGGATCAGGGCTTCCAGTTGCTGGGCATAAGTGCAGACCCAGTGAAGAGCCAGAAAAATTTCAGTATAAAATATGAACTGCCGTTTGACATCATCGCAGACGAAAACCGCGATATCATTGAAAAATTCGGGATATGGCAGCTGAAAAAGTTTATGGGCAGGGAATTTATGGGAATCGTGAGAACGACTTTCCTTTTTGATGAAAACGGAACCTGCACCCAGATAATCGATAAAGTGAAAACCAAAGATCATGCAGCACAGATTCTGGAAGGATAATATACTAATTTACAAATCTCTTTTGGTATAACGGAAAAGGGTGTCTTACAGGACAAGATATTCTTTTTCTGCATTGAAATTACTCGGTTTCATAATACATCAGCTCTTCCGGATCGTTGGGGATCGTAACCCATCTTTGGAATCGCAGGCCCAGTTTCTCAATTAATTTTTGAGAAGAGAAATTATCTTTTGTCGTAATGGCAGAAATCTTTTTCAGCCCATAGTTATTCATCCCGACCAATTTTATTTTTGAAGCGGCTTCGTATGCATAACCTTTTCCTTCGAACTCATCCAGCAAAGAGAAACCGATGTCTACTACCTCCAGTCCTTCCCTTTCGAAAATCCCTACCCCACCGATCTTGTGATGTCCTTCTTTTGTGACCATCAGGTAATTCCCGTAACCCAAACGTTCAAACTGAGGTAGAAAACGGTTTTTAATATAGTCTTCTGCATCGGTAACTGTTTTCAGGTTCCGATCTCCGATGAACTGGATAAATTTCGGCCGGTTATACAGATCCAGAATGAATTCGGCGTCTTCCGGTGACATCGGACGAAGGAGAAGCCGCTCCGTTTCGTAGGAATCAGCGGCGTTTTGCAGGTCTTGAAGATTTCTTTTTTGGCTCATCTTGAGGTTCTTCTTTTTTCTCGATTTTTAATAGCCTCGGATTATTGGTGCATTTTTTATTGTAGAGCTCTATATAAGCGCCGTTGTCTTTTACACTGGTAACGGTTTCTGAAGATTTGTTGACCGTTAATGTATAATGCTTTTTCTGATAAGGACATTCCGTTGAGGTGAGTTTACCCAGATCCAGGTAATAATTGGATGAATCTTCATAATAATTGCCGGCCATATCTTTGAACTCTTCATCGATAATGTAGCCGTCTGCCGCAGCAAGGATTGCCGCTTCCTGCACATCATCCGCTTTTCCGACAAATTTTTTCAATCCCTCCAGATCGGTAACGTATCCGGTCTTTCCTCCTGTGGAGTACACAATGTAATAAAATTCATCTTCTTCTGCTATTCCTATATTAAATCCTGAAGATGGGGAAGTATAATCCTTTACCGCTCCTACCTTTTTTACAACCTCATCCCTGCCGTAGCTTTTATGAATTAAAACCCAGGAATCTGTTTTTATATTAGGAACTATTCTCTGCAAAAGCCCCGGTACACTTGAAAACTGCTTTTTTTCCTGAGAAAACCCAAGAATTCCTAAAAACAGAAAAACAAGTACATGCAATTTGGTGATAAGTTTCAACATAGTAAAAGAACGCAGAAAGACTGCGGATTATTTTATATGAACCGGTCTCCTTTTTTAAGGCTCTTCAGATCGAGCACATAGTCTTTTATTAACTGGTCGTTATCTCTCGGACAAATCAGCAATGCTTTATCGGTGTCCACAATAATATAATTTTCCAGTCCATCGATAATCACCGCTTTATTATTGCTTTTCATCCGGATTACATTTCCTTTTGCATTATAAGTAAGAATCGGCTGCTTGGCTTTGAGGGCATTCAGATTTTCATCTTTATCAGCATTTTCATATACGGAAGTCCACGTTCCCAGATCACTCCAACCCAGATCGGCAGGAATCACATATACATTCGTTGCTTTTTCCAGAATTCCGTTATCGATAGAAATTTTCTGAACTTTCGGATAAATGAGCTCGATACAGCTTTGTTCATTACCGGCATTATATTCACAGGCCGTAAATTGCTGGGTCATATCCGGAAGATAGGTTTCAAAAGCATGATGGATGCTTTTTACGTTCCAGATAAAAATTCCGGCGTTCCAGAGAAAGTCGCCGCTTTCAAGAAAGCTTTTGGCAATTTCAAGGATAGGCTTTTCCGTAAAGGTTTTTACTTTATAATATTCCGAATCGTGTTTGTCTACAAACTGAATATACCCGTAGCCTGTATCCGGCCTGGTAGGCGTAATTCCTAAAGTAACGAGATATTCGTTTTCAGAAGCAATATCAAATGCCAGCTTTACTTTCTCAAGAAAAGTTTCTTCTTTTAAAATCAAATGATCTGCCGGCAAAACGATCATGGTTGCATTCGGATCGATTCCGGCAATTTTATTGGCCATATACAGGTTACACGGTGCGGTATTCTTCAGGAGGGGTTCGCCCACAATATTATCCTGAGGGATTTCCGGCAACTGCTGACGGGAAAGCTCTACATACTCTTTATTGGTAATGACAAATATATTTTCGTTGGGAATAATTTTGCTGATCCGGTCATAGGTCTGCTGAATCATGGTACGCCCAACTCCCAAAATATCCTGAAACTGTTTCGGAAATTTCTGTGTACTCATAGGCCAGAACCGACTGCCGATTCCTCCTGCCATAATTACACAATATCTATCTGATTGTAACATTCTTAAGTATATTTTTCTACCCTTGCCAATGGTTTGAAAGAATACTTTCTTCCCGTAGCCAGGTGCTTACAAAGATAGTTTTTTTTAATCAGACCTTCTAACAGGTATTTTTCATTTCGGTAAATAAAAAAGTCGCCTTTCTGTAAGGTTTCAATAAAAACAAGCTTATCGTCCTGTTTTTCAATATGGAAATATTTTACCAAATCAGGGCTTGCCATAAAATTGGCTTTCGGAGATTTTGAAAACTTTATGATAATCGGCTTTAAATCCTCTTCGTATACTTCAAGGCTCTGCAACAACATTCTTCTGAACGTTTCTTTCCATTCATTGCCATGCGGCAGAATTCTCCGTCCATACTTTTCAAATGCAATCAGGTGTGCCAGCTCATGGGTCAGTACAAAGAAAAACAGCTGCGGAACCAAGGTGGAATTGATGGTAATCTCATGTGAATGATCCGGGAGCTTTCGGTAATCACCAAGCTTGGAATCCCGGTTACGCGTTACCTTGATATGAACGTAATAATCGGCAAACCAGATTTTTAAATATTGAAGGGTATTTGGGGGTAAGTATTTTTCTAAAGGTTGGATTGACATTTTATAAACTCAGCGGAATTCCTGCGTAGAAATTCAGCAATTTAAGACTGAACACATAATTATATTTGGCCTGTGCTACAGATCCCTGAGCATTGGCGTAGTTGTTTCTGGCTATGTTTACATCATAGATCGTTGATCTTCCTGCTGCATAACTTTTATCTGCAAAATCCAGCGCCAGTTTGGTGCTCTTTTCAGCCTGAACAGCAGACAAATAAATTTCATAGTTGGCATCTACATCAAACTGTGCCTTCTGAACATTTTCACGGATGATCTGCTTCTGTTGCTGCATGGTCACTTTAGCAATATTCTCATTCAATCTGGACTGCTCTATCTGGAGCTTTGTAATTCCTTTATTGAAAATTGGGATATTTAAAGAAATCGCAGCCTGCTGACCAAAGTTGTCTTTATACTGGGAAAAAAATCCCTGCTCCCTTACATAAAAAAGAGATGATCCGGCGGTATTATTGGTGTTCAAAAGATTATTATAAAAACTTCCGATTCCCACACTGGCTGTTACTGTAGGCCAGAATGCGGTCTTATTAATCTCCGTCTGGGCTACAGCCGACCTGATCCGGCTTTCGACAGCTTTAATCTGAGGCTGGTTTTCATAAGCGGTAGCCAGCACTTCATCCACTTCTTTCAGCTGCGGCGTCAGCTGATCAGGGATATTCACATCTTCCACATCAAAATCCTTGTATTCCTGAAGCTGTAAAAGCTGGGCCAGGGCAAAAAGGCTTCTTCCGACATTGATTTCTGCGGTTTTCAGGTTCTGCTTTTCTCGCGCCAGTCCGGCTTCTGCTTCGGCCAATACTGTCTGGGCAGTAGTCCCTACTTCCGTGGTGATTTTTGAACGGTCATACTGCTTCTGGGCATTCTCTACCGCAGCCTGTGAAATCTTTACGATCTCTTTATTCAATAACGTGGTTAAATACTGCTGGGCGATCTGAAGCGAAATATCATTTTTAATCGTCTCAATATCATATTGGCTTGCTTCTACATCAAACTCTGTCTTTCTCACGGTTTTTTCCAGTCTTCCGTAATTGAAAACCAGGATATCCGCTCCCAGATTGGCACTGTTGCTGAAACGGTCGTTCCTTAAACTCCCCGTACCGAAAGAGGTCTGCCCGAAACTTACCGTATTTCCGACATTGGCGGAAACGGACGGAAGATAGTTTTTCTTCGCAATTTTCAGGTTTAGATCCTGTACCTGTTTCGAATATTCGTTTTGGATAACCTGCAGGTTATGCTCAGTTGCATAATCCACACATTCTCTCAAAGACCATTTTTTCTGGGCATTGACAGCCAGGCAAGTTAATCCCAAAACAATAGTCAAAACTCTTTTCATAGAAATATTTTTCCCTATTAGACGAAGTAAATATAAAAAAGTTACACTTTGCTGTTTCTTTTTAAAAAACTTTTGAGAATTTTGTATTATGACTCATGAACAATATCAGGAGGCTGTAGACTGGCTTTTTATACAGACTCCCAATTACCAGATTGATGGGCAGAAAGCCTATAAGCCCGGACTGGACAATATCAAAAGGCTCTGCGATTTTTTCGGTAATCCGCAGGAAAAAATAAAATGCATCCACATCGGAGGGACGAACGGCAAAGGCTCTTCCAGCAATATGCTTGCTTCCATCTTACAGGAGGCTGGCTATAAGGTCGGCTTATATAATTCTCCCCACCTTATCGATTTTACCGAACGTATTAAAGTAAACGGCACTAACTGTGATAAAGAATTCGTTTTGGCCTGTATTCAAAAATTAAAAAACCTGCCCGAAGATATCCTCCCTTCTTTTTTTGAATTTACAACCATCATGGCTTTCGAATATTTTTACCGCCAGGATGTCGATATTGCCATTATTGAAGTAGGCCTGGGGGGAAGATTGGATTCAACCAACATTATTAAACCCTTGGTTTCAGCGATTACCAATGTTCAACTGGATCATCAGAATATTTTAGGCGATACTATTGAAGAAATTGCGGCCGAAAAAGCGGGAATTGTAAAACCGGGTATTCCGGTTATTTCAGGAGATGAAAATGAAACGGTAAAAAACATCATCAGAAATAAAGCAGATCAGGAAAATGCTCGATTTATTGACGCTACCCCGTTACAAACAACATTAAAATCTGACCTGAAAGGGAATTATCAGAAAAAAAACATCAAAGTCGTTTTAAATTTAATTGAAGAACTGAGAAAATTAAATTTCACAGTTTCCGATGAAAATATTGAAAAAGGACTTTTATATGTTCATCAGAATACCGGATTTATCGGCCGTTGGTTCGAGTTTTCAAAAAATCCGCTTACCATCTGCGATACGGGGCACAATCAAGCGGGGTTGGAGTATGTTTTCGCCCAATTAAATTCAATTGATAAGCCTAAACATATTATTTTAGGCTTCGTTAATGATAAGAAAATAGATGAAGTCATAAAAATCCTCCCTAACAATGCAACATTTTATTTTGCAAAACCGGCCATTTTCCGGGGAAGGCCGCCTCAGGAATATGAAGACTTGCTGATCGGGGCAAAAATTTCTTATAAAATTTTTGATTCGGTCCAGGATGCGTATCTTTCTGCAAAAGAGGAATGTACAAATGAAGAAATGATTTTTCTTGGTGGAAGCAATTTTGTTGTGGGAGAATTTTTAGAAAAAAATTTGGAGGTTTCCAAATAAGTCGTATATTTGCACCACTCTAAACGAGGAAACAAGTATAGGGGCTCTTAGCTCAGTTGGTTCAGAGCATCTGGTTTACACCCAGAGGGTCGGGGGTTCGAATCCCTCAGGGCCCACAAAAAGGATACTGAAGCCTTTAAAAAAATTTCAGGGCTCTTAGCTCAGTTGGTTCAGAGCATCTGGTTTACACCCAGAGGGTCGGGGGTTCGAATCCCTCAGGGCCCACAGAAAATCTCTCTTTTTTAAGGGAGATTTTTTTATTTAATTATATATTTAAAATCACTTTAAAAATTAATCTTCTCCACAATTTTACGTACCTCCAGCTCTTCCAGGCAAGCCCAGTCTCCGCGGTAACATTCTTTGTCCCCGAAAACGGAACACGGCCTGCAGGTAAGATCTTTGATCTGCACCACATCGTCTTCGCTTTGTCCGAAACCTAAGAATCCGGCATAAGGATGCGTTTGTCCCCAAATGGAAACACACCGCGTTCCTACAAGGCTTGCCAGGTGCATATTGGCGGAATCCATAGAGATCATAAGTTCCAGCCCCGCGATCTTTTTTAATTCTTCAGTAAGACCCAGCTTTCCAGCCAGGTTAACGGTATTCGGGATTTCGTGTTCCCATTTTTCCAATGTTTCGGTTTCGGCTTTTCCTCCCCCGAAAAAGTAGACGGTATGTTTTTGGGCTACAATCCGCGCCAGCTCATACGATTTCTCCAGCGGAAGCATTTTCCCGCGGTGCTGGGCAAAAGGCGCAAAACCGATTCCTGATTTTTCACCAGGTGCAGGTCTTAACTTATGGGAAAGCTCTACCTGATAACCCATTTCACGGAAAACATCGGCATAGCGCTCTACGGTTTTTCTCAGCTGAATTTTATTAAGATTCCAGACATCGGTGAGGTGTTCTTTTTCTTCTTTCCCTTTATTGATTTTAAATACTTTAAGCCCTTTTCTGCGGTAAATCCTGTCCAGGACTTTTGTCCGAATCACATCATGGAGATTAGCTATCATATCAGGTTTAAATTCCCTGATCAGTTCATTGGCCAGCCGGTTTAATCCGAAAAAACCTTTATAATCGTCCAGATTTACTCCTTTAAAGATAACATTCGGGATATCTTCAAACAGGCTTTCAAAATTCTTTCTGGAAACCATGATAATTTCCACCTCAGGATTCTGTTCCAGAAACTCGCGGAAAACCGGTGCCGTCATGGCAACATCACCGAATGCAGAAAAACGATATGCTAAAATCCGTGTCAAAACTAAGCTTTCAATTGATAGGCTACTGCGTAGAACTTGATCTGTTTGGTCATGGCCATTAAGCCGTTTGCCCTGGAAGGGGAAAGGAATTCCTGCAGTCCGATCTCAGAAATAAAATCAAAATCCGAATCCAGAATCTCCTGTGTGGAATGCCCGCTGTAAATGCTTACCAGAAGCGAAACGATCCCTTTCGGTAAAATCCCGTCGGAATCGGCGTTGAAAAATAATTTTCCATCCCGGAATTCAGCATCGATCCAGACTTTGCTCTGACAGCCTTTAATCAGGTTTTCTTCCGACTTTTTATCTTCAGGAAGACCTCTCAATTCCTTACCGAGATCGATAATATATTCATACTTCTGTTCCCAATCTTCAAGAAACGCAAATTCGTCGATGATTTCCTGCTGTTTTTCTTTAATGGTCATGCTAAACTAATTTCTTACGGCAAAGATAGCCAATTTAAAAAAGATAATGTAATCAGGGGACTACGGAAATAATTTATGTTCAGATCTGAATGTGGGAGGCCTTATCAAAAATTCCAAGCAGTTTCATTTCTTCATTTTCCCAGCAAAAGAAGTCTGCTGCTTTTTCAAGTTCAGGCAGATAATTCATTCTTCCTTTATTTAAAACCATCCGTATTGCTTTTGCAATATCCTCCGGCTGATGACTGGTAATCGTTTCTCCAATGTCAAATTGTCGCTTAATATTCTGCATCTCAGGAAGATTTGACAGAATGACCGGAACCCGTGCCTGAATGCCATCAAGGATTTTATTCGGTAAAGAATAATAGTAGCTTTCTCCCCCATTCTCTTCGATGCTCATCCCGCAATCGGCGGTAAGCGTTACTTTCCGGAGATCCTCCGGCACCAGCCTGCCCAGGAATTCAACTTTATGCTGTAGATTTTCCTTTGAAACCAGGGCTTCATATTCCTTTCTCACCGGGCCGTCTCCTGCAATTTTAAAAATGACATTTTCCAGATATTTCATCGCCAGAATAGCTTTATCGATCCCGCGAAACGGATTGATAGCTCCCTGGTACAGAATAATTTTAGGATGATTATCAGGAATATTCTGCCTGAAATCCAATTTTCTCGGCGCATTCTGAATGACAGCCGGATCAACACCATATTTTTTCTTGAACCAACATGCATATCCTGTGCTGGCCGTAATCATCAATTGCTGGCCGGGAATCAATTTTTTTTCCAGATAACGCCACAGCTTCTGCGACATTCTGCCCTGGATCGCCGGCATTTCAGAAAAAATTTCATGGCTGTCGAAAACCAACGGAATTTTCAATTTTTCAGCTAAAATATAATTCGGAAGCAAAACATCCAGATCATTGGCATGCAGGATGGTATTACAGTCTGCTTTCTTCTTTAATTGCCTGTATAATTTCCAGTTGAACTCAAAATAGGCGGTCTTCAGGCTTTTCGAAATCAATGGTATTCTTGAAAAGGAATAAGGGCGTGACATTTTTTCAGCGCCTTTCCAGTTGTTGCCGATCAGCTCAATCTCGTACCCGTTTTCATATAAAGTGCGACATACCTTTTCGATACGCTGATCGGTATACAGATTGCTGAAAGCAGAAGTGATGATCTTTTTCCGCTGCATTATTTCTTTTTATCCGCCAGAAGATGGTAGATCTGGATGAAACAGATTAAACCGTTTGGGATGATGACCGGCCAGAGCATTCCACTGAAGATTCCGTAAATGACAAAACAGATACAGCCGATCATGTTTACGATTCTTATTTTCCTGATGTCTTTCAGAATAAAACTCAATACAATAAACAATGAGGCAGAATATCCTATATAAGTAGCAATTTCGGGAATCATGGGAAATTTTTAAAAGGACAACAAACTTAATCATTTCCAATAAGATAATAAAATTTTTTCTGCCATAAAGTCATTTATTGAATTTTGGTAAAATATTTGTAATTTAGATAATGAATAGACAGCAATGTTGCTGTTATTCTAATGAGATATATTATGGATTATAAGTTTTCACAAGGTTTGAGCCAGGTGTTCAAACAAAGCAAGAGCGAAGCGAAAAGGCTCAAAAGTGAATTTCTTAATACAGAACATCTACTTTTAGGTATTATAAAAACAGAAAACTCTGCAAAAGAAATCCTTCAAAACCTTAATGCGGACCTGACACAAATCAGAAGAAAAATTGAAACTTTAAATACAGCAAGTCTAAATCCTATTTCTGAGGAGGTTACCAATATTTCTTTCACGAAAATGGCTGATCATGCCGTTAAGCGTGCAGAACTCGAATGCAGACAATACAAAAGCAATGAAATCAATACCGTTCATCTGCTTTTAGGCATTCTTTACAAATATGAGGACCCTACTTCAAATATATTGGGCGCTTATGACGTCGACTATGAAGGTGTTTCAAAAGAATATCAGACCATGCTTAAAAACTCCGGACAGGCACCTCAGATGAGCGCCTATGATGATGATGATGAGCGGGAGGATTTTGAGCAGATGAGAAAGCCGACGGGGAATCTGGGTTCTGCAAAAAGCAAGACGCCTACGCTGGATAACTTCGGAAGAGATCTTACTTCATTAGCAAGAGACGGAAAATTAGACCCTGTAATCGGCCGTGAAAAGGAAATCGAAAGGGTTTCCCAGATCTTATCCCGTAGAAAGAAAAACAATCCGCTTCTTATCGGGGAGCCGGGTGTTGGTAAATCGGCCATTGCAGAAGGACTGGCTTTAAGAATCCAGCAGAAGAAGGTCTCCCGTGTTCTTTTTGGAAAAAGAGTAATTACTCTGGATCTTGCAAGTCTTGTTGCCGGTACCAAGTACCGCGGCCAATTTGAAGAGAGAATGAAGGCCATCATGACGGAACTTGAAAAAAACAGAGATGTTATCTTATTTATCGATGAGCTTCATACGATTGTAGGAGCAGGAAGCTCAACAGGAAGCCTTGATGCATCAAATATGTTCAAGCCTGCTTTGGCAAGAGGAGAAATCCAATGCATCGGAGCAACAACATTAGATGAGTACCGTCAATATATTGAGAAAGATGGTGCTCTGGAAAGAAGATTCCAAAAGGTGATGGTAGAACCGACTTCCATCGATGAAACCATCCAGATCCTGAACCAGATCAAGGATAAATACGAAGAACATCATAATGTTATTTATACACCGGAAGCTATTACCGCATGTGTGAATTTGACATCAAGATATATTACAGACCGTTTCTTACCGGATAAGGCAATTGATGCCATGGACGAAGCAGGATCCCGTGTTTATATCAAAAACATGAAAGTTCCGACTGAGATCATTGATTTCGAAAAGAAAATCGAAGAGATCAAAGAACTGAAGCAGAAAGCAGTGAAGGCACAGGATTATCTTGAAGCCAGAAAGCTGAAAGATGAAGAGGAAAGACTTCAGATGGAACTAAATTCCGCTCAGGATAAATGGGACAAAGATGTAAAGGAGAAAAAAGAAACCGTAAGCGAAGAAAATGTAGCTGAAGTAGTTTCTATGATGAGTGGCGTTCCGGTAACCAAAGTCGGCAAAAACGAGCTGGATAAGCTAGCCGGAATGGACGGTAACCTTAACGGTAAAGTAATTGGCCAGGAAGATGCCGTTAAGAAGGTGGTTAAAGCCATCCAGAGAAACAGAGCTGGTCTCAAAGATCCGAACCGTCCGATCGGTACTTTTATCTTCCTGGGAACAACCGGGGTTGGTAAAACCGAGCTGGCCAAGGTAATGGCAAGAGAATTATTTGAGTCTGATGAATCTTTGATCAGAATCGATATGAGTGAATATATGGAGAAATTTGCTGTTTCGAGATTGGTCGGTGCGCCTCCGGGATACGTAGGATACGAAGAAGGAGGACAGCTGACGGAAGCCGTACGGAGAAAACCTTATGCAGTGGTTCTTTTGGATGAGATTGAAAAAGCACATCCGGACGTATTCAACATTTTGTTGCAGATCCTGGATGAAGGTCACGTTACCGACAGTTTAGGAAGAAAGATCGACTTCAGAAATACGATCATTATCCTTACTTCCAACATCGGTACCAGGGATCTTAAGGATTTTGGAGACGGTGTAGGATTCGGGACCTCTGCAAAAAAATCCACTTCGGATTCAAGAGCAAGAAGTACCATTGAAAATGCTCTTAAAAAAGCATTCTCTCCTGAATTCCTGAACAGAATTGATGATATCGTGATCTTTAACTCTCTTGAGAAAGATGACATCAAGAAAATTATTGATCTTGAGTTGAACAAACTGTACAGCAGACTTGAAAAATTAGGTTACAAGGTTGAATTAACCGATGAAGCTAAAGATTTCATTTCAGACAAAGGATGGGATAAAGACTTCGGTGCAAGACCACTGAAACGGGCGATCCAGAAATATATTGAAGATTTATTAGCCGAAATGCTGGTCAACAAGCAATTGTCTGAAGGGGAGACTGTAGTTCTTGATCTGAATGAAGCTAAAGACGGATTAACCGGAAAGAGTTCCAAATCGAAAAAGTCGGCAGCTGAAAAGTCTAAGTCTTAAATAAAAATTTAATTATATGAAAAGCATCGGGAAATTTCCCGATGCTTTTTTATTTTAAATACCACAAATATTGCATTTTATTCACTAAACAATGATTAATTAATAAAATTGATTAATTTTATCGGACAAAATTAATTAATATGAAAATCAACAAAATGCTTTTGGTAATGGGTATCCCCTTACTTACCATTTTTTCATGTACCAATGAATCTGCTGCAAGCACAACGGTTGCCCAGGTTAGCCAATCAGAAGCCGTCGGAAAATTCAATGCTGAAATAAGAAAGGTGGCCATGATGAAAGAACCGAATCCTTCACAGACCAGAACCTCGGCAGAACTGAGTGACGAAAAAAAGGATCTTCTGATTCCCGTTGCTAAAGAACTCATCGCATCTTCAGGCGTTAGTATGGCTGAAATCGAGCGGCAAACGGCCAACGACAGAGAAAAAATCCTGAAATGGGCCGTAAAAGTTTACGGAGACTATAACAGACAGATGAATCAAAACTACAGATCCCAAAACTAAAACTTATGAAAAAGCTTTTATTACTGGCCGCAGGATGTATGTCCTATTTTACTTTTGCGCAGGGTTTGCACATTCAAAATTTATCACCTTATAATATTGAATTTACGATATGGAAATCGAATCTCGGGAGCCCTACCACTGGATGTAATCCAGGTATTGAATCCAAACTTTTTGTTGGTACCGTCCCAATATTACCTGCCTCTCCTAATCCCGGAATTACCGCTGTTGAAGCCTATTATGATGGAAATGTCAACTTTTCGAATACTTTCAATGCGGCTTATCCCAGCACTCCGCTGATAGACGGATGGATGTTTAACGGAAATCACTATAATCTGGGAGCAAACCCTCCTCAGCAGATCCCTGTCGTCTTCAGTAGCGTAACAACATGGACGGGTATGAAATTCAGCACAAGTTTACCGGGAGGCGGTACAGCAGGCGGATATACATTAAACCTGGGATGTGGCACAAATCCAAGTACGGTTAATGTATCAAGCCCTAACCCGTCAACCCCGTTTAACGGTACCCTATTTACATTTGGAGGTGATACGTGGATCGTTCTTTATTAATCTGAATAAATAAGTCGAAACAAAAAGAAATTCCCGGATCTGATTTTCCGGGAATTCTTGTATTACAGTCCGATCACAAATCCGATATTCGGAGACAGTCCGCTTGAAAAAATACTTGAATTTTCTTTCCATAATATATTGTACATGAGCCCCAACTGCAGGAAAGAATTATTTCCGATTCTCTGCATATAGCCTCCGCCCAAATACAGAGCATCTTCGTTGGCACTGGCCTTAACATCATAAATTTTATCTTTATAATTGATAAAGTAATGCTGGTAATTGGCACTTATGAAAAAAGTTCTGGCAATATAATAATTCAGAAACGGCCCTAGTCCGAACATCGTTGAGCTGTAAGCATTGGATTTCTGCCAGGACACACTGCCCAGTACGCCTCCTTCAAGATCGTTGGTCAGCATATATCCGACTCTTGGCGCAGCTGAAAAGTTGAAATAACTGTTGCTTCCGAAACCGAAGCCTACTCCACCTCCAAACGTCCAACGGCTGTTATTTTGTACCGGCAGTTCTGTAGCTTCCTGCGAAAACACTAAGCCTGAAAACAGGACAGATAAGGAAATAATAAGCTTTTTCATAGACATTGTTTTTATCGATGCCTAAAATTATCATTTTTTTACGAATCTTTTTAATTGTACTTTTGCACGGTCAAACTAAGAACTCCCGTTAAGAGTTTCGTAAAATTGAAATACAATGAAAGTAGTAGTAGGCCTCTCCGGAGGCGTAGACTCGAGTGTAACAGCCTATCTGTTGCAACAGCAGGGACACGAAGTAGTGGCCCTGTTTATGAGAAACTGGAACGACGCTTCCGTAACCCTGGAAGACGAATGCCCGTGGATCGAGGACAGCAATGATGCCCTGATGGTTGCCCAAAAGCTTGGGATTCCTTTTCAGGTAATCGATATGAGCGACTTATACAAAGAAAGAATCGTAGATTACATGTTCGATGAATACCAGAAAGGTCGTACACCGAATCCGGATGTTCTGTGCAACCGGGAAGTAAAATTCGATGTTTTCCTGAAGACGGCGATGTCGCTGGGTGCCGATAAAGTTGCTACCGGGCATTATGCAAGAGTCGACTCCACGATTGATGAAAACGGTAAGGAAATTTTCCACCTTTTGGCTGGAAAAGATAACAACAAAGACCAGTCGTATTTTTTATGCCAGTTAAGCCAGGACCAGTTGTCTAAAGCATTGTTTCCGATCGGTGAGCTGACGAAACCGCAGGTTAGGGAAATTGCAAAGGAAATCGGGTTGGTAACGGCGGACAAAAAAGATTCCCAGGGCCTATGCTTCATTGGTAAAGTAAGCCTTCCGCAGTTTTTACAACAGCAACTGGTTCCGAAAGAAGGTGAAATCGTAGAAATTTTCAGAGATTCACCATTGTTTGCCCAGGAAACTCCTGAATTTTCTTCAAAACAGGAAAAACTGGACTACCTGAGCCGGAAAATCAATTATAAAAAATCCGACGGAAAAACGATCGGAAATCATCAGGGTGCCCAGTTTTTTACGATCGGACAAAGTAAAGGGCTAGGAATCGGCGGCCATAAAGAAAGCTGCTTTATTATTTCCAGGGATATGGAAAACAACATCCTTTTCGTAGGGGAAGGGCATCAGTTTCCGGGACTGTTGAAAAGAGCGCTAAAAATCGATAATTCCGAGCTTCACTGGGTTCGTGAGGACTTAAGGCTGAAAAGCGGGGAATCGATGGAAGTAATGGCTAGATTCAGGTATCGCCAGCCATTGCAGAAAGCAACCCTCTATCAGTTTGAAGGAGGATTTTATATTGAGTTCGAAGAGCATCAGTCTGCCATTGCAGAAGGCCAGTTTGCTGCCTGGTACATAGAAGATGAACTGATCGGAAGCGGGGTAATTTCATAAAAAAAGAAAAAGATTAATTTTTCCTGTAACTTATTTTGAATTGTTATACTTACTCTGTAAATAACAATAAAAAATAGTATTATGAAAACCATTCTAGAAAACAACTATTCGTTTGCGCAACAACTGATCATTGCTATCGTATCAACATTTTTCGGATATCAGCTGTATCAGGAAATCGTCAGCCCGGAAAAATCGCAGCTTACTTTAAGCATCATGCTGGTGGTAATTACCTATGTCCTGATCAACAAATACGGGGCGCAGCCGGAAAAGAAAAATATTTAGTAATTTATACCTTAAACCCGGAATCTATTCCGGGTTTATTTTTTGAAACCGTCCGGAAATTTTTGTTTTTTGAAAAGGTTGACATGAGACTGTTTAATGATCATTAAAACAATGAATTCCAGTATTAAAATCAACATCAGGAACCCGACGGGTTTCTCCAGAACCATTCCCCTTATCAGCTTTAGGACTCCCAGGATAAAAATGAAGATCATTCCGTAGAAAGCTGCTTTTGAAAAAGCTTCTCCACTTATCTTCAAAATAAGAACGGAAGCATAAAATCCGAAAAGAAGAATCAGATAGAACCTTAGAAAATCGGGACCTTTTAAAACAAACGGATTGAAGGTGTGGCCCGTAAAAATAAGCCAGATCAGACTGATGGCAACCGGTGCTGAATAAATAATTATTTTTTTCATTGCTATATCGATTGATGTAAACTTTAGACAGGAATCGGATCAATAGACTGAAGTGAATTATAAATTAAAGGTTTACTTTACAGGTTCTCGATACATTTTCTCCGCTTCGCTGCAAAAAACACCCGAAGTGACATTATTAATCTCCTCCGCATCCGCCACACCCTCCGCAGCTGCTTCCGCAGGAATCGCCGGAACCGGATGAATCATGGCCTCCGCAGGTCCCCGAAAAACAGGAATTTCCACCGGAGTCACTGTCTTTATTATTTCCTTTTACCGATTTAATGATTATCCAGATGATGAAGATGAAAAAGATTCCTGTAAAAGCCATATTGCCGTTTCCCGAACAGGATATTACGGTAAGCAACAGAAGTAAAAGAGCCGCTATAGGAAAATATTTTCGGGAGAAAGGACGGAGGCCTGATGGTTTTTTCCTAAGCCAGATTTCTTCCGGCGGCATCTCTCCGAACACTTTGCGATAGTTTTCCAAAGTTTCCCTGAACCAGTTGCTGTGTTTTTCTTTCTCACTTTGGCCACCGCTTGACGGATGATGATGGAGTTTCCGCTGCAGGATATCCTGACAGAATTCTTCCCAGTAATTTTGGGTATACGTCAGGTGCAGATGCCAGACTTTATCTACAATTTCGCTTGGAGAAGCACCGTTGGGTACTATACAGCACAGATAGACGAATTTTTTATATTCTTCAATAGCTTTTTGGGTAAAGCTTTCCGTCCATTTTTCTTCTTTAGCTAGTTTTTTGGAAAAAGGAAATTCCGCACCGGGATGATCTAACCCGAAATGCTGAAGTCTGTTCCACAGCGGATTGTTTTCAGATAAGGCGATTGTTTTCATTGTATTGACTTTTAGTTTCTATTCAAATATCATTTGATTTTAAAATATAAAAGTCTTAACAGGGTCTCATTTAGTTTTAAATTAATCTTATATTCGTCTTAAATAAACAGAATGAAAAAAGAAGATGTCCTGCATCTTGAAAAGCTGATGAATTTTCTCGGCATGCAGTTCCTTAAAAAGAACCGCTGGGAAGATGTTTCCAAGACCGAATGGTCCTATATTGCTGCAGAGCTTAATGATTTGATTATTAAAGAATATGAGGAAAAAGAAACTAACAAACCGCCCGACCTCCTGGGTTCGAATTACCTTTACGAACATTTGATCATCAATAAATTAAAAAAATTCAGCCAGAATGAAAATGCGGTTCTCAGCAAGCCCAATCTTGCCAAGCTGAGTCTGATTGTTAAGATATTGGGATACTCCAGCTATATCGATTTTATCAATTCAAATACGGAATCCTTTAATTTCAACGACCTGCGGATCGAGATGAATAATGTAAAGCAGAATACCGAACTGCTGGACCGTCTGGTGGGCTGCTGGTACTCTTACAACCGGAACCTTCCGGAAAATCCCTCACAGGCGAAAGACAACCGGATCTGGCGTTCCGCTACGGAAATCTACAAATCGGAAACCACCGGCGAGTATTTTATCGAGCGAAGCGGTGGCGACCGCCATAAGTATTTCGGGAAGGTAACTGCTTATTCCGACTATGTTTTCATCATTATGAACAGCAATACCTTCATCCGGCAGCGTCACTTTATCTCAAGGATAAAAGATATCAAGGAAAAGCTTAAAAATCCGGAATATAAGCTCCATGAATTGCATTTTATAAGTACGTGTATCAGTTTCAACCAAGAACCGATCGCTCTTTTTGAAATTTTTCAGAAAGCGGACCGGAAAACCTATGTTACCGATTCCATCAGCTTCCCGATCGACAGCGATGAAATTCCGAAGTCTATTATACAACAGCTTGAAGACACGGAAGCCAACCGGATTGACTACAAGTAGTTATATCTATGATTGATAAATGATGAATGATACCGGCTAGCTTACTAACCAGTCTTTGAAGTCTTTCACCCTTTCGCGGCTGACGGTAATTTCTTCCTGCGGCTGGAATTCCAGTTCCACTTTGTAATTGGGCGACGTATGGATGTTTTTGATGTAATCGGAATTGATGACAAACTGACGGTTTACCCGGAAGAATTTCTTTTCATCCAGCACCTCTTCCAATTCGTCCAGCGTGAAATCTGAAGGATAAGTCCGTTCCCGGGTCTGCAGGTAAACGATTTTATTTTCGCTGAAAAAGCAGCTTACTTCATGCGTCTGCACGATTTTCAGGTTGTAGCCTATTTTTACCAGAATCCTGGAAAGCGTGGATTTTTCTTTTTTAATTAACTGTTTAATTTCCTGAGAACTGACCGAATTATCGGAAGGAATGAAAGACTTGAATTTCTCTACCGCAGCGGCAAGGTCCTCATCCAGAATCGGCTTCAGCAAATAATCGATGCTGTTCAGCTTAAAAGCTTTCAGGGTATACTGGTCGAAGGCTGTGGTATAAATGATGAACGCCTTGGTCCGGACTTTCTCGAAAATGTCGAATGACAGGCCGTCGCCAAGCACGATGTCTGAAAAGATCAGCTGCGGATGCTCGTTTGCCGAAAACCATTCGATGCCCTCCTCTACGGATTCTATTTTAGCAACCAATTCGATATCAGCAAATTCACTGAGCATTCTTTCCAATTTCCTTGAAGCCGGTTTTTCGTCTTCGATGATGACCGTCTTAATCATTAAGTTCCAGATTTAGTTTTTAAAATTCCGAATAAAAGTAAGCAAAAATTACCGGTTTTAAAATTTAACCGGCTGTTTTGGTTTTCCCATCTCTTTTTCGATCACGCTTCTTTCCCATTCGGAATCCAGCAGGAACAGTTTTACAGCTCTTACGGTGAGAATAATTCCCCAGATTGCCAGGATTACCGACCCGTCCCACAATGAAAAACTGAAGATTCCTTTTTCAAAAATATCATTGAAAAATATGATGAAAGCCACGATGGCGAACCATAAAACGTTCTTGTAGAATTTTTTAAGGTCTTTTACCCGTTGTTGTGCCTGATTGTAGTCCATGAATTCTATTTTTTAAGTTTATGAATTGATTATAACATTTTTGTACCTTTTCTTTCTTCGTCCATCAGTTCGCGGATTTTTCTTTCTTCCCAGTCTTTTCCGATTCCGAAAGTTCCGGCGGCGTGTGCAGCAACACCGATTCCCCACCCCATCATCGGCCATATAAACCAAAGGTATCCCGGTGAGGTTATCAGGTTCAGTATAACCAGAAAGGAGATTACCAAAACATAGGAAGTAAGATTTCCGTAAAAGCCTTTAAGCTCTTTTACTCTTCTTGATGCTTTTTCGTAAGCCTGTGTTTCTTTGTTGATAAAAGTTTCCATATTTTTTGTTTTAAAGATGAATTGTTTGTTTTTATTGATACAAATGTAGCACAGGAAACTGCTCCAAATCAATTTTATATAACCGAACCGTAGAATATACACACTGAACTGTAAAAATCCCGACTCAATAGAGAATCGGGATTGTAATAAGTGACCACTAAGGATTTCTTAAAGGGTTTAAGCTCAAGCAAATAAGTTTATAACCAAATTCTTATCGATCTGCATTCCAAAGAATTCTATTAAACTTCATCTCATCATCTAGTAAATAAACGGAATAAGCTTCTTTGTTTTTCTGCGGTATTCCAGATACTCTTCACCGAACTGTTCGATTAAGGCCTTTTCCTCTACGGTTATTCTGTAACTGAATGCAATGAAAGGAATACTGAAAGCCAGAATCAAGGAAAGCCAGTTATTCAGGTACAGGCCAAGCCCCAGTGAAGTAAGCAGTGAAAAAGCATATGACGGATGCCTGATGTATCGGTAAAATCCTTCCTTTTTAACCTTGTGATCTTCCCGGATCGTGACATCCACCGTGAAATATTTACCCAGTGAGCGGATGATCACAAATCTTACGATAATCCCGATCCATATACAGGCTGCTCCCACGTAATGAATCCATACCTCACCTGAAATTGGAATCCTTGTAAGATAAGAACCTGCAACAGCAGTCAGAATGGACCCGGGGATCGCCATCCAGAGAATGTTCAGGGTAAACCGGTCCTTGTCTTTTTTATCGTTCTCACCGGATTTCAGAATGTTCTTGTACAGGATTTCCGTGATGAACCACGCAACCATGGATATGGTAAACAGGATGTGCAAAGTTTTCATAGCATCAGGTTTTTTAATTTTTTAATTAAATGTATGAACAGGATTACGGCTGTTTTTCTTTGTCCATCAGTTCTTTGATCTTCCGGTCTTCCCACTTGCTTCCCAGCATAAAGTTGGGCATAAAGGTCCTCATGGCCTGAATCACGACCGCAATCCCCCAAAAGATGGGAAGCAAGAAGTATTTCAGCTGCCAGATCGTTTGACCGGGCTTTAATTCCCTGTAATTTAAGACTAAAATAAAAATATTGACTGCGATGTAGATGAACAGGAAAATGTAAAACTTTTTGATTTTTTTTACCTCCCTTTCGGCTTCTTTGTAGCGGATGTCGTCTTTGCTTATGTTTTCCATGGCTTACATTATCTTTTATTTTGTTTTTCAAGAATCTCCCTGATCTTTTTGTCTTCCCACCTTTTACCGATGCCGAATACCCCCATTCCGTGCGCTGCCAAACCGATTCCCCATCCCAGCATCGGATAAATGAACCAGAGGTCGCCCGGGCTGGTAATGATATTGACAATAATTAAAAATGGGATAATAAGACAGTAGGAAACAAGATTTCCATAGAAGCTTTTGATCTCCTTAACCCGCTTCTGTGCCCTTTCATAGGACTCATTCTTTGTTTCCGGCAGTATACTCACTGCATTGGGTTTGGAAGAAAGCACCGGAAGCTTTACTTTAAAATAATCTTCCGATTTCTCAATAAATACGTTTCTCTTTGTCAGCAGTGCATACCGCTGAACAATATTCGACAGGCCGATCCCTGAACTTTCCTTGATCTGCTCCCTTACCTGCAGGTTATTTTCAATGCAAAGCGTATCATTTTCAGAGAAAATTCTAATGATTAGAGGTTTTGACGAGGTTGCAAAATTATGTTTGATGCAGTTTTCCAGCAGCAGCTGCAGCGACAAGGGAACGACAAATCTCCGGTAGTCCTCTTTTTTAACGTCAAAAGCAAAGTCTACGCTGTCCTCGAATCTTGTCTTTAAAAGATCGCAATAGGTCCTGGCAAATTCCAGTTCATCTTCCACCGTCACCAGTTCTTTGTCCTTTTGCTCTAAAACATAGCGGTAAATCTTAGACATGGAAGCAGTAAACTTCTGCGCCTGCTTCGGGTTTTCATCGATCAGCGAGCTCAGAACATTTAAAGAATTAAATAAAAAGTGCGGGTCCAGCTGGTTTTTAAGCGTTTCAAACTGGGCATTAGCCGACTTAGCAATTAATTTCTGCTCCACCACTTCTTTTCGGGAGGTTTTCTTCAGTTCTTCCATGAAACCTTTCGCATGGAGAAAAGCAGAGATCAGCAGGGCAATGTTAATGGTGAACCAGTTCATGAAACCGTATTTCCCTGAGAAAAACTCTTCTGTTGTAGTCCCTTTCTGGAAAATCACAAAATTCATGTAATTGCAGAAATACACCAGGATAATATTGGCAATTAAAATGGAAACCACACTAATGATGGCTCTTTTGGTGGTTGCTTCGGACCAGGGAAACCGCTTGTTCAGAAAGTCATTGATCAGTTTATTCCCCATTCCCAGCACAAACGAATACATAAAACACACTATTACAGTAAGCATGAAATTTTCCATGGTTTTTTCCTTCGTAAACCCGAAGAAAAAAACCATGGAGGTGGCCAGCGATATCCAGCATAAAGTAATAAGGTTCTTACGTTTCATTGTCCGTTTTCTTGCTTCAAAAATAGCTTATTATAAAAACAGTGCAAATTATTTTCTCCCGAACCGCTGTTTTTTATGGCTGAGTGGGATTAAAAAACCTTCTGCCAGGAGAAGGCTTTAAATGGTATGGCGGAATTATCTCGCCGCGCCGCTTAAAAAATACTGAGCTTCCATTTTCCCCCAGTTCGGGTCCAGCGCAGTTTTCGGTTTAAAGGTGCTGAACTTTTCCATAGCGGTTTTAAAGAGTTCCATGCCTTTGGTTTTGCTTCCTCCGAACTGCTCCGGCGTATAGTAAGTATCCTCTGCTTTGATCAGGGTAACTCTTGGATTAGCAGGATCCAGCTGCTCTGCCTTTTTCAGTTCTTCTTCTGCCCTGCCTCCGAAAGTCCTGAACCTTTCCATCGGATTGACCATCATTTTTAACGAGTAGATCATTTTCTGCAGCAGGTGGATTTCGGAATTGTTTTTTTCCAGGGATTCAGCCGCGTCTACAAATTTCTGGGCCTGGTCTGCCGTTTCTTCCAGTGCCTGGTTATTGCCGCTCTGCATCTGCGATCTTCCTTTCTGGATGTAGGCCAGGGCTGTGTAATAGTTCGGCTGCCATTTGTCTTTTTCCTTGTCGGCGATCCTCTGGAAATCGTTGGCCAGTGCCTGAAGCTCTTCAGGAGATCTGGTGGCTTCCAGCTTGTTTATTTTTTCAGTCATTGCTTTTTCGTAATTGGACTGAGCGTAAGACACTAAACTCATCAAGCCTAAAGCGAAACTTAAAACATATTTTCTCATGATTTCTAAATTTTTAAGATTAATTGTTGTATTGATTTTAATGGATTTCTAAAGGTTGTTATCTATTGCTTCCTGGGTCTTATCGATTCCGAAACTGATCAGCGCACCGATGTAGACAAAAGTTTGGGCAGCAGGCAGAACGGGAGCGCTCCTATCGCCGTTGGAAGAAAAACGATAGCCGTAGATATTTTTATTTCCTAAAATATTATTAACCCCGGCTACCAGAATGGTAAATGCTTTTGCATCTTTCTTTCCAAGATTTGGAAGGTAATTCAGACTGAAATTCAGGGAATTAAAATTCTTTACCTTCCCTTCCGATTGCAGGTTATTCTCTCCGCCCTGGGCCACGATGTTGTAAAAAGGTCTTCCGGAAGTATAGGTATAGGAAAAATTAAATCCTGTTTTCCATGAAGTCACGAATTTCTTGGCCACCAGGGACATGTTGTGCTTTGCTGCAAAGCCCGGGTACAGCTCAGTAGGATAATTCAGGAATTCCCTTTTGCTGTCCAGGTAAGAATAGGAGATCCAATAATCTACATTTTTGATGCTCTTCTTATCCCTCCAGAGTATTTCCACCCCTTTTGCAAAACCGTTTCCGTAATTGGGAAGGATGGTATTCTGAAAACCGGACACCAAGGTCTTCACCAGATTTTTATAGTCTTTATAAAATGCTTCCATCCTCAATGTCCGGTTATCTTCGCTTCTCTGAATCTGGAAAATATAATGGGTGGCTTTCTGGAAGTTCTGCTTAAAGTTCTGCGTTAAATATTTCGATTCCGGCGTCTGGTAAAAAATCCCGTAGGCGAATGAGCTTACCCAGTTCTTTGATAAACGGTAGGCGGCTGAAACACGCGGGGCCACATTCCATTGGTTCAGAAAGCTTGAATTTTCTGCCCGTATCCCTAAGCTGGTGGAGAAATTTCTCCCGAAAGCCAGGTTGTTTTCCGCAAACAAAGCTGTGGTAAAATTGGTGATGCTGTTCTGCTGCTGCGGCGAACCGAATATGGAGAATGAAGATTTATCGTTTTCCGAGAGAAGCTCAAAACCTGCTTTGATATTGCTTACGGCTGCAATTTTCCGTTCAAAGACCGCCCGGCTGTTCCAGTACAGGCCTTCCGTATTCATATTCACGGTACCGATCTTATTTCCTTCATTTACGATTCCGATTTCCAGGTCGCTTTTATTGATGCTGAAAGAAGATCCCAGGTTCATCAGGTAACGTCCCATTTTCTTTTTGTAGGTAAGGCTGTGAAAAGTATTTTTTCCGTTAACGGATGGCTGCTGCTCATCGTAATTCTGCTCCAGGCTCGGCTGAGAGACCGTTAAAGAATTGGCATCGAAACTCCCGTAATATTTCAGGAAACCGCCGGATTTTGTTTTAATCCTGAAATTTCCGTTTACCGAAATACTTCTCGGGGCTTTGATAAAGTCTGTTTCGAAATTCAGCAATTTCGTGACCAGCCCCAGATCTGAAATATTGACATCGATCCCATAGCTGAAAGTCTTCTTTTCATTAACATGCTGGTAATCTCCTCCCAGGGAAAAAGGGAAAATATTGAAGGAATAGGAACTTTCATCCGGCATATCCACGCTTTCCAAAAGCAGAACCGAAGACAAAGCCTGGCCGTACAATGCAGAATAGCCGCCGCTGGAAAAAATACTCCCTTTAAATATAGAAGTATTAAAACGCTCCCTGCCTGCCAAACCCGGCACAGAGCTGCTGAAATAGTTATTGACCAAATTGCCGTCGATATAAAACTTGGTTTCCGCTCCTGTTCCGCCTCTTACGAAGAGCCCCTCACTGTCTCCAGCGTTCTGTACACCCGGTAAAAATTTGTACCCGGTGGTAGTCTGCCCCTGCGAACCTGCCGTCGTATAAATATCCATCGGCGTCAAAGCAGCAGTCGCTCTCCTTTTATCGCTGGCCTCAATGGAACCTGCAGAAATTACCACTGCGTCGATCTCGCTGATCTGTTCTTTCATCTCCATATTGATTACCAGATCCTGGTTTTCAATAAGTACGGCCTTTTCAGCCGGTATATATTTCGGGCTTGTAAAGACGAGGGTATAATTTCCTTTTTCAGAGGTTTCAAAAGAAAAGTTTCCGCTGGCGTCTGTGGTGGCACCGTCATACGTATCTTTTAAGGTTACGCTTACTTCTCCGGCCTCTTTATTTTTATAGGTTACTTTTCCCGAGATTTTGATCTGTGCAAGATGAAAGGTGAAAGATAAAAAGGTAGTGAGAAGTAGTAGTTTTGTTTTCATAGCTGTTTCTATTTCAATTCAAAAGTAGATCGAAACTCCGGAAGGAATAAATTTTTGTAACTGAACGGTAGGTTTTGCAAACTGAACAGTAAAATTTTATTTTTGGGGGTGACGGGGAGGTTGAATTGGAGATTGTGGGAGTATTTACCTTGAACATCATTCAGAGGCTGGAAGAGGGAAACTGGATGCCGGAAGTTTCTTTTGCCAACAGTATGAAACCGTTTTACACTCAGTCAGAGCCTATTTAAGCCATGGCTCAATAACTAACTGAAGATAAATCGAATAACGTTAAGTTCATATTAATTTTTAAGTATTATGTATATCTTAATTAATCCTGTCAAAATTCTATGAATTTTTGCCGTCCCTTCAAAGGAGTGGAATTTAGCTTAAGATATTATCCGTGATTTTATAATTTAAGGGTAAGCTTTACTACTGCCTATTTTAGGCATGATATTCAGTAAATTGAAATGGACAGGTAAAGCGAATTGACCGTTCATCATTCACCTCTCAAGCAAGTTAATTAACCGGAATGCAGAAATCAACGATTATTTTTCCTTCGGGGTGTTCTTTGAAGTTGGTATGGTAGATTTCAAACGGGAAGGCTTTACGGACAGAATAGCCGTTCTCTTTCATCCACAGAAACAGGGACATCCAGCTTTTCTCGAAATCATTCAGGGTGACTTCCCCGCTTCCAACGATGAATTTTCCTGCATCAATGGTTTCGGCAAAGACTTCGCCTTCCGGTTTCTTTAACGTCTCGTCTAAAAGCATACAGGCATGGATTCTTACTTTATCCGGAGGCGTAACTGTGAAGCTGTCGTGATATACTGAAATCATCTTTACATTTTCACAGGGAAACAGATTTTTTCCTTTAGCCCAATCGATCAGAATGGTATAAGAAGGCTCTACATTAGTAATTCCCAAGCTCATAACAGCTGCCAGATGCATTTCAGGAAGATGGGCGACTTTAATTTTTAAATTCATTTTTGTCCATTTTAAAAGGTTTTCGATATTGCAAATGTAAGTGCTGAAAACCGTATCGGCTTGTCCGTTCTTGCTTTCCTGTAAGCGGATCTTATGAAAATGTTCCGGGACAGATTTCCTGAATGCGGAAGGTGACTGTCTGTAATGGTTTTTAAAAGTTTTAGTAAAAGCGGAATGGCTTGAAAAACCGAACTGGAGGTAAATATCCTTAAGGCTCAGCTGTTTCCTTAAAGCCAGGTAAAACGCTGACCTTTCCATTCTTTTCCTGGTAATGTAGTGCTGAAGCGTTTCACCAGTCACCAGCCTGAAAATCCTGTGAAAATGAAACGGCGAATAGGCGCCTACCTCAGCAATTTTCTGCAGCGACAGGTCGGTATCCAGATGGTCATCAATATAACGGATGGCTTTTACGATTCTCTTTTTGTACTCTTCCACGTTCCAGAGCGTTTGGAGCAAATGTATAAAGTTCGGAAGAAAGAAGCTTGTCTTTTATTGCTATTCTGTAAATAATCCTCGGATCGTGAAACTTTTCGCCAAATGTTTATTAAATTTATGCTACAATCACTTTAAAACATTTGAACAATGAAAAGTAAAACATTAGCATTATTGGCAGGCTGCGCGCTTTTTGCGGTTTCGTGCGGAACCACGAACACGTATCCGGTTCTGTCTAAAAGCAACACCCAAACGGGAGGAACCGCCAAATTTACCCAGAAAGGAGGCGAGGTTATTATGAAGCTTGCCGTGACAAACCTTACCCCGGGAATTCATGCCGTACACATCCATGAGAAAGGCGACTGTTCGGCAGCAGACGGAACTTCAACAGGGGGACACTGGAACCCCGCCAAGGACGACCATGGAAAATGGGGTGCAGAACACTTCCATATGGGCGATATCGGAAATCTTACCGCAGACCAGAGCGGAAATGCCATGCTGACTTTCAAAACCGACAAATGGTGCTTAGGATGTACAGATTCCTCTAAAAACATTATCGGAAAAGGCCTGATTATTCATGCTGCAGCCGATGATTTCCACACCCAGCCAACGGGAAACGCCGGAGGACGGGTGGGATGCGTAGAGATAAAATAATTATGTTTATTGCAATAAAAAAGCCGCTGATTTTCATCAGCGGCTTTTCTTTATCTTAAGATTTTACACTCATGTCTGCAATAATATTCATTGCTTCCTGAAGATAAAGATCTTTCTTAAGGTTCTTGATCCAGATCTCGGATTTCTTCTTAAATGCTTCATCCTTCTTCTCCCTTTCAATTTCATTCTGATACAAAGTAAACTGAAGTCCGTTTTCAAATTTCGTCAGCGATTTGAATTTATCGATCTGCGCTTTCCTTTGCTTCATCAGTTCGTTGAACTTATTGATGTTCAAAGTAATCGTTTCTTCTTTATCCAGTTTTTCTCTCCACTGTGCCGATTCCAGCAGAAGCTGGTACTTCGCATTCTTAGCCATTCTGTCATTGCTGGCTTTTTCCAATGCCTGAATATTGAAATAATTCAGTTTTTGGAAGCTGGTAGAAGGTATTTTATCCCATGCAAGCGCATATTCGTCATATCGTTCTCCTACCTCAGCATAAGTAAAGAAGTCTTTCATTTGGATATCGGAAACAATTCCTTTTCGCTGGGTAGATTCTCCTGTAATTCTGTAGAATTTCTGAATGGTCAGTTTCAAAGATCCGAAATCATCTTCTGTGTTTAAGAATCTATTCAAATCCACGAAGGTCTGTACGGTTCCCTTTCCAAAAGACTGAGGCGATCCGATAATCATGGCTCTTCCGTAGTCCTGCATTACTCCGGCTAGGATTTCTGATGCTGAAGCAGATAATTCGTTCTGCATAATCACCAATGGACCTGTCCAGATCGGCGTCTCGTTTTTATTCTTTAAGGTCTGAATTTTTCCGTTACTGTCTTTTACCTGAACATAAGGCCCGGCCTGCATAAACAGTCCCATAATATCCCCTACTTCTGTCAAGGATCCTCCTCCGTTGTTTCTGAGATCTAAAACGATTCCCTGAATCCCCTGAGCTTTCAGTTTAACAATCTCATTCTTGATATCATCAGAAGCATTTCTGCCGTTCGGATTCTCAAAATCGGCGTTGAAACTCGGTAGATTGATAAATCCGTATTTTTTTCCGTTCGGTGAGTTTACCACAATACTTCTGGCAAAAGTGTCTTCAATGGCTACTTCTTCACGGATCATCGTTACATCTTTAATCGTCCCGTCTTTCTTCTGAACCGTAAGCGTTACCGGTGTCCCTTTCTCTCCTCTGATTAATCGTACCGCTTCGTCGGAAAGCATGCCTACAACATTTACGGCATCTTCTTTCGGCTTGGATTTTACTTTCAGGATTTTATCGCCTTCGGAAAGCTGCTTCGATTTCCAGGCCGGTGCTCCGATAGTAAGGGCACCCAGATAAAGATTCCCTTTTTTCTCCTGAATAATTGCCCCGATTCCGATTACTTTCCCGGTGAAATTGGTATCGAAATCTTCTTTGTCTTTCGGAGAATAATAGTTGGTATGAGGATCGAAAACTTCGGTATAGGCATTCATATATACTGTAAACCAGTCCATTTTCTTTCTCTTCTTAAATCTTGTAAACGTTTCTTTTACAAGGTCTTTTACCTCATCCGTTGCTTTTTTCAGTTTTTGATCTGCGGCAAGCGGCTGATACTTAATGGTATCCTTGAGGTTGTATTTCTGTACGGAATCTTTCTTCTCTTTCTGAGCTTCTTCTTTGCTGTTCATCGATTCAATTTCCTGAAGGATATTGTATTTGATGAACTTCTTCCATTCATTATACTGTTCCTGTTTGTTGGCCGGAACTTTTTTCACTTTCGGCTCTAAAACCAGTGTTTCATCTTCTTCAAGATTAATCGGCTTGCTGAAAATATCCTGGGTAATTTTATCGATTTCATCTACCCGCTGATAAAGCCTGTCGATAGTAAGCTTGTAAAACGTAAGATCACCCTGGTTGATATAATCATCCAGCTTGGTCTCATGCTTGCCAAACTCATCCATATCCGACTGAATAAAGTATCTTTTGCCCGGATCCACCAATTCAAAATAATGCTTGTAAACATCCTTTGAATAAGCATCATTAATCGGTTTCGGACTGTAGTGCAAATAAGAAAGTGTATTTTTCACGCTCACCATTATCGTCTGCATCTTTTCGTCATCATTCTTTGGCGAGTTGAAACAAAACATTAGACTTGTTAATGGAATTAGGAGTAAAAATTTATTTAGCTTAAAATTTTTCCACATAAATCTGTAATGTATTTTTTATTAATTTTTAAAAAAGTTGTTTGATAGGTCGTACTTTTTTTGGTACCGTTACAAACTATCAAATTTAATACCTTATTTGCAATTATCAATTACTTTTAAGGAATTTTATTAATATCGAAGTTTTGATTAATTCAGACTGTTAAAATTTAAAATTAAAAGAATAAATGATAAAATTAAAAAGTTATGATTCAAGCCTTTTTGTTTGTATTCTGAACAATAAATAGGGATGTAAACCGGTAAAATATCAACAGAATATTTCCTGTAATAAGCCATGAGTATCTGTGAACACAAAACAATATCCGGTTCTGATAATATTTAAATACAATGGTTTTTAAAGAAAAGCTTTTATAGTATATTTGTTAAAATTAAAAATGTATATGGAAAGACCACTTATTCTGGTAACGAATGACGACGGAATTACAGCGCCGGGTATCAGAAACCTTGTCAGTTTTATGAACGAAATCGGAGAAGTAGTGGTGGTAGCACCCAACTCCCCACAAAGCGGTAAAGGCCACGCCATTACCATTAATTCTACCCTAAGCTATGAAGAAGTCCATCTGGAAGGTCCTCAGACCGATTTTTCATGCAGCGGAACACCGGTAGACTGTGTAAAGATGGCGCTTGATAAAATTCTGCCGAGAAGACCGGATATCGTGGTTTCCGGGATCAATCACGGAGCGAATTCATCCATCAATGTGATCTATTCAGGAACAATGTCTGCTGCAGTGGAAGCCGGTGTGGAAAATCTTCCCGCGATTGGGTTCTCTTTGCTGGATTTCAGCTGGGAAGCTGATTTTAGCCAAGCCAAAGAATACATTCAGAATATCGTTAAAAGAACATTGGAAAACCCGATGCCGAAAGGGATCGTTTTAAATGTAAACATTCCGAAGCTTACGAAAGAGGAGATCAAAGGCGTAAAAGTATGCAAGCAGGCCCATGCCAAATGGGAGGAAAGCTTTGATGAACGGGTGAATCCCCACGGTAAAAAATATTACTGGCTGACCGGTTATTTCAACAATATGGATGAATCGGAGGATGCTGATGAAACGGCTCTTGCCAACGGATATATCTCTATTGTTCCTGTAAAATTCGACCTTACGGCTTATGAGTATATGAATACGCTGAATGAGGTAATGAAATTCGATTAAACAAAACAAATAAGGCGTAACTTTTTTACGCCTTAATTTTTCCCACGGATTTCACAGATTTCCACAGATCGTTCTTTGGGATTTTCTATTTAAAAAGACAGGACATCAACAACCGAAACCTGTATCAAAACAGTACTTTATCATCCCGTCTCAATTCTTCCAGGTATTTGCTCTTATCATCCCGGTAAAAGAGGTTCATCGTTTCAAAAGGTATAAGCTTCAGATCTTTATTTACGATATGGACGCAGGATTTCTTTACGGCACGGACGTCGAAATCATGGGCATCCATAAAGTTCATAATAATGATCCTGAACAGGTTATCGTAATCCAGATTAGGCGCGGAAACTTCAGGAAGACAGCACAATAACTGATTGACTTTAGGCTGTACTTTATCTACGGAAATTCCCGTGCTGAAAATATCCAGCAGCTGCATCTGCAATCCGGTATCCTGTTCGTAAACGATGGTATTCCGCGTTTCATTGTTGAGCAGATCAGCAGGATTGATGTAGCGTGTTAAAGGAATGATTTCCCCTTCGAGTTTCAGGATATACCCCATTGCTAAAGCATCAGGATTACAGGGAACCGGAATCAGATCATCGGAATTCAGCAGCGGAAACTGGTTCAGGATTTCCTGACGTACTTCGGTAAGCGTTATTTTTTCGTGCGCCGAATCTTCCCGGTTCCTTCCGGCAATTTCCACCGGCTGGAAGGTTATTCCGCGGACACATTTCTGTTTTAAGGCAAACTCGATGATCTTGCCGATTTCATCGATATTTTTGCCTTTCTGCAATACGATAACCAGCGTGGTCGAAAGGTTCAGTGCATTTAATTTCTCCAAAGCCTTCATCCGGACATCGGTAAGATCTCTCCCCCTGAAATCCTGCAGCACTTCCGGCTTAAAGGAATCAAACTGGAGATAAACCTCAAATTCCGGTGCGTAGGTCGCCAGCTTTTCGGCAAACCCGGAATCATTGGCGATCCTCACCCCATTGGTATTCAGCATTAAATGTTTGATAGGCTTCGATTTGGCAATGTCCATGATTTTGAAAAACTCAGGATGGATGGTCGGCTCACCTCCACTGATCTGGACCACATCGGGCTCTCCTTCGTTTTTTACAATGATATCGAACATCGCCTCAATTTCCTCCAGACTTCGGTGGCTTCCGTAATGCGGGGAAGACATGGCGTAGCAGGTCGGACAGCTAAGGTTGCAGCGGTCCGTTACTTCCACAATCGAAAGGCAGCTGTGTTGCTCATGATCCACACACAAACCGCAATCGTACGGACAGCCGTATGCTACCTCCGTCCCGAAATGCACCGGCATTTCCGAAGCTTTATTGTAATTTCTTATATTTTTGTAGTAATGGACATCCGAAGCAATCTTGGTCCTGAAAAATCCGTGATCCGGACATCTTTTCGTCATGAAAACCGCTTCATCCTCAATAATAATTTTTGCACCTACCCTTTTCAGACATTCCGGGCACAGGCTGATCGTATAATCGTAATACGTATAATTTCTTACCGGCATAATTTTGATTTAAATTCCTCCTCCGCAAATAAATCCGCTCACCAATCCACAGAACAACAAGCAAATCAGCATCGTCTGAATAAACTGTTTCCTGGAAAATTTCCGGTTATCTTTTGATTCGTAAACGACCTTGACAATTAAAGTAACAATCAGGGAAAAAATGGAAGCCACAAACAGGATGATGAGAATAATCATCAGGACCAGGCCTCCGAGATTACCAACTTCCAACAGGGTGAGGATTTTCATAAGTTTTGTTTTTTGAGTGAATAAAGCGGACAGTATTTTTTATTATATAAATGTAATAAATAATTACACAAATACATACGATCTGAATAGTTCCTAAATTTCCGATAATTTCTATCCTGGGCTTAATAAAGTCCAGCAGGAACCTAAAGGTAAAGTAACTCAGCATAAAGACCTGAAATATAAAACCTGAAGGATAGTTTTTTTTCCTTTGAATAGTTTTTAAGATAATCCGGAGAATGATCAGAAAAGCAATTTCGTATAATGCTACCGGATGCCTCAGGTACTGATCGCCGAGATGCATTCCGAAAATGAAATCGGTGGGAACACCATATGTCTCTTCGTAAATCCCGGTGAGGAAACAGCCGATCCTTCCAATGATCATAGCCAGGATCAACGGGAAAACAATCAGATCGCCGGTGCTTTCCTTATGACCGACCGCTTTTTTGGCCAGCTCCACTCCCATCAAGCCAAATGCCAGCCCACCGACAATCGTATTGTTGGTCCAGACCGTCTTAAAGTCGAAATGGCCGAATAACTTGTATGGATTTTCCAGATTCCCGATCAGTTTAGAACCGAACAAAGCACCCGCTGTTGCCCCGATTAACACGGCAGCCGAGACATTAAAGGAAACCTTCTCGCTGGATTTTCTTTTTAGATAAAAATAATAGCGCATCCCGATAAACATCCCCAATGCTTCAAAAAGCGGATGTGCGAGTATGGTTTTGCCAAAAAGATGAAAAGCTACCGGGAAATCCATGGTATCAAAAGTATTGTTTTTAATTAAGAACAAAAGCATAATAATCAAGGGATTTTTATCAGGAACACATAATCGGCTCAAAGGTTTTTAAGAAAAGGTTTTTAGCCATAGAAAAATGTCTTTTTAGAAAATTCAATCCTGATCTGAAAGGTTTCAATCAAAGTTTTTTCATACATTTAAATAAAATAATTTTCCAAATATGAGAATAGAATATGATATTAAACTGGGATTTAAAGATGTAATGTTCCGTCCGAAACGCTCTACTCTGAAATCCCGTTCGGAAGTTGATCTGGAAAGAGAATTTACATTTAAGCATACCCGTAAAAAATGGAAAGGAATCCCGGTAATCGCGGCCAATATGGATACGGTGGGAACTTTCGAAATGGCGGTGGAGCTGGCAAAAGAAAAGATCATTACTGCCATCCACAAGCATTATTCGGTAGAGGAATGGACGGAATTTTTAAACAGCCATCCCGAAGATATTCATCAATATATTGCCTTAAGTACCGGAACAGGAAAAGCTGACGAAGAAAAGCTTGGAAGAATCCTTGAACGGCATCCTAAAATCGAGTTTCTGTGCATCGATGTAGCGAATGGTTATTCCGAACATTTCGTCGGGTTTGTGAAGAGAGCAAGGGCTAATTATCCGGACAAGATTATCATGGCCGGCAATGTGGTAACCGGGGAAATGGTAGAAGAGCTCCTTTTGGTAGGTGCCGATATCATCAAAGTCGGAATCGGTCCCGGTTCAGTCTGCACTACCCGGGTAAAAACCGGAGTAGGATATCCGCAGCTTTCCGCGATTATCGAATGTTCGGATGCCGCTCATGGATTGGGAGGCCACATTATTGCAGACGGCGGCTGTAAAGTTCCGGGCGATGTAGCCAAAGCTTTCGGCGGAGGTGCCGATTTTGTGATGCTGGGAGGCATGTTTGCCGGCCATGACGAGAGCGGAGGTGAAATGGTAGAGGAAAACGGCAAGAAATACAGGCTTTTTTATGGAATGAGTTCAAAAACAGCCATGGATAAACATTCGGGAGGTGTGGCAGAATACCGTGCATCGGAAGGAAAAACGGTAAAAGTAGCTTATAAAGGTCCGGTTTCTGAGACGGTAAAGGATATTCTTGGCGGCGTCCGTTCCACCTGTACCTATGTCGGTGCTTCAAAACTAAAGGAGCTCTCCAAAAGGACCACATTCATCAGGGTACAAGAGCAGGAAAACCAGGTATTTAAAGACTGAGGATTCAATAAGGTATCAAAGGTATTCCTTGATAAGTTAAAACAGAAAATCCGTCCCATTGTGACGGATTTTCGTTTATATTTTATTTAACAATGATTCTTATGTTAGCAAGCCTCCGTCCACATTTAAGGTCTGTCCGGTAATGTAAGAAGCCATTTCGCTTCCTAAAAATACACATGCATTGGCAACATCCCGGGTCTGGCCGAGTTTCTTCATTGGGATCGATTCATTCCATTTTTCTTTTGCCTTGTCATCCAAAGCATCTGTCATTTCAGTCTGGATAAACCCCGGAGCAATAGCGTTGCAACGGATATTTCTTGAACCCAGTTCCAAAGCTACCGATTTTGTAAAACCGATTACTCCTGCCTTGGATGCCGCATAATTGGCCTGGCCTGCGTTTCCGCTGATACCAACTACCGAAGTCATATTGATGATCGATCCTGCTTTTGCCTTCATCATCGGCTTAATTACCGCTTTTGTAAGGTTAAATACGGAATCCAGGTTAACATTGATTACTTTGTCCCAGTCTTCTTTAGACATTCTCAACAATAGGTTGTCTTTTGTAATTCCTGCATTGTTGATCAGAATATCAATTTTACCAAACTCAGCCATCACTTCATCCACCAAAGTTTGCGCAGCATCAAAATCCGATGCGTCCGACTGGTACCCTTTAATTTGCGTTACAGAACTTAAAGATGCTTCTAATTCCTTTGCTTTCTCTACCGATCCGGCATAGGTGAATGCTATTTTTGCCCCCTGTTGAGCATACATTTCAGCAATTCCTTTACCGATTCCTCGTGTAGCTCCCGTTATTAGCGCTACTTTTCCTTCTAATAGTTTCATATATATGACAATTATTTACTTTCTAATCTATTCACCTCTGAAATCCGGCTACTATCTATTATTGAGTTTTACAGAAATAAAACAGTGCGCAAAGATATTATAAAATGTTGTTCATTACATTTTAAATCACTCTTTTAGCAAAATTTCTCAGCTGTTTTTTGTCATAAAGACATTACGGTTGATCAATCGGTAAAATCCCGGTCCTTCTGTTCCGTGAAATAAATGAATTCGGATTCTTTGCTTTTTGTGAGCCTGATACCCTTTTTATCATGGAGAAATCTATCGTAAATTATTTCCGTCAGCGGCTCGTTCTGATGATTGGTTACTCCGAATTTGTTGTTTTTCTTCACTATAAATTCATCGGCCCCCAGGAAAGTAGTGATGTCATCATAGACGAAAGGAACCATTTCGTTACCGTTTTCATCCATCATTCCGTACAGATTATCGCCGTTTTTCCCGACAAGTGCAGGATAAAGTTCTGATTCCCTGATTTCTTTAAGGGTCTTTAATTCTTTATACTGCCCGGTCTTTGGAGAAAAGGTATAATAGGTATCATTTCGGTTCAGAATAAGGGCATTCGGGAATATTTTTTCGATTCCGTAGTCGTCATTCAGAATATTTTTTAAATCTTTATCTAAAATTTTTTCCTCTTTTTCTTTTCTCAGATACAGATATCTCCCGCCGGAAATAGTAAGCCCTTCCACCCTGTCGTATTCTTTTGGAAAGACAATTTCTCCATTAAGGCGCACAACGGCAGTCTTCGGGTTTGCCTGGTCCTGCGACGTTTTGAAAAGACCATTAAAAAGAGGGTTTACATAATGGTAATCAAGATCATACAGTTTGCCTTCTTTCTTTGAAAAGATGCTTACTTTATCGTCTTTTGTAAGATAAATATATTCTCTTCCTACGAATGCCTGTTCGTATATTTCATCAGCGATCACCTTTTCTTTTTCATCGATAATTCCGTATCTCTCCTTGGCAACATCCAGGGTAATCAGATAAGGAAAAGCATTGATATTATCTACATTATGGCCGGAAATGGTACTGATGGTTTTCCCGTTGTTATCAATCACTTCACCGGATTTTTCCCCCTGGGTAAGATAGGCCCTGCCTTTATAAAACCGGAGATCTTCCGCAAACTCCCGGCCGGAAATTTTTTTCCCGCTGAAATCATAGATCAGCCAGATCCCGTTATTTTTCACGAAAAACCTGTTCTCGCTTCCGAATACAATTTTTTCTGAAAAGGGAATAATTTCCTTTCCGTTAAAATCACAGACTCTATCTCTTCCCTGTTTCGTACAGATCAGCCGGTCTTTATTTTCCCAGGTCCTGAATTTGAACAGGTCCATCGGGATGATTTCTTTTCCTTCAGCATCGATAACGGCCGTTTTTCCATTCTCTTTTCCGGCTTTTGCTTTCAGAACAAAGCGGTTTTTCCAAAGAGGAGAAATTTCACTTTTTGCCGGATAATCAAACGTAATATTTCCCAGTGAATCCACAATTCCTGCTTTTCCGGTTTTGGCATCAGTAAATATCCCGTAACCTTTTGAATAGGAACGGACTTCTTTACCCAGTTTTCTGGTTAACAGGATCTGCTTATACTGATCTGTCTGTCCGAAGCAGACCGACGAAAACAGTACGAAAATTAATTTTTTCAATTAAATGGAATTATTTACGATGAGGACGATTTCGCCTTTTAAGGTCTTGCTTTTTGAAAATTCAATAAGTTCAAGAATTGTTCCGCGTTTGGTCTCTTCAAATTTTTTGGAGATTTCGCGGCTCAGACTTGCTTTGGTCTCCTCACCGAAGAATTCCCTGATCTGTTCCAGGGTGGTATTGATCTTATGCGGACTTTCGTACAGGACAATGGTCTTTTTTTCTTCTGCTAACTGTTTCAGCTTGGTCTGACGACCCTTTTTCTGCGGAAGGAATCCGGCAAACAGAAATTCGTTATTGGGCAATCCTGAAACCACGAGTGCCGGAACAAAAGCTGTAGCGCCGGGAAGGCAGATCATTTCAATATGATGATCCGAACCGGCTTTGGCCAACAGATAACCGGGATCTGAAATTCCGGGAGTCCCCGCATCGGTGATGATGGCAATGTTCTGGCCGTTTTTAAGGTCTGTGATTACTTTCTCAGTTGCCTGATGCTCGTTATGCAGGTGATAGGATTTCAAGGGTTTTGAAATCTCAAAATGCTTCAAAAGAATTCCGGAAGTTCTGGTGTCTTCGCATAAAATATAATCAACCTCTTTCAGGACATTTACCGCTCTGAAGGTCATATCTTCGAGGTTCCCGACCGGCGTGGGAACAAAATATAGGATTCCGCTCAAAATTAAGTTTATAAAAATTTATTTTCCACCAATATCCAAAGCCTTTGGGCATATTCATCCACTTTATTCCATTTTCTGGAATAATAGAGGTCGCTCAGGTATTCCTTTGCCTCTTCCAGCGTTTTAAAGCTGTTGAGATTCGCCACTACTTCGTTCAGCTCAGACTGGCTTCCTCCGAATAAGGTTTTGGAAAAGGCAATCCGGTCATTTAAATCCAGTTTGAACTCAGGCTTTTTCTTTTCCGCTTCCATAAAATTATCCGGAATATTGGTTTTTAAAATACTCCCTGTATCTTCTTTTTCTACAGAAGCTGATTTTTCTGCCGATTGCCCACTTGTAAGATGATCTTCATCAAAAAATGACTGAACGGCTTTCAGGCCTCTGATATTGGCCAGCTTTATTTTTTTATCATAATTGTAAGCATGGTATGCTTCAAGGCTTTCAGAGTTTTCATCCGAATTTCTTTCTTCTTCAGAAACCGGCGTTTCAATGTCTACAATTTTTCTTCTGTCATTAGTTTCCTCCAAAACAGATTCTTCCTGCCTCTCTTCCTCTGCCGTTTCATTTCTAAGATCGTTTACAATATTTTCCATACCGGAAGTATCGGTAGCCATTTCCCCCTGCTCCATCATCACGTTGGACGAAATCGGCGGGTTACTGGATTCTTCAGCCGGGTGCTCTATCGGTTGCGAAGCAGATTCAAAATTATTCAGGATCCTTTCTTCTTCCTCGAAAGAATTTAAAATTTCCCCTTCATTATCCGAAATTTCATTTTCAAATTCATCGATTTCATTCAGCTGGTTATTGAAAACGGCCTCTTTCTCCGTCTTTTCATCATCAGGATCAGATTCAGAAGGATTTTCTTCTTCATCCGGAAAATTATTCTCTTCTGCATTGGTATGAGGACTTTCAGGTTCATTATTCTCATCTGGCTGATCGTTAAAAATGCCTAAATTTTCATTCAGCACTTCCTGAACATCCGTTTCTTTATTTTCCTCTGCAAAATTCACTAAGGTTTCGTGAAGTTCTTCTTCTACAATTTCATTTAACTGGTTATTGAAAATCGCCTCTTCTTCAGTCACCTGATCTGAGTAACCGCCGGGTTTTATTTCATTCAGTTCATTGTTGAAAATGGCTTCTTCTTCTGTTACTTCATCATTTTCACCGGATCGGTAAAAATTTTCGTTATTTTCCGGAACCGGCGAATAATTTTCATTTCCGAAATAGGTAATATTCTTTTCCAGCAGACGCAGGAAAGAAATTCTTTCGGCCAGCTCTTCCACCAGATCCAGCTTGGACGAAAGCTCGTCGACATGGCTTATTTTGTCCAGAATACCAATGATATTCCTGGATTCAAAAAAAATTTTTTCCTTTAAATCTTGGATGTTCTGCATAGAAGAATCTTGTTAAAATTGCTTACTTTTGATCTTGAAAATATACTGCTAATTTAACAAATGTTTTTAGAAAATACAATTAATCATTCCAAACAAAGCGGTTGGATGGAAGTAATTTGTGGCTCAATGTTTTCCGGAAAAACAGAAGAGCTGATCCGGAGGCTCAGGAGAGCCGAAATGGCGGGACAGAATGTGGAAATTTTTAAACCGAAACTGGATACGAGATATTCGGACGAAGACGTCGTTTCGCATAATCAGAACAAGATCCGCAGCACATCCGTAGAAAACCCCAGCGAGATTCTGCTGCTGGCCTCCAATTGCCATGTCGTAGGAATAGACGAAGCCCAGTTTTTCGATGAAAGCATTGTGTATATTGCCAATCAGCTTGCCAACAGCGGCGTCCGGGTCGTGATTGCCGGGCTGGATATGGATTTCCTCGGAAGACCCTTCGGACCCATGCCCAACCTGATGGCTACCGCGGAGTACGTCACAAAGGTACATGCCATCTGCAGAAGAACCGGCAATCTTGCCAATTATTCAATGAGAATTTCCGAAGGCAAAGACCTGGTAGAACTCGGAGAGACAGAAGCTTACGAAGCCGTAAGCCGGAGGGTTTTTGTAGATGAAGTTTTGGATAAAAACTAATTTAATATCAAATTTATTCGTATTTTTGCTTAAAATATAATAGTAAAAACTATCGGAAAATGATATTGGAAATCAAAAATTATATAAAAATCAGCAATTCCATTGACGAGATTCTAAAAAATTCGCCGTTCAAAATGAAATACATTATTGAAAAGAGCGGGATTTCCGAGCCTACTTTCTTCCGGAAAATGAAAGAGAAAAAGTTCCTTCCGGAAGAACTGCTGAGAATCGCGGAAATTATTGAACCGGAAAAATCGCTTCTTCAGTCTCTTGAAGAAGCCGAAAATGATTTCGAAAACGGAATTTTCTATTCTCATGATAAAGTCATGAAAATTTCCAAAGAACGCTTTATAAACAAATATGGAAATAAAGTGGTCTAAATTTGCAGTACAGGACCTGGAGCAGATTGAAGATTATATCGGGACCAGATTTTCTTATAAAGAATACCGGAACTTTATAGGTATTCTAAACCATAAAATAGAGTTGATTCCTGACAGAAAAGCAGTCTTTCAGAAGCTGGAAAAATTTCCTGATTATCACAAATTCTTAATCACGGAACAAACGACCCTTATTTACAAATTAGAACCGGACTCCCTGAAAATATTACGTTTGTATAATAATTATCAGGACGAAGACAAAAAATTTATCACAGACGATTTATAAATGAATTATACAGCAGAAGCTATTGCAAAGATCACCAATGCAGAAATTGTAGGAAACGGAAGTTTAATCATCCGGAATATTGCTTTTGACAGCAGGATTATCTATTCTACCAAAAACACGGCTTTTATTGCGATCAATACGTCTAAAAATTCCGGCGAAAAATTTATTGAAGCAGCTATAGACCGTGGCATCGATATCATTATTTCCGAACATCATGATCCGCAGTTTGAAAATATCACCTGGATCATTGTAGAGGATTCACTGGCCTTTCTCCAGAAATTAGCCCGGTATCATTTTGAAAATTCCTGTTTGAAAACGATAGGAATTACCGGTAGCAACGGAAAAACCATTCTAAAAGAATGGCTGTATCAATGTCTCTGGAATGAGTTCCCTACCGTAAAAAGCCCGAAAAGTTTCAATTCGCAGATCGGGCTTCCCCTATCGCTTCTTCAGGTCAACGGTTCTCACGAACTTGGAATTTTTGAAGTCGGGATTTCCCGGCCGGAAGAAATGGAAATACTGGAATCTGTTTTTCACCCGCAGATCGGTCTGCTTACCCATATCGGAACGGCTCACCTGGCCAACTTCAGCTCAGAAGAAGAACTGATTGACGAAAAGATTAAGCTCTTCAGAAACTCCAAGGTGATCATTTACAATGGCGATCATCCTCTGGTTGAAAAAAAAATCAAAGAATTATATTCCGGTAAAAAATTAATTGCCTACGGCTTTAAAGAGCACAATCAGGTTTACTATAAAAATAGTCTTCAGAAAAATGAAGATGTTATAGCCCGATATTTCGGGGAAGAAATTTCATTTCCGGTACATCAGAGAGACGAAGCGACATTAACCAATGTTTTGGCACTTATTACAGTATTAAAGGAGCTGAATATTGGAAATCACGAGATCGTTGAAAAAATCAACGCGCTGAAGGCCGTTGAAATGAGGCTTGAAGCCATCGAAGGCGTGAGGGGCAATATCGTCATCAATGATTCATTTAATCTTGATCTGGATTCCCTGAAAACAGCCCTTCAATTTCTTAATGAATACAAAAAGCCGAAGAAATCTCTGGTGCTGACTGACATCTTAGGAGTAAACTCCAATTCCAAAGAGCTTTACGAAGAAGTTTCCGATCTGGTCAACGAACAGCAATTTGATTCAGTCTTCCTGATCGGAGATGAAATATCAAAATTCAGTGAATTATTTAAATCTAAAATTTTTACTTTCATCAGTACTCAGGAACTTATTGACAGCAGGCATCTTAATGAATTGGAGAGCCAGCTTGTCTTGTTAAAGGGCGCAAGAAAATTTGAGATCGAGAAATTAAAAGATATTCTTGAGCTGAGAAAGCATGACACGGTGCTGGAAATCAATTTAAATGCCATTCTCCATAACATCAATTATCATAAGTCCCTCCTTAAACCTTCTACGAAGATGATGGCAATGGTAAAAGCCAATGCCTACGGACTGGGAAGTTACGAGATCTCCGAATTTCTGCAGCATCATCACATTGATTATTTAGGGGTTGCTTTTGTAGATGAAGGCGTGGAACTCCGTAAAAAGGGAATTACCATACCGATCATTGTGATGAATCCTGAGCAGCACAGCTATGAAACCGTGATTGCCTATAATCTGGAACCGGAAATTTATAGTTTACGGGTATTGGAATTATTCTATAATGCCGTTCAGAAATCCGGCTGTGACAAAGAATATCCTATTCATATCAAACTGGAAACCGGCATGCACCGTCTTGGTTTTAAGGAAGATGAACTGGATCAGCTCAGCAGTACTTTAAATTCAATGAATGTTAAAGTGCAGAGTATTTTCAGCCATCTCTCGTCTTCAGATATGCCGGAAGAAAAAGAATTTACCCTGAATCAGCTAAAAACATTCGAAAAAAATTCATCGTATATTATAGAAAAGCTGGGCTATGCTCCGATCCGCCACATCCTGAACTCTTCGGGGATCACTTCTTATACTGAATATCAGTTTGAGATGGTAAGAATCGGAATCGGAATGCTGGGAGAATCCTCAAATAAGGCCATACAAAGGCAGCTGCAACCTGTGGTAAGTTTCAAGACCGTCATTTCCCAGATCTCAGTGGTGCAAAGCGGAGAATCAGTAGGATACAGCCGCCGGTTTAAAGCAGAACATCCGACAAAGATAGCAACCCTTCCTGTAGGTTATGCAGACGGTATCCCGAGACTGATCGGGAATCAGATAGGAAATGTTGGAATTAATAAGACCCTTGCCCCTATTGTCGGAAGCATCTGTATGGATATGATGATGATTAATGTCGATCACATTTCACATGTGAAAGAAGGTGATGCGGTAACCATATTCAATGCGAAGCCAACCTTAAAAGAATTTGCAGCCTACTGCCAAACCATAACCTATGAAGTTCTGACTTCTATCTCGCCCCGTGTAAAACGGATTTATGTAAAAGATTAAGCCACAAAATTATGAGAAAGCTCCTGATTATTTTATTTGCATTTCAATTGCTCTTTGTCCATTCTCAGATAAAAAAAGATCTGGTGATTCCCAAAAATCCCAGAATCGGGCTTTCACTTGCCGGTGGCGGCGCCAAAGGATTTTCTCATGTAGGCGTTCTTAAAGTACTGGATTCTTTAGGCGTAAAGGTAGACTATATTGCCGGGACCAGTATGGGAGCAATTGTCGGTGGCCTCTATGCATCCGGCTATTCCGGAAAGGAAATCGAAAAGATTGTCATGGATACCGATTTCTATTCCCTGATTACTGATCCGAAAGCCAAACGCCAGGAAACGACATTCTTCAATAAATCGGTAGATAAGTACCTTTTATCGATTCCGCTGAAAAACGGAAAGATCAACCTTCCCTCCTCCATCAGTTCCGGACAGAAAAATGTTTATCTGCTGAAAGAGCTTTTCAAAAACGTTTCCAGCATTGAAGATTTTTCAAAACTACCGATTCCTTTTATGTGTGTGGCCACGAATCTGGAAAGCGGGAACATGCAGATTTTTGAAAAAGGAGATCTCGTACAATCCATCATGGCGAGTTCCGCTTTTCCTTCGCTTATGGATCCTGTAAAAATCAACGACAGTATTTATATCGACGGAGCTATGACGGTAAACTACCCTTCAAAGCCTTTAAAAGATAAAGGAATCGATATCGTCATCGGAGTAGATCTTAATCAGGATCTCTCCAAAAGAGAAGACCTGAACAGCATTATCGCTATTCTGAACCAGGTTATCGATTTCGGAATAAAAAAAGATACAGAGCGGCAGTATAAATATACCGATATCAATATCAAACCCAATCTACAGGGCATGACTGCTACGAGCTATGATGACAAGAAAAAAATTCTTGACAGCGGGTATGCAGAGGGCTTAAAATATGCAGATATTCTGGACCAGCTCCCTAAGCGGCCGTTTGACCGTATAAGGCAGCAAATGAGCCCTATTTATTCCAATGTTTACAAGATCGATAGCGTAGCCGTCGAAGGAAACAGAATCTACGGGAAAAACTATATCCTCGGAAAAATGGGATTGCGCCTCCCTTCTCTTCAAACCTACGGAAGCATCAATAAAAAAATTGACAAACTGGTTGCTACGAATAATTATAAATTCATCAACTATGATATTATTTCTGACAGCAAAGCCAATTATCTGAAGCTCTACGTTACCGAAGATGATGCCAGACATTTCATCAAATTCGGATTGCATTACGACGAAATTTTCAAAACCGGCCTGCTGGTTAATTATTCAGCAAAACGGCTTTTATTCCGCAATTCCAATCTTTCCCTGGATGTCATCGTAGGAGACAAACCCAGATATTATTTAAACTATTTTATCGACAACGGATACATTCCCGGCTTCGGAATCTACTCCTCCGGGATGAGCTTCAACCTGAGGGATGCCGGCAATAATGAAGTGGACAAATGGGAATGGCTCCGGAACGAAGTCTACCTGCAGTCGATCTGGAAAGATAAATTTGCGGTCGGCGGCGGAATCAGCCACGACTATTTCGAAGCGGAATTTAACGGCGACAATAAAAGATACAACCGTTTCCTGAATCCTTATGTATTTCTGAAAAGCGATACCCAGAATGACAGGGACTTCCCTACCCGCGGCATCTACATCAATGCAGAAGGGAAAGTGATCGATCTGCTTAAATCCGAAGTAGACCGCAGGCTGGTTCAGATTAAAGCGGACATCAGGATAAATATCCCTATTTCAAAACAGTTTTCTTACAGGCTGAATCTTTACGGAGGAATCACGCTGGGTGAAAACCTTCCGGAATTTTATAAATACAGGCTGGGCGGAATCTTTGAGCAGAATATTGTGAACTTCAGAAGTTTCTCCGGGTTTTATTTTGCCCAGCTGAATACCAACAATGTGATTCTGGCTTCGAACGATCTCCAGTTCAAATTCAATAAAAATTATTTTCTGAGCGGAAACTTTTCTTTTGCCAATCTTTCCAATGATATTTCTTTTGAGGATGCGGTGAAATTAAACTACAGCTCCGTAGGACTTACGGCAGGATACAAATCTCCTTTCGGACAAATCAAAGTGAACTTCAGTCACTCTCTTAAAAACAATCAAAAAGGCATATTCAGTGTTATTTTAGGACACTGGTTTTAATTACAATGATACAATTTTTTTACGAAAACTTACCGGAATCGGTAAATACGAATTATACGGCATGGCTGGAAGAAATCATTCTTTCGGAAGAAAAAAAGCTGGGCGAAATCAACTATATTTTCTGTGATGACGACTATCTGCTGAAAGTAAACCAGGACTATCTCCAGCACGATTACTATACTGATATCATTACATTTGACTATGTAAAAGGCAGGACCATAAGCGGAGAGATTTTTGTATCTTTGCAGCGCATTTCCGATAACGCCTCTACCCTATCCGGCAATTATGAAGAAGAACTGAGGCGTGTATTGGCTCACGGGATCCTTCATCTCTGCGGGTACAAAGATAAAACAGAGGAAGAGGAAAAGCAGATGCGGGAGAAAGAAGATCATTATTTAGTCAAATACCTGTAAGGCCCTGCTTATTTTTAAGGAGCTTCATCCCGCTCTCCGCACTCGCTGTTTTCTTTCAGAAAAGAAAACGAGCTCAGACAAAAGCTGCGACCGGGGCTAGATGAGAACATAATGTAAACAGTTTAAGACTGAAAAACAGATAATGTTTCACGTGAAACATTTGTAAAAAAATAATAAAATATAAGGCTTAAAACAAGCGATAAAATGATTTCAGAAATATATGACGTAATCGTAGTAGGTGCCGGGCATGCAGGATGTGAAGCTGCTGCCGCAGCTGCAAATTTAGGTTCGAAAACCCTGCTTATTACCATGAATATGCAGACCATCGGACAAATGAGCTGTAATCCTGCCATGGGCGGAATTGCCAAAGGGCAGATCGTACGGGAGATTGATGCCATGGGCGGATATTCAGGAATTATAGCGGATAAATCTGCCATACAGTTCAAAATGCTGAATCTTTCCAAAGGTCCTGCTATGTGGTCTCCCAGAACACAGAACGACCGGATGCTCTTCGCGGAAGAATGGCGTCTGGCATTAGAGAATACACCTAATCTTGATTTCTTTCAGGACATGGTAAAACAGCTTATTGTTGAAAATAACAAAGTGACAGGTGTGGTTACCTCTTTAGGTATCGAGATCAGAGGCCGGTCGGTGGTTCTTACCAACGGCACTTTCCTCAATGGTCTGATCCATGTTGGAGACAAGCAGCTGGGAGGTGGAAGAATGGGTGAACCCCGTGCTTTCGGAATCACGGAGCAATTGGTTTCTTTAGGTTTCGAAGCAGGAAGAATGAAAACCGGTACTCCACCGAGAGTGGATGGAAGAAGCCTGGACTATTCTAAAATGGAAGAACAGAAAGGTGATGAAAACCCGCAAAAGTTCAGTTATCTGGATACGCCTAAATTAACCAAACAATTAAGCTGTCATATCGTTTATACCAACGAAACGGTTCATGATATTTTACGTGAAGGTTTCGACAGAAGTCCGATGTTCAACGGAACGATCCAGAGCTTAGGGCCAAGATACTGCCCGAGTATTGAAGATAAGATCAACCGCTTCGCCGAAAGGAACAGGCATCAGCTGTTCGTCGAGCCGGAAGGTTGGAAAACCGTAGAAATCTATGTAAACGGATTCAGCTCTTCCCTTCCGGAAGATGTACAGATCAAAGCTATGAAACACATCCCGGGATTTGAAAATGTAAAAGTTTTCCGTCCGGGCTATGCTATTGAATACGACTACTTCCCTCCTACCCAGCTCAAGCATACCTTGGAGACCAAACTGATCGATAATTTATATTTTGCGGGTCAGATCAACGGAACTACAGGTTATGAAGAAGCCGCCGGACAGGGTCTGATTGCAGGGATCAACGCCCATAATAAAGTAAAGGAAAAAGACGAATTTATCCTTAACAGGGACGAAGCCTATATCGGGGTCCTGATTGATGACCTGATTACAAAAGGAACAGAAGAACCATACCGGATGTTTACTTCCAGAGCAGAATACAGGCTTTTATTGAGACAGGACAATGCCGATATCAGATTAACCCAGAAAGCATTTGATTTAGGATTAGCAAAAGAAGACCGTCTGCAAAGAGTACAGGAGAAAGTAACTAAGAGTGAAGAACTTGAAGCCTTCTTACGGGAAACTTCTTTAAAGCCGGGAATTATCAACCCGATCCTCGAGACCATCGAAAGCAGTCCTGTAGATCAGGCGTACCGCGCAGCACAGATTCTTACAAGGCCGAATATGACGCTGGAAAAACTGGATGAAATCGATTTTATTAACGAAGTTTCCTCCAACTATGATGAAGAAGTACGGGAACAGGCTGAAGTGAATATTAAATACAGAGGATATATTGAAAAGGAAAAGGAAAATGTAGCCAAACTGAACCGTCTGGAAAACATTAAAATTCCTGAAGATTTTGATTATTCAAAGATATCCAGTCTTTCCGCAGAGGCTAAACAGAAAATGACCAATGTAAGACCGAAGACCATAGCGCAAGCCGGAAGGATCAGTGGGGTGTCACCTGCAGATATTAATGTTTTACTGGTGTATTTAGGACGTTAAAATAAAAATGTTTCACGTGAAACATTTAAAAATTAAAGGCAAAAATTAAGGTATTTATGAGCTTGGCAGATGCTCTGAATATCTTAATTTTTTAATATAAAAGAAAACCATCAAATGAAAATAAAAGATCATTTTCTTTCCCGGGAAGTTTTTGAAATAAAAGAAACAGATACCAAAGGGGTTTTCAGAACCTTCCCTATCCCACCGAATATTTCAAAATATTACGAAAGCGAAGATTATATTTCCCATCATCAGGATTCAGGAAGCTTAAAAGAGAAGCTCTATAAATTTTTACAGTCATTTAATTTACAATATAAAAAAACCATTCTGCTGGATCGTATTCCTAAAGGATCAAAAGTTCTGGATTATGGCTGCGGCGCAGGGGAATTTGTAAAATATATTGAAAACGATTTCGAAACTTTCGGATTTGAACCGGATGCAGATGCAAGAAAAGCCGCTCAAAGTAAAATTTCAAAGGCGAAAATTTTGAATGATCTTAATCTTATCGAAGATCACAGTCTGGACGCTATTACTCTTTGGCATGTTTTCGAGCATATCGAAAATCAGGATGAAATGCTTGAGATCTTTAACAGGAAATTAAAAGAAAAAGGCTTGCTGATTATTGCGGTTCCCAACCCCACCTCTTATGATGCTAAACATTATAAAGAATACTGGGCGGCTTATGACGTCCCGAGACACATCTATCACTTTTCTAAAAACGGCATGGAAAACCTGATTTCTAAAAAGCCCAACTGGAAACTGAGAAAAATTAAACCGCTGGTTCTCGATTCCTATTACATCTCCATGCTGAGCGAAAAATACAAAAAATCATCTCTATTCTGGCTAAAAGCAGTGGTCTACGGAACGATTTCTAACGCAAAAGCTGTTTTTTCCAATGAATTTTCGAGTTTGATATACATTATCGAAAAAAATTAGAAAATCGATTTTTAGGCCATTTCTGAAGGCCAATTTTGATCAATTTGAGCTAAAAAATTTAAAACGTCCGGAACTACATCCGGACTTTTTCGTTTTAACCCCTCCCCTACTCTCTTTACCGATCAGAAAATTTTTATAAAAAATCCGAGGCGTTTAACATTTCACTCCTTTTATATCAACATTGTTAGTAACAGGTTAGTAACTCAAAAAAAAGAAGTAAAAATTAAAGCAGTCACCATTCCCTGCTAATTTTCATGAGACAACCCCATCATATAAAGTTTAGAAGTTCTGTCATTATGAATAAAACCTAAATAGAATTATTAAAGTGATTAGGACAGATTCAAAATAAATTACATCCGGTAAGGATCGGATAAAATCAGTTTTTCTAAATATTTCTACAAGATTTAAAATTTAACTTCAAAAAATATTTTCAGCTACAAGATGAGACTTCAATAAATCCAGCTCAAAAAAAAGTCCGCTGAGAAATTTCAACGGACTTTTTTATAAAAATCAAATTTCTTACTTGTTGATCGCAGCAACTCCCGGAAGTTCCAAACCTTCCAGACTTTCCAGCATTGCTCCTCCACCGGTAGAAACATAACTTACCTTATCGGCGTAACCGAACTGTTTCACGAAAGCCACACTGTCTCCTCCACCTACTAATGAGAAAGCTCCGAGTTTTGTTGCCTCAGCAATGCTGTCTCCCAAAGCAACCGTTCCCGCCGCAAAGTTTGACATTTCAAAAACACCGATCGGTCCGTTCCAAAGAATTGTTCGGGAATTCAGCAAGACATCATTGAACTGGTCTCTTGATTTCGGACCGGCATCCAATCCCATCCATCCTTCCGGAATATCATAAATGTCGGATTCTTTTCTTTCCGCATCGTTGCTGAAACTTTCAGCGATGACCGTATCGGAAGGAAGATATACTTTTACCTTATGTTCCTTAGCTTTTCCCAGGATCTCAAGCGCTAATGGAAGTTTATCTTCTTCAACCAGCGAAGTTCCGATTTTTCCACCCAATGCTTTAATGAAAGTAAAGGCCATTCCCCCTCCGATAATCAGATTATCAACTGCCGGAAGTATATTTTCTATAATGGTAATTTTAGTTGAAACCTTTGAACCTCCCAATATGGCCGTAACCGGCTTCTCGCCGCTTTTCAATACTTTATCAATTGCCTTAAGTTCATCAGCCATCAATAAACCGAAGAATTTAGTTGAAGGAAAGAATTTAGCAATAACAGCAGTAGAAGCGTGTGCCCTGTGTGCGGTACCGAAAGCGTCGTTCACATAGGCATCCGCCAGCTGGGAAAGCTTTTCGGCAAATGCTTCATCTCCCTTCTCCTCTTCATTGTGGAAACGTAGGTTTTCCAACAGAAGGATTTCACCCGGTTGAAGGTCAGCAGCTGCTTTTTCAGCTTTCTCCCCTACACATTCTTCCACAAACTTAACCTCCTTTCCCAATACACTGGAAACTTCATCAACGATATGCTTAAGGGAAAATTCATCCTTCGCCTCTCCTTTCGGTCTTCCCAGGTGGGCCATAAGAATCACGGAACCGCCGTCATTCAGGATCTTATCTACAGTAGGTTTTACAGCCGTAATTCTCGTGTTATCGGTTACTTTGAGCTGGTCGTCCTGCGGGACATTGAAATCCACTCTTACCAGAGCTTTCTTTTCATTGAAATTAAAATCATTGATTGTTTTCATATGTACATTTTATATTTTTTCGGGGCAAGCAGAACCGGCTTTGGGAATAGGTTTTCGTTAAAAATTTCCGGCCGGTTCGGTTTCATGCTCTTTTTCGATTTTCGTTTCACAAATGTAAGATTTTAAAATTTTCAGGACGGGGCAGCCTTTGAAAAGTTTTCAAAAAGTTTCCCGCAGCCTCAACATTCATCAATCAACATATTTTCTTTTCTCTTAAAAAAAATAAATGGGTACTGTTGTTGAGTGTTGTGAGTTTCGGGGATAAATTCTGCCCTAATACTTTTTGATATTGAATAAGAGCGTAACTCACATTTTATCTACATTTTAAAGTGCTGTAAATAAGTGTATTATAATAGTTATCCATAATTGTGAATAATTTTCCCCAAAATGGAATATGAATAAAATAAGTATGGAAAACCATGGGAGTTTCTCCAGAAAACTTTGTGAAAAAATATCTTGGATTTTCTGATGCTAATCTTCATTACAAAATTTTTCAATGTTACGAAAGATTTACTTTCCCTCTTTTTTCAACATTTACTCACAAGCCATTTCACAATTAATTCCCAAAAATTAAAGACTTATCCACATTATACTTAAATTTGTGTGAATAAATCTAAAAAAAGGCTTAATACAAAAATTATGAAAAGGAAAATAGCAATCGCTGCAGATCACGCAGGCTATGAATATAAAGAGATTGTGAAGAACTATCTTTCAGAAAGGTTTGATATTCAGGATTTTGGCACGTTTTCCACAGACAGTGTGGATTATCCGGACTTTGTTCATCCTGCTGCAACCTCTGTGGAGAAGGGTGAAAACGAACTGGGTATTTTATTCTGTGGCAGCGGAAACGGGGTGCAGATCACGGCTAACAAACATCAGAAGATCCGTTGCGCCCTGTGCTGGATGCCGGAGATTGCATCGCTGGCGAGACAGCATAACGATGCGAACATGATTTCCATTCCTGCCCGGTTCATATCAAAGGAGCTGGCGATGGAAATTGCCGATAAATTCCTTTCCACGGATTTTGAAGGCGGAAGACACCAGAACCGGGTTGATAAAATTGCATTCTGCTAACAGATAAAGGCTTGTAAATCATATTGCAAGCCTTATTTAATTTTTAATTTTGTATATTTGCAGTGTCCGGCAGGTTTACCACCTGTTATTTCCAATTAGACCTGATAAAATGGTAAAATTACATTTCCTTCAAGGTTTTATCCATTCTTCTCCATATTTGTGTTACATTTATACAAACCTAAAACTTCCGTTATAGTAAATTTGGAAGGAAAATTGATGTCGTCATTCTATATCGGTAGATACAGTTAAAACAAAGCCGGCACCTAGGATTTTGTTTGAAACTATTTCTCTGTGCAGAATAAGACAAAATCTCATAACAGAAGGAATCCGGGATTGATAGATCTTTCAGGAAATATAGAGATAGAATAATAAATCACATTCAGATAAGAGAGCTGAAACAGCAGATTACATTAATTGATAAAAAATCAAATCTGGAATGTGAAAAGATTAATTAAATAAATTAAAATGGCAAAAAAGAAGAAATATATAAGTCAGAAAAACGACCATAAATTAAGAGAGATCGGCAAGCTGATCCTGAGATTTATGAATGGAAATTCTACCAAAGTCTACAATTACAAGCAAATTGCAGACGGAATAGACCATAAAAACCCGAGACAGCGCGAACTGGTAATCCAATCCCTGCACAAGCTGCAGGCCGACGGAAGAATCAAGGAGAGTGACAAGGGAAAATATATCATTAACCTTGATATTCAAGGAACATTAACGGGAACTATCGATTTCAACCAATCCGGAAATGCGTATGTAACTGTACAAGGAGTAGATAGTGATATCTTTATCCATTCTAAAAATGTAAAGGATGCCTTGCAGGGCGATAAGGTTTTAATTGTGACCTATACCTACAAAGGAAAGAAAATGGAGGGTTCCGTACTGGAGGTTCTGGAAAGAACGAGAACGGAATTCGTGGGAACCTTACAGATGGTTCCCCATAAGGATTTCGGATTTGTGGTTTGTGATAAAAAGACCATCAATACCGATATTTTCATCCCGAAAGGAAAGTTCGGAGGTGCCCAGGACGGTGATAAAGTGATTGTGAAGATGACCGAATGGAGGCCGGGCGATAAAAACCCTGAAGGTGAAATCGTACAGGTTTTGGGAGCTCCCGGAGAACATGAAACGGAGATCCACTCGATTCTTGCGGAATATGGTTTGCCTTACGAATTCCCTGAAGAAGTGGAAAGGGATGCTGATAAGATCGATAGGAGTATCAACGACGACGAAGTAGCCAAACGCTGGGATATGCGGGGCATTACCACTTTTACCATCGATCCGAAAGATGCCAAGGATTTTGATGATGCCCTGTCTGTCAGAAAGCTGGAAAACGGAAACTGGGAAGTGGGTGTACACATTGCGGACGTTTCCCATTATGTGGTTCCGGGAACCATGCTGGATGATGAAGCTTACCAAAGAGCAACTTCGGTGTATCTGGTAGACCGTGTGGTGCCGATGCTGCCGGAAGTACTGAGTAACGACGTATGCTCGCTTCGTCCGCACGAAGATAAGTTCACCTTCTCTGCGGTTTTTGAACTGAATGAGAAAGCAGAAATCAGGAAGCAATGGTTCGGAAGAACGGTGATCCATTCCGACAGGAGGTTTACCTACGAGGAAGCCCAGGAGAGAATTGAAGGAAAAGATGGCGATTTCAAAGAAGAAATCCTTGTTCTTGACGGGCTGGCAAAAATCCTGCGTCAGAAAAGGATAAAAGACGGAGCCATTACTTTCGACCGGAGTGAGGTACGTTTCAACCTGGATGAGAACAACGAGCCGATCGGTGTTTATTTCAAGATCAGCAAAGATTCCAATCACCTAATCGAAGAATTCATGTTGCTGGCTAATAAGAAAGTATCTGAATTCGTTTCATTGAACAAAAGAGGCGAAATTACCCAGAATACATTCATCTACAGGATTCACGATGATCCTGATCCGGCCAAGCTGGAATCGCTGAGGGATTTTGTTTCCACCTTCGGCTATAAAATGGATCTTGCCAATACCAAAAAGGTTGCAGAATCTTTAAATAAATTGTTGCATGACGTAAAAGGCAAAGGTGAAGAGAACATGATCGAAACGCTGGCCATGAGAAGTATGAGCAAGGCAGTATATTCTACGGAGCCGATCGGCCATTATGGTCTCGGATTCGATTATTACAGCCACTTTACTTCCCCGATCCGGCGTTATCCCGATCTGATTGCCCACCGTCTGCTTCAGCATTACCTCGACGGAGGAAAATCCCCGAACAGAGCGGAGTTTGAAGATAAAGCGAAGCATTGCAGTTCCATGGAAAGGCTGGCCGCCGATGCGGAAAGGGATTCCATCAAATACATGCAGGTGAAATTCATGGAAAAACACCTGGGAGAAACCTTCAATGGGGTGATTTCCGGTGTTGCAGAATTTGGATTCTGGGTAGAAATTCCGGAGAACGGTGCCGAAGGCCTGATCAAATTGAGGGATTTAATGGATGATTCCTATACCTACGATGCAAAAACCCATGCCGTATACGGATCCAGACACGGGAAAAGATATCAGCTGGGAGACAATGTCCAGATCAAGGTGGTGAAAGCCAACCTGATTGCCAAACAGCTGGACTTTAAGATTGTAGACTAAATCCATCAGATAAAAGACGAAAACCGCAAGCTATTGCGGTTTTTTTATTCTTTCTCTCTTATGCGAATCCTGTCATATTTAATTTATTTCCAGTCAGTTAATTATAAAAATAAAAATCAGGTTGATCAGTCAGAATTTTAGTAGGTTGACAAACGATTTCATTTCATAAATCCATACCTTGGATAATGATGTTTACCTAAGGAACCTCCGGCATCCAGCTTCCTTCTTCCAGCCTGCTAATCTGAGTTCTACTTTGGGTTTACATTATTCCATTACCAAAATAAGTTTAGCATTATTAATCTGTTTGGTAAGCTTTTCGCAGTTTCATTTCCGGCGAACCAAATTCATTTTCCTGTTTGCTTTTTAAAACATAAAGTTTAAATTTGTATAAATACATGAATTTTTATTCATTGAAAAACACCACTGAATGTTTGAACTTATATTGTCTGCCATCGTATTAGGATTCATGCTGAGTCTTGTTTTTATAGGACCTATCTTTTTCCTTCTGATAGAAACCAGCTTTTCCAGAGGTCCGAAACATGCATTGGCATTGGATCTGGGCGTAATTTCTGCAGACCTGCTCTGCATTTTGGCAGCCTATTATGCAAGTGCGGACATTGTAACGCTCATTGATAAGCATCCCGGGTTCTACCGGATCACCGCCATCCTGATTCTCGTTTACGGAATTGTGATGATGGTTACAAAGACCAAAATGCATATTCCGGGTGAGGAAAAATTCATGAACCAGAATTATTTCAAAACCTTTATAAATGGTTTTTTCTTTAATCTCCTGAACGTCGGTGTCATTCTTTTCTGGCTGGTAACGGTGATTTCCGTAAGGAATCAGTATCCGGATACCGGCAATTTTATTTTATATATCGGGATCGTTATCGGCACTTACCTCTTTATCGATCTGGTTAAAATATTCCTGGCCAAGCAGTTTCATGATAAATTAACGCAGAGTTTAGCCAATAAAATCAGAAGGATTGTCGGTGGAATTCTTATTGTATTCAGTTTTTTTATCTTTTTACAGAGTTTCAAAAAATTCAATCAGTTCGATAAACGTCTGGAAGAAGCTGAGAAAACCGAAGTTAAATACCAAAAAAGCAAATGACAGATATAATCTTTCCTAAAGCCCTCAAAAAAGGCGATAAAATAGCCGTCATTTCCCCGGCAGGCTCCGTAGAACCGGCACATTTGGAAAAAGGGATTGAAATGATACGGAAAAGAGGATACGAACCTGTTTTAGGCGAACACCTGTATACGAAGTTTTCCAATGGCTACAGTTATGCCGGGACCGAAGAGGAAAGATTGAAAGATATGAACCGGGCCTTAAATGATCCTGAAATTTCCGCTGTCTGGGCTTCCAGAGGAGGATATGGATGCCAGCATCTGATCCATGGTTTGGATCTTAAAGGTTTTACCAAAAAACCGAAATGGTACATCGGGTATTCCGATAACACCGTTATCCAGAGCTACCTATTGAATAAGGGCTTTACATCCGTCCACGGACAGACCATAAAAACTTCGAGTTTTGGTGTAACAGAAGAAAGTTATGACCTTATTTTTGATATTTTAGACGGCAGCCTGCCGGAATACAGCATAAAGCCGCATGAGAAAAACAGACCGGGCTCCATCAAGGGAGAACTGGTCGGTGGAAATCTAGCCCTTATTTACGCGCTGCTGGGCACCAAATATTCTTTTGATTTTAAAAACAAAATTCTTTTTATCGAGGATACCGGTGAAAACTTCTATGCCCTTGACCGGATGATTATGAGTCTTGAACTGGCGGGTGTTTTTAATAAAATTTCAGGTCTGATTATCGGCGGAATGACCAATATGGGCGATGAAAAAGAAAATAAGCAATATGAAGAAAGCTTTGATAAATTTGCTTATCAATTGATTTCAGACCGGATTTCAAAATACGAATTTCCGGTGGTTTTTGGTTTTCCGAATGGGCATATTAAGGACAACAGACCATTGATAATAGGAGGAAAGATAAGTTTAAAAGCAGATAAAACAGTATCGGTCAGTTACAGAAAATAAAAATGGCATATTCAAAATATATACTTTCTTTTTTATTGATTACTGCAGGGATTTTACACTTTGTAAAGCCTTATATTTTCATTAAGATTATGCCTTCCTATATTCCTTTTCATTTACAAATGGTTTATCTAAGCGGTATTGCGGAAATCCTCTGTGGCACTCTTCTTATTTTTCCCGAGACTCAAAAGATAGGTGCCTATTTAAGCATTCTTCTCTTTATTGCAGTGTTTCCGGCTAATATTGAAATGGCGAGAAAGTTTTATGAAGTTCATCACAAATATTTCTGGCTTACGGTAGCAAGGCTTCCTTTACAGGTGGTCTTGATCTGGTGGGCTTATCAATTCAGAAAATAATGGCAGATCACAACGATTTAGGCAAAACCGCAGAAGACCTGGCGGTTACCCATTTACAGAAATATGGCTATATCATCCTGGTGCGGAATTTCCGGTTTCAGAAAGCGGAAATTGATATCATTGCCGAAAAAGAGAATTTAATTGTCATCGTTGAAGTAAAAGCCCGTTCCACGGATGTATTCATGCTCCCCCATGAAGCGGTGACCAAGACCAAAATAAAGCTGTTGGTTTCCGCAGCTAATCATTTTATGGAAGCGTTTAACAAAGACCAGGAAGTACGCTTTGATATCATTTCCGTCCTTGCCAACAATAAAAAGAATTTCACTATCGAACATATAACCGATGCTTTTGAAGCATTTGATGCCAATTGATTATGCAGAATTTGGATTGGGACGGCATTTACTCCGCAGTCTTGTATATCATCAAAAATTATCCGCTTACCATTCTTTTATACGGTACGGGTTGTCTCATTGGAAGCCTGATTATTAGTCTGATATTGATATTGGTTATGAGAAAGTACAAGGCATTTTCCAGAAAACCTAAATATTACAACCGGCTGGTAAAGCTGTATATCCCGGCCATTTTTATCATCAATGGCTTCGTTTCGTTACAGCTGGGCCTGTTATGGGGTTCTTATGAAGCTTTGAAAAAAGACAGTTTTTCCATTGCTTCACAGATTTTTTCTTCAGGTTTCGGCCCTGTTTTTAAAGATCAGAATGCAAAAGCCGAATTTATCGGAGGGGTAAAGGCCGTCGTTTCGGAAATAAACCGGAATAATGAAGACGCAAAAATAAAGATAACGGATCTGGTAAGAGCCTACGATACAAAATATGGAATGATTAATCAGCCAAAAAACAGAATGGCTTCCTGGATCATGAACCGATATGGTGACCGGATCAATGCCATGGTTATATATGGCATCCTGAATTCCATACCGAATGTTGAGGTTACCGGAGATCTCTCCTACCGGGAATTTGATAAAATAACAAAACAATTGTTGGTCCTTAATCCGGACGATATTGAAATATCCATTATTGAAAAGATACAGAATCTTCTGCTGATGGTTGTAAAATCACAATTTAAAACCATGGCCGGAAGCCTGCTCATGGTTTGGGTTATCCTGATGATCATTCCATGGCTCGAATTCTGGATTTATACATATATGATGCAAAGAACAACAAACAGAAACAATCAAATAAAATAAATGAAAACAATATTAATCACCGGAGCCACTTCCGGAATTGGAAAATCAACTGCTGAGCTCCTGGCAAGACAGGGAAACCGGATTATCCTCTGCGGAAGAAGATCTGAAGTTCTGGAATCGCTACAATCGGAATTGTCTAAATTAACCGAAGTATTTAGTTTAAAGTTTGATATCAGAAATCTTGAAGAAGTGGAAACTGCCATCGGTTCTCTTCCGGAAAACTGGGAGAACATTGATGTGCTGATCAACAACGCAGGGAATGCACACGGCCTTGATCCTCTTGCAGCCGGAAAAACAGACGATTGGGATTCGATGATCGACGGAAATGTAAAAGGCCTGCTGTATGTCTCAAAAATGATCATTCCCGGAATGAAAGAAAGAAATTCAGGTCATATCGTAAATATTAGTTCAGTGGCTGCAAGGCAGACCTATGCAAATGGTGTAGTTTACTGTGCTACCAAAAAAGCCGTCGATGTCATTTCAGAAGGAATGAGAATCGAACTTACCGAATTCGGGATTAAAATAACAAACATCCAACCCGGAGCAGTGGAAACCGATTTCTCCGTGGTAAGGTTTAAAGGAGACAGCGAAAGGGCAGCCACCGTCTATGCGGGATATGAACCTTTAAAAGCCGAAGATATTGCAGATTCCATTGCTTATTGCATCAATGCACCGAAGCACGTATGCATCTCGGATATGACGATTTACCCTACCGCACAGGCAGAACCGAGAACGATCTACAGAAAATAATTTTCAAAATAATGCTTTACCTTTGCAGGAGTAAAGCAATTTATAAATCTATTGCTGAACTATTAAATCATTACCTGTAAACAATGAAAATCTTATATCTTGAAACTTCTTCGAAAAACTGCTCGGTAGCCATTTCGGATGATGATAAAATGCTGTGTGTCACAGAAGAGATTTCTGAAAACTACAAACAGTCCGAGAGCCTTCATGTTTTCGTAGAATGGGCTTTGGAAGGGGCCGGTCTTACAATGAAAGATATCGAAGCGGTATCGCTCGGTAAAGGTCCCGGTTCGTATACGGGGCTACGCATCGGTGCTTCGTCAGCCAAAGGTTTCTGTTACGGACTTAAAATCCCATTAATCGCGGTAAATTCTATGGAAAGCATGATTGTGCCCTTTTTAGGCCAAAATTACGATTATGTGATCCCCTTGATCGATGCAAGGAGAATGGAGGTTTATACGGCGGTATATGACGGTAAAAACGGGGAACAGATCGCTGAAACGGAAGCCAAAATTTTAGATGAAACTTCTTTTGAAGAATATAGAGACAAAAAAATACTCTTTATAGGAGATGGGGCAACCAAGGCAAAAGACCTGTTACAGCTGCCGGATGCCGGTTTTAATGATGAGGTCTACCCTTCCGCCAGATACCTGGTGAAAAAAACCCTTGAAAAAATCGCGCAAAAAAATTTCGAGGATGTTGCCTACTTCGAACCTTTTTATCTCAAAGATTTCCACGGGGTAAAGAAAAAAAATAAAAGCGAAGAATAATCTTCGCTTTTATTTTTATTGTGATCTTGCAGGCGCCTGACTTGAAGGCTGTATTTGCTGATTGTTGTTTGATTTCCTTCTGTTATTATTTCCGTTCACCGGCTGCATCGGCATTGAGCTGTTGGCCGGCTGATTCTGCATCGGCTGCGGCGGGATTCTGTTCGATCCTCTGGCATTAAACTGCAACTGTTGGTCGGAAACATTGCCGTTAACCGTATTATTGGTATTTTGAGGCATCACATTTCCTTTATTATCCGTTGCCTGGAAGGTCAGTTCGCTCTTCAGGTAATTCAGCATTTCCCTGGCCTTTTCTCCTTCCGGGGTCTTGCCGTAATTTAAAGCGATCTGCTCCAACTGTAGGATCATAACCTCCTTCCCGCTTGTCTTTCCTGTATTAAAGGCATTTAATAAATACAGTTTGGGTACCAGGGCATCTTTTGGATACTGCTGGATGGTTTTATCGATGATATCCCTGCTTTCTCCGAACTTTTCAGATTCATATAATGCAAAGGCCTGTTTGTACTGGCTTTCCACATCGCCGGAAGATTTAACGAAAGAACTGCTTTTCGGATTTCTTGCAAACTCGGCATACGAAGTATACGGATAATCTTTCAGTAAGATTTGTTTAGCTCTTTCCGCTGCCTGTGGGTTCTTTTCATAATTCATAGCAAAAATCTCATACAACGCCTGCAGCATTACTTTTTCTTCAGGCTTTACATCCACCAGGTTATAGAGGGTTTTTGTTGCCAAGGGGGTATTGGTAAAATAATTCTGATACATCACCCCAAGACCCAGAGATGCAGTATCGCGGTCTTTTTTCAGCTGCTCCAGCTTGGCCATATCCGTAGGGATCTGTTCAATATAAAATGCAGGCTCGAAACGTCTCGGGTTAGGTGCCGCTGTTGTTCCAAGAGCATCGTTTTTCATATCATCCAGCGTGGTCATCTTTTTGGAAAAACGCCAGTTGTCGATCAGCGCCCGGTCTCCCCAGGTCTGCTTAAAGGTCTGGGCTCCTTTGGAAACCGTACCGGTATTGCTGAAATAAAATCCTTTGGTGGCAACCCCGAAATCTTCGAAAGAATTGGAACTGTTGGCAAATAAGGAAGTCGAACTGTAATCTCCCGTATCAAATCCTTTGCTTCTCTCGGCGCGTCTTCTTTCCTGTTCCTCTTTGTCTTCCTTGGCCTTGATTTTAGCAATATACTTTGAGAAAAAGTCGGTTTTCTGTTCCGGTGTCATCTTCGCCAGGCTCAGGATACTGTCGTTCTTCTTGATCAGATAATAATTTTTAGAAATCTTTTTGATGTAGATCGACTGGTCTGCCAGAAGCACTTTTGAAGGCTCATAAGTCATTACCGCCAGAGCAGAATCATAATAAGCCCCGGCTCCGATATAATCGTTTTTATCAAGATAGCCCTTTCCTATCTCATAGTACGTAAGACCACGTACCTGGCCGTCAGAAACTTTTTCCCTAAGGGACTTTCTGAAATATTCCTGGGCTTCATCTTTCTTTCCGGCTTTGTTCGCCATTAATCCAAGGGCATAATAAAATTCATTCTTTCTGGAGCCGTAAGTCCCTTTTTTACTGATGTCTTCCAGATATTTCCGCGCACCGCTGTAGTCTCCGTTGCCGTTAAATGTTTTGGCGATTTCGATCTGGGATTTCACCTCAAATTCAAAATCGTTGGCATATTTATACGCTGCCATAAAGCTTTCCCGCGCCTTTTCGTTTTGGTTAAGGCTTTCCAGCACCTGCCCTCTCAGGTAAGCGATTCTGCTTTTCAGCTTCCTGTTACTGTTCAGTTCGAAAGCATTATCGAGCTCCCGTACCGCTTCCTCTTTTTTCCCTGCATCCAGCAAAGATTCAGAATAATAGATGCTCAGTAATTTTTCATATTGGTTTGAGATCTTTTCGCCTTTTAATTTGGCAAAAGTCTCATGCGCTTTATGGTAGTTTTTGATCTGGTCATACGCCAAGCCTTGGTAGATTCTTGCCAGAGGCAGCCTTTTATCATCCTTCATGTGGGTGAATACATAGTTCAAAGCGTCCAGGGCTTCCAGCGATTTTCCCCGGTAGATCCTGGCCTGTGCAAGAATCATATAGGCCTCAAAAATCTGCTTATTCTTTTCCTCTCCGTTTTTGATTACCGAATATTTGTTGATGGCTTTCAGTGCTTTTGCTTCGGCAATTTCCAGAGTGGTGGCGCCTTTCTGATCGGGCTGGCCAGGATCTGCCTGTGGCATTCCCGATCCTCCTGACATGGCGTTTCCGGGCATTCCGGGTGGCATTCCCGGCATCCCGCCTCTTTGGCTGTTGTTCTGGTCGGGACGGTTCAGCTCGCCCATCTTCATAGAGTTCTCTGCAAAGGCGGTCGACTGCCCCAGGTCGCTTCCCAATGGTTGGTCTTCATAGGTAAGAATAGGAATGTAAGGCGCATAAAAATTGTCTTTATGGCCTTTGTCCCGTGTTTCAAACTCCGTATTTAAAGCATCTTTTGCATTAAACAACGTATTGTAATATGTGGTAAACCCTTTCATGAACTTAGACCGCTGTTCCGGTTTTTTCACCTTGGTGCCACAGGAAACAACGATACACAATATCAAAAGGAAGAAAATATTCTTTTTCATTATTCAATATAACTCTCTAATCTGCTTTTTATTATCGGCAGTTTGATGATTTTGTAAAAATAACAAAATTTTATGGGGAAACCCGTTATATTTCTTTCAAAATTTTGTAAACCAAATGGGTAGGAAGCCCCATAATCGTATAAAAGCTTCCGTTCATCCTTTTGATCTTTGCCATACCAAGCCATTCCTGGATCCCATAGCTTCCTGCTTTGTCAAAAGGCCTGTAATTCTGAATATAAAAGTCTGTTTCATCATCTGTGATCTCACCGAATTCAACTTCGGCAACATCCGTTTCCGTGATTATTTTTTCGGAAGTCTTAATGGTAATCCCCGTATACACCTGATGGGTTCTTCCAGAAAGCATCTTCAGCATCTGTTTTGCTTCTTCCGCATCTTTAGGTTTGCCAAGGAATTGGTTGTCAATGGCTACAACGGTATCCGCGGTAAGCAGCACCTCCCCTTTTTCCAGCTCCCGGAATGCCGATGCTTTCAGTTCGGACAGGTAAGCGGCCGACTCTCCTACTTTGATATGTTCCGGAACAATTTCTTCGCAATCGATCTTGACCACTCCAAATTCAAAACCCAGACTGGCTAATAATTCCTTTCGTCTTGGCGATTGCGAGGCTAATAATAATTTCATTTTAAGATATTAAATGGATTGTGTATTGTCATCATGCCATTTTCCCTGTACTTTCATCACCTGCTCGATCACATCGCGCACGGCACCGCTTCCGCCTTTAACGGGAGAAATATAATCGGAAACCGCCTTGATTTCAGGGACTGCATTTTCGGGACAGGCTGCAACGGCTGAAGCACGCATCATATGAAGATCGGGAATATCGTCCCCCATCGTTAAAATCTCTTCGTTGGTAAGATTGTATTTTAATTTAAAATCTTCAAAATCGCCCATCTTGTCATGGGATTTCGGATAATAATCTTCAATGCCCAGATAATTGATCCGGTGCTTTACCATTTCATCGTTACCGCCGGTAATGACTCCGATCAGGTAATTGTTTTTTAATGCTTTCACCACCGCATAGCCATCCAGCACATTCATCACCCTGCTCATATTCCCGCCGGGCATCAGATAGACGCTGCCGTCCGTAAATACACCGTCTACATCGAATACGAATGCTTTAATATCTTTTAATTTTTCTTTATAACTCATACATTTTCTGGATTGAATGGTTCATAGTTCTGTAAATTTCCAGGCTTTCATCTTTTAATAATTGCTCATGAAGTTCAAGGATTCTCCGGTCATTCCGTACGGCCGGACCTGTCTGTGCCGTTTTGGGTTCGATTTCATGAATTTTCTGAACCGTTTCGTCAATTAGCGGCAGGAAATAATCAAACGGGATTTCCTGGAAATCGGAAATCTCCTTTGCCCTGGAAAAAAGATGGTTCACAAAATTACAAGCAAAAACAGCCGTCAGATGAATATATTTTCTTTTCTCGTAAGTGCTTTCCATAACGTTTTCCGAAATTTTTGAAGCAAGTCGGGATAAAATCTCTTGATCTTCTTCATTCTCTGCCTCGATGAAAAAAGGAATTTTTGAATAGTCCAGTTCTTTTGATTTGGAAAAAGTCTGCAGAGGATAAAAGCTTGCTTTTCTGTAATTGCCTTTTAGGACATCTTTTGGCAGCGACCCGGAAGTATGAGCCACCAGGCAGTCTTTTTTATCAATAAGCCGCGATACATTTTCTACAGCATTATCACTGACGCAGATCAAATAAATATCTGAATAGACTAAATTTTTAGTTGAATAAGGTATTTTTAGTTTTTCGGATATCGACTGAAGTTCTGTTTCATTCCTGCCGAAAATCTGAACCGGCGGACAATTAATCTCCACCAATGCTTTCGCCAGATGATAGGCAACATTTCCGGATCCTATAATTACAGTTTGCATCCAACAAAGATAATATTTTATTCCTGCGGAAATAAGCTGTTGTAAAAACTGTTGAATTTAACATAACATTGATTATATAAGGAAAAACAGGTATCATGGTGGTACTATTTATTGAAATTCCACACCGTTGTTGTTGCAAATAATTACTATATTGGACTAAAAATTGAATAAGTAGTTTAACTTTCAGCTATTTTTATAATCCAAACAATGAAAGCATCTTATGAAGATTAAAGACGCGGAAATTATTTCGTTGATGCAAAATCCACGTACTCAGGAAAAAGGAGTGCGTGCTTTGATGGATGCTTATCAAAGCAGATTGTATTGGCACATAAGAAGAATTATTGTGGACGGAGATCTTGCTCAGGACACTTTGCAGGAGACATTTATTAAAGCTTATCAGAATTTTCACCAGTTTAAAAACGATAGCCAGCTCTACACCTGGTTATACAGAATTGCAACCAATGAAGCGCTGCAGCAGGTGAATAAGCTTAAAAGGATGCAGAAGACCGATGAAGATCCCGAATACCATATGCAGAACCTGGTGGCCGATAATGCCGGAGGGGATGCCGAAGAAATACAGATCCTGCTTCAGAAAGCCATACAAAGCCTGCCCGAAAAGCAGAAACTGGTATTTATGATGCGGTATTATGATGATCTGCCTTATGAAGAAATATCCAAGATCGTGGATATGTCCGTAGGTACGCTGAAAACCAATTATCATTATGCCAAACAAAAGATAGAAGATTATATAAAGGAAAATTACGAAGATAATTTTTGAGAAACTGAAATGAAAGAGTTCGATATAGAAAAATTAGAACGCAAAAATATTTACGAGGCACCGGATGATTTATTTGAAAATCTCCAGGCCAGAGTATTAAGCGGAGTAAATGATTTTGACCTTGACAAGCTGGAACGTAAGAATATTTATACAGTTTCTGAAAATGTATTTGAAAATATTCAGCACCATGTGATCAATGAGGTATTCCCACGTAAGGAAGCACCGGTTTTTAAAATGAACTGGGCTTATGCAGCGGCGGCTTCACTGGCTTTGATTTTTGGAGCGACTTTTGTTCTCAACAGTGGCGGCAGCCCGGATGAGGCTAGTCCTGCCATAGCTTATACGGCGAAAAGCCAGAAGCCTGAAACGGAAACCCAGAGGGCCTATGAAACTTTGAAATCGGATTTAACTTCTGTTGAAAATGATCATCAAAAGAATGAAAACCAAAAAAATAAATCTGTAGCGCAGAATAAGCCTCAGGCAAAAACAGATCGGGAAGCGGCTGCCAACACCGGAAAAACCGTTTCAAAACAGGATGAAAATCAGATGAATGAATATCTGGATTCCTTTTCAAATTCTGAAATTTCGGAATTGGCAAGCAATTCGACACAGGATGTTTATCTGGATTTATATAATTAAGAGAAATGAAAAAGATATTGTTTACCCTTTTTATGATTTATGGTTTTTGCATAAATGCCCAACAGACGGATTATGACTGGAAGAAGATGGACCCTAAGCAAAGAAAGGAAGTAATAAACAATCTTTCACCGACAGAAAGAAAAAAGCTTCTTACCCAATTCAGGAACAATATGGTCATGGAGAATCTGGATATTGATCCCAGCGATAAGGAGGAATTTACGGATATTTACAACGAATATCTGGAAAGCCAGAAGGAGATCAAGAGCCAGTTCAATTCCGATTTCAATCCTGAAACATTGTCGGATGAAGAAGCCAAAGCAAAATTGCAGCAAAGCTTTGAAGTAGGGCAGAGGCTGCTAGATAACAGAAAGAAGTATGCTGATAAGATGCAGCAGATCATTCCTTGCCAGAAGGTCTTGAAGCTGTTTCAATCCGAGGGGATGATGCGGGATAAAATGAATGAAAGAAAACCCCGGGGAAACACGAATAATTTAGCTCCGAGACAGAGGCAAAACCCATAATAGTTTATTTTTTTAATGTTGGACGACCCTTGCAATTTATTGTGAGGGTCGTTTAATTAAAAATGAATGTTTAGTTTTGCTGAAATTTTTAACTATGAAAAGGTTTATTGTATTTTTATTTCTTTCATTCTCAATATGGGTTTCAGCTCAGAAAACGGAACAGATTAAGCTGAACCAGAATATTAAAGACAAATCTTCCCGTACAAAATCCCTTACTGTAATCGATAACAGGTCAGATAAGAATATCGGAACCGTAACTTATAAAGGTGAAACAGTGGGCCTGAAATTTCCCGGCAACGATTTAAAAAGCGATATTGAAAAATGGTTTACAGAAGATAATAAAGCCAGGGGAAGTAACGATATTGTTTTGCTGTTTGAAGAAATTAAAGTCAGTGAATTTAAAGAAACCCAGCTGGCAAAAGCGAAAGTAAAAATCAGCAGCTTTATTAACCGGAACGGAAGGTATTATTTTATCAACCGCTATAACAATACCTTGGCTTTTAATCCAAAATTAACACCGAATGTGCCCAGGACCATTTCGATTGCATTATCTACCATTTTATCTACTCTGATCAATGATTCTTATTCACATATTGCTTTCAGCACTCCGATTGCAGAGACTGATCTGAATAATTACGAAGCCATCGTGGGGAAGAACATCAAATACCTGAATGTTCCGGAACTTACTCCCGGCGTCTATACTGATTTCCGGTCATTTTACCTGCAGACGCCCAAAGAAGGGTATTATGTAGACAAAAATAAGAAAGGAAAAGTAACGGGAATCAAGAACCGGGAAGACCTCCTGATTTCATCAGAAGAAATATTCGGATATGTGGAAGATGGCAAAGCGTACCGGCTGACACCGGTAGGATTTCTTGCAATGCCTAAAGATGACAAAGGATATTATGTCGTTTCTTCAAGACAGGAACTCTTTCCGCCGCAAAATAACAATGCCATGATGATCGGTGCCATGACCGGCGGGATGCTGGGAGCCCTGATCGGTGCTGCAATCGATTCATCCGGTTCAGGCAGAAGAAATCCGAATATGGAACTCTCCAATGTCTATATCGATCCGCTTACTGGGGAATACAGTTTTTAATCTTCGGTATTATAATAACATATTTAATTAAATTCTGACAGCATTATTTCTGAAATACCTTTGTTTCCGCTTTCCTGATTCCTTAAAGTTATGTAAGTTTGAAAATTATCCATCATAAAATTACCCAATGAAGAAAATAGTAGTATTTCTGCTTTTATCCACGTTTTTATCTGCCCAGAAAACGGAACTGATCAATTTATCCAGACCGCCTAAGGACAATAAAAATTTCATTAAGACTTTTACCGTAATTGATCAGCGTTCCGACAAAAATATCGGAACCATCATGGATCACAACAAGGAAGTGACTGTAGCATTTGAACATGAAGCTGTTAAAGATCTCCAAGAATGGGTAGGCCAATCTACTGAGATGAAAGGAAAAAATAATCTGGTTCTTTTGCTTGAAGATCTTAAAATTTCAGATGAACAAAAAGAAAAATCAACGGTCGGGAAGCTGCAGTTCAGAGCCAGTACCTTTATAAAAAAAGCAGACGGCTATCATTTCCTGTACAGGAAAGATACGGTAACTACGGTTTCATCCCGGGTCAATCCGTTTCTTGCGCAGAACCTGGCAAGAAAATTCACCATGATCCTTACCGACTTCTTAAAAGATTCTTATGGCCGGGAAGCATGGGAGACTGGCGTTACAGAACAGGAGCTTCCACAATATAACGATGTCCTTACGGATAAACTCGATATCCTGAAAGCAGATCAGCTGAAAGATGGGGTTTATAAAGATTATCACAGTTTTTTCAACCATCGCCCGGAGCCGGGCTTTATTTTGGAAACCAACAATAAAGGGATAGTGACCAAAGCGGCAAACGGTGAGGATAAAACGGCGATCCGGCGTTTCTACGCGTTTGTACAGAATGGCGTGGCCTATAAAATTATTCCCGTAGGCTATACTGAAATTTTGAAAAGTGATAAAGGCCTTTTTATTGAGGTAAAGAAAGCAGAACTCTTTCCTGAATCATCAAATGGTGTCATGATCGGTGCCATGGCCGGAGGCCTGATTGGCGGAGTAATTGGCGCTGCGATCGATGCAGGGGCCCAAAGCAGGAGAAACAGAATTCCTGAACAGGAAGTCTATCTTGATCCGCTTACAGGACAATATATTTTACCTGAAGGATTTAAATAAATAAAACAGGAAAGAGAGACTCGCGAGTCTCTCTTTCCTGTTTTATTTCTGATCCCTAGAATAGGAATAAGGAAAATCCTTTTCATCCGTTCCCCTGCCTTTATTCGGTTGGGAAACCATTTCAAAATTCAGTTTTGCACCCTTCATCAGTTCCTGATGGCTGAGCCAGTTTTTAGGGTATTTCTTTCCGTTGAATTCCAGCGATTGAACAAATCTGTTGTTGTCATTATTATTCCCCGCATTAATTTCAATTGTTTTTCCGTTTTCCAGATGGACGATAGCTTTCTTAAACAGGGGAGCACCCAGAACATACTGGTCCGTAGCCGGCGTAACGGGATAAAATCCAAGCGCTGAGAAAATATACCAGGCTGAGGTCTGCCCGTTATCTTCATCACCGCAATAGCCGTCCGGAGTGGGTTGGTAAAGACGGTTCATCGTTTCCCGTACCCAATACTGTGTTTTCCAGGGTTCCCCGGAATAATTGTACAGGTAAATAATATGCTGGGCGGGCTGGTTGCCGTGGGCATATTGTCCCATATCGGCATTCACCATTTCCTGGATCTCGTGGATCGTCGATCCGTAATACGAATCATCAAAAATAGGAGGTAATTCGAAAATCTGGTCCAGTTTCTGTGAAAAGGCTTTTCTTCCACCCATCAGCTTGGCCAGTCCTTCAATATCCTGGAATACCGACCAGGTGTAATGCCAGGAATTTCCTTCCGTAAAGGCATCGCCCCATTTAAAAGGATTAAAAGGAGCCTGAAAGCTTCCGTTGCGGTTTCTTCCGCGCGCCAGCTTGGTTTCAGGATCGATTACTTTTTGGAAATTCTGGGATCGGCGATAATATTCTTTCCATTCGGATTCCGGTTTTCCCAAAGCTTTTCCCAGTTGGGCAATGGCGAAATCATCGTAGGCGTATTCCAGGGTCCGCGCTGCATTTTCATTGATTTTTACATCATAGGGAACATAACCCAGTTCTTTATAATATTGAATGCCTAATCTCCCCGTTGCCTGAGGTCCTTCGTTATTGGCTCCATGCAGCAAAGCCTGGTAGAGGGTTTCAATGTCATAGCCGCGTAAGCCTTTCAGGTAAGCATCGGCCACCACGGAAGCGGAGTTATTGCCGATCATGATATCGGAATAGGAGGGACTCGACCATTCGGGAAGCCAGCCGCCTTCTTTGTAATCGCTGATCAGCCCTTTCTGCATCTCAACGTTAATTTCCGGATACACCAGGTTCAGGAAAGGGTAGAGTGCCCTGAAGGTATCCCAGAAACCTGTCCCTGCAAAACGGTAACCGGCTTCCATTTTCCCTGAATACGGGCTGTAATGGACTATCTGTCCGGCCTTATCAATTTCATACATTTTATGAGGGAAACAGAGCATCCTGTAAAGACAGGAGTAAAAAGTCCGCATCTGATCAACGCTTCCTCCGGAAACTTCTACTTTTTTCAGTTTATCATTCCAGGCCTGCCTGGCTTTCCTGAAAGTATCATCAAATGAATCCTGAGCCAGTTCCCGCTGTAAATTCAGTTCTGCCTGTTCCGGGCTGATGAATGAAGAAGCAACCTTCAGGTTTACCTTTTCACCCTTTTTAGTGGCAAAACCGATGACGGCTCCGCAGTGGTCGCCTGTAACTTCCATGACCTCTTTTACAAAATCCTTATCCCTCCAGGCTGAGTATTTGATGAACGGCTTATCGGCATAAATTACAAAGTAATTTTTAAAACCCACCATTTTTCCGCGGGAATATCTTGTAGAATATCCCACGATCTTATTTTCGGAAGGAATGATTTTTATACTGGATCCTTTATCAAATGCATCCACAACAATCCATGAGTTTTCGGAATCGGGATAGGTTAATCTTAGCTGTGCTGCCCTTTCCGTAGGCGTAATTTCTGCCGTTACATTGTGATCAGCCAGATAGACGCTGTAATAGTAAGGTTTTGAAACCTCGGATTTATGGGAAAACCAACTGGATCTTTCATCTTCACTGAAACGCATTTTTCCCGTTACGGGCATAATGGAAAACATTCCGTAATCGTTCATCCAGGGTGAAGGCTGGTGCGTCTGCTTGATCCCGCGGATCTTATCGGCATCGTAGGTATATTGCCAGCCGTTGCCGTTTTTTCCGGTCTGTGGCGTCCAAAGGTTCATTCCGTGGGGAACAGCAACCGCAGGATAGGTATTCCCGTTGGAAAGCGAAGGCTTCGACAAAGACCCGATTAACGGATTAACGAAATCCTCAGGATGTTCCGGAGCATTTTCAATCCACTGCGACCGGATCTGGATAAATGGAACAAGTAAAAGGATGAAAAGAATCTTTTTCATGGATTAATATTAAGTGAGGCTAATTTAAACACAAATATGATAAGGATGAATAAAAATGGCAGGACTTATCCTATATATTCAATAAGTTTCAACTGCAGGCTTTACGATCAGAACAAATCTTTTGTAATAGTTTGGGTAAATAAAGTAATCAGGTCCGCTGTAAAAGATTGGTTGTATTTTAGGTTTAAATCAGATTTAAAATTAAGAACGGCAAATTATCCTGCATTTTATTATCTTTGCAAATTACATAGTTCTTAAATGAAAAACATACGAAATTTTTGCATAATCGCTCATATCGACCATGGTAAAAGTACTTTGGCAGACCGTCTTCTGGAATATACCAACACGGTTTCCCAAAGAGAATTACAGTCCCAGACGCTGGATGACATGGATCTGGAGAAAGAACGCGGGATTACCATTAAATCCCATGCGATCCAGATGGATTATGAGCTTGACGGCGAAAAATATATCTTAAACTTAATTGATACTCCGGGACACGTAGATTTTTCTTACGAAGTTTCCCGTTCCATTGCGGCCTGCGAAGGAGCGCTTCTTATTGTAGATGCCGCCCAGAGCATCCAGGCACAGACCATCAGTAACCTGTACCTGGCACTGGAAAATGACCTTACAATTATTCCGATCCTGAATAAAATCGATCTTCCTTCGGCAAATCCTGAAGAGGTAACTGATGAAATCATGAACCTGATCGGTTGCGATTACGACGATGTATTGCGGGTTTCCGGAAAAACAGGGGAAGGGGTGCACGACCTTCTGGAGCAGATCGTTAAAAGAATTCCGGCACCGGTAGGTGATCCGGATGCACCGCTTCAGGCTTTGATCTTTGACTCGGTATACAATCCGTTCAGAGGGATTGAAGCCTATTTCAAAGTGGTAAACGGAAGCATCACGAAAAACGAAAAGATTAAATTTTTCGCAACAGGAAAAGAATACGGCGCTGATGAAGTAGGAACGCTGAAGCTGAAACAGGTACCGAAAAAAACGGTAGAATGCGGGGACGTAGGCTATCTGGTATCCGGAATCAAGGATGCCCGTGAGGTAAAGGTAGGTGATACCATTACTTCATTCAGCAATCCGGCGGCCGGACCGATCGAAGGGTTTGAGGAAGTAAAGCCGATGGTGTTCGCCGGGATTTACCCGATTGATTCCGAAGATTTTGAAGAACTGAGATTTTCCCTTGAAAAATTAAGGCTGAATGATGCTTCCCTGGTTTTCGAGCCGGAAAGCTCCGCCGCATTAGGTTTCGGATTCCGCTGCGGATTCCTGGGAATGCTCCACATGGAAATCGTTCAGGAACGTCTGGACCGTGAGTTCAACATGAACGTGATTACGACGGTACCGAACGTATCGTATTTCGGATATACCAAAAAAGAACCTGAAGTTCCGATTCTGATCAATAACCCGTCTGAAATGATGGATCCTTCAACCATGGACCGGGTGGAAGAGCCGTTTATCAAAGCTTCCATCATTACCAAATCCGATTTTGTGGGTGCTGTGATGACCCTGTGTATCGAAAAAAGAGGAGAAATCGTTAACCAGAGTTACCTGACTTCGGAAAGGGTAGAGCTGGTATTCAATATGCCGTTGGCTGAGGTCGTTTTCGACTTTTATGACAGGCTGAAATCCATTTCCAAAGGATATGCATCTTTCGATTATCATCCGATCGGATTCCGTTCTTCCAAGCTGGTAAAAATGGATATCCTGATCAACGGCGATATGGTAGATGCCCTGTCCTCATTGATTCATGATTCCAACGCTTACTACATCGGTAAGAAAATGTGTGAAAAACTTCGTGAGCTGATCCCGAGACAGCAGTTCGACATTGCAGTTCAGGCCGCTTTGGGAACAAAAGTAATCGCCAGGGAAACCATCAAAGCGTTGAGAAAAGACGTTACCGCAAAATGTTACGGTGGAGACATTTCCAGAAAGAGAAAGCTTTTGGAGAAGCAGAAAGAAGGAAAGAAGAAAATGAAACAGATCGGAAGGGTAGAAGTACCGCAGTCGGCATTTATGGCTGTACTGAAGCTGAATGACTAAATAAAAGAGCCGGTAAAAAGGCAAAAAATAAGAGAAAATCCGCAGACACCACCTGCGGATTTTTTTGTTTATGACTCAGATTATTTTTTTTATGTTGACTAAACCGTAACTTTGTGTACTCATAACGCAAATTTACTATATGACAGGTTCAAAGAAATTACAGGATATCAAAGTGGCGGTGGATGCGGTGGTTTTCGGGTATTTCGACAGGAAAGACCTTCAGGTGCTCCTGATCCAGCGGAATATTGAGCCTTTCAAGGGTGGATGGGCACTTCCGGGCGGACTGGTTCTGGATGATGAAAACCTGGATGATGCAGTAAAGCGTGAACTTTGCGAAGAAGCCGGCATAAAACCTGATTTTCTGGAACAACTCTATACATTCGGCAATGTAGGCCGCGACCCACGGAACCGGGTGGTTTCCGTAACTTATCTGGGGCTGGTAAACCCGTCTTACCATGAGCTGGCTGCCGATTCCGATGCGGACGATGCCCAATGGTTCGGCATCAACAGTCTTCCGGAACTGGCTTTCGATCATCAGACCATTATCGATACGGCATTGAAAAGACTGAGAACCAAAATCCAGTACCAGCCCATCGGCTTCAATCTTCTGAATGAGGAATTTGCCTTTTCAGAGCTAGAAAACCTTTATAAAACGATTGTCGGACAGGAAATCGACCGACGCAATTTCCGGAAAAAAATCATGAGCTACGGCCTGCTGAATGAAACTGAAAACTTCAAGAAAGAAGGCAGCGGCAGACCCGGTAAAATGTTTACCTTCAACCAGGAAAAATATAAGGAACTGGAAGAGCAGGGATTTTATTTTGAAATAAAATAGTCTGTAATATTAGTTGCACAAATATTAACATCAATTTTCATAATGAATTCTTGTTTTGCTGTTATACATTACACCGCAAAAGAATAAATAACTTATTCGATTTGATTTCAGTCGGTTAATAAAATAAAACATTATAAGTCAGGATTTAATAGAGTTTCTTTTAATAAAGTGACAAACGATTTCATTTGATCATACTTTTGATCGCCATGTTGACAAAACAAACCTCCAGCACCCAACTTCCTTCTTTCAGCCTATCAATCTGATTTCTTCTTTCGAGTTACGTTAAATAATATCATTAATGTTATTTGTGTTTAGAAGCAGTAAATTTTAGTACTGAAAATCAACCAATTAATCATTTTAGCGTAAAATTAACACAAATTAATTTGGCAGATAAAACCATATTCCGTTAAATTTGTGTAAAAATAACGCAATCATGAAATTTACAATAAAATATACTATTGAAAAATTCCAGCATCAGGAAAAACAGGACTTTCTGTTCTTCTGGGGACATACGGCAAAAGAGGAAGTGACTAAAGCCTGTTTCAGCCAGTGGTTTCCTGCTGAGTTCCAGGAAGACGGGATAACTTACAAGACTGCCGAACATTATATGATGGCCGGGAAAGCAAGGTTGTTTAACGATCATGAAGTTTTAGAACAGATCATCCGGTCTGAGACCCCGGATCAGGTGAAAAAACTGGGAAGAAAAGTCAGGAATTTTGATCCGCAGCTTTGGGATGAGCATAAATATGAGATTGTAAAACAGGGAAACCTGCTGAAATTTTCGCAGAATGAACAGCTTAAAGAATTTTTACTATCCACGGAAGACCGGGTTTTGGTAGAAGCCAGTCCATATGACACCATCTGGGGCATCGGAATGCTGGAAACCCATCCCAAGGCCATGAACCCATCGGAATGGAAAGGTGAAAATCTCCTGGGATTTGCTTTGATGGAAGTACGGGACGAACTGAGAAAGTAAAAACACATCAACCAAATACTAATATTATGGAAAAGACAACATTGCATCCGGAGATCTTTCTGATCGAAAATTTTCTGACGAATGAAGAATGTGACCATTATATTGAGCTGGCAAAAGACCAGGTCTTTGAAGAAGCGAAGATCAACATGCAGGGACGGCAGGTCATGAGCAAAGGAATAAGGAACAACGACCGGCTGATGGTTTTTGATAATGAACTGGCTGAAAATCTGTATCAGAGAGCCGTCGGATTTCTCCCTCAAACCCATGGAAGTTATAAAGTTTCAGGTTTTAATGAAATGTTCAGGATCTACAAATATTCGACCGGGCAACGGTTCAAAATGCACCGCGACGGAAGCTATCTCAGGAATGAAAGTGAACAGAGCTTTTACACCTTCTTAATTTACCTGAATGATGATTTCGAAGGCGGGGAAACCGAATTTGAAGGATTATTTACCGTAGCTCCTAAAAAAGGTTCTGCTTTGGTTTTCCATCATCCCTTAAGGCACGAAGGAAAAACGCTGATCAACGGATTAAAGTATGTGCTGAGGACAGACATCATGTATACAAAAGAAAGGTAAACGGATAGAATTAAATTTCCGTATTGCATTAAAAATGAGTTCCGGAATGCAACGGGTAACAATAAAACAGTTTTTAACTAAAATTTACGTTATGGGAAGTACAAGATACGACATGGACGCTCGTTTCGACAGAGCAAGAAAGATGGGGTATGCATCAAAAAGTGCAGGTGAAATTTTCACTCAGAACGCAGAAAGAAGAGCACATGAATCAATGAATCCGAACGGCGTCTTCTTCAGGGAAGCCCGGGATTCATCCGTACACCCGGAATCATTTCCGATTATTTTAGGACTGGATGTTACCGGAAGCATGGGCCATATTCCGTATAACCTGATCCAGGAAGGGCTTCCCAAGCTGATGGGCGGAATTATCCAGGGCGGGATTCCGGATGCCGCACTTCTCTTTATGGGAATCGGGGATCACGAATGCGACCATTATCCGTTGCAGGTCGGGCAGTTTGAATCCGGTGATGAAGAGCTGGACATGTGGCTTACAAGAACCTACATCGAATCCGGTGGCGGTGGAAACGGCGGAGAAAGCTACCTATTAGCCTGGTATTTTGCCGCTTTCCATACCCGGACCGATGCTTTTGAAAAGAGGAACCAGAAAGGGTTGCTGTTTACGGTGGGTGATGAACCCTGCCTGAAAACCCTTCCGGCTTCTGCCATCCGGGAGATTATGGGAACCGGTCAGCAAACCTTTACCCATAAGGAACTTCTGGCTGAGGCAAGAAAGAAATATGAGGTTTACCACATCAATGTGCTTCACTCAGACCAGGCGATGCGGGCCGACCGCGGATGGAAAGATCTGCTGGGAAGAAATTGTGTATCCATCACCGATTACCGGGACGTTCCGTACGTGATCAAGGAAATTGTCTGCAAAACCCGTAAAGCCGGAGAACATACAGAACATGAACAACGGGAAGGATGGAGCGGAATGATTCAAAGGTTTTTAAGATGAAAACGGCAGAAATCGTTATAGGACTGGGATTCGGTGATGAAGGCAAAGGCATCACCACCGATTTTCTGGCAGCCCGGAATCCGGCGGCAGTGGTCATCCGGTTTTCGGGAGGGCAGCAGGCAGCGCACACCGTCATGATCGATGATCGCAAGCACGTGCATTCCAGCTTTGGCAGCGGGGCATTGCGGGGCCTGCCGTCCTATTTTACGGAACATTGCACCATTCATCCTGTTTTTATGTACAATGAATGGAAAGAACTGAAATCCAAAAACGGAAATATCCAACTTCATATCCATCCGCTGGCTAAGGTAACGACACCTTTCGATGTCCTTCACAACAGGAAAGATGTCCGGAATACGGAGCACGGAACCTGCGGAAAAGGAGTCGGCGCTACGATGAAAAGGAATGAAAGCCCTTACCGGCTGTTTGCAGCCGACCTGATCGCACCGAGACCGATGCTGATCGAAAAGCTGAAAGGCATTGCTTTTTATTACGGCTTTTCCGAAGGGGAAGAAATACAGCAGGCACTGGATGATTTCCTTCACACCATTGATGAAATGGACTGGAATATCGAAGGCTACGGTTACCTGCAAACTTTTAACCATCTGATCTTTGAAGGCAGCCAGGGAATCCTGCTGGATATGGACCACGGCGTATTTCCGAATGTGACTTATGCTCATACGACTTCAAAAAATGCCCGTGAAGTATGCCGGCAACTGGGAATCGGTCATATCGAAATGTTCTACGTCACGAGGAGCTACGGCACACGTCACGGAAACGGATGGATGAGCAATGAACGGGAACTTCAGTTACGAAATAATGAAGAGGAAACCTGTACGTTCAATGACTATCAGGGAGCTTTTCGTACCGGAGATCTGGATTATCAGCTGCTGGATTATGCCTTGAAGATAGATGAAGGGTATGGCATTGCCCAACGGAAAAACCTGGTGGTCACCTGCCTGGATCAACTGGACGAGCCTTTTGAACCTCAAAAACTGAACGTCAAGTTTGATGAAATTTGGGGATCTTTTTCTCCTTATTCGAAGGATTTTAAAAAGATTAATGAATAAAGTAAATCAGTAATGAAAAAAATATTTGTATTTGGAAATGGAAATCTCTCATGGGAAAACTTTCACCGGTTTTACATTGAACCATTGAAAGGAACAGCGATTTCCGAATGCGAATTTATCATTGGTGATTTTACCGGAACTGATACTCTGATGATGGAATATCTGAAGGATAAAACCGAAAATGTTACCGTTATTCATATGAAGGATCGTCCTAGATATTTTATTAATACCTTCAGAAACAAGGCTGCAAAGTGGAAGACGATGGGTGGATTTGTTTCCGATACCGATAGGGATGAATTTGGTATTTCAAACTGTACTCATTTTCTGGCTGTTGATTTTAATTCTGATCAAATAAGGAAAAGCGGAACGCTTAAAAACATGGAAAAGTGCCTGAGTCTTGGCAGAATTAAATTATAATATTATGAAATGAAGGAGATCAGATATATAAAAGGCGACGCTACAGATCCGTCAGCTACAGGAAATAAAATCATCGCCCATATCTGTAATGATATTGGAGGCTGGGGGAAAGGCTTTGTTTTAGCTGTTTCCAAAAGATGGAAAAAGCCTGAAGCAGAATACAGAAAATGGTTTAAAAGCGGAGCGCATTTTGAACTTGGCAAAATTCAGATGATTCAGGTGGAAGAAGAGGTATGGGTATGCAACATGATCGGTCAGCATAAAACCGTCACCGGTTCAAAAGGAGTGACCCCGATCAGATACGAAGCGGTTGAAAGCTGCCTTAAAAAACTTGCTGTTGAAGCTTTGTCCTTAAACGCAAGCATCCATATGCCAAGAATCGGCTGTGGCCTCGCAGGAGGAAAATGGGAAGAAATCGAACCGATTATTCAAAGCACATTGCTTAAAAACAATATAGAAGTGTATGTTTACGATCTGTAATAAACCGTAACAATTTTATAAATAAGAATGGGCTTTAGCCCATTTTCAAAAGAAATTATCCAATGGCTTTAGCCGAAACCTAATATGAAATAATCATGAAAACACAAACCTTATACAGACCGGTCGGAGAAAAAGAAATGCTTTTAATCATTGAAAATGGGTACAGGGCATTTCCTACCAGGCTGGAATGGCAGCCGATTTTCTATCCCGTCCTGAATGAAGACTACGCTTCCGAAATTGCCGAAAAATGGAACACCCGCGATGAAGCAGGAAATTATTTAGGATTCGTAACCAGATTTGAAGTGCTTGAGGAAGTGTTCAACAAATATCCTTCCCAGAATGTCGGGGCGAAAAACCATAATGAACTTTGGGTGCCCGCAGAAGAACTGGAAGCATTCAATCAGGCGATCACCGGAACAATTGAAGTCACCCAGGTTTTCGTGGGGAAAAACTTTAAGGAAACGGCGCATGCAGCCATCGAAGATTTATTATTTAACATTAAAAACTTACCATGACCAATAAAGGAATGGCAAAAGATACCTTGGACATCTTAGCCAAAAAATATTATATCAACGGAAACAACGAAAAGATAAGCATTGAAAACGAACTGGAAGTTTCTACCAAAGGAACCGTTCTGTTCTCAGCTGAAGCGCTTGCGGAACTTACGGAAAAAGAAACTCCGGATAAGCGTTTTGAGACCCGGTTTGAGGTTTGGAGATGCAGTTCGCTGAAAGCCATTTTACACTTGGCGGAAGATGAAGACCAGGAAAAAATCATGTGCCTGAATTTTGCCTCGGCTAAAAACCCGGGCGGCGGTTTCATCAACGGAGCCGAAGCGCAGGAAGAAAGCCTGGCGAGAACTTCAGGATTGCATGCAAGTCTTCTCCAGGCATGGGATTATTATAAAAGCCACCGGGAGATGGAATCCTGCTTTTATACCGATATGATGATCTACAGCCCGAAAGTCCCGGTTTTCCGGAAAGACAAAGGAGAATTGCTTCCGAAGCCGGTTTTTTGTAATTTTATTACCTCTCCGGCAGTGAACGCAGGCGTGGTCAAGCGTCAGGAGCCGGAAAGAGCCGGTGAAATTTTCGGAGCCATGGATGTCAGAACGGACAAGATGCTGGCGCTGGCATTACACCAGGGAAATGAAACCCTGATTTTAGGAGCCTGGGGATGCGGTGTTTTTAAAAACGATCCGGAAGAAATAGCCGAACTGTTTAAAAAACATCTTCAGGGAAAATATAAAAACAAATTTAAAAGAGTGGTCTTTGCGATTCTGTCGAAAAAAGAGGAAATGATCAGGCCGTTCGAGGAAATATTATGAAACTCAAATTAAAAAAATATAAAGAACAACTACAGGATTGGCCAAGGGAAGGGCATCACCTCATGGCGCAATATGATGATGAAAAAATTATCGTCTACCAGTCCTACCGGAAGGAAATCGGTGAATTTGCCGTCAGAAACCAGTATTTCGGAGGACCTTTCAGCCTGGAAAGGATGACCTGGATCAAGCCGAATTTCCTCTGGATGATGTACCGGAATGGCTGGGGAACGAAAGAAGGACAAGAATATGTGCTGGCCATCCACCTGAAGATGGATGCTTTCAGAAGGTACCTGGAAAACGCCGTCTATTCTTCCTACAATGACCGGTTGGGAATCTCCAGGGAAGAATGGCAGAATGAGGTAAAAGCATCCTCCGCAAGGCTGCAATGGGATCCCGATCATGATCCTTTCGGGTCAAAGCAGGAAAGAAGGGCGATCCAGATCGGATTGAGGAATGACTTGATCAGATCGTTTGCTAAAGAGGATTTAATTTTAATTGAAAATATTTCGGAATTCGTGAAAGAACAGCACCGGTTTGTTTTGAACGATAATCTGGATCAGCTGATGCTGCCTGAAGAAAAACCATTGCTGTTTGATGATGAGGGTCTGAATAAAAAATTAAGGCTTATCTAATGAAAAATAAACTTTTGCTTGCTTCGAAATCACTGACGGGAATATCCATTGGCGATGCTTTTGGCGAATGTTTTTTTGGCGAGGAAAGCTTTGTGAAAAGCCATATTCAGCAAAGGATCATTCCCGGAACTGCTCTGGATTTTACCGATGACACGATCATGGCCATAGCCGTCTTCAGATCGCTGGAGAAATTCGGGAAAATCGATCAGGATTTTTTAGCGGAAGAGTTTACAAAAAACTATCATCTGGACATCAACCGTGGGTACGGCCCTTCCATGCACCGGTATTTCAGAGAGGTGAAGAGCGGTGAGCGCTGGAAAGAAGTTTCCTATGCCAAATTTGAAGGACAGGGTTCCATGGGAAACGGCGGAGCTATGAGAGCTGCCGTCATCGGGGCTTATTTTTATGATGATTTTACAGGGCTTAAAGAAAATGCAGAACGGTCGTGTGAAGTAACTCACGCCAACCGGGAAGCGATGGAAGGCACAAAAGCCATTGCCCTGGCTGCCGCCTTTGCGGTCCGGGAAAAGTTGGGTATGGAAATGTTTGACCGGCAAAATTTTATCCGAAACATTCAGTACGAATTAAGTGATTCCGACTTGAAAAGTAAGCTGAACAAATGCTTATATTTAGACGGAAATCCCAGTACGGAACTATTGGTGAAAACATTGGGCAACGGAACCGGGATGATAGCCCAGGATACGGTGCCGCTGGTTATCTGGATGCTTTCCCGGTACAGGCACGATCTTGAAGAATGCCTGTGGAATACCGTTTCCGCATTGGGCGACCGGGACACAACCTGTGCCATGGCCGGAGGCGTAAGCATTCTGTGCTGTGACGAGAATACCGTTCCGGACTGGATAACCCCAATTGAAAACTGGAAAAAAAGCAGATTTTATGAACATTGAACTCATCAAAGGCGACATCACCAAAATACAGGCCGACGCTATCGTGAATGCAGCCAATTCCTCATTGTTGGGCGGCGGCGGGGTAGACGGGGCTATTCACCGGGCAGGCGGAAAGCAGATCCTGGAAGAATGCATCGAAATCAGGAACAGGCAGGGGAAATGCAGTACCGGGGAAGCGGTGGTAACTACAGCAGGGAACCTTCCTGCGCAATACGTGATCCATACCGTCGGGCCGGTCTGGAACGGAGATGAGCAGAAATGCGCAGTGCTGTTGGAGAACTGTTATAAAAATTCACTGAAGCTGGCCGAAAGCCTTGGCTTAAAAACCATCGCTTTTCCCAACATCAGCACTGGAGTCTACCGTTTTCCAAAAGAAGCCGCAGGAAAAATTGCCGTGGAAACCGTGAAGAATTTCAGATCAGACACCATCGAAAAAATTATTTTCGTCTGTTTTGATGATGAAAATGAAGCGATTTATAAAGAATTATTGGAGAACAATAATAAAATATAAGAGCTTGTTAAATTTAGGGTTGATTTTTTACCATTCTGTAATTAAGATATTTTAGCTTAAAATTAATTTGCTGAGCACTGTCTTATTTATTAAAATTGATCTAGAAGTTTCACATCAGTAAAAGTTAAGAATAAACAAAATTTATTTAAGTTCAGAAAATTAAGATTAAAAATTATAACGTAAAATTTCTGAGTTAAATTGAAACAGGTTCTAAGTTTTATGTTCCTTGCTGAGTGAAACGCCTTTGCGAACCTTTAAGCAGTTAGTTTACAAAAATTCTTTGCGAACTCTGCGTTAAATTTAAATAATAAAAACCAATGAAAAAATTAACCATATTAACCGGCGCCGGAATTAGCGCCGAAAGCGGAATAAAAACCTTCAGAGACGGGGACGGGCTCTGGGAAAACCATAGCATCACCGATGTGGCCAGTCCGGAAGGATGGCGGCGAGACCCGGCACTGGTCCTGGAATTTTATAACCAGAGACGACGCCAGCTTCATGAAGTGGAACCGAACGAGGCCCACCGGCTGCTGGCGGAACTGGAAAAATATTTCGAGGTTCAGATCATCACCCAGAACATCGATGACCTGCACGAAAGAGCCGGATCCGCCAACATCCTGCATCTCCACGGCGAGCTCTTCAAATCCTGTTCAAGCAACAATAAGAATCTGATGTATGAACATAAAAACGACATCAACATCGGCGACAAGGCAGAAGACGGATCCCAGCTGAGACCTTTTATCGTATGGTTCGGGGAAGCTGTTCCTTTGATGGAGGAAGCCACCCAAATGGCAAAAGAAGCCGATATTTTCCTGGTGATCGGAACCTCTCTGCAGGTTTACCCGGCAGCCGGACTGCTTCACGATATCAAAGATGATTGTCTTCTTATTGTGATCAATCCCAACGAAACGAACTTCGGCTACGGACAGCGAGCAGTGGTAATGAAGGAATCCGCCACCCAGGGAATGAAGCTGTTGTTTGATAAACTGATCAGTCTTGCCTGATGGAAAATGCTGTAAAAGCCGGAATTTTCGGAGTATGTGTGGGTGATGCATTGGGAGTGCCGGTGGAATTTAAGAGTAGGGAAACCCTGAAAAGTTTTCCTATTACCGATATGCAGGAATTCGGTTCGTGGAACCAGCCCAAAGGAACCTGGAGTGATGACAGCTCATTGACCTTATGTCTTGCCGAAAGTTTAACAAAAGGCTACAATTTGGAAAAGATCGGCGAAAGCTTTGTAAAATGGGTAAAATACGGACACTGGGCAGCACATGGAAGGCTTTTCGATATCGGTGGAACGACCAGGCATTCCATCGCACGGCTCATCAAAGGGGAAAGTGCGCGGTTTTCAGGGAATATTTTTGAAGAAGATAACGGAAACGGTTCTCTGATGAGAATCCTCCCATTGGCTTTTTATCTTAAAGGGGAAGAAAACATCGAAAGTTTATACCGGACGGTGAAGGAGGTTTCATCCATTACCCACGGGCATTTCCGCTCTGTTTTTGCCTGCTTTGTCTATGTGGTTTTTGCGGTTGAACTCATCAAAGGAAAAAATAAAGAAGAAGCTTATGCCTATACCAAAAAAATAGTTTTGGAATTTGCAGAAGGCCAGGGTTTTAACCCTAAGGAAATACAGCTTTTTGCTCGGATTCTAAAAAGCGATATTTCGCAATATCCTGAAGATGAAATCAGTTCCGGCGGCTATGTCCTTCATAGCCTGGAAGCTTCCTTATGGTGTCTCCTGAACTCCGAAAGTTATGCCGAAGCAGTTTTAAAAGCTGTGAATCTGGGAGAAGATACCGATACTACCGGAGCGATTACCGGCGGACTGGCCGGGATTTATTATGGCTTTGAAGCGATTCCTGAAGAGTGGGTTGAGGTATTGGCGAGGAAGGAGGATATCAAAGAGCTTTGTGAAAAGTTAAATAATCGGCTACAATGAGAAATACAGTTACGTTTTATATTCTGCTGACATTAAAAGATCTGCAGTTTCTTGCTGAAAACAGCTTTACAAAACTGCCTTTCAACGAAATACCTTTTGCTTTTAAAAAGGAAGAAATAATCCAATTTGCAGAAAAAGTAAAGGGTGCTACACATAGGATTTTTATTACGGCAAAAGCAGAATGCAATACGGATCGTTTTAATGACTATAAAATTTCTTTCCTGGATGAAAGTCTGACTGAATCTAAGAGATTTTCACAGGTAACGACTGAAAGGATTAATTATTCTTTATTGGATAAAGTTAAATTGGATGATGTATTCGGAAAAAATATTGAGGAGACTAACCATTCAGAAATAAAAACAATTATTGAGGATGAAATGTATTTTTCCGAACGCAGAATGGAAATCTTTCTTGAGACCGATTCCAGAGAAATCATCCTGCCTGATTTTTTCAAAGAAGATGCGGAAGAGAAACAGGAACCCGGAGACTTTAGCGATGAAGAAGTACGGCAACAGATTGAAAAAACACTTGCAGAAGAAGAAATTTCTTTAAAGAAAATAAAGAATAAAACGAGAACACTGAATACGGTTGAAGAAGCCGTAGATTATTTGATAAGAGAAGATTTAAGCCCAAAAGCGATCGGTCAGATAAAAGATATCTCTTATGCAGCAAGGCTTGACAGTTTAAAAGGTGATTTTGGATTTCATTTTGGATTTGGAATGTATCTTCGGAACATTTTTTTTCATGGAAATAATAATCAGGAGCTTTATAAAGATCTGGAAAAATATCAGCCTCATGTTCTCTTTAATCATGGAGAATTTGGAGAAGGAATTATCTATGATGCGCTTTGGAGGAAATTAAACAATTGCAAAACGACAAAAGAAAACAATAAAAGCATACATGAAATCCGGGAGCAGTTAAAGACCGAGACCGATGCCGATTCTTTCTGGATTTTAGATATTAAAATTAGGATGCTTTCATACAACTTCAGCAATGAAGAAATTGAGAAATACCTTGATCTGGAAAGTAAATCAGATCATGACAAGGATAATTTTTATGAATATTATTATCAGCAGAAAGCCGTTTTGGCAAAACTAAATGATGAAGAAAGGAAAACTTTCGAAACATTAAAACAGGATTATTTTAATGTAAGAAAAATAATGGATAAACTAACAAATACACGATGAACGAACCACATAAAAAAAGAATCAGCAAATTTCTGAGCCTGGTTCTGAGACACAAACCTGAAGTGATCAATCTGACCCTGGATGAAAACGGCTGGGCTGCGGTGGATGAGCTGATGGAAAAATGCGAAAAGCATGAAAGAAGCTTTACGCTGGAGGAATTGACCGAAATGGTGGAAACCAACGATAAAAAACGGTTTATTTTCAACGAAGACAAAACCAGGATCAGGGCGAATCAGGGACATTCAATTAGCATTGATTTAGCCTTAAAGCCGCAACAGCCGCCGGAATTCCTCTATCACGGAACGGCAGAAGCAAACATTCCTTCCATCCTGGAAAACGGGATTGAGAAACGGAGCCGGCAGCACGTACATTTAAGCCAGAACCGGGATACCGCCACCAAAGTCGGGATGCGCCATGGAAAACCGGTGATTTTAACCGTAGAAACCGCAAAAATGCATGAAGCCGGAATCCCGTTCTATCTTTCCGAAAACAACGTCTGGCTGACAGATTTTGTGGGTGCCAAATACATACGGAATGACCACTGAAGAATTCGATGAAGCAGTAAAAAACTTTTGTCCTGAAAAAGATCATTTAGAAGAGAAAGTCAATGAACTTTTTGCCAAAGGTGCTCGAACAATAAACATTCTGTATTTTATTATTCAGAATAGAAACTGCCTATTGACAGAAGCTATGGAAATTGTTGAGTATTGCCCGAATTACCACAAAAGATTTAAATGAAAAGAACATTAGCCATAGGCGATATCCACGGAGGCTTTAAAGCCCTGGAACAGGTTTTGGACAAAGCGCGGGTGACAGACGATGACACCTTAATTTTCCTGGGCGATTACGTCGACGGATGGAGCGAATCTTCCCAGGTAATCCGGTTTTTAATCGGACTTTCCGGGAGACAGGAATGCATCTTCATCAAAGGCAACCATGATGCCTGGTGTGAAGACTGGCTCTCTTTCGGGAAAAGTGAAGACGTCTGGTTATTCAATGGAGGAAAAAGTACAGTTGACAGCTATTCCGGTTATGGTTTGGATGAAATGGAAATGCATCTGGCATTTTTTCAGCGGATGAAAAACTATCACATTGATGCGGAAAACCGGCTGTTTATCCATGCCGGATATTCTTCCATGCACGGCCCTGAAAAAGAAATGTATTCCAGCAATTACCGCTGGGACCGCACGCTTTGGGAAACGGCCGTAGCGATGGATCGAAAATTGTCCAAAAACTCCGAACTCTATCCTAAAAGACTGCTTCTGTACAATGAAATCTTCATCGGCCATACGCCGACTTTACATCTCGGCAGCAAAGAACCGATCAATAAAGCCAACATCTGGAACCTTGACACGGGAGCTGCCTTTACCGGATCTTTAACCATCATGGATATCGATACCAAAGCATTCTGGCAGAGCGATCCGCTTCCGTCTTTATATCCTGATGAAAAGGGAAGAAATAAAGATCAGATCAAACCTGTGAAATAATCCTTTAAAAAGCATTTGAAAATATATTTTTTGGGTATATCCGACCAATAATCAATGCTTAATCGCAATTCCCCTCCGCCGGAGGGGTGGCTCCGGCCAAAGCCGGAGACGGGGTGGTCAATAGCACTTTCTAAGTCATTCAGCTAATTTGATAGTAAGACCTTTGACAAGGTTACTAAAAAACATCCTGTTTCCCCTTCCGGCTCAACCTATTTCCCAAAACTTTAAGTACTTTTGAAACCTCAAATATCCATCAATGAAACTGAACGCGCTTCTATTCCTTTTAACTTCCTCTTTCTTATTTTCTCAAAACAATTTCAAAACCCCTTTTGAGAAAGGCAATGGCAACCGGACGGTAACGTATGATGAAATGAATGCCTGGTACCGGGATCTGGCGAAAAATTTCAATACCATCCAATACCTGCAAAAAGGAGAGGATGATAACGGGAAACCCATCTATGTGGTACTCTACAACCCGTTTCCGGAAAAAGAAGTAGCCCGGCTCAGAAAAGACAAAGCGGTCCTCTTCGTCAACAACGGGATCCATCCCGGCGAACCGGACGGAATTGATGCCACCATGATGCTGATGCGGGATCTGGCTACCGGGAAAATAAGGAAGCCTCAGAACTTTATCGTAGCGGCTATTTCGGCCTATAACGTCAGCGGGATGATGAACAGAGATCCGTTTTCCAGAGCGAACCAGAATGGGCCCGAGGCTTACGGTTTCAGGGGAAATGCACGGAATTTTGACCTGAACAGGGATTTCATCAAAGCCGATACGAAAAATGCCCGGAGCTTTCAGGAAATCTACCAGTGGCTGAAGCCGGATGTCTTCATTGATAACCACGTGAGCAACGGAGCCGATTACCAATACACCTTTACCTATATTTCAACATTCAAGGAACGGTTGGGAAATGTACTCGGGAATTATTTTTATACGACCTATCAGGCTAAAAACCTGAAAGATTTAAAGAAAATAGGTTACGAAAGCACACCGTATGTCAATATTCACGGGGATGTTCCGGACATCGGGTTTGCTGCTTTTGAAGATTCGCCACGATATTCCACCGGATATGCTTCATTGTTCAATGCCCTGTCGACAATGCCGGAAACCCACATGCTGAAACCTTATGATAAAAGAGTAGATGTCACCTATCAATATATGCTGGTGAACCTGCAGAACCTGGATAAAGAATATGAGAAAATAAAGCAGCTGAGAACCGAAAACCTGAAGCAGTACCAGGCCGGAAAACCTTACGGTATCCGTTGGAAAATCGATTCCACGAAATACACGACCATGGATTTTAAAGGCTATGAAGGAAAATACAGGCCGAGCGAAATCTCCGGGAAACCAAGGCTGTATTACGACCGGAACAAACCGTTTACAAAAAATATAAAGCTGTTTACAACGGCTATTCCTACAGGGTTTATTACCATTCCGAAATATTACGTCGTTCCGCAGGCGCAGTACCGGGTGATTGAAGAGCTCAGAAGAAACGGGATCCAAATGACACCGATCCGAAAAGACAGCAGCATGGCGGTAGAATCCTATAGAATCAATGATTTCAAGACCGCAAAAAATCCTTACGAAGGGCATTATCCGCATTTTGAAACAACGGTTGACAGATCAAACAGAAATATCCTGTTTTCAGCAGGAGATTATCTGGTACCGACCGGTCAGGAAGGCGTAAAATACCTTATCGAAACCCTGGAACCGGAAGCGCTGGATTCGTTCTTCAACTGGAATTTCTTCGACGGGATTTTAGCCCAGAAGGAATATTATTCTGCCTATATCTTTGAGGACACGGCTGCAGAACTGCTGAGAAAGGATAAAACTTTGAAAAAGAAATTCGAAACCAAAAAAGCGTCGGACCCGAAGTTTGCGGAAGATGGTACTGTCCAGCTCGACTGGATTTACAGGAACTCGCCTTATTTTGAGGAAAAAACATTCCGCCAGTATCCGGTGTATAGAATATTATAACGGCTGATTTTGCATCTTGTTGCTTGGTAATCAGGTTTAAACTTTAATCTTCAGGACTAAAGTTGTGGAGACTTATATAAATACTCCATAAGAAATGTCCCCGCTATATCGGAAAGCAGGGACATAGCTTTGAAGTTAATAAGACAGAAGGTCTGGTTATCATCCTGCTTACCGTCACGGCAACGAATGATCATCCTGAACAGCGGTTCCGTTTTACCGGAAAACAGCTGTGCCCAATATAATAATCAGAACCTGAATGTTCACTGCCTGGAAAAGTCCGTGATCTGGCTGTTCCTGAAAATACAGGAATGTCTATCTGCCGGTAATGCGGATGGTTTTATAGAATAAAGTTACCCGGAACATGGAAGAGCTGTTTCTCAACATTCAGCCATAATCAGGTATCGGATTTTATCCAAATACTTACCGAGCGGGCATTAACTTTAAAAACCGCTTTTCCGTTTTCATCCGCCGTCACCTCATCGTTCCTGTGGCTGAGGAAATCTGTAAATTTAGCATGAGCATATGCTTTTCCCATTTCAATTTCTTTACTTCCTTCGCCGCTGTTTGAAATAATCGTGATACATCCTGAATGCTCTTTATGACCTTTTCTAACCCATGCAATACAGTCGGGATCATCGAAATACCGGATCTGCTCACCGTGAGCGAACTGATGCCTTGCTGTCAGTAAAGCGGGAAGAATTTCAACTTTAGGCATGATGATCTTAATTTCTTTGCCGTCTTTGGTGTCTGTATATTCCGTTCCGAAAAGATCGGGATAAAAAACACATGGATAAGCATCTTCCGAAAGCAGGATAATGGCATAGGCTAACGGTTTGAACCAGTCTTTTACGGTCGATTCAAGGGCCTGAAGCTGCTGGGTGTCGTGGTTTTCCACAAAGGAAACCGAGAATAAGGGCTTTCTTTCCAAAAGGCTTCCCGTTAAAATCTGGCTGAGGTCATAATCGCTGCCTTCTTCCGACGCTTTGAAAAAATTATAATGCAACGGTGCGTCAAAACAGGAAATCAGCTCATCCATCTTGTCGGAGAAGATCCCTATTTTTTCTGCATCATCCTTCCAATATTCCCCCAGGATATAGCAGTCGGGATTTACCTCTGTTTTGATGTAGGTGATCCATTCTTTCAGAAAATCCGAGGAAAGATGCTTAAGGGCATCGAGCCGGAATCCGTCAACTTTGGTAGTTTCAAAATACCAGCGGATCCAGTTTTTCATTTCCTGGATGACGTGAGGATTCCGGTATTCTACATCGGCACCCATCAAGTAATCATAGTTTCCCAGCTGATGGCTTACGTCATCCGTCCACTCTGTACCGTATTCGTTGTGGATTTTAAAGATTCCGGTGATTTTCTCCCCATTTTTCCGTGCGATGTCAATCCCGCTGAAACACCGGTAATCCCAGATGAAATCCGAATATTTGCCGTTTCTCGCCGGAAACGTGAAGCGGGTACCTGCAGAAACTTCCATGGGCTCCGAAATCACCTTGTTACGGTCTTCTTCATCCACCTGATGAACGGTAATAAGCTCATCCTCATCGCCTCCCATCCTATGGTTGAGTACAATATCGGCATAGACTGAAATTCCGGCTTCATGGGCCTTTTCGATGGCGTTCAGATATTCTTCCCGGGTGCCGTATCTGGTAGGAATTCCGCCTTTCTGGTCAAACTCGCCAAGATCATACAGGTCATACAGGTCATATCCGCGTCCTTCTATACCCAGGTCGCCTTTGTTTGCAGGGGGAAGCCAGGCGGCCGTGAAGCCGAGTTCCTTTAAAAGGGCTGCCCGGTCAGCAAATTCATTCCATAAATCCCCGGGATGGTACCAGTGGAAATATTGTATCATAACTCCGTTCATCATACTATCCGTTTACAATTGATCCTCCGTTCGGATGCAGTACCTGCCCGGTCATCTGCGCAGCGGCATCGCTTGCTAAAAATAAAAAACATGAAGCAATTTCTTCCGGGGAAGCGTTGCGCTCCAGGGATGGTTTACTGTAATCGTCCTCTTCATCCCCGAATGTTCTTTCCGTAAGCGGCGTCGCCACAGGCCCGGGAGCTATAGCATTTACGCGGATCCCTTTGGATTTTGCCTGTAAAGCAAGCGATCGTGTAAAGGAAACAATAGCCCCTTTCGTTGCCGAATAATCCACCAGCTCCTCATGTCCGAGATAAGCGACAGCCGATGTCGTATTAATAATCGAACTGCCCTGTTTCAGATGGGGAAATACGGCTTTCGTCAGCAGGATCATTCCGATGATATTGGAGTTAAAGGTTTTTCTTACGTTTTCTTCCTCGAGATCCGTAATACTTTCCGTTGGAAACTGGGTTCCGGCATTGTTGATCAGAATATCGATTCCCCCGAATTCCGAAACGGTTTTTGCTACGGCCTCTTTACAGAATTCCGTATCGTTGATATCTCCGTCAAAGCACAAAGCTTTTCTGCCTAAAGCCGTAATTTCATTTTTTGTGGCTTCTGCATCTTCCGTGTCATGGTAATGAATAAAGGAAATGTGAGCGCCTTCCCGGGCAAACAGTAAAGCCGTAGCTTTTCCTATGCCCGTAGCAGCTCCCGTAATGAACACATTTTTGTCCTTTAGCTGTAGGTTTTCCATAGATAATATTTTGTGGTGTTGATAATGGTTTCTTAGTGCTTGTTTGATGTAATTATTGGATATTTAATTTTTTAATGCGTTAATAAAGCTAAAATCCAAAATAAGAAGATGGTTAATCAGTACTTTAAATACTGCTGAAAAAACTTCCGGCATTCAGGCGCTCTTCCTGATAATCTGACTTAGTTTAAGATTCCTCTTCTTTTCCTTTTTCTTCCTTCCGGATCTGCTGGTTTTCTATTTCCACTTTAAGGCATTCCAGCATAAACTCGCTGTAGCAAAGCTGGGCGCTGATGGAGTCTTTTCTGGAATTCAGATCCATTTTCCGGGAGAGGACAACCTCGCCTTTATAAGCAAATGAGAAATAAGCAAAGAGTTTAAAATCCGATTCCTCAACCGGGGTAGCATAGCCGGTGATGGCCATTCCCCAGTCGGTACCGAATGATTTTGCAACATTTAAGGCCATGGTATCCGAAATATTCTGTGAAACACAGTTGCAGGCTTCTGCTTCCTCTTCGTCGATATTCAGAAACTTCACTTTTTCTTCCAGCGTGTAAACCGTCATTCCGCCTTTAAAAATTTTTGAAGCATCCTTGACCTGTGAAAAGGAGAACTGTAAAAACCCTGCAGTAACACTTTCTGCGGTAGCAACGGTTTCCTCGGATGCGTGCAGATAGTTTCCGATGCACTCTAATAAATCTTTCTGGATGTTCATAATCAATATATTTGGTTAAAAATTCAGGAAATGCCCTTTATACGCGATTTCCGGATCATATTCAGTCAGTGCTGATCTGATATTTCAAAAAAATCCTTTCCGACAGATATAGGCGGATGTTTCAGTTTATTAATGAAATTCAACGGATTTACGCCTTCAGGACCGTTTGATATTTTCATCCGGTGAATGGTTTTCTCGTGTATCCCGATAAGTCTGTTCAATTTGATCTGAATAGCCTTTGGATCTTTATTCTGTGTTTTCTGAAGAAAAAAAACCGATATGAGAGTAACGGGAATAACGATGGTATTTATGACCGACTGCCCTATCTCCGAAAACCTGAATGTTAGGCATATTGAAGCCCAGCTTACGATCGGGATAATCCCGCCGGTAAAAGTCCGGGCATTTACCGCAAAGTAAGTCGCCCAATCGGCAGACCTGTCAGAGAAATTCTTTTTCATATTCATAATGCTTCATTCTTCCATGACATATCAGGCGGAAGGTTTTGTGAATCAGTAACCCGAATTTCGTGATTAATACCGGGAAAAATTATGATTACGATCAAGATAGGGAATTTACATGGCTTATTGTGATTATGCTCATAACAATTTCCGATAGCGGGTGCTAAATTTGTAAGAACACCAAAACGAAGAGATTATGAAGCCGAAGCAGATTCCAGGAGTTCCTATTCAGAAGAAGGGCGGATTCCATGACAGTGAAAGTACCAGACCGTGTACCGATTCAGATGCAGATTTAAAATTTGATATTCTGAAACAGCGTTTTTTTTCCATCAATCAATGGAAGTCGTATGCCGGAGGCGCATCGGCGGATTTCAGGCATTTCGATTCTTCGGGAAAACCGGCAGACCGGATGCCTAAAAAAGGAGATTTTATAAGAATAGAAATCCCCGGCCCCGGAAACAGTGAAGGTAAAGGGTACGACTGGGTGGAAATCGTAAATCTGTCCCATCGGGATACCGGCACTGCTAAATCGTACCTGATGATATGCAGACCCTGCAAAGAGCCTAATAAGCTGAAGGGAAATATTGTTCATTTTTACAGCTCTGCTGCAACATCGAACATTATGATTTCAAAAGAGGGCAATACACTAAAAGTAGGCGTTTACGGCAGAAATGAAACTCCGAATTTCAATACCGGATTTTTAAATAAAATAAGAAATTTATTCATCGGTACAGGCGGAATGTTCGGATTCAGTAAAATCCACTGGAAAAGCCTTGCCGAAGGATTGATTACATTTTAAGACTTATTAATTTTTCAGACCCATTTACTTTTCTTTAACTCCTCAGTTTTGAGGGGTTTTTTATTAAAATATCATCTGGTTGAAGAAATAATAATAAGGAATGGCTATGATATTAATCATAAAATAGGGTGATGTATAACAATACCTTTGGATTAATACAATCACCAAATTTAATATTATGAAATCACTATGCACTGGCAGCAAGTCTTGTTGTAAGTTGTACAAAGCAGCAGCAGAACCAGCTTCAACCACCCATTCAGATGATGTCAACACAGGAGACAGTATAGTTTACGCTTGATACCGGGGATTAAAAACAGCAGACAACACAGTTTCTTACACCATTAAAAACGTTTTCACATCGATGGAAACATAGAAGGTTGCTGTTCTTATACGAAAGCACCGGCACTGATATTTTCAGGAAGTTCTTTCAGCTAATCATTAGTCCATACTCATTTTTGTCATGGCAGAATCGACATTATTCTAAAGCGGACCGGAATTCATCTTGCGCTGGCACTGACGCCGGCCGTCATTGTGGCCGGACTGGTTATGATAGTTCTGAAATTCTTATCCATCCATTCCAGAATCCTGAAGCAACGGGAATCCCGTGAACCGGAGAAAAATATATAGAATAAAATACCGCAAATTTCTATTGATATGATACGCATCATAAAGGAAGGTCTTTAAAGATCAGTAAATTAGCGTATTCTTCTTTAGGTTGTTTAAAAATAATAACATTATTATCACTTATAAAATCAAACTTTACGGATGAAATACCAGTTAGTCATCTGTAAGCAACCACCAAATATTAATTTAAAAAATTTAGTTATGAGTAACAGAAGCTCCGGAAGAAGAAATTCAGGGAACGGTTCATCTAATGAGAGGTCAACTTTTGATGAAATTTATCGGTTAGGGTACGATCATGGGTATCAGGATGCCTTACAGGACGAAGATTATGATGATGATTTCTCAGATTACGAAGAAGAATACGATGATGACCGGTATGATGATGAAGATTATGACGATGAAGAAGATGGTAATGAAGACGGCAGAAGCGGAGGAAACAACAGTAATCAGCAGCGAGACAGCCAGGGAAGATTTACTGCAGGAGGAAATTCCAGCCGTCGTTCCCGCGGCATCTCAGAATCAGGCAGATCCGGAAGAGGAAGAGACTCCAATTCAGGAGGCACCGGCAGCAGATCAGGCTCAGGTTCCGGTAATGGAACTTCAAGGAGAGGTTTTGCTTCCATGAGTAAAGAAGAACGGACAAGAATCGCCAGAATGGGAGGCCAGGCTTCTCATGGAGGCGGAAGATCTTCAGGTTCGGGAGAGGGAGGTTCCCGCGGCGGTTCAGGATCGGGCGGCTCCGGAAGAGGAAGAAGTTCCAACTCAGGAGACAACAGTGGCAATTCCGGTTCCGGTTCCGGTAACGGGACCTCAAAGAGAGGGTTTGCATCCATGAGCAAGGCAGAGCGGACAAGGATCGCCAGAATGGGGGGCCAGGCTTCTCACGGAGGCGGCAGGTCTTCGGGATCCGGAGCAGGAAACACTCGAAATTCATAGTTCATAGTTGATATTTTAGATTACCTCTTCTTTTTGTGTTCAGAAGAGGTAATCGCTTTTCAGGAATGTTCAGAATTAGCCTGTTATTATCCGGATTATCAGATATGGTTTTTAACCGATTTGTAAACTTTTAATGATATTTTTGATAAACCGATCCATCAAATTTCGAATGAAAAACGCTACTTAAAGTTGAAGCTAATTTCCGGGTCGAAGTAAGGTTCAGCTTTTTTCGCTGAGGTAATTGTTGATATGAAACATCAGGCTTTCGTGTATGGGAATAAGTTCATAATGCAGTTCAGAAGTAATTTTTTCATTTGATATTCCCTGAAAAGAAGTCAGAAATTCTATGTTTGGCCGGGTGAGCATACGCAGGACCGGGATCAAGCGGAAGGTAAGAATATTCACTATTCTGCCGGCTTCTAAAACAGGCTTCGAAAGAACGAAAGGCTTTGTTTTATTTAGTTTCTTTGTAATTATAGTGGATAATTCCATGTAGGTTTTGTTTTCGGAACTGATGAGGTAACGCTCTCCGAACCTGTTTTCATCCATCAGCCGGATAGCGATAGCCGCAACATCTCTTACATCGGCACAGCCGGTGCCTCCTGAAAAAGTGTAGAATCCATTTATGAAAGTACGGAGAAATTCCCCGCTGCTGTTCTTCCAGTTCCCACTTCCGATAATCATGCCTGGATTGATGATTACTGTATTCAGCCCTTCATGAAAAGCGTTGAGGACGGCGGTGTCCGCTTTGCGTTTGGAAGCGGCATATACCGTAGCAGTCTCATAGCCGATGAGTTCGGATTCTTCATGAATCAGCCCGTCTTCCGTCTCTTTTGTAAAAACAATGGCTGAACTTACGTAAAGAAATTTGTTCACGGCAGTATCTTTACAGCATTCCAGCATATTCTCTGTACCTGAAATATTTACCTCATCTGCTTTCTTCCGGTCAGCCGGATCATAACTTACCTTGGCAGCGCAGTGGTAGACTTCGGAAATGCCTTCAAGTGCTGTACTAATACTTTTTTTATTATTCAGGTCAACATCCGCCCAATCAATGGCATTGAAAAAACCATCCGGATTTTCCGTATAATACCTAAAAGATTTCCGCACTTCTTCCAGATTACTGGATTTCCTTTTTGCGGCACGAACTATTTTCCCTTGCTTCAGAAGTTCCAAAACAATTATCCTGCCCAGAATTCCTGTTGCTCCCGTTACCAGAACCATAATAAAAATTAAATTTCAGGTTATTTCGTGTCAAGCCAGGCGGCCATATATTCCCTGTTCATCCGTGAGATATTATCCAGGGAAATCTTTTTCGGGCATTCCACTTCACAGGCACCGATTACCGAACAGTTGCCGAATCCTTCTTCATCCATGGCCTGCACCATATTCAGCACCCTTCTTTTGGCTTCTACTTTACCTTGCGGAAGCAGGGCAAAATGAGAAACTTTGGCTCCTACAAAAAGCATGGCTGCCCCGTTCGGGCAACAGGCCACACAGGCTCCGCAGCTGATGCAGGAGGAAGCATCCATCGCTTTGTCCGCATCTTCTTTAGGAACTGCTATAGCGTTGGCGTCCAGCGTGTTTCCTGAAGTGTTTCCTGAAATAAATCCGCCGGATGCCATAATCCGGTCAAAGGCGCTCCGGTCGGTAATTAAATCCTTGATAACGGGAAAAGCAATGCTTCTCCAGGGTTCGATCACAATCGTTTCCCCGTCGCTGAACATCCGCATGTGAAGCTGGCAGGTAGTAATTCCCGTATCCGGGCCGTGCGCTCTTCCGTTGATATATAAAGAACACATCCCGCAGATACCTTCCCGGCAGTCGTGGTCGAAGGCTATCGGTTCCTTATCTTCCCGGATCAGCTGCTCGTTAAGAATATCCAGCATTTCCAGAAAGGAAGCATCGGTAGAGATATCCGAAACTTTATATATTTCAAACTGTCCTTTGGTTTTCCTGTTTTTCTGCCGCCAGATTTTCAGGGTCAGGTTCAGATTCTTTCTTGTATTCATAGCAAATGTGATTGGTTTATTTAAAAGTACGCTTAAAAAGGTGAAGATTTTATGAGTTGTCTCATAAGATAACGATAAAGTTAATTATGAGCGATACGTAAAAATGTGAACGTTAGGGCAAGGAATTTGCTTTATGATTTCAATCATAATACTGCCGTTTTTTTACGTTTAATTTTATTTGAAAATCCCCACGTATACCGTTTGAATACAACTTTAAAACCTTTATATATGCTGATATCAGAAGAACTTTTACTGGCTTACGGAGCTGAGCAGGAAACGCTTCAGCGTTCTCATATTATTTTCAGGGAAGGCGACACTCCCAAATATTATTATCAGGTGGTTAAGGGGAGAATCAAACTGAACCATTACAATGATGAAGGAAAAGAGCTTATCCTGGCCATTCTTGAGGCTGGACTGAGTGTGTGCGAGCTTCTTTTATTCATTGATCAGAAGTATCCTGTAAATGCCATAACGTTTGAAGAATGTACCATCCTTAAACTTCCGAAAATTGACTTTATTAAACTGTTGGACGAGAATCCCCAGATTTCCAGAGATATCAATAAATTTTTATCGGAAAGGCTGTATTACAAATACATCATGCTGGAAAATAACTCTTCCTTAAGGCCGGTTACCCGAATTAAAGGCATGCTTGATTATCATAAGAGCTTCAGGGAAGACCAAAGCAAATTTTCCTATGAAGTGCCGCTTACCCGCCAGCAGATTGCTTCCATTACTGCATTAAGGGTGGAAACGGTGGTAAGAGCGGTTAAACAGCTGGAAAAAGAAAATTATCTGAAGATTATCAACAGAAAAGTATATGTTTAGATTTTAAATACCACAGTTCAACACTTCAGATAAAAATGGTCTTATAGTTGCACATTTACAGGGACCAGACATTAAAATATTTATATTATGGAAACTAAAACAGCTAAGAAGGTAGCGGCTAAAAAAACGACGGATGCTAAAAAGGCAGCAGCCCCTAAAACCGTAGCGGCAAAAACGCCTTCCAAAACAGCATCAAAAACTGCTGCTAAGACCCCTGCGAAAAAAGGAGCGGCAAAAGAACTGAAAGATCTTTTTGAAGATTCCCTGAAGGATATTTATTGGGCAGAGAAGGCACTGTTAAAAGCACTGCCTGTAATGATGAAAAATGCAACCGACAAAAAGCTGAAAAAAGCAATCGACAACCATATCACAGAAACAGAAGAGCAGATTGACAGGCTTGAAGAATGTTTCAAGGCATTGGGTAAAAAAGCTCAGGCCAAAAAATGCGATGCCATGCAGGGTCTTTTGGATGAAGGCAAAAGCATTATGGAAGAAACAGAACCGGGAAAAGTAAGAGATGCCGGAATTATTGCTGCCGCACAGAAAGTAGAACATTATGAAATCGCTACTTACGGAACGCTGGCTGCGTTTGCAAAAGTATTGAAAGAGGAAGATTGCTTAAAGCACCTTTTAAATACTTTGGAAGAAGAAAAGAAATGCGATGAGCTTCTAACGAAAGTAGCTGATACCAACCTTAACAGCAAAGCGGTATAGAAAAACGCAATCATCATAATAAAAGGAAACCTGATTTTAGGTTTCCTTTTTTTGTTACTGCTTTCCGTTGCCTGCACCTTCAAATGTATCGTTATTAAAATCAATCTTACAGTTATCGGTTAAGATATGGATCCTAAGATTTTCTGCATAAATGGGTGCTCCTTTTTCTACGGTGCGGGTGTTGGTCTGCCCAATATGTCTGGCATTGATAATCCAGGCCATCCCGGATCCGCGGCAGGTTGCCCTGCAGCCTTCCTCAATCAGCAGGGCCGTATCTTCTCCCAACCCGATTCCCCAGCATTCCTGGTGAAGGATCACCGCATGGGCAAGCCGTCCAAATCTGGCCCGGTGAATAAAATGCGTATCGACGATGCAGTTTTCTATAAATCCAAGTCCCGTATCCAGTTCGATATCATGTTCCAGCATGGCCTCGCCGTTCACTGCTTCCAGAATAACGATCTTGGGCATGCACATGGCACCTGCGCTGGTTCCGGCAATCATAAAGCCGTCTTCTTCCTGATATTTTTTTTTGAGAAGGTCAGTAAGAACAGACTGATTAAGACTTCCGCAGATTCTGTTCTGGTCGCCTCCAGTGAAAAATACCGTTTTCGCTGCTTCCACCCGTTTAAGATGAAAATCGGAATGCACCTGCTTATCGCAGATATCCAGAAAATCGAAATTCGTATATCCGATTTCATTAAATACTTTCGTGTAAGTTTCCCGCATATCTTCCGGCTCTGAGCTCGCCGTAGTGATAACCTCAATGCGGTCATTTTTTGATTCTGCGAGCAATTTCAGGATTTCCTTGGGAGAAAAATTATTATTCTTTTTCTCCATTTCAGAATCGTCTTCCCCTTTGTCTTCCTTACCGCCGATAATCAGCAGCCGTCCTTTCGGTATCATAGTTTCTATTTTTAATTTAATTATTGTTTGGTGTTCCTGTTGGTAAAATTTAAATTATAATCGAACGGTACTTCTGTAATAAGGTCACCGCTGATCAGGTTAAACATGGAACCGGCAGTCAGGATATGGCCTTTCAGGTTTTTTGCGTACACGGAGAATCCTTTTCTGGGTTTTTTCCTTCTTACATTTTTGGCATTGACGACGATCATGGAGCTGTTCCCGATACATTGTGCCTTGTATCCTTTTTCAATAATCAGGGCCATTCCTTCATTCAGGCCGAGCCCAAGGCATTCGCGGTGGGAAACAACAGCTTTTACGAGGCTCCTGAACCGGGTGCCATGTCTGAAGTTGGTATCAATAATACAGTTGTTGATAAACCCAAGCCCCGGACGGATTTCTTTATCATTCAGGAACATGCCGGAAATAAACATGCCGCCCGCATTAATGCCTACAATTGTAAATTCCTCTTCGAGCAGGTATTTTTTATATATCAGTTTCGTAAGAGATGAATTTTTTAAGGTTTCACAGAAACCAGGGTCATCATCAACAAAGATAACAGTCTTTGACGCCAGGATCCGGGGATGATAATCTTCCCGGCTATTCTTAAGGTGGATAAAACCGAAATTGGTATATCCTTCCTGCTGTAAAACCGCCGAATATTTTGATACTGTATTTTCCACTGTATCCGGAGATGCTGCAATAATTTCGATACGGTCATTTTTCCGGTCTGATAATAAGCGGAAAATTCCACAAGCGGAAAATTGCGTCTTTAGAGTTTCCTGCTCCGTTTCAGGAACCGCTTCTGTATTATTGCCGCCAATGATGATTAATCTGCCTTTTGGAGCCATAGATGTAACAGTAAATTTATTCGTTATCGGTTTTTACATTGTTGGGATGCTGTTTTACAGCAGCGGTGTCGGAAACTTCATTCAGGGTACGGATAGTATCTGAAGCCTTATTGTTTACCGATTCCCTTTTGTTTTGCTGGTCCGTATACTGGGTTTCTGATTTTGTGCATGCCGATAGCATGTACAGCAGGAATGCTGATAATAGGATTTTTTTCATAATATAAAATGATTTGATTACTTCAAACTTAATGATGAAAAGCCACAAAATTTATGACGCGGGTCACAATCAGTATAAATAAAAGCCCCTCGCCGAAAGGAGGGGGTAAGTGAGAATAAGTGCAAAATTGAATGAGGATGTGTTTCAAAGATAGGAAGGATAATCCCCGGATATTATGATATTCATCATAAGTGAAATCTGAATTTCTTTTATTTTTACCTTTAATTCCCTAAAATGTGGTATTTTTTATTGTAATTATATGTTTATATGGTTTACTATTTGTAGCCTTTTTAAAAATAATTAGCTAAAATATTTATTCATTTAACATTTAAATTAAATATATGATAATTAGTGAAGATTTATTGTTAGCATACGGCGCAGATTATGAGACCTACAAAGTACATGAGGTCATTTTTCATGAAGGAAATTTGCCCAAATTTTATTTTCAGATTGTGAGTGGGGTTGTGGAACTGAAAAATTATCATGAAGATGGAAAAGAATTTACACAGAACATTTTATATGAAGGGCAAAGCCTGGGAGAATCTTTTTTATTTGATGACAGATATTATCCTACCAATGCCACAGCAAAAACAGAATGTACAATTCTGAAGCTTTCAAAAAATGATTTCCTTGATCTTCTTAAACAGCACCAGGAAGTATGTTCAGGAATGTTCCGCTGGCTTGCGGACCGGCTGTATGATAAATACATCATGCTTTTCAATATTTCTTCTCCGGATCCCTGTTCTAAAATTAAAACAGTAATGGATCATCTTAAGGGGAATACGGGTGGTAAATATTCTTTTCAGATACCGCTTACCCGGCAGCAGCTGGCAAACTTAACGGGCCTTCGGGTAGAAACGGTTATCAGAACGATAAAAAAGATGCACAACAACCATCAGCTGAAAATAGAGAACCGAAAAATTTATTATTAAAGTTTAATATGCATGTATTTACAGGTTTTGACACCGCAGATCCTGATCAGCGGTTATAAATGAAGCAACAGCAGGAATCTAGATGCCTGTAATTGCTTCATTTTTCTTTATTGCCGATAATCCTTTTAAAAGAAACCTCCTTTTTGATTAAATAATGATAAAAAAATAAGCTACTCTCAACGGTAGCTTATTTTATATTGGTGATGGGGATCCGGATTAAAAAGTATCCCTGTAATTAAGATTTCCGGTAGCACCCTGAGGAAGGAAAACCACCTTTCTTTTAATGCTTTTTGCCTTTTCCAGTGCTTTAATAGCTTTTTGGCGTTCCATTTCCCTGTTGAAGTGCGAATTGATGTTTTCAGTTTGTGAAGATGTTTTCATAAATAATATTTTTAGTGTGTGTGTTGTCTTCATCCAATCTAAAAGTATACCGTTTTTATAAATATTCTGCAAATGAGGTATATGATAAAATATATTGCTGAAAAGGTATTTTATTTCCGCAAAAAACAGAGAGAATCCATTCATGGCATAATACTTGAATGCTGTACTGCAACTATTAAAAAATAAACATAATAAAGGGATCTGAAATATTTCCCGGAGCAATTCGGGAATATTTTTTGATTTTTTACTTCATGAAACACCAATCATTTATAAATATTAATACTTTTGATTATCCTCGGTCTGTACTGGGGATTTTTTCATGTGCTTTAATTTGAATAACTTTACAGAAAATTACAGAATGGCTTATATCATAAAAACAACATTGGGTGGTTTAATCTACATTAAAGCGTCTTACGTTATGAATGTAAAGAAGCCCAATTCGCTGGAAGGCGCAAAAGTTTTGGGCCAGCCATTGGTTGTTAATGCTGATAATATCGCATTTCTAAGCTTTAATGTCGAAGGCCATGTCACTTATTTCATGACAAACGGTTTTGAAGTGTCCGTAAAAATATTGTATGAAGAGGCGGAGGAAGCTTTCAATTGTGCCAAATCAAATATGGAGCGGATCATAAGATAAATTATTACATAAAATGAAAAAAGACGTTTCCCGGAAACGTCTTTTTTCATTTTATTCTTGGCAAACCTTTTTTCAGGGCAATTTCTGCTCTTTTCACGGCTACCTTCTCTTTCCAGTCCATATATTTTTTTCTGAAATTCTTCTTCATAATATCATCGAACTTACGCTGAACCGTAAGATTCCATAAGGAGTGTGCTTTTACCGCCCAGGATTTATCCCATGCCCTCAGCGAGATTGAAAAGCTGCCGTCCAGATATTTCATCCAGTGCCACCATCCGGTTGGCATAAAAAGCGTATCGCCGTGTTCCAGGAAACATTCGATTCCTTCCACGCCGTCCAAAGCCGGAAATTTCGTGAAATCGGGATTTTCAATATTGTAATCCTCCAGGGCATAAGTGGCATACGGAATCTGATACAGCCTTTCCCTCCATTTGTAATCGAAAAGGAGAACGTGCTTCCTGCCGTTGAAATGGGTGTGAAAAATATGCGCCATATCGATATCGAAGTGAAGGAAAGTTACAGAACCTTTTCCCCCGAAAAACATATTCGGGTATTTATCCAGGAACCCGCCCATCAGTTCCTTAGGAGAAAGGTAATCTTCCAGCAGCTTCGGAGCAAATTTTATAGGATCGAAAAGGAAAATCCTCAGATCCGTCGGTTCCCGCCGGATCAGATCGATATAATCTCCGAATTTCATTTTCGCAGCGGAAGAATTAATGGGAGCGGCAGGATCTGCTTTTGAGCTGTCGTACAACGGAACTTCTACATCCCCTACTACCTCCTTCATATATTCCATGGTCCATTTCTGGTAAGCGGGCCACTTTTTTGCCATGTTCTTGATCACCACAGGCTTTCTCGGCTTCAGGTATTTTTCAATGAACTCCTCCTGCGTAATATCATCTACAATATCAATTGGCTTTAAATTGATTCCCATTTTTTAAAATTTAATGTTACAAAATTATTAAATAAATAGACATGTCAGGAGTTTTAAGGTCTTTTTAATCTATCGCTCAGATTATTTTTACCTATTCAGACCAAATAAAAATATTAGACAGACAAATAAGGGAGGCTGTCAAGAGTATCTTCTGAACTTTAAGAAAGGCCTGGAGGTAAATAATTTTAAACCATAAGCATCTTCAATTTATCATTAAAAATCTTTTTCCGGATAAAATTTTTATTCCGGTAGAAACAATAGGTAAATAAGAAAGTACATTTATCTTTTAAGCAAAATTTTAAAGAGAATAATTCTGATTTACTGTGAATTATGCTTAATAAATACACCTGAATTTCTTATACAGTGGGTCTCAGAATATCTTTTTAGGTTTATGGTATGACACAAATCGGAAGTTCGCAAAATCTGTTGCGGTCTTCTGCCGCAGCAGGTATTTCTTAAAAGTCATCATGATACATCATCCGGGTCGGTTTTTATTCTAGGCAAAGATGCGCAGCCAGGGAAAAATTTGCTCTAAGTGCAATAAATTCGGTTGCTTCTTAGTTTTTGAGGTTGATTCCTATTCCATGGTGATATTCTTTTTTATAAATGTAGAGATTTAAACAAAAAATAAATAATCGGAATTCCTAAAATTTTATAGATGGCTTAAATTGATCCAGTAGTTCTCAAAATAGAGCATTTTTTAGTATTTTTTGAAAGAAGTTAAAAATTCGGCCTCATAAATACAATAAATATCACTATTTTTGTAGTGATAAAAACGGACTTTAACTTTTTGCTTTTACTACAATCTTTATAAGGGTGTAACAAAAAGCAGGAACCATTAACTAATTAGTCAAATAATAAATTATGAAAACGAAAATTTCTTTGTTTCTGATGATTTTTTTCTCTGTGATCACTTTTGCACAGAAAACAGTTTCGGGGAAAATCACGGATGAAGACGGGATTGGGATTCCCAGTGCCAGCGTAACGGTAGAAGAACCGGGGAAAGATGCTATCCTTGCTTACGGAATTACCAATTCGAAAGGGGAATATAAAGTGACCTTTACTTCTGCGGAATCCAATGTAGATCTTAAAGTGAAGGCGTTCAACCAAAAATCGGTGACCCGTCAGATCAGCAACAGCGATCAGACCCTGAACTTTAAAATGGACTCGGAGGCAACAGAAATTAAAGAAGTAAAGCTTAAAACCAAAATGGTTACCGCAAGGGGCGACACCATCGCTTACGACTTAAAAGCTTTTGACAGCAAAAGCGACAGGACCCTGGCCGACGTTTTGAGGAAAATGCCGGGAATTGAAGTGAATACCGACGGAACCATCCTTTACCAGGGAAATGCCATCAATAAATTTTACGTCAACGGAAAAGACTTAATGGAAGGCGGCTACGGAACCATCAACAACTCGCTTCCGAAAGATGCCGTACAGAAAGTGGAAGTCCTGGAAAACCACCAGCCGGTAAAAATCCTTCAGGACAAAGTACCTTCCGATCAGGCAGCCATCAACATTAAGCTTAAAAATTCGGTAACCATGACCGGAAGGGGAGAAGTAGGCGTCGGAGCCAGCCCGCTGCTGTGGAACATCAAGCTGACCCCGATGTTTTTCGGGCAGAAAAGCCAGTGGGTCGTGAATTACAAGGCCAATAATGTTGGGGAGCAGGTAGAAAACGAAGGAAATATTTTATCATTCGGGAACAGGTTTGAAGGAAGAAGGATCAACGCTACCCAAAACGACTGGCTGAATGTGGAGAATGCAAGTACCCCGAATCTTCCGGTAAAAAGATACCTGATGAACAATGTACATTATTTATCCGCAAATTACCTGACCAATATCGATAAGAAAAAAGAATGGGAACTAAAGGCCAACGCAAACTATACAAATAATGCAGTGGAAAGGGAGTCTTACAGTGAACAGAACTATTTTAACGGGACGTCTAACACGATAAACATTTTAAACAATTTTTATACCGACAAGGCAAAAGGAGAATTAATCTTTACCAAGAACGCGAAAAAAGGATTTTTTAAAAATACGACCAGCTTTTCCCAATACTGGAATGCAGACCGGGGAGTTGTCGACAGAACGGCCAACGGTAACTCCATAAACCACGGTGAAGAAGCGTTGGAATCACCTACGACATCCTTCCAGAACTCATTGAGTACCATCGTTCCGTGGAAAGAAAAGATGGTAAATATTTTGTCATACATCAGCTATCAGAACGACAGACAGTCCTTGGAGGTGTCACCGGCTTCTTACCTGGAAATTCCGGGATTTCTTCCTACATCTGCAGATTTTGTAAGTCAGAATTTAAGACTCAAAACTTTTGAAGCGAATCATTCTGCAAATATTGGTTTTTCTACAAAAGGATGGACTTTTACACCGGAAGTCGGATTTAATTTTAAATCAACGGATCTGGCTTCGAGTTTGTCAAATATTATAACCAATCCTTTTACGGGTCCAAATGCTACACTATCTTCACGATATAATAATGATTTAAGCTATACCACTGCAACGCCTTATGGAAGCGTAGGGGTAAATTACAAGAGCGATTCCTGGATGCTATATGCAAACTTCCCGGTAAACTCCAATAATATTAAGGCCAGTGATCCTTTAAGACAGGTTTCAAAAGAAGTCAATAAAGTAACCTTTGAACCAAGTGTTTTTGCCCAATATAATTTTGCTTCTTTTTGGAAAGCTTCGGTAAATGCCAATATCAATAATAATTTTGGTGAAATTAATACCGCATATTCAGGATTCTTAATGACTTCACCAAACGGAATTAATGCCATGGATGCCAGAAATCCGATTCCCCAGAATAATAATAAATCCGCAGGAACCCGGATCGAGTACAGAAATCCGCTTAACAATTTATTTTTCAATGTCAATTACAGGTTCTCCGATGCAAAGAGAAACCTTATTTCAAATCCGACCATTGTTTCAGGATATACTTTAATGGGATATATTGAACAGGAAAACCATGTGTTAAGCAATGCCTACAGTGCGGAAGTGGGTAAATACTTCCCTAAATTCAAGACGAATGCTTCATTAAGCTATAACAATACAACTTCTAAATCTGATGCTTTTCTTGATAACCGGTCTTTTACCAACACCAATAACGGCCAGTCTTTCGGTGTGAAGTTCAACAATACCTATTTTAGCTGGATGAGCGTGGATTACAACGCGAGCTTTAGGAGAACCAAACAGACAAGCGAAGGAAATGTAAACTCCGATGCTACAACCACAGGATTCAACCACAATCTTGCCTTGTTCTTTTACCCGATTGAAAATCATACCATCGGATTCAACTGGGATCAGGTCAATACCAATGCGCGCAACCAAAAGTATCACAATGGTTTCTATGATGTATCCTATCAGTTTACCTGGGCCAAGAAGAAAATCGATTTTGAGCTGAAATGGATGAATATTGCGAATAAAAAAGTATTTGAAACGTTTGATATCGGTACAATCAACACAACGTTTACGAGATATTTACTTCGCCCGAGCCAGGTGATGTTTACCGTAAAATTCAACTTTAAATAAAAAACAGCAAAAACCAATCTTAATAAGATTGGTTTTTTTTGTCCGTACAGAACTGGAATAGCTTACTTCAATAAAGGTTTTATCCAAGTGAAAAGGAAATAACCTTTTGAAAGCCAGATGAAAATAAATTCGGACGAAAATAAAATCCTGAAATAATGTAACAAAATGTATAAATCATGAACTAATCGTATAAACAATCATATTACAATGAAAAAATTCTTTTCAATATTCTTTGTTATCCTGTTTGCATTCGCAAGTGCCCAGAACACCGACTCAAAGGAAACGGCCAACCGGTTTTTCTATGAGCTTACCTTTAAGCCGAAAAAAGACTCTGCCAAGCTTGAGAAAGTGATTATGGCGCTGGACATCGTAAAAGACCGTTCCATCTACCGCGACTATACAGCCATTGGCCAGGATTCGATCCTTAAGGTACAGTTTGATGCGATGCAGAAAGCAGGCGTGTTCAAGGATTTATCCAAATCTTTTAAAATGCCCAAGTTTTCGGAAAAGATCGTTAAAACGTATCCTGATATGAAAATGCAGTATATTGAAAGGGTAGCAAACGGATTTACGCCGATGAACCTGGGGTATACCGAAACGATAAAATTCGACTGGAAGATTTCCAACGATAAAGCAAAAATCGGAGCCTACAACGCTCAAAAGGCAACCACCGAATTCGGAGGAAGAACATGGACGGCCTGGTTCAGTACCGACCTGCCTTTTCAGGACGGGCCGTATAAATTTTCAGGACTTCCGGGGCTGATTGTAAAAATTGAAGATCAGGATAAGAACTACTCCTGGGTGCTGCAGGGAAATAAACAGGTTCCAAATTGGGAAGAGCTGACTTACATGGAAAAACTGTCTAATGTAGGAACGAAAGTAACGGAAATGCCGCGTGAGAAATTCGAAAAGACATTCAGCGATTTCAAAAAAGATCCTTTTGCATCGGCAAGACCTATGATGACCCAGGAAATCATGTCCAGAACGATTCCGGGAATGGATGGGACCATCGGGGATATGATGAAGAAGCAGGAGAAAATGTATAAGGATTTCTTTAATGCCAATGATAATCCAATCGAGCTTAATCAAAAGCCCGTTGCGGAAAAGAAGAAAAAATAACATTCATATTAACTAATTATATTAAATCAACCCAAATGTTTACACGCATTTGGGTTGATTTTTTTCATGGCATCACGTTATTTAGATTAAATTTAAATAGCGTATATTTGCAGACACAAAAATCCTGGCTTTGAAAGATAGAGGTTTACATAAGTTGAGTGGCTTTCCAAAAAATAAGATGGGAAAGATATTGGGGTATGATAACGACAGTCTGAAGATGCCCAACAAAATCATCGAAATGGGGCTTCTTCCCGAAACTTCTTTCCGGATTTTGTACCAGGCGCCTTTCAGCGGACCGATGTATGTGGAATTCGGGGATGAGAAAAGCCGTATTGCCCTTCGTGAGGAAGAAGGCGATTATATTATTGTTGAAGAATTGAATTGATGCAGGACAGTAGGAAAAAACAGGTGCTTTTAGTCGGAAACCCAAATGTAGGGAAGTCGACGGTTTTCAACGCCTTAAGCAACAAAAAGCAGAAAACCGGAAACTATGCCGGGGTTACCGTGGCCAGCCACTCCGGAACCTATACCTATAAAAACGAGGAAGTGGAAATCATCGATTTGCCGGGTTCCTACAGCATATATCCCAGTTCTGAAGACGAAGCGATATTTTCTAAATTCCTGATCGATGAACAGGAGAACTATGCCGGGGTCATTTATATCCTTGAAGCATTAAGCCTGAAAAGGGGACTGCTGCTATTTCAGCAGATCCAGGATCTCGGGATTCCGATGATTTTGGTGGTCAACCAGATCGACCAGGCGGAAAGAAGGGGAATTACAATTGATATTCAGAAGTTTTCTGAAGCTTTGGGGATAAAAATTATTCAGACCAATGCAAAAGAGCAGATCGGAATCGATGAGGTGAAAGAAGCCGTTCTTCGTAATGAATTTGTAAAAACAGACCGGGTTTCTTTTGAAACACCAGGCGAGCATAAAGATTTTATTCAGAAATTAGCTTCCCACAAAGGGTTTGACAACGAATACAAGGCCTGGATGAGCCTCTCTCTGGGAACAGATCTGGGCAGGATTGAATCCATTGTCGGACTTATTGAAGAGCCGGATTCCAAAAGCCTGGTGCCGAAAAGACTTCAGGTTCAGGAAACAGTACGGAGGTATCAGAATGTCGATAAAATCTTAGCGGATGTGATCTCTAAAAAACCTCAGTTCAAAGAATTGTTAACGGAAAAACTGGATAAAGTCCTGGTCCATAAATTCTGGGGCTACGTTGTATTCCTGATGATTTTACTGGTGATTTTCCAGAGTGTATTCTTTCTGGCCGAATATCCGATGAACTGGATCGAAAGTTTCTTTTCATGGCTGGCTGCTTTCACCTCGGAATATTTACCGGAAGGCCCGATCAATTCTCTGATCTCCAACGGGATTGTTCCCGGAATCGGGGGAATTGTGGTCTTTGCGCCGCAGATCGGAATTCTTTTGTATTTTCTGTATCTCCTTGAAGATTCCGGATACATGGCAAGGGTAGTCTTCCTGATGGACCGGCTTTTGCGGCCATTCGGACTGAACGGAAAAAGTATTGTTCCCCTGGTTTCAGGGACAGCCTGTGCGATTCCGGCAGTGATTTCCACCCGGAATATCGAAAACCTTAAGGAAAGATTGCTTACGATCCTGGTAACGCCTTTCATGACCTGTTCGGCAAGGCTTCCGGTATACAGTATCATTATCGGACTGATTATTTCAGACGGCTCTTTGCTGGGTATAAAATACAAGGCGCTGGTACTGATGGGCATGTACCTGCTGGGCTTTCTGGTCGCATTGTTTTCGGCGGCCGTTCTTAAAAGATTTATTAAAAATAAAGGGAAGACTTATCTGGTGATGGACTTACCGACCTATAAAAAACCGCTTTTTCTTTATGATTTCAAAATGGTTTTGGGTAAGGTCTGGGAATTTATTACTGGGGCAGGAAAAATTATTTTTATCGTCAGCATCATCATCTGGTTCCTGAGCTATTTCGGACCGAAACAGAGCCCGGATCAGTTTGTAGCGACTAATGTGGAACTTGACCATTCGTATCTCGCCAAAATGGGTAAAGGCATTGAGCCTGTTATTGCCCCGCTGGGCTACGACTGGAAAATGGGGGTGGGAATCCTTACCAGCTTTGTGGCAAGAGAGGTTTTCGTAGGAACAATGTCCACCTTATACAGCCTGGAAGATGATGCTCCCGAAGTGAAAGTAATCGATAAAATGAGACGTGATGTAAAACCGAACGGCGAAAAAGTCTTCAGTTTTGCTACAGGCGTTTCTGTACTTTTATTTTACGCGTTTGCAATGCAGTGTATTTCTACACTGGCAGTAGTCTACAGAGAAACCAAAAGCTGGAAGTGGACCGGCTTACAGGTAGCGATGATGACCGGTTTGGCCTACTTTGTGTCGATGATAGCTTATCAGATCTTAAAATAATGGATACTTCACTCATTTTACAATACATCATTGTTTTACTTATCGTTGCATTTGCCTGCTATTCCTTATTCAGGTTCCTCAGGAAGAATTTCGCACCGAAAAAATTCAGCTCCAAGAGGAACAGCTGCGATAAAGATTGCGGGTGTTCTTAGCTTAACTGATTCTATTAAAAATATATAGGCCGCTTCAATGCGGCTTTTTTATTTGGTGATCGATTGGATGCTCTATCAATCCAAGGTTTATTTGTATTTTTGAACAAAATTAACATCACTTTCCCGACATCAGTAAAAGGTTCGAAGGGAAATGTATAAATAAAAAATAAAAATGTCATTAATAAAAAGTATTTCAGGGATCCGCGGAACCATAGGCGGAAAAGTAAATGATAACCTGACGCCGCTGGATGTGGTGAAATTTGCTTCGGCATTCGGAACCTGGCTCCAGAACAATAAAAACAAAAAAGACCTGACCCTGGTGATCGGAAGGGATGCGCGGATTTCAGGACAAATGGTTTCCTCGCTGGTTTCGGCAACATTACAGGGGCTTGGGATTCACGTGGTGGATCTGGGGCTTTCTACGACACCGACGGTTGAAATTATGGTTCCCGAACTGAAAGCAGACGGCGGTATTATCCTTACTGCTTCCCACAATCCGAAACAATGGAATGCGCTGAAACTTTTGAACGATAAGGGAGAATTTATAAGTGGCGATAATGGAGCGGAAGTACTGGCTCTGGCTGAAAGCGAAGACTTCAATTACGCGGAAGTGGATGACCTGGGGAAATATGAGACCCGCGATGATGCTTTTGATATCCATATTCAGCAGATCCTTGATTTACCGATGGTGGATGCGGAAGCCATAAAAGGCAAAAAATTCAAAGTCGTATTGGATGCCGTAAATTCTACCGGAGGAATTGCTATTCCGATGCTGTTGGATCAACTGGGCTGTGAAACCGTAAAATTATACTGTGAGCCGACGGGCCATTTCCCGCATAATCCGGAACCGCTGAAAGAACATCTGGGCGACATCTGCGGGCTGGTAAAAAAAGAAGGCGCCGATTTCGGCATCGTTGTTGATCCGGATGTGGACCGGCTGGCATTAATCGATGAGAAAGGCGAAATGTTCGGGGAAGAATATACCCTGGTGGCCGTAGCGGATTATTTACTGAAACATCAGAACGGCGTGGCTGTTTCCAATCTTTCTTCAAGCCGTGCTTTACGGGATGTTGCTAAGGGGCACAATTCGGAATATTTTGCCAGTGCAGTAGGAGAGGTGAATGTGGTGACCCTGATGAAAGAAAAAAATGCCGTAATCGGAGGTGAAGGAAACGGAGGAATCATTTATCCGGATCTTCATTACGGAAGGGATTCATTAGTCGGGGTAGCTTTGTTTTTAACGCACCTGGCGAAAGAAAATAAAACCGTTTCCGAACTGAGGAAAGGCTATCCAAGCTATTTTATGGGGAAAAAGAAGATTGAGCTTACTCCTGAAATCAATGTAGATGATATTTTATCCCAAATGGAAAAAGAATATCAGAACGAAGAAGTATCTACTGTAGATGGGGTAAAGATAGATTTTGAAAACAACTGGGTACACCTCAGAAAATCCAACACGGAACCGATTATCAGAATTTATACGGAGGCCAAATCCCAGGAAGAGGCGGATCAGTTAGGAGACGATATCATCGCAAAGATCAGAAGCCTGATCAGATAGAATAATAAGAACGGGACTTTTTGTTCCGTTTTTTTTAACGATTCAATATCTGCATGGCGATCAGGGTTTGTAACGATCAACCTTTATCAAACGTTAAATATTGATAATCCCATTCTTTTTATCCATAATGATATGAGAATGATGTTCTTTTTACTATCTTTAAAATAGAAATTTACGAAGAGGAATGTCAAAAAAATTTCGCAACTTTGCATACCTTTTGAATATTAAATTTCAGAAGTAATATTAATTTAAATAAGTTTATCGAGGTTTGTAAAGCATATTCAGACATTGATTGACTAAGGATACAAGTATTGGAAGAGTATTTTGGAAATGAACTTGTAAAGAAGTTCGAAGAAATGATGGATAACCATGATGAGTTCTACTTCGATACCGAAGAACTGGAAGACATCATTGTTTATTATCTAGAGCTCGGAGATTTTAATTATGCCGATGTAGCGGTGAATTATGGCCTGAAGCTTCATCCCAACTCTCTGGATATCAAGATCAAAAAACTTGAAATCCTTCTGGAATGGGAAGATTATAATACTTCGAAAGCACTGATCGACGAGCTGAAAGGCTCCTCTATGGAAAACACTGATTTCATGGTGTGCTATGCGAAGTACTATTCGAATCTGGGAAACCCTAAAAAATCCATTGAAATTTGTAAAAAAGCATTAGAGCTGAGGGAAGAAGAAAATTTCCTTCACAACTTTATTGCAGATGAATATGTAAATCTGGGAGACCCTTTTAACGCTCTTAAACATTACAAAAAAGCACTTAAAGAAGATCCTACGGATGAATATTCCCTGGAGAACTGTATGGTGTGTTTTGCGGACCTGAACAAGAGTGATGAGGCGATTGCCTTTCTGAACGAATACCTGGATGAATTTGCCTATTCTGAAATAGCCTGGTTCGAATACGGACAGTTTTATTTCAACAGGAAAAATTATGAAGAAGCCATCAAAGGGTACGATTACCTGTTAGCTATCAATTCAAACTCGGTAGGGGTTTATGCCAATAAGGCGGCCTGCTATGAGGCGTTGGGGCAGTATAAAAAAGCGATTGGCGTTTATGAGGAAATGCTTGAGCTGGAATACACCAAAGCATTTACCTTTTATAAAATAGGGCTTTGTTACAAAGCATTAAAACAGCCGATTGTCGCTTTGAATGCCTTTCAGAAATCTTTGAGGGAGGATCCTCAGTTCTACCTGGCCATGATGGAGCAGTCATACATCTATGAAGAAATGGGAGGAATGACGGAAGCACTGCATTTTGCAAAAGAAGCTACCCATCTCAACGAAAATAACCTGGATTACCAGAAAAGGCTGGCTTTTTTGTTCATCGATTCGGGGAAGTTTGAGGAAAGCCTTTCCTGCCTGAAAAAACTGGTGGATGCGGAACCGACAAGATTTTACAACTGGTATGCCTATTCGGAAGTCCTGATGCTTCTGGGGGAATATGAAGAAGCTGTAACGCTTTTGAATAAAGCTTTAAAAGCACATAACAGGGCTGAACTGTATTACCAGCTGAGCAACTGCTACTTTAATCTGAAAGACCAGGAAAAAGGAATAGAGTCGCTTCATAAAGCGTTGGAACTGGATCCTTCTCTGGTAACGGATATGCAGAAGAAATATCCGTTTATCAAAGACGAAGTGAAAAAAGTAAAAGCTAAAGTGAAGAAAAGGAATTCGTAAAAACGGAAATTCAATCCATACGTTTTAATTAATCTTTTAGAATTATTAAACTTAAATATGATCCTGCAGCAATGCAGGATTTTATTTTTGAATAACATTCGGTTTTGCCCTCAGAAAGATCAGTCCGGCAATAATAATTCCTGCACCGATAAACTGCATAACGGAAAGCTTTTCGCCATCCAATACGCCCCAGATAATGGCTACAATCGGCATCAGCAAAGTAACGGTAGAGGCAAACAGTGGGGAAGAAACCTTTAACAGGCGGTAGTTCATCATCATGGCCAAGCCGGTTCCGAAGATAGATAACAGGCTTACGAACATCAGTCCGGTAAGATGATTTTCATCTAGGCTGAACGTCGAGAAAAACCCGGTAAAAGTGAGTGCAATAAGCGAAGGGAAAAACAGCACAAAAGAAAACACAAAAGCTGATAACACCGTAGATGAAACTTCCATCAGTTTGGATTTTACCGTTGTGGTGCTTACGGCATAACATAAAGTTGCCAGTAACAGCAGGAGAATCGGGATCAGTTTAAACTGCCCTTCCTCCCCCGCACCGCCGAAAGCAAGGAGACAAACCCCCGTAAAGCTGATGAACGTTCCGACCATCTGCCGTTGCGTCGTTTCAAATTTCCAGACCAGAGCACCGACGACAATCACGAAGATAGGCATCATGGAATTGATAATTCCCGCAATGCTGCTGCTTACTTCCGTCTCCGCAATCGGAAACAGGAACATCGGGATAAAATTCCCTGTAAAAGCAGCTAAAATCAGCCATTTTACATGTTTTTTCGGGAACAGTTTATACTTTGAGATTGCCACCGGCATCAGAATAATTCCTGCAATTAAAACCCGTAATGCACCTACTTGGTAAGGATTGAAATGGTCCAGGGATTTTTTGATCAGGATAAAAGATGAGCCCCAGATCAGGCTGAGCACGACCAGAAGAATCCATTTCTCTTTATCTGTGTTCATTATTTTCGTGTAAAATTTTTAAAAATTCTTTTTTGGGGATCATTGTTGCGCCTAGGCTTTCAAGATGCTCCGTATGCGACTGGCAGTCGATAAGCTGAAGGCTTTCTTTGTGGGTTTCCACGAAATGGATGAATCCTGCTTTAGAAGCATTGCTTACCTTTGAAAACATACTTTCCCCGCAAAAGACTTTACCGATCCGGATGCCGTAAAAACCGCCCACGAGTTTCCCGTCCTGCCATACTTCAACGCTCTTCGCCAGGCCATACTCATGAAGCCGGATAAACGTCTGCATCAGTTCGTCCGACAGCCAGGTTCCGTCCTGTCCGCGGCGGCTGATTTCCTGGCAGTTCCTAATCACTTCCCTGAACTGCTGATTTTCCGAAAAGGTAAAAACATTGCGGTTCATTATTTTCCGCATGGATTTGGAAACTTTCAGCTCATCAGGGAACAGCACAAACCGAGGATCGGGACACCACCACAAAATCTCTTCCCCGGGATTATACCAGGGAAAAATACCCAGCTGATAGGCAAACCAGACCCTTTCCGCCGAAAGGTCACCGCCGAGCGCAATGACGCCTTCGTGCCCGTCGTAGATCTCAGGATCCGGAAATGAAATTTCGTTTTCGTTTAATCGGAACATATTCGGAAAAAAAATCCCGCTTGGAAGCAGGATTTATATTAAGGGTCATCTTTTAATTAGAAAGGAAGATCGTCATCGTCGTCTCCTGCAAAAGGATTCTCGTTAGAAACCGGGGAAGCAGATTGAGAAGGTGCAGCCTGGGTAGGTTCTGAACCGTTGTCAAAAACTTTCTCTACTCTCCATCCTGTAATCGAGTTGAAGTATTTCGTCTCGCCCTGAGGAGAAACCCATTCTCTCCCTCGGATGTTGATTCCTACTTTTACATTCTCTCCTTCTTTCAGATTATCCAATAAACTGATCTTGTCAGACAAAAATTCTATGTTTATCGGTTGCGGATACTGCTCCTGTGTCAGAATCACCATTTCTCTCTTTTGGAAACCGCTCGCAAAAGTCTGAGCATCAAATATTTTCTTTACCGTTCCTTGTAATTCCATATCATATTAATTAACGGTGTAAAAGTAATAAAATCAATCGTAATAAAGGGTATGCCGGAAAAAAAATGTAAAAATTTTAATTTTTTTTGCTGAAAAGTTTGGAGATAAAAGAATTTATCCTATCTTTGCACCACTGAAAACGAAAAAAGTTCTTTAAATATACAACTTAAATAAAAACTGCGGATGTGGTGTAATTGGTAGCCACGCCAGACTTAGGATCTGGTGCCGTGAGGCGTGGGGGTTCGAGTCCCTTCATCCGCACAGTTTGCGAAAATAGCTCAGCTGGTAGAGCACAACCTTGCCAAGGTTGGGGTCGCGGGTTCGAATCCCGTTTTTCGCTCCACTCCTGCCCTGGTGGTGGAACTGGTAGACACGCAGGACTTAAAATCCTGTGCCTCTTTTGGCGTGCGGGTTCAAGTCCCGCCCGGGGTACAAAAAAACCTCCGTAATAATTCATTACGGAGGTTTTTTGTTTTTATATGCCGACGCAAAATTTTTTGTGTTTAATCGGATATTTCCAGCCGTTATTGCTGATAAATATTTAGATTGGACCTGTCAGGCTTCCTTTTTAGCCGAGTAGAAATTTTCCTAACTAAAACTCAAGTTTTACTCTGCCTAATTTTAAATTTTACCTTACAATAAAACTTTTTTTGCTAACGGTCAATTACTTATTGTACCGGACTTATAAATTTGCAATCAGGCATAAATTTTTCCTGAAAATGTATTATATTTGCATCACCAGCGAACATCGCTTCAATGCGGATGTGGTGTAATTGGTAGCCACGCCAGAATCAGGATCTGGTGCCGCAAGGCATGGGGGTTCGAGTCCCTTCATCCGCACAGGATTAGTAAAACCTCTGTAACAATGTTTACAGAGGTTTTTGTTTTTATTGCTTAAAGTCTATAGATAAAAAAAATATAATAATTTTAATGAGATTGGTATCAAATTCTGGAATTAAGCAACAGTTTAGCTAATCTAAATCAGAAAAAATGATTTGTCTTGACATTATATGATTAATTACTTTAGCGTGTCTCTCAAATTAGTTGCAATGTTCCTTCATTACTCTTTTGCGCCTGATTCAAAAAATAACATTAGGTTGTAATTATAAATAATTCGTTAAAGTGAAATCATATTATTAGCCTGATATCTCCTGTAAGAATTAAAGTGTAAACTCTTAAATATAATAAGTACGCTTATCCGATATAAAATTATAAAACTGCAGTAATTAATCTATACTGCATTTAAAGCTTTGAGTTAAATGTTAAGTGAACTGGATCTTTCATAGAAATTCACATTTGTTTGATTAAATGTTGATAAGCTGAATAAGGTTTTTAAAATTCCCATAAAATTTTTCACCGATATTAGATATTTAAAAAGGGATATAAATTTTTTAAAATGCTTGTCATGTTATTATGAGCCTATAATATCTATTTTATTTTTATGATTTATATCATTAAATAGAGAAATAAATAATAATGTTTTATTAAAAAAGATTGAAAAAAATAATATTATTTCTTGCATATGTGAATATTATCACATAGTTTAGCCGAATAAGATAAAATTAATAATCAATGAAAATGAAGAACTTCTCAATAATTTTAATCATTCTTTATATATTCGTTAACGGACAGGCGAAGAGATTCTTTTATGAGTTTTCTTATAAGCCAAGTAAGGATTCCGCAAAAATTGAAAAAGAACTTACCATTCTGGATGTTACCAAACAGAAATCAATCTACAGAGATTATCTGTCGGTGTCGCAGGATTCAATGATTGAAAGCAATATTGAAAAAATGAAAGCGACCGGAGTACAGATTGATCTGGCTAAGTTGCTTAAAAATCCTAAGTTTATGTATAAGGTTGAAAAAGATTATCCTGCTTATGAAACTCATTTTACAGATCTGATTTTAAGCGATTTTATTACGTATCCGGAGCCGCAAAAAATCAAATGGGAAATTACCAATGAAAAAGCAATCAGTTCATTTGAAAAATATAAAATTCAGAAAGCAACGGCTAAAATGTGGGGAAGAACCTGGACTGCCTGGTTTACAACAGATATTCCTATACAGGATGGTCCTTATAAATTTTACGGGCTACCGGGGCTGATTGTAAAAATAGAAGATGAAAACAAAAACTTCTCGTGGCAGCTTGCCGGAATTAAAAATCTGGAAAAGTATAATGAACTGAGCCTTAATGAAAGATTAAAAAATAAAAAGCCCTTGGCAGTAGATAAAAACAAGTTTACACAAATGTTCGCTGAATTCAAAACCAGCCCGCTGGCCCAGGTCAGGAATAAATATTCTACAGAACAATTAAACGAAGCTGGAGAGGGCGGCAAGACGCTGGGGCAAAAACTGAAAGATCAGGAAGAAACCATAAAGAAAATGATCGGAGCCAATAATCAGGCGATAGAATTGGTCCAATAAAATATAAAAGCGCTTTTATGAGAGATTTTGATATTTTGTAGCTCTAAAAACAAAACATAAGGGAACTAACCCGAAAGAACAAATTAGAAAAATAACCATTAAAAATTATTAAAATGAAAAAACATTTAGCAGCAGCAGCACTAATCGTTGCATTTTCAGCCGGCACATTTACCCTGGCCAGTGCTAATCCAAAAAACATCTCTACTGAAAAAGTTTCAGTGCAGGCGGTTTCAACAACAAAAGCAGAGGCTCTTACGAAAAAAGAGTGGACATTTATTTCTTCGGAATATGTGTATACCGGAACTTCAGAAGAAGCAACAAAGTAATTATCTCATAATTATTCAATCTATGAGGCTAATATTACATTAGCCTCTTTTTTATACTCCCATGAAAACACTAAAAACATTATTATGCGCCTTATTACTTTTTCATATCGTTTCTTCTTTTGTAATAAATATTCAGATTATTAAAACATGGAAAAGCTCTACTTATTCATCCTTGAATAGATATGGAAAAAAAATAATAAATTATCTTGAATTTTTCAATCTTCCTGATGGAATACAGACCGGAATGAGAAATTATGCCTATTATACCGGTATAGAAAGGGGATACGAATATTACTCTCCCAATGCTGCAGATAAAAAAACTGAAATTCTCTTCAAACATAATAATATTCCGATTGTCTTACCAGGCAAAACATTTGAATCGTCATTTAAAATAAAAAGTATATTTACCATACTGGGAAGTCAGCTGGAAAATGAAGGTTTCCGGAACAGGGTAATCCAATCTATGGCGGTAAGATTATTTACCCTTCATCCGCAGATCAATGAAATGAATGTCACGATTGAAAAAAGATACTTTCCCTCTCTGGCTGAAATAAAGCAGGATAAACCGATAAAAATAGAGGAAACTACGGTGTATAATATTAAAAAAAACTAATATGGATATAGCGGTAGATAAATTGAATACCTTTTTCTTCGGATATCATAAAAATATAGAAAAGAAAAATCTGTTTATTAGTGTTATCTGTTCATTTGGCTTATTAAATGTATTGCTTATTTTACCGGATCTTTACAATATATACAGCAAAAGCGGAATTATTAATGTGGAGATCAATGATTTTTTAATACGGAAAGATCAATTCCGATTAACATTCATTACAGATACAATCGAACGGCTCGGGATCAGATATGAATATGCGCTGGCGATGGTTGTGGCCATCTATATCTGTTCGTTTATATTTATTCTTACAAATTACTACAGGCTGTTATTTGCTATAGTGGTTCTTATTATTCATAATGCCCTGGTAGCCAGTAGTTATTCTTTCTCTTATGGGGCTGATTACATGATAAGCTTTTCCCTTTTCGTAAATGTTATATTATGTATTGATTCAAAATACAACCGTGTACTGTATTCTTTTGCGATCAGGCTTATACAATTGCAGTTGTGTGTTATCTATTTTTTCTCAGGAGTCGGGAAGGCAATGGGGAACAATTGGTACACAGGTGACGCAATCTGGTATCTGATATGTACTTACACCGAAGTAAATGTTTTAACAGCTTTTGTAGCCACCACAATTCCGGCAGTTTTTCAGATTATTTCGCTTAGCGTAGTCATTGCAGAATTATTCTATCCTTTTCTTATTTATAATAAAGTAACAAAAAAAGCCACTTTGCTTTATATTATTATTACGCATATCATTATCGTCCTTTTGATTAATCTTTACACGTTCGGAATCGTGATGATTATCCTTAATGTAGTTGCCTTCCAGCCAAAAATAATACTAGAATCAAAATATTTTAAAAAACATGAGCCTATCACTGAATAATATTAGTTACAAAATTAATAACAAAACGATATTGCAAAACATAAATTTATCCCTCAGCAAAGGGGTTTATGGTATTCTGGGACTTAACGGGGCCGGGAAAACCACATTGCTGAATGTAATATCTACCCTTACGACGCCCGAAAAAGGCAGCCTGCAATACGATAATACGGATGTTGTAAAAAATCCGCTTGTGTTAAGGAAAGATTTGAGCTATATGCCCCAAAATTTCGGATTGATTCCGGATTTATCCGTAACGCAGAATCTTGTGTATTTCGGAATGCTGAAAGGGCTATCTTCAAAAACATTAAAAAAAAATATTCCGGATGTACTTGAGTTTTTTAACATTTTCCATACAAAAGATACTCCTGTAAAAAATCTTTCCGGCGGAACCCAGCAGAGAGTTGCCCTGTCACTTGCCCTGGTAAATAATCCGAAAGTTTTAATTCTTGATGAACCCACCAGCGCACTGGATCCTATAGAGAGGATTAATTTCTATGAACGGATTAAAGAAATGTCAGAGCATGCGATCGTACTTGTTTCATCACATAATATTTATGAGATTGAAAAATTTGTTGATCATATTATTATTCTTAAAAACGGACAAATTAGTTTTTCAGATACTGTAGACCGGTTGGTTCCGGAAGCGGCTGCAGGCTTTGGGGAAATGCGGGGCGATATCCCGAATCTGGAAAAAGCATTCGAATATTTTGCAAAATAGATTTATGAAAGCATTACCTTTAATATCTCTGTATAATCTGAGATTATTTTTCAAGCATACTTACTTTAAATATATTCTGGCGATTATCATGATCCTGGGATTTTTTATGATTCCGAATCCTAAATCAGACTATGTAACATTTACGGTAGGAAATTATACAGGAGCATCAAACTTGATATGGATCAGTAATTTAACCCCTGTTTATATTAATGCCATATTTGCTTTATTATCCCTTTTTATCAGTCAGAACCTTAAAAACAGGGAAATGGCTAACCATACCTATATCAATTTCCGTTTATCTGTGAAATCGAATTTCCGGTTGTTGATGTACAGGGTGGTTTCTCTCTTTTTATATCTTACCATACTCGCGTTTATTCTGGAGATTATTATTCTGTTTATTAATTATCAGAGCTATAATGTAATATTGTACCTTATCCCTTTTATATATTTCACCGTTCCTTATCTGTTTTTTCTGTCTGCTGTCTGTACTGTCATTGATTATTTGGTAGACTTGAAATTTTTAAAATATGTATTGTATTTCGGATTTATAATTTTTGTTTATAATACAGATATCAGGCATCTACTGGACATAACCGGGATACAGGAGCTGATGGATAACTTTTTACAAGTCAATACCAAAAATAATGATTCATTTATTTTAGGAAAAATAAAAAATAAGGATGTACAATATATAAATTTTCAGCATTTCATTACTCCCAAGAAATGGATTGACAAGTTGTATCTCTTTCCTCTCGCGTTCATTATCGTTCTGAGCGCATCTTTTCTGTTTAAAAGATATTCAAGTGTAAAAAATAAGGAGCAGAATCAGAGCCCTGTGAAAAAAGAAGCTAAACCGTCTTTTGTACAGCAAGCCGTCTATCTTCCCAAGTACCCGGTTTATTCTTTCAGCTTTATTTCCCTATTGAAAGCAGAATGTTTCCTGCTAAGCCATTCTTTAAGCCGGAACCTGAGATTAACGGCTTTTGTTCTGTGGGTCCTGGCATTTGTTGCCCAAGGGAATATAAGAATTCTACTGATAGCGTCAATCTTCATTACGATTCTTCCTCTTAATCAGAATTATCTTGCAGGGAAATATACCAACAATACCCTGTATGCCGAAAAAATTTCAGGATATCCCCCGTTACTTTTTATATTGTCGAAATTTTTATTGTTCTTGGTGTATATAGTTATCGTTATTCCTGTGCTTGATTATTCTTCTTTTGAAGTCAATCTGTTTATATTAATCAAGCTTCTGTTTCTGTTTCTGTTTCAACTCGCTTATACTGCTTTTGTAAAAGATTATCTTATGGTGGAAATTATCATGATTATTATTTTTTCGAGCTATTTTTCCGGTGTTCCGGTATATCAGATTTTTTAAATAATTAACTATATGATATAAAGGATTAGAATATTTCTGATCCTTTCTTTATTTTTGTATAATTATTCATTTTCATGAAAAAAATTATCCTCATCGAAGACGAAACCAGTGTGGTGTCCTTTATTAAAAAAGGATTGCAGGAGAACGGCTATGAAGTGTCCGTGGCATTTGACGGCAGGACCGGAGTGCAGCTGGTCCAGTCGAACGATTTCGATCTGGTGATCCTGGATATTATGTTGCCGGAAATGAATGGTCTGGATGTATGCAAGGAGATCCGGAAAACGAACCCGCACGTTCCGATTCTGTTTCTGACGGCTTTGGGGACTTCAGAAAATATCGTTCTCGGCCTTGAAAGCGGAGGCGATGATTATCTGGTGAAGCCTTTTAAATTTATTGAGCTGGTGGCACGGATAAAATCTCTTTTAAGAAGGAGCGGCAACGGGAGTTCTGCTGAGATTGCCGGTCCTGAGGTTGATCATGAGCATGTGTTCCAGTTTTCGGATCTCGTGCTTAACGATTACACCAAAAAAGTAACGCGGGGAGGTGAGGAAATTTCACTTACTTCAACCGAATACAAGCTGCTTCTCTACTTTTTAAACAATCCTGAAAAAGTCATTTCCCGGGCAGAAATTTTAGACTCGGTGTGGGGGGTAAATTATGAGCTGGGAACAAATGTGGTGGACGTCTACGTAAACTACTTAAGAAAAAAACTGGACCATCATGAAGATAATAAACTGATTCATACAGTAATAGGGATGGGGTATGTTCTGAAAAAACCTTAATGATGTTTAATAGAGTGATAACGAACCAGACCAAAACGATGGTGCTCCTGATGCTGGTATTTACCGCCATCATTTTGCTGTTCAGTGGGTTGGTGTATTTTTCGATTGTCAACTTCTCACATCAGAGGTTTTACGAACTGCTGAAAATCCGTACCACAACGATCATTCAGATTGAAAAAGGAAAAGATGACCTGGACCTTCCGGAAAACTATATCCTGAATGGGCTGAATGACGAAGAACTTCCTATGGAGCGGGACTATGTTTTTGCCATTCCCACGGATTCAAACTTTCAGAAGATTTCCAACGAGATCCATATTCCGGCTTATTTTTTTAAAAGTATTGTTAAAAAAGGGGAGTCAAACTATAACGACAAAGAGTTTTACTATATCGGACAGACTTTCAGACATGATGATAAAGACTATATTGCCATTGCTTCGGCCAAGAACCATTACGTAGTCTATTACCTTGGATTCCTGAAAAGGACGCTTATTACCTGTATTGTCCTTTCGCTGTTCTTCAGCATGATTTTCTCGTTCTACCTCTCTAAAACCTTATTTAAGCCGATTTTAAAAATTACAGGCAAGGTAAAGGAGATCAGTTCGGAAAACCTGCATTTACGTCTTGAGCCCCAGCCGGACAACAAAGAGCTGAATGAATTGGTGGATACTTTTAACGGAATGCTGAACCGTATCGAAACCTCTTTTGAAACCCAGAACCATCTGATCGGGAATGTATCCCATGAATTGCGGACTCCTCTGACCTCGATTATGGGGGAAGCTGATGTCGCGCTTTCCATCTCGCGGACCAACGAAGAATACAAGGAAACGCTGGGCATTATCCTGGATGAAGCGGAAAAACTGGATAAAAAAATCAAAGCATTGCTGATGATCGCCCAGACCGGGTTCGACGGGAAAATCCAGAAAGTAGACAAAATTCGGATCGACCAGCTCCTTTGGGATGTCATTGAAACCCTTCGGAAGATCGATTTGAGAAACAATATTTACCTGGATATCAGTATGCTGCCGGATAATCCCAGAAAGCTAAAAGTACAGGGTAACGAACAGCTGCTTCATCTTGCGGTAACCAATATTATCCAGAACGGTTGCAAATATTCCGATTTCCAGCAGGTGAAGGTGTCTTTGGGAGCAACTGATACGGATGTTTATATTATCGTGAAAGACAATGGGATTGGGATTCCCGGAGAGGAAATGAATAAAATTTACGATCCTTTTTTCAGGGCTTCCAATACCAAAAACTACGAAGGCTATGGAATCGGGCTTCCGTTGGCAAGAAATATTGTAAGGATGCATCAGGGTGAACTTATTGTAAGTTCACATGAAAACCAGGGGACTACCGTTCAACTGCGTTTCCCGAATTTTTACAACGCTTATGCGGAGGATAAGGAAAGTATTTAAACGATTTACTGGTAAAATGTAAAGAGCCAGGTATATAAATCAAGTTTAAATAATTTCTATCAGCAGAGGTAAACCAGTAGTAATATTTAGAAGAAAAACTTCCGGCTTCCAGCTTCCTTCTTCCTGCTTATTAACCTGATTTTTATTCCGTTTCATCTTTTCTAATCACATTTTAATCTCTTTAATCATATTCTAATTCCGTTCCAAAAGAACTCTAATTTGGTCGTTCTAGATTTGTACTATCGAAAAAGATATACAAACCTAAATCTTAAAAATATGACCAAGACGATTTTAATAGCTACCGATTATTCTCTTGAATCTTTAAATATTTTAAAGAAAGTCATGAGGGAGAAAGATGCAGGGGAAGACCAGAATCAATACAATATTCTTTTGGTTTCAGGATATGATACAGGAGATTCCATCCGGGACCTTCTGTTCAATACGAAAAGCACGATATTCAATAAGCTGAGACCGCAGGAATTCTGCGATGCTTACGGAATCATCAGGAACAAATATTCTCATCTGATTAATAAAATTGTCTGTGATATCTTCACCGGTAGTTTCCAGAGAACATTCAATAATTATGTGAAAGCTGAAAACATTGAAGAGGCCTATTATTCTCCGGCAGTTAAAAGCAAGGGAAAAGGTAAATTCGATCTGATCCCTTATATCAAAAAATGCAAAGATCTGGAATCCCGTGAAATTTCTATTGAAGTACGGGACCGTCTTCCGGAAAAAGGAAGACTGGCAGAGATCTTTGTGGAAGCTTAAATTAAACTTTAAAAATTTTAAAAATGTTAAGGAATTATAGTAACAGCAGGACGTTGGGAGACAACATCAGATTGGGGACGCTGACTGCCTTTACGGCGGGTACTATAAACATCGCCTCGCTTCTGATATTCCTCTCGTTTACATCAAACGTAACGGGTCATTACGCTATTTTTGCGGCAGAGATCAGCAAAGGGAACTGGTCGCAGGTTGCCGTTGTGGGACTGTGGATCTTCCTGTTCTTTTTCGGGGGATTCGTTTCAAATTTTATTGTTATTACTTTTAACAAAAAGAGCAAATACTTCGCCCACTCCATGCCGCTGCTGCTGGAAATCGCGTGTCTGTTGTTCGTGGGGATTTACGGACAGTTTTATTACCGTAAGACACTTGAAGAAACGGAACTGCTGGTAGCGCTGATGCTGTTTGCTACCGGTTTGCAGAACGGGCTGACGGCCAGTATCTCCAACTTCTCGGTAAAAACCACCCACCTTACCGGTACCACGACCGACCTCGGAATTTTGTTTTCGATGTTCACCAAGAAAGAATTCAGAAAAAACGGGGAGCTGGTGGCAAGGGCCAAGCTGCTGATGAGCATCATGGTTTCCTATGTGCTGGGAGCAGTGTTTTCGGGACTGACGTATTACTATCTGGAATTCAGGGTGTTTTATGTAATCAGTTTGTGTTTATTGGTGGTGATCGGATATGATGCCTATAAAATCCATGTCAGACACTTCAATACCAGATACCGGTACAGTAAGATTTATAAAAAGCCGAACCTGATTGCTTCCCTGTATCATAAAATCCATGGGATCCCGGATATTAATGTGCCGGCAGGACAGAAGAAAAGAAAGCTTGTCTTCGACGAATAGGAAGGTATGATGCGGTAGAAAAGCGGAAAGTTGTTGGTAACATTTCCCCTTTCGATAAACCAAGCGGCATCTGAAAAAACGAAATGTTAATTAAGAGATATCAATATCAGTATTAATTTTGTGTAAACTAGCTGTGAATCAATCCTCTGATTGCCCCTGTGCGATTGGGGGATTGTGTTTTAAAATAGTGCTGTTGATCAGGATTTGAATACGGTGAACCGCTGGCCGGCATGTTGTTAAAATGTTGATAATTAAATTTTAATTCAGGCCTTTATAGTTTTAATTCTTAAATTGAATGACTATTTTTGTAAGTTGATTTACGTTTTTTATGTCAGATATTATTCAGCTTTTACCGGATCATGTGGCCAACCAAATTGCGGCAGGAGAAGTCGTGCAGCGACCCGCATCCATCGTAAAAGAACTTTTGGAGAATGCGATTGATGCAGGGGCCACGAAAATTGAGTTGATCATACGGGATGCGGGAAAAAACCTGATCCAGGTGGTCGACAACGGTAAAGGGATGTCTGAAACCGATGCGCGGATGGCTTTTGAAAGGCATGCCACATCAAAGATCAGGGGAACGGAAGATATTTTTAAAATTGCCACCAAAGGATTCCGGGGAGAGGCGCTGGCCTCCATCGCCGCGGTGTCTCAGGTCGAATTAAGGACGAAATTAGCGGAGGCGGCCATCGGCACGAATATCTATATTGAAGGCGGTGTCTTCCAGTTTCAGGACCCGGTGCAGACGGCAGACGGTTCCAATTTTCTGGTAAAAAACTTATTTTATAACGTTCCTGCCAGAAGAAAGTTTCTTAAAAATAATAATGTTGAATTCAGACATGTGATCGATGAATTCCAACGGATTGCCCTGGCGCATGAAAATCTGGAATTTTCCCTGTTCCATGACGATGATGCGGTTTTCAGATTGAGAAGAGGAAGCCAGATGCAGCGTATTGTGGATATTTTCGGAAGGAAGTTGCAGCCGCAGCTGGTTCCGATAAAGGAAGATATTATCTGGTGCAAACTTCATGGCTTTGTAGCGAAGCCGGAAGGGGCAAAAAAAACAAGGGGTGAACAGTTCCTTTTTGTAAACGGAAGGTATTTCAAAAGTGCCTATTTCAATAAGGCGGTTCAGGAAGCTTTTGAAGGGCTGCTGCTGCCGGGCTATGTACCGACTTTTTTCCTGTTCCTGGAACTTGATCCTGAGAAAATCGATGTGAATATTCATCCGCAGAAAACGGAAGTTAAATTCGAAGACGAACATTTAATTTTTGCCCTGCTGCGCTCCACGATCAAAAGGTCGCTGGGAATCTACAATGTTTCCCCGAGCCTTGATTTTGAAAAAGATCCCGAACTGGACCATATGATGCAAACGTTCCCAAGCAAAAGCAACGGCGGCGGGAATACCGTGATCAAAATGCCGGAAATTATTGTAGACCGCGATTATAATCCTTTTTTGGAGGAACGTGAGGTAACCCATACGGAAATCCAGAACCTTACAGAAATGTACCATCAAAACATTTCAACGGCAGAACCTTCGAAAATCAATCTGTTTGAGGATGAAGATTTTGATGAAGACCTGATGCGGCTGCCGAACGGTTACTGGCTTTTCAATAAAGGAGATAAAACCCTGATGCTGGATCTGGGAAGAATGCACCGGCTCTGGGTTTCGGAAAATACGAAACCCTCAAAAAAAGGAGCTACTAACAGCCACTCCCTGCTTTTCTCCCTGGAATACCACATGAATGAAATTGAGAAAGCAAAATACGACTCAATTAAAAAATACCTTCCGGAGCTGGGCTTCGAGATGAATATTGCCCATGAAAGCGTATTAAGGATCGATGCCGTGCCCGAAGGACTGAAAGAAACCCAGGTAATGAAATTCCTGGAAAACCTTTTCGAAATCCTGGAATATAAGTCGGAAGACGAATTCTTGCAGCATTACCGAAACCAATGGGGAAGGATGCAGTCCAAATCCAGGTTTGATTTTATATACAAAAAAGATGCGGAACAGCTGATCCGGGACTTTACGGCCCTGGGCTTCCCGGAATTTTTACCGGACGGGAAAAGATGCTTTTTCGAGGTTCCGTTTAATGATTTTAAGAATAAATTTTAGAAAATGTTTAATACGATACCTTCGATTACAAGGAATATAATTATCATAAACATTGTCGTTTATGTAATATCCAACTTTCTTTTTCCGCAATTATACAACACCTTATCTGCATTTTATCCGTTTTCGCCAAATTTCAGATCCTGGCAGACTATTACTCATATGTTTATGCATGCTAAGATAGGAGATGGTATTGGCATCATGCATATCTTATTCAATATGTTTACTCTATTCAGCTTTGGGCCGATACTGGAACAGAGCCTGGGTGAAAAGAGATATCTTATCCTGTATTTTGTAAGTGGTTTGGGAGCTTTCTTCTTATTTAATCTGTGGAATTTTATTGAAATACAGCAAATTGTATCAGGGCTTGAAGGATTAGGTCTAAATGCCTCTGAAATTTATGCTAAATCCGCAATCAATTATTCGGGAGATCTGAAAATCAGTGCAACAAATGCAGAAGGGCAAGCTTTATCACAACAGCTTTATGTGGCTTTACGAACTCCTATGCTTGGGGCTTCCGGGGCAATATTCGGAGTTATAGCTGCTTTTGCCACCCTGTATCCGGAAGCAAAAATTGCCATTATGTTTATTCCGATTCCGGTAAAGGTAAAATATGTATTACCGGTGGTTATCATCGGTTCTATATATCTTGGTATTTCAGGAGATGGGGGAGGTGTGGCTCATTTGGCCCATGTCGGGGGTGCAATAGCAGGATTTATTCTGGCAAAAATATGGAAAAAACATTTGTACAGATTTAATTAAAGCCCTGTGAAAATCATCCGTCTCATCTTCTTCGTATTTCACATAGTCATTTTCTTTCTTTTGACGGGGATGCTCCTCAATGCCTATATTTCACCAAAGGTTTTCCCGTGGTTTAATCTGTTGTCTCTGGCTTTCCCCGGACTGATCTTCGGCTATGTCGCTTTAACCGTTTTCTGGATTATCTGTTGGAAAAAAAGAGCTTTTGTTTTCCTATTACTGGGATTGCTGTTTTTTAATCCGGTATTACGATGGGTGAATTATTCTTCAGTTAAAAATGAAATGCCTGATCTGAAAGTCATATCTTTCAATACAAAGTCAGGAATCGTTGCAAGGGCTGAAGTCGAAAATTATTTGAAAAATTCCGGGGCAGATGTCATGCTTCTTCAGGAAGATTTCGGAACGGCTTACAAATCTTCAGGATACAATGTAATGACTAAAGATAACCTTACTATTTTATCAAAATATAAAGTCGTCGATACCCAGTCTATTAGCTTGAATAACACAGAGGCTATTAATCCTGCTTTGGTAGCCGATATTGAAATCAAAGGAAAAAGATACCGGTTTATCGGGATTTATCTCCAGCCTTTCAAATTTGAAAAAAGCATGGTCAGGCTTAACGGCAATAACAAAGAAGACGAAGAGAAAATAAAGAACATCGTTAAAAGACTGATCCCTACTTTTAAAATTCACCAGGAACAGGTAAATGCAATTAAAAGAGCCGTGGAAACCTCACCTTATCCGGTGATTCTGGCAGGTGATTTTAATTCTGTTCCCAATTCCTATGAATACTACCATCTTTCGGAAGGGCTACAGGATGTGTTTATGGAAGCGGGACAGGGGAGTGCCACCAGTTTTCATGATTATAAATTCCCTATCCGTATTGATTATATTTTCACTTCAAAATCAATCAGGGCACTTAGTTACAAAGTAGACCGTTCGATTAGGGCCTCTGATCATTTTCCGGTAATAGCGACTTTCAGGCTTTCAAAGTGATCATAAAAACCGTTAAAGTTTTGGCCATGGTAAGATTTTTGCTGAAATTGCTACGGTACCTTATACTGTTTTCATGAAACTGAGTCAGATATTGTTATTTGCCCATATTGCCATTGCTGTTTTGCTGCTGTGTACCTTAGGGAACGCATGGGTACCGCCTAACCTTTTAAGTGCCCTTAATCTCTTATCTTTGGGCTTTCCGTATCTCATTTCTCTGTACATCATCTTTACGCTGTTCTGGATTATTAAAAGAAAGAAATTTGCCATTGCTTTCGTGCTGGGAATATTTCTTTTTTACAACCCCATCAGAAGATGGATCAATTTTACATCCAAGACGGAAAATGTAAAATCGGTAAGGGATATTAAGGTTATTACTTTTAATGTAAAATATGGGGAATCGGGTTGGGAAAAGGTAAAGAAATATATTATGGATCAGGATGCCGACATCATCCTGGTGCAGGAAAAAGACACCAACCGTGCCCTGAAACAGGATATGGTAAAATACCCTTCGGTTATTCTGAAGACCAAACATAAAATCGTAAGACAGGAAGAGCTGATTACCGATAAATCCAGAGGGAATTCTTTTTATGCCGATGTAGACATCAATGGGAAAATCATCCGGATTATCAATGTCTATTTAGAGCCATTCCGGTTGCAAAAATCCATGCTTAAATTTGACGGTCTGGGAAAAGAAGGGGGTAAAATCAATACCCTTCTCTCACACATGACGCCGACTTTCAAGGCACATGAAGATCAGATTAGAAAGATCAGGAAAGCGGTCGATCTTTCACCCTATCCTGTAATTCTGGCAGGAGACTTTAATTCCGTCCCGAATTCCTATGAATATTATAATCTGGGGAAAGACCTTCAGGACGCTTTTTTAGCGGCAGGAAACGGCAATTCCTCCAGTTTTCACGATTATAAGATACCTTTGAGGATCGATTATATTTTCAGTTCGAAATCCATTATCCCTTTAAGCTATAAAGTAGATAATTCCGTACAATTATCAGATCACTATCCTGTAATTGCAGAATTTCTGTTAAATTAGTTCCCATGAAATATTTACTTTTTGCTGTATTTGCTTTTTCTGCCCTGCTGTTATCCTGTTCCAAGAAAGAACCGGCAGATCTGTATCCGGCAGACAGTCCGAAGGCAAATTATGATACGACGGCTATTGATTCTTTTTCTAATGGGGCAACTTCCGTTGATGTGGTCCGTGAGATCAGGATGTCTTCGCAGAAATATCAGGATTCTGTAAAGGAAGCCCTGAAGCTCCAGGAGCAGGAAAAAAAGCTGAAAGAGGAACTGGAAAAAGAAAATAAGAAGAAAACGGAAGAAGAAAAGAGGGCGCAGGACAAGAGTCCGTTAAAAACCGCCGAAACACCAGCCGCCGCTGAAACGAAAACCCAATAATTACACCCGAATACATTTAAAAATTTCAATACGTATGAAAAAAAGCATTTTATCAGGACTTATGATCGCCGCAGTAGTGATATCCTGTACACAGTCAAAATCTAAAACAGAACAGGTGGAAAACGCAGACGGAACAGTAACCACTACGACGACTACAGAAACGGAAGTGGGAGTAGATACTGCCAAAGTTAATCAGACAAAAGAAAACGCCCAGGCAAAGATCGATGAGACAGGAAGGAAAATCGACAATGCTGCAGAAGATGCAAAAAATAAAATCGATGCGACTGCAGATAAAGCGAAAGCAGACCTTCATAAGGCAGGCCAGGATGTGAAAGATGCCGCAGCCAGAGGAGCTTCAAAAGTAGAAGAAGGCGCACGGAAACTGAAAGAAGATTTAAAAAATTAAACGTAAAAAACCGCAGCGAAATCTGCGGTTTTTATTTTTATCGGTTCAGCTCCAGCAAAGGATCGATGTATTCCCTGTCGTTGCTCAGCCTCGGAACTTTATTCTGCCCGCCGAGTTTTCCTTTGGATTCCAGCCAGCAGTAGAAGAGGTTAGGCTTCGCAATATGTACGATAGGCCTTTTCAGTGTAATATTATTATAGCGTTTTGCTTCATAATCTGAATTAATGGACTTCAGGTGATCGTCGAAAATATCCGTAAAACGTTCCAGGTCATCCGGTTTTTTGCAGAATTCGAAAATCCATTCATGGGCGCCGCTTTCATTTTCTCTCATGAAAACAGGGGCTCCCGTAAAGTCGGAAACGGCGGCGTTGGTTTCCTCACAGGCTTTGGTAAGTGCGGATTCTACGTTGGTAATCATCAGCTCTTCTCCAAAGGCATTGATGTAGTGCTTCGTCCGTCCGGTAATTTTAATTCGGAACGGATTGGTTGAGGTAAATACTACAGTATCGCCGATCAGGTATCTCCATAAGCCGCCATTGGTGGTAATTACCATGGCATAATTCTTCCCTGCTTCTACATCTTCAAGGCTTACAACCTTAGGATCCGAGGAATGAAACTGGTCCATCGGGATAAATTCATAAAAGATCCCGTAATCCAGCATCAGCAGCATTTCATCGCTGTTGGACCGGTCCTGGATCCCGAAAAATCCTTCTGAAGCATTATAAATCTCATAATAATTGATGTTTTTCCCGATGATCTGTCTATATTGTTCCCGGTAGGGTTTAAAACTGATCCCGCCGTGAAAGAATACTTCCAGGTTGGGCCACAGTTCCGCAATATTGCTGAACTCGGTTTCTTTCAGTACCCGTTGCAGAAGCACCATCATCCAGCTCGGGACCCCCAGGATACTTCCCACATCTTCATTTTTTACTTCCGAAGTAATAGCTTTAAGCTTGCTCTCCCATTCTCCCATCAGAGAAACCTTTTTGCTCGGTGTGGTGGTCACTTCTACCCAAAAGGGAAGATTGTCGATCAGGATGGCCGACAGATCCCCGAATTTGGTGTTGAAGTCAGCATAGAGTTCTGAACTTCCGCCCAACCGTAGGTTTTTATAATTGAAAAGCTGATTTTCGGGATGGTTGTTGGCATAAATGGAAACCATATCCTTTCCTGCTTTCATGTGGCAGTATTCAAGGCTTTCGGCTGAAATCGGGATAAATTTGCTTTTGGCATTCGTCGTACCGGAAGATTTGGCGAAATGCTTGATATAGCCGGGCCAGCTGATATCCTTCTGTCCCTGTCTTGCTTTTTCAATATACGGCTCCATTTCCTCATAAGTGACGATCGGAACTTTGTTTTTAAAGTCCTGATAACTCGAAATGGAATTAAAACCATATTTTTTGCCGTATTCCGTATCTTCGGCATGAAACAGCTGGGAAAATAAGATCCCTTTCTGGGTCTCAATAGGATAATCCATGAAGTTCTGTATCTGGTCGATCCGCTGACGGATAAACCAGTTGACCACTGTATTGAAAAGTGCTTTCGTTGCCATTCCAACAAATATAACAATAATTGAATTTTCTTGGAATTTTTTCTTAGGTAAAAATGTAAATTTTACAGCATTTTATTAGGTGTTCTGATCAGGATCCGGCACCGCCACGAAGAATTTGTGAAAGACGGATACTTATTAGTGAGAAAATAAGTTCATGCTGATGCCGGAAAAAAAACCGCTGCCAATGGGCAGCGGTTCCGGTATTTAAAGTTTTGTTCTTAGCAGTACTCGTCATAAGCAGCCTGAAGGTTAGCAGCGATTGCTCCTGCAGGATTTCCTTCGATATGATGTCTTTCCAGCATATGAACCAATTCTCCGTCTTTGAAAAGCGCTACACAAGGAGAGCTTGGAGGGAACGGTGCTAAATGCTTTCTTGCTTCCACTACCGCTTCGGTATCAAAACCTGCAAAAACAGTAGTCAGATGGTCAGGCTTCTTATCTCCTGTCAAGGAATAAACAACGCCCGGTCTTGCCGCTCCTGCCGCGCATCCGCATACGGAATTGATCACCAAAAGGGTAGTTCCTGATTGTTTTAATGCTTCTTCTACTTGAACCGGTGTGGTCAAATCCTCAAAGCCTTTATCTGTAAGTTCAGCCTTCATAGGCATTACTAAATCTTGTGGATACATATTTTTATTTTTTGTAAAGTACAAATTTAAGGAATTCCCCGCTTTTCATCAATATATAATAACTATCAATGTTTTTGTTAAATAAAATACATTAAATATTAATCATATAATGATAATTAATATTTTATAAATAAAATTTGTTAATAATATCAAAATATTAGTAAATTTGAAATGATTCTGAAAACAATGGGCCATGAAAAAATGTTTACCATTTCCCTGGGTTTTATTTTAAAGAGAAATTCTGGATAATAACAGAATGATCTAATAAAACCTAAACACAAAATGAAGCCCGGAAGTTGAAATCCCGGGCTTCTTTAATCAAATCGATATGCAAAGGTTGAATATCCAACAATAAATAAATATGATTGAAATGATAAGTTAGTTCCTAATCGGTCATCATTTATCAATCATATTAGGAAAGCAGTTTCTTCGCCATCTCGGAAATACTTTTTCCATCCGATTTTCCGGCTAAAGATTTTGATGCGATTCCCATGACCTTTCCTAAATCCTTCATGGACTCAGCGCCGGTTTCAGCGATAATGTTTCTCATTTCCGTTTCCAGCTCTTCTGCAGAAAGCTGTTTTGGCAGGAACTGCTCGATGACTTTCATCTGGGCTTCCTCCACTTCAGCAAGATCGTTTCTTCCCTGTGCGGAAAATTGCTCATAAGAATCCTTGCGCTGTTTTACCATTCTCTGTAAAATGGCGATTTCCTGCTCTGCCGAAACTTCTGCGCCTAAAGTTTCCGTTTTCAGCAGCTGTATCTGGGACTTTACAGCACGGAGAGAATCCAAAGCCACTTTGTCCTTGGCTCTCATGGCTGTTTTTATAGCTTCGTTTATGGTATTTTCTAAACTCATGATAATTTATGCTTAGGCTAATGGCCATTGGCTCTTAGCTTTTATTTATAACGGTGACAGCCATCTGCTAAAAGCAAAAAGCTAATCGCATTAATCTACGTCTTTATTTAAAAAGCGGTTTTCTCTGATCTGCATATTTCCGTTGTTGTCAGACAGATAGGTGTTGATGTTCTGATCTGAAGCATTGCTTCCTTCAATTGAGATATTTTTTCTCTTGAAAGCCGGAACAGATTCAAATTCGCTGGAGCTGTCAAAGCTTTGGTAGCGGGAATTGAACTCTTTCAATTTGTTTCTCCTTTCCATTATTCTTTCCTGATCAACGGTTTTGTTAACGAAGGTAAATTCCTCTTCAGCAGGCTTCGGAGCAGGTGTTTCCGTTTTGTTTTCAGCCACCGGTTCTTCTTTCAGATGCTGGAAGAAATGTTCCACTTTCTGAAGCGGTTCCTCCGTCAGCTGGTTTACATCACTTGATGCATTAAATTCTGCTTTTGGCTGACCATAATCGGATTTCGGCTCATTCTTCGGCTCGTTTACGAAAAAGCTGAATTCTACGGGCTTTTCTTCAGCATAAGAGTTGCTGAAGGAATTGCTCTGCTGTGGCTCATCTTTCTTGCTATCGAAGTCAAAGGTAAAAGATTCGATCTCCAGATCATTTGCATCTTCTGTTTCTTCATCTTCTGAAAACAGGCTGAAAGATTCCTGTTCTTCTTCATCTTTCCACTGGCGGGCAGAAGCATCCGTATCTCCCTCTTTATCAAAGAATTTTATTTCGGTTCTAGTCTCTTCGCTGCCAATAGTCATTTTTTTTTCAGTCGCTGTGTTTCCGAACTGTGGCATATCGTTGTCCTCGTCATCCAGTCTGAAAAGGTTTTTCCCGCCGAAATCATAGCTGTGATCAGAAGAAGATGCCCTTTCATCCCTTGTTTTAAACGGGGATTCTTTCGGGGTTTCCAGGCTGTCATTCAGGCTGATCTTGATTTTTTCGGTTGGTCCTGCAAATTTCTTGTTGTCATTTGAAAAACCTGTGGCAATCACAAGAACACTTACGGAATCTCCCAGCTCTTCATCAGCGCCCACCCCGAAAATAATATCGGCCGTGTGTCCTGCTTCTTTCTGAATATGATCCATAATTACCCCGATTTCGTCCATGGTAACTTCTTCCGCACCGCTTCTGATGAGCAGAAGTACATTTTTGGCACCGGTAATCTTGTTATCATTCAGCAAAGGAGAATCCAGCGCTTTTCTTACGGCTTCTTCGGCTTTGTTTTCTCCCGAAGCGATTCCGGTAGACATCAATGCCGTTCCGGAATTCTGCAGTACCGATTTGGCATCTCTAAAGTCGATGTTTACATCAAAATAACCGGTAATAACTTCTGCCATCCCTTTTGCAGCATTGGTTAAAACCTCATCAGCTTTTGAGAACCCCTGTTTAAAGCCAAGGTTTCCGAATTGCTGTCTTAATTTATCGTTGTTGATGACAATCAGTGAGTCAACATTATTTCTTAATTTATCAAGGCCGTTTTCTGCCTGCTCCAGCCTTCTTTTGCCTTCAAAGCTGAAAGGAACAGTAACAATTCCTACGGTCAGAATGCCCATGTCTTTTGCCACTTTGGCAATAACGGGAGCTGCACCGGTTCCGGTACCGCCACCCATTCCGGCTGTAATGAACACCATTTTGGTATTCTGACCCATGGCTGCTTTGATGTCTTCGATGCTTTCGATGGCCGATTTTTCCCCTACTTCAGGATCTGCTCCGGCGCCGAGGCCTTCTGTAATAGTGGTTCCCAACTGTACTTTGTTGGCCACGGGATTATTATCTAAAGTCTGAGCATCCGTATTGCATATTACGAAATCTACCCCGTGAATCCCCTTTTCGTACATGTGCTTGAGTGCATTGTTTCCGCCGCCTCCTACACCGATAACCTTGATGATCGACGAATTTCCCTTTGGCAAATCAAACGAAAATCCCTGTGTACCTATATTTTCCATAACTTTTCTTTTTAATAATTAATAATCGATTCATGATAATTGAGGCATCATTCACATCTTATCACTTCTCATTTATAATTTACTCTACTTCTTCAAAAAATTTTTTCACTTTTTCCATCAGCGACTGCCCGAAAGTGAGTTTTGCTGCCCTTTTCTGCTGTTGCCCGTTCACTATTTCAAGTGGCTGAACTGGTTCCGGCTGCTGTACCTGCGGTACGGCTTCTTCCGGTTCTGCTGAAGCTTCCGCTTTCGGCTGTGGCTGAACTTGTTCTTCCACAGGCAGTTGCGCTTCAGCATTCTGCTTTTTGTCGCGGATCTTTAAGCTTTCCATCAATAACCCGATCGAAGTAGCAAATTCCGGGCCTTTAAGATACTGATTTTTATCATTCGCTACATACTCATTGGCAAAACCTATACGGCTGTCGAAACCGGTGGTATAATTGGCGAGCTGACGAAGGTGTTTCAGGTTGGATCCGCCTCCTGTCAGCACAATGCCTGCAATCAGTTTTTTCTTCTGTTCAAAAGCACCATACGCTTTTAATTCGGTGTTCACCATTTCAAGGATTTCCTCTACCCGCGCATTAATGATCTGTGCGAGGGTCTTTAGGGAAATTTCTTTATCCGGCCTTCCGTGAAGCCCCGGAATGGTAACATAGGTACTGTCTTTTTCCAGTTCAGGAACTGCAGAACCGAATTTTACTTTCAGCTGTTCGGCATGCTTTTCAATGATGGAGCATCCTTCTTTGATATCTTCCGTAATGATGCCGCCGCCATAAGGGATTACACAGGTATGACGGATGATATTGTCTTTAAAGATCGCAATATCCGTGGTTCCGCCACCAATATCTACAATGGCCACACCGGCCTCTTTTTCTTCTTTGGTAAGAACCGCTTCTGAAGATGCCAGCGGCTCAAGGGTAAGCGCTTCCATTTCCAGCCCTGCTTCGCGGACGCATCTTGCAATATTGCGGATGCTTCCCATCTGCCCGACCACTACATGGAAGTTGGCTTCCAGACGTTTGCCGTGCATCCCGACAGGCTCCTGGATTTCGCCTTCGGAATCCACTTTATATTCCTGGGGAAGAACATGGATAATTTCTTCACCGGGAAGCATGACCAGCTTCTTGACCTGGTCTTTCAATGCTTCAATGTCGTCATCTGTAATAAACTTATCGGGGTGCTCACGCATAATATAATCCGAGTGCTGCAGGGAACGGATGTGTTTTCCTGCAATTCCTACCGTTACTTTACGAATCGGAACGCCTGCACTGGACTGTGCCTCTGACACTGCAGCCTTAATTGAATTAATGGTCTGCGAAATATTATTCACAATCCCTTTGTGAACCCCAAGACTTTTCGCCTTTCCTACACCGAGAACTTCTATTTTCCCGTGTGCATTCCTCCTTCCGACAATCGCGACAATTTTCGTTGTCCCGATATCCAGACCTACTGAATACTCTTGATTTTCCATTTTATATCGATTTGATTTTTTATTCTATTTTAACGGTTGCCTTTTTCTTCGGCTTTGCCGCCGCGGGCTTTTTTTCTGCTTTTTTAGTTTCTTTGGGCTTGGCTATTGTTTTCTTTTTTATACTTTCTTTTGGCTTTGCCGAATTGGAACCTGTTTTATTCTCTGTTAATTTAGGTTGGGCTTCCGTTTTTCTTACAGCCTGCACCGGTGCTTTTGCCAGTTCTTTGTTACCGGCCTGCAGGATGCTGTCGTTTTCTTTAAAATAAGGGTTTAAAGTGGTAACAATCTGGTTCTGGTATTTCACGGAGACCATGCTGTACTTTTCAGGATCCTGATATACGAGATATTTTTCCACAAAAGTTTTAAATCCCCTTACTTTAAAATCAATATGATGCAGATCTCCGATTTCTACTTTGTAATGGCCTTCACTGGTCAGGAGGTTATAATTTCCGTTGCGGTCTTTGGAGATCCCGATGAAATATTTTTTGCTGAAATCATCCTTGTCGATTTTTTCTACCAGCTCCGCCAGCTTTTCATATTCATCCTGCTTTACATTTCCGGTCACCAGCATGCACGGATGTGAATAGGTTTTCGAGATCGGGAATTCTATTCCCTTTTCATCCACGTAAAAGTCTCTACCTTCTTTATTGAGTCTGAATACCGGAACCCTCTGTTTAATGTCGAGGTTCAGCTTACCGTTCAGATTCAAATAGACATTGGCACTGTCTACCGCCGGAAGATTACTGATTTTCTTTTCCAGTACCGGAATATCCAGATCGCCCACTTTTCCGGAAGGGTTTTCCTTTTTTACAATTTCACGGATGTCTTTTTCGTCAATGAAATACACCGGTGTCCTTTCATTCATTTTTACAGAAATCTGATTGTCCGTAATCTTCTGGCCCCCGAATTTCTTCAACGAGAAACTCAGCAGGAACCCAAGAATGATCACTGTAACGGCAATTTTTAATATTCTGTATTTATTTTTCATTTTCTTTTTTTGAACACGAAGTTCACCAAGCTTTTTCTTTTTTAGTTTCACAAGTCGCTTCGCTTATAGAAGCTGACAGCTATTTTACATATGCGTTTATTATTCTGTTAATTCCGTTTTTAAAATCCTGTCCGAGGCTTCTATGAAACCTTTAAACCGGCATCAACAATAATTTTCGAAATTTCATTTTTCATTCATTCGTGTGTTTTGTATTCCACTCATCCAGTCACAGATAGGATCATACAGGGTATCGATGTTTCCTGCGCCTACGGTAAGAAGGATGTCAAAATCTTTTTCTTTTATCTTCCGGAAGGCTTCTCCTAAGGTTAAAGCTTCCTTTTTATCTAAAGTTACTTTTTTTAACAACCAATCGGAAGTAATTTCTTCAAAATTTTCCTGAAGTTCCCTTGCAGGATAGATATCCAGTAAAATCAATTCATCCGCATGGCTTAGGCTTTCGGCAAATCCGTCGGCAAAATCCCGTGTCCTGCTGAACAGGTGCGGCTGGAAAACCATCAGCAGCTTCTTGTCAGGATAGAATGTACGGATCGACCCCAATACGGCATTAATTTCCGTAGGGTGGTGCGCATAATCATCGATGTATATTTTACCGTCCGGATACCGGTGTTTGGTATATCTTCTTTTAATCCCCATGAAATTGGCAATTGCTTTCTTCAGGGTTTCGAAATCTACACCTAAATTGTGAAGAATGGCCAATGCTACGGTTGCATTTTCAACATTGTGGATGCCCGGGGTTTCCCAGATAAAATCCTTTACGGTTTCAGTGGGCGTGTGGAAGTCAAAATAAATCTGGTCCCCCTCCATTCTCAGGTTATCCGAATAATAGTCGGCTTCTTCATTTACGGCGTAGGTCAGGGACGGTCTTCCGATTTCAATTCCTTTGCGTACAAACAGCTGTCTGTTATCCGGGACCAGTGCGGCAAACTGCCTGAAACCTTCTTCAATGGTATTTTTATCACCGTAAATATCCAGGTGGTCGGCATCGGTAGAAGTAATCACGGCCCAATCGGGTGAGAGATTCAGGAAACTCCGGTCGTATTCATCGGCTTCCACTACAGAATATTGTGAACCGTTGTACAGGAAATTCGATTTAAAATTCTCGGAAATTCCTCCCAGGAAACATGAAAAAGGCAGATCTGCTTCTTTACACAGGTGAGATATCAGCGTAGAAGTTGTTGTCTTTCCATGGGTTCCGGCGACGGCAATACAGTCGGTGTTCTCCGTGATTAACCCTAATACCTTTGCCCGCTTCAGTACTTCAAACTGATGGTCACTGAAGTAATCCAAGATTTCTAATACCTTTATGGCAGGCGTATAAATTACCAGGGTATCTTCTTTTTGAAGTGAGGTCACTTTTTCATCAATGACATCTTCAAAAACAATATCGATTCCTTCGTTCATCAGCGTCTGTGTCAGTTTTGTATTGGTTTTATCGTAACCCAAAACTTTTTTGCCTGAGGCATGGAAATAACGTGCCAGCGCACTCATCCCGATTCCCCCGATGCCGACGAAATAAAAATTCTGATATGTTTTTAAACTGTTCATTTTATATTTTAATCTTAATAACCTTTCTTTTATTTTTTATTAACCTTTTACAGGCTTTGTAAATATCTATTACAATATTAGCTTTAGTATTCAGCTTATTGAATATGTATTACTTTAAAGATGTCATCTACAATTTCCTTTGCCGCATTTGGCTTGGCAAAATAGCTGAGGCTTTCGGACATTTCTTTCCTTAAACTTTCGTTTTCACAAATTTCTGAAAGCGTATTCCAGAATTGGGCTTTCATTTCGGTGTCTTTCACCATTCGCGCAGCATTTTTATTTACCAGGTTCATTGCATTTTTGGTCTGATGGTCTTCTGCAGCAAAGGGGAAAGGAACCAATAAAACCGGTTTCTGCGCTACAGCCAGTTCTGAAATGGCAATGGCGCCTGCGCGTGAAACAATCACATCTGCTGCAGAATACGCGGTTTCCATGTCTTTGATGAATTCTTTCAGCTGAATAGAAGCCGGAAGCCGGAGGCTGGAAGATAGTTCGTTGTAATCCAGTTTTCCGGTTTGCCAGATCAACTGATAGCCTTTTTCTTCCAGGTTTTCCAGGTGATCTTTCCATCCGTTGTTCAGGGTTCTTGATCCTAAAGAGCCGCCGACCGATAAAATGGTCAGCTTATCTTTGTCGAGACCCATCTTTTCTTTGGCCTGAGTGCGGCCCTGCATCCCTGAAACAATATTTTCACGGATCGGGTTGCCCAGGAATTTTATCTTTTCAGCCGGGAAGCCTTCCACTTTCGGGTAGGCCGTAAATACGGCTTTTGCTTTTTTACTTAAAATTTTATTCGTTACTCCGGCATGGGCATTCTGCTCCTGAATGAAAATAGGGATGCCCAGTTTGCTAGCTTCATATAAGGCCGGTCCGCTGGCAAAACCTCCGGTCCCGACCGCAAAATCCGGATTGAAATTTTTAATGATCTTTTTTGACCGGGACAGACTTTTCAGAATCTTAAAGGGCAAGCCTAAATTCGACAGCATGTTTCCCCGGTTTATTCCGGCGATGTCGATTCCTTCAATGGGGTAACCCGCCTGTGGAACTTTTTCCATTTCCATTTTGCCGTTGGCCCCGATGAACAGAAACTCGGCATTCGGATATCTTTTCCTGATCTCATCGGCAATAGCAATGGCCGGAAAGATATGTCCCCCCGTTCCTCCGCCCGATAATAATACACGGATGGCTTTTGGCTGCTGGCTATTGGCTGAATGATTATCCATTGTAATGTCTGTTTCTTAATTTATTTTTTAAGCAATATCGTTTATTTCGGCGATGCTCTGTTTTTTTCCCATTCCTTCTTCATCGTAAATCTGAATTCGCGAGCTGATATTCAGGACGATTCCCAGCTGCAGATAGGTCACCAGCATCGAGGTTCCTCCGTAGCTGATCAGCGGCAGCGGCTGTCCGGTAACCGGGATCAGATTTACGGCAACGGCAATGTTTACGGAAAGCTGTACAAAAATCATCACACCCAGGCTGAGCACCAGAAGAGAGCCGAAAAACGCAGGCATCTTACTGGCGATCATAACAATACGGATGATCATGATTAAATACAAACTGACTAAGAAAACAGCGCCGATAACACCATATTCTTCTACAATCACCGCAAAGATAAAATCGGAGGCAGATTGAGGAAGCATTTGTTTTAAAGCACTTTTTCCTGGTCCCATTCCGGTAATTCCCCCATGAACGATGGCGGCTTTGGCCTGCATGACCTGATAATTTTTTGCCTTTACACTTTCGTCATCCACATCAGCACTTTTGGCTTTGCTTGAAGTAAACGTTTCGATCCGGCTCATCCAGGTATGAACCCGGTTTCCTCCGATCAGGTTGGTATTCAAAGCAACCAGTAAAAACAGAACGATGGCGATGAATGAAGCCGAGATGAATCCTGCAATGTATTTCCAGTGCAGCTGTCCGATGATAAGTACAATCACGGAGACCATCAGGATCATTAAGGCGGTGGAACCGTTGTCTTTAGCTACTAATACAAAAACGAGCAGAATCGGCCCGAAAATGTACATAATATTCTCGATCGGAAGCCGTTCCCGGGTAATTTTTTTGGTCAAATACCGGCACAGGTAAATGATCAGCATAAGGAAGGCGAATGAGGAAGGCTGGAAAGAGATAGGCGTTCCGGGGATTTTCAGCCAGCGGGAAGCACTTGCTCCATCGATGGTCTGTCCCGTAAACATGGTAACGATCAGTAAAACAACCATTAAGGCCAGAAGAATACTGCTGAGCTTCCCGATGTATTCGTACTTCACCATCCCGACTACCCTCATGATTCCAAGTCCCAGGACCACAAAGAACATATGTTTGATGACGTGACCGGTTGTGGTCCCGTTGTTTACGATATATTCCAGATTCGAACTGGCGGAGTATACAGGGAAAATAGAAAAAATGGAGATCACGAGGATAACCATCCAAAGTACTTTATCGCCCTTTAGAAATTCAAATCTGCTTTCTGTGTCCTGTTCGTTCATAATTCGTCTTCGCTATGGTTGGTTAGCGGATTTCTTTATTACCTGCTCTTTAAACTGATGTCCCCGGTCTTCATAGCTTCTGAATAGATCAAAGCTTGCGCAGCAGGGCGACAGCAGAACCGTATCGCCTTTTTTAGCCAGCGATTTTGAGATTTCCACCGCTTTTTCCATGCTGGAGGTATCATAAATAAATTCTTTTTTATCTTTAAAGAATCTGATAATTTTATCGTTATCAATTCCGAGGCAGATAATTGCCTTTACTTTTCTTCTGACTAATTCTTCAATTTCGGTATAGTCGTTTCCTTTATCCACTCCGCCCACAATCCATACGGTTGGTGTTTTCATGCTTTCCAATGCGTAATAGGTAGCATTTACATTGGTGGCCTTGCTGTCGTTGATGTATTTTACGCCATCAATTTCAGTTACCAGCTCCAGTCTGTGTTCCACTGCCTGAAAAGTCATTAATGAGTTTCTGATGCTTTCATTGTTGATCTCCAGTATTTTACCCGCTATGGATGCTGCTAAGCTGTTTGCTACGTTATGGTTTCCTAAAAGTGACAGTTCATCAATTTTCATGGAGAAATCATCTTTTAGCTTTACTTCTATCCGGTCACCGTTGACGAATCCTCCTTCCGCCAGTTGTTCTTTGGTGGAAAAAGGGATCATTTTAGCCTTTATTTCTAATTTTTCAAGAATATTTTTGCTCATTTCGTCATCCTTGTTATAGATGAAAAAATTGTCATTTTCCTGGTTTTCAGCGATCCTGAACTTGGCCAGCGCATACTCTTCATAGTTGTAATTGTACTGATCCAGGTGATCCTGTGACAGATTCAGCAACAAAGAGATATAGGGCCTGAAATTCTGAATGTCATCCAACTGGAAAGAGCTTACTTCCAGTACATAATATTCATGGTTTTCGTCGGCCACCTGCTTGGCAAAGCTGTAACCGATATTTCCGCCCAGCCCTACGTTCAGTCCGTCGTTTTTCAGGATGTAATAGATCAGGGAAGTGGTGGTTGTTTTTCCGTTGCTTCCGGTAATCGCGATGATTTTGGCATCGGTAAACTCTGAAGCAAATTCGATTTCGGAAGACAGCCGGATGCCTTTTTCCTGGATCTTCCGGATCATTTCAGCTTTTTTCGGGATGCCCGGGCTCTTTACGATCCAGTCTGCATCCAGAATCCTTTCTTCATCATGGCTTCTTTCTTCAAATTCAATTGAATGCTCGGTAAGAAACTGCCTGTAATTGTCCTTGATGACGCCTTTATCCGAAAGAAAGACTTCCATGCCTTTCTTTTTCGCCAGATAGGCAGCGCCGCAACCGCTTTCTCCTCCTCCTAAAACAACTATTTTCATATAATTTATGATTTAATGGCCGAATGATTTTTGATGATCATTCAGTTTTAAATTAATTTTTATCTCATCTTCAGCGTAATCAGGCAGACAATGGCCAGCATTACCCCGATGATGATCATTCGGTTTACTATTTTACTCTCATGAAAGCCGCCTTTCTGATAATGGTGATGCAAAGGGGACATTCTGAAGAATCTGTTGTTCTGGGCATATTCCAGCCCGAATTTTCTTTTCCTGTATTTGAAGACGATCACCTGAAGCATCACGGAAATATTTTCAATTAAGAAAATTCCGCACAGCACGGGGATCATCAGTTCTTTTCTTAAAATAATTGCCAGTACGGCAATTGCACCGCCCAGCATCAGGCTTCCGGTGTCGCCCATAAAAACCTGGGCAGGATAGGTGTTGTACCAGAAAAACCCGATCACGGCCCCTACCATGGCCACTACGAAAATGGTGGTTTCCCCCATATTGGGAAGGAACATGATGTTCAGGTAATCTGCGAAAATAATGTTTCCGGAAAGGTAGGCAAACAAGCCGAGGGTCAGGAGGATAACGGTACTGGTACCGGCTGCAAGCCCGTCGATCCCATCTGTAATATTAGCTCCGTTGGATACGGCGGTTACAATGAAAATAACGATCGGGATAAAGACCACCCAAGCCCATTCGTGCGCGTCCTTATCATTCATCCAGAACAGTATTCCGCTGTAATCGAATTCGTTGTTTTTAGCAAAAGGAACGGTGGAAACGGTGATTTTTTCGGTAGGCATAAAGTTCTGTTCCACATTATTCCTGTTCACAACTTTCGCATCCGAATATTTTCTTTTTACCGTAACGTCAGGATGGAAATACATGGTCACCCCTACAATTAATCCTAATCCCACCTGGCCTACAATCTTGAATTTACCGCTCAGGCCGTCTTTGTTTTTTTTGATTTTCTTTAAATAATCATCCAGAAAACCAATTGCTCCCATCCAGATCACCGAGACAATCAGAAGAACAATGTACACATTGGTAATTCTTGTGAAGAGCAGCACGGGAATAAGAGTAGCGAGAATAATAATCAGTCCTCCCATGGTCGGTGTCCCTTCCTTCTGTTTCTGTCCGTCTAACCCGAGATCACGAACCAGTTCACCCATCTGCTTTGCCCGCAGGTAGTTGATGATTCTTTTACCGAACACCAAAGCGATGGTCAGGGAAAACAGAACCGCCATTCCGGCACGGAACGAGATGTATCTGAGCAGTCCCATTCCCGGAACGTGGATGCCGTGGTTGGTTAGATATTCATATAGATAATACAACATGGGTTCTTCTAGTTTAAGTTTTAATAAGTTTATTTATATTTATTTACTCATTAATTTCCAGAGCTCATTAATTGTTTCCTTGTCATCAAAATGGTGCTTTATACCATTGATTTCCTGATAGTTTTCATGGCCTTTGCCGGCTACAAGAACAATATCTTTCGGTTCAGCAAATTTGATGGCCATCTTAATGGCTTCTTTCCGGTCCGGGATAGAAGTGTATTTGCTGAAATTCTGAGGTTCAACGCCCGCTTCAATTTCTTTGATAATCGCTGCCGGATCTTCCGTTCTCGGATTGTCCGACGTGATGATCGCCAACGTAGATTTTTTCGTGGCAATATTTCCCATTTCAGGTCTTTTTGCATGATCCCTGTCGCCTCCGCAACCGAAAACCGTGATTAGCCTTTCGTTTTTGGTCCGGATGTCATTGATGCTGTCCAGGACATTTTCCAGGGCATCCGGCGTATGGGCATAATCGACGATGAAGAAAATCCCACCATCCGATTTAAAGGTTTCAAATCTTCCCGAAACCCTTTTCAGCTGACTGATTGCCTGAAGAATTTCTTCCTGTTCAAATCCGAGTTCAGAGGCAATCCCGAATACCAGTAATAAATTATAGACATTGAATTTTCCGGTGAGGGTCGTCCAGAATTCTTTTCCGTTGAAGTTCAGCAGCATGCCGTTGAAATCAACTTCCAGAAGCCTTCCATGGTAATCGGCCATGGTTTTCATTGCGAAAGACCTTTTTGAAGCCTTCGTGTTCTGAAGCATGACGTTCCCGTTTTTATCATCAACGTTGGTAATGGCCACCGCGGTGCTGCTCAGCCCGTCAAAAAATTTTTTCTTCGTTTTTAAATATTCGTCGAACGTTTTATGATAATCCAGGTGGTCGTGGGTAAGATTCGTGAAACCGGCTATCGAAAAATGAAGCCCTTCGATCCTGTTTTGGGCAATCCCATGGGAGCTTACTTCCATAAAGGCAAATTCGCAGCCTTCTTCTATAGCCTCGGCAAGGATTCTATTGATTGTGATAACATCCGGCGTAGTGTGGGTTGCAGGAATCACCTGGTCGGCAATCCTGATTTCAACCGTAGACAATAAGGCTGAATCATAGCCTAAATTTTTAAAAACATCAAATAGCAGAGTGGATACCGACGTTTTTCCGTTGGTTCCCGTTACCCCGATCAGTTTTAGTTTTTCGGAAGGGTTCCCGTAAAAATTGGAAGCCAGCTGCCCTAAAGCTTTGGATGAATCTTTTATTTTCACATACGTTATACTTTCATCCGTATGTTCCGGGAATTCTTCACAGACAATGGCTGTTGCCCCTTTTTCCACCGATGCCGCAATAAATGAATGTCCGTCCACAACGGTTCCTCTCATTGCGATATACACAGAGTTTTCCGTTACCTTTCTGCTGTCGAAAACCGGTGCGGAAACTTCCAGGCTGTCATTGCCAAGGATTTCCAGTACCGGAATTCTTTTTAATAATTCATTTAACTGCATGTACCTATGCTTTATCTTTAATATTCTATTTTTTTATCCTATTCTGTTCAAGCCTTCTTTCGGGACCAGGTTTTAGTTTTGCAGGGATAAATAAATCCTCTGGTTTTTGCTGATGGTCGTTCCTTCGGTCGGGAACTGTTCCGTAATTCTTCCGACGCCTTTGTAATCGACACGGTAGCCGAGGTTTTCCAGCTGCGGGATAACGTTTTTACCGATTAATCCGACAACATTGGGCATCTGTTTATGGTTCACGGCGACTTTTACATTCGGTTCAACCATTTTATTAAGGTTTACCTTTTTGTCTACCAGCATTTCTTTTTCAACATTCTGCGGTGTCTTCAGGAAGGTTTTTCCTGCAATTTCCTTGAATACCGGGGCAGCAACGGTAGCTCCGTAAAAACCTTTTGCGGTATTGGGTTCGCTGATCATCACATAGCAGGTATACTTCGGATTATCAGCAGGGTAGAAGCCGGCGAATGATGCGCGGTACTTCATCGGACCGGGCAGCCAGTATTCAAACCTTGCGGTTCCCGTCTTTCCGGCCATTTTCAGGTTAGGCGTAAAAATACTTTTCCCTGTACCTTTTTCAACGGCTTTGGTGAGCGCATGGGTCATCATTCTGATGGCTTTCTCGGAAGCCATTTTGCTGACCATTACTTCCGGTTTGGCCGTATAGGATATTTTGCCGTCTTTCATGATTTTATCAATAAAGAGAGGTTTCAGCATTTTACCGTTGTTGGCGACGCCGTTATAGAAAGTAGCCAGTTGCAATAAATTGATGTTGGAAGCATATCCGTAGGCAAGCGATGCCAGCGCAGCAGGATTCCATCTCTTGCTTTCCGGCGTTACAAACCTCGGTTTGGTAATCCCCGGAAGCTCGATATCCATTTTGTCGAAAAGTTTCCATCGTCTTAAATGATCCAGGAAAATCTGCGGCTTCTCTGCGTAATATTTTGTGATGAGTTTGGCCGAACCTACATTGCTGGATTTGGCCAGGACGTCGCTGATGTCATACACACCGTGGCCGTGGCCATCGGAAATTCTCTGCTTGGCATACACCCAGATCCCGTTTCCTACGTCTACCGTTGTGTTTTCATCAATAAAGCCGTCGTCCATTGCAGCCAGAAGCGAAATGGTTTTGAACGTAGAGCCCGGCTCGATATTATCTTTAAGGGCATAATTATAGGAATCTACGTAATCACCGTCATCCGTTTTTCGTAAGTTGACCATGGCACGGACTTTTCCGGTTGTTACCTCCATAACAATCACAGTTCCGTGCTTTGCTTCGAAATTAATCAGCTGTTTCTGTAAGGCAGAGTGGGCAATATCCTGAATCCTGAGGTCTAAAGTGGTATAAACATCTTCACCGTCAATCGGTTCCTGAACTTTCCAGTAATCAATCGGTTTCCACTGGGAGGAATTGATCCGCTGTTCCAGTCTTTTTCCGTCTGTTCCCCTTAGGTATTTTGAAAAGGCTCCTTCCAGGCCGGCGGTATGAACGCCGTCATCCATTCCGATGGTTCCGGCCCCGATTTCTGTGGTAGCGAGTTCCCGTTTGTAGTTTCTGTCCACAATGAATCCTCCTTTGTTCTTCCCTTTCCTGAATATCGGGAACTTACGGATCCTGTCGTACTGGTCGAAATCCAGACCTTTTACCAAGGTGTAATACTGGTTTTTCTTTCTTCGCTGCTCATCGAATTTTTTTCTGAATTCGCCCCTTGGCTTCCCGAACATTCTGCTTAAAGAGTCGCTCAAAGCACCGATGTTGTTGGTGTATACCGTGTCTTTCATTGTTTTGAAATCCAGGTAGATATCATAACGCATCACAGTGGTAGCGAGGATGGATCCGTCGGAGGCAAACAGGTTTCCTCTGGCAGCTTTCAAAGTCGCTTCACGGTAGTTTTTGTTGATGTAATCGTCTTTTATTTCCTGGACGTTGGTATTCTGAAGGATTAAGATTCTGGCAAGGAAAAGGGTAAATACGCACAAAGCCACCACTGCAAAGAGGTAGCCCCACCGTAAGGTTTTCTTACGTTTGTTGTCGTATTCATTTTGCTTTTGCATCTGTACTGTCCAGTTTTATTAGCAATTTATGAGGATGGTTTTCCAGGGTCATCAGAGAATCCTTTGCTACTTCCTTCCCCAGTTCCGATTCCATTTTCACTTTAATCAGCTTACTCTGTGCGTAAGCGTTCCGCGATTTATATTCTTCCGTTTCTTCTTTGAGGGCGTTTACGATCTTAATTTTTTTATTGACGAGGTGGTTGGTGTAAATCATCGCCATCATCAGCACAAACAGCAACAGGAAATACTTATAGTGTATTTTGATCTCGTCACGGTTCAGGAAATTGCCTTTTATAATGTCTATAAAAGTCAGTTTCTTCTGAGGACGGTTCCTTGTTACTCTTTTTGCCACAGACTTTGTCTGATTTTATTATTAAATTATTCTCGTTAGCCGCTCCGTTAAAAATTCTTTTGAATTTTCGTCACCCCTCTGGAGGAGAAATGGGGAGCGCTTGTCCGTCTTACCGGCAGATGGTCAATCTAAATTCACAATTGCCCATTCACCATTTATTTACATTACACTTTTATGCCTGTTCTCATTTTAGCACTTCTGGCTCTTGAGTTTTCTTCGATCTCACTTTCGTCGGGAACGATGGCTTTGCTCTTTATCAGCTCAAATGCTTTTTTATAATTTCCGTAAATGTCTCTTTCAGGTTCTCCCTCAAACATTCCGTTTTTCAAAAATCTTTTCACCAGCCTGTCTTCCAGGGAATGATAGGAAATTACTACCAGCCTTCCTTCGGGTTTTAAAACATTGTAGGCCTGCACCAGCATTTCCTTTAAAACTTCCAGCTCCTGATTCACCTCGATCCGGATCGCCTGGAACAGCTGGGCATAAAATTTATTCACTTTATGCGGCGGAAGGTAGCTGAACAGTTTTTTCAGGTCTTCCGTGGTATTGATGCTTTTTATTTTCCGGTGATGAACGATGTCCCTCGCCAGTTTCCTTGCTTCCCTCAGTTCGCCGTAATAATAAAATATATCGGCAAGCTGCTCTTCATCGTAATCGTTGATGACCCTTTTGGCATCCAGGCCCTGCATCACGTTCATCCGCATATCCAGCGGGGCATTGCTCCTTGTTGAGAAGCCCCGGTCGGCTTCATCAAACTGGTGGGAGGAAACGCCTAAATCGGCCAGAATGCCGTCCACCCGGGAAATCCCGTAGATCATCAATGAATTTTCCAGAAACCGGAAATTCTGATTGATCAGCGTAAACCGCGGATCGTCAATGGTATTTTTCAATGCATCAAGATCCTGATCAAAACTGAACAGTCTTCCTTTATCCGAAAGCCGGCCCAATATTTCTCTTGAATGGCCTCCGCCACCAAAAGTACAGTCTACATAGGTTCCGTCTGGATTCGTTACCAAATCATCAACACTCTGCTTCAACAAAACGGGGTTATGATACATGCTTAAGGTGTGTTTTTTTATTGCCTTATCCGGCTGTTATTCTTCATCTAAAGAGCCCATTACATCTTCAGCAAGGCTGGCAAAATCGGCTTCGTCTATGGAAATTACCTTTTCATACGCTTCTTTATCCCAAATCTCAAAGAGTTCTCCTGCACCGGTAATCACAATGTCTTTCTGAAGACCGGCGAAAACCGTGAGGTCTTTTGAGATCTGCAGTCTTCCTGCATTATCCAATTCTACTGTTTTTACTCCTGCCGTAAACATTCTGATGAAATCAGCATTCTTTTTCACAAAACGATTCAGTTTATTGATCTTGCCCATCATTTTATCCCATGCATTCATAGGATATACTTCCAGGCAGGATTGGAACACGGATCTTTTGACTACAAACGCCTTATCATCAAAGTTTTCCATCTGTTTAATCAAAGATGAAGGAACTTTTAAGCGGCCTTTGTCGTCAATTTTACACTCATATGTCCCAATGAAACTTTTCATTTGGGACAAATTTATATAATAATTTCTAAATCCTCCCACTTTTTACCACTTTTTGCCTTAATGTTAATAAGTTTTATCAAAGATTTAATTTCAGGGGTTTAATATTCTGATATAATGAAGATTGTGGAAGATATTATTTGACCCATACAAAAGAGTTTCACAAAAAAGTGAGGAAAAAGGAGTTTGGTATATTATTTTTATTTTAAATTAGAGTATTCAAAATATTTTTGAGGTTTAATTTGTATTTTTGCAAGGCTTTATTAAGGCATTTTATGATATTTAGTACAAAAAAAGAAAAGAAATATACCTTTATAGAGGCGGGAGAGGGACATCCATTAGTGCTGCTGCACGGGTTAATGGGTGGGTTGAGCAATTTCAATAAGATGGTGGATTTTTTTTCAGACAGGGGATTTAAAGTCTATGTCCCTCAGTTACCGATCTACGAATTGCCGGTACTTAATACCAATCTGACGACTTTGGCAAAGTATATTGCCAAGTTCCTGGAAACCCATGTGAAAGGTCCTGCAACGATTGTCGGGAATTCAATGGGGGGCCATGTAGGGCTGATCCTGACGCTGGCAAGGCCGGATCTGGTGAAAAATCTTGTACTTACAGGAAGTTCGGGTCTTTATGAAAGAACTTTCGGGGACAGTTTCCCGAGAAAGAACGACCGTTCTTATATCAGAAAAAAAACAGAAGACGTTTTTTATGACCCTGCCGTAGCCACGGAAGATCTTGTAGACGAGGTTTTTGCTGTAGTCAATGACCGGATGAAAGGGATAAAGACCGTGATGCTGGCCAGAAGCGCCATCAAGCACAATATGCTGAACGATCTGCCGAAGATCAAAACCCCAACCTGCCTGATCTGGGGAAGAAATGACAACGTAACACCGCCTGAAGTGGCTGAAGACATGCATAAGTTTATTCCAGACTCAGAACTGTTCTGGATTGATAAATGCGGCCACGCAGCCATGATGGAAAAGCCGGACGAATTCAACGAGATTCTGTACAGCTGGCTGAAAGATAAAGTTTAAAAATTAAGACAGGAGGTAAATTTTTTACTTCCTGTTTTTGGTTTAAAGACTTAATACAACCCCATAGGTTTTCAAAACCTGTGGTTTTCTCTTAAATCACTCTTTCTTTTGCTTTAATCGCGGGAGGAAAAGCTGCTTAAATTTTACGGATAAAGACTTAAGTTTTTATGGCGTTTATTTTATTACGATATTTGACGAATTAAAATATGCAAAGAAATGGTTATTAAAACAGCAACGTTTGTCAAAAGCAGCGGAAAATGGCAGGAATGTCCGGAACCCAATATGCCGGAGTATGCTTTTATCGGGAGATCCAATGTGGGAAAATCTTCGTTGATCAATGCCATGATGAATCATAAAGACCTTGCAAAGACTTCCGGAACTCCGGGAAAAACCCAGCTTATCAACCATTTTCTGGTGAATGAAAACTGGTACCTTACGGATTTGCCGGGGTATGGCTATGCCAAGGTTTCCAAGTCGATCCGGAAGGATTTTGAAAAGCTGATTACCAACTATATCTTAAACCGAAGAAACCTGGTTAACCTTTTCGTCTTGGTGGATTCCCGGCACAAGCCGCAGGCCATTGATCTGGAATTCATTCAGTGGTGCGGGGAAAGCGGGGTGCCTTTTTCCATTGTTTTCACCAAAGTGGACAAGCTGAAACCGAATACTGCGATACAAAACGTGGAACATTATAAAGCGGAACTGAATAAAACCTGGGAAGACCTGCCGGAAATTTATGTGACGTCGGCCGAAAAGAAGGAAGGCTGCGACGAAATCCTGCAATTTATCCAGAAAACCAATGAGTTCCTCGCCAATAACAGTGTCAACTTCGATGAGTAAGATAATCTGGAAAATAAAGACGTTTGACGAATTGACGGTTCCCGAGCTGTATGCCGTTATCAAGGCGAGGGTTGATGTTTTCGTTGTAGAACAGAACTGCCCGTATCCGGACCTGGACGGTTACGACCAGAAAGCCGTTCACCTCTGGGCGGAAGAAGATGGGGAAGTGCTGGCCAACTGCCGGATTTTCGACAAAGGCATCAAGTATAATGAAGCGTCTATCGGAAGGGTTTTAACCACCGAAAAAGCGAGAGGCAAGAACCTGGGAAAACAGCTGATTGCCTATGCTGTACAAACCATCGAAAACCGTTTCCGTACTTCAGAGATCAGGATTTCCGCACAGGATTACCTGTTGCGATTCTATGGCGGATTCGGCTTTGAAGATACCGGCAAGAAGTATCTGGAAGATGACATCCCGCATACGGAGATGCTAAGAAAATAAAAAAAGCGAAGGGTTATTCTTCGCTTTTTTGATGTTTATATGGACGTGTGTTTTTTATTTTCCTGCAATCGATTTCAGAATAATCGGTTCAAGGTTGGAAGGCAGGTCAGCCGATTTGATCTGATAGCTTTTGATTTTCATTTCTTTAAACCAATTCTCCCAATATTCTTTGATGACGGCTTCCTCAAAAGGGTTACCTTTTTCAGGATTGATTCCTAGGACGACCACTTCCAGATTACTGAGGTCGTCGTTGGCCTTTACAAAACCGTATTTGTTCTTCTCTATGGTGTTTTTGAAATCCGAAGTATTGAGATTATTAGATTTTATTAATTTTCCGGTCAGATAAGAAGTTTTATTTTCTTCTGCAAACTTCGTATTCTCATGATACATATATCCATCGGTGAGAATGAAAAGAATATTCCTTTTATCGTCTTTTATACAATAATCTTTTACTTTGTTTTTAAAAAATTCCCAGATGTCGGAACCTACATAATTCCCGTCTTTAAGAGCTGATTGATAAATGTATGACGGAATTTCGGAATATTTTTTTTCAACGGATGCAAAATAATCTTTCGACGTATTTTTATCAAAAGAAACCTTTAGTTCTTTCGTGAAGTCATTGATCTTTGGCTCGGAAGGCTCCGGATTGAAAAATACCTGCATCTGATCGTCATACGTGATGATCTTTTTTGATTTTATATGGTTGAGAAACCCTTTCTCGATGGCTTTGATGTATTCGGTATCCCTTTGAAAATACGACATCGTAACATTAGGGTTTGTGGTCGGATCTATTCTGTCCGATAGGTCGATCAAAATACTGACATTGATATTGTTTGGATCAACAATGGTGCCTGTGGTATCTCCTTCTGTAATTTCTCCTCCTTTTTTACAGCAAGAAACCACAAAAACGATTAATAGCAAGTAGAATATTTTTTTCATAAAATTAGATTTAAAGAGATGATAAATAAACCAGGTTCTGGTTATCCGAATTGGCTCCGACAGTTTCCAGATTGGTTGTGTAGGTTTCAATACAGCTGTCGATCATGGTTTGCTTTTCCGTTTTGGAAACGGCGATTTTTTCTCCGATAAATGTAATCCAGCCCTGCACATATTCCGAAGCATAGAGTTTATAATCTTTGGTAGGAATAATAACGCCGTCTATGATGTTCTGCAGTTCTTCGATTCTGCCACGGGTTTTAATGATGACTTCCTTGGTATTCCCGATATTGGATATAATCTCTTCAATTTCTTTTTTTAATGTGTTGATCTTTTCCTGAAAGAATTCCACTTTTTTCTGCCGGATTTCCTGCTCGTTTTTAATCCTGTCTTTTTCCCGGTGCTCCTTCATAACAAAATCGAAAACGAGCCCCCAAATGATATATACAATGAATCCTGCGAAGATAATTCCCCAAAACTGAATCTTCGTAAAAGCTATTTTTAGATCAAAGGGAAGAGATTCAAAAGTCTTATTTAATTCGTATAGTTTTGACTCGATTTCATAGGCCAAAATAGCATCAAAAATAAAGGTTACGATAAACAATAAAGCAAGCTTTACATAGTTGATTTTGGTTTTATTTTCTCCGAACATATGAATCAGAAATCCCAGTCCTAAAAAGACAAACGGAATCAGGGTAACGAATGCCACTTCAATAAAACCGTCATTCCATGCTTTCATCCAGGCATTTGCATCCAATACACTTTGGATAACCGTACTTTTTGCATCAAAACTTTTGAAAAAAGCTGAATATGAAGTTGATATATAAAAAGTAGCCAGGTATAACGTGATGGGAATCAGAAGAATCGTACCGATCCAAAATTTGGCTGAAGCTCCTCTTCCCGCTTTCACATTGTACTTTTCAGGATTTCTGGGCAGATCAAGGATTTCAGCTTTTAAGTTTTCAATGGTATGCTGATGGTTTTCAATTTCTGTGTTGTTGGTTTTCAGCTGTTCCTCCCGGGTTTCCTGTGAGACCGTTAATGCTTTGATTTCCGTTTCCCTGTTTTTCTGTTCGTTGACGTAAGATTCTTTCAGCTTCTGCTGCTTTTCAACCATTTCTTTTTCTTCATTCTGGAATTTGGAATATACCGCATCCAGGCAGATGGAAAGGGTAGAGTGGTTTCCGCTGGTACGCGAACTGTCACGGTATCCCGATTCATGATAGGTTCTTCTCCTGCTTTCTTCAAGAGATTCATCATCAGGGTTCACCTCGGCTTTGGGAAGCTCTTCCTGTACTGGTTCTGCAGGAGTCGGCTTCAGCCGGAATAAATTTTTTATGTTGGATGTATCCATAATGCTTAGTTTTTAAGTTCGTATATAATTTCACTTTTGTTTTTTCCGGTTTTTACAGCTTCAATAAGATAGTCTACAATAGCCGTTGCATTTTCTTCCAGGAATCCGAACATAACCACATATTTCTGTAGGGCAGAATATTCATTTTGTGAAACCGTGCCGTCTGCCCAGATCATGGCGGTAAGATCATAGAGATAATCCACTTTTTCTTCAATGGTCTTTGGCACCCATGATTTTAAATTGATCGGGTTCATCAGAATTTCATCCAGGTTTTTAGGGGAAATGCCTCTTTCTTCGGCACATCTGTAGAGCATTTTCAATTCCAGTGCGCTGAAATCATCGTCACAGACCGCCATTTGATACAATCTTAAAAAATGGGCTTTAAGGTTTTCCGTTATCTGATTGTTTTCCATATCGGTTATTGTTCTTTTGTTTTCTGAGGGTTAATGATTCTGTCTTTGGCAACAGCTCTCTGGTGTATTGGTAATGCATATTCCTGTGTTTCTTCGGTTATTTCCTCTTCTTTCTCAAGGACCTGTTTTTCGATGAAATTAATAAGCAGAAACAGAATCCCTGTTATGGTATCAATCGGAATCCAAATGTTCTTCCGGTAAAGGTAGATGGGGAAAACAGGATTGAAAAGAATGAGGATGGCAAGAAATACGATACTGAAATAAGGCTGCCTCGAAGTTATCGTATGGTATAAAACCAATAAGGCTCCGGCGGAAACTAGAATTCTGAGAAAAGTATAATATTCAATAGGAAGCTTGAAAATACCGATGAAACAACACAGCGCACAGAAGGTGAGAAAGGGTTTCATGATGTGATTTAAAATCCTGTTTTAAGATTATATTTGTTATTAAAACGGTATTCAGGCATAAAAAGGAATACAAAAAAATCAATAAGCGCAATAAATGCAGGAATAAAAGTCCAGCAAAATACAAGATAAAGTATTCCCATAGCGTTCTGTCCTAAATAAAATCTGTGAATGCCTAATCCTCCTAAGAAAAATGTAAGTAAAACGGTGGTCGATTTTGATTTCATAATTTAAACTCTGGATAAGATTTCGTTCTTTTTTGTTTCAAATTCTTCGGAAGAGATTATTTCATTCTCTTTAAGATCTTTTAATTTCTGCAATAACGCAAAGGGATCCTCATTTTCAATTAACAAGGGTTTTGTCTCCTGTTGAAATTGCTGTGGCTGAGTGATAATGGGGGTGGCATTGTTTACCGTCACCCCTCCTGCGGACGCCCTGAGGGTTTCCAGGCTTTTTTCTCTTCTTACTCTGCGCATTCTTTCCTCCACTTCCTGAGCGAACTGATAGAGTTTTCTGGCCTGGTTTTTTGGAAGATAATCCACCATATTGGTGAAGTTCGTGGTAGTTTTCATCATGAAGGTGGAGCCGACAATTCCTTCTTTAATGTGGCAGTCTGCGACATCTACCCAACTGTAATCCTGAAAATCCATTGATAATCCGAAGTTTCTCGGTCTGCAGAAAATAATTCTTCTGTTGGTAAGTGCGATACATTCGGGAGAAAAATTGAGGATCGGTTTTTTCTGAACCGCAATATATTCCACGGTTTCCTGCGAAGTCAGCAGAGTGTTGATCCTTCCCAAAAGCTTTTCAACAGCTTGTGGATCCTGCTCTTCGTTTAAAAATTTCTTTAAGTTCATGATATTTGTTTTTTAATTATTTCACATCCTTACGCTTAACATACCCTGTTTTACTGCTTGATTCTACTCTTACTTTATACCATCCTTTCAATTCCTGAAGCTTAATCAGTTTGGCATTTTTAGTAACAGTGATTATGGTCTTCGATTTATCGGAAGGCTTCTCGTAAATTCTGACTGCCGCAACTCCTGCAAAGTATCTGTTGTTTGAATTAATATTGATATTTACTTTATCAATAAGAACTTTTGGCGGTTTCTTGGATTTTGCTTTTGAAGAAGTGTGACTTGCTGAAGTTTCCTGTTTTTTAGACCTGTTCTTTTTGGAAGAACTCCCGGAAGACGAATTGCTTCCGGAAGATCCTCTGCCGCAGACTCCGCAGGTCCCGCCGCTTCCGCAATGCCCGCACCTTGAACAGTTAGTGCAGGCAGAACAGTAAGCAGAGCCGGTACATCTACCGTCATGCCCTACATTGTCGTTAGCTTTAAAACAAGAATTTAAAATAAATACACTGAAAGTGATTATGATGAAAGGTATTAGTTTTTTCATGGTTATCGGTTTAGTTATAGTTCTCAAGGGTCATCAGGAGTTTATCACGGTAATTATAAATTTCATCCAGCGTGCCCAGCAGGATTTTTTCGCCGGCTTCCTTTCCGTTATGGAAGGTTTCCAGGTATTTGTTGGCTGTATTGAAATGAAGCCTGCAGAGTGGTTTACGGTTGTTGTCGTCCAGCAGAATCCCGAAATACGATAACGTATCGCGGTAAGCAATTCTTGCGGATGGAATTTTCTCCCGCAGAATCGCTTTTACAATCTGGAAACCTTCCAATTCCTCTTCGGTGGTTACGATTTTCGATTCGTTATTTTCATCAACCGGCTGTTGTGTTTTTACCGCATCATCCTGCTTTTCGATCTGTTCATTGATGCTTAGAGCGGATTTCAGCCTGAAGCTGATCGATTCATTGATTGAAGTGGTAAGAGCTTTTTTCGTATATTCTTTAAAGGGAACCATTCTGTTTGCCGTAATCGGTTTGTCAAAAAAACGGCTCACGAGGAGCTTGACAATTTCATCCGAAGGATTCTCTATTTCCTTTTCAAATTCTTTACGGATCGCTTTGATGTATTTCAGGGCTTCAGCAGAATCAAGGATTTCTTCAAGATTGTAATCCTTTTTGGTAAATTTTTCCAGAATTTTAATCGAACTGTCCTTAATGTCTTCAATATTAATGGTGAAAAATGGCTTTTCATCCATGATATTCGGTTTTTCCAGATCGGTGTAAAAATTATAGACAATTCCGTTGGTTAGCACGCCAAACCGGGTTTTTGAAACATGGTAATAACGGTGAAGCTGGGAATTGTGGGCATCGGCACTTTCTTTCCAGTGCTTGCACTCAATAATAAAAATCGGAGCATCGTTGTGACGGATTACATAATCTACTTTTTCTCCTTTCTTAGTCCCGATATCACACACATGCTCGGGAACAACTTCGGTAGGATTGAAAATATCATAACCTAAAATCTGGATAAAAGGCAGTACAAATGCATTTTTTGTCGCTTCTTCCGTTCCGATCTGGTCTTTCAGGCCAACCACTCTCTGATGCAGCTGCTCAAGTTTAATTTTAAGATCCATACTCATTTGTTTTTACAGTTTCATCAATGATTTCCGCGGCGTATGCGTTGAGTTTTACGGCGGCAATTCCGCTTTCCATGCCGGATTTGGAATTGTACAGCTGGCTTTTGCCGATGATTTCGCCGTTCCTTGCTTTTAAAACAAAGTACAATTTCCCGTTTACCGCTGTTCTTTTATCGTATCGGGAATCATCCTGAGAATTGACTTTTACTGATTCAATTCCTTTGTGGCATGATCCTTTCTGAACATAGCCTTCGCTGGTTAAAACAATTTCGCCGTTTCCGGCTTTCAGATTAAACTGATACTCCTGGTTTACTCTTCGGGTAATGACAAATTTTCCCATGGTTGATTTTTATTTTTAATAATCGTTCTGAAATTTCTGATTCGTTCAGAATCTGTTGATTGGGCAGAATAATATAAGTTTCTCCTGTTAGGTTTTCGATGATACAGGCTCCGGATCTACAGTTTTGGAAGCGGTATTTCAATGCTTTTAATCCTGACACAAATCCATCGCTTGTTGTTTTCTCATATACATATTTCGAACAGCTTGTTCTGAAGATGCATTTTCTTCTTTTTGACGGTGGAATGATCCGCCAATACATTTTAATCGGAAGAAGCAGGAAATTCTTCATCTTTTATTTTACTGAATACGACCATCTGAAAGGAAGTCATGTAACCGGATTTTTCCGTATTTCCAAAGCAGCCCTCTACCGGCTGGACGTAGGTAGATACGCTTTCAAGCCTCACATATTCCCATCCATCCTCGGTATGGGTTTTTACTAACTGATCTAATTGCTCTGCAATATTTTTGGAACTCATATTGTTTGGGTTCACTGTTGCAACGAAAGGTATTACTTTGTATTCCATGATTGTTTTTGTTTGACATTCCAAAAGTATCACCCTTTAATGAGTAATTTTTACGGGTTTCCGTAAAACGGGCAAAAAATAAAAAAACCTTCCAAAAGTTGGAAGGTTGTAAATAAAATGGATGGGTTCAGATAATCCCGAGATCCTTGCAGAAAGCGACCAGCTGTTCGTTGCTGTTGACGCTGAGGTCTTCTTTCAGGCTGTTTAATCTTTTTTCGACGCTGCTGAGACTGGAAGGCCGGATGCTCTTTTCTTCGAGATGGGCCGGAATGTTTTTTTGCAGGATCCCTTTGGAAAGCAGGGAAACGATCACGATATCGTAAGTGGAAAATTCATAATTGTTAAACTTTCTCATTTCCTGTTTGAGGTCGAAGGAAAGATATTCTTCGCCGATGTAGACGGACGCGATGGCTTTCTTTAGATCTTTGGAATCGTTCCGGGCCTTCTGCACATAGCCGTTGATTTCATATTCTGAAAAAAGATGATCGATGACGCCGGTCTTACGTTCGGCGGAGAAGACGATCACTTTCAGGCCGGGCTGTAATTGTTTTGCTTTTTCAATAAGTTCCTTTCCATCTTTAAGTTCCTGGGTATGGTGGTCTTCTTCATAATAAAGATCGGTAATCAGCAGGTCGTACGGCTGCTCTTCCCGCAGGGCTTTCAGGATTTTCCCGATCGCATCATCGCAGTAGTACACATAGTCAACCTTCGGAATGCCCAGGTCTTCCAGGGTTTTCTGGACGGAAATGTTGATGCTTTCGTGATCTTCGGCAATTAAAATTTTTTTGAACATGGTTATATATTTTTATGAAGGAAATAGAAGTACTATACACTCTTGTCTAATTCCTCTTGATTAGTATTAAATTTAAGATAAAATGATTAAGAAAAACCTTTAATGTATTTTTGAATAAAATTTTTAAGAAAAAGTCATATCCGGTGATTGTTACGTACAACCACCGGAATGAATTAAGCGTACTGGGTTAATTCCCAAGTTACAGCTTGTCCATTGTAAGGAGGCATTCTGTTTCCTTTTGAAATTGGAGCAGTTGTTGATGGGGTTCCCACTACTTTCCACACTCCTGATTCAGGACAACTTTCTCCGGTCCTTGCTTTGGTTCCTAATGGCTTTTTCATTGTAATAACTTTATTGGTTTAACACCTCAAAAGTATATAGCTTCGCTTTTCTATCCTTACGGTTTCACGTAAACCATGAAAAAATATTCAATTTCTATTTTAAAATTATATTAGGCCCATATCTTTACAGATAACAATCATTTCAATATTGTTTTTTGCACCAACGCCATCGCGAAGTTCATAAAGTCTTTTTTCGATGGCTCTTCTACTAAAAGGCCTAATAAGGTTTTGTCTGAAATATATTTCGATTTCATCTTGTATTAATCCTTTGGCAAGCAGTTCCAGCAGTTTGAGGTCGTAGGCATCCAGTGCGAAAGGGATATTCCGGATGGCATTCAGAATTTCCTGCGACATCACGGTTTCTCCTTCAAAAACTTTCCGGATGGTATTCCTGAGCTCTTTCCCGTCGTTTCGGGCCTTGCTTACAAATCCGTCGATGCGGCAGGATTTATAAAGATCGTCAATAACCTGCGCGCGCTTTTCTACGGAAAACACAACTACTTTCAGTTCAGGCCGGAATTTTTTTGCTTCCAGGATCAGTTCCTGACCGCTTTGCAGATCCTGCCGGATGTGGTCTTTTTCAAAGGAAAGATCGGCGATCAGCAGGTCGTACGGGTCATTTTCTGCTGTGGCGGCTTTTATCCTTTGCAGGGCTTCATCACAATACGTTACAAATTCAAACCTGGAAACGGATAATTCTTCCAGGGCCCGGATGATACCCAGGTTGGTGACTTCCTGGTCTTCCACGATTAATACTTTTTTAAACATAACAAAAACGGTTACGAAGCAGGAAAAGAAAGGTTTACTTTCAGCCCTTTTTCAATTTTTGTGTCAAAAGTAATTGTCCCGCCGATGGCTTCAATACGGGAAGCCGTATTCCGTAAGCCGTTTTTATAAATCAGATCCCCGGAAATCCCTACGCCATTGTCTTTGTATTGGATTTCAACTGTCCCGTCAGTCTTTTCAAATTTAACGGCAACATGGGTGGCCTGGCTGTGTTTCTTCATATTCACCATCAGTTCGCGGATCATCTGGTAGACCTCTTCTTTAACCGCCGGAGCTACTTTTTCCCAGATCGAAGGATCATTGCCTGCCGTAAACGTTTTCACCGTGGCATTATTAAATCCGGCAATCAGTTCCGAAATTTCCTGGCTGAATTCTTTTTCCTCACCGGCCTTCTCATAAGAAAGGTCCCGCGATTTTTCATACACGTATTCCAGTTCGTCCAATGCCCTGTTCCGGTCAAAATCTTCCTGATTCTCAATCTTGGCCATTACCTGATAAATCCCGTTGGCCACCACATCATGCACCCTTTTCGACATTTTAAGCTGGGTGTTTTTGACTTCGAGTTCTTTTTCCTGCTGGAGTCTTTTCTTTCTTTTTTTATACCAGAAAATGCCGATAATTAAAGCTATAATTAAAGATCCAATACCAATCGCTTGCCTAAAATTTCTATCTTCTAGTCTTTGGTTTTCAGCATTTTTTTGTTCTACGTCATATCTTACGATTGCAAATTGGCTTTTATGTTTATTCCTTGAAGTTTGAACTTCATTATCTATAGAGTCAAGTTTTATAAAATTTTGCTGATAATTTTTTGGATCTAATGATATAATTCTTTTCAATGCAGTTATTTGATCGTCAGGACTCTTGTTATTCTTTGCTTCTTCCAGCATTTTCTGTGCATATTCTAAAGATAACTTTTCATCTTTATATAAATAATATGTAGATAAGGTTTCAAAACTTGAATTCAAGCCTTCCTCATCATTAATTTTCTTTCTAATTTCTAAAGCTTTATTAAATTCTCTTAAGGGAATGTAGTTTTCGTCATCAAGATATTTTGCTTTTGCATAATTATTTATTGCTCTAGAGTAATTTTTAAGGCTGTCAGCATTAATCGCCATTTTTAAATATATTAAAGCAGACTTCACTTTTCCTTGTGTTATTAATACATCACCAATATTATTATAACATGTAAATTTGGCTTCGCTATTATCAGCAGTTTTTATAGCCTTTTTATAATAAACTATTGCACTATCATAACTTTTGAGACTGTTAGATGCATTAGCAATATTATTATAACTGGTAGTAAATATTTTTTTTGCTATACT